>DASXGN010000008.1:0-261305 GCA_036489025.1 Buttiauxella sp.
TGCTAAACGTATCGTTATCAACAAAGACACCACCACCATCATCGATGGTAATGGTGAAGAAGCAGCGATTCAGGGCCGTGTGACTCAGATTCGCCAGCAGATCGAAGAAGCAACTTCTGATTACGACCGTGAAAAACTGCAGGAGCGCGTAGCTAAACTGGCTGGCGGCGTTGCGGTAATCAAAGTCGGTGCTGCTACCGAAGTTGAAATGAAAGAGAAGAAAGCACGCGTTGAAGATGCCCTGCACGCTACCCGTGCTGCGGTTGAAGAAGGTGTGGTTGCCGGTGGTGGTGTTGCGCTGATTCGCGTTGCGTCCAAACTGTCTGAACTGCGTGGCCAGAACGAAGACCAGAACGTGGGTATCAAAGTTGCGCTGCGCGCAATGGAATCCCCGCTGCGTCAGATCGTTCTGAACTGCGGCGAAGAGCCATCTGTTGTTGCTAACAACGTGAAAGCGGGCGACGGCAACTACGGCTACAACGCGGCAACTGAAGAATACGGCAACATGATCGACATGGGCATCCTGGACCCAACCAAAGTGACCCGTTCTGCTCTGCAGTACGCGGCGTCCGTGGCTGGCCTGATGATCACCACTGAGTGCATGATCACCGACCTGCCTAAAGGCGACGCGCCTGATTTAGGCGCAGCAGGCATGGGCGGTATGGGTGGCATGGGCGGCATGATGTAACCCATAGCACCTTGTGTTAAAGAAACCCTCAGGCAGAAATGTCTGAGGGTTTTTTCTTTTGCATCGCACTCTGGTATAAGGTCTTACCGGGCGATGATGGCCCAACAAATTGATTACGGGGAACAACATGCGCATAAAAGTTTCAGCAGGAATGGCTGTGGCAGCGTTGCTGCTGGCAGGTTGCAGTACCAGCAACGAGCTGAGTGCAGCCGGGCAGAGCGTTCGTTTTGTTGAAGAGAAGCCCGCCAGCAGCTGTCAGCTGCTAGGCAACGCAACCGGCGAGCAGAGCAACTGGCTGTCCGGGCAGCACGGCGATGAGGGCGGCTCAATGCGCGGCGCGGCAAATGCCCTGCGCAACAACGCGGCAGCCATGGGCGGCAACGTGATTTATGGCGTAAGCAGTCCGAGCCAAAACCTGCTGTCGAGCTTCGCGCCGACCGCCAGCACCATGACCGGCCAGGTTTATAAGTGCCCTAACTGATTTACAAGCATCACCTTCTCCCTAAGGGGAAGGTGATTTTTTTAACTCTGCCTCAGCTGCAAATCCAGCGGCGTTTTACTCGGCTCACCGCCAATTTCACGGGCGAGTTTCGGCACCATATAGCCTGAAATCAGCGTCAGCAGCTCACGCATAATCTCCCTGGCCTCATCGTCGCTCACCATGAAGTGTGCCGCGCCCTGCACCCTGTCCAGTACGTGCAGGTAATACGGCATGACGCCCGCATCAAACAGCGCGTTGCTTAAATCTGCCAGCGTCTGTGCGCTATCGTTCACGCCGCGCAGCAGCACGCTTTGGTTAAGCAGGGTGACGCCAGCCAGGCGCAGATTTGCCATTGCCCGGCTGAACTCGTCGCCCATCTCCTGCGCGTGGTTAATATGATTCACCAGCAGCACCTGTAAACGCGAGCGGGCGAGGCGGGCAACCAGCGTATCCGTAATGCGCGCGGGAATGACTATCGGCAGGCGACTGTGAATGCGCAGGCGTTTGACGTGTGGAATGGCCTCCAGCTCGTTCAGCAGCCAGTCCAGCTCGCTATCTTTGGCCATCAGCGGATCGCCGCCGGAGAAGATGATTTCATCCAGCTCCGGGTGTTCGCTAATGTAGCTCAGCGCGGCCTGCCAGTTTCGCTTGTTGCCCTGATTATCCGCGTAGGGAAAATGGCGGCGGAAGCAGTAGCGGCAGTTGACGGCGCAGCCGCCTTTAACCAGCAGCAGGGCGCGGTTTCGGTACTTGTGCAGCAGGCCGGGCACCACGCTGTGTTGTTCTTCAAGAGGATCGGTGCTAAAACCTGGCGCGGCAATGAACTCCTGCTTTGCCGTGAGAACCTGGCGCAGAAGGGGATCGTTGGGGTTGCCTTTTTCCATGCGCGCAACGAAAGCGCGCGGCACTCTGAGCGCGAAAAGGCGACGTGCATCGCGTCCCGCCAGCAACTCTTCGTCAGCGTCTACATTTAAAATATGCAACAGTTCGTCAGGATCGGTTATAACATCGGCAAGTTGCGTTAACCAATCTTCTCTGCGGGGGGGGTTTAGGGTTACAATGTCTGCCATTTTTTTGGCTAAGCTACCAATTAACAATTTCAGAGGGCCTTATGGCGACTTATTCTAGCAACGATTTTCGTTCCGGTCTTAAAATCATGTTCGAAGGCGAGCCTTACGCAGTCGAATCCAGCGAGTTCGTGAAACCAGGTAAAGGCCAGGCCTTTGCCCGCGTTAAAATGCGCCGCCTGCTGACCGGCACCCGCGTTGAAAAAACCTTTAAATCTACCGACTCCGCCGAAGGCGCAGACGTTGTAGATATGAACCTGACTTACCTGTACAACGACGGTGAGTTCTATCACTTCATGAATAACGAAACCTTCGAGCAGCTGGCCGCCGACGAGAAAGCGATTGGCGATAACGCTAAATGGCTGCTGGATCAGGCTGAATGTATCGTTACCCTGTGGAACGGTCGTCCAATCCAGGTGACGCCACCAAACTTCGTTGAGCTGGAAATCGTGGAAACCGATCCAGGTCTGAAGGGCGATACCGCAGGTACCGGCGGTAAACCAGCCACGCTGTCTACCGGCGCTGTGGTTAAAGTGCCATTGTTCGTACAGATTGGCGAAGTGATCAAAGTTGACACTCGCTCTGGCGAATACGTTTCTCGCGTTAAGTAATTCGCGCGCGATCGCGGCGTGGTCCTGGCACTGCGCCGCCGCTTGTTGCAGGCAGGGAAGATGAATCGTATGGCTAAGTATTTTCTTTTTATCGCGCTGCTGGCGACCTTTCTGAGCGGCTGCAACACCACGCGTGGCTTCGGCGAAGACTTACAGCATCTCGGTGGCGCCATTGAGCGTGCAACCAACAAATAACTTCAACAACTCCTAAAAAATCTCTCATCGGCGTCAGCTTTCCATTTTTTGGCTATGCTTAAGTGGCTATACACAACCACATGGGCAAAAAAGGAAAAATGTCATGATTAAGAAAACTATTGCAGCGTTCTTTTCACTCGTGGTGCTTTCGTCATTACTGACCGCTTGTAATACTACGCGTGGCGTTGGTGAAGATATATCAAGTGGTGGCAGTGCTATTTCTGGTGCGGCAACAAAAGCTCAGAATTAACGACGGCATCGACGGTACGGTATTCGCTGCCGTACCGTTATTCTGCCATTTCTGCGGGGTGAGATAAAAATAAAGAGAATCGATTGTCAGCGCCCAGCTTCATGCGAATATTCCGTTTATAGGTATATACCGTTTTAGGGCTGATTCCCATGACGCCTGCAATCACTTCATTACTTGCCGCTTCCGTCCATAATTTTAAAACTCGCTCTTCCCGCAGCGTCAGCAATGACGTGATCTGCTGCCGCCGATACCTGAAGGGTGGGCGGGTGTTAAGCGTTTGCTCGATCAGCGAATGAAGCGCATTCAGCGACAGGGATTTACTGACTATCTCCAGCGTTCCCTGCTCACGGCAATACTCTTCGATATGAGGATAGTCGCCGCTTTGCATCACCATTAAGCGCGTTGATTTCCCGCAGGCTGAATAAATGGCGGAGAGCTGCTGAACGTTATGTAATATATTTGAGAACCCAGAGAAGTCGGCAATAACCATATTAGGCTGCCACTGCATTATTTTTTCTCGGGCTATGAATAAATTATCGGTGTCAAAGATACTAAATGTATTGGTTTTGTTAATTAATTGCCTAAGGCCCTGAAGACTGTAAAAACATCGGTCGATAAGTAAAATTTTATACATTTTTAATAATCACGGCATTCATCAATACAGCCTTTTCAGGTGCGTAGGGAAACGTTTAAATCATATGAATGTTTCAGGCAAAATGAATTGTCGAACTACGCCACAATGTAGAGCTATTTCCTGGCTTAGGAACGCGGCAGAAAGCCAGATGTTGTGCGCCGGGAGTGCTACACTAAGCGTCTCAAAACAGCCCTGTGGGACGACCCGCAGGCGCTTCTTTTCTTCGGGGACGGCCCCTTTTCTGGAGCAATCATGTCCTGGTTAATCTTGTTTATTGCCGGTCTGCTGGAAGTTGTCTGGGCCGTTGGCCTGAAATACACCCACGGTTTTAGCCGCCTGTGGCCAAGCGTTATTACCGTTGTGGCGATGGTGGTGAGCGTCGTGCTGCTCTCCTGGGCAATGAAAACTTTGCCCACCGGCACGGCTTACGCCGTCTGGACGGGAATTGGCGCGGTAGGTGCCGCGACCGCGGGCATTTTACTGCTCGGCGAATCGGCCAGCCCGGCCCGTCTGGCGAGCCTGGCGCTGATCGTGGTAGGTATTATTGGGCTGAAGCTGAGCACTCACTAACTACTGTTTGATCCACAGGAGCTTCTCTACCGGGAAGCCCTGTCGGGTCGCTGTCTCCAGCATCTGCTGCTTCACTTCCGGGCTGATGGTCGGCGTGCGCGACAGAATCCACAGGTAGTCGCGGTTCGGGCCGCAAATCAGCGCGTGGCGGTAGTCCTTATCGAGCGCAATGATGTTATAGCCGCCGTAGAAAGGTCCGAAGAACGAAACCTTCAGCGCCGCCCTGTCCGGGGATCCGGTGAAATACGCCTTGCCAATGCTCTGCTGCCACATCTGGCGATCGGGGTTGAATCCTCGATTGACCACGCGCAGGCCGCCGTCGTCCATCAGGCTGTAGGTCGCGGTGACCTTTTCCAGGCCGCGTTCGAAGCTATGGTCAAAGCGGGCAATTTCATACCACTGCCCGAGATAGCGTTTCGCGTCGAAGTTATTCACGACCGTGACGCCCGTCGGCGGGGTGGGAGAACTACAGGCAACCACCAATAACGCCACTGCCACTGCGGAAACAATCGGCCAGATGCGCATAGCAAATTCCTTGTCTGTTTTTTGCTAAGTGTAGATTGCGGCTGGAAACTGTGTAGCGCAGGAGCAATAAAAAAGCCTGCCGGGGCAGGCTTTAGCGATTACTGCAAAGCTTCGAGAATTTTATAGCCTGCTTTTATACGCTCAGGGTTTGGGTAGTTTTTATTCGCCAGCAGCACGACGCCAATTTGCTGTTCTGGAATAAAGGCCGCATAGCTGCCAAAGCCGCCGGTGGAGCCTGTTTTATGCACCCAGGAGGCTTTTACCTCAGGAACCGGCGGCTCAATAACGGTGGCCGCGTGCGGGGCCAGCGCGACTTTGCTGTCGCTGTCGTTGCTCAGCGGTTCGACTTTTACCGGCCAGTTGAGCATTTCCCAACCCAGGCCCTGATACATGCTGCCCACGCGCCAGTATCTGGCCTGCGCCAGCTCAATTCCCCGCTTCAGGGTTTCATTTTTCACCGGCTGCGGATCCATATTGGCCTGCACCCAGCTGGCCATATCTTCAATGGATGATTTTACCCCGTAAGATTCCATATCCAGCGCGCCGGGCGATACGCGCACGGGCTTATCGCTTTTGCTGTAGCCCCAGGCGTAGTGCTTCTCTTGCGAGGCGGGGACTTTGATCCAGGTATGGCTCAGGCTCAGCGGCTGGAGGACGCGTCGGGTCATGGCCTGTTCAAAGCTCATCCCCGACGGTTTAACCGCCAGGGCACCGAACAGCCCAATGCTGGAGTTGGCGTACAAACGCTTCTCGCCGGGCGCCCACTGCGGCTGCCAGGATTGGTAGAACTTCAGCAGAGAAGCCTGGTCGGTTACCTCATCGGGCACCTGAAGCGGCAGGCCGCCCGCGGTGTAGGTTGCCAGGTGCAGCAGGGTAATATCCTGCCACTGCCTGCCCTTCAGTTCCGGCCAGTATTTGATTGCCGGGTCGCTCAGTTTGATTTCACCCCGGGCCAGGCTGTCGCCGCCCAGCACGCCGGTAAAGGTTTTGCTTACCGACCCAAGCTCAAACAGCGTTTCTTTGCTCACCGGCACGTTTTGGGCGACGTCGGCCTTGCCATAGGTGAAGTAGTAAGGTTTGCCGTGATAGATGACGGCGACGGCCATACCCGGAATGTTCTGCTCTTTGAGCAGCGGAATGAGCGTGCCGTTGACGGCTTTAGCGATCTGTTTTTCCGTCAGCGGTTTTGAAGCGGCAAATGTTGAGGATGAGGCGGCCAGGGCCAGCGCACAGCACAGCGATTTTTTTAGCATTGAGGTTCTTCCATAAAGTGACAAGACAGGATGTCCGGGGCCCATCAGACGCGCTCAGTCTGTTGCAATTGACTCAGGATGACAAACGATTAAATTGAGCACCAGCCTTTAGATTTTCTTACGGATAAATCCATGACGCGCAGCTATATTCCGCTTAACGCCCTGCGGGCCTTCGAGGCGGCGGCAAGGCACCTAAGTTTTACTAATGCCGCGATTGAATTAAACGTCAGCCATTCGGCGATTAGCCAGCAGGTGAAAGCCCTGGAGCAGCAGCTGCACTGCCAGCTGTTTGTGCGCGTGTCCCGCGGATTAACGCTGACCACCGAAGGGGAGAATCTTCTTCCCGTGCTGAACGATTCCTTCGACCGCATTGCCGGAATGCTGGACCGTTTTTCTAAAAATCTGGCGCGGGAGAAGCTCAAAATTGGCGTGGTGGGCACCTTCGCCACCGGCTTTCTGTTGCCCCGCCTGGAAGCATTCCAGCGCGAATTTCCGCATATAGATTTGCATCTCTCAACGCACAATAACCGGGTAGATCCTGCGGCCGAGGGGTTAGATTACACGATTCGCTACGGCGGCGGCGCGTGGCACGGCACTGAGGCGGAGTTTCTGTGCGATGCCCCGCTGTCACCGCTGTGTTCCCCGGAGCTGGCGAACGAGCTGCGGCACCCTGCGGACGTGCTCAGGTTCACTTTATTGCGTTCATACCGACGCGATGAATGGGCGAACTGGCTCCAGGCCGCGGGCGAACAGCCGCCTTCACCGACCCATAGGGTGATGGTGTTTGATTCCTCGGTGACAATGCTGGAAGCCGCGCAGGCTGGCGTGGGCATTGCCATTGCCCCGGTGGAAATGTTCACCCACCTGCTGAACAGCGGGCGCATTGTGAAGCCGTTTACCGCGCAGATAAATCTTGGTGGCTATTGGCTGACGCGCCTGCAATCGCGCCCGGAAACCCCGGCGATGGCTGATTTCACCCGCTGGATGCTGGAGCAGACGGGCAAATAAAAAAGGCCTGCCGGAGCAGACCTTTTCGCGAAACGGCGCGAGATCAGATGGCGATGACGCCAATCAGCGTGACGACCGTCAGAATCGCCGCCAGCCCGTAGAAGACCCACTTGCCCGAAGGGATATGAATCTTCAGATCGTGCATCGCGTGGTGAATGCGGTGCAGGCCGCACCACAGCGGCAGCACGATCATCAGGAAGATGAACAGGCGGCCAATCAGGCTGTGCGCGAAGGCATAAACCCGGTCATAGCCCAGCGCATCGCCGGGAAACAGGCCCAGCGGCAGCATAATACCCACCAGCAGCACGATAACCGGCGCGATAATTGCCCCCCACATGCCGCCTGCGCCAAACAGGCCCCAGAAGACCGGCTCGTCGGAGCGTTTCGGATTTGGATTGATCATAACGTCCCCTTACCAGAACAGTGCGACAAACAGGATAACGACGGTGGCTACGGCCGTAACGGCCCACAGCCCTTTGATGACCGGTTCCGGCCCCATTTTTTCATCTTTGACGATGATATTGGCGGCCTTTGGCGCCAGCTCAAACCAGGTTTTGGTATGCAGCAGCGCGGCGGCAAGCGTTATCAGGTTGAGGATCACGACGATGGGATTTTGTAAAAAGCTAACAAATCCCGCCCAGTTTTCCGGGCCGCCTTTGAGGGCGAACAGGCCGTAAATCAGCACCAGGCTGAACCAGACCGCCGGTACTGAGGTGCCTTCGCGCAGCATATAAAAGCGATAAAAGCCCAGCTTCTGCCACCAGGTCGCCGTCATGGGCCGAACATAAGGCTTACGTTTCGTGGTCATTGTGCACTCCTTAGCGTGGTTTCAGGGTGGCAATCAAAAAGTCTTTCGCGCTTTCGACTTTGCCCTGCTGAATGGCGGCTGCCGGATCGACGTGTTTTGGACAGACTTCGGAGCAGAAGCCGACAAAAGTGCAGCTCCACACGCCGTTCTGGCCGTTTAACTGCGCCATACGCTGTTTCTTGCCGTTATCGCGACTGTCCAGGTTGTAGCGGTGGGCAAGCGTAATCGCCGCCGGGCCGATGAACTCTGGATTGAGGCCGAACTGCGGACACGCCGCGTAGCACAGGCCGCAGTTGATGCAGCCCGAGAACTGATGGTATTTCGCCATCTGCGCTGGGGTCTGGGTGTTTGGCCCCTGATCCGGCGTGCGCGGGTTACCGATGATGTACGGCTTGATCGCTTCGAGGCTTTCGATAAAGTGGGTCATATCGACCACCAGATCGCGCTCGATTGGGAAGTTAGCCAGCGCTTCTACCTTCATGCCCTGGGTGTATTCACGCAGGAAGGTCTTGCAGGCCAGCTTCGGCACGCGGTTAACCATCATGCCGCAGGAGCCGCAAATCGCCATGCGGCACGACCAGCGGTAGGTCAGATCGGGCGCCAGGTTGTCCTTGATGTAACCCAGCGCGTCCAGCAGCGAGGTTTGCTCATCATAAGGGACTTCATACATGGCGCTGTGCGGCTCGCCGTCCGTTTCCGGGTTGTAGCGCACTATTTCAATCTTCAGGGTCTTCATCACATCAGCCATTCGTCGCCTCCTTCTTGTCGGCTGCTTCTGCTTCCGCCCCGTAGACGCGTTTGGCCGGTGGCAGGGTGGTGATTTTCACGTCGCTGTAATCCAGACGCGTGGTGCCGTCGGCATCGCGGAAGGCGAGAGTGTGTTTCAGGAAGTTGACGTCGTCGCGTTCCGTACAGCCTTCGTCCAGGCGCTGGTGCGCCCCGCGAGACTCTTTACGCGCCATCGCTGAATGCGCCATACATTCTGCGACGTTCAGGCCGTGACCCAGCTCGATGGTGTAAAGCAGGTCGGTATTGAACACGCTGGAGGTGTCGGTAATGCGCACGCGCTTGAAGCGTTCCTGCAGTTCGGCCAGCTTGTCGATGGTTTTCTGCATCAGCTCCGGCGTGCGGTAAATTCCGCAGCCTTCTTCCATGGAGAGGCCCATTTCGTCGCGGATCTTCGACCAGTTCTCGTTGCCTTCCTGGTTCACCAGCTGCTTCAGACGTTTTTCCACCTCGACGGCCTGAGCGCCTAGCGCCGCGTCGTTGGCAGGCTGAGCACCGTTGGCGCGCTCCATCGCCTGCTCGCCCGCCATGCGGCCAAACACCACCAGCTCGGCCAGCGAGTTAGAACCTAAACGGTTGGCGCCGTGCAGGCCGACCGAAGAGCATTCGCCGACGGCGAACAGACCTTTAATGCGGGTTTCACAGGTTGCGTTAGTTTCAATGCCGCCCATGGTGTAGTGCGCGGTTGGGCGCACGGGAATCGGTTCTTTAACCGGGTCGACGCCGACATAGGCTTTCGCCAGCTCGCAGATAAACGGCAGGCGTTCAAGGAGCTTTTTCTCGCCCAGGTGGCGCAGGTCGAGGTAAACCACATCGCCGCGCGGAGTTGGAACGGTGCGACCGGCGCGCCATTCGTGCCAGAAGGCCTGGGAGACTTTGTCGCGCGGGCCCAGCTCCATATATTTGTTCTTCGGCTCGCCGAGCGGGGTTTCTGGCCCCATGCCGTAATCCTGCAAATAGCGATAGCCGTCTTTGTTTACCAGGATACCGCCTTCGCCGCGGCAGCCTTCCGTCATCAGGATGCCGGAACCCGGCAGGCCGGTTGGGTGATACTGGACAAATTCCATATCGCGAAGCGGAACGCCGTGGCTCAGCGCCATGCCCATTCCGTCGCCGGTGACGATGCCGCCGTTGGTGTTGTAGCGATAAACGCGTCCCGCGCCGCCGGTCGCCATGACGACGGCGTTGGCGCGGATTTGCACCAGCGTGCCTTCCATCATGTTCATGGCCACCAGACCGCGAGCCTGGCCGTCATCGACCAGAATATCGAGGACGAAATGTTCGTCGAAACGCTGGATTTGCGGGAACTGTAATGAGGTCTGGAACAGGGTGTGCAGCATGTGGAAGCCGGTTTTATCCGCGGCAAACCAGGTGCGCTCAATCTTCATGCCCCCGAAGCGCCTGACGTTGACCGAACCGTCCGGGCGACGGCTCCAAGGGCAACCCCATTGCTCAAGCTGGGTCATTTCGGTCGGGCACTGATGCACGAAGTGGTCGACGACATCCTGTTCGCACAGCCAGTCGCCGCCGGCAACGGTGTCGTGGAAATGATATTCAAAGCTGTCGTGATCCTGTGCGACGGCGGCGGAGCCACCTTCAGCGGCCACGGTGTGGCTACGCATGGGATAGACTTTGGAAATCAGAGCGATTTTAGCCTGTGGATTGGCCTGGGCAGCCGCGATGGCCGCTCGTAGGCCCGCTCCGCCAGCGCCAATTATGGCGAGATCGGCTTGAAAGGTTTGCACGACATTCCTCCAGTTTTATAGTGATTTCGCAATGCTAATGACACCAAAGGTAGTCCACCAAAACGGCAGCGGCGATTGCGAAAGGTTTTTTCCCTGCTCCTTTGTAGGTAGAGGATTATAACCGGGGGGATTTTAAGGAAATTTGACGAGTTCGATTTTTTTGCCGATCTGTGCGGCAATTAATTAATCAGATTAATGAGTTCCGTCACGGAATTATCCTGGTATATCGGCATGTGCGGGCCCGTGCCGCTTTCTTTTGCTGCGCAAAATTTGTCTCCTTTCAGGGATACGAGTAGACTTCCTGGCCTTGTTTGACTACGGAGACTTTACCATGAGCGAAACGGCCACCTGGCAGCCGAGCGCCTCCATCCCCAACCTGTTGAAACGCGCCGCCATCATGGCGGAAATTCGGCGCTTTTTTGCCGACCGCGGCGTACTGGAGGTGGAAACCCCCTGCATGAGCCAGGCGACGGTCACGGATATTCATCTGGTGCCGTTTGAAACCCGTTTTGTTGGCCCTGGCCACGCTCAGGGCGTGAACCTCTACCTGATGACCAGCCCGGAATACCACATGAAGCGTCTGCTGGCGGCGGGCGTTGGCCCGGTATTCCAGCTGTGCCGCAGTTTCCGTAATGAAGAAATGGGTCGCCATCACAATCCAGAGTTCACCATGCTGGAATGGTATCGTCCGCATTACGATATGTACCGCCTGATGAATGAAGTGGACGATCTGCTGCAGCAGGTTCTGGAATGCGAAGCTGCGGAGTCTCTCTCCTATCAGCAGGCTTTCCAGCGCCACCTGGAAATCGATCCTCTGTCAGCGGATAAAACCCTGCTGCGTGAAGCGGCGGCGAAGCTTGATTTAAGCAACATTGCCGATAGCGAAGAAGATCGCGATACCCTGTTGCAGCTGCTGTTTACCCTCGGCGTGGAACCGCATATCGGTAAAGATAAGCCGACCTTTATTTATCACTTTCCGGCAAGCCAGGCGGCGCTGGCGCAAATCAGCACCGAAGATCACCGCGTGGCGGAGCGCTTTGAGGTGTATTTCAAAGGGATTGAGCTGGCGAACGGTTTCCACGAGCTGACCGACGCTCGTGAACAGGAGCAGCGTTTTGAGCAGGACAATCGCAAACGCACCGCGCGCGGCTTAGCGCAGCAGCCGATTGATGTGAATTTGCTGGAAGCGCTGAAAGCAGGCCTGCCGGATTGCTCCGGCGTGGCGCTGGGTGTGGATCGCCTGATTATGCTGGCGCTCGGAGCCGAGAGCCTTGCCGACGTGCTGGCTTTCCCCGTCGATCGCGCCTGACGGATCTCTGCGGTAAAAGGCGGGTAAGCGTTTTGGCGCTTCCCGCCTTCATTTTATAAACTTCCCGCCGTCCTGGCCGATTTTCCCGCCGAGGTTATCGTTCTGCTGCGCGACCCGCCCATATTCTCCAGACGCATCTGGAACGGTGGGAACGGCAGCTCGATATTGTGCTCGCGGAAGCCTTGCAGAATCAGCTGATGAATCTCATGGCGCAGCGGCATGCGATGCCCCATTTCTGCGGCGTAGATGCGCAGCTCAAAGATTTGAATCCCCGCCTGGAGATCGACCAGGAATGCTTCCGGCGGCGGGTTGTCAATCACCAGCGAGCAGCGCTCTGCGGCCTGTAGCAGCACCTTCGTCACCTCTTCGCTGTTCGCCTCGGACGGTGCAGGCACGGTGAGCACCACGCGCGTCACGGAGTCTGAAAGCGACCAGTTGATAAACTGCTCGGTGATGAAGGCCTTATTCGGCACGATAATCTCTTTGCGGTCCCAGTCGCTGATGGTGGTGGCGCGCGTATTAATCTTCGTCACGCTGCCCGTCAGATCGCGAATGGTCACGGTATCGCCGATGCGAATCGGTTTCTCAAAGAGAATAATCAGGCCCGAGATAAAGTTGGCGAAGATTTCCTGCAGGCCAAAACCAAGCCCGACGCCGAGCGCGGCGACCAGCCACTGAAGCTTCGACCACTCGATGCCAATCATCGAGAAGCCCACCAGCCCGCCAATCAGCAGCAGCAAATACTTGGTCACGGTGGTGATGGCGTAGCCCGTGCCGGGCGTTAAATCCAGATGCTGCAAAATTGCCAGCTCCAGCAGCGCGGGGAGATTGCGCACCAGCTGCATGGTGATGATGATCACCAGAATGGCGATCAGCACGTCTCCAAGCGTAATAGGTTCAATGCTTTCGACGCCCTGCACGGTAGACGTGGCGTCCCACAGCGTGATGTTCTCAAGGAAGCCGAACGCGGAGTGAATCTCTGACCACAGCACAATGACCGACAGCAGGGCAATCAGCATCAGTATCGAACGGACCAGGCGCAGAGACTGGGCGCTGATGGTATCCAGATCGATTTCTGCCTCTTCGATGTTCTCTGCTGAGCCTTCCGTGCTGTGGCTGTGCGCGGCTTCCTCTTCCCCGCGGGCGCGCTGGGCAAGGATTTCTGCCCGACGATGCTTGGCGCGGTCAAAGGCCAGGCGACGACGTTGGATCAGCATCCAGCGGCGAATAACGTGATAAATCACCAGCAGCAGGAACCAAATCGCGACCGAGGTTTCAAGACGGGCCAGCAGCGCCCCGGCGGTAGCCAGATAGCCTACAGCGGCGGCCAGCATGGCGGCCAGCGGTGCGCACAGCATCAGGTTCCACAGCAGCCGGTTCACGACGTTATCGCTGTTGCCCTGTTTATCAAGGTACAGCGGAATACCGGCGCGTTTCAGGCTGAGCGTCACCAGCGCCAGCGCGCCACAAATCAGCATAAAGCACAGCCGACCCAGCGAGCCGGAGAACTCCCGATCGTTGAGGTTATCGAACATGATCAGCGCCATAATCAGCGGCACAATCAGGCCGATGCTCATCAGGTAATAGCGCATTGCCCGTGCCACGCGCTCGCGCGGCCAGCCGAAGTGAACGACAAACAGGCCGGTTGGCCTGGCGAAGGTGGCGCAAATCATCACCACCCACAGCAGCGGCACGGTGGCCGTCACGCCGTCGCCGACGGCAACCGCCAGCGGATAAGGCCAGGCTTCCTGCAAACCGTAGCCCAACGTTGCCCACAGGACGGGCAGCGGCGAGGCAACCAGTATCGACCAGAACAGGGTGCGCAGCGTCAGGGTGAAATGGTCCTGGGTGACTTTGCCTACTTTGGCGCTGGAGCGCTCCAGGAAGGCGGTAAAGTGACGGCGTGAGCTAATGCTGAACCCCACGAGGATCAGCGCCCCAAACAGCGGCAGCAGCGTTGCCTTGCTGGTCAGCATCATAATCATCGCGCTGCCCAGCTGGCTGAAGGTATCCAGCGAAACCAGACGACGTAAATCCTGGGCGATTTCAACCGGCCAGGAAATCCCCATCGGACTGATATCGGAGGTCCAGAACAGATAGCGGTGCGTGGCCTCGTTGACCTCTTTCAACGCATCTTCAAGCTGGCTGTTGGCGACCTTAAGCTTGGTCAGCTCGAGGATCAGCGTATCGCCGCCCTGGAGCAGAGAGTTGAGCAGTTCGCGCTGGGTGCGGAGCTGCGCCTCCAGAATACGGTTCTGCTCGCCGGTTAGCTCGTTGCCGTCCGCCTGACGAAGCTGGCGCAGCTGCTGCTGTTTGTTGAGCAGATCTTCATAGTGCAGACGCTGGACGCGCAGCTGGGCAAGTTCAGTATCCAACTGCTGCGGCTTGGGCATTTCCGGCAGACGAGCAACCTGCGCGCGCAGCGCTTCGCCGAGCACGTTGGAGACGCCGAGCCACTGGGACTGTTCGCGCAGCGTGTTTAAAGCCTGACGCACCTGCAACGTTTGGCTGGTCGCCTGACGCTGCTGTGAGGCGACCAAATCCATCCTCTGAGCCTGTTGATTCAGGGCCTGAGAGAGCTCGCGGTTATTCTGGAACTGAGCAACCAGGGCGGGAGGCAGATCGGCGCTGTTCTCTGCCAGCAGCTCGGTACTTTCCAGCGCGCGTTCTGCTTCGCGCTGGCGCTGATTATTCAACTGGTTGCGCAGGCCTTGCAGATAGGCGTCCAGCCGGGCGCTCTGCTTCTGCGCGAGTTCGGCCCGCAGGCGAGAGAGTTCCTGGCGATTGCTGGCCGAAAGCTGGGCCAGTTCAAGCTCGTCAACCAGCGCCTTAAGACGGGCAGTTTCAGCCTGCAAAGAGAGATTTTGCGCCTGC
This sequence comes from Buttiauxella sp., assembly GCA_036489025.1. Lineage (GTDB taxonomy): Bacteria > Pseudomonadota > Gammaproteobacteria > Enterobacterales > Enterobacteriaceae > Dryocola. The sequence continues at coordinate 14,805 of DASXGN010000008.1, forward strand.
GCTAAGGCCGTGCCTGCGGTTGGCTGGGTGCCCGCCCGGCGTTCTATTTCGTTGAGCTGGCGGCGGGCATCGGTTTGCTGCTGCGGAAGTTGGCTGAGCGAGTCGGTAATTTCGCGCGTGCGATCCTGTTCCTGCTGCGCCAGGCGGCTTTTATCCAGCAGCTGGCTGCTGACCTGCAAAATTTCCTGATTCAGAGCGTCGGTGGACATGCCTTCCGGCACTTTTTCCGGCTCGTCGCGCAGGTTGTTAAGCTGCTGACGCAGCGTTTGCGAAAGCTTCGGGAAGTTATCAATGACCTGCTGGTATTGCCTGGCGCGTTCCTGGGAGGCTTTATGCTCTTCAAGCGCGTTGAGGGCGGCGGTGAGCGTTTCTACCGTTTCAGCCTGATTGGGCTGATTCTTCGCGGCTTTTGCCTGCTCAAGTTCCTGGGATATCTGCTTTGCGTCGGGGAGCGTTGCGGCCAACGCGCTCAGACTGAGGCACCAGGCCATCAGAAAAGTGATTATCAGACGCACATCGGTACCTTTAATTGAACCTGGCGCTTACCGTCTTACGGCGAGCGCCAGGGAAAAGCCTGTTAACTTTCGGGTTTGGTTTCTACCAGCGGGCTGGCTTCCGGCTCGGCGACGATTTCCACCGGCGGGATTTCGCTCACCGGCACTTCCGGTTCGGCTACGGGCGCAGTAGACACGGCCAGCGGCTCGCCAATTTTAGTGACCGACAGGCTTTGCAGCTGTTCGGCGAGGTTCACTTTACCCGGTGCAAAGAGGTTGATAACCGTAGAGCCCAGTTTGAAGCGGCCCATTTCCTGGCCTTTCAGCAGGGCAACGGACCCTTCACTTTCACCTGCGGGCCACGTCCAGCGCTTAATCACGCCTTCACGCGGAGGCGTGATGGTGCCAGCCCAGACGGTTTCGATGCTGCCTACGACGGTTGCGCCGACCAGAATCTGCGCCATCGGGCCGAATTCGGTATCGAACAGACAGATAACGCGTTCGTTACGGGCAAACAGGTTGGGGACGTTCTGCGCCGTCAGATGATTCACGGAGAACAGGTCGCCCGGCACGTAAATCATTTCGCGCAGGATGCCGTTGCACGGCATGTGCACGCGGTGATAGTCGCGCGGAGACAGATAAGTGGTGGCAAAGCTGCCGTTGCGGAACAGGTCCGCCATCAGGTAGTTGCCCGCCAGCAGCGCTTCCAGGCTGTAGCTGTGGCCTTTGGCCTGCAATATTTTGTCTTCTTCAATCAGGCCCAGCTGGCTGATAACGCCGTCGGCAGGCATGACCAGCACGTTTGGATCGGTATCGACTGGGCGGGCTTCGTCGCGCAGCGGGCGCACGAAGAAGTCGTTAAAGGTACGGTAGCTGGCGGTGTCGGGCTTCTGCGCCTCCGCCATGTTGACCTTGTAATATTTAACGAACAGGTCAATCACCAGCCTGGTCAGCCAGCCTGCACGTTTACTTGCGCCCCAGCCCGCGAGGCGGGTCAGCCAGAGTTTCGGCAGAATGTATTGCAGCGAAAGTTTGATGTTGTCTAACAAGATAGCCTCCTGGCTAAATGTCCCCGATGAGGGCCTCTACAAAAAAAGGGGGCGATTCTATACCCTTCTTACTTGAATCTGTAGCCGCGTTAGCTGCTCTCACTCCTCTGAATCACTTACCTAAGTAAGCTCATCAGGTGAGCTCCTTTGCCGCCTTGCTACAAATCCAATTAATTTGGCTAAAACGACGCCCAGCTTAATTGTCAGTTATCCGTTTCAGAAAAGCTTTTACGCGTTTTTACCTGCGACATGCTTTCCAGAATGCGGTGGTAGTTTTCAAAACGGGTTTCGGCGATTTCGCCGCGTTCAACCGCTTCGCGCAGCGCGCAGCCCGGATCGTTGTCGTGGCGACAGTCGCGGTATTTGCAACGGCCTAAATAATCATGGAATTCGACAAATCCGTGGGTGATTTGTTCCGGCTCGAGGTGCCACAGGCCAAATTCACGTACGCCGGGGGAGTCGATAACCTCGCCGCCGCCCGGGAAGTGATACAGGCGTGAAGCGGTGGTGGTGTGCTGGCCCAGACCGGAGTTATCGGAGACGTCGTTCACCAGAATTTGCGAGTCCGTAAAGCCGAGCAGGTTGTTCAGCAGGCTGGATTTACCGACGCCGGACTGACCGGCAAAGATGCTGATTCGATCGACAAGCGCCTCTTCCAGCGCTTTCAGACCTTCCGCTTTGTAGCTGGAGACCATCAGTACGCGGTAGCCAATTTTGCGGTAGATATCCATCTGCTCGTTCACAAACTTCAGGCCCTCTTCGTCGAGAAGGTCGGTTTTGTTGAGCACCAGCAGCGGTTCCACGTCCAGCGTTTCGCAGGCCACGAGATAACGGTCAATAATGTTCAGAGACAGTTCGGGCAGGATCGCGGAAACAATGATGATTTGATCGATGTTGGCGGCGATAGGTTTTACGCCGTCGTAGAAGTCCGGGCGGGTCAGCACGGAAGTACGTTCATGTACCGCGTCGACGATGCCTTTAATGGTGACGCCTGCGGCGGCTTCTTTTGCCGGACGCCAGACGACGCGGTCGCCGGTGACCAGCGAGCGTATGGTGCGGCGAATGTTGCAGCGGTGAACCTCGCCTTCGAGCGATTCCACGTCCGCATGCTGGCCAAAGCGGCTGATCACGCGGCCATCGCGGGGTTCGCCAAACTGAGAGTCATCGGGATCGGCTTTCTCCACGGTTTGTTTAAGCCGACGCTGGTGATTTGCTTTAACCCGGCGCTGCTGCCCTTTGGAGAGTTTATTTTTGCTCAATCGTACTGGCTCCTGGTCGCCCCTGGTGGGCAAAACCTCTATGATACACACTATTTTATACGAATTAACTCATCTGTACGGATGGGTGACGAGCGAGAAGGGTGGAAAATAGCATGAGTGGAAACGAAAACAATCTGATTTGGATTGATTTAGAAATGACCGGTCTCGATCCCGAGCGAGATCGCATAATTGAAATTGCTACCCTGGTGACCGATGCCAATCTGAATATTCTTGCTGAGGGGCCAACGATTGCCGTTCACCAGTCCGACGAACAGCTGGGGCTAATGGATGACTGGAACGTGCGCACCCATACCGGCAGCGGGCTGGTCGATCGCGTTAAGGCCAGCCAGCTTGACGACAGGGCTGCGGAACTGGCTACGCTTGAATTCCTCAAGCAGTGGGTGCCGCAGGGCGCGTCTCCTATCTGTGGGAACAGCATCGGGCAGGACCGCCGCTTCCTGTTTAAATACATGCCGGAGCTGGAAGCATATTTCCATTACCGCTACCTGGATGTCAGCACGCTTAAGGAGCTGGCCCGTCGCTGGAAGCCTGAAATTCTCGCTAACTTCAAAAAGCAGGGCACTCACCAGGCCATGGACGATATTCGTGAGTCCGTAGCCGAGCTGGCTTTCTATCGCGAGAACTTTATTAAGCTTTAAGATCGCGAGCTTAGCTATGCGCAGGGCAGATAACCTTGCGCAGGTTGTTCAGTTGTGCGGCGGTCGGGAGCGGGCGAGAACTTTATTTATTCGGCGGGTATTTTTCCTGAAAGCGCGAAATAGGCCACAAATTAATCATCTTGTCGCATAAATCACCATTCGAACTTAATTTGTGAAAAAAACGGTTTGCGGGGCTTGCGGCAAAAATGATTTCTCGTATAATGCGCCTCCCGTACCGATGCAGAATTTGCAACGTTACACAGAGCGGGAATAGCTCAGTTGGTAGAGCACGACCTTGCCAAGGTCGGGGTCGCGAGTTCGAGTCTCGTTTCCCGCTCCAAAATTTGATTTGGCTTTCACAGCCATGCACCACCCAAGCGGGAATAGCTCAGTTGGTAGAGCACGACCTTGCCAAGGTCGGGGTCGCGAGTTCGAGTCTCGTTTCCCGCTCCAAAATTTGATTGGCTTTCACAGCCACGCACCACCCAAGCGGGAATAGCTCAGTTGGTAGAGCACGACCTTGCCAAGGTCGGGGTCGCGAGTTCGAGTCTCGTTTCCCGCTCCAAATTCTTCTCTCCAGTACAAATTATCCACAGCGTGATTGAGCGTTGGCGGTGGTTTTTTACGTCCCTCCCAGAAGTTTGTAAACAGAGTTATCCACAGGGCCGATATATTCCCTTTCTCTGCTAAGAAATTTAGAATTATTACAGTATTCGTTTAATTAACTGAATTAACACACTTTATTTTTATTCCAAAATGTTAATGCGATCGCTTGCAGGATTTCTTACGCTTGAATGACAAGGTGTTTTTATTTTTATTCACATCCTGTGGACATGTCAGGCGTCTCGTTTTAACCCCTTTTCAATGACCCGAACCAGCCTTTGTTTCTGCGGCAGCTGAACGTCAATTTCCCCCTCGCTTCGTCTGGCTAATTGTTGCGCAATCGCCCAGTCAATATGCTCATCCAGAAGTGGGTGCTCACCTTTGCGCTGCTGCAAGGCATTCAGATGGGCTTCATCCCACGGAGCATTGCCCAGCGCCACGGCGATATTTCGCAGCCAGCGCAGATGGCCGATGCGGCGAATAGCCGAGCCTTCCGTCACTTTTAAAAAATGCGCTTCGCTCCAGGCAAACAGCTCTACCAGCGGCGGGGCGTGCAGGGCGCGACGGGGGCTAAAATCGTCTTCGTTGGTCAGCTGTGAAAAGCGGTTCCATGGGCAAATCAGCTGGCAGTCATCGCAGCCGTAGATGCGGTTGCCAATCAGCGGGCGGAATGCTTCCGGGATCGCGCCCTCAAGCTCAATCGTCAGATAAGAGATGCAGCGTCTCGCATCAACCGTGTAAGGCTCAACAATTGCGCCCGTCGGGCAAATGGTCATGCAGGCCACACAGCGCCCACAGTTTTCTTCTACCGGCTGGTCTACGGGGAGGGGAATATCCACCAGCAGCTCGCCGAGGAAAAAGAACGAACCGGCGTCGCGGCTGAGAATAAGCGAGTGCTTACCTGTCCAGCCCAGCCCGGCTTTTTCAGCCAGCGGGCGCTCCAGAATAGGCGCGGAGTCCACAAAGGGTCTAAAATTCAGCGTGGAGCAGTGCGACTGGATCATTTCGCCGAGTTTTTTCAGGCGGTTACGCAGAAGTTTATGATAGTCACGGCCAAGCGCGTAGCGGCTAACGTATCCGAGAGCCGGGTTTTTCAGCGTGGAGGCGAAAGCAGCGTTGGCCGGCAGATAGTTCATCCTGACGCTGATCACGCGCAGCGTGCCGGGCAGCAGTTCGTGAGGCCGCGCGCGCATCATGCCGTGACGCGCCATCCAGTCCATCTCGCCGTGGTATTGTTTATCCAGCCATTCCTGAAGCTTCGGTTCGCTGGCGGTGAGATCGGTATCGGCAATCCCTACCTGCTGGAAGCCGAGTTCATTGCCCCACAGTTTGATGTTTTGCGCTAATTGATTGAGATCGAGGGGCTGTGACATGACGGACCATAACGAGATATTAACCGGCAGAAGTATACCACATTCCGTCTGGACGGCGGACTGGCTGCGCACGGCAGAAAAGCAGGCTGCGGATTGTCTGGGGTTAACGCTTTATGAACTCATGCTACGGGCGGGCGAGGCGGTGTTTACGCTTGCCCGGAAGCGCTATCCGGCCAGCCAACGCTGGCTGATTCTGTGCGGCCACGGCAATAACGGCGGCGATGGCTATGTTGTGGCCCGTCTGGCGCAGTCCGCGGGGATAGCGGTGACGCTGCTGGCGCAGGAAAGCGATAAGCCCCTGCCCGAAGAGGCAGCCCAGGCGCGTGATGCCTGGCTCAACGCCGCCGGCGTCATTCATTCCCCGGATGTGACCTGGCCTGAAGATTGCGACCTGATTATCGACGGGCTGCTTGGCACCGGGCTGAACGCGGCCCCGCGAGAAAATAGTGCCGCGCTTATCGAAAAGATTAACCAACATTGTGCGCCGGTTATCGCCATCGATATTCCCTCCGGATTGCTGGCTGAAACGGGAGCTGCGCCCGGCGCGGTGGTTGAGGCCGAGCACACAATGACGTTTATCGCCCTTAAACCTGGGCTGCTCACGGGCAGGGCGCGGGATTTTGTCGGCGAACTGCATTATCACGCGCTTGGGCTGGAACCCTGGCTGCAAGGTGAAACGGCACCGGTTTCTCGCTTTGACAGCGCTGACTTGCCGCGCTGGTTAAAACCGCGCAGGCCAACTTCCCATAAAGGGACCAACGGTCGGCTGGTGATTATTGGCGGCGACCGAGGCACGGCGGGAGCCATCCGCATGACGGGTGAAGCGGCGCTGCGTGCCGGAGCCGGGCTGGTGCGCGTTCTGACGCGTGCAGAAAACATCGTCCCGCTGATTACCGCCCGTCCGGAATTGATGGTTCATGAGCTTACGCTCGCCTCGCTTGAAGAGAGTCTTGAATGGGCCGACGTTATCGTGATTGGCCCCGGCCTTGGGCAGCAGGAATGGGGCAAAAAAGCCCTACAAAAAGTCGAGAACAGCCGCAAACCGATGCTGTGGGATGCGGATGCGCTTAACCTTCTGGCAATCAATCCCGATAAACGTCAGAATCGCATCATTACGCCCCATCCCGGCGAAGCCGCACGCCTGCTAAATTGCGCCGTGTCACAAATTGAGAGTGACCGCTTACTTGCCGCCGATCGCCTTGTAAAACGTTACGGCGGATGCGTGGTCTTAAAAGGTGCGGGGACGATTGTGGTAAGTCAGGACCGCGAATGCGGGCTTATCGACGTGGGCAATGCGGGTATGGGCAGCGGCGGAATGGGCGATGTGCTTTCTGGCATTATTGGGGCATTGCTGGCACAGAAGCTTACCCCGTATGATGCAGCCTGCGCTGGATGCGTAGCGCATGGCGCTGCGGCCGACGTTCTGGCCGATAAATTTGGCACGCGCGGCATGCTGGCCAGCGATCTATTTTCGACGCTTTACCGTTTTGTTAACCCGGATTTGAATGACAGAAACCATGATTAATCGCGTTATTGCATTACCTGATGAAGCCGCCACCCTCGAGCTGGGCGCGCGTATTGCCGCGGCCTGTGAAGGAGCAACCGTCATTTATCTTTACGGCGACCTTGGCGCGGGTAAAACCACGTTCAGCCGGGGATTTATGCAGGCGCTGGGCCATCAGGGGAACGTAAAAAGCCCGACCTATACGCTGGTCGAGCCGTACAGTCTTAACGATTTAATGGTTTACCATTTCGATTTGTATCGTCTTGCGGATCCGGAAGAGCTCGAGTTTATGGGCATTCGCGACTATTTTGCCAACGATGCAATCTGCCTCGTGGAGTGGCCGCAGCAGGGAAAAGGCTTTCTGCCGGAACCTGATATTGAGCTGCACCTAAGCTACGAGGCGCAAGGGCGTGAGGCACGCATAACAGCAGTTTCCTCATCGGGTGATTCGTTGCTGGCGCGGTTAGCCAAATAACAAGGATGACGGGATGATCTATCGCGTTAAGGGTTGGTTGATGGCGGCCTGGCTGGTGGTGTTCTGCGCCCAGGCCGGGGCGGCAAGTCTGGCGGATATTCAAGTGTCCAACGGTGATAATCAGGCGCGTATCACCTTTAGCTTTATGGGCGATCCGGAATATGCGTTTTCGCAAGAAGGCAAACGAAGCGTTGCGCTGGATATCAAACAAACCGGCGTGATTCAGGGGCTACCGCTGCTGTTTAGCGGCAATAATCTGGTGAAAAGCATCCGTTCCGGGCAGCCGAAAGATGCGGGTTCGCTGCGCCTGGTGGTCGATCTCACTCAGCCGGGCAAAACGCGAGCGGTGAAACAGCAAAATGGCGCGAACTATACCGTGGTGTTCACCATCAATGCCGACGCTCCGCCACCTCCTCCGCCGCCGCCCGTGGTCGCGAAACGCGTTGAGCCTGCGCCCGTTTCTCGCTCCTCTGCACCGGCTAAGAATCCGTTCAAACCCCAGCAGGTGACCGGCGTTATCGGCTCCAATACGGTCACCAGACCTGCGCGTATCTCAAAACCCAGTGAGAATTCCGATACCGTTGTGGTCGCCATTGATGCGGGCCACGGCGGGCAAGATCCCGGTGCGATTGGCCCTGGCGGCACGAAAGAGAAAAATGTCACTATTTCTATCGCTCGCAAGCTGCGGGCGCTGCTCAATGATGACCCGATGTTTAAAGGCGTGCTGACCCGCGACGGTGACTATTTTATTTCGGTTATGGGCCGTTCGGACGTGGCTCGCAAGCAGAACGCGAATATTTTGGTGTCTATCCACGCGGATGCTGCACCGAATCGTGATGCCACCGGAGCGTCCGTGTGGGTGCTGTCGAATCGCCGTGCAAACAGCGAAATGGCTGGCTGGCTTGAGCAGCATGAGAAGCAATCCGAGCTGCTGGGCGGAGCCGGCGACGTGCTGGCCAACAGCCAGTCCGACCCTTACCTCAGTCAGGCCGTGCTGGATTTGCAGTTCGGTCATTCCCAGCGCGTCGGGTATGATGTTGCCACGAAAATGCTGGCTCAGCTGGGGCAGGTAGGTTCACTGCACAAGCGCCGCCCGGAACACGCGAGCCTCGGGGTGCTACGCTCCCCGGATATTCCTTCCGTGCTGGTGGAAACGGGCTTTATCAGCAACAACGGTGAAGAGCGTCTGCTGGGCAGCGAGGATTATCAGCAGCAGATTGCTAAAGCTATCTACGCAGGCCTGCGCAATTATTTCCTGTCGCATCCTTTGCAGTCCGCGCCGGATAACGCGCAAACCGCCAAATCCCAAAGCGCTGATTTAGACAAAGTCGCTATTACTCAATAAGGATATTTCATGCCGATTCAGGTTCTGCCCCCCCAGCTTGCGAACCAGATTGCCGCGGGCGAAGTGGTTGAACGCCCTGCGTCGGTGGTCAAGGAGCTGATTGAAAACAGCCTTGATGCGGGCGCCACGCGCATTGATATCGATATCGAACGCGGCGGCGCGAAGCTCATCCGCATCCGCGATAACGGCTGCGGCATCGGTAAAGACGAACTGGCGCTGGCGCTGGCTCGTCATGCGACCAGCAAAATTACTTCCCTCGACGATCTTGAGGCGATTATCAGCCTCGGCTTTCGCGGCGAAGCGCTGGCAAGCATCAGCTCCGTGGCGCGTCTTACGCTGACTTCCCGCACGGCGGAGCAGGCTGAAGCCTGGCAGGCCTACGCGGAAGGGCGAGATCAGGCTGTGACGGTCAAACCTGCCGCACATCCGGTCGGAACGACGCTAGAAGTGTTGGATCTGTTCTACAACACGCCAGCCCGTCGCAAATTCATGCGCACGGAAAAAACCGAATTCAATCATATCGATGAGATTGTCCGCCGCATCGCGCTGGCGCGCTTTGACGTGTCTATCAATCTCAACCACAACGGCAAAATGGTGCGCCAGTATCGCGCCGTGCAGGAAGGCGCGCCGCGCGATCGTCGCCTCGGTGCGATTTGCGGCACGGCATTCCTCGAGCAGGCGCTGGAAATAGAGTGGCAGCATGGCGATCTCGCCCTGCGCGGCTGGGTTGCCGAGCCTTCTGCCACCACCGCCGCGCTGGCGGAAATTCAGTATTGCTACGTGAATGGCCGTATGATGCGCGACCGGCTTATTACTCACGCTATTCGGCAGGCCTGTGAAGATAAGCTGGGAGCCGACAGGCAGCCCGCCTTTGTGCTTTATCTGGAGATTGACCCTCATCAGGTCGATGTCAACGTTCATCCGGCCAAGCATGAAGTCCGCTTCCATCAGTCGCGTCTGGTGCATGATTTTATCTACCAGGGCGTGCTGAGCGTTTTGCAGCAGCAAAGTGAAAATCTGCTGCTGAACGAGGACACGCCTGCGGAAGTCACCCGGGAGCGCTGGCAGCCGGAAAACCGCGTGGCGTCCGGGCGAAATCAGTTTTCTACTCCCTCTCCCGCCGCGGCTGCTCCTCCTGAACCGGCCTCACCAGCTTCTGGCAGCAGTGCCGGTGGGCAGCGCCAGCCGCTGTGGCCGAATGCGGCCCCGGCCTGGCAGAAACAGCAGGGGGCACTTTATCGCCAGCTGCTGGATACGCCGGTAGCTCCTGCCACCGCTCATCGGGCAGAAGAGCCGGAGGCGCTGGAGGGGCATTCGCAGAGCTTTGGGCGAGTGCTGACCCTCGTTCCGCCAGACTGCGCGCTGCTGGAGTGCGAAGGCCAGCTGAAGCTGCTGTCGCTCAGCGTTGCCGATCGCTGGCTGAAGCAGGCGCAGCTCATTCCGGGCAGCGAAGGCGCTCGCGCTCAGCCGCTGCTGATTCCGGTCCGTATGAAAGTCTCTAAGAAAGAGCTGGAAGTGCTGATGCGCTACCAGCCGTTATTGCTGAGTATGGGCATTGAATTCGTGGCCGACGCCAGACAGATCACCATTCGCTCCGTACCTTTACCTTTACGTAAACAAAATTTACAAATCTTGATTCATGAACTGCCAGGATACCTGGCGCAACAGGCAGAGGTTAGCGCGACGCAAATTGCTCTGTGGTTTGCTCGTCATTTGACCGGTGAACATGAGCAGTGGAATCAGTCCCAGGCCATTGGCCTGCTGGCTGACGTTGAGCGCCTTTGCCCGCAGCTGGTGAAAAATCCACCTGGCGGTTTGATACAACCTGTTGATTTAACGTTGGCGATGAACGCCCTGAAACATGACTGAAGTAAGCACTAGCCTGCCAAAGGCAATTTTTTTGATGGGGCCAACGGCCTCGGGTAAAACAGCGTTAGCCATTAATTTGCGTAAAACGCTGCCGGTAGAGTTGATAAGCGTTGATTCGGCCCTTATCTATCAAGGGATGGACATCGGCACGGCGAAGCCCACGGCGGAAGAGCTCGCCCAGGCGCCGCATCGTTTGCTCGATATCCTCGACCCGGCAAAAGCGTACTCCGCGGCGGATTTCCGTCGTGATGCGCTGGCAGAAATGGCTGACATTACCGCGAGCGGGCGTATCCCTTTGTTAGTTGGGGGGACAATGCTCTACTTCAAGGCGTTGTTAGAAGGGCTTTCGCCGTTGCCGGCGGCCGATCCAGACGTTCGCGCGAGGATTGAACAACAGGCAGCAGAGCAAGGGTGGGATGCGTTGCATCGTCAGCTGGTCGAAGTCGACCCGGTGGCAGGGGCACGGATTCATCCAAATGATCCGCAAAGGCTTTCCCGGGCACTGGAAGTTTTTTTCATTTCGGGTAAAACTTTAACGGAACTGACGCAAACGTCAGGAGAAGCTCTGCCTTACCAGGTGCATCAGTTCGCCATCGCCCCGGCGAGCCGTGAACTGCTCCATCAGCGAATTGAGCAGCGTTTTCATCAGATGTTAGCTTCAGGATTTGAAGCAGAAGTGCGGGGTCTTTTTGCCCGCGAAGATTTGCATACGGAGATGCCTTCCATTCGTTGTGTGGGTTACCGGCAGATGTGGTCTTATCTGGCGGGAGAAATCTCACATGAGGAAATGGTTTATCGAGGTATTTGCGCGACGAGACAATTGGCTAAGCGGCAGATGACCTGGCTGCGAGGTTGGGAAGGCGTTCACTGGTTAGACAGCGAAAACCCTGAACAGGCCCGCAACGAAGTATTACAGGTTGTTAGTGCGTAGCAACAATGTATGTGTACAATTGAATCGATATCGTGCGCAAATTTTTACGCAGTTTTTCAGAGCCTCAGGGCTCTTGAGTTACAAACAACAAACATATAAGGAAAAGATAGAATGGCTAAGGGGCAATCATTACAAGATCCGTTCCTGAACGCATTGCGTCGGGAACGTGTTCCAGTTTCTATTTATTTGGTGAATGGTATTAAGCTGCAAGGTCAGATTGAGTCTTTCGATCAGTTCGTGATCCTGTTGAAAAACACGGTCAGTCAGATGGTCTATAAGCACGCGATTTCAACTGTTGTTCCTTCTCGTCCGGTATCTCATCACAGCAATAACACCGGTACTAGTGGTTCTGGCAGCTACCATCATGGTGGAAGCGCGCAGGGTTCTGCGCCGCAACAAGACAGCGAAGACGCCGAATAAGGCATTTGTTGTTTTCCAGGTCGGGGAACCAGGGATGCTGCGTTCCCCGCTGGTTTTTTTGAGAGGTTATACGCTTGTTTGACCGTTATGATGCTGGTGAGCAAGCGGTGCTGGTACACATCTATTTTTCGCAAGACAAAGACATGGAGGACCTCGCGGAGTTTGAATCGCTGGTCTCTTCAGCCGGTGTCGAAGCGCTGCAGGTGGTTACCGGTAGCCGCAAAGCGCCGCACCCAAAGTTTTTTGTCGGTGAAGGCAAAGCCATAGAAATCGCCGAAGCCGTTAAAGCGACCGGGGCCTCGGTTGTATTATTTGACCACGCATTGTCCCCGGCGCAGGAGCGTAACCTTGAAGCCCTGTGCGAATGTCGCGTTATCGACAGAACAGGCCTGATTTTAGATATTTTTGCTCAGCGTGCGCGTACCCACGAAGGTAAATTGCAGGTTGAGCTGGCGCAGCTGCGCCATCTGGCGACTCGTCTGGTTCGCGGCTGGACTCACCTTGAGCGTCAAAAGGGTGGGATTGGCCTGCGTGGCCCCGGTGAGACGCAGCTTGAAACGGACCGCCGACTGTTGCGTAACCGCATCATGCAGATCCTCTCACGCCTACAACGAGTAGAAAAACAACGTGAGCAGGGACGCCGTGCGCGAGCAAAAGCAGATGTGCCAACGGTCTCGCTGGTGGGCTACACCAACGCCGGTAAATCCACCCTTTTTAACCAAATTACAGCGGCTGAAGTGTATGCCGCAGATCAGCTGTTCGCCACGCTCGATCCCACGCTGCGCCGTATCGATATTACGGACGTCGGGGAAACCGTGCTGGCTGATACGGTAGGCTTTATTCGCCATCTGCCTCATGACCTTGTGGCAGCGTTTAAAGCCACCTTGCAGGAGACTCGTCAGGCCGCGCTGCTGCTGCACGTGATTGACGCGTCGGATCTCAGGATTCAGGAAAACATCGCCGCGGTTGATACCGTTTTAGAAGAGATCGAAGCCGATGAAATTCCCGTCCTGCTGGTAATGAATAAAATCGATGCGCTGGATGAATTCGAGCCGCGTATCGACAGAAATGATGAAAATGTACCGATACGCGTCTGGCTTTCTGCCCAGACGGGTGCCGGTGTGCCACTGCTTTTCCAGGCTTTGACAGAACGTTTATCTGGTGAAATTGCGCAGCATACGTTGTGCTTACCCCCCCAGGCAGGGCGACTGCGGAGCCGGTTTTATCAGCTTCAGGCAATAGAAAAAGAGTGGATGGAGGAGGACGGCAGCGTTGGCTTACAGGTTCGTATGCCCATCGTCGACTGGCGTCGCCTCTGTAAACAAGAACCGGCACTAATGGACTACATTGTTTGACCGGCGCGCGTTTGTCCTGAAGACTTTTTCCCCTACGGGGGATATCACCGCACAACAAATATGGAGCATAAACATGGCGTGGAATCAGCCCGGTAATAACGGACAGGACCGCGACCCGTGGGGAAGCAGCAAACCTGGCGGCGACTCTGGGGGTAACAAGGGAGGGCGCGATCAGGGGCCACCCGATCTGGATGATATCTTCCGAAAACTAAGCAAAAAACTCGGTGGCCTGGGCGGCGGCAAAAGCGGCGGTACCGGCGGAGGCTCTTCTCAGACTCCACGTCCACAAATCGGTGGGCGCGTAGTGGGCATCGTTGCCGCTGCGGCAGTGATTATCTGGGCGGCAACCGGGTTCTATACCATTAAAGAAGCCGAACGCGGCGTAGTGACTCGTTTTGGCAAGTTCAGCCATCTGGTTGAGCCGGGCCTGAACTGGAAACCTACCTTCATCGATAGCGTGCAGGCGGTGAACGTTGAGTCCGTGCGTGAACTGGCAGCGTCCGGCGTGATGCTGACCTCCGATGAAAACGTCGTGCGCGTTGAAATGAACGTACAGTATCGAGTGACCGACCCGCAGAAATACCTGTACAGCGTGACCAGCGCGGATGACAGCCTGCGTCAGGCCACCGACAGCGCGCTGCGCGGCGTCATCGGTAAATACACTATGGATAAGATCCTCACCGAGGGTCGTACCATTATCCGTAACGATACCCAGCGCGAACTGGAAGAAACCATTCGTCCGTATAACATGGGTATCACCCTGCTCGACGTGAACTTCCAGGCGGCGCGTCCACCTGAAGAAGTGAAGGCCGCGTTTGACGATGCGATTTCCGCGCGTGAAAACGAACAGCAGTACATCCGTGAAGCCGAAGCCTACACCAACGAAGTTCAGCCGCGTGCTAACGGTCAGGCGCAGCGTATCCTTGAAGAAGCTCGTGCTTATAAAACGCAGACCGTGTTAGAAGCGCAGGGTGAAGTTGCCCGCTTCGCGAAGATGCTGCCAGAGTACAAAGCTGCTCCGGATATTACTCGTGAACGTCTGTACATCGAAACCATGGAAAAAGTGCTGAGCCATACGCGTAAAGTGCTGGTGAACGATAAAGGTGGCAACCTGATGGTTCTGCCGCTGGATCAAATGCTGAAGGGCGGTGCACAGCCTGCGGCAAAGAGCGATAGCAGCGCTAACAGCTTACTGCGCTTACCGCCTGCAGCAAGCTCAGGCAGCAGCAGTGCCAGCACAACGTCCTCATCTAGCCGAGGCGATATCATGGATCAGCGCCGTGCCGACGCACAGCGCACTGATAACCAGCGCGTAGGGAGTGAATAACGATGCGTAAGTCAGTCATTGCTTTAATTATCATCGTGCTGGTGGTGCTGTTCACCTCGGTCTTCGTGGTGCACGAAGGCGAGCGCGGGATTACGTTACGCTTCGGTAAAGTTCTGCGTGACGATGAAAACAAGCCGGTGGTTTACGAGCCGGGCCTGCACTTTAAAGTGCCGTTTATCGAATCGGTGAAAACCCTCGATGCCCGTATTCAGACCATGGACAACCAGGCCGATCGCTTTGTCACCAAAGAGAAGAAAGACCTGATTGTTGATTCCTATATCAAATGGCGCATCAGCGACTTCAGCCGTTACTACCTGGCAACGGGCGGCGGCGATGTTTCTCAGGCGGAAGTGCTGCTGAAACGTAAGTTCAGTGACCGCCTGCGCTCTGAGATTGGTCGCCTGGACGTGAAAGACATCGTGACGGATTCCCGTGGTCGTTTGACCCTCGACGTTCGTGACGCGCTGAACTCCGGTTCTGCGGGGACCGACGACGAAGTCGCCACGCCTGCGGCAGACGACGCTATTGCCTCTGCAGCGGCGCGCGTGACTCAGGAGACTAACGGCAAAGTGCCGGTAGTGAACCCGAACAGTATGGCGGCGCTGGGTATCGAAGTCGTGGACGTGCGCATTAAGCAGATTAACCTGCCTGCGGAAGTCTCCGAAGCGATTTACAACCGTATGCGTGCCGAGCGTGAAGCCGTAGCTCGTCGCCACCGTTCACAGGGTCAGGAAGAAGCTGAGAAGCTGCGTGCTACCGCCGACTACGAAGTCACTCGTACGCTGGCAGAAGCCGAGCGTCAGGGCCGAATCAGCCGCGGTGAAGGTGATGCAGAAGCTGCCAAACTGTTTGCCGACGCATTCAGCCAGGACCCAGACTTCTACGCCTTTATTCGTAGCCTGCGTGCCTACGAGGCTAGCTTCAAGTCCGGTCAGGACGTGATGGTGCTCAGCCCGGATAGCGATTTCTTCCGCTATATGAAAACGCCTGCGAACAGCACTCGTTAATCGCTAAAAAATGTTATCAAGAGCCGGTTTGACCGGCTCTTAGTTTGTAGATAAAGAAGGAAAAAGCGTGGTTTTTCCTTCTTTATGGTTATCAGCCGAAAATCAATGAATTGATTTTCCTGTTAGTTATTCTGGCGGTATGTTTCATTGTCGCCAGCATGAGAATGATCATCACTCTGAGAGCCGGTTTGACCGGCTCTTTTTTTATCCGCATCAGGGAATGTTATGAACTCAACAATCTGGATCGCACTGGCGCTCGTTTTGGTTCTTGAAGGCCTGGGTCCGATGCTTTATCCGCGAATGTGGCGGCGTATGATTTCGGCCATGACTCAGTTACCCGACAATACGCTGCGCCGTTTTGGCGGCGGACTAGTGGTTGCCGGGGTCGTTATCTACTACATGTTGAGTCGAGCGGCTGGTTAAATTAGATTCAACCGCTGATTACCATTTTGTGGACTAAAAGGGCTGATCATCGGGGAAACCGATGGTAGAATCCTTTTTTAAGCAAACGGTGATTTTGAAAAATGGGTAACAACGTCGTCGTACTGGGCACCCAATGGGGTGACGAAGGTAAAGGAAAGATCGTCGATCTTCTGACTGAACGGGCTAAATATGTTGTGCGCTACCAGGGCGGTCACAACGCAGGCCATACTCTCGTAATCAACGGTGAAAAAACCGTCCTCCATCTTATTCCATCAGGCATTCTGCGCGATAACGTCACCAGCATCATTGGTAATGGCGTTGTGCTGTCTCCTGCTGCGCTAATGAAAGAGATGAAAGGTCTGGAAGACCGCGGTATTCCGGTACGTGAGCGTCTGCTGCTGTCCGAGGCTTGTCCGCTGATCCTCGATTACCATGTGGCTTTAGATGTTGCTCGCGAGAAAGCGCGCGGCGCGAAAGCTATCGGTACTACCGGTCGTGGTATCGGTCCTGCGTATGAAGACAAAGTGGCCCGTCGCGGCCTGCGCGTTGGCGACCTGTTCGACAAAGCCACCTTTGCAGACAAGCTGAAAGAAGTCATGGAATACCATAACTTCCAGCTGGTTAACTTCTACAAAGTTGAAGCGGTTGACTACCAGAAAGTGCTGGATGATGTGATGGCTATCGCTGACATCCTGACCGCCATGGTGGTCGACGTGTCCGATCTGCTGGATCAGGCTCGCAAACGCGGCGACTTCGTCATGTTCGAAGGTGCACAGGGCACACTGCTGGACATCGACCACGGTACCTATCCGTACGTGACTTCCTCTAACACCACCGCGGGTGGCGTGGCTACAGGCTCTGGCCTTGGCCCGCGTTATGTCGATTACGTGCTGGGTATCATCAAAGCTTACTCCACTCGCGTGGGCGCAGGTCCATTCCCTACCGAACTGTTTGATGATATTGGCGAGTTCCTGTGCAAGCAAGGTAACGAGTTTGGCGCCACAACGGGCCGTCGCCGTCGTACCGGCTGGCTGGATGCGGTTGCCGTACGCCGTGCCGTGCAGATCAACTCCCTCTCAGGCTTCTGCCTGACCAAGCTGGACGTGCTGGACGGCCTGAAAGAGGTGAAAATCTGCGTGGCTTACCGTATGCCGGATGGCCGCGAAGTGACCACCACCCCAATGGCAGCGGACGACTGGGAAGGCATCGAGCCTATCTACGAAACCATGCCGGGCTGGTCTGAAACCACCTTTGGTGTGAAAGAACGTAGTGGTTTACCGCAGGCTGCGCTGGACTATATCAAACGTATTGAAGAACTGACGGACGTGCCTGTTGATATTATCTCAACCGGTCCTGACCGTTCTGAAACCATGATTTTGCGCGATCCGTTCGACGCATAATCGTGATACGGGGTGTGGCCACACACCCCGTTCTGCTTCGTCTCTCGCCGCTTTTTTGCCTTCCCCGTACAAATAAATTAGCCGCCAAAGATATGGCTGGTTTATCATCAATATATCGCCATATTGGCGAAAAGCGTTTCCCCTCCCACCCAAGAGGTTGATGTGCAGTTAACGAGTTTTACTGATTACGGTTTACGTGCTTTGATTTATATGGCGTCTTTGCCGGATGGAAAGATGACGAGCATTTCTGAGGTGACAGAGGTGTATGGCGTGTCCCGTAATCACATGGTGAAAATCATCAATCAACTCAGCCGTGCTGGCTATGTGACAGCCGTGCGCGGCAAAAACGGCGGCATTCGCCTCGGCAGACCTGCGCAGACAATTCGCGTAGGCGATGTGGTGCGCGAGCTGGAACCCCTTTCTTTGGTGAACTGTAGCAGTGAGTTTTGTCATATTACCCCCGCATGTCGCCTGAAACAGGCACTGGCTCAGGCGGTGCAAAGCTTTCTAACCGAGCTGGATAAGCACACGCTGGCCGATTTGGTGGACCAAAACCAACCGCTCTACAAATTACTGCTGGTGGAATAATCATTACTCCACCCGTGGATGACAACGGAGGAACCGCAATGTCAAAAGATCCTTTTCAGGAACGAGAAGCCGAAAAATACGAAAACCCGATCCCAAGCCGGGAGTTTATTCTCGCTCACCTGACCAAACGTGAAAAACCTGCTAACCGCGATGAGCTGGCAGAAGAACTGAATATTACCGGTGAAGAGCAGCTTGAAGCGCTGCGCCGCCGTCTGCGTGCCATGGAGCGTGATGGACAGCTGGTGTTCACGCGTCGCCAGTGCTACGCCCTGCCAGAACGCCTTGATTTGCTCAAAGGCAAAGTCATCGGCCACCGCGACGGCTTTGGCTTCCTGCGCGTAGAAGGCCGTAAAGACGACCTCTACCTTTCGTCTGAACAGATGAAGATGTGCATGCACGGCGATATCGTGCTGGCACAGCCGCTGGGTGCCGATCGTAAAGGCCGCCGCGAAGCGCGCATTGTGCGCGTGCTCGAGCCAAGAACCGGGCAGATCGTTGGCCGCTACTTTACCGATGCGGGCATTGGTTTTGTGGTGCCGGACGATAGCCGCCTGAGCTTCGATATTTTAATCCCGCCGGAAGAGTTAATGGGGGCCCGCATGGGCTTTGTGGTGGTGGTTGAACTCACCCAGCGCCCAACCCGCCGCACGAAAGCGGTCGGCAAAATTGTCGAAGTGCTTGGCGACAACATGGGGACCGGCATGGCCGTCGATATGGCGCTGCGCACCCACGAAATCCCCTACGTCTGGCCGCCAGAAGTTGAGGCGCAGGTCGCCTCGTTGAAAGAACAGGTGCCGGAAGAAGCGAAGGTTGGCCGCGTTGACCTGCGCGACCTGCCGCTCGTCACCATCGACGGCGAAGATGCCCGCGACTTTGATGACGCCGTATTCTGCGAGAAAAAACGCGGCGGCGGCTGGCGCCTGTGGGTTGCCATCGCCGACGTAAGCTACTACGTTCGCCCGCCAACGGCGCTGGACAACGAAGCCCGCAATCGCGGCACGTCCGTCTACTTCCCGTCGCAGGTTGTCCCGATGCTGCCGGAAGTGCTCTCCAACGGCCTGTGTTCGCTTAACCCGCAGGTTGACCGTCTGTGTATGGTCTGCGAGATGACCATCTCGGCCACGGGTCGCCTGACCGGCTCGAAATTCTACGAAGCGGTGATGAGCTCCCATGCGCGTCTGACCTACACCAAGGTGTGGCATATGTTGCAGGGCGACCAGGAACTGCGCGAGCAGTACGCGCCGCTGGTGAAGCATATCGAAGAGCTGCACAACCTCTATAAAGTGCTGGATGTTTCCCGTGCCCAGCGCGGCGGCATCTCGTTTGAAAGCGAAGAAGCGAAGTTTATCTTTAACGCCGAGCGTCGCATTGAGCGCGTCGAGCAGACCGTACGTAACGATGCGCACAAGCTTATCGAAGAGTGCATGATCCTGGCGAACATTGCGGCAGCCCGCTTCGTTGAGAAGAACAACGAACCTTCGCTGTTCCGCGATCACGACAGGCCAAGTAACGACGCGATTACCGCGTTCCGTACGGTGCTTGCCGAGCTGGGTCTGGAGCTGCCGGGCGGGCAGAAGCCGGAGCCGCGCGATTACGCCGAGCTGCTGAATTCCATCGCCGATCGCCCCGATCATGAAATGCTGCAAACCATGCTGCTGCGTTCCATGAAGCAGGCGGTTTACGATCCGGAAAACCGCGGCCACTTCGGCCTCGCGCTGCAATCTTATGCGCACTTCACTTCACCGATTCGTCGCTATCCGGACCTGCTGCTGCACCGGGCAATCAAATATCTGCTGGCTAAAGAGCAGGGCCATAAAGGCAATAGCACCGAATCCGGCGGCTGGCACTACAGCATGGAAGAGATGCTGCAGCTGGGTCAGCACTGCTCGATGGCCGAACGCCGCGCTGATGAAGCAACCCGCGACGTTGCGGACTGGCTGAAATGCGACTTTATGCAGGATCAGGTTGGCCAGGTCTTCAACGGGATTATCGCCAGCGTCACCGGCTTTGGTTTCTTCGTGCGTCTGGACGATCTGTTTATCGACGGCCTGGTACACGTTTCCTCCCTCGATAACGACTACTACCGCTTTGACCAGATTGGGCAGCGCCTGATTGGTGAGTCCGGCGGCCAGACGTATCGCCTGGGCGACCGGGTAGAAGTCCGCGTTGAGGCGGTTCACATGGACGAACGCAAAATCGACTTCGCGCTGATCTCAAGCTCACGCGCACCGCGCGGCGAAGGCAAAACCGCGAAAGACAGAGCGAAAAAAGGCGCTGGCAACGGCGGCCCTAAACGTCGTCAGGGCGGGAAACGCGTAAACTTCGAGCCGGACAGCGCTTTCCGCAAAGAGAAAGGGCCAGCCAAACCGAAGAAAGCGAAGACCGAGCAGAAGGAGAAGAAAGCCAAAACTCCTTCTGACAAAACCCGTAAGATAGCCGCCGCCACCAAAGCCAAACGGGCTGCGAAGAAGCAGGCTAGCTAATACCACCCTTACGCTCGCCTCCTTCCCGGTGAAGGAGGCGAGGTGAGGGCGACAGACCATCAGCATCAAACACGGACGATCCGTCGTCTGCAACGAGTGACATCAATGAGTGAAATGATCTACGGCATTCACGCCGTTCAGGCACTTCTGGAAAATGCTCCCCAGCGTTTTCAGGAAGTCTTTATTCTTAAAGGCCGCGAAGACAAGCGTCTGATGCCTTTAATTCACGCGCTGGAAGCCCAGGGCGTGCCTGTTCAGATGGCTAACCGCCAGTGGCTGGACGAGAAGTCCGAAGGTGCCGTACACCAGGGGATCATCGCGCGCGTGAAGCCGGGTCGCCAATATCAGGAAAACGATTTGCCGGAGCTTATCGCCAGCCTCGATCAGCCTTTCCTGCTGATTCTTGACGGCGTCACCGACCCGCACAATCTGGGCGCCTGCCTGCGCAGCGCAGATGCCGCTGGCGTGCATGCGGTTATCGTCCCGAAAGATCGTTCTGCCATGCTGAACGCTACGGCCAAAAAAGTGGCCTGCGGTGCGGCAGAAAACGTGCCGCTCATCCGCGTAACCAACCTGGCTCGTACCATGCGTATGCTGCAGGAGGAGAATATCTGGATTGTTGGCACCGCCGGTGAAGCAGACCATACTCTGTTCCAGAGCAAGATGACCGGCCCAATGGCGCTGGTGATGGGAGCAGAAGGTGAAGGCATGCGTCGCCTGACCCGCGAGCACTGCGACGAGCTAATCAGCATTCCAATGGCGGGCAGCGTCTCGTCCCTGAACGTTTCCGTGGCAACCGGCATCTGCCTGTTCGAAGCGGTGCGTCAGCGCGGTTAATTTCTCAAGCGGGGTGGTTCCGCCCCGCTTTGTGATCCCCCTCCGGGCATAAGCGTCATCTCCGTCCATACTTAATGGCACCGCCATTAACCGGAGGGAACAGGATGCGCTGGCAAACCCACACCGTTTTTAACCAACCGATACCCCTCAATAACAGTAACCTCTTTCTTTCAGACATCTCTCTGTGCGAGGCCGTGGCGCGTGAAGGCGCAGGCTGGGACGCTGAGCTTTTAGCCAGCATCGGGCAGCAGCTCGGATCGGCCGAATCGCTGGAGTTGGGACGGCTGGCGAACGTCAATCCACCCGAGCTGCTGCGTTACGATCCCGGCGGCCAGCGGCTGGACGACGTGCGTTTCCATCCCGCCTGGCACCTGCTCATGCAGGGCTTATGCGCTAACCGCGTGCATAATTTCCCCTGGCAGGAAGATTCCCGACAGGGCGCATTTGTCGCCCGTGCGGCGCGCTTTGTACAGCATGCGCAGGTTGAAGCCGGCACGCTATGCCCGGTGACGATGACGTTCGGCGCTATCCCGCTGCTGCAAAAAAATCTGCCCAAAGAGTTCCACACCTGGCTTAAACCGCTGCTCAGCGACCGCTACGACGCGCACCTGCTGCCCGGCAGCCAGAAGCGTGGCCTGTTAATAGGCATGGGGATGACCGAAAAGCAGGGTGGTTCCGACGTGCTGAGCAACACCACTAAAGCGGAGCCGGTGGATAAACGCGGGCCGGGCGAAATGTACCGGCTGGTGGGGCATAAATGGTTCTTCTCCGTGCCGCAAAGCGATGCGCACCTTGTGCTGGCGCAGGCGAAGGGCGGCCTCTCCTGTTTCTTCCTGCCGCGTTTTTTACCTGACGGACAGCGCAATCAGGTCCGGCTTGAGCGCCTGAAAGACAAACTGGGCAATCGCGCCAACGCCAGCGGCGAAGTGGAGTTTTGCGATGCCAGCGGCTGGCTGATTGGCGAGGAAGGTGAGGGCGTGCGCTCCATTCTTAAAATGGGCGGCTTTACCCGTTTTGACTGCGCGCTCGGCAGCCACGGTCTTATGCGCCGTGCTTTGTCTGTGGCGCTCTATCATGCTCATCAGCGCCAGGCGTTTGGTAAGAACCTTATCGACCAGCCGATTATGCGTCAGGTTCTGGGCCGTATGGCGCTGCAGCTGGAAGGTCAAACGGCCTTTCTTTTTCGACTGGCGCGGGCCTGGGAATCACCTGGCAACCCTCTTGAGCTGGCCTATAGCCGTTTGTTTACCCCGGCGGCAAAATTCAGCGTCTGTAAAGCCGGGATACCTTTTGTGGCCGAGGCGATGGAAGTACTCGGCGGGATTGGCTACTGCGAAGAGAGCGAGCTGCCGCGCCTCTATCGCGAGATGCCGGTCAACAGTATCTGGGAAGGCTCCGGTAATATTGTGAGCCTTGATGTACTGCGCGTGCTGGCTCGTCAGCCCGGCGTGCTGGAGATGCTCCACGCGGAGTTCGACGAGGTGAAAGGGCAGAATCGCCACTTTGATCGGAGCTGGCGGCAGCTTCAGCAGCGCCTGCGTAGGCCGCAGGAGGAATGGGGCAGAAATATTACGCAGCAGCTTGCTAACCTGGCGACCGGCGCGCAGCTATTGCCGCACCTTTCACCACCGCTGGCGGAAGCCTGGTGCCGCATGGTTCTTGACGATCGTGGAGAGTCGGTGCTGCCTGAGCAGGTGATGATTGATGTGCTGCTGCGCGCCACGGGTCGAACCTGAAAACGCAAAGGCCGCGCGCTGGCGGCCTTAAAGAAAGCGGGATTCAGGCGTAGAGAATGGCCTGCGCGCGCCAGCTGTCGGACTGATGGTTTTCCTGCATCTGGATGATGCGGTAATAAGATGCACCCTGCTCATCGGCTTTCAGGGCAATCATTTTTTCCACGTCCTGTGGGCTTCCGGCAATGCCGTTGACGGAAATCAGGCCGATTTCATTCAACCCGGTAACCTGGTCTGCAGCAACATCTTCTGCCGACTGGGCGGCGGTGGTGATCAGCCCCACGGACAGCAGTAATGAGGTTAAGGCCAGAGATCGTTTCATTGTCAGCTCCTTATAAACAAACCCCGGGAAACAGCAGGGCATTCCTTCGCTTAAATGAACCTCAGCCCTGTTCCTGTAGCGTGAGGCCCATTGTGCATAAGAAACAATAAAACGCTGAAAAGCTGTGTAAATCTGCCTAAATAAGCAGCATCAGGATCTCATTTTCGGTACAAAATTGCCTGGGCGTACCATTGTCCCGGAATGACGGTTTCGTCATTCAGCACGATGAGATAGTAATCAGCTTTGGCTGCCACTGCTTTGGCTTTAATCGTGGCTTCCGAATCCATCGGTGAGCCACGCTCCATTGCGGTAACCGTGCCTATTTTCGTCAGCCCCTGCGTTTGCGAGCGCTGAATTTCCTGCGGATGATCCGCAACCGGTGGCGCAGGCTGTGGGGTTCCTTGCAGGACGCCGCAGGCGCTGAGCGTGGCGGCCAGCAACAGGGCTGAGAGCAGTCGCATGGTGTTGTCTCGTTTCTTAATAGCCATAGTGTAGTTCCGGGTTAACGCTGTGAAGAGGGAATGTTCCCGTTCTGTTATCTTCGCCGCGATTTTGCATCACTTTCGAATGAAAATCGTCGGTTAGATCTCACCGTTACAATAATCCATAAGAGTGAATTTCTTGCCACTCGTTGCGCCTTGACTTACAACAGGTCTTCAAAGCGAATGGAGGAGAGGGCGATGATTGAAATTCATACCGAACGGCTGGCGGATATTGAGGTTTTGCATGCTGTTCCCGCCGGCAAGAAAAATGCCCCTTTGCCGACCGTCCTTTTTTATCACGGCTTTACCTCATCGAAACTGGTTTACAGCTACTTTGCCGTCGCGCTGGCGCAGGCGGGCATACGGGTTGTCATGCCGGATGCTTTAGACCACGGCGCTCGCTTTGATGGCAATGATTCCGCACGGCTGGAGCGGTTCTGGACCATCCTTAAAACAAGCATTGACGAATATCCCCGGCTTCGACAGGCGCTGGATGAGCAGAATCTCATCGGCGACGGGAAGCTTGCTGTAGGAGGGGCATCGATGGGCGGCATGACCGCGCTGGGCATCATGGCCCGCCAGCCAGAAGTACGCTGCGCGGCCTGCCTGATGGGATCAGGCTATTTTTCGATGCTGGCGAAAACGCTTTTCCCTCCTCATGAGAAGCTGGCGGCTGCAACTATCGCCTCGCTGGAGGAATACGATGCGGGCTCCCGGCTGGAACGTCTGGGGAATCGCCCGCTGCTGCTGTGGCACGGCGAGGAAGATGACGTGGTGCCTGCGATGGAAACCTTCCGCCTCCAACAGGCACTGATTCGCCACGGGCTGGACGAGAATCTGACCTGCCTGTGGGAAGCGGGAGTGAAGCACCGCATCACGCCGAGCGCGCTGAATGCCACCGCACAATTTTTTGCCCGGCATCTGTAAGCCAGTAGGCGGCGCCCAGAAAAAAGCCCCCTTTCGGGGGCAAGTCAAACGTTGGCTTTCTATGTCGTTGTGGCATTCCTGGTGTTAACGCTGGGACGTTGATGCTGTTACCGGTAAATATCCGCGCTGACCCGCATATTGCCGTTGCTACCGGGTTCTCTCATTAAAATCGTGTGGTAGTACTTCGCTCCATGCCGATCCGCATCGTCATTAATCGCCAGCTCTGCCTCCTGTTCGGTGGCAAAGTTATGGTTGATGTAAATCACGCCAAGGCTTTGTACATCATCCATATTTCGGGCAATTTTGCTGTCTATCTTGATCGCTGCCATCGCATTTGAAGAAAGTAACAATGCAGCGACAAAGGCGTACGCGATGGTTTTCATAATGCGCTCCACTACAGCTTATATGATGAGTGGTCGTCGCTCCTGTTAATGATTAGTGGCGGCCTATGACAATAATTGTAAACCCATGTCGCTGAATAAAAAGTGACCATTTCTGATGGTGTTGCTCAAAAAATTTTAGTGATCCAGCTCAACTTTATAAATTTCACGGGGTTAGTCTGAAGCGGCTTTTTCGTCCCTCATCCGAAAGAATTAATTTGCGTTCAGCCTTGAGTTTATCGGGTCTCGCTTGTATTATGGCGCGTCAAATTTTCAGCCGCACTTAAACACGTTCCTTGCCTCCATGGGCCGCGGCTGACCCTATCAGGAGGCTGAATAATCCGTAAGGAGCAATTCGATGCGTCATTACGAAATCGTTTTTATGGTCCATCCTGACCAGAGCGAACAGGTTCCGGGTATGATCGAACGTTACACTGGTGCAATCACTGCAGCAGAAGGTACGATCCACCGTCTGGAAGACTGGGGCCGCCGTCAGCTGGCTTACCCAATCAACAAACTGCACAAAGCTCACTACGTTCTGCTGAACGTTGAAGCTACGCAGGAAGTGATTGATGAGCTGGAAACTAACTTCCGCTTCAACGACGCCGTTATCCGCAGCATGGTTATGCGCGTTAAGCACGCGGTTACCGAAGCTTCTCCAATGGTTAAAGCGAAAGACGAACGCCGTGAGCGTCGCGATGATTTCGCTTCTGAAACCACTGAAGATGCAGATGCTGGGGATTCTGAAGAGTAATTTCTGATGATGGCCAACCGCCTGGTGTTGTCCGGCACAGTGTGCAAGACGCCCCTTCGCAAGGTCAGCCCGTCAGGAATTCCTCATTGCCAGTTCGTGCTTGAGCATCGTTCTGTGCAAGAGGAAGCCGGTTTTAACCGGCAGGCGTGGTGCAGAATGCCAGTGATTATTAGCGGGCAGGCACATCAGGCCATTACTCACAGTATAACGGTCGGCACGGTACTTACGGTTCAGGGGTTCATTACTTGCCATCAGGCAAAAAATGGGCTGAACAAAGTGGTATTGCATGCCGAGCAGATTGAATTGATAGATTCTGGAGACTAGCCATATGGCACGTTATTTCCGTCGTCGCAAGTTCTGCCGTTTCACCGCGGAAGGCGTTCAAGAGATTGACTATAAAGACATCGCTACGCTGAAAAACTACATCACCGAAAGCGGTAAGATTGTCCCAAGCCGTATCACCGGTACCCGTGCAAAATACCAGCGTCAGCTGGCTCGCGCTATCAAACGCGCTCGCTACCTGTCCCTGCTGCCGTACACTGATCGTCATCAGTAATCGGGCACGGTCCATTAATACGACTTTGAGAGGATAAGGTAATGCAAGTTATTCTGCTTGATAAAGTAGCAAACCTGGGTAGCCTGGGTGATCAGGTTAACGTTAAAGCGGGCTACGCTCGTAACTTCCTGGTACCACAGGGTAAAGCTGTTCCTGCTACCAAGAAAAACGTTGAATTCTTCGAAGCACGCCGTGCAGAACTGGAAGCTAAACTGTCCGACGTTCTGGCTGCTGCTGAAGCTCGCGCTGCGAAGATCAACGCACTGGAAACCGTAACTATCGCGTCTAAAGCAGGCGACGAAGGTAAACTGTTCGGTTCCATCGGTACTCGCGATATCGCTGACGCTGTGACTGCAGCTGGCGTTAACGTGGCTAAGAGCGAAGTTCGTTTACCGAACGGCGTTCTGCGTACCACTGGCGAGCACGAAGTGGACTTCCAGGTTCACAGCGAAGTGTTTGCTAAACTGACTGTAAACGTTGTAGCTGAATAAGTAATTATTCACTGCTCGTAAAAACGCCAGCCTCGCGCTGGCGTTTTGCTTTTCTGTAGACGCTACTTTTAGCGAGCGCGAAGGAAACTGCCATCCGGCTGGCGGGTAAACAGAACCTGCCGATCGTTACCAGCGTCAATAGTTAATCCCGTCACCACGCCGTTCGCATTCTGGCGGATCTGCACCATCTGCCCGGTCTGTAAATTACTTAACGGTTTGCTATCGCCTTCGACCTGAGCCATAGAATAAACATCTGCTGGCGGAAGATTGTGGTCGCGGAACAGCTGCGCCATCGTCTGGCCCGACTCGACTTTGTAGGAGCGCCACTGCTGCTCAATATCATTATTGGCGTGGGGCACGGGAGCCTGATCCTGCGGCTGCTCTTCAACGCGAAGCGGTTTAGAAGGCGCTGTCGGGGACTGATTATTCGCAGGATTAACCAGTTCAGCCTGCATTGGGGATTGCGATTCTACCGAGAGCGGTGCATCACGCGTCACCGGGCGAACCGTATCGTCGGAAGTGGGCCACAGGAAGCAGGCAACAATCACCAGCGCGGCAATAATAATCCCCCGGCGATGCATGGCCGGAAGCGGGTCCATCAGCCGGAAATGTTCAGGTGCATGCCAAATCCGCGCAGGCCAGGTTTTAACAGCGAATCGCATCGGCAACCCTCCTCAGGTTCACACTGTGTGCAAGGTACATTCCCCACTCCATTATAGAACGCTAACTGTTTGATGCTCTGAGCAATCCAGCTTAACGTGATGCCCAGCCGCAATTTTCAGCCCCGTTGAACCATTGTTCCCGTTTCGTTCGCATTTGTCACCTTTGGGACTTTTGCATTTTACCCGGCTAGTTGACGCTGCTATGCTGCGGGCTTGCTTTTAAACACCCTAAAGGAAAATTCATGACAACCCCTTCTTTTGACAGCGTCGAAGCGCAAGCAAGTTACGGTATTGGTTTACAGGTCGGCCAGCAGCTGAGCGAATCTGGTCTGCAGGGTCTGCTGCCAGAAGCCCTGGTTGCAGGTCTGCGTGATGCGCTGGAAGGGAATGCCCCGGCAGTTCCGGTTGACGTGGTTCACCGTGCGCTGCGTGAAGTTCACGAACGTGCCGATGCGGTTCGTCAGGAGCGCCAGAAAGAGATGGCCGTGGAAGGCCAGAAATACCTGGAAGAAAACATCAAGAAAGAAGGCGTGAGCAGCACCGAATCCGGCCTGCAGTTCCGCGTTCTGACCCAGGGTACCGGCGCGATTCCTGCGCGTAAAGATCACGTTCGCGTGCATTACACCGGCAAACTTATCGACGGCACCGTTTTCGATAGCTCCGTGCAGCGTGGCGAACCGGCTGAGTTCCCGGTAAGCGGCGTTATCGCAGGCTGGATTGAAGCCCTGACCCTGATGCCGGTTGGCTCTAAATGGGAACTGACCATCCCTCACAACCTCGCTTACGGCGAGCGCGGCGCTGGCGCGTCCATTCCGCCATTCAGCGCCCTGGTCTTTGAAGTAGAACTGCTGGAAATTCTGTAAGCAGTGCAAAATCCCCGCTCAGGCGGGGTTTTTATTTGGCTGTTAACGTGAATACGTGATTTTATCTTGCATATGCCCCCGTTCCGGGTATTTTTGTGAGGTACTTCGCGTTACTAGAGTGATTTCGCACTCAAATTAAACATAAAATTAACAATGTTGTCTTGAGCAGGTATTCATCCCGCCGATTCTTTCCTACTATCGATGTGCTTTGTAAAAGCAACATCACACCAATATTCGTTTAAAGGCCAGCAGAGCCTGAACACAACAGACAGGTACAGGAAAATAAAACATGGTAGATCAGACAAAAGTTGCAGACGAGGCTGAGGCTCCGGCTGAGCAGTCGCTGCGGCGTAATTTAACCAACCGGCACATCCAGCTAATTGCGATTGGCGGCGCCATTGGCACGGGGCTATTTATGGGGTCCGGAAAGACCATCAGCCTGGCCGGGCCGTCAATAATCTTCGTTTACATGATCATCGGCTTTATGCTGTTTTTCGTGATGCGCGCCATGGGCGAGCTGCTGTTATCCAACCTCGAATACAAGTCGTTCAGCGACTTTGCGGCGGACCTGCTGGGCCCGTGGGCGGGCTATTTCACCGGGTGGACCTACTGGTTCTGCTGGGTGGTTACCGGTATGGCGGACGTGGTGGCCATCACCGCCTATGCGCAGTTCTGGTTCCCCGGCCTGTCGGACTGGGTTGCTTCGCTGGCGGTCATTGCCGTGCTGCTGAGCCTGAACCTCGCCACTGTGAAAATGTTCGGTGAAATGGAGTTCTGGTTTGCGATGATCAAAATCGTCGCCATCGTGGCGCTGATCGTCATCGGCCTGGTGATGGTGCTGATGCACTTCCATTCTCCGTCGGGCGTTGAGGCTTCCTTCAACAACCTGTGGAACGACGGCGGCTGGTTCCCGAAAGGCCTGAGCGGCTTCTTTGCAGGCTTCCAGATAGCGGTCTTCGCCTTCGTGGGGATTGAGCTGGTGGGCACCACCGCGGCGGAAACTAAAGATCCTGAAAAGTCCCTGCCGCGCGCCATTAACTCCATTCCGGTTCGCATCATCATGTTCTACGTCTTCTCGCTGATCGTGATTATGTCGGTCACGCCGTGGAGTTCCGTGGTGCCGAATAAGAGCCCGTTCGTGGAACTGTTCGTGCTGGTTGGCCTGCCGGCTGCCGCGAGCATCATCAACTTCGTGGTGCTGACCTCAGCAGCTTCTTCCGCTAACAGCGGCGTGTTCTCCACCAGCCGCATGCTGTTCGGCCTGGCGCAGGATGGTGCGGCGCCAAAAGCCTTTGCCAGGCTCTCTAAGCGCGCGGTTCCGGCCAAGGGCCTGACCTTCTCCTGTATTTGCCTGCTGGGCGGCGTGGTGATGCTGTACGTGAATCCTGACGTCATTGCGGCGTTTACCATGATCACCACCGTCTCCGCCATTCTGTTCATGTTCGTGTGGACGATTATCCTTTGCTCGTACCTGGTGTACCGCAAACAGCGTCCGCAGCTGCACAAAAAGTCCATCTACAAAATGCCGCTGGGCAAGCTGATGTGCTGGGTGTGTATGGCGTTCTTCGTGTTTGTGATTGTGCTGCTGACGCTGGAAGAGGATACCCGTCAGGCGCTGATGGTGACGCCGCTGTGGTTTGTCATTCTGGGCGTGTGCTGGATGTTCATCGGTAAGAAACGCGTGGCGGCAATGCGCAAATAAGCCGCGTTAGTTTGGCCGTAACCCTC
Source organism: Buttiauxella sp. (assembly GCA_036489025.1). Taxonomy (GTDB): domain Bacteria; phylum Pseudomonadota; class Gammaproteobacteria; order Enterobacterales; family Enterobacteriaceae; genus Dryocola. The sequence continues at coordinate 45,104 of DASXGN010000008.1, forward strand.
TCCCCCGGGAGAGGGTTGGGGAGAGGGAGCTACAGTGGCAGACTTGATTATTCCCCAGCGAGGGCTCGCGGGAACAGAACGTTGTTTTCAAGGCTGATGTGATTCATCAGATCGTCAATCAGCTCGTTAATTCCGTTATACATTGCTTTCCAGGTGGTGCAGGCTTCCGGCGGCGGCGTCACGTTGTTGGTGGTGTGTTTGATCACTTCCAGCAGTTCGCCCGCGTCGTCATGCTCGCTTTCCATCACGCTAATCGGGCCGTTGGCCTGTGAACCCATACCGTTTTTAATCATCGGGAAGAGGATCTGCTCTTCTTTCATCATGTGGCTGCCCAGTTCCTGATGCAGCATGGTGAGGTACTTCGCCAGACCCTTCGGCACGTTCGGCTTATCGGCGTGAACGCGTTCAACCTTAGTGGCCTGCAAAATCAGCTCCGGCAGCTGCTCGCGGTGCCTGTCGTGATAGCGCACGATAATATGGTCGATAATTTCGGCCAGCGGGGCGGTGCGCCACTCTTTCTCAATCGGCTCTTCAGCGAGGGCGGCAAGCTCTGCTTCGATCGCCTCCAAATCCAGCTCCCTGCGGGTTGCCGCACGCTCAAGCGTTTGCTTGCCGCCGCAGCAGAAATCCAGATCCAGTTTGCGGAACAGCGCGGACGCGCGCGGAATAGTTAAAGCCAGTTCACCTAAAGGTTGGTCGCGGAAGGCCATAAGCTGATACCTCATCATGTAAAATATAAGATGTATTTTAAATGCATCTTTATGATAAGGCTATGACTCTTTTTAGGTAGCGCGTTCTTTCTTCGCCGTCACGGCGACCTCCTTTATCTGCACCTTCTGCGGCTTGGTCAGCACCGCCAGCGTTACGCCAACGATCAGACACAGAATGCCCAGCAGCGTTAACAGCGGCGGCCAGCTATGGCGCAGCATAAAGGTATAGGCCAGGCCAGCCAGGGTTTCAAAGACGATCAGCGGGCCGACGATGACCGTAGGCAGGCGCTGGCAGGCAATGTTCCAGCACAGGTTACCCAGCCACGAACAAAACAGAGCAATGGCCAGCATCAGCGTCAAAAACACCTCCGGGCGCGGGCCGAACGGCAGGGCAAAATCGGCGTTGCTGCGCGCCATAAACCAGCAGGCGACGATATAGCCCAGCAGCGAAAACGGCAGCGTGGAAAGCCCCTGCGCGGTGGCCCACATCATAGGATTTTTATCAGGATTCTCGCGCAGCCAGCGGGCGTTGCGCAGCGCGTACCAGGCCCAGCAGGCCACGGAAACAAACGCCAGGCCGATCCCGCTCGCGTAGCGCCACCAGCTAAAATCAGGCTGCGCATGGCGCAGCTCTGCCGTATTCACCATCACCAGGCCGAATGTAATGACGACCAGCGCCGGGGCGAGGCGCTGCCAGGGGAGCTTGCCGTCGCGCCTGCTGTAAAGCAGGTTGGCGAAAACGGGAATGACCACCGGCAGCGTGCCAATAATCATCGTTGACACCGGCGCGCCGGTGCGCTGAATGGCGCTTGCCAGGCAAATGTAATAAACGAGGTTGCCTACCGTCGACAGCCTGAGCGCGGTGAACCAGTCATTGCGGCCGAGCTGGCGCAGCCTCTGCCGCCCCAGCCATGCCAGCGGCAGCGCTATCAGACCCAGCGCCAGATAACGGCCGGTAGATTGCAGCGCGGCGGGATAGTCAGGCACGATAATCGGGCCGACGAAAATCAGCCCCCACATTAACCCCGCCAGCAGGGCATACAGCACGCCTGTTAACATCTTTATTTTTCCAAATTAGTATTTATAGCGGGAGTGTAGAAGGGCGGGCAGGGCGAGTATTGTACCAGCTTGCGGTTTTGCTAGCGGGCGACCTGCTTTTGATAGCGCACCGGCGTGATGCCATAGCGATTGGCAAAAGCGCGGGTCAGATGAGCCTGATCGGTCAGTCCGCTTGCCGTAGCAACCTGCGCGGCGGGCATGCCGAGCGAAAGAAACTGCTTCGCCCGCCACAGGCGAATCGCCATCAGCATCTGGTGGGGCGTCACGTGAAAATGCGCCTTGAACTGGCGCTGGAAATGATACGCGCTGAGCGAAACCACGGCCGCCAAATCGTCAAGCGTGACGGTATGCATGTAGTTATCGTGCAGATATTCCCGCACCCGCTCGAACCTGTGCGCCGCTTCCTGCGGGCCAGAGGAAGCATGGCGAGCATACGGGCGAAAAGTTTCCACCAGGTTGAAAAGCAGGCCCTGCTGGGTGAGGGTATCGCCCGTACTCCACAGGCCGTTTATCAGCTGTGATACCCGGCGGGATCGCGACGGATCGTGAGTGACCACTTCGTTAAACCACCAGCTTCGTTCGCCGGTAACCGCCTCGAGAAAGTCAGGCTCCAGATAAATCATCCGATAGCGCCAGCCGTCGTCGGTGATGGCCTCTCCGGTGTGAAGCTCGTCAGGGTTCATCAGCAGCAGCGTGTCGGCGGCGGCAACGTGCTGCACGCCCCGGTAGCGAAAGCGTTCGGCGCCAAAATCAATGGCGCCAATGCCGAAGGCTTCATGCGTGTGTGGCTCAAAGGCGTGGCGCGAAATATGGGCGTGATAAAGCTCGACGCCCGGCAGCTGGGGGAGATGCCGGAACTGCGCGCGATCTATCTCATTGGGGAAGTGTTCAGGTACGCCTTGCACGCTGACTCCTTTAAACGGACACCCTTTATTATAGGGGCGTCCGTCTAAGGCAGCAGTTATCTTAAAGTGGGGTAACGGCTACAGCGCGGCTTTGACGCTCTCCGCAAGCGATGTTGTTGGTCGACCAATCAGTTTGCTGAGCGTGCGGCCGTCGTCAAACAGGCCGCCTTTTGACGCGCCCACGTCCGAATTAGCCAGCATTGCCGCCAGCCCGTCCGGCAGGCCTGCACCCAGGAGTGCCACTTTAAAATCCTCCTCGGCAAGATTTTGATAAGCCACTTTCCTGCCGCTTTGTTTGCTCACTTCTTCTGCCAGCTCGGCAAGCGTCCAGCCGCGGTCGCCCGCCAGCTCGTAAACTTTGCCGCCCTGGTTGTCCAGAGTCAGCACTTTGGCCGCCGCTGCCGCGTAGTCAGCCCGGGCCGCCGAGGCTATTTTGCCTTCCCCGGCGCTGCCGATAAATACGCCGTGCTGCAAAGCCGGCGGCACGCTGGCGATGTAGTTTTCGGTATACCAGCCGTTACGCAACAGGACGAAAGGAATGTGCGATTCCTTCAGCAGCTTTTCCGTCGCGATATGTTCTTCAGCCAGGCCAAGCGGTGAGCTGTCCGCATGCAGCAGGCTGGTGTAGGCAATCAGCTTCACGCCCGCAGCCTTCGCGGCTTCAATCACGTTTTTGTGCTGGGCTGCGCGCTGGCCGACTTCGCTGGAGGAGATCAGCAGCAGCTTTTCTACGCCGGACAGGGCCTGTTGCAGGGCTGCCTTATCGTTGTAGTCCGCTGCGCGAACCTGAACGCCGCGCTCGCTGAGGTCGCTGACCTTTGACGGCGTGCGCACAATCGCCACCACTTTGTGCGCTTCCACGCTGTGCAGCAAATCTTCTACGACAAGACGGCCCAGCAGGCCGGAGACACCGGTAATCGCAATCATGATAAACGCCTTAGTGTTTTGGGTGAGTTGTGCCACACTAGCACCCTAACTAACTTTTAGTAAGTACGTACAAAAAGGTAAGTATGAAATGAGTGAAACGCTGGAGGCTCTGCCGTCGCTCAGCCAGCAAATGCGCGCTGGCAACCTGTTCGCTGAGAAGTGCCCGTCGCGGGATGTGTTAAAGCACGTTACCAGCCGCTGGGGCGTGCTGATTCTGGTGGCCTTACAGGATGGGACGCATCGCTTTAGCGATCTGCGCCGCAAAATGGGTGGGGTCAGTGAAAAAATGCTGGCCCAGACTCTGCAATGGCTGGAGGCAGACGGCTTTGTGAATCGCAAATCTTATCCGGTTGTGCCGCCGCACGTGGAATACAGCCTGACGCCGCATGGCGAGGAAATAGCGGAGAAGGTGGCCGCGCTGGCCGACTGGATCGAAGGGAATTTGCCGCAGGTTCTGGCGTCCCGCGAACGAGACGCCTGAATCATTACCTGCTCAGATCGAGCTGATAAAGGGCAAAGCCAATGTCGTCGTTACCGACGTTGCGCATTGGATATTGGGCTTTTTCCTTAATAAAGGCCGCGGCCTTTTCGCCCGACGAAGTCTCAAAGCGAATATCCAGCTTCTGCTGGCTGTGGATTGGGGCCAGACGCCAGTTGTTATCCGCTGCGGGGTGGATCTCTTTCTGGGCGCTGATCCAGTTCGCCAGCACGGAACGGTTTTCATCCGGGGAAGCAAACGCGATGTGGCTATCGCCGGTGCCCGCGAACTTGCCGCCGTAGGCGCGGTAGTTATTGGTCGCCACCAGGAACGTTGCGTTCGGGTCGATTGGCTTCCCGTTGAACGTCAGGTCCTTAATGCGTTCGGCTTTCGGGTTCACCGTCTGGCACTCGCCGTCGTAGCGGGCGGGCTGCGAAACATCGATCTGGTACTTCACGCCGTCGATCACGTCGAAGTTATAGGTACGGAAGCCGTCCCAGTTGATCAGCGGCTGCGGCTGGCTGCTGTGGACGTCAATCTGGTTAAACTGCCCGGCGGAGCATTCCAGCCACTCCTTCACCTCCCGGCCGCTTGCCTTCACGACGACCAGCGTGTTCGGGTAGAGATACAAATCTGCGGCGTTACGGAAGGTTAGCTGACCTTTTTCCACTTCGACAAAGCTGGCCGGATCGTTCTTACGCCCGCCGACTTTAAACGGCGCAGCGGCGGAAAGCACCGGCAGCTTCGCCAGATCCGGGTCGCCCTGAATGAATTTTTCGACGTAGGCGCGCTGGGCGTTATTCACCACCTGCACGGTTGGGTCGTCCTGCACCAGCGCAAGGTAGCTGTACATGTTGTCCGCCGATTTACCGATAGGCTTGCTGACGAACTCACGCGTGGCGCTGTGGTCGTGCGCCAGCACTTTCACCAGCGCTGCATCTTCGGCGGCGAGGGATTTCTTCGCTACGCTGTCGTAAATTGGGCGAGCCTCGGCTTTGCTGGCGGTGACCTTCCACGCGCCGCTGTCGTTGTTCAGCACCAGATCCACCACGCCGAGATGATCGCCCCACATACCGGGCATGACCGCAGGCACGCCGTTTAGCGTCCCGTTCGCAATATCGGCCCCTTTAATGCTGGCAAAATCCTTACCGGGGAAGACGGCGTGAGCGTGGCCGAAGAGAATCGCATCCACGCCAGGCACCTGGCTGAGGTAATAAACTGAGTTCTCGGCCATCGCCTGATACGGATCGCTCGACAGCCCGGAGTGGGCGACAACCACCACTAAATCCGCGCCTGCCTTGCGCATCTGCGGGACGTAATGCCGTGCGGTTTCGGTGATGTCTTTCACCGTCACCTTACCGTCCAGGTTCGCTTTATCCCACGTCATAATCTGCGGCGGTACGAAGCCGATATAGCCAATGCGCAGCGTCCGGGCTTTGCCGTCTTTATCTTTGACGCTGGTTTCTTTAATCAGATAAGGGGTAAACAGCGGCCTGTTGGTTTTGGCATCAATAATATTGGCGTTGACGTAGGGAAATTTGGCCCCGGCTAACGCCCTGTGCAGGTAATCCAGGCCGTAGTTAAACTCATGGTTGCCCAGGTTACCCACGGCGTAATCCAGCGTATTCAGCGCCTTATAGACGGGATGAACTTCGCCGTTTTTCAGGCCCTTTGCCGCCATATAATCACCCAGCGGGCTACCCTGAATCAGATCGCCGTTATCGACCAGCACGCTGTTCACCGCCTCGGCTCGCGCGGCGTTAATCAGGCTCGCCGTGCGCACCAGGCCAAATTTTTCTGTCGGCGTGTCTTTGTAGTAATCAAAGTCCATCATGTTGCTGTGCAAATCGGTGGTTTCGAGGATACGAAGGTCCACCGTCGCCGCGTTTACGCTTGCCGCGACCAGCGTGGCAACAAGCGTTGCGCTAAACTTGATCATGCTTAAGGTCCTTTTTCAGAGGTACGCCACAAAAGGCAATGAACTTACATGTTGTTGCTTACAATTTTGTGAAGTCTGCCAGAAATTGCAGTCATGAAACCGGAATCGCTTCACAGATAGCGCATCTGAACGCAATGAGATATAAGTAAAACAATAAGTTATTCGCGCAGTGCCGCGTGCGGCGACACAATATGAGGTGGAGAATGTTAGACAAAATTTGCCAGCTGGCTCGGGAGGCGGGAGCCGCCATCATGCAGGTCTATGAAGGCGAAAAGCCGCTGGAAGCCACGCAGAAATCCGATGATTCGCCGGTGACCGCAGCGGATATCGCAGCCCATACCGTGATTATACAAGGGCTGATGGCGCTGACCCCGGACGTGCCGATTTTATCTGAGGAAGACCCGCAAAGCTGGGATGTCCGCCAGCACTGGCAGCGCTACTGGCTGGTCGATCCGCTGGACGGTACGAAGGAGTTTTTAAAGCGTAACGGCGAGTTCACGGTCAATATCGCGCTGATTGAAAAGGGCAAGCCGGTGCTGGGCGTGGTTTACGCGCCGGTGCTGAACATCATGTATAGCGCCGCGGAAGGGAAGGCCTGGAAAGAAGAGTGCGGCGTCAACAATCAGATTCAGGTGCGCGACGCCCGCCCGCCGCTGGTAGTTGTCAGCCGATCGCATGCCAGCAGCGACACCGAGCTGAAAGAGTATTTACAGCAGATGGGGGAACACCAGACCACCGCCATCGGATCGTCGCTGAAATTTTGCCTGGTGGCGGACGGCCAGGCGCAGCTTTATCCCCGCTTCGGGCCAACCAATATCTGGGATACCGCAGCGGGCCACGCGGTTGCCGTGGCCGCTGGTGCTCATGTTCACGACTGGCAGGGTAAGACGCTGGACTATACCCCGCGCGAATCCTTCTTAAATCCCGGCTTCCGCGTCACTATTTATTGAGCAGCTCATGCAGCAGGTTCATCACCTGCTGCACCTCGTCCTGAGTCAGCGAGCCGTCTTTGGCAAACTGAATGCGCCCGTCTTTATCCAGTACCACGATAGCTGAGCCGCCGTCTTCCAACTGCCAGGCATTTTTCGCCAGGCCATTGCTGTCCACGATGAACTGCGACCATGGGAACTGTTTCTTATTGCTCTCGATGCTGCTGCGCACAAACATGCTGGTTCCCATAATCGCGTCGTCAGTATTAACGATGGTGGTGGTCTGGTAGCGATCGTGTGGGAATTTTGCCGCTTTGATTGCCTCGATAAGGCCTGCGTTCATCTCCTTCGCGCTGGAGCGACCGGCAATATGCTGTAGCACCCGCACTTTTCCCGCGAGCTGCGCGCTATTCCAGTTTTTGTAGCTAAACTTATCATTATCAAGAATCAGCTCGCCTTTATCGGCAATGCCGACCGGAGCCACGCGCTGGTTTTTCTCAAAGTTATGGGCTGAAGCCATTAACGGCAGCAGCAGAGCGGTAAGCGCAAGCGCTGTGCGCAGGGTCATGGTTGACTCCTTGTTATCGGTAAAGGTTGGCAGGTGATCGGACCACTTGGCCCTGACGTTTTAATCATATGTGCTGAATACCTATCTGTCCCGCAATTGGAATGCCAGTTTGCGGGCGACCGCACATATCCCTGATTTTTGAATGCTTAAACTAAATTTTATTTACAATTGAAAAGAATATTCTGAGAAATTGTAATGAAACGGTAAATAAACGGCTTCAAACTAGGTGCCGGTTTGTAGATGAACTATAGTTTTCGGGCACCAAATTTTTTCGCCTCGTTTTGTCGGACCAAATGTGGAACCGCAGGGGCGTTAACACTGCAGGAGAGTAAAAAGAATGAAAATTTTCCAACGTTACAACCCGCTTCAGGTGGCGAAGTACGTGAAGATCCTGTTCCGTGGACGGTTGTACATCAAGGACGTTGGCGCTTTTGAATTTGATAAGGGCAAGATTCTTATCCCAAAAGTTAAAGATAAGCAGCATTTATCGGTGATGTCCGAAGTTAACCGCCAGGTTTTACGTATGCAGGCGGAGATGGCGTAAAGCCTCTAAGAGTATGATGCAAAAGTACGAAGCAAAACGGCACCCGAGGGTGCCGTTGATGTTTCTGGCGGTTAGCTATTAAGCCGCGTTCTGCTCTTCCGCATCCGGCAGCTTCGGCGTCAGCGGCGACGGCTTGTTGTCGATGCGCGTCACCAGCAGCTGATCGATGCGGTAGTTGTCGATATCCACCACCTCGAACTTATAGCCGGAGAACTTCACCGAGTCGGTGCGTTTCGGGATTTTACGCAGCATAAACATCATGAAGCCGCCGATGGTTTCGTAATTGCCGGACTGCGGGAATTCATCGATATCCAGCACGCGCATCACGTCGTCAATCGGCGTGCCGCCCTCAACCAGCCATGAGTTCTCATCGCGCGCGACGATTTGTTCTTCCATGCCCTGGCCGACTAAATCACCCATCAGCGTGGTCATCACGTCGTTCAGCGTAATGATGCCCACCACCAGCGCGTATTCGTTCATGATCACCGCAAAGTCTTCGCCCGCGGTTTTAAAGCTTTCCAGCGCTTCGGACAGCGTCAGCGTATCCGGGACAATCAGCGTATTGCGCAGATGCACGCCGCTGTTCAGCGCCATACTTTGGTTGCCCAGCACGCGGTTCAGCAGCTCCTTGGAATCCACATAGCCCACGATATGGTCGATATCACCGTTGCACACCAGGAACTTGGAGTGCGGATGTTCGGCGATTTTGTTCTTCAGGCTTTGCTCTTCTTCATGCAGATCGAACCAGATGATGTTCTCACGCGAGGTCATCGAAGACGGCACGGTACGCGACTCCAGCTCGAACACGTTTTCAATCAGCTCGTGCTCCTGCTTGCGCAGCACGCCGGCCAGCGCCCCGGCTTCAAACACCGCGTAAACGTCGTCGGAGGTGATGTCGTCGTTACGCACCATCGGCAGCTTGAAAATGCGGAAGATGACGTTGGCCAGGCCGTTAAAGAACCACACCAGCGGGCGGAAGATAAACAGACAGAAGCGCATCGGGTTGATGATTCGCAAAGCAACCGTTTCAGGCGAAATCATACCGATGCGTTTCGGGGTCAGGTCTGCAAAAAGGATAAACAGGCTGGTGACGAGGGTGAAGGAGATAATAAAGCTCAGCTGGTCGGCCATTTCCGGAGAGAAAAAACGCTCCAGCAGCATTTTAAACGCCGGAGAAAATGCCGCGTCGCCGACGATACCGCCGAGAATGGCCACGGCGTTCAGGCCAATCTGCACTACGGTAAAGAACATGCCGGGACTTTCCTGCATCTTCAGCACCCGCTGCGCGTTGAGGTTGCCCTCATCAGCCAGCAGCTTGAGTTTGATTTTGCGGGACGCGGCCAGTGAGATCTCTGAGATAGAAAAGAACGCACTAACGGAGATAAGAAGAAGTATTACTAAAATACTGTTTAACATAGTTTATCCGGTCGTTAAGACCAGATCCTCGGAAGGAAAAGTTGAAAATACACGGGGTCATACATAAGAAAAGCTGGCTGCTCTTGAGAGTAAGCCAGCAATTTCAACGGGTAGTATAGCTTAAGGGCGTGTAGGGCTGCCAGAGGTCACATTTGGCTCGTCATTCAGCGTCCTGCACTCTGCTCAGAGATTTCTTTGATTTACTGCGTGAATCGTAGGGCGGATAAGCCTGCGCCATCCGCCGTTGAATTGACTCAGCCCTGGGGCGGTAAGCAAACCCCAATTCCGCCGATACCGCAGTAGCCATACGGATTTTTATGCAGATACTGCTGATGATCGTCTTCCGCATAATAGAACGGCCCGGCGTTGGCGATCTCCGTGGTGACCTGGCGTTTATCGCCAGCCTCAGTCATTGCTTCCTGGAAGCGTTGCAGGCTTGCACGAGCGGCGGCGTCCTGCTCCGGCGTTAACGGATAGATGGCTGAGCGATACTGCGTGCCCACATCGCCGCCCTGGCGCATGCCCTGGGCCGGATCGTGATTTTCCCAGAACACCTGGAGGAGCTGCTCGTAGCTCACGACCTGCGGATCGTAGACCACGCGCACCGCTTCGGCGTGGCCGGTTTGCCCGCTGCACACTTCGCGATAGGTTGGATTCGGGGTAAATCCGCCCGCGTAGCCTGCTGCGGTGCTGTAAACGCCGGGCAGCTGCCAGAACAAACGTTCAACGCCCCAGAAACAGCCCATCGCAAAATAAGCAGTTTCCATCCCGTCTGGTACATTGGTCATCGAACGATCGTTCACGGCGTGCAAAGTGGCGACCGGCATCGGGGTATTGCGGCCCGGCAGCGCGTCGGACTGCGCAACAGGATGTGTTTTCTCGGATAAATTCATCAGTTTTCAAGCTCCCGAAATCGGTAGAGGGGGGTTACAGCCGTCATGCGGTTGTAACGGGGCGTGTAATTGCAGACAATAACCACGCTTTATCAGACTACAGTACATATAAGAATTATTTGGGTCTTTGAGCAGTTTTCAACCCCAATTGTTGGGGTTTTGTTAAACCGCGGAGCGGTTAAGACGTTTCCTTCCAGGGGTGGGAACAAGGATATTCAGGAGAAAACGTGCCACGAATCCGTATTTTATGCCTGGCGAGCTTATGCCTGGCAAGCACGTGGGCTGGCGCTGCCAACGTGCGCTTACAGGTAGAAGGATTAAGCGGGGAGCTGCAAAAGAACGTCCGCGCGCAGCTTTCTACTATTCAAAGTGACGAAGTGACGCCGGACCGGCGTTTCCGTGCCCGCGTGGACGACGCTATCCGCGAGGGATTGAAGGCGCTCGGCTATTACGAACCGACCATTGATTTCGATCTGCGTCCGCCGCCTGCGAAAGGTCGCCAGGTGCTGGTGGCAAAGGTTGATGCTGGCCCGCCGGTGCTGATTGGCGGCACGGACGTCATCCTGCGCGGCGGCGCGCGCGACGATAAAGATTTTCTTAACCTTCTGCACGATCGCCCTAAGAACGGCACGGTGCTTAACCACGCCGACTACGAAGGCTTCAAAAAGAGTCTGACCAGCGTCTCGCTGCGCAAGGGCTACTTCGACAGCGAGTTCCGCAAGAATCAGCTCGGCGTGTCGCTTGAGCGCCGTCAGGCATTCTGGGACATCGATTACGACAGCGGTCAGCGCTACCGTTTTGGCGACGTATCCTTCGAAGGCTCGCAGATTCGCGAAGAGTACCTGCAAAACCTGGTGCCATTTAAAGAAGGCGACTATTACCAGTCCAAAGATCTGGCCGAGCTGAACCGCCGCCTGTCCGCAACCGGCTGGTTCAACTCGGTCGTGGTGGCACCTGAATTCGACAAAGCTCGCAAAACGAAGATATTACCGCTGCACGGCGTGGTCTCTCCGCGTACGGAAAACACCATTGAGACCGGCGTCGGCTATTCCACCGACGTGGGTCCGCGCGTTAAAGCGACATGGAAAAAGCCGTGGGTCAACTCCTACGGGCACAGCTTTACCACCAGCACCAGCCTGTCTGGCCCGGAGCAGATCCTCGACTTTAGCTACAAAGTCCCGCTGCTGAAAAGCCCGCTGGAGCAGTATTATCTGATGCAGGGCGGCTTCAAACGCACCGACCTGAACGATACCAAGTCGGACTCGAGCACGCTGGCCGTCTCCCGCTACTGGGATTTATCCAGCGGCTGGCAGCGCGCCATCAACCTGCGCTGGAGCCTCGACCACTTTACCCAGGCCAACGTCACCAACACCACGATGCTGCTATATCCGGGCGTCAGCCTGAACCGCACCCGCTCGCGCGGCGGCCTGATGCCAACCTGGGGCGACTCCCAGCGCTATTCCATCGACGTATCCAACACGACCTGGGGATCGGACGTGGACTTCGGCGTTTTCCAGGCCCAGCAGGTCTGGATCCGCACCCTGCAGGAAAAGCATCGCTTCGTGGTGCGCGGCAACGTGGGCTGGATTGAAACCAACGACTTCGAACGTGTTCCGCCCGATCTGCGCTTCTTCGCCGGCGGCGACCGCAGCATTCGCGGCTATAAATACAAATCCATTTCGCCTGAGAACGAAGACGGCAAGCTGACCGGGGCCTCAAAAATGGCTACCGGCTCGCTGGAATATCAGTACAACGTCAGCGGGAAATGGTGGGGGGCGGCCTTCGTCGATTCCGGCGAGGCGGTGAACGACATCAAACAAAGCAACTTTAAAACCGGCGCCGGGGTTGGCGTACGCTGGCAGTCGCCGGTCGGGCCAATCAAACTCGACTTTGCCGTGCCGGTGGGTGACAAAGACGAACACGGATTACAGTTTTACATCGGTCTGGGGCCTGAACTATGAGTCGTTGGAAGAAAATAAGCCTCGCGGTGCTGGCCGTTGTCGTTTTGCTGATTGGCACGGTAGGTTTCCTGGTGGGCACCACAACCGGGTTGCACGTGCTGTTTAACGCCGCCAATCGCTGGGTGCCGGGGCTGGATATCGCCAGCGTGCAGGGCGGCTGGCGCAATCTGACGATTAAAGGGCTGCGCTACCAGCAGCCGGGCGTGGACGTTAACGCCGGTGAAATCAACCTCGCGGTTAAGCTGGGCTGCCTGCGCGACAGCAGCATCTGCGTGAACAACTTTTCCCTGAAAGATATTGATGTGGTGGTGGACAGCAAAAAAATGCCGCCCGCCGCGCAGGTTGAAGAAGAGGATAGCGGCCCGCTCAATCTCGCCACGCCTTACCCCATCACGCTCAGCCGCGTGGCCCTCAATAACGTCAATATCAAAATCGACGACACCACCGTTTCGGTGATGGATTTTACCTCCGGGCTGAACTGGCAGGAGCGCAACGTCACTTTGACGCCGACCAACCTTGAAGGGTTGCTGATAGCGCTGCCGAAGGTGGCAAAAGTCGCGCAGGAAGAGGTGGTTGAGCCGAAGATCAACAATCCGCAGCCGGAAGAGCTGCCGCTCGGCGAAACGCTTAAACAGCTTTTCGAGAAGCCTGTGCTGCCGGAAATGACCGACGTTCACCTGCCGCTAAACCTGAATATCGAAGAGTTTCGCGGCAGCAACCTACGCCTCACAGGCGACACGGATCTGCTGGTCAGCAGCCTGCTGGTGAAAGTCAGCAGCATTGACGGCAACCTGAAGCTTGACGCGCTGGACGTGGATTCTTCCCAGGGCATCGTCAACGCCACCGGCAGCGCGCAGCTGCGCGACAAATGGCCTGTCGATCTCACCCTCAACACCACGCTGAATATCGACCCGGTTAAAGGCGAAAAGGTGAAGATGAAAATCGGCGGGGAGCTGCGCGACGTGCTGAAGGTGGGCATGAACCTCTCCGGGCCGGTGGACATGGAGCTCACCGCGCAGGCGCAGCTTGCCGAAGCGGGGCTGCCGCTCAATCTGGAGGTGGTCAGCAAGCAGCTTTACTGGCCGTTTACCGGTAAGAAAGCGTATCAGGCCGACGATCTCAAGCTTAAATTCAGCGGCAAAATGACCGACTACGCGCTCTCCTTCCGCACTTCCGTGAAGGGGGAGGAGATCCCGCCAGCCGTCATTACCCTGGACGGTAAAGGTAACGAGCAGCATCTCAATCTCGACAAACTGCGCGTTGCCGCGCTGCAGGGCAACACCGATCTGAAAGCGGTGCTCGACTGGAGTAAGGCGATCAGCTGGCGCGGAGAGCTGAAGCTCGACGGCATCAACACCGCGAAGCAGTTCCCGGACTGGCCTGCAAAACTGGATGGCTTTGTGAAAACCAGCGGCAGCCTGTACGGCGGCACCTGGCAGGTGGACGTGCCGGAGCTGAAGCTCGCCGGCAACGTGAAGCAAAATAAAGTGAGCGCGACCGGTAAGCTGAAAGGCAATAGCTACATGCAGTGGACTATTCCGGGTCTGCATCTCGAGCTGGGGCGCAATAGCGCGGACGTGAAGGGCGAGCTGGGGCCGAAAGATCTGGCGCTGGACGCGACAATCGACGCGCCGGGCCTGGATAACGCGCTGCCGGGACTCGGCGGCACGGCGAAAGGTAACATCAAGGTTCGGGGCGATGTAAAAGCGCCGCAGCTGCTGGCGGACGTCACGGCTAACGGCCTGCGCTGGCAGGAGCTTTCCATTGCTCGCGTTCTGCTGAAAGGCGACGTGAAGTCTACCGATCAGATCGGCGGCAGCCTGGACCTGCGCGTGGAGCGTATCGCTCAGCCCGGCGTGAATATCAACCTCGTCACGCTGGAAGCCAAAGGCAACGAGAAGCAGCATCAGCTTCAGCTTCGCGTGCAGGGTGAGCCGGTATCCGGGCAGCTTAGCCTGAGCGGCAGCTTCGATCGTGCCGAAGAGCGCTGGCGTGGGAACCTCTCGAATACCCGCTTTGAAACGCCGGTTGGGCCGTGGTCGCTCAATCGCGCCATCGCGCTGGACTACCGCAACAAAGAGCAGAAAATCAGCATCGGGCCGCACTGCTGGAACAACCCGAACGCCGAGCTTTGCGTGCCGCAAACCATTGATGCAGGCGCGAAAGGGCGCGCGGTGGTAAACCTCAACCGCTTCGACCTGGCGATGCTCAAGCCGTTTATGCCGGAAGATACTCAGGCGGCTGGCTCTTTCAGCGGGAAAGCCGATGTAAGCTGGGACAGCGAGTCCAAAGGTCTGCCGCAGGGGCAAATCACGCTGAACGGTCGCGGTGTCAAAGTGACGCAGGTGGTAAACGATAGCCCGCTGCCGGTTTCCTTCGAGACCCTCAACCTGAACGCCGAGCTGAAGAACAACCGCGCCCAGCTTGGCTGGCTGATTCGCGTCGCTAATAACGGACAGTTTGACGGCCAGGTGCAAATCACCGATCCGGAAGGCCGCCGTAATCTGGGCGGCAACGTGAACCTTCGCGGCTTCGATCTGGCAATCGCCAACGCGATTTTCTCCCGCGGGGAAAAGGCCGCCGGTAAGCTGAACGCGAACCTGCGTCTGGGCGGCAACCTTGAGCGGCCGCAGATGTTCGGCCAGCTTCAGCTCAACGGCGTGGATATCGACGGTAACTTTATGCCGTTTGATATGCAGCCGAGCCAGATTGCCATGAACTTCAACGGCATGAACTCAACGCTTGCCGGGACGGTGCGCACTAAACAGGGCGACATCGCGCTTAGCGGCGACGCCGACTGGACGCAAATCGACAACTGGCGCGCGCGCGTTGCGGCGAAGGGCAACAAAGTGCGTATTACCGTGCCGCCGATGGTGCGCCTGGACGTTTCCCCGGATATCGAATTTGTGGCTACGCCAAGCCTGTTCACCCTCGATGGGCGAGTCGATATTCCGTGGGCGCGCATTGTGGTGCATGAAGTGCCGGAAAGCTCCGTTGGCGTTTCCAGCGATGAAGTCATGCTGGACAAAGATCTGAAGCCGGTGAAGCCGCAAACCGCGGGCATTCCGATCAACAGCAACCTGACAATCCACGTCGGCAACAACGTGCGTCTTGACGCCTTTGGGCTGAAAGCGCGTCTGAACGGCGATCTGAAAATGGTGCAGGATCGTCAGGGGCTGGGCCTCAACGGGCAAATCAACATCCCGGAAGGGCGCTTCCACGCCTACGGTCAGGATCTGATCGTGCGTAAAGGCGAGCTGCTGTTCTCCGGGCCACCGGATCAGCCGCTGCTGAACATCGAGGCGATTCGTAATCCGGAAGCCACCGAAAACGACGTTATTGCCGGGGTTCGCGTCACGGGATCGGCCGATGAGCCAAAAGCCGAAATATTTTCTGATCCGGCCATGTCGCAGCAGGAAGCCTTGTCCTACCTGCTTCGCGGGCAGGGTTTAGACAATTCCGGCGACGACGGCAACGCCATGACCTCAATGCTTGTGGGCCTGGGGGTTGCACAGAGTGGGCAGGTTGTGGGTAAAATCGGCGAGACGTTTGGCGTAAGCAATCTGGCGCTGGATACTGCCGGGGTAGGGGATTCCTCCCAGGTGGTGGTCAGCGGCTATGTACTGCCGGGTCTCCAGGTGAAATATGGTGTGGGTATTTTTGACTCGTTGGCGACACTGACACTGCGTTATCGCCTGATGCCTAAGCTATATCTGGAAGCGGTGTCTGGCATCGATCAGGCACTAGATGTGCTCTATCAGTTTGAGTTCTAGCAATGCGAATATTTGTTTACGGCAGTTTACGACGCAAGCAGGGCAACAGCCACTGGATGACCAACGCCCAGTGGCTGGGAGATCATACGCAGCATAACTATGTTCTCTACAGCCTTGGCCATTACCCGGGCGCAGTGCCGGGCGAAGGATCGGTGCAGGGAGAAGTTTACCGCATCGACGCCTCAACGCTTGCCGAACTGGACGCCCTGCGCACCAAAGGCGGCGAGTATAAACGTCAGATTATTCAGACACCTCATGGCAGTGCATGGATGTACGTGTACCAACGGCCGGTGGACGGATTAACCCGTATAGAAAGCGGTAACTGGCTGGATAAATAGCAGTACCTGTCTTCCCCACGGCCACTCATTGATGAGTGGCCGTCTCAATTGTGAACAATCCCCCATCTTTTTGTCCGCTTCATCCTTTATTTCTCCTCTGCTGAGCACCTGATTCCAGTTCTGATATTTGATTAATTTCAATGCTGGACCCTCGTTTGGGGATGGGTATAGCTCGTAAAATTGAAGAGGTCCCCGACGAAATTATTGAAGAAGCGTTGGCAAGGTTTCAGGCGATTGTGGAATAAAAAAACACCGCCGTTTGGCGGTGTTTTCATATTCGCAGCGGGAGGAAGAATTACTTCTTCGCAGCGCGCTCGAAGGAAGCAACGATTTCAGCTTTAGCCGCTTCTGCGTTGTCCCAGCCGTCAACTTTAACCCACTTGCCTTTTTCGAGGTCTTTGTAGTGCTCGAAGAAGTGAGTGATCTGCGCTTTCAGCAGTTCTGGCAGGTCGTTCACATCTTTAATGTGATCGTATTCTTTGCTCAGTTTGGTGTGCGGTACCGCAACCAGCTTGGCATCTTCGCCCGCTTCGTCGGTCATTTTCAGCACGCCAACCGGACGGCAGCGAACCACGGAGCCTGGCGCTAACGGATACGGCGTTGGGACCAGCACGTCAACCGGGTCGCCGTCCAGGGACAGAGTGTGGTTGATGTAGCCGTAGTTGCACGGATAGAACATCGCGGTAGACATGAAACGGTCAACGAACAGCGCGCCGGTGTCCTTATCAATTTCATATTTGATTGGGTCAGCGTTCGCCGGGATTTCGATAACAACGTAGATGTCTTCTGGCAGATCTTTGCCCGCAGGGACGTTGAGTAAGCTCATGTCTGTTTCCTTTAAACTGGTGTCATTCAAGTGCCCGGTATTATAGCCAACTGCGTTTAAATGTCCTGGACTCTTTTTGCCTGCGTTTTACCTGAAGGGGCTTTTTCAGAGCACTCTGGCAGCGGTTTCATCCATAAACGCAGCCGCATTCTTTATAAATAAGTGTAAGCGGTTACAAGCTAAGGGAAATCCTGCTTTCCGACATATATAAATCCCGCCGCCGAGCCGCCATTGCCATAGGCGCAGCAGTGGCCTTTACGTGACATCAGTCGTGGCGCAGTGATTAACATCTTCGTTACTTCTTCGAATTGTGATGTAACTCATTCTGTTACATCGCACGTCGTCTATAGTTTCCCGCGAAGGCCAGATCTTAACCAACAATAACCCTACGAGGATGCACCTATGTGGAAGCGCTTACTTTTGGTCTCTGCAGTCTCCGCAGCAATGTCGTCTATGGCGATTGCTGCTCCGTTAACGGTTGGCTTTTCGCAGGTGGGTTCTGAATCCGGCTGGCGTGCGGCAGAAACTTCGGTTGCGAAGAGTGAGGCTCAGAAACGCGGCATCACGCTGAAAATCGCCGATGGGCAGCAGAAACAGGAAAACCAGATTAAGGCCGTACGCTCATTCATCGCCCAGGGCGTGGACGCCATCTTCATCGCGCCGATCGTCGCGACGGGCTGGGAACCGGTGCTACAGGAAGCGAAAGAAGCCAAAATTCCGGTCTTCCTGCTCGACCGCAACATCGACGTGAAAGACAAATCTCTCTATATGACGGTGGTGACCGCCAACAACGTGCTGGAAGGCCAATTGATTGGCGAATGGCTGTTAAAAGAGCTGAACGGCAAGCAGTGCAACGTGGTTGAGCTGCAGGGCACCGTCGGCGCGAGCGTGGCCATCGACCGTAAGAAAGGCTTTGCCGACGCTATTTCTAAAGCCTCTAACGTCAAAATTATTCGTTCCCAGTCCGGCGACTTTACCCGCAGCAAAGGGAAAGAAGTCATGGAAAGTTTTATCAAAGCTGAAAATAACGGCAAGAACATCTGCATGGTTTACGCGCACAACGATGACATGGCGATCGGGGCGATTCAGGCAATTAAAGAAGCGGGCCTGAAGCCGGGCAAAGACATTCTGACCGGCTCAATCGACGGCGTGCCGGACATCTACAAAGCGATGATCGATGGGGAAGCCAACGCCAGCGTAGAGCTTACGCCAAACATGGCTGGCCCGGCGTTTGACGCGCTAGAGAAGTTCAAAAAAGACGGCACCATGCCGGAAAAAGTGACCATCACCAAATCCACTCTGTACCTGCCGGATACGGCG
Source organism: Buttiauxella sp. (assembly GCA_036489025.1). Classification (GTDB taxonomy): domain Bacteria; phylum Pseudomonadota; class Gammaproteobacteria; order Enterobacterales; family Enterobacteriaceae; genus Dryocola. The sequence continues at coordinate 63,690 of DASXGN010000008.1, forward strand.
AAAGAAGAGCTCGAGAAGAAAAAATCGATGGGTTACTGATAGCCCCTTCACCCGGGCCTTCTCCCCTGAGGGGAGAGGGGAACGATCGAGCGGGTAGTTTTGAATTTTCCTCCTCTCCCCTGTCGGGAGAGGGCTAGGGTGAGGGTCATTCAGATGAGCACAAACAAGCAGGAGATTCTGCGCACGGAAAGCCTGAGCAAGCATTTCCCAGGGGTCAAGGCGCTCGACAAGGTGGATTTCAGCCTGCGGCGCGGCGAAATCATGGCGCTGTTGGGGGAAAACGGCGCGGGGAAATCGACGCTCATCAAGGCGCTGACCGGGGTTTACCAGCGCGACAGCGGCAACATCTATCTCGAAGGCGAGCTGATATCGCCGAAGAATACCGCCCATGCCCAGCAGCTTGGCATTGGTACCGTTTATCAGGAAGTGAACCTGCTGCCTAATATGTCCGTGGCGGACAATCTCTTTATTGGCCGCGAACCCCGGCGCTTCGGCCTGCTTAAACGCAAAGAGATGGAAAAGCGCGCCACAGCGCTGATGGAATCTTACGGTTTCTCTCTCGACGTGTCCGAGCCGCTCAACCGTTATTCGGTGGCGATGCAGCAAATTGTGGCTATCTGTCGGGCCATCGATCTATCGGCGAAAGTGCTGATCCTCGATGAGCCCACCGCCAGCCTCGACACCAAAGAAGTCGACATGCTCTTTACCCTGATGCGCCAGCTGCGGGATCAGGGCGTAAGCCTGATCTTTGTCACCCACTTCCTGGACCAGGTCTACGAAGTCACCGATAGAATCACCGTGCTGCGCAACGGCGCATTCGTTGGCACGCGCGACACCAAAGATCTCCCGCAGATCGAACTGGTCAAAATGATGCTGGGCCGCGAGCTGGACACCAATGCCCTACAGCGTGCGGGCAGGACGCTGCTGAGCGATAAGCCAATGGCCGCGTTTAAAAACTTCGGCAAAAAAGGGGTAATCAATCCGTTCGATCTCGAAGTCCGTCCGGGGGAGATCGTCGGCCTGGCGGGCCTGTTGGGGTCGGGCCGCACGGAAACCGCCGAGGTGATCTTCGGCATCAAACCGGCGGACAGCGGGGAGGCGTGGATCAAGGGCAAACCGCAGTCGCTGCGTTCGCCGCATAAAGCCTCGTCTCTGGGGATCGGCTTTTGCCCGGAAGATCGCAAAACCGACGGGATTATCGCCGCCGCCTCGGTGCGGGAAAACATCATCCTCGCGCTCCAGGCCCAGCGCGGCTGGCTGCGCCCCATTCCTCGTAAAGAGCAAAATCAGATAGCCGAACGGTTTATCCGCCAGCTAGGCATTCGCACTCCGAGCGCGGAGCAGCCGATTGAGTTTCTCTCCGGCGGCAATCAGCAAAAAGTTTTGCTTTCGCGCTGGCTGCTGACTAAGCCGCAGTTCCTGATCCTTGACGAGCCGACCCGCGGGATCGACGTCGGCGCGCACGCCGAAATTATCCGCCTGATCGAAACGCTCTGCGCCGATGGCCTGGCGCTGCTGGTTATCTCTTCCGAGCTGGAAGAGCTGGTGGGCTACGCGGATCGCGTGGTGATCATGCGCGACCGACAGCAGGTGGCGGAGATCCCGCTCGGCGAACTGTCCGTGTCGGCCATTATGAATGCCATTGCGGCATAAGGAGTAAAACGTGATGCCTCGTTTATTGCCGCAGGCCAACGCGCCGCAGCCGAAGCGCAGCTTCCGCTGGCCGCCGGGTATCCCGCAGCTAATCGCGCTGGTGCTGGTGCTGCTGGTCGACAGCATTGTCGCCAACCATTTCTTCAATATCGTCATGCAGGACGGGCGGTTGTTTGGCAGCCCCATCGACATTCTTAACCGTGCTGCTCCGGTAGCGCTGCTGGCGATTGGCATGACGCTGGTGATTGCCACCGGCGGCATCGATCTTTCGGTGGGAGCAGTGATGGCGATCGCCGGGGCCACGGCAGCGACGCTCACCGTTGAAGGCCATAGTCTTGCCGTAGTGCTGCTGGCTTCGCTTGGCGTAGGCGTGCTGGCCGGGTTGTGGAACGGCGTTCTGGTTGCCATCTTAAAAATTCAGCCTTTTGTTGCCACGCTGATTCTGATGGTTGCCGGACGCGGCGTCGCGCAGCTTATTACCGCCGGGCAGATTGTGACGTTTGACTCGCCGGGCCTGTCCTATTTAGGCAGCGGTTCGCTGTTCTTCTTTCCCACGCCGGTGATTATCGCCATCGCCACGCTGCTTGTTTTCTGGCTTTTTACCCGCAAAACTGCGCTGGGCCTGTTTATTGAATCCGTGGGAATTAACATTCGCGCGGCGAAAAACGCCGGAGTTAACACGCGCATTGTGGTGATGCTGACCTACGTGCTGAGCGGTGTTTGCGCGGCAATCGCGGGGATTATCGTTACCGCCGATATTCGCGGGGCCGATGCCAATAACGCGGGCCTGTGGCTTGAGCTGGACGCCATTCTGGCGGTGGTGATTGGCGGCGGCTCGCTAATGGGCGGGCGTTTTAACATCGCGCTGTCCGTCGTGGGCGCGTTGATCATTCAGGGTATGAATACCGGTATTTTACTCTCCGGCTTCCCGCCCGAGCTCAATCAGGTTGTAAAAGCCGTGGTGGTGATGTGCGTACTCATCGTGCAGTCGCCTCGTTTTATCGCTCTGCTTAAAGGACTCCGCCGCCATGATCAAACGTAACCTGCCCCTGATGATCACCCTGGCGGTTTTCGTGCTGGGATATTTATACTGCCTGACGCAGTTTCCCGGCTTCGCCTCCACGCGGGTGATTTGCAACATCCTGACAGATAACGCTTTCCTTGGGATTATCGCCGTTGGCATGACGTTTGTGATCCTCTCAGGCGGCATCGATCTCTCCGTGGGATCGGTGATTGCCTTTACCGGCGTGTTCCTCGCAAAAGCGATCGGCTTCTGGGGGCTGTCGCCGCTGGTGGCATTCCCGCTGGTGCTGGTGATGGGCTGCGCCTTCGGCGCGTTTATGGGCTGGCTTATCGACGCGCTAAAAATCCCCGCTTTTATCATTACGCTTGCCGGAATGTTTTTCCTGCGCGGCGTCAGCTATTTGGTTTCAGAAGAGTCGATCCCGATTAACCACCCGATTTACGACACGCTTTCCAACCTCGCCTGGCGCATTCCGGGCGGTGGTCGCCTGAGCGCCATGGGGCTGCTGATGCTGGGCGTGGTGGTCATCGGCATATTCCTTGCGCACCGCACGCGCTTCGGGAATCAGGTTTACGCCATCGGCGGCAGCGCCGTCTCCGCCAACCTGATGGGGATCTCCACGCGCAGTACAACGGTGCGCATTTATATGCTGTCTACCGGGCTGGCAACGCTGGCGGGCATTGTCTTCTCGCTTTACACCTCGGCGGGCTACGCGCTGGCGGGTATGGGCGTTGAGCTGGATGCGATTGCCTCGGTGGTCATCGGTGGCACTTTGCTGAGCGGCGGTGTAGGCACCGTGTTGGGCACGCTTTTCGGCGTGGCGATCCAGGGGCTTATTCAGACCTATATCAATTTTGACGGCACGCTCAGTTCGTGGTGGACAAAAATCGCCATCGGTATTTTATTGTTTATTTTTATAGCGTTGCAGCGCGGGCTGACCGTACTGTGGGAAAATCGCCAGAGTTCGCCGGTGAAGCGCGTTAGCGTTCCGGCAACGCGGACGTAACATATTGAATTAACGATAAACGACTAAACTTTCTTCGCTGAATGCCGATAATCCCTGAATCATTCACATGATGAATAATCCACCGGGAAGAAAGCATGTTCAGAAATTTGTCGATTCGTACGGGGCTGCTTACGCTGTTGGCGGTCATGACATTTCTGCTGCTGGTCGTCAGCGGCATTGGTATTTTTGCACTACAGCAAAGTTCTGCGTCACTGGAAAGAATTAACCGTCTGCAGGGCGAACAGATGGTGCGTCTGACCGATGGCTACGTGGCGCTGCTGCGTGCTCGCAGTGAAGCGGGGCAGGCGGTTCGCCAGATGGAAATCGGCATGCTTGAAGACGCCGCGAAATCCACCAACACCGTCACCGGCGAAGCCACCCGCGCCCGGCAACAAATCAAAAGCTTTATCGATGCGGGCGTTGAGAGCGACGAGGGCAAGCAGCTCATTAAGAATCTGTCGCAAACCTACGCTGACTACCTTGCGAAAGGCATTACGCCGATGATTGCCGCGCTGAATAAGCAAAGCCCGGATGACTATTACGATCTGCTGGAAAACGGACTGATTCCGCTGGCTCAAAAGTTCGACACCGACGTGCAAATCTTTCGTCAGTGGGGTGAACAGCGCGGGAACGACGAGGTGGCCGCCATCCAGTGGCAGAAGAAAATCGTGCTGGCGCTGATTATCATCGCCGCGCTGCTCACCGCCGGGATTATCGTGCTCGTCTGGCTGGCGCTGCGCCACCTGCTTCTTAAGCCGCTCAACGAATCTATCGCGCAGCTTGAACACGTGGCGGAAGGTGATTTAACCCGCGAGCTGCCGCCTGCCGGCAATAACGAGTTTGGCCGTCTGGCGAGCGCCATTGCCGCGATGCGCAGCTCCCTGACCGAATCCGTCGGGCGCGTGCGCGACGCCAGCTCGCAGATTGATACCGGCAGCCGCGAACTGGCGGCGGGTAACCTGAATCTCTCCCAGCGAACGGAGTCTACGGCGACCTCGCTTGAGCAAACCGCTGCCAGCATGGAGCAGATTACCGCTACGGTGAAGCAGAACGCCGACAATGCCGAACAGGCGCACAAGCTGGCAAAAGACGTGTCGGACACGGCGGATCGCGGCAGCGAGATGGTTTGCTATGTCATTGAGAAGATGCGTGATATCGCCAGCAGCTCCGATCGTATCGCCGATATACTCAGCGTGATTGACGGCATCGCTTTCCAGACCAATATCCTCGCGCTGAACGCCTCGGTGGAAGCCGCGCGTGCGGGCGAGCAGGGACGAGGGTTCGCGGTTGTTGCCGGAGAGGTTCGTACCCTGGCCAGCCGCAGCGCCGACGCGGCAAAAGAGATCCGCACGCTGATTTCAGACTCGCAAAACCACGTCGGTGAAGGGCGCGATCTGGCCCAGCAGGCGGGGGAAACGATGGATGAAATCGCCGAGGAGGTCACCCGCATGACTAAGCTGATGCGCCAGATTGCCAGCGCGTCTAACGAACAAAGCCACGGTATTGAGCAGGTGAATATCGCGGTCAGCCAGATGGATGAGGCTGCGCAGCAGAACGCGGCGCTGGTGCAGGAATCTTCGGCGGCGACCCGCTCGCTTGAAGAACAATCCCAGCAGCTTGTGGCGGCGATGGCATCGTTCCGTTGCTGAGGATAAACCTCTCCTGAGAAGGAGAGGTTTACAGCTTTTAAGCGTCCGGGAATTCGCGAATAAAGCGCTCTACGTCATCCACCATGTGCTCGTTACCGACGAAGAACGGACGGCGCTGGTGCAGAGTTTCCGGGATGATATCCAGAATACGCTCTTTGCCGTCGCTCGCTTTGCCCCCGGCCTGTTCAGCCAGAAATGCCATCGGATTGCCTTCATAAAGCAGGCGCAGCTTCCCTTCCGGGTGGCTGGCGGTGCTGGGATAAAGGTAGATGCCGCCTTTGAGCAGGTTGCGGTGGAAGTCCGCGACCAGTGAGCCAATGTAGCGCGAGGTGTAAGGACGCTGCGTGGAGCTGTCTTCTTCCTGGCAGAACTTAATGTATTTTTTTACGCCGTTCGGGAAGCGAATGTAGTTTCCTTCGTTAATGGAGTAAGTATTGCCCTTTTCCGGGAAGCGCATGCGCTCCTGACACAGGCAGAAAACGCCCAGCGACGGGTCGTAGGTAAAGGCGTGAACGCCGCAGCCGGTGGTATAAACCAGCATGGTTGAAGAGCCGTAAACGACATAGCCCGCGGCGACCTGCTTATTACCCGGCTGGAGGAAGTCCTTCTCGGTAACCGGCGTGCCAACCGGCGTAATACGGCGGTAGATAGAGAAAATCGTGCCTACGGAAACGTTCACATCAATGTTGGAGGAACCGTCGAGCGGGTCCATCAACACCACGTATTTGGCATGTTCTGCACCTTCGAAAACGACGATGTCATCTTCTTCTTCAGAGGCGATCCCGGCGACAATTCCACGCGCTTTCAGTGCTGCTTTCAGTTTTTCATTTGCGAACAGATCGAGCTTTTGCTGCACCTCGCCCTGTACGTTTTCAGCGCCGCTGGCACCCAGGATATCGACCAGACCGGCCTTGTTGATATCGCGGTGGATGATCTTGGCTCCGAGCTTTATTGCTGACAATAAAGCAGTGAGCTCACCGGTTGCGTGAGAAAACTCGTGCTGCTTCTCAACAATAAATTCACCTAACGTTTTCATAACACTTTCCCTGCATCTGAATGTGAATAAAGCGGTTGCAACAATCTTAACAAACTTTCAAATAGTAGCGCTTAGGTGAATCGCGCCAGCAAAATACGGAATTTCCTGAATTGCGTTTCTTCGCTGCGGCACATGCGGGTAGAATGTGCGCCAAACAGAGTAAAGGATAGTTTTGTATGCGCATTCATATTCTAGGGATTTGTGGCACCTTTATGGGCGGTCTGGCTATGCTTGCTCGCTCGCTTGGCCACGAAGTGACCGGCTCGGACGCCAATGTTTACCCTCCGATGAGCACCCTGCTTGAAGAGCAAGGGATCTCGCTGATTCAGGGCTACGACGCGGCCCAGCTCGACCCGCAGCCGGATCTGGTGATTATCGGCAACGCGATGACCCGCGGGAATCCGTGCGTCGAAGCGGTGCTGGAAAAAAACATCCCTTTCATGTCCGGCCCGCAGTGGCTGCATGATTTTGTGCTGCGCGACCGCTGGGTTATCGCGGTAGCGGGCACCCACGGGAAAACCACCACCGCCGGAATGGCCACCTGGATCCTTGAAGCCTGCGGCTACAAACCGGGCTTCGTTATCGGCGGCGTACCGGGCAACTTTGACGTTTCCGCCCGCCTGGGCGACAGCCCGTTCTTCGTGATAGAAGCCGATGAATATGACTGTGCGTTCTTCGATAAGCGTTCCAAATTCGTGCATTACTGCCCGCGCACGCTGATCCTCAACAATCTTGAGTTCGATCACGCGGACATCTTTGACGACCTGAAAGCGATCCAGAAACAGTTCCACCACCTCGTGCGCATCGTGCCGGGACAGGGCAAAATCATCTGGCCCGAGAACGACGTCAACATTAAGCAAACCATCGCGATGGGCTGCTGGAGCGAGCAGGAGCTGGTGGGCGAACAGGGCCACTGGCAGGCGAAAAAACTCAGCCCGGACGCGTCCCATTGGGAAGTGCTTCTCGACGGCGAACGCGTAGGCGAAGTGAACTGGCAGCTGGTGGGCGAGCACAACATGCACAACGGGCTGATGGCGATTGCCGCCGCGCGTCACGTTGGCGTTGCGCCTGCCGACGCGGCGAAATCGCTGGATACCTTTATTAACGCTCGTCGCCGTCTGGAACTGCGCGGCGAAGCGAACGGCGTCACGGTATACGACGACTTTGCGCATCACCCTACGGCTATCCTCGCCACGCTTGCCGCACTACGCGGTAAAGTTGGCGGCACCGCCCGCATCCTGGCCGTGCTGGAGCCACGCTCAAACACGATGAAAATGGGCCTCAGCAAAGACGACCTCGCACCTTCTCTGGGCCGCGCTGACGAAGTCTTCCTGCTTCAGCCGCCGCACATTCCGTGGCAGGTTGTGGAAGTGGCGGAAGCCTGCGTGCAGCCTGCACACTGGAGCGCGGACGTTGACACGCTGGTGGACATGATTGTGAAAACGGCGCAGCCGGGCGATCACATTCTGGTGATGAGCAACGGCGGCTTCGGCGGTATCCATCAGAAATTGTTGGATAGACTGGCGAAAAAAGCCGCAGATTAAGTACACTTGTCTTATCTAATGCCAGCCTGACCGGCTGGCATTTTTTTTACGCGTTTGAGAGCTGAAAAATGACTGCAAACATCCAAACTGTCGATGTTATCTACCATAACGGCACGATCTACACCGCTGACCAGCATGACGCCTTCTGCCAGGCCCTCGCCGTGGGCGAAGGCTATATCGTGGCCGTGGGCAGCGATGCGGAAGTGATGCCGCTGGCCGGACCCGAAACAGAGGTTATCGACCTGCAGGGCAAAGTTATGCTGCCAGGGATCATCGACAGCCATATGCACCCATTCTGGGGCGGCAAGCAGCTGCGCGGCTGCAACCTGAACTATGCGGCGCTGACCGTCGAACAGACGCTGGCGATTATCCAGAAGCATATTGATAACGATCCGTTCAAAGGCGAAAGCGACTGGCTGACCGTGCGGGCGTGGCAGCGCCAGGCGATGATGCCGGTTGGGGCAGATATGAGCCGTGAGGCGCTGGACTCCCTCAATACTGAACGTCCGGTGGCGCTGTTCTCCAACGATTGCCACACGCTGGCCGCCAACAGCCGCGCGCTGGAAATGCTCGGTATTGATGAAAGTACGCCGGTGCCCGCCGACGGAAAAATCGCCCGTGATGAAGCCGGGCGGCTGACCGGGATTCTGGAAGATGCGCCAGCGATGCGCGCCTTCGACAGCATTCCTTCCGGTACGCCGGAGCAGAACGTACAGATTGCGACGCATGTTCAGCAGGTGCTGAACCAGCAGGGCGTGACCACCGTGATGGACACGCGCGTGTTTGCCGAACAGCTGGAAGCATTTGCGGTGCTGCGCGAGCGGGGCGAGCTGACGCTGCGCATGCTGGGGGCGAAAGAAGTGACGCCTGACAGCGTCAACGGCCCGGAAGACGCCGCCCGCGCCATTAACGACATTGCCGAATTTAACCGCAGCTGGAATGACGCCGAATGGACGCCAGCGCCGGGCTTTGGCCTGACGCACGTGAAGTTCTTCGTCGACGGCGTATTGCAGCCGCCTACGATGACGGCCTCCCTGCTTGAACCCTATCGCGAGAATCGCGGCACGCACGACGCGCCGGACTGGCAGCCGAGCGAACGCTACGGCGACCTCTACTTTACCGCCCCGGTGCTGGACGCGCTGATGGTGGAATGCGGCCGCGCGGGCATTCATCCGCACACGCATACCGTCGCCGACGGCGCAATTGAAATGGTGCTGAACGCGGTTGAGAAAATGCGAGCGGCTTACCCTGACAAAGACGTTCGTCCGGGCCTGGCGCATAACGAGCTGGTTGCGCCGCATCAGTACGATCGCTTCGCCAAACTGGGTGCCACCGCCGTGCTTTCCTATCAGTGGGGCGGCCTGCCGGGCGTGCTGATTGATGAAGAGCGCGAAATGCTGGGTGAGGCGCGCTTTGCGAATATGGAGCCTGCGGCCCGCTTCCTCGACGCCGGAGCGCGTCTGTCTTACGGCAGCGACTGGCCGATCGACCGCCTGGACGAATGGTACAACCTGCAGGTCGGCATGACGCGCCGCGCCTGGGACAGTGAGGGTAATCCGGCCGGGCCACGGCTGGATACCGACCGCGATTTAACGCTGATTGAAACCCTGCGCTCGGCGACCATCGACGCGGCTTATATGATTGCCAAAGAGCGCTACATCGGGTCGCTGGAAGTGGGCAAGCTGGCGGACGCCATCGTGCTGGAAAACAACCTGTTTGAGCAGCCGGTCGAAACGGTATATCAGACGAAGGTGCTGCGCACTTTAGTCGGCGGCAAAGTCGTTTATCAGGCCTGATTATGTCTCAGATCGAGCGGTGGTCGGGCTTTGCGCCGTCCGCCGCTCGCGTTTCTTTTCCTGATTTGTGACAACCTTCCTTGACTAATTCCCCGCGGAAATAATAACCGCCTTTCAAAGTTGCACCCCGTGTGCCAAAATCCGCCGTTTTCAAAATTCCCCCTGCCTCCGGCGGGACGACCAATCGGTGCTTTGCTTCACCAGGAGATGATACGGTAATGCCACAAAATATTCAGTTGCGAAGAGTTCTCAAAACGCCAGCGCTCGTCGCTTTTGGCCTCGCCTACATGGTTCCGCTGGGTGTGTTTACCACTTACGGCCAGGTCACGGTGCTGAGCCATGGCCATCTGCCCGTCGCCTACCTGCTGACCATCATCACCATTCTGTTCACCGCTTTGAGCTATTGCCGTATGACCAGCGCACTGCCGCTGGCGGGGTCGGCGTACTCCTACGTGCAGCGCAGCTTTGGCGGCAAAGTCGGTTTTCTGGTCGGCTGGGCGCAGATTCTTGATTACCTCTTCCTGCCCATCCTTAACTATTTAGTACTGGGGATTTTCCTGCACGAAGCCTTCCCGGCCGTTCCGGCCTCCGTTTTTGTGGTGGGCTCGATTGCTACGGTAAGCTTGCTGAATATTCTGGGCGTACGCCTGATGACCTCGGTGAACTTCTCGCTGATTGCAGCACAGATGGTGTTCATCGTGCTGTTTATCGCGCTGTCGTTCAGCCAGGCTGATTTAAGTCCTGAAGCTTTAATGAAACCGCTGCTGGTTGGCGCTGGCGACTTTGCTGGCCTGCTCTCCGGGGCGGCCGTTCTGTGCCTCGCGTTCCTCGGGTTTGACGCTATCGCCACCATGGCGGAAGAGGCTGATGATGCCAAACGCACGCTGCCGCGCGCCATCCTGATTACCGTGATTGTTGCCGGGGCGATCTTTATGGCCGTTTCCTACGCCGCGCATATCGTTTACCCGGACTGGCAGTCGCTGATTCCTGTGCAGGATACCGCGAGCCTGGTGGTGTCCGAAAAAGTGGGCGGCAAGTGGATGTATAACTTCTTTATGGCCGCCTATCTGACCGGCGTGTACGCCTCGGCGATGACCGCCCAAACCGGCGTTTCCCGCATCTTCTATGCAATGGGCCGTGAAGGCGTGCTGCCGCGCAAAATCTTCTTCCATCTGCACAAGAAGTTTCACACGCCGTACCGCGCGATTCTGTTCGTGGCAACTATCTCCCTGTCCGCGCTGTTCCTGGATCTTGGGCTGGTGGTGTCGATGATTAGCTTCGGCGCGCTGGGTGCCTTCACCTTCGTTAACCTCAGCGTGGTCAAACACTTCCTGATTAACGAAAAGCGCCGCGGGACCAGCGCCATGATTAAATACGGCCTGCTGCCAATTATCGGATTTGTCATGTCGGTCTGGCTGTGGACCAATCTTGAACGCGATGCGATGATTGTTGGCCTGGTCTGGCTGTCCATCGGCTTCATTTATCTGCTGGTGTTGACCAAAGGTCTGCGACAGGCGCCGCCGTCAGTTTCTCACGACGACATTGCCCACTTACTTGATTGATATGCTAACGATTAAACGTATTCAGGGGACGGATTCACCCTGGTTTGCGGACGTGGATGCGCTCTATGAGAGCGCGTTTCCGCTGCACGAAAAACGCCAGCCGCAGGCGAAAGCCAGCGCGCTCGGGCATGACGGCTACGCCTTGCAGGCGTGGTTCGACGGCGAGCAGTTTATCGGCATGATTGGCGCGTGGAGCTTCGAAGGCTATACCTATATCGAACACCTGGCGGTCAACGGCCAGCTGCGCGCGCAGGGCTACGGTAAAAGGATGCTCGGCCAGTTTTTACAGATGCATCCGCTGACGGTTCTGGAAATCGATCCGCTGACCAGCGAGATCGCCCGCAAGCGTCTGCGCTTCTATCAAAGCCTTGGTTTTCATGCGAACGACTTCGCGCATTTCCACCCGAGCTACCATGCGGGCCTTGCGGACCACGAGCTGATCGTACTGAGCTACCCGCAGCCCATCAGCGAGACGCAGTACCAGCGCTTTAACGCTGACCTGTGTCAGGTGGTGATGGCGCGCGCGCAAGCCTGATTTTTTCCCATCTGCACGCACGCGGTGCCGCAGAATGACGATGTTTTACTGACCCGGAGGTGTAAATGGATTTAACCACGCTTTTTCTTTACGTGGTGGCGGTGAGCGCAGTGATGGTGACCCCAGGCCCGTCGATGCTGCTGGCGCTCAACAACGGGGCGACCTATGGGATGCGCATCGCGGGCTACGGTTTTATCGGCGCGATTCTGGCTGATTCACTGCTGATTGGCGCGGTGGGCTGCGGGCTGGGCGCGCTGCTCCAGACCTCTGAGCATCTGTTCGCTATTGTGAAGTGGGGCGGTGCTTTTTACCTGCTGTATCTGGCCTGCGTGCTGTGGCGTGCCCCGGCGAAGGCGCTGAAAGTTAACGCCAGCTCGGCGGTAGCGACCGGTAAAACGGCGTTTTTACGCTCGCTGATGGTGGGCCTGTCGAACCCGAAAGGCCTGCTGTTCTACTCGGCATTCCTGCCGCAGTTTATTCATCTGGATCGGCCCGTCGGCATGCAGTATCTGATTCTGGCGGTGGTGAGCGCGGTCATTAACTGCATCATGATGACGATTTACGCCTACGGCGGCCGCCATGCAATGCGCCGCTTCTCAGCCAGCGTTATGCGCGGCATCAACCGCAGCTGCGCGGGCATGCTGGCGATTCTGGCGGTGGGCGTCGCCCTTTATCGCCGCAGCAACGTCAGCTAACGAGATAAATTCGGTTCGTTTTGGTTAGAAAAAAAGGCCTCTGGAGGCCTTTTTTTATTAATCCTGGCTTTCAGCCAGCTCGCGCAGATAAGAGAAAATCTGGCGGTAAGATTTTGGCGGCTTGTTGGCGGCCTTCTCTTTTTGCGCGTTGCGGATTAGCACGCGCAGCTGCTGGCGATCTGCGTCCGGGTAAAGGCGCAGCACTTCGCTCATCGCATCGTCGCCTTCTTCAACCAGGCGGTCGCGCAGGGCTTCAAGCTTGTGGAACAGGGCAACCTGCTGGTTGTGGCGGTTTTTCAGCTTGTCGAGGGCCTGGCGGATAGGGTCCATGTCGCGGGAACGCATCATTTTACCAATCAGCTGTACCTGACGGCGGCGGCCTTCTTTTTTGATCTTCTGCGCCAGCTCAATGGCGGCACGCAGGTCATCGTCCAGAGGGATTTTGTCGAGCGCGTTTTTGCCCAACTCCATCAGCTCCATACCGAGGCGTTTTAGCTCTTCGGCATCGCGTTTAATTTCGCTTTTACTGACCCAGATAATCTCGTCATCTTCGTCTTCATTTTCGTTATCTGGTACGTCGTCGAGCCAGTCATCGGGCTGCTTAGTCATATTAGGCTCCTTAAAAAAAGTGGCTAATTCTACCAGTAAAGCCTGTTCACTGCGAAATTGTTCTGTTCCTGTTAGACTTAATTCACACAGCAGACATTATGGCAGTCGCGATGAAAGTAAACACGCAGGTAGCAGAGCAACGTAAGATTCTTGAACAGGCGGTTTCGCAGGCGCTGGAGCTGGCTTCTGCCCAGTCCGACGGCGCGGAAGTCGCCGTCAGCAAAACCACAGGTATCGGCGTCAGCACCCGCTATGGTGAGGTGGAAAACGTCGAATTTAACAGCGATGGTGCCCTGGGCATCACCGTTTATCATCAAAATCGGAAAGGCAGCGCCTCCACTACCGATCTTAGCCCGGATGCCGTCGCGCGCACCGTGCAGGCCGCGCTGGATATCGCTCGTTACACTTCTCCCGACCCTTTCGCAGGCGTGGCGGAAAAAGATTTGCTGGCCTTCGAAGCGCCGGACTTAGACCTTTTCCACCCGGTAGAAATGGACGCGGACCGCGCCATTGAGCTGGCCGCCCGCGCCGAAAACGCTTCCCTGAACGTGGATAAGCGCATCACCAATACCGAAGGCGGCAGCTTTAACAGCCACTACGGCATCAAAGTATTCGGCAACAGCCACGGTATGCTGCAAAGCTACTGCTCTACGCGCCATTCCCTCTCAAGCTGCGTGATCGCCGAAGTGAACGGCGAAATGGAGCGTGATTACGCTTATACCATTGGCCGCGCGATTGAAGATTTAGAAAGCCCTGAGTGGGTGGGGGCCGAATGCGCCCGCCGCACGCTTTCACGCCTGTCGCCTCGCAAGCTTTCTACCATGAAAGCGCCGGTCATCTTTGCGGCGGAAGTGGCGACGGGGCTGTTCGGGCACCTGGTTGGCGCTATCGCTGGCGGCGCGGTTTACCGCAAATCCACCTTCCTGCTCGACTATCTGGGCAAACAGGTCCTGCCGGAATGGCTGACGATTGAAGAGCATCCGCATCTGCTTAAAGGCCTGGCGTCGACGCCTTTCGATAGCGAAGGCGTGCGCACCGAGCGTCGGGACATCATCAAAGACGGCATCCTTCAGCAGTGGCTGCTGACCAACTATTCCGCCCGTAAACTTGGCCTGCAAAGTACCGGCCACGCGGGCGGCATTCACAACTGGCGCATTGAAGGGCGCGGCCTGGACTTTGACGGCATGCTCAAAGAAATGGGCACCGGCCTTGTGGTGACCGAGCTGATGGGGCAGGGCGTGAGCGGCATCACCGGGGATTATTCTCGCGGCGCGTCCGGCTTCTGGGTTGAAAACGGTGAAATTCAGTATCCGGTGAGCGAAATCACCATCGCCGGAAACCTGAAAGATATGTGGCGGGAGATTGTCACAGTAGGCAGTGATATTGAGAAGCGTAGTAACATTCAGTGTGGTTCAGTACTGTTACCGGAGATGAAAATCGCCGGGCAGTAGAGCGATTGCGGGCGCGTCCTGCCGCGCCCTTTTTCAGTGACTCTTAAAATAATATGGTGAACTAATGCGTAAGCATCTAATTGCAATGTTGGCAGTATCATCCGTTTTATTTACCACCGCCGCGATGGCGAAAGACGTGGGCGATGACATGGATACCATCGCAGAAAACTACAAAACCGTGTTGAAAACCGACGACGCGGCGGAGCTAAAAACCTCGCTGAACAATATGCGCACCGCGGCTCTGGACGCCCAAAAAGGGACGCCGCCAAAGCTTGAAGATAAAGCGGCGGACAGCGCAGAGATGAAAGACTATCGCCACGGTCTGGATCTGCTGGTTGGGCAAATCGACGGTGCTCTGAAACTTGCCAACGAAGGCAAAGTGAAAGAAGCGCAGACGGCAGCCGAAGAGTTTAAAACCACTCGCAATACCTATCACAAGAAGTACCGTTAACCCCCCGCTCTGGTGCCTCCTTTAACGGGGGCATTTCCTTCAGCATCGCCTGATTATTTCACTCCTGATATAAGCAAAATTCTGGTTTTTTACGCCCCGGATCTTTTCCGTAGCGAAGCCTGTATAGTACCGATCTCGCTTGGAGCGAGCGGTCACGACAGCTAACGGATTAAGAGCTATGGCATCGGTTTTATTGGTAGACGATCATCCGGCAATTTGCTTTGCGATTAAAGTCACCTTTGAAAAATATACGGATTTTCAGGTGACGACGTCCGATGGAAACAGACTGTTGCAGCAAATTCATCAGGATAAACCGGACCTCCTGCTTCTCGATCTTGAGCTTAACGGCAGCGATGGGCTTGATAGCCTGCCGCGTATTAAGCAGCATTTCCCCGCGTTAAAAATTCTTATCTATACCAATCAGCCCGCGGCTCTTTACGCCCGGCGAACGCTGCTGGCCGGCGCAGACGGCTATGTGAATAAAAGCCAGGATCTGGATGTGCTAACGGCGGCCTGTCGGCTGGTTCTGGCTGGCTATCGCTGCTTCCCTGATTCGGTGATAAGCGCGTCCGACGAAAGCGAGCGGGTGACGCCGACGCCGGAAGCGCTGCTTTCGCGCCTGTCCGATCGCGAGCTCACCGTGTTACGCAGCCTGAAACGGGGCCGGACCAACAAGCAAATCGCCGACGGCCTTTTGCTGAGCAATAAAACCATCAGCACCTACAAAATGAGGATGTTGAAAAAGTGCGGAGTTGAGCATCTCGAGCAGCTTTATGCGCTGCTGGACGCGGAGGACAAATGCTAAGGGGCCTGCTGCGTGCGGCCTGCTTCAGCCTCTTATTTGCAGGCTGCGCGCTGGCCTACGATAACGAATTACAGCTTCTGTCGCGCAGCAATATCGTACTTGAAGATCCAGGCCTTAGCCCCGCCGAATGGCGTTGGGTTCGCGATCGTCAGCGGCTGCGGCTGGCCGTCTGGCAGCCGATGTCCCCACCTTATGACATCACCACCGGGCTGAACGACTACGGCGGTATCAGCGCGGATGTCATCGGGCTTATTGCCAGAAACCTGATGCTAAAGGTTGAGGTGATACGCTATGAAAACTACGCGGCCGCGCTGGATGCGCTAAAGAGCGGGCAGGCGGATATTATTGCCCAGGCGGGTCAAAACCAGCAGCGGGAGGGGTTGATTCTGAGCCGGTCTTATAGTGAAAATAAGCCGGTTGCCGCGGTGAATATTGATATACCCGCCGCCCGGCCAATTGAAAATATAGCCCTCTGCGACGGCTACGACCGGGCGCTGTTGCAGGCCCGCTACCCTGGGGCAAAGGTCAAAAGCTATTCTTCGAACCGGCATGCATTAGAGGCTCTGGCCTTTCGCCACCTGGATCTTTTTATCTGCGACGCAACGACCACGCAGTACCTGATCAGCCAGTCAAACCTGATGAACCTTTCCCTGCGCCCGCTCGGGCAGCCCTTTAACACGGTCGGCTTTTCCTTTGCGGCCAGCGAACAAAATAAAGAGTGGATTCAGATTATCAACAAAGTCCTGAAGGTGGTTCCCTCAGGCGTGGTGGTTGATATCCATCGGCGGTGGAACGGCGGTATTCCGCTGTCGTTAAGCGAGCAGCGCCCGCTTTATACTTCGCTGGAAAGGAAGTGGATGGCGGCCCATAAAGAAATCCGCGTTGCCGTCGTCGCGGAAAATATGCCCGTTTCCTGGTTTACCCCTGCCGGGCAGATGAGGGGGATCATCGCGGATATTCTGACCGCGCTGCGCCTGCGCACCGGGTTTCATTTTAAAATACAGCCCTATCCAGATTTTGAAGCGGCGCTACAGGCCGTGGAAGAAGGTAACAGCGACGTCGTCGCCGGAACCATTGAGGAAAGCATCTGGCAGCACCATCTGCTGACCACGCGCACCTGGCTTTATAACTCATGGGTGATGGTGGGCAGGAGACAAGGCCCGCCGAGCAAGCAGGCTCCGAGGATGGTTGTTCAGTCAGCTTTGGCCCCGGCCCGCTGGCTTGGGCAGCATGAAAAAGAGCAGGTAGACGTGGTGCAAAGCTGGCGCGCAGGCCTGGAGCGAGTCGGCAAAGGCAAAAGCGATATGATGATTATGCCGCTGATCGTCGCCAACGAATGGCTTTCCGCCCCTGACTACTCCGGCCTGAAGATTCTCGGCAGCGTGGACACTCCGCCGATGCGCTTCTCCTTTGGCGCAGCGGAAACCTTTTATCCTCTGATCGCCATTCTTAATAAGGCATTAATTAATATCCCGCCGGAAGATCTGCATGCCATAACCCGCAGCGGCAGCAGCAACGAGCTGGCGCTGGTCAGCGTCAATCCCCTGCTGGCTTATAAAAATGTGGGGATCGCGCTGGCCGCTATTTTTGCCGCGGTATTTGTTGCCGGTGGGGCCTACCTGATTGGGCTTCGTCGCCGTTTGCGGACGCAGACTCTGGTGGCGAAACGAGCGGCAGAGGCAAACCTGCTGAAAAGTGATTTCCTCGCGACGATGAGCCATGAAATTCGTACGCCCGTCAGCGCGGTTAACGGCCTGCTCGAACTGGTGCTGGCCCGCCCGCAGGACGCAGAAATCAACCCGCAGCGGATTCAGGTCGCCTTTCAGGCCTCCCAATCACTGCTGACGCTTATCGGCAATATTCTCGACGTCTCGCGCATCGAAGCGGGCAAGCTGCTTATTCACCCCGAGCGCGTTTCGCTGCTGGCGATTTTTGAGTCCGTGGCGGTGCTGTTTGAAACCCAGGCGCGGCAAAAAGGGCTCGAATTTGAGCTGGAAATGGACAGCGAGCTGGACGCGGAGGTGCTGGCGGACCCGCTACGGATCAGGCAGATAACCTCCAACCTGTTAAGCAACGCCATCAAATTTACCGCGTCGGGTCGGGTGCTGCTGCGGGTCATAAATGAAACGACGCAGCCTGCGAAGCTGGTTCACCTGCGTATCGACGTCGAAGACACCGGGGAAGGGATGGTGCCAGCCTTGCAGCGACGGCTGTTCCAGCCTTTTGCGCAGGATGAGAATCATCGGCTGGCGAGACAGGGCAGCGGCCTTGGGCTGTATATTTGTCGTCGGCTGGTGGAAATGATGGGCGGTGAGATATCCCTGCGCAGTTCGCCCTCGCAGGGCACGCAGGCTACGGTTTCGCTTCGCCTCCCCGTTCTGGCACCGGTCTCCTCCGCCGAACCCGTGCAGGAAGCCATTTTGCCAAAGCAAAGCCGCTCCCTGCCGGTGCCGATCGTGGATGACAATCCTGTCAGCCGCATGCTGCTGGAGCATCAGCTCACACACCTTGGTTTCTCCGTGCTTTCGTTTTCCAGTGCTCAGGAGCTGCTTCTTTATCTCGGGCGTTGTCCGGTTTCGATCGTCATGACGGATTGCAGCATGCCGGACAGGGATGGGTTTGAGCTGGCGAGTATCCTGCGCAGCCTTTTTCCTCAGATCTTTATTGTCGGCGTGACCGCGGATGCACGTGACAGCACGCTCGTGAAGGCCATGGATGCGGGGATGAATGCCTGCCTGTTCAAGCCCGTGACCCTGGAGCGGCTGGCAGAATGTCTGGCTGACTCCGGCCTGCAAACGCCGGAAGAGACACCTCAACCGTCTTTTGATTTACCCGCCGCGCTTCTGGAAGGGGAGCACGCCCACGCTTTTCTTAGCCTGCAGCTGGCCGCTCTGGATGAAACGCTGGCCTGGCTTCCCGACTATGCCGATCTGCCGGAAGACAGCGTCAAATCAGGTCTGCATCGCCTTCGCGGCGGGATTCAACTGCTCGGCGTGGCCGACATCGAAACGCTGTGCCTGAGGCTTGAGCAGAACCTGGTGCCCCATGAAATGGCCGAGCTGGAAGCGTTGCTAACGGGGCTGCGCGAGGCGCTTGTGGAAAGACTACAAACGCAGTCGACCGTCCTACAGAGGAATGAGGACGTGCGCGCGTCGTAAACGCCATGCGGGGCGCCTACTCTTTTGCCTCAGGAGACCGCAGGTTCGCGGTCAAACAAAGGAGAGACGACGATGAAAAAATTAATGATGGTTCTGGCACTGGCTCTGACCGCAGGTGCTGTCACTACCGCTCAGGCAGCAGAAAGCTGCGCTTCTAAGCGCGCCGCGTTAGAAAAAGAAATTTCTATCGCCCAGCAGTATGGCAATGCTTATAAAGTGGCGGGCCTGAAAAAAGCGCTGGCGGAAGTGAACGCGCATTGCACCAACGACAGCGTGCTGTCCGATGCGCGTAAAGAAGTCAGCAAGCTGGAGAAAAAGCTGGCTGAAAAACGCGGTGACGTCAGCGAAGTTCAGGCCGATCTGAAAAAGGCCCAGGCTAAGGGCGACATGAAGAAAGTTGCGAAATATCAGAGCAAACTGGCAGAGAAAAGAGCCGAAATGAATGAAATTCAGCAAAAGCTGAATCAGGCTCGCGCTGAACTCGCTCAGCTGCAGAAATAATCAGGTAAGCGGACAGAAAGCGGCTATTTTTTGCCGCTTTCTTCTTTTCATTAATGTGGTTAAGAAAATCACTGCTTGGTGCTCTGCTGAGCATCATCACGCTCACCTCGGCGGCAGACGATAAAACCTGGATTATCCTCAACAACGCCTTTAAAGGGTCTATTGCCCTGCGTTTTATTCATGATTCCCCCTGCCTGACCTCGCCGCTTCTCGAAGAATGGGGCGTGCGCCGCAGCGTGCTCGATCGTCTGGCGTGGACGGATGAGCAGTGCCTGTCAGCCGACGCGGCGCGGCGGTTCAGCTTCAAATACTGGTATCGTCCGGACGCGGGGCTGCTAACCCTGCTGATTCCTGAAGAGGCGAGAAACCCGCAGCAAAACGGCGTCACAACCAGCCGCTGGGATGAAGGTATAAACGCCATGCTGCTCAACTATCGTTTTGACGTCGACCATCAGCGGGCCAGGTACGCCAGGGAAGAGTCGGGCAGCGACGGCACCCTTGCGCTGGACGGCGGTCTGAATGTCGGCCCGTGGCGGCTGCGCTATCAAAGCACTTTCTGGCGGCTTCGCTCGGGCGAGCAGGGCTCATACACGCGCGGCTATTCCCTGTGGCGGAGCCTTCGCCCGCTGCGTGCCCGGCTGACGCTTGGCGATGGGATGACGGCCGGATCGATATTCGACAGCTTTAGCTATCGCGGTGCGGCTCTGGCCAGCGACGAAGCGATGTACCCGGACAGCTGGCGCCCTTTTTCGCCCTGGATTAGCGGCTACGCCCGCTCGGAAGCGGAGGTGACTATTCATCAGAACGGTGAGCGTGTTTATCGCCTCCATGTTCCGCCAGGCCCATTCACTATCCATGACTTTTATCCGCCCAATCCACAGGGCGATCTGGAGTTAACCGTTCAGGAAAGCGACGGCTCGGAGCGTACGCGAATTTTACCGTGGGCGGTGATGCCTAACCTGACCGGGGAAAATATCTTCAGCTACGAGCTGGCCGCGGGCCGCTATAAGCCTTGGGCAGGCAGCGACAGCGATAAAGATCGCTTCATACAGTCGACGTTTTCATGGGGTATTAGCCGGGGGACCACGCTTTTTGCGGGTCTCCAGCAGGGGGAGGATTACGCCAGCCAGGTGCTCGGCATGGGGCAAAATCTCTATGCCCTGGGGGCACTTTCCGCGGATCTGTCCTCCGCGAGATATACCCAGAAAAAACAAGTCTCGCGGGGTGAGGTTCTGCGCCTTCGCTACGCAAAATCCTTCTTCACCACGCAGACCAACGTGACCGGCAAACTGCAGTGGTATCCGAAAAATGGCCGCTACCGCACGATGGAAGAGAAAATCAGCCGTGCGGATATGCTGCGCTACGGCTGGGACGACGACAACGGCCAGCGCGCGGTGCGCGGCCAGCTGGAAATTAACCAGAGTTTTAATGAGGATTCCACGCTGAGTCTGAGCTGGGACTGGACCCGCTCCCGTCGGCAGCATGCCAGCCGCCAGAGCCTTATCTTTAGCTTAGATACCCGCTGGAATGAGTTGGACATTGGCGTTTACGGCGGCAGAGAACGTTACCAGGCCCGGCGCGCTGAATCGGTCATTGGCCTTAATTTTAGCCTCCCCCTGTCGCTCGGCAGCCAGACGGTCAACGTGGGCTACGTGAGCGAAATGCAAAGCCGTAATGCAAATAGCCACGGCATAAATGTCTATGGCTCGGCGCTGAGCGACTACAGTTTACGCTACGACGTGACCGCGCAGCACCTGGAGCACGGCAACGATGAGCTTAAGGCCAGCGCGGGATATCAGTACAACGCGGGCGAGGCTAACCTTAGCCTGACGCGCAGCGGCCCGCAGCGTGATTATCATCTGGACGTCAGCGGCAGCCTGCTTGCCCATCGCGGGGGCGTTGTGGCCGGACAGGCGCTTGGGGAAACCGTGGCGCTCGTTGAAGTACCCGCCACGCCGGGCGTGGCTTTTTACAATCAGTTTGGCAGCGTAACTAACGCGAGGGGCGAGATGCTGGTGAGCTACATGACGCCCTGGCGCGTAAACCGCATCACGGTGGATAGCTCAAACCTGCCCGAAAACCTGCGTCTGGAAAACGAAGAAGTGGAGGTCGTCCCCACCGGCGGGGCCGTGGTGCAGGTCAATTTTCTCCCGCAGCGCTAGCTCAATTTTTTCCCTCTCGCCTTCCGGGGCGATCACAGAATTGAATATCCATCATTACTCTAAGGCTAATGATTCGTCTGCTACCTTAATTGATACCCTAAAGAGGTAAGCGCACAATTTAATCAGACTAAAGCAAATCAAAATGATGAGCTGAATCAGGAGGTTAATAATGAAGGCTTGCCAAAAGCCAGCACGTGTCTGGAACACGCGCCGCACCGAAAAGCAGCGGCGTATGGCTTCCACCAACGTTCAGGGCAAGGTGCTTCCGACCGAAGGCCTTGTCGATATGCTGGAAAAACTGATCGCCCCGGGCGATCGCGTGGTGCTTGAAGGGAACAACCAGAAGCAGGCAGATTTCCTGTCGCGCATGCTGGCCGAAGTCAGCCCTGCTAAAGTTCACGACCTGCACATGATTATGCCGAGCGTAGGGCGCAGCGAACACCTTGATATCTTTGAAAAAGGCATTGCCCGCAAACTTGATTTCTCTTTCTCCGGCACCCAGAGCCTGCGCATTTCGCAGCTGCTGGAAGACGGCCAGTTAGAAATTGGTGCCATCCACACCTACATCGAACTTTACTCCCGCCTGTACGTTGACCTTGCGCCAAACGTCGCGCTGATTGCCGGTTTTAAAGCGGACCGCAAAGGTAACCTCTACACCGGCGCCAGCACCGAAGATACCCCCGCGCTGGTTGAAGCCGCCGCTTTCCATGACGGCATTGTTATCGCCCAGGTTAATGAACTGGTGGACGACGAGTGCGACCTGCCTCGCGTAGATATTCCCGGTTCGTGGATTGATTACGTAGTGGTGGCCGATAAGCCGTTCTTTATCGAACCGCTGTTTACCCGCGACCCGCGCCTGATCAAGCAGGAACACATCCTGATGGCGATGATGGCGATTAAAGGCATCTACGCCGAGCACCAAGTGCAGTCGCTCAACCACGGCATCGGCTTTAACACCGCCGCCATCGAGCTGCTGCTGCCGACCTACGGCGAACAGCTGGGCCTGAAGGGCAAAATCTGTAAACACTGGACGCTGAACCCGCACCCGACGCTGATCCCCGCCATCGAAAGCGGCTGGGTTGAAAGCGTGCACTGCTTCGGCGGCGAGCTGGGGATGGAAGAGTACATCCGCGCCCGCCCGGACATCTTCTTTACCGGTGCCGACGGCTCCATGCGCTCGAACCGCGCGATGTGCCAGCTTGCCGGGCAGTATGCCGTAGATATGTTTATCGGCTCCACCCTACAGGTTGACGGCTTTGCTAACTCCTCCACCGTGACCCGCGGTCGTCTGTCCGGTTTCGGCGGGGCGCCAAATATGGGCCACGATCCGCACGGCCGTCGTCATGCCACACCGGCCTGGCTGGCGATGCAGAAAGAGCCCGACCTGATGCTGCGCGGCCGCAAGCTGGTTGTGCAGATGGTGGAAACCTTCCAGGCGGGCGTGAAGCCAACCTTCGTTGAAAAACTCGATGCTATCGAGGTGGCCAAAACCTCCGGCATGCCGCTGGCTCCGGTCATGATCTACGGCGATGACGTGACTCACGTGCTGACCGAAGAAGGTATCGCGTATCTGTATCGCGCCGACAGCCTGGAAGAACGCCGGGCGATGACCGCAGCCGTAGCGGGGATCACCGACATCGGTCTGGGCGTGGACGCTAAGCGCGTGGCGCAGCTTCGCCAGAGCGGCAAAGTCGTCTTCCCGGAAGACATGGGCATTCGCCGCAGCGACGCAACCCGCTCCCTGCTGGCCGCCAGCAGCGTGTCTGACCTGGTTGAATGGTCAGACGGCCTGTACAACCCACCTGCGAAATTCCGGAGCTGGTAATGAAACTGCATCCCCAGGAAAGGATTGAGGACAGCGCGCAGCGGCTGGCGAGGGTTGCCACCCAAAGCCTGATTGACGAAGCCCGTTTAAGCCCGAAGCCCGGACTGGTGGATAGCCGGGGAAACGGCGCGCATCACGACCTGAGCTTAGGCCTGATGGAGCGCTCGGCGCACAGCCTTTCCCCCACGTTTCATGCGCTGGCCCTGCAAAGCTGGCAGCGTCCGGGGGATATCGCGCTGCGCCAGCTCGTTGGGCGGCTTGGCCGCGAAGGTGAGCAGCAGATGATGGCGGCTACCGGCGGAGTGAATACTCACCGGGGCGCTATCTGGGCGCTGGGCCTGCTGGTTTCTGCCGCCGCGATGTGCGGCCTGGCAGGCAGCAGCGAAGAGATTGCCGCCGCCGCCGCCCGCCTTGCCAGCCTGCCGGACAGCGCAGCACCGAAAATTTTCAGTAAGGGGTTACGGGCCACGAGGCGCTACCGCGTACCCGGCGCTCGCGAAGAGGCGCAGCTTGGTTTTCCGCACGTGATGCGTCTGGCCTTGCCGCAGCTGCGAAAAAGCCGCCTGCACGGCGCAACGGAGCAGCAGGCTCGGCTTGATGCGCTGATGGCGATCATGACCTCATTAAGCGATACCTGCGTGCTTTCGCGGGCCGGACTGGAAGGGCTGGAAGCCATGCAAAACGGCGCGCGCAGCGTGCTGTCCGCGGGCGGAATGGCGCAGTCCGACGGCCGTAAGGCGCTGGCAAAGCTTGATAAGCACATGCTCGCGCTCAACGCCTCTCCGGGCGGCGCGGCGGATTTACTGGCCGCCACGCTGATGCTCGATGCCATTGCCTGCGATGACCCGCTCGTCGCCCCATTACCGCAGCATTCACACTTTTAAGAGGGTGTTATGGAACACATTACGTTGTCCTTCCCGGCAACCCGTACCGTCAGCGGCAAAGCGCTGGCCGGCGTGGTTGGCTCCGGTGATATGGAAGTGCTTTTTACCGCCGCTCAGGGCGAAACCCTGACCGTCGACATCACCACCTCGGTGGATAACAGCGAGCAGCGCTGGCAGGCACTTTTTGCCCGCATCGGTTCGCTGAGCAGCCTGCCCGCCGGGCAGATGTTGATTCACGACTTTGGCGCGACGCCGGGCGTGGCGCGCATTCGTATTGAACAGGTATTTGAAGAGGTGAGCCATGCGTGACGACAGCAGCTTTATCGAACTCAAAGCGCGTGAACGTGCGCGCCTGCTGCTGGACGACGGCAGCTACCGCGAACTGCTCGATCCGTTCGCCGGGATTGTTTCTCCGTGGTTAGGGCCGCAGGGCATTGTCCCGCAGTCTGACGACGGGATGGTGGTGGCCAAAGGCACCATCAACGGCCAGCCGGCGGTGGTGATTGCCATCGAAGGCTCTTTCCAGGGCGGCAGCATGGGCGAAGTGTCCGGAGCAAAAATGGCCGCGGCGCTGGAGCTGGCGGCGGAAGATAACCGCAACGGCATCCCGACTCAGGCGGTACTTTGCCTGGAAACCGGCGGCGTTCGCCTGCAGGAAGCCAACCTTGGCCTGGCGGCTATTGCGGATATTCACGCGGCCATCGTCGATTTACGTCGTTACACCCCGGTGGTGGGCGTCATTGCCGGAACCGTGGGCTGCTTCGGCGGGATGTCCATTGCCGCCGCGCTGTGCAGCTACCTGATTGTGACCCGCGAAGCGCGCCTCGGCCTGAACGGTCCGCAGGTTATCGAGCAGGAAGCGGGTATTGATGAGTACGACTCCCGCGACCGTCCGTTTATCTGGAGCATGACCGGCGGGGAAGTTCGCTTCCACAGCGGGCTGGTGGATGCGCTGGTCGGCGACGGCGTTCACGCCGTTAAGCAGGCGGTTAACGATGCCATCGCGAAAGGCGTTCCGGCGCAGCATCGCACCGATAATTACGCCTGGTATTTAGATCGCCTGACCAACTTCGACACCGGCAAACAGGCCGATGCCGAACAGATTAAACAGCTTTTTGGGGAGAATCGTTCATGAGCCAGAAACTGAATCGCGCCGCCGTTTGGCTGGATAAACTGACCGCCAGCGCGCCGCATATGGCAGGCCTTTGCGCTTCCGTGCAGGTTGCCGGCGGCAGCGTGGAAGGCAAACCCGCTCGTTTTATCGCCGTGGTTCCCGATGAACACAACCACTACCCGCGCGCCGCAGGCGGCGAAGTAGGGCTGTTGGAAGGCTGGACGCTGGCGAAAGTGGTCAGCGAAACCATCGCCGAAGACGCCGATAAAGCTGAAAAACGCGCCATCGTGGCGGTCATCGACGTGCCAAGCCAGGCCTATGGCCGCCGTGAAGAAGCGTTCGGTATTCACCAGGCGCTGGCCGGTGCCGCAGGCGCATACGCCAACGCACGGCTGGCAGGCCACCCGGTTGTCGGGCTGATTGTTGGCAAGGCGATGTCCGGGGCGTTTCTGGCCCACGGTTACCAGGCTAACCGCCTGATCGCCTTCAACGATGCCGGCGTGATGATTCATGCAATGGGTAAAGAATCGGCGGCGCGTATTACGCTGCGCACCGTGGAAGCGCTGGAAAAACTGGCCGCGACCATTCCACCGATGGCCTACGACATCAGCAACTATGAAACCCTGGGGCTGCTTTCCGCGCTGTTGGATATTGCTAATCCGCAGGCGCCGCAGAGCGACGATCTCGCCAAAGTGAACGCCGCTTTAGCGATCGCCGTTCGGGAAGCCCGCAGCGATAACACGCTGAAAAACAGACTCAACGCGAAGAACCGCCACAGCTCAGCGCTGGTGCGCGAACGCATGCGCGCCGACTGGTAATAAAACAGACAGACCTGCCAGACGATTTACCCGTTATTTTTCACGTCGCAGGGGTGTTGGCTGCACTCGCTCAACCCAGTCACTTACTTAAGTAAGCTCCTGGGCTGAGCGAGCTGGCCGCCTGCCTGCAACGCGAATTATTGAGGGTAAAAAGAGGTGCGAAAAATCGTGCCCAAATAAAAAACGTCTGAAAAATAATAATCATCGCATCGGTGCTGGCTCTCTTTTTAACTACAGGTGAAGTTATGACTTACGTGATTGTTCATGCTCTAGCGCCCATTTTTGTCATCATGCTGCTCGGCTTTTTCGCCGGCAAAGCAAAAATGGTCGATAACAAAAATGTTTCCTTGCTCAATATCTTTGTAATGGATTTCGCCCTGCCTGCTGCGCTGTTCAGCGCAACCGTGCAGACCCCGTGGGCCGGTATCGTTAAGCAGTCGCCGCTGATCGTGGTGCTGGTGCTGGCGATGTGGATCACCTACGCGGCCATTTATTTCCTGGCGACCAAAGTCTTCAAAAAATCGCCGCAGGATGCCGCCGTGCTGACGCTGACCGTCGCGCTGCCAAACTATGCGGCGCTTGGCCTGCCGATTCTGGGCAGCGTGCTGGGTGAAGGCTCTGCCACCTCGCTTTCCGTCGCGGTTTCCATCGCCTGCGGCTCCGTGCTGATGACGCCGTTCTGCCTGCTGATTCTGGAGCGCGAGAAAGCGCGTGCGGCCGGTGAAGCAACGGGTTCAACGCTTGCGATGCTGCCGGTGCTGATGTGGCGTTCGGTGAAAAAACCTATCGTCTGGGGTCCGCTGCTGGGCGTGGTGCTGTCGGCTATCGGTATCCGCATGCCGGATCTGCTGCTGGCCTCCATTAAACCGCTGGGCCTGTCTGCTACCGCCGCCGCGCTGTTCCTGACCGGGGTTATTCTTTCCGCCCGTAAGCTGCAAATCAATACTATGGTTTGTACCGCGACCATCACCAAGCTGCTGATTCAGCCGTTTATTGCCTGGGGCATCGTGCTGGCGCTTGGTCTGAGCGGCCCGGTAGCGATTACCGCCATCCTGATGATTGCGCTAGCGGCTGGCTTCTTCGGCGTGGTCTTCGGCAACCGTTTCGGCGTGCAGTCGCCTGACGCAGAAGCCGTCTTGCTGCTGAGCTCCGTGCTCTCTATCCTGTCGTTACCGCTGTTTATCTCTCTGACTTCAGGACTCTAAACCATGCAAACATCACGTCCGCACGACCTGCTTTGGCTCACTGACCGCGATGCGCTGGAAGGCGTGAGCGAAGAGTGGGTGGTGAGCCTCTGGCGGCCCGCTCTGCCGGTGGTTGTGCGGCGTGATGTGAACACTGAAGGGCGTATTCCGGTTGGGGTTCGTGGGATGCGCCGTGACCAGCGTGCCGCTGGCTGGGTAAACGCCAGTAAAATCAAACGCATGGTATGCCCGGAAGACTTAGCGGTGCGCGAGGTTCTGGTTAATTCTCCCTTCGTTTCAATGCCGCCGGTTCAGGGGGCGATTCAGCTCGCCGTGCGCGAATGGCCGTGGACGTGGGGAATTACCGGCAGCGTGGGCTACGCGCTGGCGACTGAAGTGCCGGTGCTGCATGCAGATAGCGATCTTGACCTGATTATCCGCTGCCCGCGGCCCGTCGAACGCAGGGCGCTGGAGGAATGGCAGCGGGTTGTTGAGCTGCTTTTATGCCGTGCCGATACGCAAATTGAAACGCCGCAGGGTGCTTTTGCGCTGGCCGAATGGCTGCGTGAAGGGCGAGCGCTGCTGAAAACCAGCCGCGGTCCGCATCTGGTCAGCGACCCGTGGGCGCTTAAGGAAGACGCATGAAAATACTCTTCACCTTTCCCGGGCAGGGGACTCAGCGGCCGGGCATGCTGCGCTCACTCCCTGAAAATAGCGGCTTGATGTCGCAGGTTCGCGCTATTTTAGGCGACGAAGCTGATTCTCTCGACGC
This sequence comes from Buttiauxella sp., assembly GCA_036489025.1. Taxonomy (GTDB): domain Bacteria; phylum Pseudomonadota; class Gammaproteobacteria; order Enterobacterales; family Enterobacteriaceae; genus Dryocola. Next base: position 91,924 of record DASXGN010000008.1, read on the forward strand.
TCCCGAATCCCTGAAACATACGCGCGCCGTGCAGCTCTGCCTGCTGATTGCGGGTGTCGCCTGGGCGCAGGAACTTATGCGCCATAACGTGAAGCCCGATATGACGTGTGGCCTGTCCATCGGCGCGTTTCCCGCCGCGGTGATTGCCGGTGCGCTGAAGTTTGAGGATGCGGTCAGGCTCGTCGCGCTGCGCGGCGATCTGATGGAGCAGGCCTATCCGCAGGGTTACGGCCTGACGGCCATCAGCGGCCTGCAGCTCGGCCAGGTGGAAGCCCTGGTGGAGGGCAGCGGTACCTACGTGGCGAACATTAACGCCGAGCAGCAAATTGTGATTGCCGGGCGCGAAGAAGATATGGCCAGGGTAGCGAAGGCGGCGCTGGCTAAAGGCGCGCAGAAGGCTAAGCAGCTGGCGGTCAGCGTGCCGTCGCACTGTGAATTACTGCGCGAGCCCGCGGCTAAACTGCTTAAGGCATTTGAAGGCGTGACGCTTAGCCGCCCGAGCTGCACCTATCTCAGCGGCAGCACGGCGCGAGTGCTGTGGCAGCCGGAACAAATAGCGCAGGATCTGGCGCTAAATATGTCCCGTACCGTGCGCTGGCGCGATGCGATGGTGGCGGCCAACGAACGCGACGTGCGTCTGGCGATTGAAATGCCGCCCGGCACGGTGCTGACCGGGCTGACAAGGCAGGCTTTCCGCGAGGGCGATACGCTGTGCGTGGAAAACAACACCGTGGCCCTGCTTTCACGCCTGGCGGAACGGACTAAAGCGGCGCGTTAGGCGTATCGGCAAACGAAAGGGCGTACATGCGCCCTTCGGCCGCCAGCGCGAGCAGGTTCGGATCCAGCTCGCGATTGCGGGCAAAGACAATCGCAATTTGCTGCTTCATCTGATACTGCTCGGCAAGCTCACACAGCTGAATTGAGTTCTCATAAACCTTCTTCATCCTGCCCGGCATCAGCGCCAGCCCGACCCCCGCCTGCACCAGGCTCAGCATTGAGAAAATATCGTTGACCCGCGTGACAATTTCCGGCTCAAAACCGGCAATATGGAAGGCTTCCTGGAAGCCGTTGTAGGTGGCGAACCCCTCGGCCAGCGAGACAAATTTTTGCGCGTGAAAATCGCGAAGATCGGCTAACCGGCTGGTATCGAGTGGGAAAGTGCCGGGCGCGGCAAGAAAGATGTCGTCCTGAAAAAGCGGTAATACTTCCAGGCTGCCGCGGTCGATTTCGCCTTCGGATACCGAAATTAAAATGGCGTCCAGCACGCCGTCTTCAAGCATATTCAGCAGCATCTGGTTGGAGCCCATCGTCAGGTCCATCTCCAGCTCCGGACGACGCAGCTTCATGCCCATAATCAGTCGCGGAACGGTTTCAAGCGTGAGGGAGTAAAGCGTGCCGATGCGCAATCTACCCTGACCGACGCCCGCCGCCTGGCGGGTCTCTTCAAGACCGCGCTCCATCAGCGCGACGGCTTCTTTGCTGTGCTCAAGCAGGGTGAAGGCGGAGGGGAGAGGCACCAGATTACGGCCTTTATGAATAAACAGCGGGCAGCGGACGCCTTCTTCAAGAGTGTGCAGCGCACGATGCACGCTAACGCCGCTGATGCCCAGCGCCTCCGCCGTGCGGGCTATGTTTCCCTTCTCCATAAACGCCATAAAGATCTCAAGCTTACGGAAGGTTATCTCTGCGTCTATTTTCATGCGCGGGCTGGTCGCTCGTTAGATATCGATGGATGAGGCATTCAGGGAAGTTTAGCGGGACGACGCTTTACAGTGTAATCTTCGGGTGCTTAATTCCACAGGCTTTGGCATACCGTGCCAGGGTATCAATGCTTGCTTTGACAATGTTGGATTCCATCCGGGAAACCGTTGGCGGGGTAACTCCCATGCGCTCTGCGACCTGTGCTCGCGTCAACCCAGCATGTTTGCGCCACTCGGCCAGCATTGCCTGCAACCGCACTTTGCGTTCTTCTGCTTCGTATGCGGCCTGCACTTCAGGATCGGACATCAGCTCTTCTCTGACTGTTTCCCAGGCCACACCGTTAACTTTTTTCATTGAGCATCTCCTTTAATCTATTAAAGGCCAGGTCTATTTCCCCCGAGGGCGTTTTACGCGTTTTTTTGATAAACACTCTCAGCAAAAAGACGTTTTGCCCCTTTTGGAAGACGTACAGGCCTCTGGCTATTATTGTTCCCATCGTTCTTATTTCGAAGAGTCCTCCGCCGAGAGGTTTGCTATCAGGCTCTCGTAACGCCGTTGCGTTGGTCTTTAACTTATCAATAAGGCGGATCATTTTTGCCTGAATGACCGGGGGTAAATGACCAATCTCTTCTGGAACTGAATCGTGCAGGATGAGAGTAAACATGAAAAATTCTCCATGAAATATTAGCTTATAATGCAATGTCCATCAAAGGCTAATGTCCATTTTCAATCGGGTGCTCAATTGCCCGAGGGCCTCAATTTTATGAGTTTCTTTTTTTATTCCTAACACCATCGCTCCGCTTTGCGGCACCCCTCGCAGGAAACCTTTCCCCGCGCAAATCAGCCATAAGCCTTTCCGATATCTGCGCTAAAACCTCCCGGACTTCACACTTTCTGTCGAAAAGCGCTCGCTGCCGCGGCCTTCATTGGGTTGCCGATCGCGTGACCTTAGTCACATTAAGCCAGCGAATTATCACGATCTGCTCTCTTTTTGTGGAACAGATCACTACTGCCGCTGCTATTTCCACTTCGAAGTGGAAAACAGCTCGCTACAAACCCTTTCCCCCCGTCGCTACCTTAGAGCCATATCAGTAAATGAGGTGCGCAGTGTGAATAACGGAGCGGTAAAGGTGAGTGAAGCCGGGAGTACCGAAGCCACGGAGCTGACGGAGAAGGTGCAGACGTTTATCAATTCGCTGCTGGGGGCGAGGGGCATCACCCCGAATGCGGTTCAGGAGCAAATGCTGACATCCCACGTTCGCGCCATGGCACATCGGTCGTTGACCGGCGAGCCGCTGCCAGAGGTGGAGGAGAGTCTGTTTGAAGAGATTTCTCCTGACTCGCTGGCGATGGCAAAAGAGGTGGTGGACCAGTTTGGTAACCTGCCGATTGAAGAAGCGTGGTTGCTGTCGGTGCATTTTGAAGTCGCGAAAGACAATCTTTAAATAATCAGGAGAGACACATGGAACAAATTACCGTCGTTATTGGTGACCGTCTGGGTAAAGGCCAGAAAGTTGCCGCAGGGATTGAAAAAGCAGGCGGCCGCGCGGTGGTCATTCCTGGCGTTGCGGCTGATATGAAGCTGGGTGACGTGATGAAGGCTGAGAACGCCACCTTCGGTATCTCTTTTTGCGGCAGCGGCGGTGCGGGCGCTATTACCGCGCAGACCAAGCATGGCTACAAGGCGAAGTACGGCATGCGTTCCGTTGACGAAGGCGTAACGGCCATCAATGAAGGCAACAACGTGTTGGGCTTTGGCTTTATGGATAAAGAAGAGCTGGGCGAGCGCCTGGTGCAGGCCTGGAACAAGAAGTACGGCAGCTGAGTATGAAAGAACACTTCTCCGATACGGTGAAAGTGAGCGGGCGCGGCGACACGAAAGCCAAAGCCTTTGCCGATGCCCTGAACCACGTTCAGGGTACGGTGCTCAAGTCTTCGCCCTACATATTACTGCGTATTGAGCCACAGGACGTGCGGGTTGTTCAGGCGCGGGTTCAGGTGAAGAAAGAAGCGTTTTTATTCTTCTTTCTGCGCCGTGAAAGAAAGATGTTCAGCGTCGAGCTGGAGGTCACCGTCAACGTGACGGCAATCAACCTTGAGAAAGTGGATTTCGTCACCCAATAAAAACCACACAGAAAGGACAGACTGATGTTCTTAATAATATTAATAAAATCACTCATCATCGGGGGGCTTGTCGGCGTAGGAGTTGGCGCCGGAGCTGCACGCATGTTTCATGCGCCAACCACACAGGGAATGGGCGCTTTTCGTACACTCGGCGAGCTGAACTCCTGTGAAGGCGACCCGGCTTCGCATTTCTCCTTTGGCTTAGGATTCTTCTTCAACGCCTGGGCCTCCTCCGTCGCGGCGGGTGCCTTCACGCAGGACGTTGATCACCGCATTATCCCTAACTGGGGCGCAGCGGCTCTGATGGTGAAAAACCGTAACGTTGCCGAAACGCTGCACGATCCGAAGAAAATGGCTATCGCCTGCGGCCTGATTGGCATGGTCGTCGTCGCCTTCCTCAACAGTACCGCTTCCGCCGTTCCGGCTGCGTTACAGGTCACCGCCGTGAAGGTGCTGGTCCCTGCGGCCAACCTGCTGGTTAACACCGTGATGCCGGTCATCTTCTGGCTTGCCGCAATCGACGCGGGTAAAAAATCCGGCTTCTGGGCAACTATTTTCGGTGGCTGCGCGCAGCTGATCATGGGTAACGCCGTGCCGGGTCTGGTGCTGGGTATCCTCATCGGTAAAGGTGTAGAAGAAAGCGGCTGGAACCGCGTCACCAAAGTGATGATGACCGCCATTGTCGCGCTGTTTGTGCTGAGCGCTTTCTTCCGCGGTTTCGACATGAAGATGATCGAATCCTTCCACCTGACCGTGCCGAACTGGCTGGATCTGATTCATAACTCGATGAGCGGAAAATAACGGAGCCGATGATGGAAGAGAATAAAGGGTTTTGGTATGCCGACTGGTCGTTCCCGATTTTTGTTGGCCTGCTTTCCTCCGGCGTCTTTGCCGGGACACACATGTATTACCTGTACGGCATCGGCGCGTTTAACGAAGTCGCCTTTGTTTCCATGCTGCGCGCCGGGATCGACACCGGTGTTTACGGCGCGGTAGCTGCGTTTGGTGCGAGCTTCCTGTTCGCTCGTATTATCGAAGGTTCTCTGGTTGGGATCCTGGATATCGGCGGTGCGATTCAAACAGGTATCGGGCTGGGCGTTCCTGCGCTGCTGCTGGGGGCGGGCTTTGTCTTCCCGGTGGCCAACTTCGGCGCTTCGCTGGTAACGGGCATGGTGCTTGGCCTGGCCGTGGGATACCTGATTATCCTGGCGCGTAAATTCACCATCAACCAGAGCGACTCCACCTACGGGGCGGACGTCATGATGGGCGCGGGTAACGCATCCGGCCGCTTCCTTGGGCCGTTGATTATCCTCAGCGCCATGACCGCGTCGATTCCTATCGGCATTGGTTCGCTGGTGGGCTCCCTGCTGTTTTACCTGTGGGGTAAACCTATCACCGGCGGCGCGATACTGGGCGCCATGATTTTAGGGGCCGTATTCCCGGTAGCGCTGTAAGACCAAAGGTGGAGGGCATTTGCCGTCCACCGTTTAGCATTAAGGAGTAAACCATGTTTGACTTAATCCTGCGCCAGGCCCGCCTGGTAGACGATACCGTAATCGATATAGCCCTTAAAGACGGCAAGATTGCTGCGCTAGGCAACGTTACCGGTGCCGCGCACGAAGAGCGCACGCTCAACGGTGAGTATTACGTCAGCGCAGGCTGGATTGATTCACACGTTCACTGTTACCCAAAATCCCCGATTTATCACGACGAGCCTGACAGCGTAGGCATCGCCAGCGGTGTGACCACGGTTGTGGATGCTGGCAGCACCGGCGCGGACGATGTTGACGAGTTTTATGAGATTACCCGCCGGGCCACGACGGACGTTTACGCCCTGCTGAATATCTCCCGCGTTGGGCTTATCGCGCAGAACGAGCTGTCCGATATGGCCAATATCGATAAGGTAGCGGTTCGCGATGCGGTGAAGCGCCTGCCCGGTTTTATCGTCGGTATTAAGGCGCGCATGAGCAGCAGCGTGGTGGGCGCCAACGGCATTAAGCCCCTCGAGATCGCTAAAGAAATCCAGCGCGAAAATGATGACCTACCGATGATGGTACACATCGGCAACAACCCGCCGGATCTGGACGAGATAGCCGACCTGCTGACCAGCGGCGATATCATTACCCACTGCTACAACGGCAAGCCGAACCGCATTTTGACGCCCGCGGGCGAGCTGCGCGCCTCTGTTTCCAGGGCGATTCAGCGCGGTGTGCGCCTTGATGTGGGCCACGGCACCGCTAGCTTTAGCTTTGAAGTGGCGAAGATTGCCATCGCGAAAGGCATTCTGCCGCACACCATTAGCTCTGATATTTACTGCCGCAACCGTATCAACGGCCCGGTGCATAACCTGGGGGCGGTGATGTCCAAATTCCTCTCCGTGGGCCTGTCTTTACCGCAGGTTATCGACTGCGTCACGTCGGGCGCGGCGGATGGCCTGCGTCTGAAGCATAAAGGGCGTCTGGCCGTCGGCCTTGATGCCGACCTGACCATCTTCGAGCTCCGCCGCCAGCCGACGGTATTTATGGATTCCGAGCAGCAGACGCTACAGGGCGAACAGCTGTTGGTCGCGCTTGCCGCCGTTCGCGCCGGGAAGTGGTTTACTACCGAACAAGGGAAAGCAGAACATGTCTTCAATTTATGAGAAATACAATTTAAAACAGGTGATTAACGCATCGGGCCGCATGACCGCGCTGGGCGTTTCCACGCCGCGTCCGGAAGTGGTGGAAGCCGTCACCACCGGCATGAATCACTACTTCGAGATGAAAGATCTGGTCAATAAAACCGGCGAGTACATTGCGAAGCTGCTGGACGTTGAAGCGGCAACCGTTGTTTCCTGCGCGTCTTCCGGGATTGCGCAGTCCATTGCCGCCGTGCTGGTTAAAGATAATCAGTGGCTGATTGAAAACCTGCATGCCGCGCCGCTTGAGAACAATGAAATCGTGCTGCCTAAAGGCCACAACGTTAACTTTGGCGCGCCGGTTGGCACCATGGTTAATCTCGGCGGCGGTAAGATCGTCGAAGCGGGCTATGCCAATGAATGTTCCGCCGATCAGCTGGCAGCGGCTATTTCCCCGCGCACTGCGGCAATCCTGTACATCAAATCCCACCATTCCGTACAGAAAAGTATGCTCAGCGTTGAGCAGGCTGTCGTCGTGGCCCGCAAGCACAACCTGCCGCTGATTGTGGATGCCGCGGCAGAAGAAGATTTGCAGTGCTATTACCGCGCCGGTGCAGATCTGGTGATTTACAGCGGCGCAAAGGCTATCGAAGGCCCTACCAGCGGCCTGGTGATTGGCAAAGAGCAGTACGTTGAGTGGGTGAAGCTGCAAACCGGCGGTATCGGCCGCGCCATGAAGGTCGGCAAAGAAGGCATCCTCGGCCTGACCTGCGCCATCGAACATTACCTCAGTGCGGAAAAAGAGAGCGGCGAGCAAATGGTGCAAAAGATGACGCCGTTTATCGATAGCCTGAACACGCTTAACGGCGTCAGCGCCCGCGTCGTGTGGGATGCGGCTGGCCGCGATATCGCGCGTACTGAGATTAAGTTCGATGAAGCCGCTATCGGCATCAGCACCGGTGAACTGGTCAGCGCGCTTAAACAGGGCGAATACGCCATCTATTTCCGCGGCTACAAGGCTAATGAAGGCATTGTGGAAGCCGACGTGCGCAGCGTAAGCCCGGCGCAATTAGAGATTATTTATCGCTGCATCAAAGCGAATACCTGCAAGGAGAACCAGGCATGAAACTGACCCCAAACTTTTACCGCGACCGCGTCTGTCTGAACGTGCTGGCGGGCTCAAAAGAGAACGCGAAGGAAATCTACGAAGCAGCGGAAGGGCATGTGCTGGTAGGCGTGCTTTCCAAAAACTACCCGGATGTTAATAGCGCCGTAGCGGATATGCGTGAGTATGCGCAGCTTATCGACAATGCGCTGTCCGTTGGCCTTGGAGCAGGCGATCCGAACCAGTCGGCAATGGTGAGTGAAATCTCCCGCCAGGTACAGCCGCAGCACGTCAACCAGGTTTTCACCGGCGTGGGCACCAGCCGCGCCCTGCTGGGTCAAAACGAAACCGTGGTTAACGGCCTCGTTTCCCCGACCGGCACCGTCGGCATGGTGAAGATTTCTACCGGCCCGCTGAGCTCAAATGCCCCTGACGGCATCGTTCCGGTTGAAACTGCAATTAAGTTGCTGAAAGATATGGGCGGTAGCTCAATCAAATACTTCCCGATGGGCGGTCTGAAATGCCGTGACGAGTTTAAAGCGGTGGCGGAAGCCTGCGCGAAGCATGATTTTTGGCTGGAGCCGACGGGCGGTATCGATCTTGAGAACTACGAAGAAATTCTCAGGATCGCGCTGGACGCGGGCGTCAGCAAAGTGATCCCACATATTTACAGCTCGATTATTGATAAAGCCAGCGGCAATACGCGCCCGGATGACGTGCGCACGCTGCTGGCTATGACGAAGAAACTGGTCGGCTAAAACCCCCTTCATCCTGACTTTTTCGCTGGCAGAAAAGGTTGGGGTGAGGGTGGCTCATCCAATAAACCGCGAGGAAATACTCCATGCCTGCAATGCGTAACCTGCTTGTTGCTTCATTTGCCGTTCTTGCCTCGACGCCGCTTGTCGCCCAGGCTCAGTACGCCTGGGTGGGCACCTACAATCCTAACGGCGAGGGCGTTTATCGCTTTCAGGTCGACGCCGCCACCGGTGCGCTGACCGGTAAGACGCTGGTCAACGAACTGCCAAATGCCGCTCAGCTCACTGCTTCAAAGGATGGCAAAACGCTTTATGTCGCAAGCGAGGCGGAGAAAGGCGTGGTGGCCGCATTACGTATTGATGAGAAGGGTAATCTTCGCGAGCTTAATCAGGTTTCTTCCGGCGGAGCGGGCCCGGTTTATCTTTCGCTGACGCCAAACGGCCGCCATCTTCTGGTCGCAAACTACGTCAGCGGTACGGTTGCCGTGCTGCCGGTAAAACAGGACGGCAGCCTCGGTGAAGCCACGGACACGAAGCAGGATGATGGCCCGGCTGGTGCAGCGAAACCGGAGGCCGCGGTGGAAGGCAGCTTCGCCGCAAGCGATCACAATGGTCCTCATGCGCACATGATCGGCGCGGATCCTAGTGGAAAGTTTGTTTTTACCACCGATCTTGGCTTAGACCGGATTTATCAGTATCGCTTCGATGAGGCGAGCGGCAGGCTGACGCCAAACGATCCGCCGTTTATTCACGCCTCGTCAAAAGGCGCCGGGCCACGCCATTTTGTGTTTACGCCGAAGGGTGACGGCCTGTGGTTAATTAACGAGGAGTCTTCTACGCTTACCCATTATCAGCTCGATAGCGCGCAAGGGACGCTGAGCGAGGGGAAAACCGTATCGGCGCTGCCAAAAGGCTATAAGGGCACAAGTTTTGCGGCGGGTCTGGCCCTGAGCCACGACGGAAAGCAGCTTTACGTGGCTAACCGCCTGCACAATAGCATCGCGCACTTCACCGTGTCGGAGAACGGCACGCTGACCCATCAGGACGATATCTGGACGCGAGGAGATTACCCGCGCACGCTGACGCTGGATAGCAGCGGCAGGTTCCTCTACGCCATGAATCAGCGCAGCGACAATATCACGCGTTTTAGCGTGGCATCACAAAGCGGGAAGCTTACCTTTGTCGAAGACTATGTGGCGGTCGGGAGCCCGTCACAGCTAGTGTTTACGCCGTAGAAGTCGCTGTACCGGGCGCGTTGTTGCGCCCGTTTAAAGAAAGGATACTGCAGTGAGATTTCCAAGCCTACGACTGGCCCAGCTATTTGAGATGCTACAAAACGAGACGCTGCCCCAGGATGAACTGGCGCGGCGTTTGTCCGTTTCTACCCGAACCGTCCGCACCGATATTACGGCGCTAAATGATTTGCTGGCCGGACACGGTGCGCAGTTTATTCTCAATCGTGGCGCAGGCTACCAGCTTAGAATTGATGATGAGGCGCTTTATCAGGCCTTACAGGCACAGCCTTCTCGCCAGCTCCGCATTCCCCGAACCTCCCCCGAGCGGGTCCACTATCTGGTGGTGCGCTTTTTGACTTCCGCTTTCTCTCTGAAGCTTGAGGATCTTGCCGAAGAGTGGTTTGTCAGCCGGGCGACGCTGCAAAGCGACATGGCGGAAGTGCGTGAATGGTTTAATCGCTATAACCTGACCATTGAGACCCGCCCGCGCCACGGCATGAAGCTGTTTGGCAGCGAGACGGCGGTGCGCGCCTGCCTGACTGACCTGCTCTGGCAGCTCACGCAGGAAGACAGCGAGAATCCGCTGCTGACCGAAGAGGCGCTGAACGCAGGCGTCCCGGAACAGCTGGCGGCCGGGCTGCATGAATGTTTTACCCGCTGTCGCATTCGCCTGACGGATGAAGGCGAGCAGTTTATTTGCCTGTATTGTGCGGTTGCCGTGCGGCGAATCAGCGAGGGCTATCCGCTGGCAGAATTTACCGCCGACGACGTGGACGATAACGTGCGGGAGGCCGCGCGCCAGATTGCGGCGCTGCTCCAGAAGCTGGCGGAAAAACCGCTTTCCGAGGCGGAAGAGCAGTGGCTGCAGGTGCATATCGCCGCGCGTCAGGTGCAGGAGGTAGCGCCGAGCGCGATTGGCCCCGACGATGACGAAGCGCTGGTCAATTACATTCTGCGCTACATCAATACACACTATAACTACAACCTGCTGACCGACACCCAGCTGCATGCGGATTTGCTCACGCATATCAAAACGATGATTACCCGCGTGCGCTACCAGATAAACATCCCCAACCCGCTGCTTTCCAATATTAAACAGCACTATCCGATGGCCTACGACATGACGCTGGCCGCCGTATCAAGCTGGGGAAAATATACGCCGTACGTTATCAGCGAAAACGAAATTGGCTTCCTGGTGCTGCACATCGGCGTCGGGCTGGAGCGGCATTACAACATTGGCTACCAGCGTCATCCGCGGGCCCTGCTGGTGTGTGATACCGGCAACTCTACGGTGCGAATGATTCAGGCCATGCTGCTGCGCAAGTATCCGCAGATTGAAGTGACGAGCATTATCTCGCTGCGAGACTACGAGCAGATGGAAAGCATTGAAGAAGATTTTGTTATCTCCACCACGCGAGTGGCTGAGAAAGAAAAGCCGGTGGTGACGATGGCGCCGTTCCCGACGGAATATCAGCTGGAGCAGCTCGGCAAGCTGGTGCTGGTGGACAGAACGCGGCCTTATATGCTGGCGAAGTATTTCGACGAGCGCCATTTTATGGTGATTGACGAATCCATGACCCAGCAGGCGCTTTTCAGCACCCTTTGCGCACAGCTTGAGCGAGAAGGTTACGTGGGCGCGGATTTCTATCCGTCGGTGGTAGAGCGCGAGGCCATCGTTAGCACCATGCTCGGCGAGGGAATTGCGCTGCCGCACTCGCTTGGGCTGATGGCTGACAAAACCGTTGTTTACACCGTGCTGGCGCCGCAGGGCATCAGCTGGGGAGACGAAACGGCCTACGTGATCTTCCTGCTGGCCATCAGCAAAAGCGAGTATGAAGAGGCGATGGCGATTTACGATTTGTTTGTCACCTTCCTGCGGGAAAGAGCGATGACAAGGCTGCGAGACTGCAAAGCCTTCACCAACTTTAAAGAAGTGGCGATGGAGTGTCTGAGCCGTTTTTAGCGGAAATTTGAAAACCCCTCTCCGGATGGAGAGGGGAAGAGAGTTTACTTCAGAGGCGTGAACGCGGTGGTGACGTGCTTGACGCCGCTGACACGACTGGCGATATCCGCCGCCGCTTTCCCTTCTCTGTCCGTGACCAGTCCCAGCAGGAACACTTCGCCGTTTTCGGTAGTGACCTTCACATTAGAGGATTTCACCTGATCGCTGGTCAACAGCTGCGAGCGAACTTTGGTGGTGATCCACGTATCCGAAGAGGCGGTGCCGAGGCCAATCGGGGCCATATTTCGGATTTCGTTATACACCTCGGTGGTGCCGTCTACGCCCAGAGCAATCTGTTTTGCGCGAGAGGCCAGCTCGGTGTTTTGCGTCTGCCCGGTCAGCAGGACTTTGCCCTGGTAGGCGGTGACGTTAATGCGGGCATCTTTCTTCAGCTGTTCGTCTTTGCCCAGCGCGCTGTTGACGCGCAGTTCCAGCGTGCCGTCATCAACCTGCGTGCCCACGGTGCGCGGATCGGTAGCCGTTTTTGTTGCGACAGCCGCGGTGCCGACTACGGCAGCCGCGACGCAACCCTGTAAAAATAGCGCGGTAATAAGGACTGCAAGTGGCTTAAATGCCTTCATCTGTACTCCTTAATCATCCTGGTGAGGGAATAACGTGTTATCAATCAAATCACATAGGCAGTTCACCGTCAGCATGTGCATTTCCTGAATGCGGGCGCTGCGGTGGGACGGTATGCGGATTTCTACATCCTGCGGCCCTAATAATCCGGCCAGCTCTCCGCCGTCGTAGCCTGTTAATGCCACAATGGTCATATCGCGCGTCACCGCGGCTTCTACCGCTTTAACGATATCACGGCTGTTGCCACGGGTTGAGATAGCCAGCAGAACGTCGCCAGCCTGCCCTAAGGCACGGACCTGTTTGGCATAAATTTCTTCATGCAAACGGTCGTTGGCGATGGCGGTTAAGACCACATTATCGGCACTTAGTGCAATGGCAGGTAAACCAGGACGCTCCGTTTCGAAGCGATTAATCATACTGGCAGCAAAATGCTGTGCGTTGGCAGCCGAAGTCCCGTTGCCACAACAGAGGATTTTGTTGCCGTTAAGCAGCGACTGAACCAGCGTCATGGCTGCACGGGAGATAGCGTCTGGCAGAGCTTCCGCTGCGGCAATCTGGGTTTGAATACTTTCCGTGAAGCAGGCTTTGATTCTTTCGAGCACGTTGTTCTACCTGGTTACTTTAAAAATCTGTGGTAAACGCGTTGGCTAACCACTCTATTTCATTGCCGGTGAAGGCTAACACATCGAAACGGCAATCCACAGTATCAAAGCTCCCCGATGTGCGAGCAAGCCAATTCCTTGCGGCGTGCAGCAGCTTTTGCTGCTTGCTGCGGGTCACGCTGGCCGCGGCACCGCCAAAATGGTGGTTTTTGCGGTAGCGCACCTCAACAAACACAATTACCTGGTTATCTTTCATGATGAGGTCAATTTCACCGCCGCGAACGTGAATATTCGCGGCGATAAATTGCAGGCCTTTGCCTTCAAGGAAGCGGCGCGCTTGTGCTTCGTGCTGCGCGCCAGCCTGCTGACGACTCAGGCAGCCGGGATGATTTGACCCTGAGAGAACTTCAGCCAATTTAACTTCCTGTTAATGACGCAGTCCTGGCTGGCGGAAAGGGTGCCGGTATTGCCGCTCACCTGGAAGCCCGGAACCTGGCGAATCTGCGTGAAATGGTTGGCCAGCGACCAGGCATCCACGCCCATGGCATAGAGGCGAGCCAGCGAATAATCATTGCGCACGGCACCTAATGCCTGCTGCTGCAAGGAAGGGTTGCCGCCGGAGAGCATGGGGATTTCGCTAAACTGCAGGCCTTCCATTTCCAGACGGAAGTCCGGGCCGTTCACGCCCTGTGAACTGCGGGAGCTGGCATACAGCTGGGCGCTGCTGCGGCTGCCGGTGCGCATGGCGATCATCGGCTTAATCAGCGCGACCTCATCTGGGGTGGCAACGATATAGGCTGCGTCCACGCCGCCAGAAGTACCCGCGGTTATCTGTGCATCCGTTGGCGGTGCCGGGATAGTCAGCCCGCCAATGGTCACGGCTTCCTGCTGTGGGGCAGAAGAGGCAACCGGCGTGCCGGCCAGCGAAATACCTGAGCCGCTGTTAATCCCCTGTTTGAGTTCGCCCACGGAGCCAAACTTCTGCTGCAGCACGATGCCGCCGCCCAGTTTTTGCCATTCTGCGCTAAACGCGCTGGTGACACGATCGCCAAGCGCATTGCGCGGCACCAGCAATAGCGGGGCGCGATGGCCTTGCTGCCAGATGTGATCCGCTGCGTCACGCGCTTCGTCTTCCGGTGAAAGGGCGAAGTAGCAAATGTTCGGCCTGTTTTGTACTTTTTCCGGCTGGTTCAGCGCCAGAATATTTAGCGAAGTATTGCTGGTTGCGAGCTGGTCAACGTTGTTTTTTAACAGCGGGCCAACGACCAGCGTGGCACCGTCCTGCTGGGCCTGCGCTAATACCTGGGCTAAAGGCTGGGAGCTGGTGTCGTAAACTTTTACCTCAGCGGATGGGTTAGCCGCGGAAGCGGATGCGCCTTGCGCGACGGGCTGGGCTGCCGGTTGCTCCACTGGCTGTGGCGCTGCCGGAGATGCTGGCTGCTCGTTGGTCAAATCGCTCACGGAGGCGGCTGCCGGGCTTGCAACGGCGTTAGGATCGTCTGACTGAGCAGGTTCAGTTGGGGTTGCTTCTGGCGGTGCTGATGCGTCCGGGGTTTGTGCCGGGGAGCTTAGCGCAGCGACGGGCGTGGAACCGTTATTTTTTGCTGCTTCAAAGCCTTGTTGAATCGCGCGGGCAAAGACCGCGGCCTGGCCATTCAGCGGCAGCAGCAGGGCAATTTTCCCTACGGAGGCCTGCCGGTAGTTTTGCATGTTGCTCAACTGGGTGGGCAGCGTTTTCGCCCCCGGATTTTGCGGGTAGCGGGTTTGCCAGTCTTTGATGCCGGCCTTAAGCATTTCTGGTTCGTTGCGGTTTTCATTCCACACGCGCTGTAAATCCAGCCAGCCCTGAAGCGTGTTTTCATCGGCATTGATAACCATCGTGTTCATTTGCTCTGGCGTAAGCTGGGAGAGCGCCTGCCAGGTGCCGTCGATGTTTTTCTGGTGCACGGTACCTTTTAGCATCGGCTCCTGCGCAATGTAGGCGCGCAAAAGCTCAAGAGACGGGCGATTCTGGCTCGCTTCAATAACCGACTGGTAATAGCGAGCCTGCTGGGCCTTGTTCAGGGAAGCGACGTCAATCTTCGCTAACAGCGCGCTGGCACCGGCGTAATCTTTCAGCGCGATCTTCATTTCTGGCGCCAGCACGGACCGTTCACGGCGCTGGGTATCGTCCATTTCCTGAGGCAACTGGTTATAGAGTGCCACCGCCCGCTGGGTTTTGCCTTCGGACAGCAGCGCATGAATGGCGAGTAATTGCCATGTGGTCTTGCTATCATCGGCGCTTTGCTGCATCTGTTGCAGATAATAAGCAGAATCAGCGGTGGCTTCGCCCTGTACATGAGCGGCGGACTTGTCCGGGGCTTTCGTGCTACAGCCGGCAAACATCAGCGCGGCGAGCACCACAGGCAGACAACGCCCGGCTTTAGAACGAATTTTTTTAGACGGTAGCATTCTGTATCCAGTGAAGTTTTCTTCTCAGTGTTCAATATTAATTCGGCAATACGGATGAAACAATGAAACAACTCGAAACGGCGGCGATTTCCGCCAGCACGCTCTACATCGTTCCGACACCTATCGGTAACCTCGGCGATATCACCCAGCGGGCTTTATCCGTATTGCAAAGCGTTGATTTGATAGCCGCCGAAGATACTCGTCATACCGGTTTATTGCTCCAGCATTTTGCCATTAATGCGCGATTGTTCGCACTGCACGATCATAATGAGCAACAAAAATCAGAAGTATTACTAGCCAGACTCCGGGAAGGGCAAAGTATCGCGCTTGTCTCCGATGCCGGAACGCCGCTGATTAACGATCCTGGCTATCATCTGGTTCGCACCTGTCGCGAAGCGGGTATTCGCGTTGTGCCGCTGCCCGGCCCATGCGCTGCGATTGCCGCGCTTAGCGCCGCAGGGCTGCCGTCCGATCGCTTTTGCTATGAAGGATTCCTGCCCGCCAAATCAAAAGGTCGTCGCGATGCGCTAAAGGCGCTTGAGCAGGAGCCGCGCACGATTATTTTCTACGAATCAACCCACCGCCTGCTCGATAGTTTAGATGATATCTGCGCGGTGCTCGGCGAGGCGCGTTACGTGGTGCTGGCGCGGGAAATAACCAAAACGTGGGAATCTATTCACGGCGCGCCAATCGGTGAACTGGCGGCGTGGGTGAAAGAGGACGAAAACCGCCGCAAGGGCGAAATGGTGCTGATCGTCGAAGGCTTCAAAGCGCAAAGCGATGATGAACTGCCCGCCGATGCTCTGAGAACGCTCGCCCTGCTGCAGGCAGAGCTCCCGTTAAAAAAAGCCGCCGCGCTTGCCGCCGAAATCCACGGCGTGAAGAAAAATGCGCTTTATAAGTACGCTCTGGAACAACAGGCTTAATTTTTAAGGGCCTGAAACCCCTTCAGGCCCTGGCTTTAATCTCGCGTTTTCAGGCTTTATTTGCCGATCGTCGGCGTGGCTTCTACCACCAGCGTTTCCAGCGGTTTCAGCGTGATAATCAGCGGTTTTTGGTATGCTGCGGCAAGCGTGGCGTTAGTGCCGTAGACCGGTTTGAGCGTGAACTGGGTTGCCTCTCCTGGCGGAATTTCAAAGTCCCTGCTGAGATCCAGATAGTAGCTTTGCTCCTTGTCGGACGGGTTACGCAGGCCGAAGATCGCTTTATCTTTGCTCCACGAAGCCCAGCCGTAAACCTCCAGCGCCGTGGGATCGCTTCCTATCCAGTGGCTGTCGACCAGCACGCCGCTGTTCTCCCTCGACCATTTCGCGGCGTTCGCCAGCGTATCCCACTTGGCGTTGTTTAGCATCGATGGCGTGATGTAAAGCTCCTGAAGCTGCGTGCCCGTCGCGAAGTAGCTCCATACCTGGTCGGCAAAATCACCGTCGGTTTGCACTTTCTCCAGTCCGAAATAGGCGTGTTCTGCGCTGACGATGCCGTGGTACATCAGCGAGTTAATCGGGAACAGGGGCCCTTTGCGCACGATGGAACGATAGGTTTCTGCATCGCGATAGGTCATCCACTGCTGGGCGGGCGAGCCTTTGCCGTAGACGTTAATATCATCTCCCTGGCGCCAGATAGAATCGGCGTAGAACAGCCAGGCCGGGCTGGCATTGGTGCCGGTCGTCAGGTTGATAAAAAGATCTTTGTTGGCCTCACGCATATTCTTGACGAGCTGGATGGAGGCATCGAAATCAGAAGCGAACGGGCTGCCAGGGATGTATGAGTTGGCATTGCCCATGCCGTCGAGCTTGAACGAGGTGATGTGTTCATTCTTGATGAGCTTAATGATTTGTTCGTTGAAATTACGGAAGTAGTTTGGCCCGGAGAGGGCCAGCTTCCCGTCAACGGTTTCAAAACCGTTTTCTTTAGCATGTGAGACACGGATATCACGAGGTTTGTTGTAGCCGCCCCACGGCGACAGCCACAGGCCAACAGAAGTATGCAGGCCGTCGGCTTTCTGTTTCACGACGCCAAAACCGTGCTTAAACGCCGGGCCAAACAGCCACTTGCCGGTGCGATCGTCCCAGCCGTCGTCGAGCAGAAATCCATCGAGTTTAACGCCGCGATTTTTAATCAGCTCGCGGGCATAGGTATCCATGCGGTCCAGCACTTCTTGTTCGGTGTAGGTGGTGAAGAAGCCGATATCCATCCAGCTGTTGTAGTGCAGATAAGGCTGGTAAGGGCGAGGACGCAGAGCGTTGATAAATTCGTTGAAGCTGCGGCGGAGCTGGTTGGTGGCCTCAAAGGTGCCGAAGTAGGCGGTGTAGGTGACCGCAGCGTCGGGCTTTATTGGGGTTTTCAGCTCGACGTTAAGGTTGGTCGTGGTCTCGTAAGCGTAAGTATTTACGATAGGTTTTTCGGGCTGGATGTAAAAGCTGTCGGCGATAATTGGCGAGCTGTTCACCGCGCCGTTAACGTAAGGTGCCTGGGCCTGGCCTTTAGTCGGGAAGAAGGTGATTTTCGCCACCTCGCGCGGCTGGCCTTTTGCCGCAATCGTATAATCGATGCTGGCGTATTTGCCTTTTAGCACGTTCAGCACGACGGTGACGGCGAAATCTTTGTGGTCGTAATCTATCTGAATGGCATCGCCTTTTTGGCTGACATTTTTCACCGTGAAATCTGCCGTGTGGATAACCTTTTCATCCGGCAGCGTCAGGAAAAATAGCTCTATCGGGGCGAGCCTGTGGTCGGAAAGTTTATCCTTAATCAGGACGGAAGAGCGGGCATCGTCAAAGGTAATCGCCAGCTTGTCGTTGGCAAGCTGATAGCCGACGGCAAGCGCGCCGTTGCTCACCAGCAGAAGCAATAACGAGCTCTTTATGAGGGTTTTCATCAAGATGTCCTTGTTATTCAGGTAGGGTAGGAAGTTATCTTTATTATGTTTTGCTTGCGCTACCCGCTGAAACAGATAGCGCCAGGAATGACGGGGTTACAGTGAGGCTTCGGCCTGGAGCAGAAGTTTATTGGCCGAGCCGCAGACGATGATTTTGCTGCGCACGACTTCCTTCATGGCATCCATGCCGACGCGCATGTAGTAGCGGGGATCGTTGCCATCCGGGTTATCGCCAAACCATTTTTTCACCGCGGCGGCAAAGGCAATTTTTAGCTCGGTGGCAACGTTCACCTTGCACACGCCGAGGGATATGGCGCGACGGACGTATTCATCAGGCACATCGCTCGCGCCATGCAGCACCAGCGGGATCGACACCGTTTCGCGGATCTCGGCCAGGCGCTGGAAGTCGATCTTCGGACGCCTGGTGTAAAGCCCGTGGGCCGTGCCGATGGCGACGGCCAGGCTGTCGATACCGGTCAGTTCTACAAAGCGGCGAGCTTCGTTAGGGTCGGTAAGAAAAGCGCTTTCTTCATCGACGTCCATATCATCTTCCACGCCGCCGAGGCGACCCAGCTCGGCCTCCACGCTGCAATCATGCCGATGGCAGAAATCCACCACGGATTTGACCAGCGCGACATTCTGCATCAGCGGGAAGTGGCTGCCGTCGATCATCGCGCTGCGTACGCCCGCGTTTACCTTGCGGCGAATGTCTTCCAGCGATTCATGGTGATCCAGATGCAGCGCGAGCGGTATGTCATAGCTTTCCGAATAGGCTTCGCACAGGGCGAAGATCTCTTCAAAAGCAATGTGCCTGAAGGTGCCCGGCGTGCCCGCGAGGATAACCGGAGACTGCATTTCTTTGCAGACTTCGAGGATGGCCTGAATGGTTTCGGCGTTGTGAATATTGAACGCAGGCACCGCGTATCCTTTGGCCTGCGCATCCTGAAGCAGATATTTGGTGGAAATAATGCTCATTTTATTTTCCTCTTAGCCTTTCCACGGGTGGATGACGACGCCTTTCACAACCCGGTTTACCGTGCCGCTGGCGGACGGCGTGTCGGGAGTGATGCCCGCTTTGATTGATTCACTCAGGGCAAAAATCTGGGCGTACATCAGGAAGCAGAAAGCCTGCTCAACGTCGAGAAACTCACGGGAGGCGGGTAGCAAAATATGTGGGCCAGCCGCGATTTCCGGGCTGCTTTCGGCGGCAATAGCGACCACGCGCAGGGCTTGCGCATCGCGACGCAGTTCAGCGAGCAGGTCGAGATCGTACTGACGGGTGTAAGGCTGGCTGGAAACCATCACGACGATCAGCGTTTCGCTATCCACCAGCGACTTTGGCCCGTGACGAAAGCCGGTCGGGGAGTCATAAAAGGCGGCTATTTTCCCGGCGGTCAGCTCCAGCACTTTAAGTGCCGATTCACGAGCGACGCCCTGCAGGCCTCCGCTGCCGAGATAGACGACGCGTTTAACTTTCAGGTCGCCAAATACACCTTTTTTGAAGTCGCCCTGTGAAGCGAGAATTTCCGTGCAGCGGGAAGCGACGGCCTGGAAGGTGTCGGCATTAATCACATCCCCTGCAAAGGCTGCAAGGCAGCCCGCCATCATGGTGGTAATGCTGCTGGTCATAGCGAAACCGCGATCGTGAGTTTCAGCGGGCATCAGAAGAGCCAGCGAGCGTTCGTCGCGCAGCGCGTTTTTGTACAGGCTGCCGGCTTCGTTGCAGGTCACCGCCAGGTGATGGCAGTTTTTTACGATTTGGTTGGCTAGCTCAACGGCGGCGACGCTTTCAGGGCTGTTGCCGGAGCGGGCAAAGGAGACCAGCAGCGTCGGCTGCCCCGAATAAAGATAGTCAGCAGGGTTGGTCACCAGATCGGTTGTTGGAACGGCCACGAAGTTTTTGCCGCTATGGTGAGAGAGCCACGGCGCAATGATATCGCCGATAAAGGCGGAGGTACCTGCGCCCGTCAGAACGATCTTTAGCTGAGGGTCTTGCAGAAGCGGGGCGAGAAAGGCATCTATTTGCTGGCGCAGGTTCGCCATGTTTTTCAGCAGGTGTATCCAGCTGGCTGGCTGCTGGCGGATCTCTTTTTCGGTCCAGGTTGACGTGCCGCCCGAGGCGGCCATTAGTGTTTCGCTCATGACTCAGTCCTTAGTGGTGCATTTTGAAGAGGTAGCACAAAGCAGAACATGGCACCCTTTCGTTTTGTTTCGCTTACTCAACTTTATGCCTGACTTAAAATTTATAGAAAAGAAAACGAAAGGTCAATTAACGAAAGGAAATAAAACGAAAACTGTGATCGCTGAATCGAACGATTTATGGCAACTTATTGATTTTATTTTGGACGTGAAGATTTGGTTTTATATTTGATACAGAACTCGAAAGGAAAAGAAAGGTCTGCGGCGGAGCAAACCGCAGGCCGGATTCAACGGAGTGAAAGGCTAAAGGGGGACAGCCCGGCCAGAAACCCAGTTGTTTTGCACATGAAGCTGGCTATCGAGTTCTGTTACGTTGGCTCTTTTGCCCGCCGCCAGCGTTCCCAGCGTATGCTCAAGGCCGAGCATTTTTGCCGGGTGGAGCGAAGCCATTGGAATGGCATCTTCAGGCGGAATGCCCACGGCGTTGACCAGGTTACGCACTGCGGCATCAAGCGCAAGCGTGCTGCCCGCCAGCCCGCCGCTGGCGGTTTTCACCACGCCGTTTTGCATCGTGACCTCATAGCCGCAGATGTCGTACAGACCATCAGGCATCCCGGCCGCGCGCATCGCATCGGTGATTAAAATTATCCGCGATCCGGCGCAGGTGCAGCTCAGGTGCATGACCGCCGGGTGAACGTGATGGCCGTCGGCAATCAGCTCCAGCCAGGCTCGTTTATCCGTTAACCCTGCGCCCACCATGCCCGGCTGGCGATGATGCAGGCCTGTCATGCCGTTGAAACAGTGCACCAGTCCGTCGGCACCGGCAGCAAAAGCGAGGCGAGTTTGCTCAAAATCTGCCGCACTGTGGCCCAGCATGACGCGCAGGCCACGGTTTTTCAGATGCTTTATCGCCGCTATGGCCGCGGTTTTTTCCGGTGCCAGGGCCACGACCCGCAGAGTGTTTTGTGAAATATCTATCAGCCTGTCGAGCTGGTTGAGGTTCAGCTCCTGAAACAGCTCCGGCGGATGCGCCCCTTTGTTCTGCGCAGTGAAATACGGTCCTTCAAGATAGCTGCCCAAAACTGTCGCGCCCGGCCCGCCGTTCAGGGTGCGGTGGGCGATGCGTCTCAGCGCGTTTTCAATATCCTGCTGCGGAGCCGTCACGATGGTTGGCAGCCAGCTGCCGACGCCTTCGCGAGCTTTATGCAGCGCCAGCTTGTCCAGCACGCCGGGCTCGTCATCCATGACGTCCACGCCGCTGCCGCCGTGGACATGAATGTCGATGTAGGCCGGGCATAACAGTTCCGCATCCCTGGCTGTTACGCCCGCGGGAATGGGCTCAACGGCGACGAGAGTATCGCCCTCGATGCGCAGCTGGTGGTCATCCAGCCAGCCTTGCTCTCCCAGAACCCGCCGTGCCCGCAGCAGCGTTGTCATATGCCTTCCCCAACCGCTTCGGTTTCCCGGTGTCGCCCCATTTCGTCAACCAGGCTGGTTAGCCCCCGGTGGCCGCATTCCAGCGCCATCAGGCGAAACTCCCTGCTGTTCAGCCCCTCGCGCTCCAGCACCATTTCCAGCAGGAGCTGAAGATTGATGCCGGTAACCACCTCCCGGCCAGGCTTTTGCATCGCCAGCGTCGAAGCGACGCGGAACGGCGTGCCTCCCAGCAGGTCGGTCAGGAATATCAGCCCTTCCGTTTCATCCAGCCTGGCGATGGCTTCTTCAAACTGGCGGGTCAGCAGGGCGGTGGTCGAGCTTTCCGGGAAGTCGATGGCGATAACCTGTGGCTGCTCGCCCAGAATCTGCTTCATCGCCTGTTCAAGCCCGCTTGCGAAGCCGCCGTGGCCGCTGAGAATAATGCTTAGCATGTGCTCTCCTGCTTAAAGGAAGTGGCAGAATTTGCCGACAACGCCCAATACCACGGTGATGCCAATCAGGCGCAGCGGGCTCCATCCCCGGCGTACCAGCCAGTACATGGCCAGGGTGTAGACCAGCGGTAAAAACGCGGGCATCAGCTTGTCGATAACGTCGGTTTGCAGCTTGACGACCGCATCGCCTGCGGTGATTTCAAGCGTGGTCGCCAGCCGGACGTAGGTTGCAACCAGCGCGCCGATGACCGTCATCCCAACGATGGAGGCCGCGTGGCCGACTTTGCGCGTATTGGCTTTTATCAGCGGAATAGCCGCCACGCCCATGCGGTAGGCGTAATGCGCCAGCCCAAAGCGCAGGCCGAGATGCACAACGTTGAACATCACGATGAAGACAATCGCGCCGAGAATCGAACCCTGTAGCGCAAGGCTTGCGCCGATACCCCCGCAGATTGGCAGTAAAGTCAGCCAGAACATGGCGTCGCCAATGCCGCCCAGCGGTGCGCCCACGGCGATTTTCGTGCTCTGGATGCTGTTCACATCCTGCTTGGAGCGCTCCATCGCCAGAATAATGCCGATCACGAAGGTAACGAGGAACGGGTGGGTGTTGAAGAAGCCCATGTGGCCTTTCATGGCGCGTGCCAGATCCCGCTTGTTGGTGTGGATCTTTTTCAGCGCGGGTAGCAGGCCGTAAAGCCAGCCCGAAGCCTGCATACGTTCATAGTTGAATGAGGCCTGCAGCAGCATGGAACGCCAGGCAACGCGGTTGATATCCCGTTTGGTCAGCTCTGCGCCAATCTTTTGATCTTCATAAATGTTGTCGTTCCCCTCGCCGAGGAGGGTTGCCGCTTCGCCAGTCTGCGGCAGCGTTTGGGTATCAGATGCCATCTTCGAATTCCTCAAGCTTTTCGTGGGAAGGCTGTTGTGGAGCCGGGTCTTTGCGTACGAAATCAATCAGCGCCATCGCCAGCGCGGCGGCGGCGATAGCCAGCACCGGCAGCTTGAGCCAGGCGGCGGCCACAAAACCGAGAATGAAATAGGGGATGTAAACGTTCTTCATCATGATTTTCAACAGCACGGCGAAGCCGATGGCCGGCATGATGCCGCCTGCGACGCCCAGCCCGTCAATCAAACGAGCCGGAAGGACATCGATAGCCGTTTTTGCATGTTCTGCGCCGAAATAAATCGGCAGAAAGGCGCACAGGAAGTAGAAAACCCCCAGCGCCAGCAGGGCGAGGTAGTTGACTCGCTCGATACCTTTGGTATCTGCGTTTGCAGCCATTCGGTCGCAGCGGGCCATGACCCCCGACATGATGGAGAACAGGAAGGTAATGCCCATTTGAACGGCAACGGCGAAGGGAACCGCAACCCCCACGGCGACTTCTGGCTTAACGCCGGTAGTGATGGCGAAGGTCGTACCGACAATAGTGCCGATAATGACGTTAGGCGGCTGGGCACCAGCCAGCGGGGCCAGCCCCATCCAGACCAGCTCCAGCGTCCCGCCGGTGAGAATACCGGTGTGCAGATCGCCAAGAATCAGGCCGACCAGCGGGCCGAGCACCACCGGGCGGTGCATATGTGTCAGTCCATTGAACATGTCCAGACCGGCAATGAAGGCCAGGATGCCCAATGCAAGAGCTTGTAATAAGCTAATTTCCATAAACAATACCTCAGAGAAGTTTGTAGAGATCCTGAGCCGTTTCCGTCGGTACACCCTGAACAAAACACGCCACGCCGGCCGCTTTCAGGCCGTTAAACGCGGTAATGTCCTGCTCGTCCACGGAGACGGTTTTGGCGATTTGTTTTTTACCTTCGGCGTAGTGCATGTTGCCGACGTTGATGCGGTCAACCGGGACTTCTCCGGTGACCAGCGTCAGAAAGTCCTGTGGATTTTTGCAGACCAGCAGAATTTTCTGGCGATCCGCCGCCCGGTTGATGTTGTCGATGACTTTTTGCAGCGGCCAGAAGCGCACGGCAATACCTTCAGCCAGCACCATTTCCATCAGGTTTTGCTGGACCGGGTCTTCGGCGACCTCGTCATTGGCGACGAGGACCAGATTCGCGCCTGCGAACCCGACCCACTGCACGCCCACCTGACCGTGGATCAGGCGCTCATCAATGCGGCTTAAGACAATGTTTGGCATGTTTTTTTCCTTATTATCATTGCGTTAATGGGACAGCAGTGAGCCAATGCAGGCGGCATGATACTGACGCAGCACGTCCTGGATATGGTTGATAATGAGTTCGTGCGGCGTCGCTGCCAGTGAACCTGCACGGACCTTAGCGTATTGAAGCGGGAGATACTGACTGATCAACGGCAGAGGAATCGATTCACTCGCCAAATTTTTAACTAGCCTGGAATAGGCTGCATCAATATCTCGATCGGGCCAGTAGTAGCGCACGCGGTCCGAGTAGCTGTATCCGCGCGCCAGGCGGCAGGCCCCGTCGCTGCCGTGGTAGTGCTGCTGCCAGTGTTCAGGATGATCGAGCATGACGCTTTCAAGCACGTCCCGCAGGCCCGAACAGAGATGAGCCGGTCGGAGTTCGTGCTCAATTGCGGCCAGTGAAAAGAGCGCTTCACGCAGGGCGAAAGTGAGCGCCGGACCTACTTTTAAAATCGAAAAGTGGTTTTCCACAAGCTGCTGTAAAGCCTGCGGTGTCTGATAGTCGGTGGAGTGTGCTTCAAATACCAGCGTGTCGAACGCCTCGATCATCTTGCTTAAGGCGCGTGATTTCTCCGGCTCGTAATCTATGACGTTGGCGTGATCGAACTCGACCCCCGGCTGGACGACAAGGCCAATAATACGCGGCCAGATGGCGCTCAATCCCTGCTGTTCGAATGCGTGACGATGGGCTTCCAGCGTGTTCTTCGCGGCCTGAGGCGTGGTCACCGCCAGTTCAGAAAGCGTTTCGTGTGCGCCGCCGGGCACGGGGACTTCGGTGCCGATGATATACACCAGGTCGGATTTGCCGAAACGGGCGATACACGTCTGCTCTGCGATATGGGCAAGCCTGGCGGCCCTTGTGGCTACGACGCTGTCGGTTAGCGGCAGCGGATCGTCAGCGCAGGACATGCTGCAATCAAGGTGGATTTTCTTAAACCCGGCCGCGACATAGCTGCGAATCAGCTCTTCTGCCTGCCGCATGGCTTCCTCTGCGGGAGATTTTTGCCAGCGGTTAGGGCCGAGATGGTCGCCGCCAAGCATTAAACTGTCACAGGGAAAGTGGTTATCGCGCGCCAGCTTCTCAACAAAACTGCGGAAGTCGGTCGGCGTCATGCCGGTATAGCCGCCGTGCTGGTCAACCTGATTGGATGTGGCTTCTATTAATAAGGAAGACTGCGCGTCCCGGGCGTGACGCAGGGCCGCTTCGAGAACTAAGGGATGGGCGGAACAAACGGCGAAAATCCCACGGCGTGAATCCTGTTTATGGTCTGCCACAAACTCGGTTAAGTGTTTCACTTTCCTCTCCGTATCGGTTGGGTTGTGCTTTTTCTTTCGATTCGTTTCATTCAATACTGATTCATCGTGTAATAAAAACAAAACGAAAGATAATAGAATTGCGATCTGTTTCGCAAAAGAAACATAATGAAAGGCTATTTGACACCGCTCAAGCGAGGTATCGCCCGGCGGTAAAGGCTTGCTTTCTTGCAAAAGAAAGGAGTTAATAGGCAAAGCGAAATGAAACGAAAGGTTTATGAAAGGATCTTTTATGAGCAACACCGAGTCGGCAATGGACAAGCGTATTACGGGGACAAGCGAAAGGCGCGAGCAGATTATTCAACGTCTCCGCCAGCAGGGAAGTGTTCAGGTTAATGATTTATCTGTATATTTTGGTGTTTCAACGGTCACGATCCGCAACGATCTGGCGTTCCTTGAAAAGCAGGGCATTGCCGTGCGAGCCTACGGTGGCGCGCTGGTTTGCGATGCGGGTACGCCTGCGGTAGAACCCACGGTGGAAGATAAAAGCTCGCTGAACACCTCGCTCAAACGCAGCATTGCGCGCGCTGCCGCCGATCTTATTCAGCCCGGCGATCGGATCATCCTGGATTCGGGGACGACGACTTTCGAAATCGCCCGGCTGCTGCGCAGCCATAAAGATGTTATTGCGATGACCAACGGCATGAATGTGGCAAATGCGCTATTAGAAGCAGAAGGCGTGGAGCTGCTAATGACGGGTGGGCATCTGCGACGGCAGTCCCTGTCTTTTTACGGCGATCGGGCCGATCAGTCTTTGCAGAATTATCACTTCGATATGCTGTTCCTGGGCGTGGATGCCATCGATCTTGAACGGGGCGTGAGCACGCACAATGAAGATGAAGCGCGCTTAAACCGTCGGATGTGTGAGGTTGCCGAACGCATTATTGTAGTGACCGATTCCAGTAAATTTAATCGCTCAAGCCTGCATAAAATTATCGACACTCAGCGAATTCATATGGTCATTACCGACAGCGGCATTCCAGCCGAAAGCCTGAACGGCCTGCGTAAGGGCGGTATTGATGTCGTGGTTGTTGAAGAGTAACGCTGCTTATTGCGCTCGGCGACCGTCACTTCTGGCGCTGAGCGTAGTTCACCTGCACTGATTTAACCGAGCCTTTCTTTTCTTCACGGAAACAGAGACGGCAGGTATTTCTCCAGCCCAAATGGGCACTTCTGCAAATGGCATTCACCCTCAAAGTCACACCGGGCGGGTTTCACATCGGCGTTACCGGGGCACTCGGACTGGGCCAGCATGGTCTGCCAGAGCGAGGCGCTGAAAGGGATAATATTGCACATTGTCAGCTGGCTTATCTGCCCGTTTATAAATACGCCCAGGTCGCTGGTGATGATTTCATCTCCGGGCATCATCAAACGCGAGGATTTATACCAGAGCATCAGCTTAAGTTCCCGACAAGAAATAATACAGGAGAAGGCCGTTCCCGTGGAGGGACTTATTAATGAGTCTATTACAGTCCATTTCATATACATCTCCATGCTGCTGTTATCTGGCAATTAATAAACGAAAGCTTCCTCGATGAATAATATATCGTGGGTTGCGGAGGATATCTGCAGATCGTTTTGCAATGCGTAAATGCCGACGGCTTCTGTCAGGTGTTTTCCGGGGCCTTGTTGAGTTACAGCCTATAGCGTAGATCATCGTAATGTTATAAGCTATTGAAAATGATCACTTTTTTATGGTATTTTAACAATATTCTTGTTTTTCAAAAAGATATTTAAAGATATATCGTCGTGAAGGGGATCTTTTGATCGAATTTGAAGCTAATAACATTTCATCGAAGCCAGGGGAAAAATTGATCTAAATCATCAGCAGACCTTAATGGTTTCGTGAGGTTTCTACTCCCGATAGAGGGGCAAAGTAATGAATTGGCTTCATTAATGACGGTTTTTATAGAGATAAAATTGAATCTGAAACTTTACAGGCGGATACGAAACCGGGTGTTTGATCTTCTTTTTGTTCTGGTTTGTTAATGTTTTTGACGGGCGGCGTGCTTGGCTAAATCCTTTCAGCTTGCGGTTTCTTAAATATCTTCTACTTTTCTTTCAGGTAATATTTTGCGAACGCGTTGTCGCGTTGAATAATTAATGTCAATCAAGAGGAAATAGAATGGTTTTAGATTCGGTTAATCATATCAGGCAGCAAGATAATCATATTATTCCCGCGGAGTTTTCGGCTGCGGATGCTTCATGGCAAATGGGCAGCGTGGTGCTGGAAATACTCATGTCCGGCAAAACGCTGTCAAATAAGGATGTGATTGCGACGCTGATTAATCGTCTTGAGCTGGAGAGCGATGTTCTGACTCTGGACACCTATCGGCAGCTGCTTGAGTACGTGGTCTATCAGACAATTGGAGAGAGCTGAGCCTGCGGGAGGCGAGCAACAGGCGGGCACAAAGCTCCCGCCTGGCTGTGGTGGCAGGAGGAGTCAGGTAACCGGTGCCGGGTTAAAGACCGCAAGCTGGTTGTGCAGCCCCCACTGGTCAGAGAAGGTTTGTTTTCGGCCGCTGGCCACGTCGAGAATAAAGCTAAACAGCTTCCAGCCGACGTCGGCGATGGTTTCTTCTCCGGTCGCGATAGTGCCCGCGTTGATGTCCATTAAATCGAACCAGCGGTTTGCCAGGGCGGTTCGGGTCGCCATTTTTATGACCGGCACGGCCAGCAGACCGTATGGCGTACCGCGCCCGGTGGTGAACACCTGAACGGTAATGCCGGAGGCCACCTGCTGCGTGCCGCAGACAAAGTCGCTGGCCGGGGTCGCGGCGTAAATCAGGCCGCGACGGGTAGGGCGCTGACCGGGGGAAAGCACTTCTACGATTGCGCTCTGACCGGATTTAGCAATAGAACCGAGGGCTTTTTCGACGACGTTTGCCAGGCCGCCTTTTTTATTCCCCGGTGAAGGGTTGGCGCTGCGGTCGGTTTTCCCCATGTCCAGATAGTTGTCGTACCATTCCATCTCTTCAAGCAGGCGTTTGCCAACTTCTTCGTTGAGCGCGCGCGGTGTCAACAGGTGGATGGCGTCACGGACTTCGGTCACCTCAGAGAACATGACGGTTGCGCCGCAGCGTACCAGCAGATCCGAGGCGTACCCGACGGCGGGGTTGGCGGTTACGCCGGAGAAGGCATCGCTGCCGCCGCACTGCATGCCGACGACAAGCTCGGAGGCCGGACAGGTTTCTCGCTGGCGCTGATTGAGTTTTTCCAGGTGACGTTGGGCAACCTGCAAAATATCGTCAACCATCGATTGAAAGCCGACGTGCTGCTCATCCTGCAGGCGAACAATGCTGGCCTCGCCTACGGGGATGGGCTGCACGTCTTCGGTGCCTTCGAGCAGCCGTTCCGGCTGGAGCTTCTCGCAGCCCAGCCCGATAACCATCACTTCGCCGCCAAAATTGGGGTTGAGGGCAATGTTGTGAATGGTGCGAATGGGGATCACCGCTGCCGGGGCATTGATCGCCACGCCGCAGCCGTAGAGGTGATTGAGACCGACGACGCCGTCAACGTTCGGATAGCGCGGCAGCAGGTCGCGTTCAATAATTTTTATTACGTAGTCCACCACGCCAGCAACGCAATGCACGCTGGTTGTGATACCGAGCAGGTTCTTGGTACCCACGCTGCCGTCCGGGTTTTTGTAGCCTTCAAAGGTATAGCCTTCAAGGGCGGGCAGCGGCTCAGGCACTTTTGTTGCCAGCGGCAGCGTGTGCAGCGGCGGCGCTTTCGGCAGCTCGACCAGAGATTCGTCAATCCAGCTGCCGCACGGGATGTCGCGTACCGCGTAGCCAATTGTTTCGCCGTAGCGGATGATTTCGCCGTGGGCAGGAATATCAACCAGCGCGACCTTATGGCCCTGCGGGATGTGTTCAATTAACGTCAGCCCGTCCGGAAACTGAGCGCCCGCTTTCAGCCCCTCATCGTTGACAATAATTGCAACGTTGTCAGTGTCATGAACTTTAATATAAAAAGCCGCTGGCGAATGCCGTCTAATATCGATCTCTGCCATTGTCCACGTCTCTCCAGAAAGATAATTTATTATTTGTCGCGCTATTTATTGCTTGTGAGAAAGTTAAATAAATTGAGTACGGGAAATCATTGCCGAATGAGAGAATGTCAGGTCGATAAAAATAAAATTGTGACGTAGATCACTACCTCGGACGGGGCCCGTGCTGGCCAGCAGGGCAATGCGTAAATCTGTGCAATATGCCCCACGAACATGTGCGTATGACTAGCAAAATGATGTTTTAGATATCATATGTTGGGCATAAGCATAATGCCCGGCGGACGCAGGATAGCTATACTGTTTTGCGATTGCTCGTCTCTGAATGTTAATTTCATCGGCATTTATCTGGAGCGTTATTAGTACGGTGTTAAGACTATTAATAAAAAACCTTGCGAACCTTAAGTCTTTTTGAGAAAAGCCAGGGAATATAAATTACCGCCGCTATTAAAACAGCCAGTTATTTTTATTGCAAAAGTAAGCAACGAAAAACTTAAGGTAAAGATCATGAATAACAACGTATTCCCGAATAAGTTCAAGGCTGCTCTGGCGGCCCGGCAGTTGCAAATCGGCTGCTGGTCCGCGCTGGCCAACCCGATCAGTACCGAGGTGTTAGGTCTGGCCGGGTTTGACTGGATTGTGCTGGACGGTGAGCATGCGCCGAATGATATCAGCACTTTTATTCCGCAGCTGATGGCCCTGAAAGGGAGCGAAAGCGCGGCTGTCGTGCGTGCGCCGACGAATGACCCGGCGATCATCAAACGCCTGTTGGATATCGGCTTCTATAACTTCCTTATTCCATTTGTGGAAACTCAGCCGGAAGCGGCCCTGGCAGTATCTTCGACTCGCTATCCGCCGGAAGGGATTCGCGGCGTGTCTGTTTCCCATCGGGCCAATATGTTTGGCACCGTGCCGGACTATTTTGCTAAGGCTAATCAGAACATCACCCTCCTCGTCCAGATTGAAAGCCAGCAGGGCGTGGATAACGTGGATGCCATTGCGGCAACTGACGGTGTAGACGGCATTTTCGTGGGGCCGAGCGATCTCGCTGCGGCGCTCGGCCATTTGGGCAATGCCTCCCATCCGGAAGTACAGCGCTGCATTCAGCATATTTTTACCCGGGCAAAAGCACACGGCAAACCTGCGGGCATCCTCGC
Organism: Buttiauxella sp.; assembly: GCA_036489025.1. Lineage (GTDB taxonomy): Bacteria > Pseudomonadota > Gammaproteobacteria > Enterobacterales > Enterobacteriaceae > Dryocola. The sequence goes on from DASXGN010000008.1 coordinate 122,625, forward strand.
CCCGGTTGAAGCCGATGCGCGCCGCTATATGGAATGGGGAGCCACCTTTGTGGCCGTCGGGAGTGATTTAGGATGCTTCCGCTCCGCGACGCAGAAACTTGCGGATTCTTTTAAAAAATAACCACAATTTGCACAGAGAGACTGAATTATGACGCTGAAAGTTGGTTTTATTGGCCTTGGTATCATGGGTAAGCCAATGAGTAAAAACCTCATTAAGGCCGGTTACTCACTGGTGGTTGCCGACAGGAATGCCGAAGTGATAGCCGAAGTTATTGCCGCCGGAGCAGAAACCGCGGCAACGCCGAAAGACATTGCCGAGCAGTGCGAGGTGATTATCACCATGCTGCCAAATTCTCCGCACGTTAAGGAAGTTGCTCTCGGCGAAAATGGCATTATTGCAGGAGCTAAGCCGGGTACGGTGGTTATCGATATGAGTTCTATCGCCCCGCTGGCCAGCCGTGAAATCAGCGAGGCGCTTAAGGCTAAAGGTATTGATATGCTGGATGCGCCGGTAAGCGGCGGCGAGCCGAAAGCTATCGATGGCACGCTGTCCGTGATGGTTGGCGGCGATAAAGCGATCTTCGATAAGTATTACGATCTGCTGAAAACGATGGCGGGATCCGTCGTTCACACCGGTGATATCGGTGCAGGCAACGTGACTAAATTAGCCAACCAGGTGATTGTCGCGCTAAATATCGCGGCTATGTCCGAGGCGCTGGTGCTGGCGACCAAAGCCGGTGTGAATCCTGATTTGGTATTCCAGGCTATTCGCGGTGGTCTGGCTGGCAGTACCGTACTTGAAGCTAAAGCACCGATGGTGATGGATCGCAACTTTAAACCTGGTTTCAGGATCGATCTGCACATTAAGGATCTGGCGAACGCGCTGGATACTTCTCACGGCGTAGGGGCCCAGCTGCCGCTGACGGCCGCCGTGATGGAAATGATGCAGGCGCTGCGTGCCGACGGTCACGGCAATGACGATCACAGTGCGATCGCCTGCTACTACGAAAAACTGGCGAAGGTTGAAGTCGCTAAGTAGTGAGAAGGGCGCCCTCCGGTGCCCTGTTTTTCTCAGGCCTGACCAGGCGCGGATAGACTATGAAAATCGTTATTGCCCCCGACTCGTATAAAGAGAGCCTGACGGCTATAGAAGTGGCGCAGGCAATGGAGCAGGGCTTCCGGGAAATATTTCCTGATGCCGAGTATGTTTCCGTCCCGTTTGCTGACGGCGGGGAGGGCACGGTTGATGCTATGATCGGCGCTACACAAGGTACGAAGGTGAGCGTAACCGTAACGGGCCCGCTGGGCGAGCCGGTTAAAGCCTGCTGGGGAATGTCCGGCGACGGCAAGACTTCATTTATTGAAATGGCCGAGGCCAGCGGCCTGGCGCTTGTTCCCGTCGAAAAGCGCAATCCACTTGTGACCACTTCTTATGGTACCGGCGAGCTGATTCTTCAGGCTTTGGATAACGGCGCGCAAAACATCATTCTTGGCATCGGCGGCAGCGCGACCAATGACGGCGGGGCAGGAATGCTGCAGGCGCTGGGGGTGAAGCTGACGGATGCTAATGGCCGGGAGATAAGCCGGGGCGGCGGAAGTTTGCTGAGCCTGAGCCAGATTGATATGTCGGGGCTGGATGCTCGTCTGAAAAGCTGCGTCATAAGCGTTGCGTGTGATGTGACGAACCCGCTTATCGGCGTCAGCGGCGCCTCCCGCATTTTTGGTCCGCAAAAAGGGGCGGATGAAATCATGGTCGCCGAACTGGACAGCAATCTGGCCCACTTTGCCGACGTCATTAAAAAGTATCTATTCGTTGACGTAAAATATGTGTCGGGAGCGGGTGCCGCCGGAGGTATGGGGGCGGCACTAATGGCTTTTTTGGGCGCGGAGTTACGCCGCGGCGTTGAGATTGTGACCGAGGCGCTGAATCTCGAAACACATATTCATGATTGCTCGCTGGTGGTGACGGGCGAGGGACGGATGGATAGCCAGAGCGTTCACGGTAAGGTTCCTGTTGGCGTGGCTGCCGTGGCCAAAAAGTATCATAAACCCGTTATCGGCATTGCCGGATCGCTAACCCGGGATGTTGCCGTGGTTCATCGGCACGGCATCGATGCCGTATTCAGCGTGTTGCACAACATTGGTTCTCTTGAAGAGGCGATGCGGGATGCCTATGACAATATTTATCGTGCGTCGCGGGACGTGGCCGCCACCGTGGCAATAGGCATGCGGATGGCAGGTTAAGTCAGCGTGACATGGGACAGCAAACCCACTATACTGCGCGCCGAAGCTGACCAGACAGTCGCCGCTTCGTCGTCGTCCTCTTCGGGGGAGACGGGCGGAGGGGAGGAAAGTCCGGGCTCCATAGGGCAGGGTGCCAGGTAACGCCTGGGGGGGTAACCCACGACCAGTGCAACAGAGAGCAAACCGCCGATGGCCCGCGCAAGCGGGATCAGGTAAGGGTGAAAGGGTGCGGTAAGAGCGCACCGCGCGACTGGTAACAGTTCGTGGCACGGTAAACTCCACCCGGAGCAAGGCCAAATAGGGGTTCACAAGGTACGGCCCGTACTGAACCCGGGTAGGCTGCTTGAGCCAGTGAGCGATTGCTGGCCTAGATGAATGACTGTCCACGACAGAACCCGGCTTATCGGTCAGCTTCAACTATTAAGAAAACCCCGCTTAGGCGGGGTTTTTGCTTTTAGAGTCAGCAAGAAAGATGAATGACTGCCCACGACGCTATTCTCAAAAGAACGCGGCTTATCGGTCAGCTTCAACCATTAAGAAAACCCCGCCTCGGCGGGGTTTTTGCTTTCTGTCGGTCGCTACTTTTTGCGCATCAGCAGCGAGCGGTCGATCAGCTCGTTTGTGACGGGATCGTAATAGCGCGAAGGCCAGATGACCCATGCCGGGATATCCATCGCCTGTGCAATTATCAGTTCTCCTTTGGGCCATGGCCGGGTAAGGGCGTTGGCCAGCGTGGATGAATTAAGCCCTGCTTTACGTGATTCTGCCGCCAGAGATGTTCCTCTTTTTCGCAATCCTGCAACGATATCGGCAGGGTGCCAGTCAGCCTGTTTGTTATCCATTATTTCTCCCTACTACCGCTTTGATTCCTGGTGTGTGTTGATTTTATCTGGAGTTTATAGCATGAAATAATTCAAAAGATTCCAGTAATCGGCGAGAATGTTTAGAAATGTGTTTTATTACACAAAGTGGTATGAAACAAGGATGTAACGGGTAGATTGTGGGTAGGATTAGCTCTGTTCGGTGTTGGTAATTTGATTTATTGGAAACTTTGCGCGCGATGAATTTGCGCGCAAAGCGAGTTATCGGTCGCGCTGTACGGCCATATGAGCCAGCGCGATTAAAGCTTCTTTATGTTCGCCCGGGGGAAGCACGGCGAGGGCCTCAATGGCTTTGTCGGCCTCTTGCTCTGCACGCGCTCGTGTCCATTCCAGCGAGCCGCAGGCGGCCATGGCGTCGAGAACCGGCTGCAGAAGATGGCGGCCGTTGCCCTGCTCAATAGCGCCACGAATCATCTGTGCCTGGTCTGGCGTGCCGTTTCGCATGGCGTGCAAAAGAGGTAGCGTTGGTTTGCCTTCGTTCAGGTCATCCCCTACGTTTTTGCCCAGCGTTTGGCCGTCGGAACTGTAGTCGAGAAGGTCGTCAATCAGCTGGAAAGCGGTGCCCAGATAGCGGCCATAATCCTGCAGGCCTTGCTCTTGCTCAGCGGTTGCATCGGCAAGAATGCCCGAGCACTGCGATGCTGCTTCGAACAGACGGGCCGTTTTGCTGTAAATGACGCGCATGTAGCTTTCTTCGGTGATGTCCGGGTCGTTGCAGTTCATCAGTTGGAGGACTTCACCTTCAGCAATGACGTTGACCGCTTCGGACATCACTTCCAGGACTTTCAGCGAGCCGAGCTTCGTCATCATCTGGAAGGCTCGGGTATAAATGAAGTCGCCGACCAGCACGCTTGCCGCGTTGCCGAAAGCCGCATTGGCGGTTGCTTTACCGCGACGCATGTCCGATTCGTCCACGACGTCGTCATGAAGCAGGGTAGCGGTATGAATAAATTCGATCAGTGCCGCAATATTGACGTGAGCGTTGCCCTGATAGCCCAGCGCACGTGCGGCAAGTACAGCGATCATCGGGCGAATGCGTTTCCCGCCGCCGCTCACGATGTAATAGCCTAACTGGTTGATCAATTGGACATCTGAATTCAGCTGTTCAAGGATGACCGCGTTGACACCCGCCATATCTTGCGCGGTTAACTCATTAATTTTTTCTAAATTCATCGCAAAAGTCTGGCTTACAGTCCTGTTTACCACGTGTTGTTATGCAATAACGTGGAGGTAGAGGAGGATAATGTAGTACAGATTGTACTGAAAAAACGAGGCAGATAAACGTTGTCTGTGACGTTGGGTTTTTTTTCTACGCGTATGCACAATCGGGCTTGTCAAATGCTCCACGTTTGCGTAATATTCGCGCCCTATTGTGAATATTTATAGCGCCACCTGAAACCAATGTAAGGTGTGTGCGGAAAGCGGAGTTTTATATGTACGCGGTTTTCCAAAGTGGTGGTAAACAACACCGAGTAAGCGAAGGTCAGACCGTTCGCCTGGAAAAGCTGGACATCGCAACTGGCGAAACTGTTGAGTTCGCTGAAGTTCTGATGATCGCTAACGGTGAAGAAGTCAAAATCGGCGTTCCTTTCGTTGATGGCGGCGTTATCAAAGCTGAAGTTGTTGCTCACGGTCGTGGCGAGAAAATTAAGATTGTTAAGTTTCGTCGTCGTAAACACTATCGTAAGCAGCAAGGCCATCGTCAGTGGTTCACTGATGTTAAAATCACTGGCATCAGCGCTTAATACAGAGGAGCAGATTAAATGGCACATAAAAAGGCTGGCGGCTCAACTCGTAACGGTCGCGATTCCGAAGCTAAACGTCTGGGCGTAAAACGTTTCGGCGGTGAAGCAGTTCTGGCTGGCAGCATTATCGTTCGTCAACGTGGTACTAAATTCCACGCTGGCAGCAACGTAGGTTGCGGCAAAGATCACACTCTGTTCGCTTTGACTGACGGTAAAGTTAAGTTCGAAGTTAAAGGCCCGAAAAACCGTAAGTTCATCAGCATCGTTGCTGAATAAGTTTTTCGCGTCCCGGTAACGGATTGAAGCCCCGCAACACGTTGCGGGGCTTTTTACATTCTGCGGCCGGTAAACTCATGAAGTACCAGAGAACTTCAGTATGAAACAGCAGGCGGGTATTGGCATTTTATTGGCGCTCACCACGGCTGTTTGCTGGGGAGCCTTGCCGATAGCAATGAAGCAGGTGCTGACGGTGATGGAACCACCCACGGTGGTTTTCTACCGTTTTCTTATGGCAAGTATCGGTCTGGGGTCGATCCTGGCGATACGCGGTAAGCTTCCGCCGCTGCATATTTTCCGCAAGCCGCGCTGGCTGGTTTTGCTGGCCATTGCCACCGGCGGTCTGTTTGGTAACTTCTTGCTGTTTAGTTCTTCTCTGCAATACCTGAGCCCAACGGCTTCTCAGGTGATTGGCCAGCTGTCTCCCGTAGGGATGATGGTGGCAAGCGTGGTCGTGCTGAAAGAAAAAATGCGCGGTACGCAGGTGGTTGGGGCCATTATGTTGCTTTGCGGCCTGGTGATGTTCTTTAACACCAGCCTGATCGAGATTTTTACCCGCCTGACAGATTACACCCTTGGGGTGATTTTTGGCGTTCTGGCGGCGACAGTGTGGGTCTCCTATGGCGTGGCGCAGAAGGTATTATTACGCCGTCTGGCCTCGCAACAGATCCTCTTTTTGCTGTACACTTTATGTACTATTGCCCTGCTGCCATTGGCACAGCTAAATATGGTTTTCCAGCTTAGCGGCTGGCAGCTGGCATGTTTGATTTTCTGCGGCCTGAATACCCTGGTGGGCTATGGAGCGCTGGCAGAAGCCATGGCGCGGTGGCAGGCGGCGCAGGTCAGCGCCATTATTACGCTGACGCCTTTGTTTACCCTGCTTTTTTCAGATTTATTAGCGTTAGCCTGGCCCGATTTCTTCGCCATGCCGTTGCTTAACCTCGTCGGTTATCTCGGCGCGTTTATCGTGGTTGCGGGCGCAATGTATTCCGCCATTGGTCACCGTCTTTGGGGACGCTGGCACAAAACCGAAGCTGTCATTCCAGTACAACGTTCGGGCGAATGATTTACGGAGAAGTGAAATGAAGTTTGTTGATGAAGCAACGATCCTGGTCGTAGCGGGTGATGGCGGTAACGGCTGCGTTAGCTTCCGTCGAGAAAAATATATCCCAAGGGGTGGCCCGGACGGCGGTGACGGCGGTGACGGCGGCGACGTCTGGCTGGAAGCCGATGAGAACCTGAATACGCTGATCGATTACCGCTTTGAAAAGTCTTTCCGCGCTGAGCGTGGGCAGAACGGCCAGAGCCGCGACTGTACCGGTAAACGTGGTAAGGACATCACGGTTAAAGTCCCGGTAGGCACGCGCGTTATCGATCAGGGCACCGGCGAGACGATGGGTGATATGACCCAGCACGGTCAAAAGCTAATGGTCGCCAAAGGCGGCTGGCACGGCCTGGGCAACACCCGCTTTAAATCCTCCGTGAACCGTACCCCGCGTCAGAAAACGATGGGTACGCCGGGCGAGAAACGCGACCTGCAGCTTGAGCTGATGCTGCTGGCCGACGTGGGCATGCTGGGTCTGCCGAACGCGGGTAAATCTACGTTTATTCGTTCCGTCTCTGCGGCTAAGCCAAAAGTCGCCGATTATCCGTTTACTACGCTGGTGCCAAGCCTTGGCGTAGTGCGCATGGATAACGAGAAAAGCTTCGTCGTGGCCGATATTCCAGGCCTGATTGAAGGTGCTGCAGATGGCGCAGGTTTGGGGATTCGTTTCCTTAAGCACCTTGAGCGTTGCCGCGTGCTGCTTCACCTTGTGGATATTGCGCCAATTGACGAATCCGACCCGGTTGAGAATGCCCGCATTATCATCGGCGAGCTGGAGAAATACAGCGCTAAACTGGCAGAGAAGCCGCGCTGGCTGGTCTTTAACAAAGTCGATCTGATGGACAAAGAAGAAGCCGAAGCGCGCGCCAAAGAAATTGCTACCGCGATGGGCTGGGAAGATAAGTTCTACCTTATCTCCGCGGTCAATCGTGAAGGCGTCAACGCGCTGTGCTGGGATGTCATGGACTTCATCATCGCTAACCCTAAAGTCAGCGAGATTGTGCCGGTGGCACCTGAGAAAGTTGAGTTTATGTGGGATGATTATCATCAGCAGCAGCTCGACGCGGCGGAAGCCGAAGAAGACGATGACTGGGATGACGACTGGGATGAAGACGACGACGAAGGTGTCGAAATCATTTATCAGAAGTAATCAGAACAGTGAAAAGGGCCGGATATTCCGGCCCTTTTTTATTGGATTTGAGTGGGTAGCCAGCAGCAGGCGTTCAGGCCGCTGCATTCGCTGCGGTTATCGAGCGAAAGTTTTCCGTGGTGCAGCTGAACGATTCGCAGGACGATGTTTAAACCGAGCCCGCTGCCGCCGTAGCGCTGATCCATGCGGCGGAAAGGTTCGGTGAGCGTTTCCCGATGCTTTTCGTCAATACCGGGCCCCTGATCCGATACCATCAACTTTGTGCCTGACTCCTGCGGCGCGAGTGAAACCGTAATCACGCTGCCTTCAGGACTGTACCTCGAGGCATTCTCCAGCAGGTTGCGAAGCATCAGGCGCAGCAGAACGGGATCGCCCTGAACGGAATCCTCGCTGGTCAACGGCCATTCAATGGACTGCTGGCGCAGCGCCATCATTTCGTCCATTTCCATCTTCAGCGGGGCAATGATATCCCGAGTCCAGCTCAGGGTAATGTAATGACCGCTTGCCAGCGCCTGGCCGGCTCGGGAAAGCATCAACAGCTGTTCGATGGTGTGCATTAGCCGATCGATTCTTTCCAGCAGCATGGGCGCCTGCGGATTTCCTGAGTTTGCCATCAGCTCAAGATGCAGCCGCAGGCCTGCCAGAGGCGTGCGCAGTTCGTGGGCGGCATCGGCGGTAAACAGGCGTTCCTGCTGGATAGTATGGTCCAGGCGGCCCAGAAGCTGGTTTAACGAAGTGGTCACGGCCACCATCTCTTCCATGTCCGAATACATCGGCAGCGGCGAGAGGTTATCCGCAGAGCGGTTAGCCAGGCTTGTACGCAGGCGGTTCAAAGGACGCGTAATCCAGGTGATGGCCCAGAAAGAGAAGAACAGCGTAAAGCCAATCATGACCAGCGATGGCACCAGCAGCGAAGCTATAGCCTCACGGATCTCTTTCTCGACGTGCTGGTTGCGCGTTTTGGCCGACAGCGTTTCGCTGACCAGAAAGCTGATTTGTTCCCGGCTCTCGTGCCAGAGCCACAGGACGCTGATCAGCTGGAAGAACAGAAGAATTAACGCAAGCAGGATCATCAACCGCCGACGCATGCTGTTCATGTTCGGCTTTCCAGGCGGTAGCCAACGCCGCGAACCGTTTTGATCCTGTCCTTGCCTAATTTGCGGCGCAGGTTATGGATGTGTACCTCAAGGGTGTTGGAACCTGGATCGTCCTGCCAGCTGTAAATATCCTGCTGCAGGGTTTCACGATGCACGGTCTGGCCGATACGCATCATTAATCGAGTGAGCAGGGCGAATTCTTTGGGGGTGATCTCCAGCGGCTGCTCCTGGAGCAAAACCTGTTGAGTTTGCAGATTCAATGTCAGGTCATCCTGCTGCAAAAGGTTGTCGCTGTGGCCCTGATAGCGGCGGATTAACGCCCTCGCGCGGGCCTGAAGTTCTGCCAGCGCGAAGGGTTTAACCAGATAATCGTCCGCGCCGGAATCCAGGCCTTTCACCCGATCTTCAAGCGCGTCGCGGGCCGTGAGGATCAGCACGGGATTGCTCACCCCGCGGCGGCGCCACTGAGTTAGCAAAGTCGCGCCGTCTTTATCCGGCAGGCCGAGATCCAGAATAACCAGGCTATATTCGCCGCTTTGTATTAACGCATCGGCCTCGGCGGCGGTTGCGGCACAATCAAGGGCATAGCCGTCCTGCGCCAGCGCCTGTGCCAGACCTTCCTGGAGCAGTAAATCGTCTTCAACAATCAGCAGTTTCATGGCTTAGTTATTCTGGTAGATATCCTTATAGAGTCGACTTTCGAAGCGCACTAATGGGATACGACGGTTGCGTTGATCGGCAGGCTCTACGGCGTAGCCGGATAAATATTGCACGAAGGCCATTCTCTGACCGCTGGCGGTGGTAATGAATCCAGCCAGGTTATAAACGCCCTGCAGGGAGCCTGTTTTTGCTGACACTTTGCCATCAACGCCGGCCTGATGGAGACCGGCCCGATACTGAAGTGAGCCGTCGTAGCCCGCGAGCGGCAGCATTGAGATAAAGTTTAGCTGGCTGTCATTCTGCGCAATGTATTGCAGCACCTGCATCATGGTGGCAGGCGAAATCAAGTTATGGCGGGATAAGCCGGAGCCGTCCACCACAATTGTGTTACCTAAATTAACGCCGGCCTTTTGGCTGAGGATTTGGCGGACCGCATCTGCCCCTGCGCGCCAGGTGCCCGGCACGCCGAATCGGTTGTGACCGATAGTGCGAAAAACGGTATCGGCAATCATGTTGTCCGATTTTTTGAGCATGATTTTCAGCAGATCGTGCAGCGGGGCGGATTCTTTACTGGCGATGACCGTACCCGGCGTATTCACCTGCGTCTGGCGCAGGAGCGTGCCGCTGTAGGTGATGCCGGCTTCTTTTAGCTCAGCTTTGAGGATTGCCCCTGCGTAACTGGCTCCATCCTGAATGGCGAAGGCTAGCGGCAGCGGATCTGCCCGCTGAGTCAGGCATCCGGTAAGCGTAAAGCGGTTAAGATCGCCCGGTACAGCGTCCAGTTCGCAATATTGAGCATCTGGCGAGCCTTTCGCGAGCGTTCTGACCTGGCTGTTCACGATCACCGGGTAATAGGAAGCAATGCGAACAAAGGCCAAATCGTCAGGTTTGGGGGCGCTGTACAGCGAAATAGAGAAACAGTTGCGGTCGACAATGGCGGCTGCGGGAGGCGCGCTGAAGCACTGGGTCATGTCGTTCCACGGCCAGCCGGGCGCTTTATCATGGCTGGCGAAAACCGAGGTGTCTATCAGGACGTTGCCCTGAATTCGCTGGACGCCAGACTTCTTCAGCACCGCGACCATATTGCGAATATCCTGGCGTTTTAGCGTAGGATCGCCGCCGAATCGCGCCACAAGGTCGCCGTTTAGCACACCGTCGCCGATCTGGGCATGGCTTTCGAGGGTGGTGGTAAAGCGAAAATCAGGGCCAAGCTGCAGCAGGGCCGCCAGCGCCGTAATCACTTTTTGCGTACTGGCAGGCAGCGCCATCTGCTGACTGTGGAAGTCAATCGAAGGCGCCGGAGCACCGACCTTCTGCACCATCAGCGCCAGATTGGCTCCCGCAGGAAGTTGAGAGGTGTACTCTTCAACGTTGGCGGCCTGAACGTTCAATACCACTGCACTGGTCAATCCAATGACAAATCTAAAAAATCGCATAATCTCGCGGTAACGACCTGGAAACGTGCAGCCATACTACGGTGCATCGCGGTGGAAAGTAAACGATGACCCTCGGGGAACTCCAGGGTAAAATACGTGTCAATTTGAAATCGTTCCTGGCCTGGGGTCCTATCTCCGGGTCGGTTTTCTTTTATTTGTTGCCAGGGAAATCCCCCCGGCCAGGCTCTTAAGTCAGCCGTTGCGGCAAAAGCAGCGCTGAACAGGACAGTTTTTAAGAGGTATAACAAATGCAACCTATTCCGATGACCTTACGCGGCGCAGACAATTTACGTGAAGAGCTGGACCATCTGAAGTCCGTTCGTCGCCCGCAAATCATTGCTGCCATTGCGGAAGCCCGCGAGCATGGTGATTTAAAAGAAAATGCTGAATATCACGCCGCGCGTGAGCAGCAGGGTTTTTGTGAAGGCCGAATTCAGGATATCGAAGCCAAGCTGTCAAACGCTCAGATTATCGATGTCACCAAAATGCCGAAGACGGGGCGCGTAATTTTCGGTTCAACGGTGACCGTGCTGAACCTGGATACGGATGAAGAGCAAACTTACCGCATTGTGGGTGACGATGAGGCTGATTTTAAACAGAATCTTATTTCTGTAAATTCGCCGATTGCCCGTGGTCTGGTGGGTAAAGAAGAGGACGATGTGGTGGTCATCCGCACGCCAGGCGGCGACGTCGAGTTCGAAATCCAGAAAGTAGAATATTTATAATATCTGCTACGCTCATTGCGGGCGTTGCGTATTGTAAAGAAAGGAAAAAGGCCGCATAGCGGCCTTTTATCAACTAACAGAGCGTGGCATTTTGCACACTCTGCGCTTACTTCGGCAGAGAAATCTTGCGCTCTTTAGAAGGGCGATATAGCACCAGCGTTTTACCGATGACCTGTACGTTACAGGCGCCGGTTTCCCGCACAATGGCATCCACTATCAAGGTTTTTGTTTCGCGATCTTCCGTTGCGACTTTGACCTTGATTAACTCATGGTGCTCAAGTGCTTGTTCAATCTCGGCCAGTACCCCTTCGGTCAAACCATTATTGCCAAGCATGACTACTGGCTTGAGTGGATGAGCAAGACCTTTCAGGTGCTGTTTTTGTTTAGTACTCAGATTCATCGTATTATTTGCTTACGTTGGGATTGAAAACGGTTCATTCTACCGCCATCTCCAGTGTATCGCCAAATCGGCTGTGCTGATTTTTTAACAGTCTGCCACTCACGATGAACAAAGTTGGAAATTGAGATGACAGGTAAAAAGCGTTCTGCCAGCTCCAGTCGCTGGCTGCAGGAACACTTTAGCGATAAATATGTCCTTCAGGCACAGAAAAAGGGGTTGCGTTCCCGTGCCTGGTTTAAACTTGATGAAATACAGCAAAGTGACAAACTTTTTAAACCAGGAATGACGGTTGTCGATCTTGGTGCTGCTCCCGGAGGCTGGTCACAGTACGTTGTGACACAAATCGGGAATCAGGGGCGAGTCATCGCTTGCGATCTTTTACCTATGGATCCAATCGTTGGTGTGGACTTCCTTCAGGGCGATTTTCGTGATGAATTAGTCGTTAAGGCTCTGCTGGATCGTGTTGGTGAAAGTAAAGTGCAGGTTGTCATGTCCGACATGGCACCAAACATGAGCGGGACACCGGCAGTCGATATTCCTCGCGCTATGTATTTAGTAGAACTGGCACTGGAAATGTGCCGTGACGTTCTGGCGCCAGGCGGTAATTTTCTAGTGAAAGTGTTTCAGGGCGAAGGTTTCGATGAATACCTGCGGGAAATTCGCTCCCTGTTTACGACCGTTAAAGTTCGTAAGCCGGACTCTTCTCGTGCCCGCTCACGTGAAGTGTACATTGTAGCGACCGGGCGCAAAGTATAGTACCCTGACGCTGTTTGTTAACACAGTTGTAATATGAGGTTAATCCCTTGAGTGACATGGCGAAAAACCTAATACTCTGGCTGGTCATCGCGGTTGTGCTGATGTCTGTGTTCCAGAGCTTTGGGCCCAGCGAGTCAAACGGCCGTAGGGTGGATTATTCCACTTTCCTGTCTGAAGTTAATCAGGACCAGGTTCGCGAAGCGCGTATCAATGGACGTGAAATCAACGTTACCAAGAAAGATAGTAACCGATACACGACTTACATCCCCGTTAACGATCCTAAGCTGCTTGATAATCTGCTGACCAAGAACGTTAAAGTTGTGGGTGAACCGCCTGAAGAGCCAAGCCTGCTGGCTTCCATCTTCATTTCCTGGTTCCCAATGCTGCTGCTGATTGGGGTCTGGATCTTCTTTATGCGCCAAATGCAGGGCGGCGGTGGCAAAGGTGCCATGTCGTTCGGTAAGAGCAAGGCGCGTATGCTCACCGAAGACCAAATCAAAACCACTTTTGCTGACGTCGCAGGCTGTGATGAAGCAAAAGAAGAGGTTGCTGAACTGGTTGAGTATCTTCGTGAACCGAGCCGCTTCCAGAAGCTGGGCGGTAAAATCCCGAAAGGCGTGCTGATGGTTGGCCCTCCGGGTACCGGTAAAACCCTGCTTGCAAAAGCGATCGCAGGCGAAGCGAAAGTACCTTTCTTCACCATTTCCGGTTCTGACTTCGTAGAAATGTTCGTGGGCGTGGGCGCATCTCGCGTGCGTGATATGTTTGAACAGGCGAAGAAAGCGGCACCATGCATCATCTTTATTGATGAAATCGACGCCGTCGGCCGCCAGCGTGGCGCAGGTTTAGGCGGTGGTCACGACGAACGTGAACAGACGCTGAACCAGATGCTGGTTGAGATGGATGGCTTTGAAGGTAACGAAGGTATCATCGTTATCGCCGCGACTAACCGTCCAGACGTACTTGACCCGGCGTTGCTGCGTCCTGGTCGTTTTGACCGTCAGGTTGTTGTTGGTCTGCCGGATGTTCGTGGCCGTGAACAAATCCTTAAGGTGCATATGCGCCGCGTGCCATTGTCACCAGACATTGATGCGGCAATCATTGCCCGCGGTACGCCTGGCTTCTCCGGTGCGGATCTGGCAAACCTCGTGAACGAAGCTGCACTGTTCGCTGCCCGTGGCAACAAACGTGTCGTTTCAATGGTTGAGTTCGAAAAAGCGAAAGACAAAATTATGATGGGTGCGGAACGTCGCTCCATGGTGATGACGGAAGCGCAGAAAGAATCCACCGCTTATCACGAAGCCGGCCACGCCATTATCGGTCGTCTGGTTCCGGAGCACGATCCGGTTCATAAAGTGACGATTATTCCACGTGGTCGCGCGCTGGGCGTAACATTCTTCCTTCCGGAAGGTGATGCCATCAGCGCCAGCCGTCAGAAGCTGGAAAGTCAGATTTCAACGCTGTACGGCGGTCGTCTGGCTGAAGAGATTATCTACGGTGCAGAACACGTTTCGACCGGTGCGTCTAACGACATTAAAGTCGCGACCTCCATCGCTCGTAACATGGTTACTCAGTGGGGCTTTTCCGAGAAACTTGGTCCGTTGCTGTATGCGGAAGAAGAAGGTGAAGTGTTCCTGGGCCGCTCCGTTGCGAAAGCAAAACACATGTCCGATGAAACGGCTCGTATCATCGATCAGGAAGTGAAGCTGCTGATTGAGCGTAACTACGCTCGCGCTCGCCAGCTCCTGAATGAGAACATGGATATTCTTCACACCATGAAAGACGCACTGATGAAGTATGAAACCATCGATGCGCCGCAGATTGATGACCTGATGGCTCGCCGCGATGTGCGTCCGCCAGCGGGCTGGGAAGAATCAAACAACGGCAACAACAATTCTGACAACAACGGTACTCCACGTGCACCGCGTCCGGTCGATGAACCGCGCACGCCGAATCCTGGTAATACCATGTCAGAACAGTTGGGCGATAAGTAAGCCGAGTTCGACAGATGTTTTTGCTGTAAGTAATCTAAACCCCGGGCTGAGTCCCGGGGTTTTTGTTTTTGTCTCAACCGACTTCTTAGTAAGGGAATTTTGATGAAACTCACCGCTCAGGGCAGCACGCTCGATCTTTCCCATCCTCATGTCATGGGGATCCTGAATGTTACGCCGGATTCGTTTTCCGACGGTGGACAGCATAATTCGCTGGTAGAGGCGGTGAAGCATGCCAACGCGATGATTAATGCCGGAGCGACAATCATTGATATTGGCGGTGAATCTACGCGCCCAGGCGCGGCGGAAGTCAGCGTTGAAGATGAACTGGCAAGAGTGATTCCCGTGGTAGAAGCCATCGCCCAGCGTTTTGAGGTTTGGATCTCCGTCGATACTTCTAAAGCAGAAGTTATTCGCGAGTCCGCGCGGGTTGGGGTGCATATTATTAACGACATTCGTTCTCTTACCGAGCCTGGCGCTTTGCAGGCAGCGGCTGAGACCGGGCTGCCGGTTTGTCTGATGCATATGCAGGGCAATCCTAAAAATATGCAGCAGGCCCCGCAATACTCGGATGTGTATGAAGACGTTAATCGTTTCTTTATTGAGCATATCGCTCGTTGCGAAGCGGCTGGCATCGCAAAAGAAAAATTGTTGCTCGACCCGGGCTTCGGTTTCGGTAAAAATCTTGGCCATAATTACCAACTTCTTGCCCGACTTTCAGAATTCCATCACTTTGGCTTGCCGCTGCTGGTTGGGATGTCGCGTAAAACCATGGTTGGCCAACTGCTAAACGTCGGGCCCGATCAGCGCCTGAGCGGCAGCCTGGCATGCGCCGTCATTGCGGCAATGCAGGGGGCTCACATCATTCGGGTTCACGACGTGAAAGA
This sequence comes from Buttiauxella sp., assembly GCA_036489025.1. Lineage (GTDB taxonomy): Bacteria > Pseudomonadota > Gammaproteobacteria > Enterobacterales > Enterobacteriaceae > Dryocola. The sequence continues at coordinate 137,978 of DASXGN010000008.1, forward strand.
AACCGTAGAAGCTATGCGCGTGGTCGAAGCCACACTTTCAGCGAAGGAAAAGAAACGCTATGAGTAACCGTAAATATTTTGGCACCGATGGCATTCGTGGTCGCGTGGGCGATAGCCCAATCACGCCTGATTTTGTTCTGAAGCTGGGCTGGGCGGCGGGCAAGGTATTGGCCCGCCACGGTTCTCGCAAAATCATTATCGGCAAAGACACGCGTATTTCCGGCTATATGCTTGAGTCTGCGCTGGAAGCCGGTCTGGCCGCTGCCGGGCTATCCGCCTCATTCACGGGGCCAATGCCAACGCCTGCGGTGGCCTACCTGACCCGCGCTTTCCGCGCTGAAGCCGGTATTGTTATCTCTGCCTCACATAATCCTTTCTATGATAACGGGATTAAATTCTTCTCTATCGACGGCACCAAACTGCCTGATGAAGTGGAAGAAGCTATCGAAGCCGAGATGGAAAAAGAGATCACCTGCGTTGATTCTGCCGAACTGGGTAAAGCCAGCCGCATCGTTGATGCCGCCGGTCGCTATATCGAGTTCTGCAAAGGAACCTTCCCGAACGAGCTGAGCCTCGGTGGTTTGAAAATTGTCGTCGACTGCGCCAACGGGGCAACCTACCACATCGCACCGAACGTGCTGCGTGAGCTGGGGGCGAAGGTTATTCCGGTCGGCTGTGAACCAGACGGCGTGAACATCAATGAGAAGTGCGGCGCAACTGACGTGCGTATGCTGCAAGAGCGCGTCCTGGCTGAGAAAGCAGATCTTGGCATTGCGTTCGACGGCGACGGCGACCGCGTGATTATGGTTGACCACCAGGGCCTGAAAGTCGACGGTGACCAAATCCTCTATATCATCGGTCGTGAAGGGCTGCGTCAGGGCCAGCTTCGCGGTGGTGCAGTGGGCACGCTGATGAGCAATATGGGCCTTGAACTGGCGTTAAAACAGCTGGGCATTCCGTTTGCGCGTGCAAAAGTGGGCGACCGCTATGTGCTGGAGAAACTTCAGGAAAAAGGCTGGAGAATTGGCGCGGAAAACTCCGGGCACATCATTCTGCTGGATAAGACAACCACCGGTGACGGTATCGTTGCAGGTTTGCAGGTGCTTACTGCTATGGTTCGCAACCATATGAGCCTGCACGATCTGTGCAGCGGCATGAAGCTGTTCCCGCAAATCCTGGTCAATATTCGCTTTAAGGCTGGCAGCGGCGATCCGCTTGAGCATGAAAGCGTGAAGAAAGTGACAGCGGAAGTGGAAGAGGCGCTGGGAAATCGTGGCCGCGTTCTGCTGCGTAAATCCGGCACCGAGCCATTAATTCGCGTGATGGTCGAAGGCGAAGACGATGTGCTGGTGACGGAGTATGCCAACCGCATTGCGGATGCGATTAAAGCTGTCTAAGCATAAGCCGTAGAATTGCGCAAAAAGGCGGCACTTGCCGCCTGTTAAGTAAGCAAAAAATAGTGTGTTGCTGTTTTTTTCTGCAATCAGCGCAATGTGAATAAAATGCCCTTGCGCACTACTGCTGCTTTGGTTAGTATTCTCACCCGCTTCAGTGGGTAAACACAAACTTGCCCGCTTCACTGGTTTGAAGCAATTGGTATGCGGTAATCCCGCAAGGAACAGGTTGATTATGTACGAAGCTCTTTTGGTAGTTTTCCTTATTGTAGCGTTAGGCCTTGTTGGTCTTATCATGCTGCAGCAAGGTAAAGGCGCTGATATGGGAGCCTCCTTCGGAGCAGGCGCTTCCGCAACATTATTCGGTTCAAGTGGTTCTGGTAACTTCATGACCCGCATGACTGCTGTGTTGGCAACGCTGTTCTTCATCATCAGTCTGGCTCTGGGTAATATCAACAGCAACAAAACCAGTAAAGGAAGTGAGTGGGATAATTTAAGTCAGCCAGCGAAATCTGAGCAGACGACGCCAGCGGCACCTACCAAGCCGACAAGCGATATCCCACAGTAATAAGCAGTAAGCTTCTGTGCGGTAAGAAATGATTACCGTGCGCAAAGTGCCGAGGTGGTGGAATTGGTAGACACGCTACCTTGAGGTGGTAGTGCCCGATTGGGCTTACGGGTTCAAGTCCCGTCCTCGGTACCAAATCCCAGCAATTCTTGCATTTATTGCAATTCTGGCGTAGTATTTGCCACGTTTTCGGACGCGGGGTGGAGCAGCCTGGTAGCTCGTCGGGCTCATAACCCGAAGGTCGTCGGTTCAAATCCGGCCCCCGCAACCACTTTCCCTGAGAGTTCTTTTTCAAATATACTGTGAGCCATTCGGTGCCTCGCGAAGAATTTAGAAAAAAATTCTCTGGACGGTGTCCGGGCCGCAATTGCGGCATACAGGGTTCAGTTATATAAAGCCCCGATTTATCGGGGTTTTTTGTTATCTGACTTCAGAATAACTGGGCTATATGCCCTTTTTTTATGTCTTGGGGGTGGGCTTGTCCACATTAGAGCAAAAATTAACAGAGATGATTACAGCACCCGTGGAAGCACTGGGTTACGAACTGGTGGGGATCGAATTCGTTCGAGGTCGCCAATCTACGCTGCGCATCTATATTGATAGTGAAGATGGCATCAATGTTGATGATTGCGCTGATGTCAGTCACCAGGTCAGTGCAGTGCTGGACGTCGAAGATCCTATCACTGTGGCCTATAACCTTGAAGTTTCCTCACCTGGTCTCGATCGCCCAATGTTCACCGCCGAACATTACGTTCGCTATACTGGCGAAGAAGTGAGCATTGTGTTGCGTATGGCCGTGCAAAACCGTCGCAAATGGCAGGGTATTATTAAAGCCGTTGAGGGTGAGATGATCACGGTCACGGTGGAAGGCAAAGATGAAGTGTTCGCACTGAGCAACATCCAGAAAGCGAACCTGGTACCCCACTTTTAATAGTTTGGATTGAGGTGAAAACCCAGGATGAACAAAGAAATTTTGGCTGTTGTAGAAGCAGTTTCCAACGAGAAATCCCTCCCGCGCGAGAAGATTTTTGAAGCACTGGAAAGTGCGCTGGCAACGGCGACAAAGAAAAAATATGAGCAAGAAATTGATGTTCGCGTGAGCATCGATCGTAAAAGTGGTGACTTTGACACTTTCCGCCGCTGGGTCATTGTAGAAGAAGTGACGCAGCCGACGCGTGAAATCACCCTTGATGCGGCTCAATTCGAAGACCCTGAACTGAACGTTGGCGAATACGTTGAAGACCAGATTGAATCTGTGACTTTCGACCGTATTACGACGCAAACGGCTAAGCAAGTTATCGTACAAAAAGTACGTGAAGCTGAACGCGCAATGGTTGTTGACCAGTTCCGTGAACACGAAGGTGAGATCATCACCGGCGTGGTGAAAAAAGTTAACCGCGACAATATTTCCCTGGATCTGGGTAACAACGCTGAAGCCGTCATCATTCGTGAAGACATGTTGCCGCGTGAAAACTTCCGCCCGGGCGACCGTATTCGCGGTGTGCTCTATGCTGTACGCCCTGAAGCTCGCGGTGCACAGCTGTTCGTTAGCCGTTCCAAACCGGAAATGCTGATTGAACTGTTCCGTATCGAAGTGCCAGAAATCGGCGAAGAAGTCATTGAGATCAAAGCTGCGGCTCGCGATCCGGGTTCCCGTGCGAAAATCGCCGTGAAGACCAATGACAAACGTATCGATCCCGTTGGCGCTTGTGTCGGTATGCGCGGTGCGCGCGTACAGGCAGTTTCCACTGAGCTGGGTGGCGAACGTATTGATATCGTGCTGTGGGATGACAACCCGGCGCAGTTTGTTATCAACGCGATGGCCCCGGCTGATGTGGCTTCCATTGTGGTTGACGAAGACAAACACACGATGGATATCGCGGTAGAGGCAGGCAATCTGGCGCAGGCGATTGGCCGTAACGGTCAAAACGTGCGTCTGGCAGCCCAACTGAGCGGCTGGGAACTCAACGTGATGACCGTTGACGATCTGCAGGCTAAGCATCAGGCTGAAGCTCATGCAGCCATTGATACCTTTACCAAGTACCTCGACATTGACGAGGATTTCGCCACCGTGTTGGTTGAAGAAGGTTTCTCAACGCTTGAAGAACTGGCTTACGTGCCGGTGAAAGAGCTGTTAGAAGTCGACGGCCTTGATGAAGACACAGTGGAAGCATTACGCGATCGCGCTAAAAACGCCCTCACCACTCTGGCACTTGCCCAGGAAGAGAGCCTCGGCGACAACAAACCTCAGGATGATCTGCTGAATCTTGAAGGCATGGATCGCACTCTGGCCTTTAAACTGGCGGCGCGTGGTGTGAGCTCGCTGGAAGATCTGGCTGAGCAAGGTGTCGACGACCTGTCAGATATTGAAGGTTTGACCAACGAGAAAGCCGGTGAATTGATCATGGCAGCTCGTAATATCTGTTGGTTTGGCGGCGAAGCGTAATAAACTGTAGCAGGAAGGAACAGCATGACAGATGTAACCGTAAAAGCGCTGGCCGCAGAGATTCAGACCTCCGTGGACCGCCTGGTACAGCAATTTGCTGATGCAGGGATCCCGAAGTCTGCTGATGATTCTGTTTCCGCGCAAGAGAAGCAAACCCTGCTGGCGCACCTGAACCGTGAACACGGTTCAGCACCAGACAAGTTGACATTACAGCGCAAAACGCGCAGTACTTTAAACATTCCAGGTACCGGTGGGAAAAGTAAATCGGTACAAATCGAAGTCCGCAAGAAGCGCACCTTTGTGAAACGTGATCCGCAAGAGGCTGAACGTCTCGCCGCGGAAGAACAGGCGCAGCGTGAAGCGGAAGAGCAAGCCCAACGTGAGGCGCAGGAAGCTGCCAACCGTCAGGCGCAAGAAAAAGCTAAGCGTGAAGCTGAAGATAAAGCTAAGCGTGAAGCCGCTGATAAAGCGAAACGTGAAGCTGCGGAAAAAGACAAAGTGAGCAATCAACAATCTGACGATATGACGAAAACCGCCCAGGCCGACAAAGCCCGCCGCGAAGCAGAAGCTGCTGAGCTTAAGCGTAAAGCGGAAGAAGAAGCCCGTCGCAAACTAGAAGAAGATGCCCGTCGAGTAGCGGAAGAAGCCCGTAAAATGGCTGAAGCTAACGCCGGCGTCTGGACGGAAGAAGAGAAAGTGGAAGACGACAAAACTGATTATCACGTAACCACTTCTGAACATGCCCGCCAGGCTGAAGACGAAAACGACCGCCAGGTTGAAGCGGGTCGCACTCGTGCTCGTACTACGGCAACCAAAGCACCTCGCCAGAAGAAAGGCGGCAAACACGGCGAATCTAAAGCTGACCGTGAAGAAGCGCGTGCAGCCGTTCGCGGTGGCAAAGGCAAACGCAAACCTAGCTCTCTGCAACAGGGCTTCAATAAGCCTGCGCAGGCAGTAAACCGTGACGTCGTTATCGGCGAAACAGTGACCGTTGCTGAACTGGCTAACAAAATGGCTGTTAAAGGCTCTCAGGTCATCAAAGCGATGATGAAACTGGGCGCCATGGCAACCATTAACCAGGTCATCGATCAGGAAACCGCACAGCTGGTTGCCGAAGAGATGGGCCACAAAGTTATCCTGCGTCGTGAAAACGAGCTGGAAGAAGCGCTGATGAGCGACCGTGACACTGATGCAGTGGCGGAGTCGCGCGCGCCGGTAGTGACCATTATGGGTCACGTTGACCACGGTAAAACCTCTCTGCTCGACTACATTCGCTCCACCAAAGTGGCGTCTGGCGAAGCGGGTGGTATTACCCAGCATATTGGTGCCTACCACGTAGAAACTGACAACGGCATGATCACCTTCCTGGATACTCCGGGCCACGCAGCGTTTACTTCTATGCGTGCTCGTGGTGCTCAGGCAACGGATATCGTAGTTCTGGTTGTTGCAGCGGACGATGGCGTAATGCCACAAACTATCGAAGCCATCCAGCACGCGAAAGCGGCGCAGGTGCCGGTAGTCGTTGCAGTGAACAAAATCGATAAGCCAGAAGCCGATCCGGATCGCGTTAAGCAAGAGCTGTCTCAGTACGGCATCATGCCGGAAGAGTGGGGCGGCGAAAGCCAGTTCATCCACGTATCCGCGAAAGCGGGCACCGGCATCGATGAACTGCTGGACGCAATCCTGCTGCAGGCTGAAGTTCTTGAGCTGAAAGCAATGCGTACCGGCATGGCAAGCGGCGTGGTTATCGAATCCTTCCTTGATAAAGGTCGTGGTCCGGTTGCAACCGTTCTGGTTCGCGAAGGTTCTCTGAACAAAGGCGACATCGTGCTGTGTGGCTTCGAATACGGCCGCGTTCGTGCAATGCGTGACGAACTGGGTCGCGAAGTGACTGAAGCAGGTCCATCGATCCCGGTTGAAATCCTCGGTCTTTCCGGTGTTCCAGCTGCGGGTGATGAAGTTACCGTTGTTCGTGATGAGAAAAAAGCTCGTGAAGTTGCTCTGTATCGTCAGGGTAAATTCCGCGAAGTGAAACTGGCTCGTCAGCAGAAATCCAAACTGGAAAACATGTTCGCCAACATGACCGAAGGTGAAGTGTCCGAAGTGAACATCGTGCTGAAAGCCGACGTTCAGGGTTCTGTGGAAGCGATCAGCGATTCCCTGCTGAAACTGTCTACTGATGAAGTGAAAGTTAAAATCATCGGTTCTGGCGTGGGTGGTATTACTGAGACTGACGCAACGCTTGCCGCAGCTTCTAACGCTATCCTGGTTGGCTTTAACGTTCGTGCCGATGCCTCTGCTCGTCGCGTTATCGAAGCGGAAAGTCTGGATCTGCGTTACTACTCCGTCATCTACCATCTGATTGACGAAGTTAAAGCGGCAATGAGCGGCATGCTTTCTCCGGAACTGAAACAGCAGATCCTCGGCCTGGCCGAAGTTCGCGATGTGTTCAAATCACCGAAGTTTGGTGCCATCGCAGGCTGTATGGTTACCGAAGGCGTGGTCAAACGTCACAACCCAATCCGCGTTCTGCGCGACAACGTGGTTATCTATGAAGGCGAGCTGGAATCCCTGCGCCGCTTCAAAGATGATGCCAACGAAGTCCGTAACGGCATGGAATGTGGTATCGGCGTTAAGAACTACAACGACGTTCGCGTGGGCGATGTAATCGAAGTCTTCGAAATCATCGAAATCCAGCGTACGATCGCCTGATATCAGCCGAACACTCGGTAATATCTTAAGGGGGGCCGAGCGCCCCCCGATTTGTATGGAGAATTTATTATGGCGAAAGAATTTGGTCGCCCGCAGCGCGTCTCTCAGGAATTGCAGAAAGAAATCGCAATTATCCTGCAGCGCGAAATCAAAGATCCTCGTCTGGGCATGATGACCACCGTTTCCGGTGTCGAAGTCTCTCGCGATCTGGCCTATGCCAAAGTGTTTGTGACTTTCCTGAACGACAAAGACGAAGAAGCCGTGAAAGCGGGTATCAAAGTCCTGCAGGACGCTTCGGGCTATATCCGCACTCTGGTAGGCAAAGCAATGCGTCTGCGTATTGTTCCGGAACTGACTTTCTTCTACGACAACTCTTTGGTTGAAGGGATGCGTATGTCGAATCTGGTTTCCAACGTCATCAAACATGATGACGAGCGCCGCGTGAATACGGATGACACGAAGGAGGATTGATGAGTCGTCCTCGTCGTCGTGGTCGTGATATTCACGGCGTGCTGTTGCTTGATAAGCCGCAGGGCTTATCCTCCAACGATGCACTCCAGAAGGTAAAGCGTATTTATAACGCTAATCGCGCCGGTCATACCGGTGCGCTGGATCCTCTGGCAACCGGCATGCTGCCGATCTGTCTCGGAGAAGCCACCAAGTTTTCACGTTATCTGCTGGATTCTGACAAACGCTACCGCGTGATTGCACGCCTTGGTCAGCGCACGGATACTTCAGATGCTGACGGTACTGTCGTTCAGGAACGCCCGGTAGCCTTTAGCGAGCAGCAGCTTGCCGATGCGCTGGAGAGTTTCCGCGGTGACACCATGCAGGTGCCATCGATGTATTCGGCGCTTAAGCATCAGGGTAAACCGCTGTACGAATATGCTCGTCAGGGCATTGAAGTTGAGCGTGAGGCGCGCCCAATCACCGTGTACGAGCTGCTGTTTATTCGCCATGAAGGCGATGAGCTGGAGCTGGAGATTCATTGCTCAAAGGGTACCTATATCCGGACCATTACCGACGATCTGGGTGAAAAACTCGGCTGCGGTGCGCATGTGACTTTCCTGCGTCGCTTGGCCGTAAGTAAATACCCCGTTGAGCGCATGGTCACTCTTGAGCATCTGAACGCACTTCTTGAACAGGCGCAGCAGCAGGAGATTGAACCTTCCGTGCTATTGGATCCGCTGCTCATGCCGATGGACAGTCCGGCTTCGGACTTCCCAATCGTTAATTTGCTACCGGCCGTTGCGGGCTACTTCAAAAACGGTCAGCCCGTGCAGGTCGCGGGTGCTCCGGCAGAAGGTCTGGTTCGGGTAACCGAAGGCGACGAAGCCAAATTTATCGGCATGGCTGAAATTGACGAGGATGGGCGCGTTGCTCCCCGTCGTCTGGTCGTGGAATACCCTGTCTGAGAACTGGAGTTACCTTGCGGTAACAGGTTGCTACAGGTAAAATAGCGCGGCTTAGCATCTGGTCAGTTGTTTAACAATTTACCCGGTGTGCACTGGGGTTGCTGAATTAGAGATCGGCACCCTGTTTATTTATCTATAATTTTTGGAGTTGAAAATGTCTCTAAGCGTTGAAGCTAAAGCTAAAATCGTTTCCGAGTTCGGTCGTGGTACTAACGACAGCGGTTCTACCGAAGTTCAGGTTGCACTGCTGACCGCACAGATTAACCACCTGCAGGGTCACTTTGCAGAGCACAAAAAAGATCACCACAGCCGTCGTGGTCTGCTGCGTATGGTTTCTCAGCGTCGTAAACTGCTCGACTACCTGAAGCGTAAAGATGTAGCACGTTACACCAGCCTGATCGAGCGTCTGGGTCTGCGTCGCTAAGTCTTGCGAGTTTCAGAAAAAGGGGCCTGTTAGGGCCCCTTTTTTCAACCTGACGGCAGCAATTCTATGGAAACTAATGTATTGTTGCTGAGTGTGATCTTTATTGCAGAGGTTCGCGCGGCTAATGAGAGGCTTTATCCGCAGGGGCGGGTCAGGGTTGTCATTAGTCGCGAGGATGCGATGAAGATCGGGTCAAAATGGCACCGCGTGAAGTCACCGGCAGCCTAAAATCTAAAGGATATTATCTTGCTAAATCCGATCATTCGTAAATTCCAGTACGGTCAGCATACGGTCACCATCGAGACCGGTATGATGGCGCGCCAGGCTACCGCAGCAGTTATGGTCAGCATGGACGACACCGCAGTATTCGTGACCGTAGTCGGTCAGAAAAAAGCTAAAGCGGGCCAGGACTTCTTCCCGCTGACCGTTAACTATCAGGAGCGTACCTACGCTGCTGGCCGTATCCCAGGCAGCTTCTTCCGTCGTGAAGGCCGCCCAAGCGAAGGCGAAACCCTGATCGCGCGTCTGATTGACCGCCCGGTTCGTCCGCTGTTCCCGGAAGGCTTCGTTAATGAAGTTCAGGTTATCGCTACCGTGGTTTCTGTAAACCCACAGGTACACCCTGACATCGTTGCAATGATCGGTGCTTCTGCCGCTCTGAGCCTGTCTGGTATTCCATTCAATGGCCCAATTGGCTCCGCTCGCGTGGGCTACATCAACGACCAGTACGTTCTGAACCCAACTGCGGACGAGCTGAAAACCAGCAAGCTGGACCTGGTTGTTGCCGGTACCGAAGGTGCTGTGCTGATGGTTGAGTCCGAAGCAGAACTGCTGAGCGAAGACCAGATGCTGGGCGCGGTGGTATTTGGTCACGAACAGCAGCAGGTTGTTATCCAGAACATCAACTCCCTGGTTGCCGAAGCGGGCAAACCACGTTGGGACTGGCAGCCTGAAGCTGTTGATGCAGCGCTGAACGCACGCGTTGCCTCCCTGGCTGAATCCCGTCTGAGCGACGCTTACCGTATCACCGAAAAGCAAGAACGTTATGCTCAGGTTGATGCTATTAAAGCCGACGTTATCGCTACTCTGACCGCAGAAGACGAATCTCTGGACGCGGGCGAGCTGTCCGATCTGCTGCACGCTATCGAGAAAAATGTTGTTCGTAGCCGCATTCTGGCTGGCGAACTGCGCATCGATGGCCGTGAGAAAGACATGATCCGTGGTCTGGACGTGCGCACCGGCGTTCTGCCTCGTACCCACGGTTCTGCGCTGTTCACCCGTGGTGAAACTCAGGCGCTGGTTACTGCGACCCTGGGCACCGCGCGTGACGCACAGAACCTGGATGAGCTGATGGGCGAACGTACCGACAGCTTCCTGTTCCACTACAACTTCCCTCCGTACTCCGTAGGCGAAACCGGCATGGTCGGTTCACCGAAGCGTCGTGAGATTGGCCATGGCCGTCTGGCTAAACGTGGCGTGCTGGCCGTGATGCCAGAAGCCGATCGTTTCCCGTACACCGTGCGCGTAGTGTCTGAAATCACCGAATCCAACGGTTCTTCTTCCATGGCTTCCGTCTGTGGCGCTTCCCTGGCGCTGATGGATGCGGGCGTGCCAATCAAAGCTGCCGTTGCTGGCATCGCGATGGGCCTGGTAAAAGAAGGCGACAACTTCGTTGTTCTGTCTGACATTCTGGGTGATGAAGATCATCTGGGCGACATGGACTTTAAAGTTGCCGGTAGCCGTGAAGGTATCTCTGCGCTGCAGATGGATATCAAAATTGAAGGTATCACCCGCGAAATCATGCAGGTGGCTCTGAACCAGGCTAAAGGTGCGCGTCTGCATATCCTTGGCGTGATGGAACAGGCTATCAACGCACCGCGCGGCGACATCTCTCAGTTCGCCCCACGTATCCACACTATTAAAATCAACCCGGACAAGATCAAAGACGTGATCGGTAAGGGTGGTTCTGTGATTCGTGCGCTGACTGAAGAAACCGGCACCACCATCGAAATCGAAGATGATGGCACCGTGAAAATCGCAGCGACCGACGGCGAAAAAGCTAAACACGCCATCCGCCGTATCGAAGAGATCACCGCCGAAATCGAAGTAGGTCGTATCTATAGCGGTAAAGTGACTCGTATCGTAGACTTCGGTGCATTCGTTGCTATTGGCGGCGGCAAAGAAGGTCTGGTACACATTTCTCAAATTGCTGACAAGCGCGTTGAGAAAGTTACCGACTATCTGCAGATGGGTCAGGAAGTACCGGTTAAGGTACTGGAAGTTGACCGTCAGGGCCGCGTGCGTCTGAGCATCAAAGAAGCAACCGAGCAGTCTCCGGCTGAAGGCGCAGCGCCAGCTGCACCAGAAGCAGAGTAAGCTTTTTACCGATTGAGCTCTCCATGGTGACATGGAGAGCTGTTTATTACGGAGCAGGATGCTTCGTTTTAGCAGCCGGCGGACAGGACGTTCATTCAATTGTTGTCTTCGGGAGTGGGAAATGAAGCCTTTTCTGCGCTGGTGTTTCGTTGCGACAGCTCTCACGCTGGCAGGATGCAGCAACTCTGCCTGGCGTAAAAGCGAAGTCCTGGCGGTGCCATTGCAACCGACTTTGCAGCAAGAAGTGATTCTGGCACGCATGGAGCAGATACTTGCCAGTCGGGCTTTGACCGATGATGAACGCGCACAGCTTTTATATGAGCGCGGAGTGTTGTATGATAGCCTCGGCTTGCGGGCTCTGGCGCGAAATGATTTTTCACAAGCGTTGGCGATCCGCCCCGATATGCCTGAAGTATTCAATTACTTAGGCATATATTTAACGCAGGCAGGCAATTTTGATGCTGCCTATGAAGCGTTTGATTCTGTACTTGAGCTTGATCCAACTTACAACTACGCGCATTTAAATCGCGGTATCGCCCTCTATTACGGTGGTCGTTATCGTTTAGCGCAAGATGATCTGCTGGCGTTTTATCAAGACGATCCCAATGATCCTTTCCGTAGTCTGTGGCTCTACATCGCCGAAAGTCATGTAGATGCAAAACAGGCCAAAGTCGCGTTACAACAGCGCTTCGATAAATCGGACAAAGAGCAATGGGGATGGAACATTGTCGAGTTCTACCTGGGGAACATTAACGAAAAAACGTTAATGGAACGCCTCGAGGCGGACGCAACGGATAACACCTCGCTCGCTGAGCATCTCAGTGAAACCAACTTCTATTTAGGTAAGTACTACCTAAGTCTGGGGGAAAAGGACAGCGCCACGGCACTGTTCAAGTTAGCGGTCGCTAACAACGTACACAACTACGTTGAGCATCGTTATGCATTGTTGGAATTAGCGCTCTTGGGCCAGGAGCAAGACGACCTGGCAGAATCGGACCAGCAATAGCTGACGAACAACGATCAGCCCATACACTTTATTCATTAAAGTCATCACCTTCACGGGTGAGGGCGTTTTTGTTCGTTAATCAACCAAATTTGAGCCGGTTCACACTTTTCAATGAAAATTGCAGATCAATTTCACGATGAGTTACGTAGACTGGCCGCCATCCATGAGGCACATGTACTACATGACTGATATCATCGAAACCACTTTTTCTGATCTGGGGCTGAACGCCTCCATCCTTCAAGCCCTGAACGATCTGGGTTACGAAAAGCCTTCTCCAATCCAGGCAGAGTGTATTCCACACCTGCTGGGTGGCCGCGACGTGCTGGGTATGGCCCAGACCGGCAGTGGCAAAACTGCAGCGTTCTCTTTACCGCTGCTGCACAATCTTGATCCCGAGCTGAAAGCACCTCAAATCCTGGTGCTGGCACCGACCCGCGAACTGGCGGTTCAGGTTGCTGAAGCCATGACGGATTTCTCTAAACATATGCACGGCGTAAACGTGGTAGCCCTTTACGGCGGCCAGCGTTATGACGTGCAGCTGCGCGCCCTGCGTCAGGGACCACAAATTGTTGTAGGTACCCCGGGCCGCCTGCTCGATCACTTAAAACGTGGCACGCTGAACCTGTCCAACCTGAAAGGTCTGGTGCTGGATGAAGCGGATGAAATGCTGCGTATGGGCTTCATCGAAGACGTTGAAACCATCATGGCGCAGATCCCAGAAGGTCATCAGACCGCGCTGTTCTCTGCCACCATGCCGGAAGCTATTCGTCGTATTACCCGCCGCTTTATGAAAGAGCCGCAGGAAGTCCGCATTCAGTCAAGCGTGACCACTCGCCCGGACATAAGCCAGAGCTACTGGACTGTACATGGCATGCGTAAAAACGAAGCGCTGGTCCGTTTCCTTGAAGCAGAAGATTTTGACGCAGCGATTATCTTCGTCCGTACTAAAAACGCGACCCTGGAAGTGGCTGAAGCGCTGGAGCGCAGCGGCTACAACAGCGCAGCGCTGAACGGCGACATGAACCAGGCCCTGCGTGAGCAGACTCTGGAGCGTCTGAAAGATGGTCGTCTGGACATCCTGATTGCCACCGACGTTGCGGCCCGTGGCCTGGACGTTGAGCGTATCAGCCTGGTGGTGAACTACGACATCCCAATGGACTCAGAATCCTACGTTCACCGTATTGGCCGTACCGGTCGTGCGGGTCGTGCTGGCCGTGCGCTGCTGTTCGTTGAGAACCGCGAGCGTCGTCTGCTGCGCAACATCGAACGCACCATGAAGCTGACCATTCCAGAAGTTGAGCTGCCAAACCGTGAACTGCTGAGCGAGCGTCGCCTGGCTAAATTCGCGGCTAAAGTTCAGCAGCAGCTGGAAAGCAGCGATCTGGATCTGTACCGTGGCCTGCTGGCAAAAATTCAGCCTGGCGCTGAAGAAGAGCTGGATATCGAAACGCTGGCAGCAGCGCTGCTGAAAATGGCCCAGGGCGAGCGTCCTCTGATCCTGCCACCGGATGCGCCAATGCGTCCGCGTCGCGAGTTCAAAGAGCGTGACGATCGTTTCGAACGCCGCGGCGACCGTAACGAACGCAGCGACCGTGGTCCACGTTCAGATCGTCCACAGCGCGATGGCGAAGAGCGTCCAGCTCGTCGCGAACGTCGTGACGTTGGCGATATGGAACTGTACCGCATTGAAGTGGGTCGTGATGACGGCGTTGAAGTTCGTCACATCGTTGGCGCGATTGCTAACGAAGGCGACATCAGCAGCCGCTACATCGGCAACATCAAGCTGTTCGGTACCCACTCAACTATCGAACTGCCTAAAGGCATGCCGGGCGAAATCCTGCAGCACTTTACCCGTACTCGTATTCTGAACAAGCCGATGAATATGCAGCTGATGGGTGATGCGCAGCCTCGTCCTGACCGCGGTGGCGAACGCCGTGGCGGCGGTGCCGGTCGTGGTTTCGGCGGCGGTGAGCGTCGTGAAGGCGGTCGCGGTCCACGTCGCGATGGCCCGGCAGGCGCTGGTGCAGGCCGTAGCTTCAGCGGCGAACGCCGTGAAGGCGGCCGTGGCCCACGTCGTGAAGATGGCGCAGCTCCGGCTCGTCGTCGTCCAACCGAAGCTTAATTAGCCGAAGTTTATGCCTGCGATTCACTCGCAGGCAGCCATAAAAGTCCCGGTTTACATGACCGGGATTTTTTTTATCCAAAGTGTACTCATGTACTGGTACAATACTCCGCAGTCAAATCTGTCATGCCGACAGACACTCAACGATTCAGGGATTCGTATGGCAACCTTATCGACCACCAAAGCTTCGCCTTCTATTCTCGGCGGCGTGATGATCATTGGTGGCACTATTATTGGCGCGGGCATGTTTTCACTTCCGGTCGTGATGGCCGGCAGCTGGTTCTTCTGGTCGCTTGCCGCGCTGGTCTTCACCTGGTTCTGCATGCTGCATTCCGGGCTGATGATTCTGGAAGCTAACCTCAACTATCGGGTTGGCTCCAGCTTCGACACGGTAACGAAAGATCTGCTCGGCAAGGGCTGGAACGTGATTAACGGCCTCTCCATCGCTTTCGTGCTGTATATCCTGACCTATGCCTACATCTCGGCCAGCGGCTCGATTATTCATCACACGCTAAAAGAGATGTCCATCGACTTCCCGGCCAGATTTGCCGGGCTCATCTTTGCGCTGCTGGTCGCCTTTATCGTCTGGCTCAGCACGCGGGCGGTTAGCCGCATGACGACCATTGTCCTCGGTGCAAAAATCCTCACCTTCTTTATGACGTTTGGCGGCCTGATGTGGCACGTCGAGCCAAAGATCCTGCTCGATACCCAGGCGGTCAACCCGAGCTACCTGCCGTATTTATTTATGACGCTGCCTTTCTGCCTGGCCTCGTTCGGCTATCACGGCAACGTGCCGAGCCTGATGAAGTATTACGGCAAAGACCCGCAGACCATCAAACGCTGCCTGATCTGGGGCACGGTGATGGCGCTGGTGCTCTACACCATCTGGCTGATTGGCAGCATGGGCAATATTCCGCGCGGTGATTTCATCGCTATCGCGGATAAAGGCGGCAATATTGACGTGCTGGTTCAGGCTTTAAGCGGCGTGCTCAACAGCCGCGCTCTGGATCTGCTGCTGATTATCTTTTCTAACTTCGCCGTTGCCAGCTCATTCCTCGGCGTAACGCTCGGGCTGTTCGACTATCTTGCCGACCTGTTTAAGTTTGACGACAGCGCTACGGGCCGCCTGAAAACCGCGCTGGTCACCTTTATCCCACCGATTCTGGGCGGCGTTATCTGGCCGGACGGTTTTATCTACGCGATTGGTTTTGCAGGGCTGGCCGCGACAATTTGGGCCGCTATCGTGCCTGCGCTGCTGGCAAAGGCTTCACGCCGTAAGTTTGGCAGCCCGATTTATCGGGTGTGGGGCGGGAATAAAATGATCGCACTGATTCTGGTCTTCGGGGCAGGCAACGCGGCGATTCATATTCTCTCGAGCTTCAATTTGCTGCCGGTTTTCCATTAAAAAAAAAGCCCCTCAAACGAGGGGCTTCTCAATTTAGCCCAGCAGGCTTTCGTGCACGTCCATCGCCAGGTCGAAAGAGTGCAGCCTCGCCTGGTCGTCAAAGATTTGCCCGTTGACCATGATTTCGTCCGCCTGCGTTTCGCGCAGCAGTGAAATCAAGCCGTGGCGTACCTTCGCCTTATCACCCACCAGCGACATGCTCAGCGCCTGCTGCACGCCGTACTGTTCGGCCGGACTCCAGAAACCGTCCATGCTCTCGATTGGCGGTGGTAGCTGACCTGCCTCCCCGCGACGTAGCTTCACGAACGCCTGCTGCGCCGAGGTAAACAGGAACTCCGCGTCGCGATTGCTGTCCGCGGCAATAATGTTGATGCACACCATCGCGTACGGTTTTTCCAGCCTTGCGGACGGTTTGAACTGGGCGCGATAAAGCTGCAACGCCTGGAAAAGCATATCCGGTGCAAAATGGGAGGCAAAGGCAAACGGCAACCCAAGCTGCGCGGCAAGCTGGGCGCTGTACAGGCTGGAGCCCAGAAGCCAGACCGGCACTTTTGAGTTATAGCCGGGGACAGGGCGAACGGCTGGATTGGCGTCCGTCGCATCGAACCAGGAAACCAGTTCGTTGACGTCACGAGGGAAATTATCGATATCGCCGCTCATATGGCGGCGCAGCGCCATCATTGTGCGCTGATCGCTGCCCGGCGCTCGGCCCAGCCCAAGATCGATGCGGCCCGGATAGAGGGCCTCCAGCGTGCCGAACTGCTCGGCGATGACCAGCGGGGAATGATTCGGCAGCATCACGCCGCCCGAACCCAGGCGCAGAGTCGTGGTATTCGCCGCCAGATAGCCAATCAGCACCGACGTCGCCGCGCTGGCGATGCCGGTCATATTGTGGTGCTCAGCCAGCCAGTAGCGATGGTAGCCGCGCTTTTCCGCCAGGCGAGCAAGATCGAGAGAACGATGGAAAGCATCCGCGGGCTGCAGCCCTTGCGGCACGGGCGACAGGTCCAGCAGCGAGAAAGGAACTTGGTTTAATTCAGACATAACGGCTCACTTTGTTTGGGTACTTCGTTTGCTGATAATCCTTTCAGTATTGCTGAAAACCACCAACATTTAAGTAACAAAGTGAGCCTTTTACTCAGGGCTGACTGACCAGCTCGAGGCCGGCAACGCGTCGCCAGTAGCCATTGCAGTCGCTCTGCGAGGTGAGCTTCAGCGGTGAGCCGCCGTTTTCATTGGCGCGGAAGGTTTCCAGCACGCGCAGCGTATCCAGCCCCATCGGCGACAGGCGAACCATATCGACCAGCCCCTGCATGGAGGCCAGCTCGTTGCCGAGGTTATAAACGTATCCGCTCATGGTCTGAATGCCGTTAAGCACGAACACCTGCTGATTCTCCTGCGACAGCATATTGCGCCCGGTAGGATACTTGATGCAGCAGGTTTCACACTCGTCCTTCGCCCGGTCTTCCGAGCGGGCGGTAAAGCAGCGGGCCGACCAGGCGAGCGGCAGATGGCCGTAGCTCAGTACCTCCACTTCAAATTTATTGCGGATGCCCAGCTCATCGCACTGCTTCAGCAGATTGGCCAGCCAGTCGCGAGAAAGCTCCACCGGCATGCACCAGCGCGTCATTCCCTGCTTGAGCAGCAGGCGCAGCGTCACCGCGTTGTAGCAGTTGAGCGCGTGCCCGGCGACGAACGGCAGCTTGCGCTCCGCCGCAACGTTCACCGCGCCAATATCATTGGCCTCGATCGCGAAATCGCCGTTGTCCACGTAGCGTTTAAGTTCGCTCAGCTCGGAAGGCGCCTGCACCAGGGCAAGGGTAGAAAGCACGACCTGCTTACCCTGACCGGCGAGCGTTTTTGCCATTTCCAGCCAGTCGCCCACTTTCGTTGCGCGGCGCTTGCTGCATACGGATTCACCGAGATAAATCACGTCGGCGCTGCTTTTAGCCGCCGCCTCATAAAAGCTTTCCAGCGTCTCTTTTGGCCAATAGTACAGCACCGGCCCTAATGAATATTTCATCTGATTTCCTACTGCCATTTGCGGTGGTATGCGCCGAGAGTGGTCTGCGTGCCTTCTGCCATTGCGCCGAGCGCCTCCATCCAGGCGGGCTGTGCGCGATAGTTTTGCGGATCGGCCATGCAGCGGTCGATGGCCTGACGCCAGACTTTTGCCACCTGGCTAACGTATGCCGGGCTGCGCTGGCGGCCTTCGATTTTCACCGAGGCAATATTGGCGGCGTACAGCTCGGGCAGCAGCTCGAGGGTATTGAGGCTGGTTGGCTCTTCAAGGGCGTGATACTTCTGGTCGTCGACTAAATAGCGGCCTTTGCACAGCGTCGGATAACCGGCGTTCTCGCCGTCCTGATAGCGGTCGATCAGCACGTCATTCAGCCGTGATTCCAGCCCCTGTGGCGTTTGCTGCCAGCGCACGAAGCGGGCAGGGGAGCAGGCGCCCACGGTATTGGGAGATTCGCCGGTCAGATAGGAAGAAAGGTAACAGCGGCCTTCGGCCATAATGCACAGGCTGCCGAACGCAAAGACTTCCAGCGGAACGGGCGTTACGCGGGCGAGCTGTTTTACCTGATGGATAGACAGCACGCGGGGCAGCACGACGCGGGCCACGTCAAAATTGCGGTGATAGAAGCGTACGGCTTCTTCGTTGGTGGCAGATGCCTGGACTGAGACGTGGCGCTCAATATGCGGATAGCGCTCTGCGGCATACTCCAGCATCGCCAGATCGGCCAGAATCAGGGCGTCGGCGCCGAGCTGGGCGGCCATATCCACCGCGCGCTGCCAGCGCACATAGCCGTCCGGATGCGCGAAGGTATTAATGGCAATATGCAGCTTGCGGCCGCGCTGATGAACGTAGCTGACCGCTTCCTGTAATTTTTTTTCCGTGAAATTCAGGCCGGCAAAATGGCGGGCGTTAGTGTCATCTTTCAGACCGATATAAACCGCGTCGGCACCATTATCAATGGCCGCTTTCAGCGCCGGTAAATTTCCGGCTGGGCAAAGCAACTCCATAATTTATCCTGATTCCCTCGGGTACCGCGATCGGTGGCCCGCGCAGCCCGGTCAAGGGCGCAATATTGTTAACGAACCGGGATTTTAGTTAACCTGTCCGCGACAAATTTTGATTTGAGGCAGCTAATAGCGTATTGATGGCATCCATTGGGGGTAGCTGAAACCCAAGAAATTGTTGATTTGAGCCGCTATGGCTTTGCGCTGATATGGCAAAATAGCGGAAATATTTCTCAAGGAGTAAAGCTCGTGTTGGATAAACTGCGTTCGCGCCTGGTACAAATTGGCCCTTCTTTATTGCGTACACCGGTCAAACTGACGCCCTTTGCTCTGAAGCGCCAGGTGATTGAACAGGTGCTGGCATGGCAGTTCCGCCAGGCTCTGGAGGACGATGAGCTGGCGTTCCTCGAAGGGCGCTGGCTGAGCATTGAAGTGCGCGATCTGGGGCTGAAGTGGTTTACCTCGGTGCAGGATAATAAACTGGTGGTGCGTGAAGACGCGCCGGCGGAC
Organism: Buttiauxella sp.; assembly: GCA_036489025.1. Taxonomy (GTDB): domain Bacteria; phylum Pseudomonadota; class Gammaproteobacteria; order Enterobacterales; family Enterobacteriaceae; genus Dryocola. The sequence goes on from DASXGN010000008.1 coordinate 157,380, forward strand.
GTAAGCTTCAGCGCACAAGCGAATGATTTATTGATGATTGCCGCGCGCAAACAGGACCCGGACACGTTATTCTTCCAGCGTCGCCTGGTGATTGAAGGCGACACCGAACTTGGTCTGTACGTCAAAAACCTGATGGATGCCATTGAGCTGGACGCAATGCCGAAACCTTTACGCATTGGTCTGCTGCAGCTGGCTGATTTCGTCGAAGCGGGTAGTATGCAGCACAAGCCTGCTCCAGAAAGTAACTCGGTAGGTGAGCCATGTTAATTCGTGTAGAAATACCCATTGATGCGCCAGGTATCGATGCCTTACTCCGCCGCTCGTTTAGCCGCGACGGCGAGGCGGACCTGGTCAAAGATTTACGTGAAGACGGTCTGTTAACCCTTGGGCTAGTGGCTACCGACGATGAAGGTCAGATTGTAGGCTACGTCGCGTTCAGTCCGGTCGTTGTCGAAGGCGAAGAGCTACAGTGGGTTGGGCTCGCACCTTTAGCGGTTGATGAAGCGTACCGTGGACAGGGGCTGGCAAAACAGCTGGTCTATGAAGGGCTGGATTCGCTCAATGAATTTGGCTACGCCGCGGTGGTCACGCTGGGCGATCCGGCGATGTACTCTCGCTTCGGATTTGTGCCTGCGGCCCAGCATGGTCTGCGCTGCATCTGGCCGGGCACCGAAGCCGCCTTCCTGATCTATCCTCTGGCGGAAGATGCGCTAAACGGCGTCAGTGGCCTGGTGGAATATCACGATCACTTTAATCGCGAATTCTAATCCTCCGCCTTTTGAAGGCCTGCCAGCAGGTCTTCGAAAGGTAAACTGCCGTCCACCACTTTTTCTTTTTGCGCTTTCGTCAGCTGTTTCACGCGATATTCCAGCCGCAGTGCGGATGAACGGTCGCCGACAAGATGGCTGAAAGCCAGCTTCAGCTCGCCCTTACCGCGCAAAGCCTTCGCGCCTTTCCCGGCCTGATGCTGCCCGAAGCGGCGCACGACATCGGTGGTGATGCCGGTATATAAACGGTTATCGAACGTGCGAACGAGATAGAGATACCAGGGTGACATAGGGCAGGCGCATAATTGAAATTCTTTGCAGAGTAACACCGTTCAGGTTGCCCATGGAAACACTTGATGCCATCAGCCGCTGGCTGAATAAACAGCACGTTCTCTCCTACTGCGTAGGCGGCCCCGAAGATTTATGGTGCGCCAACGCCTTCTATTACTTCGATCCTAAACGCGTGGCGTTTTACCTGCTCACCGAAGCGCATTCCCGCCACGGCGAACTCATCGGCAAAGGTTCCAGCGTGGCCGGGACGGTTAACGGCCAGCCGAAAACCGTGGCCCTCATTCGCGGCGTGCAGTTCCGCGGCAGAATTCATCCGCTGGAAGACGCCGAAGCGGCAAGCGTTCGCAGCCTTTACTGCAGGCGCTTTCCTGTGGCGAGAGTGATGACGGCCCCGGTCTGGGAAATTCAGCTTGCAGAGCTAAAAATGACCGACAACACGCTCGGCTTCGGTAAAAAACTCCACTGGCTGCGGGAAGGCTAGCGGCCCAGCAGGCGCAGCGCTTCCCGATTGAAAGCGGGCAAATCTTCCGGAGTGCGGCTGGTGACGAGCTGGTCGCCATCGACAACGACTTCTCGATCGTAGAAATCAGCCCCGGCGTTTTTGACATCAATGATAATAGGCTTAACGGCAGTCAGCTTACGGCCACGCACGACGTCGGCGCTAATTAAAAGCTGCGGGCCGTGGCAAATAGCGAAAACAGGTTTGCCGCTGTTCATAAATTCGCGGGTGAAGTTCACAAAGCGTTCATCGCCACGCAGGCTGTCAGGGGAGTGTCCGCCGGGCAGCAACAGCGCATCGAAATCAGCCGCACGGACCTCGTCAATGGCTTTATCAACGGTGACTTTCGCCTCGCCTTTTTTACCGGTCACCGTTTTGCCCGCCTGCTTCTCTATGGTAATCACCTCATGGCCCGCTTTACGGAACGCCTCGGCGGGTGAGGTAAACTCAGAATCCTCAAATTCGTCAGCGATTAAGACCGCAATCTTCTTGCTCATAGCTCCTCCGTTTTTTTGGCTTCAGGGACTAAGCCTGGCCCACCGGGCGGACTTTGCAAGGGAACCGGGCTAGACTTAGATTCATCTGAATAAGGAGCTTATATGAGTCGGGTATTGATTACGGGTGCCACGGGCCTGGTCGGCGGCCATTTGCTGCGTATGCTAAACGACGAGCCTCGGGTGACGAATATCACGGCGGCGACGCGTCGCCCTTTGTCTCCCTTACGCAAAACCTTCAATCCCCACGACCCACAGCTTAGCGATGCTTTGGCGCAAGTAACGGAGCCGGTCGATAGCGTTTTTTGCTGCCTGGGCACCACGATGCGCGAGGCGGGCAGCAAAGAAGCCTTCGTGCTGGCGGACTACACGCTGGTGGTCGATACCGCGCTTACCGGGCTTCGCCTCGGGGCTAAACACATGCTGGTGGTCAGCGCGATTGGTGCCAACAGCAGATCGCCGTTCTTCTACAACCGGGTCAAAGGTGAGATGGAAGAGGCGCTGATTGCCCAAAGCTGGCCGCGGCTCACCGTGGCTCGCCCGTCCATGCTTTTGGGGCATCGCGAATCCCAGCGCTTCAACGAATCCCTCTTTGCCCCACTTTTTAAAATCATGCCCGGCAAATGGAAATCCATCGAGGCTAAAGACGTCGCCCGGGCGCTGCTGCACGAGGCGCTTTCTCCCGGACGGGAAGGGGTAAACATCCTCGATTCGCGGCAATTATGGGAAATTGCCGCACAAACGACGATTTATTGACGCTGGCTTTCCAATACCCTCACAGGAAGCGTACCATTGGCGCCGATAAATAAACCCTCTCGCTTAATCTTCGCAGGGCAATGATTCATGCAAACTCAAATCTCCTCACCGGCGGGCGAAAGCTCGTTCGCCTGGTGGAAACCCGTGCTGTTCTTCCTGGTTGTTATCGTCGGACTGTGGATAGTGAAATGGCAGCCCTATTACGGCAAAGCTTTCACCGCAGCCGAAACGCACAGCATAGGTAAATCTATCATCGCTCAGCCGGAGACCAACCCGCTCCGGGCCGCGTGGGACTATGCGATGGTGTATTTCCTCGCCGTGTGGAAAGCCGCCGCACTGGGCGTCATTCTCGGCTCGCTGGTGCAGGTGCTGATTCCTCGCGACTGGCTAATGCGCACGCTCGGGCAGCCGCGTTTTAGCGGCACGCTCTTTGGTACGCTGTTCTCGCTGCCGGGCATGATGTGTACCTGCTGCGCGGCCCCGGTGGCCGCGGGCATGCGTCGCCAGTCCGTATCGGTGGGCGGTGCGCTGGCCTTCTGGCTTGGCAACCCGCTGCTTAACCCGGCCACGCTGGTCTTTATGGGCTTTGTTCTGGGCTGGCATTTTGCCCTGATTCGCCTGGCCGCCGGGCTCGTCACCGTGCTGGGCGTGGCAACGCTGGTGCAGTATTGGGTGAAAGACAAGCCTAAGGCCGAGGATATTCCGCAGCCAGAGCTGGCTCCGCTGCCTGAAGGTCGCTTCCTGCAACGCTGGATGAAAGCGCTGTGGAGCCTGTTCTGGAGCACGATTCCGGTTTATATCATTGCGGTACTGGCGTTGGGTGCGGCCCGCGTCTGGCTGTTCCCGCACGCCGATGGTGCGGTGGACAATACGCTGTTTTGGGTGATAGCGATGGCGATTGCAGGCTGCCTGTTTGTGATCCCAACCGCCGCTGAGATTCCCATTATTCAGACCATGATGCTGGCGGGAATGGGCACGGCTCCGGCCCTCGCGCTGTTAATTACGCTGCCTGCGGTTAGCCTCCCGTCGCTGATCATGCTGCATAAGGCTTTCCCGGCGAAAGCGCTGTGGCTGACGGGCGGGCTGGTGGCGTTTAGCGGGGTCGTTGTTGGCGCTTTGGCTCTGATATAAAAAAAGCCCCGTAAGGGGCTTTAACGTAAATGATGGACGACCTGGTTGCTGCTGCCGCGCCAGATAAGCGCCGGGTCTTTTAAATCCTGCACGAACTTGCCGTCGACCAGCACGTTGATGAGATCCACCACCTCGCGCTGCGCCTCGTTCAGCTCATCCAGCCTGTATCCCGTCCACATCCAGATATCCTTGCCCGGGCACTCGGCGCGCACGCGCTGCACCAGCTTCAGTATTTCAGGCACGTTCTGCGGATGCAGAGGATCGCCGCCCGAAAGCGACAGCCCCTGACGGCGTACCCGCGTGTCATTCAGATCGTTGATGATGCGATCCGCCTGTTCCTGCGTGAAGGGCATGCCGGAATTCAACCGCCAGGTGCTTTTGTTATAGCAGCCGGGGCACTCGTGCACGCAGCCTGCGACGAACAGCGTGCAGCGGGTTCCCGGCCCGTTAACGATATCGACCGGGTAATACTGGTGGACGTTCACTTAGCCGATCTGCCCGTTGCCAAGGTGCTTCACGCGGCGCTTCACTTCTTCCTGCTTGCCGGCGTTAAACGGACGCGCGTCCGGGCTGCCAAGATAGCCGCAAACGCGACGGGTAACGGAAACGCGAGCCGCATCGTGATTACCGCATTTCGGGCAGGTGAAGCCTTTGCTGGTGCACTCAAACTCCCCCGTGAAGCCGCATTCATAGCACTCATCGATTGGCGTGTTGGTCCCGTAATACGGTACGTGCTGATAGCTATAATCCCAGACGTCTTCCAGCGCGCGCAGGTTATGCTGGATATTCGGGTATTCGCCGTAGCAAATGAAGCCGCCGTTCGCAAGCGGCGGGTAAGGCGCTTCAAAGTCGATTTTGTCGTACGGGTTAACCTTCTTCTCCACGTCGAGGTGGAAGCTGTTGGTGTAGTAGCCTTTGTCGGTCACGCCCGGCACCACGCCAAACTCGGCGGTATCAAGGCGGCAGAAGCGATCGCAGAGGTTTTCGCTCGGCGTGCTGTACAGGCTAAAGCCGTAGCCGGTTTCATCTTTCCACGCTTCGGTCGCTTCGCGCAGGCGCGCCACGATAGCCAGCGCTTTTTCACGCAGCTCGGCGCTGTCGTAGACGTGCTGATTGCCGAACAGCGCGTTCACCGTTTCGTGGATGCCGATGTAGCCCAGCGAGATGGACGCCCGGCCGTTCTTGAAGATTTCAGACACGTTGTCGTCCGCTTTCAGGCGCACGCCGCAGGCCCCTTCCATATAGAGGATCGGTGCCACGCGAGCCTTCACGCCTTCCAGGCGAGCAACGCGGGTCATTAGCGCTTTGTAGGCCAGCGCCAGGCGACTATCGAGCAGCTTCCAGAATTCGCCTTCGTCGCCTTTCGCCTCCAGCGCGATGCGCGGCAGGTTCAGGCTGATCACGCCGATGTTGTTGCGGCCATCGTGAATCTGCTCGCCGTTTTCTTCGTACACGCCGAGGAAGCTGCGGCAGCCCATTGGCGTTTTGAACGAGCCGGTAACCTTCACAACCTGATCGTAGTTGAGGATGTCCGGGTACATGCGCTTGCTGGCGCACTCGAGGGCCAGCTGCTTGATGTCGTAGTTGGCGTCGCCAAACTTGTGGTTCAGGCCGTCTTTGATGGCGAACACCAGTTTCGGGAACACGGCGGTTTTGCGATTTTTACCGAGGCCCGCGATGCGGTTGCGCAGGATTGATTTCTGAATCAGGCGCGATTCCCAGCTTGTCCCAAGGCCGAAGCCGAAGGTGACAAACGGCGTCTGTCCATTGGCGGTGTGCAGCGTGTTGACTTCATATTCCAGCGACTGGAATGCGTCGTAGCACTCTTTCTCGGTGCGGGAATGCGCGTAGCCTTCGGCATCCGGGATTTGCCATTCTTCCGCCGTTTTGCGGTGCTTCTCGAAGCTTTCCGTCACGAAAGGTGCCAGCACTTCGTCGATACGGTTGATGGTGGTGCCGCCGTAAATATGGCTGGCCACCTGCGCGATAATCTGGGCGGTCACGGCGGTGGCGGTGGAGATAGATTTAGGCGGCTCAATTTCCGCGTTGCCCATCTTAAAGCCGTGCGTCAGCATGCCTTTCAGATCGATAAGCATGCAGTTGAACATCGGGAAGAACGGCGAATAGTCCAGGTCGTGATAGTGGATATCGCCGCGCTCGTGCGCCAGCACCACATCACGCGGCAGCAGATGCTGTTTGGCATAGTGCTTGGCGACAATCCCGGCCAGCAGATCGCGCTGGGTCGGAATAACCTTGCTGTCTTTGTTGGCGTTTTCGTTCAGCAGGGCGGAGTTAGTCTGCTCTACCAGACCACGGATTTCCTGGTTCAGGCGGCCACGCTTTTCGCGCTCGATATCGCGATCGTGGCGATATTCAATGTAGGCGCGGGCCAGCTGCTTGTAGTTGCCCGCCATCAGCTGGTTCTCTACCGCCGTCTGGATCTCGCCAATATCAACCTGGCTGCGGCCAGCCATCTGCGCTCGTACAATGTCTGCGACGGTGGCGCAATAGTCTGCGTCATCGACTCCCGCTGCTTTAGCCGCTCGAAGAATAGCTTCTTTGATGCGCTCTGAAGTGAAAGGCACTTTGCACCCGTCTCTTTTCATCACATGCGGTGTCATGATCTCTCCATTTTAAAAAAGGTTATCCACAAAGGGATGAATGATTCCGGCGGCGGAGATACCCGCGCTTAGTCATAGACTTCCGGATTCCGACCCCTTTTATCCACAGATAATCCCCAGAGTTATTCTGTGGGACTTGTTGTTAGGGTAGCCGATAAATACAACATGTGGGGTCGGGATGCATTTTAAGGTCTATATATAGTGCTTGCACCAAAGATGTTTGCGATTTTATTGATGCAGAACAAAGTAAATCAGGCGTTGCAGGAAGGAGAGGGGATGAGCTACCTGAACAAATTTACGCGCTAAATTTTTCGAGTAAATAGTCGACAAAAACGCGGGTTCGGGGAGGCAATTTTCCTGCGGAATATTTGACCCACAGCGCCTGCGGGGCCGGATGATACTCCGAAAGTAGCGGCACCAGCCTACCCTCTTTGACAGGGCGTTGCAGATACCAGTCCGCGAGGTAAACGATGCCCATGCCGGAAATCGCCGCGTCCATCAGCGCGTCGGGCATGGTGGTGATAAACCATGCGGAATGCTCGTCAATCAGCGTTTCATCCGCCAGCCACTGCTGAAGGCGGCCATTGCCCGGATTACGGTGGACAAGACAGCGGTGATGCGCCAAATCCTCAGGCGCGTGCGGCGTGCCAAACTGGGCCAGATAGGCCGGGGAAGCGGCCATCACCATGCGCATCGGGCGAAGCTCGCGGGTGACAACGCGTTTGTCCTGCAAAGTGCGCTGGCCGAGGGCCACGTCAATACGCTCGCCGATTAAATTCACGCTGCGGGCGTCCATCGACAGCTCAAAGCGGATTTGCGGATAGCGCAGCTGGAACTCGTTGAGCTGTGGGAGAAGGGCGTGGCGACCAAAGCCGGGGATCACGCTGACCCGCAGCAGGCCCACCGGTTCCGCCGCCGGACTGACCAACGCCTGATTCAGCGCGTACCAAAGCGGCGCAACCTGTTCACGCAGGGCTGCTCCCTCATCGGTAAGCACCACGAAATGCGTGTTGCGGGCAAACAGCGTTATCGCCAGGCGCTGCTCAAGCTGGCGCACGCTTTTGCTCACGGCGGCGGGCGTCACGCCGAGCTGGCGGGCGGCTTCGGAAAAGCTCTGGCAGTCTGCGGCGGCCAGGAAGGCGGGAAGCAGGCGATGCACGTCGGGAGACAGAGTCATGCTTTAAACCTTTGGTTGAAACAAATATGCCCTGATTAAGACTACAGGTTAGGGCTGCTGTTTGAAATGATAGGCGCAACCCAACGATAAAAAATTTAAGGATCTGAGCATGAAAAAAGTTCTGGTTGTGGCGGCACACCGCTATCCCGATCAATCCCGCATCAGCCGGGCGGCCATCGACGCCTTTGCGGGCCTGCCGGACGTCACGGTTCACGAGCTGACCCGTGAATATCCTGATTTCCAGATTGACGTGCAGCGCGAGCAGGCGCTGCTGAGCAGCCATGAGTCGGTCGTGATACTGTTCCCGTTCTGGTGGTACAGCACGCCGTCGATCCTGAAAGAGTGGCAGGATCAGGTGTTGACCTACGGCTTTGCCTACGGCAGCCAGGGCAAAGCGCTGCACGGCAAAAAGCTGCTGGTGATGACTTCTACCGGCGGCAGCGAGCAGGCCTACACGCCGGAGGGCTACAACCGTTACGCCATCGACGCGCTATTGTTGCCGCTACAGGCCACGAGCAATATGACGGGGATGATCTGGCAGAAACCGGCGCTGATTCAGGGCGCGAACGACATCACCGACGCGCTGATCGACGAGGGCGTGACGTACTGGCTGAGCAGGATTCAGGAGCTGAAGGGAAGCTGAGGTCGGATGCGCCCACCTGGCCCTCCCCCTCAGGGAGAGGGCCGGGGTGGGGAGGGTTTTAGGATCTCTGCAGCCAGTAAACCGCCTCATAAGGCCGTAAGCTTATCTCTCCCGGCCTGCCTGCCGCTTCCGCATAGTTGCTCATCAGCACTTCCCACTCGCCTGCAAACGCCTCCGGCATCCACCACTGATTGCTGCGGCTGAGGTTAGCCGCGACGATCAGCGTCTGGCCCTGCCATTCGCGGCGATAGCACCACAGATACGGATGCTCCGGCAACAAATCCTGATAATTGCCCCAGGTGAAAACCGGCTCGGCTTTGCGCAGCTTAATCAGCTGCTGATAGGCGTAAAATACCGAATCAGCATCGTCCACCGCCGCTTTGGCGTTGATGGTCTGATAGTTATCGCACAGGTTGATCCACGGCGTGCCCTTCGTAAAACCGGCGTTCTCACCGTCGTCCCACTGCATCGGCGTGCGGCTGTTGTCGCGGGATTTGCTGGCCAGAATCGCCAGCAGATTATTACTGTCATGCCCCTGGGCGCGCAGCTCGGCGTACATGTTGTGGCTTTCCACATCGCGATAGTCGACGATGCGTTTAAAGTGCGGGTTGGTCATCCCCAGCTCTTCGCCCTGATAGATATACGGCGTGCCCTGCATGCCGTGCAGCACCATTGCCAGCATTTTCGCGGCGGGAACGCGCAGCTCGCCTTCGTCGCCGAAGCGGGAAACGATGCGCGGCTGATCGTGGTTACACCAGAACAGCGCATTCCAGGCGACGTTATGCATGCCCTGCTGCCAGTGGTTAAATATCGCCTTCAGCGCCACAAAATCCGGCTCCGCCAGCGTCCATTTATGTCCGCCGGGATAATCCACCTTCAGATGGTGGAAGTTGAAAGTCATCGACAGCTCGCTGCCGTTAAGCGCGGCGTACTGCTGGCAATTATCCAGCGTAGTGGAAGACATCTCGCCCACCGTCATCAGCCCGCGAGGGGTGAACACATCGCGGCTGAACTCGTCCAGATACTCGTGAATACGCGGCCCGTCCGTGTAGAAGCGACGGCCGTCTCCGCCGTCAATATCGTTCGGGAAGTCCCGATCCTTCGACACCAGGTTGATCACGTCGAGACGCAAGCCGTCCACGCCGCGGTCGGCCCAGAATTCACAGACTTTTTTCAACTCGGCGCGCACCTGCGGGTTTTCCCAGTTGAGATCCGCCTGCTCCGGTGCGAACAGGTGCAGATAATACTGGCCGCTCTCGGCGTGCCAGCGCCAGGCGTTGCCGCCGAATTTGGAGCGCCAGTTGTTGGGCAGCAGATCCGGCGTGCCGTCGCGCCAGATATAAAATTCGCGGTAAGGGCTTTCTTTATTCAGCGCCTCATGGAACCAGGCGTGCTGCGTGGAAGTATGGTTAAACACCATATCCAGAATGATGCGGATGCCGCGCTCGTGAGCCTCGGCGACCAGCAAATCGAAGTCGTCCAGCGTGCCGTAGGTGTGGTCGATAGCGCAGTAGTTGGCGACGTCGTAGCCGTTATCCACCTGCGGAGAAACGTAGAACGGCGTCAGCCAGATGGCGTCCACGCCCAGCAGCTTGAGATAGTCGAGGCGCTTAATTACGCCAATCAGATCGCCGGTGCCGTTACCGGTCGTATCCTGAAAACTCTTCGGGTAGATCTGGTAGATGACACCATGTTGCCACCATGGAGGCGTTGTATTCATAGCACTTTCCTAAAGCTTAAGGGGCCATTTCTGGCCCCGGTTACATCAAACTAAACCACCAGCAGGGTGCCCTGACGGAATTTGCGTTTATACACCGCGGTTGTCAGCATAATCGGAACGACAACGGCAATCAGAATCGCGATGGAGTAAACCTCCCAGTAGCGCGGCTGAATGGACAGAATGCCCGGCAGGCCGCCGACGCCAATCCCGTTTGCCATCACGCCGTTTAAGCCGCACAGCAGGCCTGCAATACCGGAACCGACCATGGCGCACAGCATCGGGAAGCGGTACTTCAGGTTGATGCCATACATTGCCGGTTCGGTTACGCCGAGATAGGCCGAAATCGCCGCCGGGACTGAAATTTCACGTTCGTTATTCTTACGGCTGCAAATAATGACGCCGACGACGGCGGAAGCCTGAGCGATGTTAGACAGCGCAATCAGCGGCCAGACCGGCGTACCGCCCATGTTCTGAATCATCTGCATGTCGATGGCGAGCGTCGTCTGGTGCACGCCGGTAATCACCAGCGGCGCGTAAAGGAAGCCAAAGAGCGCGGCCCCAACCGGCGCAAAGCTGCCGGTCATCAGGTGGCGAACCGCGAAGGCGACGCCGTCGCCAATCCAGCGTCCGAACGGCCCGATAAATGCGTGAGCGAGGAACACCGCCAGAATCAGCGAACAAACCGGCACTATTACAAGATAGAGGTAATCCGGCACAATGCGTTTCAGACGCGTCTCAATAAAGCCGAGTGCGAGGCCCGCCAGCAGCGCAGGAATAACCTGAGCCTGGTAGCCAACCTTAGCGATGGTGAACAGGCCGAAATTCCACACTTCGGGAATTTTGCTGCCCAGATCGTAGGCGTTCATCAGCTGCGGCGAGACCAGCGTGACGCCAAGCACGATCCCAAGGATAGGCGTCCCGCCCATTTTGCGCACGGCGGACCAGCAAATTCCGACCGGCAGATAGAAGAAAATCGCCTCGCCAATCAGCCACAGAAAATCGTAAATACTTTGCAGCGACGGGTACATTTGCGCCAGCGTCTGGCCGTTGCTCATCGGCAGATCGCCGATAACGTTGCGGAAGCCGAGGATCAGGCCGCCGCTGATGAGCGCGGGCAGGAGCGGGAAAAAGATCTCGGCGAAATGCGAGATCAGCCGCTCGTGCCATTTCATATTCTGGCGGGCCGCAAGCTTAGCCTGCTCTTTGTCCGCGGTGCTGTGGCCGCTGGTGGAAATTAAAGCCTGATAGTAATCGCCCACCTCGGTGCCGATAACGACCTGGAACTGCCCGGCGTTGGTAAAGCAGCCTTTCACCATCGGCAGATTTTCGATTTCCTTTGGACGCGCAATCGCCGGATTGTTGAGTACAAAACGCAGCCGGGTAATACAGTGGCTGACGGTCGCGATGTTTTCACGTCCGCCGACCAGCTCTATCAGCTTGTCGATATCCTGTTGTTTCACTTTGCTCATTGTGTGGCCCCGAATAAGGAGTAATGACCTGCCATAAGGGTAACGATTAATTATCCTGCCGAAAACGGGAACGTTCCCGAAACAGGGCGACGATCACAATAAACCGCCGGCCGAGGCGTTTATTCGAGGGTGCCAGGAATAACGAGCTGGCGAATAGTGAGGGTCTGAGTTATTTGGCCGATAAGCTGCAAAGCCGCCTGACGACCGGCCTGCGCGTAGCCGGGATCGACGGTAATGATCTCCGGGTGCAGGAACTTCATCAGCGGCGTATTGCCTACGCTTGCGAGCTGCAAAGCGGTGCGCTGGTGCTCCTGAAGATATTTGCTGGCGCCCAGAGCGAGCGTATCCGTGGCGCAAAGCAGGGCGGTGGTTTCAGGCAAAAGCACTTCGGCGACGTGCTCATAGCCCTGCTTCATCGCCAGGCCGGGCAGCGCCACGCTGGGGGTGAGCTGATGTTTTTTGCAGAAGGCGAGATAGGCTTTGTGGCGGCGTAAACCGGTGGTCACGTCGCTATCGGGCACGCCGAGGAAGCTGATATGGCGGTGGCCCTGCTCATAAAGCGTGGCCATCAGCATGTTGATCGCCCCTTCGTCGTCGTAGCACACGGAGGCGAAACCTTTGGCGTCGCGGGCCATCAGCACCATCGTCTGCTGCCACGGATGCAGCATTCTCTCGGTGATGCCGGTGAAGCCAAACAGAATCACGCCGTCGATATTGCGGCGGCGTAGCATACCCAGATGCTCCTCAACAAGATCCGTATCGAACTGGCTCTCCATCATGATCGGATCGTAGCCCTGTTCGTAGAGGCTGGGGAGCATGGTTTGCACCGCCAGGTTTTCCGAGAGGGAATCCAGGCGGGTCACAATGATGGCCACAACTTTGTCGCTTTGTCCGCGCATGGCGCGCGCCGAACGGGAAGGGGAAAAACCTTCCTGCTGCATCACCGCTTCAACCCGTTCACGCGTGCGGGCGCTGACGCCGCTTTCGTTGTTCAGAACACGAGAGACGGTGGATTTCCCAACGCCGCTTAATCGCGCGATATCTTTAATGGTGAGACGGTTTTGCATTGTTATCTTTTTTCCCGGCGGTCATTGGCAAGTCGTGTAAACAGTTAAGTAATGCTACCCAACAATCCGCAATGGGCAAAATCTGGTTTACAAAGGGTTTAGTTTCACGGGCGTATTATATGCCCACTTTCGTTGACGCCTACGCGTAATGAAAGATTCCTTTTTTTCTTAACCGGAGGCGACATGGAACCCGATCCCAGTCCAGACCCTGTAATGACAGGACCCATCCGGTAAGACTCCCTTCTTTGAAGCGACCGCCTTGCCGGAATAAGCAAGGCAGTGACCTACACTTTGTCGATCCCTGCACAGTAAAAAATTGGCCCCAGCCGACACGAATTTACCGTGTCCGCATGCCTGCCAGAGCGCGGCATAATGCCGTGCTAAGGGACTATTATGCAGTTTAAGAACCTGACCCGGCAGCTGTTCTCACAGCTTAGCCGCCACCTGCCGCGCCGTCTGATCCAGCGCGATCCGATGCCGGATGGCAAAACCGTTACCCAGGCCGCAGACATTCCGGCCACGCTCAGCGAAGCGTGCCTGAAATACGCGGCGGCGAGCGAAGAGCAGCTGTATCGCGAATTTGGCAGCCATCCTGAAGGGCTGAACGCTCGCGAGGTTGAAGCCGCGCTCGAAGCGCACGGCGCGAACCAAATCCCTTCGCAAAAACCTTCTCCGTGGTGGGTGCATCTGTGGACCTGCTATCGCAACCCGTTCAACCTGCTGCTCACCGTATTGGGGGTTGTGTCCTACTCCACGGAAGATATGTTCGCCGCGGGCGTGATCGCGCTGATGGTGGTGATTGCCACACTGCTTAACTTCGTGCAGGAAGCTCGCTCGACGAAGGCGGCGGATACGCTCAAGGCGATGGTCAGCAACACCGCCACGGTGCTGCGCGTGGTGAACGAAACCGGTGAAAATGCCTACGTTGAAATCCCGCTCGACCAGCTTGTGCCGGGCGATATCGTCAAGCTTGCCGCAGGCGATATGATCCCCGCCGATCTGCGCGTCCTGCAGGCCCGCGATCTTTTTGTCGGACAGGCCTCGCTGACCGGGGAATCGCTGCCGGTAGAAAAAGTGGCGATTAGCCGCGAGTCTGCGCATAAAAACCCGCTGGAATGCGACACTTTGTGCTTTATGGGCACCAACGTGGTGAGCGGCACGGCGCAGGCAATCATTATCGCCACCGGCGGCAACACCTGGTTTGGGCAGCTGGCCGGGCGCGTGACCCAGCAGGAAAGCGAACCGAACGCCTTCCAGAAAGGCATCAGCCGCGTCAGCTGGGTGCTGATCCGCTTTATGCTGGTGATGACGCCGATTGTCCTGCTGATCAACGGCTTCACTAAAGGCGACTGGTGGGAGGCCGCACTCTTCTCTCTCTCGGTTGCTGTTGGCCTCACTCCGGAAATGTTGCCTATGATCGTCACCTCGACGCTCGCCCGAGGCGCGGTCAAACTTTCGAAGCAAAAAGTTATCGTCAAACACCTGGACGCCATCCAGAACTTCGGCGCGATGGACATTCTGTGCACGGATAAAACCGGTACCCTGACTCAGGATCGCATCATTCTTGAGACGCACACCGACGTTCTGGGCGGCGTCAGTGACCGCGTGCTGGATACGGCGTGGCTGAACAGCCATTATCAGACCGGCCTGAAAAATCTCCTCGACGTGGCGGTGCTCGAGGGCGTGGAAGAAGATCGCGCTCGCAAGGCCGCGGCCCGCTGGCAGAAAATAGATGAAATCCCCTTCGATTTTGAACGCCGCCGCATGTCGGTAGTGGTTTCCGAAAAGCCGCAGGTGCATCAGCTGATCTGCAAAGGTGCATTGCAGGAGATCCTCAACGTGTGCACCCAGGTGCGCCACGGCGACGAAATAGTGCCGCTGGGCGACGGCATGCTGAAACGCATTCGCAGCGTAACGGACGATCTGAATCGCCAGGGTCTGCGCGTGGTGGCGGTGGCGACGAAATTCCTGCCTGCCCGCAGCGAAGACTACAGCCGCGCGGACGAGTCGGATCTGATCCTCGAAGGCTATATCGCCTTCCTCGATCCGCCGAAAGAGACAACGGCCCCGGCGCTTAAAGCGCTAAAAGAAAGCGGAATCGCCGTCAAAATTCTGACCGGCGACAGCGAGCTGGTGGCGGCGAAGGTTTGCCGCGAAGTTGGCCTGGACGTAGGCGAGCGGGTGATTGGCAGCGATATCGAGAACATGAGCGATAGCGAACTGGCAGACCTTGCGCTGCGCACCACGCTGTTTGCCCGCCTGACGCCGATGCACAAAGAACGCATCGTGCGCCTGCTGCGCGGGGAAGGTCACGTGGTCGGCTTTATGGGTGACGGTATCAACGATGCGCCGGCCCTGCGCGCGGCCGACATCGGGATTTCCGTCGACGGCGCGGTGGATATTGCCCGTGAAGCGGCGGACATCATCCTGCTCGAAAAGAGCCTGATGGTGCTCGAAGAGGGCGTTATCGAAGGGCGTCGCACCTTCGCCAACATGCTCAAGTACATCAAAATGACCGCCAGCTCCAACTTCGGTAACGTCTTCAGCGTGCTGGTGGCCAGCGCCTTCCTGCCGTTCTTACCGATGCTGCCGCTGCACCTGTTGATTCAGAACCTGCTGTACGATGTGTCCCAGGTGGCGATCCCGTTTGATAACGTCGATGATGAACAGATTGCCAAACCGCAGCGCTGGAATCCGGCGGACTTAGGGCGCTTCATGGTGTTCTTCGGCCCGATCAGCTCGATCTTCGACATCCTGACGTTCTGTATCATGTGGTGGGTCTTTAAAGCCAACGTGCCGGAAGCGCAGACGCTGTTCCAGTCCGGCTGGTTCGTGGTCGGCCTGCTGTCGCAGACGCTGATTGTGCATATGATTCGTACCCGCCGCATCCCGTTCATTCAGAGCCGTGCCGCCTGGCCGCTGATGGTGATGACGCTGGTGGTGATGGTGGTCGGCATTAGCCTGCCGTTCTCGCCGCTGGCCAGCTACCTGCAGCTCCAGGCGCTGCCGCTGAGCTACTTCCCGTGGCTGGTTGCGATCCTGGCGGGCTACATGACCCTCACCCAGGCCGTGAAAGGCTTCTACGCCCGCCGTTACGGCTGGCAGTAATCAAAGGCTGGCTTTAATCTTAAACATCGGCGAGATGTGATCTGCATCTCGCCGCAGCCTTGATGAATATTTCCCCACGTGTTACCAGAGTGTTTTTGCTTTTTCTGGCCCGTCACGTTGAAAGGAATATTTATGTTGAAATCAATACGTTTGAGCCTGCTTGCCGCCTGTGTTGTCAGCGCTGTTCAGGCAAACGCTGCCCCTGCCGGTGATTTACCTCTCATGCCCTGGCCGCAGGAAGTCACCCGCCCGGCGGCTGAAGGCAGCCTGACGCTTAATAATGCCGTGTCGATCAAAATCAGCGGCGACAAACTTGAGGGCGCAGCCGAGTGCTGGCGACAGCGTATTACCCAGCAAACCGGCTGGCAGCTCCAGCCCGCACAGGCCAACCCTTCCAGCCCAACCATTGATATCCGAATAAAGAATGCCGTCGATCCGCTGCCTAATCTCGGCAGCGACGAAAGCTATGAGCTCAGCGTCACGGCAGAAGGCGTGAAGCTGAACGCCAACACTCGCTTTGGCGCGATGCGCGGCATGGAAACGGTGCTGCAGCTGATCCAGAACGGCCCGCAGAATACGTCCATTCCCTTCGTCGCGATTAAAGATGAACCGCGCTTCCCGTGGCGTGGCGTGCTGCTGGATTCTGCGCGCCACTTTGTGCCAATTGAAGATATTCTCCGCCAGCTCGACGGCATGGCCGCCGCCAAATTTAACGTTCTGCACTGGCACTTGACCGACGATCAGGGCTGGCGCTTCGCCTCGACGAAGTACCCAAAACTCCAGCAGCTTGCCAGCGACGGGCAGTTTTACACGGCTGCGCAGATGAAGGAGGTGGTTCGCTACGCCAGCAAACTTGGCATTCGCGTGGTGCCGGAAATGGACATGCCGGGCCATGCTTCGGCGATTGCCGTGGCCTACCCGGAGCTGATGAGCGCGCCTGGGCCGTACGAAATGGAGCGCCACTGGGGCGTGCTTAAGCCGCTGCTTAACCCGGCCAACGAAGCGGTCTATAAATTTGCCGACGCGATGATCGGCGAGCTGACGGCGATTTTCCCGGATGCTTACCTGCACATTGGCGGCGATGAAGTGGACGATACGCACTGGAAAGAATCGAAATCGATTCAGGCGTTTATGAAGCAGCACAATATTGCCGATACCCACGCGCTGCAAACCTACTTCAACCAGCGGCTGGAAAAAATCCTCGAGCAGCACCATCGGCAGATGATGGGCTGGGATGAGATTTATCATAAAGATCTGCCGAAGAGCATCCTGATCCAGTCCTGGCAAGGGCAGGATTCGCTCGGGGCGATCGCCGCCAGCGGCTACAAAGGGATCCTCTCCACGGGGTTCTATCTCGATCAGCCGCAGTCCACCGCCTATCACTATCGGAACGAGATCCTACCGCAGGGGCTGAACGGTATCGACCAGATAACGGATTCCGACAGCGCGCAAAGCTGGTACTTCAGCATGCCGCGCCTGAAGGGCAGCGCGGTTGAGGGCAGCTTCACGCTGGTGAACAATCAATCCGGCTGGCGGGGCTTTATCGATTTTAAAGGCAAATCCCGCCGCGCGGTGCGCGACGTTGAGTGGCTGAATGCGAACCAGGTGACCTTCACGGTGGATACCTGGATGGGCGAAACGCGTCCGGTGGTGACGGTTGATAAAGACCAGCTGAGCGGCTACTTCCTCGTGGGCAACGTGCGCTATCCGGCAAGCGGGCAGAAGCTCGACGGCGTCCCGGAAGGTACGCAGCCGGTGGTGCCGACCCCGGAACAGATGCACAACATTCTTGGCGGTGAAGCGGCGCTGTGGGCAGAAAACATCGCCTCGCCGCTGCTGGACATCAAGCTATGGCCGCGGGCGTTCGCGGTTGCCGAGCGCCTGTGGTCCGCCGAAGATGTGCAAGACATCGACAACATGTACCAGCGCATGCAGGCGATTGACGCCTGGTCGACCGTTTCCGTGGGCCTGCAGCAGCATTACGCGGCGATGCGACAAATGACGCGGCTGGCGGGCAGCGCGGAGATTATGCCGCTGCAAATCCTCGCCCAGGCCGTTGAGCCTGCCCAGTACTATACGCGCCAGCATCTGAAGTTCCAGGCGGGCAATTATCATCACTTCGAGCCGCTCAACCGCTTTGCGGATGCGCTGGTGGCGGAAAGCAGCCAGGTCCGGGTGATGGACGGCTGGGTTGATAAGCTGATCGCCGACCCGGAAGACGGCAACAGCGCCGAGTCGCTGCGCCACACCTTCACGCGCTGGCAAAGCAACACGCCCGACGTGCTCACGCTTATCGACGGTAGCTATCAGCTAAAAGCGATGAAACCGGTGGCAGAAGGCGTGGATAAGGTGGCGGGCATCGGGCTGCGCTTAACCGAAATGGTGGCGAAACAAGGCACGCTAAACGCCGACGAACAAAAGGAAATTCAGCGGCAGCTGGATGACGCAGCGAAAACCCAGGATGAAGTGGTGATTGCCGCCGTTTACCCGGTGCAAAAATTATTACGGGCGAGCATGAAGTAGCCTGGTAACGAACTGATACGTAAAAGGCCGCTACATCAGCGGCCTTTCTCACTTCTTCTGCACAAAACGAACTAGCGGCGAATAGCGATCGCTTCGATTTCGATTTTTACGTCTTTCGGCAGGCGGGCGACTTCTACGCAGGAACGCGCCGGGAAGGTGGCCTTATGCTCGTTGAAGAAGGCTTCGTAGGTGGCGTTCACGGTGGCGAAGTCGTTCAAATCTTTAACGAATACCGTGGTTTTAACGATATCGCCAACTTTCAGGCCGGCGGCCTCAACGATAGCCTGCACGTTTTCCAGAGACTGGCGCGCCTGAGCGGCAACTTCTTCCGGCACGGTGCCGGTTTTTGGGTCGACCGGGATCTGGCCGGAAGTGATGATCATGCTGCCGAGATCGACGCCCTGAACGTAAGGGCCGATGGCTGCCGGTGCTTTTTCAGTGCTAATAGTGCGGGACATAAATACCTGCTCCTCAAATGGGTTTGAAAGCTCCCGCACATTATAGGGGCGAGAGCCTGAGCGGCAACGATTAATCCGCCAGAACCACGTGATGCGCAAATTCTTTCTCGCAGTATTTGCACTTCAGGCTGATATCTTCGCCGCGCTTTTTCACCGCGAAGGAAGAATGAACCGGCTCGCTGCGGCTGATGCAGTTGGTATTCGGGCAAACCAGCACTTTTTCAATGCGTTCCGGCAAGGCAGGGCGGCTCTTGCCGACCACTTCGTATTCGTCGATACGGTTAACGGTGGCGTACGGCGCGTACAGCGCCAGCTGGTTTACCTGCTCATCGGTCAGGAACGTGTTCTCGATTTTGATCAGGTCCTTGCGGCCCTGTTCGCGGGACGGCAGATTCAGGCCGATGGTAATGCGCTGTTCGGTTTCGGTCAGTTGAAACAGCGTCAGCAGCTTAAAGCCAACCTGCGCCGGGATATGGTCGATAACCGTGCCGCGTTTGATGGCTTCAACCTGTAATTTGTTATCGTGCGTCATCTCTGTGTCCTCTCACTTAAACCAGTTCGCGATTCAAAACCAGGGCCAGCAAAGCCTGGCGAGCAAAAATACCGTTACCTGCCTGCTGGAAGTACCAGGCGTGACGGGTTTTATCCACGTCGGTGGTAATTTCATCCACGCGAGGCAGCGGGTGCAGCACCTTCATGTTCTCGCGGGCGCCGACTAAATCCGCGGCGCGCAGCACAAACTGCGCCTTCACGTTGGCGTATTCGGACGGATCGAGACGCTCTTTCTGCACGCGGGTCATGTACAAAATATCCAGCTCGGTGACCACGTCATCGATGGCCTCGTGGCAGCTCCACTCAATGCCTTTTTCGTCGAGCATATCGAGAATGTACTTCGGCATTGCCAGCGCGTTCGGCGCGATAAAGTAGAAGCGATTACCGCTGAACTTCGCCAGCGCCTGGGCGAGCGAGTGCACGGTGCGGCCATATTTCAGGTCGCCGACCATCGCGATATGCAGATTTTCGAGGCGGCCCTGGGTTTCCTGAATAGTGAAAAGATCGAGCAGGGTCTGGGTGGGGTGCTGGTTTGCTCCGTCACCCGCGTTCAGGATCGGTACGCTGCCGGAGAACTCCGTCGCCAGGCGAGCGGCACCTTCCTGCGGATGACGCATCACGATAGCGTCGACGTAGGTGCTAATCACCGAAATGGTATCCGCCAGCGTTTCACCTTTTTTGCCCAGCGACGTATTGCTGCTGTCCGAGAAGCCGACCACCGAAGCGCCCAGGCGATGAATGGAGGTTTCAAACGACAGGCGGGTGCGCGTGGAAGCCTCGAAGAAGCAGCTGGCGATAACCTTATGCTTCAGCAGCTCCGGCTGCGGATTGGCCTTCAGCTTAGCGGCGGTTGCCAGCACCAGTTCAAGCTCTTCACGACTGAGATCGTTGATGGAAATGATATGTTTTTGATAGAGCGGGTTAGCCATGCTTATCTCCTGTTCTCGGGCGTCGGGCAAAAAAAAAGGCCCCTCAACGAGGGGCCTTTGGAATGGATTGAAGCAGCGGGAAGAAAAACGGGGTCGCGCCGTCTTTCAGACGACGAGGCGTGACATTTTTTTGAACGCACTGGACCATGCTTCCTCCCGGCAAATTGTGGCGCATTATACGCGCGTCGATGCGCAAGGCAAGCAGCAACTTCACACTTTTTTATCCACTGGCAAACGGTTGCTGTGAATAGCCATGCATTAGTGCAGCCCGAGAGTCTGCATAATCCGCCGATGAACCTGCGGCGTTTTTTCGACTTCTCTTGGCGCAATCCACACTACGCTGCTGCCTGCTACGACGCCCAGAATCTCCGGCAGGGCGCGATAGTCGAGGATTCTGGCAACGGCCCGCCCATAGCCGGCAACGGCGTGAATCATAATGAATTCGGTATTGTGTTCGACGCTGATGACCATTTCGGCTACCGAGCGTGCGGCATCCGGTTCAGGCTGTTCCTGCGGGTTTAAGGCGTAAATTTTTTGTCCTTTGGCGTTACGCATTTTAATGACGCCCAACAGTTTCAGCAGGCGGGAGACGGTCGACTGGCTGATGGCCTCAAAGCCGTGGCGTTGCAGATCGCGCCGCAGCTCCTCCTGAGAGCGATAGCTTTTGTTCACAATCAGACGCTGACAGAGCAGCAGCTGGTTCTGCTCTTTTTCCGACGCCGGGCGGGAGGCTCTCATATATTCACCATTCCTTGATTTTTGTCGTGATTAATTTACGCCGCTTATAGATTTAATCTGTCTGATGGATCGGGTTTTCGCCGTATGACTAATTAAAAATGTTGCTAAACATGTATATAGCAGAATTTAACGCCCCCGAAGGGGCGCTAAAGTGCTCAGGCAATCTGGATTGAACCGCTGATAACCAGTTTTAGCGTCCAGGCGGCCAGCAGCAGGAGAGCCACGACAATGGCGCCTTCATAAGGCTTCAGCAGCTTTTGTCCCTGCTGTTTTTTCTGCCACAGGAAAACGACCAGCCCCGGAGTAAACAGCAGCGAACTCAGCATCATAGAGTCGCCTGCGGCATAGCAAAGCCAGAAGCCGTACACCGTGGCGATAACGCCGAGGATGATGCCCCCGGTACGTGATTCACCCGGCCCATAGCGTTCTCCTGTCCATGCCAGCTTCAGGCCGTAGGCGGCGCTGAACAGGTACGGCGGCAGAATCGCGGCCGTGGCGATGGAGAACAGCGCCTGATAACCCGCCTCATAGAACAGCGTGAGGATCAGGAACAGCTGAATTAAGCCGTTGGTGATCCACAGGGAGAATGACGGGGAGTGCCTGGCGTTTTCTTTGGCAAAAATTTTCGGGAAAATGCCGTCATTGGCGGCAACTCGCGGTAATTCTGCGGCGAAAAGCGTCCAGGCAAGTAAAGCGCCTGCGACAGAAAGAATCACGCCGCCCGCCACGAATTTAGCGCCCCACGGCCCGACTACGCTTTCCAGTACGCCCGCCATGGAAGGATTTTTGAGCCCGGCGAGCGCCGCCTGATCCAGAATCCCCATCGACAGCACGCTGACCAGAACGTAAATCGCCAGCGCACCCAGCAGGCCGATGACCGTTGCCTTACCGATATCGCTGCGGTTTGCCGCTCGGGCAGAGACCACCGTTGCCCCTTCAATGCCGATAAACACCCAGGTGGTGACCAGCATGGTGTTTTTCACCTGATCGAACAGCGCCGGCTCCTGGCCGTTGACCAGCATCATGCGGCCCCAGAAATCGGCGGTGAAAACGCCAATTTTAAAGGCAATCAGCACCGCCACGATGAACACCAGCAGGATGACGACTTTCACCACGGTAAGAATCGTATTGATGTAGGCGGCTTCACGCACGCCGCGCAGCACCAGCGCATGCACCAGCCAGAGCACGACGGAAGCGCCGATGATGGACGGCAGGTTATTCCCGTCGCCAAACACCGGGATGAAGAAGCTCATCGCGCTGAACAGCAGCACCGCGTAGGAGACGTTGCCAAGCCAGGCGGAGAACCAGTAGCCCCAGGCGGACTGGAAGCCGATGAAGTCTCCGAACCCTGCGCGGGCATAGCTGTAAACGCCGCCTTCAAGCTCGGGGCAGCGGGAGCTGAGATTTTGATAGATAAAGGCCAGGCACAGCATGCCGACGCCGGTAATGACCCAGCCAATCAGCAGCGCGCCGGGTGAGGCAACGGAGCCAAAGTTTTGCGGCAGGCTAAACACGCCGCCGCCGATCATCGAACCAATCACCAGCGCAACCAGCGCGCTGAGCCCTAATTTTTTTTCTGTTGTAGCGGATGCCGCGCTGACATCCCCGTGGGTAACATCGGCCATTTTCCTTTCCTCCTGCGGCGGGTTGCCGCACGAATGCACAGCAGGCGGCGAGGCTCCCCCGCCGCCTGAGGGGATTACTCTCCGAGCGTTGCCACCATGACGGCTTTAATGGTGTGCATGCGGTTTTCGGCTTCGTCAAAGACGATGGAATGTTTTGACTCAAAGACCTCTTCGGTGACTTCCAGCCCTTTCAGGCCGTATTCCGCTTCAATCTCTTTGCCGACTTTGGTGTGTTCGTTATGGAAGGCGGGCAGGCAGTGCATGAATTTCACCTCCGGGTTGCCGGTGGCGTTCAGCACGTTCTGGTTGATTTGATACGGAGTCATGATGCTGACGCGCTCGGCCCAGGCTTCTTTCGGCTCGCCCATCGATACCCACACGTCGGTATACAGGAAATCAACGCCCGCCACGCCTTCCGCCACGCTGTCGGTCAGCATAATGCGGCCGCCGGTTTCTTTGGCGATGGCGCGGCATTGCTCGACCAGCTCAGGCTCAGGCCAGAAGGCTTTCGGCGCGACGAGGCGAATGTCCATGCCCATTTTTGCCGCGCCGACCATCAGCGAGTTGCCCATGTTGTTGCGCGCGTCGCCCAGGTAGGCGAAGGAGATTTCCGGCAGCGTTTTGTTCGGCGCGTGTTCCAGCATGGTCATCAGGTCGGCGAGGATCTGCGTTGGATGGAATTCGTTGGTCAGGCCGTTCCACACCGGCACGCCCGCAAACTCGCCCAGCTCTTCCACGATATCCTGGCCGTAGCCGCGATATTCAATGCCGTCATACATGCGGCCCAGCACGCGGGCGGTGTCCTTCATCGACTCTTTGTGGCCAATCTGCGAGCCGCTTGGGCCGAGGTATGTGACCAGCGCGCCCTGGTCAAACGCGCCAACTTCAAAGGCGCAGCGGGTGCGGGTGGAGGTTTTTTCAAAGATCAGCGCGATGTTTTTACCGACCAGCGTTTTCTTCTCGGTGCCCGCCTTTTTCGCCGCTTTTAATTCGCGGGCCAGATCGATCAGATACTGAATTTCGGCAGGTTTGAAGTCGAGCAGTTTCAGGAAGTTACGGTTTTTCAGGTTGATGGTCATTTTCGTTATCCTTGTAAACATAATTTTTTACCCCATCGCCTGGCCCTCCCTATTCAGAAGAGAGGGCCAGGGCATTCGGATCTATTCGCGAATCAGCGTGCCTTTCTCGCCTGCCAGGATGGCCGGGCCGTCTGCCAGGGCACCAATTCCGGCAATGCCGTGGCACTGGGCAACGAACTTGCTGCACGCGGAAACTTTGGGTCCCATCGAACCGGCGTCAAACGCCATGCCGTCGAGCTCCTGCGGCGTGATGTGCGTAATCGGGCGCTGCGTGGCTGTGCCCCAGTCGAGATACACCGCGTCGGCGTCGGTGAGGATCAGCAGCGCATCGGCTTCGATCTGCCGCGCCAGCAGGGCGGCGGAAAGATCTTTGTCGATAACCGCCTCGATGCCGTGATAGCCATCGGCTCGCTCAACGACCGGGACGCCGCCTCCGCCGTTGCAAATCACCAGATGATCGCGCTGGATAAGCGCCGTAATCGCATCGCTTTCGACAATTCGCTTCGGCTGCGGCGACGGCACCACGCGGCGGTAATACTGGCCGTCGGCTTTGACCGTCCAGCCTTTCTCCGCCACCAGACCGTCGGCCTGCGCTTTGTCGTAGACCGGGCCGATATACTTCGTCGGGTTGTGGAACGCCGGGTCTTTGGCATCGACCTCAACCTGGGTCAGCAGCACGCTGACTTCCCGGTCGGGCAGGTTATTTTTGAGCGACTGTTGCAGCATGTAGCCGATCATTCCCTGGCTTTCCGCGCCGAGAATATCGAGCGGGTAGGGCGTGACCTTCTGATAAGCGCTGTTCTGTAACGCCAGCAGCCCAACCTGCGGGCCGTTACCGTGAACCAGCACGACGCGCCAGGCGGCGGTGAGCTGAGCGATGGTTTTGGCCGCCAGATCGATATTTTTACGCTGGATTTCAGCCTCCAGCGGTTCGCCTCTCTTTAACAGCGCGTTTCCGCCGAGGGCGACAACCAGGGTAGGTTTGTGTTCCATTTCTCTCTCCTCGCCTTAAATGCCGTCGCGTTCCAGCGGGCAGCTCATGCAGCGTGCGCCGCCGCGACCGCGGCCCAGTTCGTCGCCCGGAATCGGCAGGACGGTGATGCCAGCCTTATCGTATTTTTCGTTGGTCCAGATGTTGCGCTCGTAGCCGATCACCACGCCCGGACGTACGGTCAGCACGTTGTTGGCGTCGTTCCACTGCTCGCGCTCGGCTTCGAAAGCGTCGCCGCCGGTGGTGATTAAACGCACCTGATCGATGCCCAGCGCCTGCTCGATGGCGTGCAGCAGGTTAGGTTCCTGGTGGCGTTTGATGCCGCCTTTGTCGTCCGGCGCCAGCGTCCAGCACTGCGCATCTTTACGAACCACTTCGGGATAAACGGAGAAGGTGTCGATATCGATGTGGGTCATCACCGTATCGAGGTGCATACAGGAGCGGTGTTTCGGCAGCTCAACGGCGATAACTTTGCTGGCCTGCTGGTGTTTGAAGAGAGATTCAGCGAGGAATTCCACGCCCTGCGGAGTGGTGCGTTCTGACAGGCCAATTAATACCGCACCGCGTCCGATAACTAATACGTCGCCGCCTTCCAGCGTGGCGTGATCGTAATTAATATTGTCGTCGCCGTAATATTTAATAAAGTTTCCATCGGTAAAAGCAGGATGCCAGCGGTAAATAGCACGCAGGTTATTCGTTTCGCGCTGGCGGGCGGCTTTTGCCATTGGGTTAATTGACACGCCGTTATAAATCCAGCAGGAGGTGTCGCGGGTAAATAAATGATTAGGCAGCGGCTTCATAATAAAATCGGTGGCTTCATGAGTATCCACAACCATATTATGAATATGCGTCGGTATTTCACCGTAGGTCAGGCCGCCGCTCAGGCGACGGGCGAGTTCGCGGTGCGGCATATCCGCCAGCCAGCCCCGCACGTCTGAGGCAAAAGCGGGGCCAAGGCGGTAATCAGAAACCTGGGTCTCCAGCAGCCAGGCCTTGGCATCGATGATATCCAGCGTTTGCGTTAACAGATCGGTCAGCAGCAAAACTTCAACGCCTTCGCGGCGCAGGGTATTGGCGAAAATATCGTGCTCCTCTCCCGCTCGCTCGACCGATAAAACATCGTCAAATAAAAGCTCCTGGCAATTGGAAGGGGTCAGTCTTTTCAGGCTGAGATTGGGGCGATGCAGCATTACGCTGCGCAATTGGCCAATTTCGGAACCGACATAATGCTTGTCCATGACTATTCCTTTTCATTAATTCGGAGATGAGAGAGCCCGTGGTGCAAAAGATATTGCACCGCAGTTGAATTAGATTTGTCGAATGTCTTCGAGGCGTATCTTAATTTCCTGAAGGTTATTTAATGTGAGCTTTATCACGCGCTCAAGTGACTTCTGTTCTGTCTGTTAATTAATTGATGGCGGTCAGGGAATGATAAATAAGGTGAATATTGGGAGTGCATATTTAAGCGTATTTATATTTATTCTAGTGTGGTTCTGTTAATAGAATGTTATTTTATGCAGGAGGGTGAATTTCACAATTCACTGATAAATAAGATTATTTTTAGAATAACTGCATGGATATGCAATCAGCTATGATTTTCATCTTTATCGTCCGAAAATACGGCAAATAGTTATGGCTAAATTTGACCTAAGTGGCCAGGTTGAAAGTGTGACAGGTGAGCCATTTTTTATAAACTTCAATAATAAACAGTTGGTTAGAAGTCTATGAGCGATGCGACATATTAACTTTATGCTTAATCCATGCATAAAAACTTTATCGCTGAACCAGAGCCGTAACATCTTTTGCGATAAACATGCGTTGGCACAGGTTTTGGTGAAAAAGCCGTGGCGTGAAAAAGCGATGTCTCGTATAAATAGAATAATAAAACATCGTTTCAAAAAGGAATTGCATCATGATTATCGGCAACATCCATTCGCTACAAAGCTGGCTGCCTGCAAATCTGCGTTCGGCCATCGAACAAGTTAAACAGCACGTCACCGGGCAAACCCCGCTCGGCAAGCACGATATCGACGGCAATCGCCTGTTCATGCTGGTCTCTGAAGACTCAACCCAGCCGATTGCCGAGCGCCCGGCAGAGTTTCATCAGCGCTATCTGGATATTCAAATTGTGATGCGCGGCGTGGAAGGCATGACCTTTAGCTGCCTGCCGGCGGGTAAACCGGAAACCGACTGGCTGGCGGATAAAGACATCGCCTTTTTACCCGAGGGCGAGCAGGAAAAAACCGTGGTGCTAAACGAAGGGGATTTTGTCGTCTTCTATCCGGGGGAAGTTCACAAGCCGCTGTGCGCGGTCGGCAAAGCCGCCACGGTGCGCAAAGTTGTGGTGAAAATGCTGGTGGAATAATTTGCTATCGCCCTCTCCCTGAGGGGAGAGGGGAGAGAGGAGATTACTGGGCTAACGTTGCCACCATCACCGCTTTAATGGTGTGCATACGGTTTTCGGCCTGGTCGAATACCACGCTGTGCGCAGATTCAAACACTTCGTCCGTCACCTCCATTCCGCCCTGCAGGCCGTACTGTTCTGCCATCTGCTTGCCGAGCGTGGTCTGGTCGTCGTGAAACGCAGGCAGGCAGTGGAGGAATTTAACGTCTGGATTACCGGTCAGTCCGAGCATAGCGCTGTTCACCTGATAAGGACGCAGCAGGCTGATACGTTCCGCCCACTTTTCTTTGGCTTCGCCCATCGATACCCACACGTCAGTATAAATAAAGTCGGCGCCTTTCACTCCGGCGGCGATATCTTCCGTCAGGGTAATTTTTCCCCCGGTCCGGGCCGCCAGCGCCTGACATTCGGCCACCAGCTTTTCTTCCGGCCAGCAGGCTTTAGGGGCAACGAGGCGAAGGTCCAGCCCGGTTAACGCGGCGGCTTCGAGCATGCTGTTGCCCATGTTGTTACGCGCGTCCCCCGTATAAACCAGCACCATTTCGCTGAGGGATTTGCCCGGCAGATGTTCCTGCATGGTCAGCAAATCAGCCAGAAGCTGGGTGGGATGGAATTCATTGGTCAGGCCGTTCCAGACCGGCACACCGGCGAATTCCGCCAGGGTTTCAACAATCTCCTGGTCGTAGCCGCGGTACTGAATGCCGTCATACATTCTGCCCAGCACGCGCGCCGTATCTTTAATTGATTCTTTATGCCCGATTTGGCTGCCGCTTGGGCCGAGATAAGTCACGCGGGCACCCTGGTCATAGGCGGCAACTTCGAAAGAGCATCGTGTACGGGTCGAGTCTTTTTCGAAGATGAGCGCAATATTTTTACCGGCAAGCCGCTGAGTTTCAGTGCCTTTTTTCTTATCTTGTTTAAGCTTTGCGGAAAGGGTCAATAATTCTTTGAGCTGCGCAGGGGTGAAATCCAGCAATTTAAGAAAGTGCTTTTGGTAAAAGTAACTCATCTTTTCCTCACATGGCTTCGGCCATTTATTGAATTAAAATTCAATTTATATGTATGAATATTCATTTGCAACCCTCGGCGCACAAATCTTTGTGGGGAAAGGTGGAGGCAAACCGATGCGTGTGTGAAAATAGAAGTATCTGCCGACAAATTGAGGAAAGGGCCATGGCAAATCCAGAACTGCTGGAAGAGCAGCGCGAAGAAACGCGTTTGATTATTGAAGAATTACTGGAAGATGGCAGCGATCCGGACGCGCTGTACACCATCGAGCATCACCTTTCTGCAGACGACTTTGAAACCCTGGAAAAAGCAGCGGTGGAAGCGTTCAAAATGGGTTACGAAGTCACTGACCCGGAAGAGCTGGAAGTGGAAGAGGGCGACACCGTCATCTGCTGCGACGTGCTGAGCGAATCCGCCCTGAAAGCCGAGCTGCTGGACGAACAGGTTGCGCAGCTGCTGGAACTTGCTGAAAAATTCGGCGTGGAATACGACGGCTGGGGCACCTACTTCGAAGATCCGAACGGCGAAGAAGGTGAGGAAGGCGACGAAGAAGATTACGTGGATGAAGACGACGACGGCGTGCGTCACTGATCCCAACCGTGCAGCGGCTCCGCTTGCCGCTGCATTTTCCCTCTGCGCGAACGCTCAAACATGAACTACCCCCGATCTTCTTTCCCCGGTTTTAAATTTCCTGCACTGCCCAACGTCCGACGCGTGGATTGCCAAAGCCCGTCAAATAGCCGCTGTGCTCATTATTTTCCCTGCTAATGAATAGCGTTTTTACCGCGGTATTCCGTTATCGCTATTTCACCGACAAACCTTAATTCGGTGCCAGCATCATTGTGAGCATAGCTGCTGAAATCGGGCATTAATCTTCTTTTCAGCTGTTCCGGTCATTAAGCATTTGCTGACGAATTATTGTGCAGTAACATTCCTGAACCGGTTTCGAAGGCCAGATTCGAATCCGTAAAGCCGCCTGTTGCCCTTGTTACTGCATCAGCTGCGGACATTCGTCAATAATCCAGCACAGGATGTGAAATATGGCTGATGCAATTCTATCAAAAAAGAAAACAGGGTATGAAAAATGGCAAGACGGCATCAACAAAGCGCCGGGTGACGCCAATTGGAATTATTGGGACTGTGAAATTCAACGAATTGTTACTGCCTATAATCAACATCTCTCAGGAAAAGCAGGGTACGCGGCGCTGGACTGGAAATTAATAAAAGCTATGGTGTGGGTTGAAACGGGTGGCAATAGTTCAGAATGGAAATTCAGGCCAGTACAGATAGGTGTTGCTGGCGATCCTGGAATGACCTCTTTTCTTTCTGGCAAAGAGGGGGGAGAGTTAATATTGCCACCTGAATGGCAAAAGACATTAACCACGAATTCGGTAAGAACGTCTGCCGCGAGTAATCTTCAGGCTGGAGTTGGCTATTTACTGATGAGGATGGCCAATTTTGAACATCGAAGTATTCCCGGAGCCAATGCGAATATTTACGAGGTCACCATTAAATCAGGTGATAGCCTGGATAAAATAGCGAAAGCGCAGGGGAGTACGCTTGAAACGATGAAGAGGCTCAATCCGACGGTGACGATTTTACGCCCCGGTAAAACGGTTAAGTGCCAGAAGGCAACCGTCAGGCGAGTTATTTCAGGATGGCGCAGTATCTCTACGGCATCAATAGCCCAGCGCTATAATGGCGGCGGCGATCCGAACTATGGCAAAAAGCTTGATTATGCTCTGTCATTAATAAAACAAGGAAAGGTGGCTGTATCATGCGTTTAACATTTAAAGCGGGAATATTTATGCTGGCCTGTCTGCCACCGTTGGCGCAGGCAAATGAGATGCCGCGGCTGCCCGATGCTAAGTCGATGCGTGAAGAGTGCAGCGCGTTTTCCCAGATGGAAATGCGGCAGTGTCTGCTTAAGCAGGTGGATGACAGCCAACGAGTGCTGGAGCAGGCAAAAAATCTGGCACACAAGAGAATATCCGGCTGGGACGAAGACCAACGCTATATTAGACAGGCAGCTGCCGCACTGGAGACCAGCGATCGGAGTTATCTCCAGTATCGGGATCAGCAGTGCGCATGGCAGTCCGCGCTCAGCGGAGGTGCGGCTGGAAATGCCAAAGATATCAGGCTGCTTGCCTGCATCGCGGAACTGAATTATCGACAGGCCGCAGTGCTGAAGAATGCCGTAGCTGAACTGCCAGAAAAATAACGCCGGGCCGGCGGATAATGAGAATATTGTCCGCTAATAAAGCCCGCTTCAGAGCGCTTTCAGCATTCTGACTTCGCAGTCTACGTGGCCGGTACAGCCGAGCGGCTCGGAGATGTGTTCAAAGCCGAGGCGTTCATACAGGGCGATAGCCTCGGTGAGAAAGGCAGTTGTTTCCAGATAGCAACGCTGAAAACCCTGCTCGCGGGCAAATTCCATCGCCTGTAATGCCAGCCGTTTGGCTAACCCTTTCCCACGCACCACGGGCAGGAAGTACATCTTTTGCAGCTCGCAGATATCCGGTTCGCTGCACGATAAAGGCGCCACGCCGCCGCCGCCCACAACCTTTCCATTCATCTCTACCACCCAGTACGCATGGCCTGGCTGGCTATACAGCTGGTACAGCTCGTCGAGATTCGGGTCGGCTACGGTATAGCCCTTATCGGCCGTTAGGCCGTATTCCGCGGAAACCTGGCGGATAACGCTGGCAATAGCGGAATTATCTGTGGCGGTGATGCGGCGCAGGGCCAGCTCAACCGGAGTATCGATATTCATTATTAGGCTCTGGATACTTTTTGAAACATACGTCGATTTAATAACACTCCCGGACTTGTCACGCAACAGAGGTTGTGTTTATTCCGGGCAATAAAAAGGCCGGGAATTATCCCGGCCTCAGACTAATGACAAACTTAATGAGTTGCGAAGCCCTGAACTTTGCCATTCAAAAACTAACTGGAAAATCAATTCATTGATTTTCGGCTGTTCACCACAAAGATGGAAAAACCACGCTTTTTCCTTCTTTGTTAGTCATCTAAGGCCGGGAATTATCCCGGCCTCGGAAGCGTCAGCAAATTCTTTTACAGCGCGGCGATGACCGCCTGCTGCTCAATCAGCTTCGCTTTGGCGTCGGCTAAACCAGCCAGGCGCTCGCGTTCTTTCGCTACAACGTCCGCCGGAGCGCGGGCGACGAAACCTTCGTTGGAAAGCTTGCCTTCGATTTTACCGATTTCGATTTCGACCTTAGCGACTTCTTTTGCCAGACGATCGATTTCAGCGGCTTTGTCCACCAGGCCAGCCATGGGGATCAGCAGCTCCGCGCCGTCGATAATTTTGGTCACGGAAACCGGACCTTTATCAGCGACCGGCAGAATGGTGATGCTTTCCAGACGCGCCAGGTTTTGCAGGAAGGTCGTGTTTTCGTTTACACGGCGTAACGCTTCTGCGCTACAGCCGCGCAGCAGCACTTCCAGACGTTTGCTCGGGGCAATGTTCATCTCAGCACGAATGTTACGTACCGCGGTGATCACATCCTTCAGCCATTCGGTATCGGCAAAGGCCGCTTCGTCGTCCTGCGCGCTGTTATACGCCGGGAACGGTTGCAGCATGATGCTTTCGTTTTGAGGAATAGCTTCGTTGAGGCCTTTGAGCACTTTCACGCGCTGCCAGATGGTTTCCGTGATGAATGGAATGATTGGGTGTGCCAGGCGCAGCAATCCTTCCAGCACGTTGACCAGCGTATTGCGCGTGCCGCGCAGTTCAGCTTCAGAACCGCCGTTCATCACCGGCTTGGTCAGCTCGAGGTACCAGTCGCAGAACTGGTTCCAGGTGAATTCATACAGGATGTTGGCAGCAATGTCGAAACGATAGCTGTCCAGCGCTTCACGGTACGCCTTCACGGTGCGGTTGAATTCGGCCAGAATCCAGCGATCCGCCAGCGAAAGAACCAGCTCGCCGCCGCTGAAACCACAGTCCTGGTCTTCGGTATTCATCAGCACGAAACGGCTGGCATTCCACAGCTTGTTACAGAAGTTGCGATAGCCTTCCAGGCGCTTCATGTCCCAGTTGATATCGCGACCGGTAGAGGCCAGTGCCGCCAGGGTAAAGCGCAGCGCATCGGTGCCGTGCGGCTCAATGCCGTTCGGGAACTGCTTCTCGGTGCGCCTGCGGATTTTCTCGGCCAGCTGCGGCTGCATCATGTTGCCGGTGCGTTTTTCGAGCAGGTCTTCCAGCGAGATGCCGTCAACCATATCCAGCGGATCGATAACGTTACCCTTGGACTTGGACATTTTCTGCCCTTCGTCGTCGCGGATAAGACCGGTCATATAGACGGTTTTAAACGGAACCTGTGGTTTGCCGTCTTCATCTTTGATGAAGTGCATGGTCAGCATGATCATGCGGGCAATCCAGAAGAAGATAATGTCGAAGCCGCTGACCATCACGCTGGTCGGGTGGAAGGTGCGCAGCGCTTCTGTGTTCTCAGGCCAGCCGAGGGTGGAGAACGTCCACAGGCCGGAGGAGAACCAGGTGTCCAGCACGTCTTCGTCCTGGTTTAGCGCCACGTCGGCCCCGAGGTTGTTCTCGGCGCGAACTTCCGCTTCGTTGCGGCCCACGTATACGTTGCCTTCGGCATCGTACCAGGCCGGGATGCGGTGGCCCCACCAGAGCTGACGGGAAATACACCAGTCCTGAATATCGCGCATCCAGGAGAAGTACATGTTTTCGTACTGTTTAGGCACGAACTGAATGTCGCCCTGCTCAACGGCCTCAACGGCAACTTTTGCCAGCGGCGCGGTGCGAACGTACCACTGGTCGGTCAGCATCGGTTCGATAACAACGCCGCCACGGTCGCCGTATGGCACGGTCAGATCGTGTGGTTTGATTTCTTCAAGCAGGCCCAGCTCGTCGAAGGCGGCAACAACGGCTTTACGCGCGGCAAAACGCTCAAGCTTCTGGAACTCAGCCGGAATATCACTGCTGTAAACGGTGGATTCTTCACCGTTAGTATCAAACACTTCTGCTGCTTCGCGGATATCACCGTCGAAGGTCAGGATGTTGATCATAGGCAGCGCGTGGCGACGACCGACTTCGTAGTCGTTAAAGTCGTGCGCCGGGGTGATCTTCACGCAGCCGGTGCCTTTTTCCATGTCGGCGTGTTCATCGCCCACGATGGGAATGCGGCGGTTAACCAGCGGCAGCACCACGAATTTACCGATCAAATCTTTATAGCGCGGATCTTCCGGGTTGACGGCCACGCCGGTATCGCCCAGCACGGTTTCTGGACGCGTGGTGGCAACGACCAGGTAATCTTTACCGTCGGCGGTTGTTGCGCCGTCGGCCAGCGGGTAGCGCAGGTGCCACATGGAGCCTTTAGACTCGCGGTTTTCTACTTCCAGATCGGAAATAGCGGTGCGCAGTTTCGGGTCCCAGTTCACCAGGCGCTTGCCGCGATAAATCAGGTCTTCTTTGTACAGGCGGACGAACACTTCTTTCACCGCGTTGGACAGGCCTTCGTCCATGGTGAAGCGTTCGCGCTCCCAGTCTACCGAGTTACCGAGACGACGCATCTGACGAGTGATGGTGCCACCAGATTCTGCTTTCCACTGCCAGATTTTCTCGATAAAAGCATCGCGGCCATAGTCATGGCGAGTTTTGCCTTCTTCAGCGGCAATTTTGCGCTCAACGACCATCTGAGTGGCGATACCGGCGTGGTCAGTCCCCGCCTGCCACAGGGTGTTTTTGCCCTGCATGCGCTGGTAGCGAATCATGGTATCCATGATGGTCTGCTGGAAGGCGTGACCCATATGCAAGCTGCCGGTGACGTTCGGCGGTGGGATCATGATGCAGAAGCTTTCCTGGCTGGTATCGCCATTTGGCTTAAAGTAGCCCTGCTGTTCCCAGTGCTCGTAAAGCGGCTGTTCGATATCTTGCGGGTTATATGTCTTTTCCATTGTCTGCTATGTCGTTCCCGGCGCGGCATGAGTCGCCGTAGTCAAGTGGAAACCAGCCACGCGGTACGCCTTGTAGCGTTCGCGGGCCAGTTGTTTTTGAGTGTCTTCGTAAGGTACGAAGTCTATCACTTCATGGAAAGCGGTGGCAAAATCTGCGAACTGCGGCAGCAGGCTGATTAATACATCGCGCGGCGAGCTGCCGCGGCGCTGCGGCCAGGCCAGCTCAACCGGGGCGCCGTAGCGCGGCCCTTCACCGGCGAGATTATGCGGCACAAATGCGTGGGCATCACGCTGCCAGAGCGCTTCATCCAGGCGGATGGCCTGCTGTTCATCAACGCAGGCAATAAGCAGGCGTTTGCCCGCTCGAAAATTTTCTGCAGCCAGTTCACAGACCAACGCTTCAACGGCATTCAGCTCACCTGAGACGGTGTCGTTGTCGAGAAGGTAGAACGTCGCGTTTTTCATTAAGCCAGCTTTTTAAAATGAATGTTGTTGCCCCTCACCCTAACCCTCTCCCCCGAGGGGGAGAGGAAATAGAGGCATTTTTTTCTCCCTCTTCCTTAGAAAGAGGGCCGAGGCGAGGGTAACGGCGCTTACTCTTCGCCGTTAAACCCTGAGCGGTTTAGCAGGAACTGCGACAGCAGCGCCACCGGACGGCCGGTCGCCCCTTTGGCCTTACCTGAACGCCAGGCCGTACCTGCAATATCCAGGTGCGCCCAGTTGTACTTACGGGTAAAACGGGACAGGAAGCAGGCTGCGGTAATGGCGCCGCCAGGACGACCGCCAATATTCGCCATGTCGGCAAAGTTGGAATCGAGCTGATCCTGATATTCGTCGCTAATCGGCAAACGCCACGCGCGGTCGCCCGCTTGTTCGGAAGCACCGATCAGCTCATGAGCCAGCGGATTGTGGTTCGACATTAGGCCGGTGATGTGATGGCCGAGGGCAATCACGCACGCGCCGGTTAACGTCGCCACGTCGATGACCACTTCCGGTTCGAAGCGTTCAACGTAGGTTAACACGTCGCATAATACCAGACGGCCTTCCGCATCGGTGTTCAGCACTTCTACGGTTTGCCCGGACATGGTGGTCAGCACGTCGCCCGGACGGTAGGCGCGGCCGCCGGGCATGTTTTCACAGCCGGCCAGCACGCCGATAACGTTAATCGGCAGGTTCAGCTCGGCCACCATACGCATCACGCCATAGACGGAGGCTGCGCCGCACATGTCGTACTTCATCTCGTCCATGCCTTCGGCAGGCTTGATGGAGATACCGCCGGAGTCGAAGGTCAGGCCTTTGCCGACCAGCACGATTGGGCGTGCGTCCGGCGCGTTGTTGCCTTTGTATTCGATAACGGACATCAGCGATTCGTTCTGCGAGCCGTCGCCTACCGCCAGGTAGGAATGCATGCCCAGCTCTTTCATCTGCTGCTCGCCAATGACGCGAGTGACCACGTTTTTGCTGTAGGAATCTGCCAGCTGGCGGGCCTGCGAGGCGAGATAGGCGGCGTTACAGATATTTGGCGGCATGTTGCCGAGATCTTTCGCGGCTTTGATACCGGCGGCGATGGCCAGACCGTGCTGAATAGCACGTTCGCCGCTGGTCAGCTCGCGACGGGTTGGCACGTTGAAGACCATTTTACGCAGCGGGCGGCGCGGCTCGCTTTTGTTGGTTTTCAGCTGATCGAAGCTGTAGAGAGATTCTTTTGCCGTTTCTACCGCCTGGCGCACTTTCCAGTAGGTATTGCGGCCTTTGACGTGCAGCTCGGTCAGGAAGCAGACGGCCTCCATCGAACCGGTGTCATTCAGGGTGTTAATTGTCTTCTGGATGACCTGCTTATACTGGCGCTCATCCAGCTCGCGCTCTTTGCCACACCCAATCAGCAGAATACGCTCAGAAAGCACATTCGGAACGTGGTGAAGCAATAAAGTCTGACCTGCTTTCCCCTCAAGCTCACCGCGGCGCAGAAGGGCGCTGATGTAGCCATCGCTGATTTTATCGAGTTGTTCTGCGACCGGGGACAGGCGACGCGGCTCAAAGACTCCCACAACGATGCAGGCACTACGCTGTTTCTCGGGGCTACCGCTTTTTACACTGAACTCCATGCACTACGCTCCTGAATCTTAAAGACAACGGCGGTGGCTACAGCTAGAATTGCAAGCTCTCGTAACTCAAGTCCGCTGTTGCGATGACTTCGTGTTAATCTTAACGAATGTTTTTTTACGGTTTCGGCAACGTCAGTTAAATCACCCTGTGGCATCACTTCGCCGGGCTTTTTAATCTTAGCGATGTTTTCGACGACTCAAGAGAATAAATGACGTATAAGCGATGAAACAAGCGATTTTCCTGCAAAAAGACTCGTTTTCACAGGCGTACTTAATGTGATTATCATAAGATATCTGGTTCGGGAGACGCTCAAAAGCCAACTTGCGATCCTCTTCATCCTCTTTTTGATTTTCTTTTGTCAGAAGATGGTCAGGATTCTTGGGGCGGCAGTTGAGGGCGATATCCCGACGAACCTCGTGCTATCTCTCCTCGGATTGGGCGTGCCGGAAATGGCGCAGCTTATCCTCCCGCTCAGCCTGTTTTTAGGCCTGCTGATGACCCTTGGACGGCTGTATACCGAAAGCGAAATCACGGTAATGCATGCCTGCGGTCTGAGTAAAGCAGTCTTAATCAAAGCCGCGATGATCCTCGCACTCTTCACCGGCGTGGTGGCGATGGTCAACTCCATGTGGCTCGGCCCCTGGTCTTCACGTCATCAGGATGAAGTGCTGGCGGAAGCTAAGGCAAATCCGGGGATGGCCGCGCTGGCTCAGGGACAATTCAAGCAGGCCACCGACGGAAATTCGGTCCTGTTTATTGAAAGCGTCAGCGGTTCCAGTTTTAAAGATGTCTTCCTCGCGCAAATTCGTCCGAAGGGTAATGCGCGTCCATCGGTCATTGTGGCTGATTCCGGGCATTTATCCCTGCGCCACGATGGTTCACAGGTGGTGACGCTTAACACCGGTACCCGTTTTGAAGGCACGGCGCTGCTGCGCGACTTCCGCATCACGGATTTCAAGGATTATCAGGCTATTGTCGGCCACCAGACGGTGGCGCTGGATCCGGACGACGCCAGCCAGATGGACATGAAAACCCTCTGGCAAAACGACAAGCCGAACGCCCGCGCCGAGCTGCACTGGCGTATTACGCTGGTGCTCGCCGTCTTTATTATGGCGCTGATGGTGGTGCCTTTAAGCGTGGTGAACCCACGTCAGGGCCGCGTGCTGTCTATGCTCCCGGCGATGCTGCTCTATCTGGTTTTCTTCCTGCTCCAGACTTCGCTTAAGTCAAACGCGGCGAAGGGCAAAATCGATCCGATGATTTGGATGTGGCTGGTGAACCTGGTTTACTTGGGCATCGCGCTGATGCTGAACGTCTGGGATACCGTCCCAATGCGCCAGATACGCGCGCGCTTCAGCAACAAAGGAGCGGCATAAATGTTTGGCGTACTCGACCGTTATATCGGTAAAACTATCTTCACCACCATCATGATGACGCTGTTCATGCTGGTGTCGTTATCGGGCATTATCAAATTTGTCGATCAGCTAAAAAAAGCGGGCCAGGGAGACTATACCGCGCTGGGCGCCGGCCTTTATACCGTCCTTAGCGTGCCGAAAGACATCCAGATATTCTTCCCGATGGCCGCTCTGCTTGGTGCGCTTCTCGGGCTGGGTATGCTGGCCCAGCGTAGTGAGCTGGTGGTCATGCAGGCATCCGGTTTTACCCGTATGCAAATTGCGCTGTCGGTCATGAAAACGGCTATTCCGCTGGTGCTGCTGACCATGGCCATCGGCGAATGGGTCGCTCCGCAGGGCGAGCAGATGGCGCGAAACTATCGTGCCCAGCAGATGCTCGGCGGGTCGTTGCTTTCGACTCAGAATGGCCTGTGGGCCAAAGACGGGCAAAACTTTGTTTATATCGAGCGCGTGAAGGACAACAGCCAGCTCGCGGGCATCAGTATTTATAGCTTCACCAAAGAGCGCCGCCTGCAATCCGTCCGTTACGCGGCCTCGGCCCAGTATGACGCGGAGCACAAGGTCTGGCGGCTGTCGCAGGTGGACGAATCCAACCTGACCGATCCTAAGCAAATCACCGGTTCACAGACCGTCAGCGGCGAATGGAAAACCAACCTCACGCCGGACAAACTTGGCGTCGTGGCCCTGGATCCGGACGCGCTGTCGATAAGCGGCCTGCACAATTACGTGAAGTACCTGAAGTCGAGCGGCCAGGACGCCGGGCGCTACCAGCTCAATATGTGGAGCAAAATCTTTGCCCCGCTGTCGGTGGCGGTAATGATGCTGATGGCGCTGTCGTTTATCTTCGGGCCGCTGCGCAGCGTACCGATGGGCGTGCGGGTGGTCACCGGGATTAGCTTCGGCTTCGTGTTCTACGTGCTCGATCAGATTTTTGGGCCGCTGAGCCTGGTCTATAACATCCCGCCGATCCTCGGCGCGCTGCTGCCAAGCGCCAGCTTCTTCCTGATAAGCCTGTGGATGATGATGAAGCGTTCGGGCTAAGTTGCGACGTTTTACCCTCTCCCTAACCTTCTCCCTCAGGGAGAGGGCCGGGGGGAGGGGTGTTTTATCAGGCCCGGAGCCTGCCACATCGACGTCGTCAGCCCGCTGTCCACCAGCGTAAGCTGGTCCGCATACACCTTCGTCCATTTGCTTTTCATCTCGTCATAAAGCCCCCGATGCTCGGGATTAGGCGTAAACTCGCGCTGCCATTTCACCAGCCGCTCCCCCGTTTCTGCCAGGTCGCTAAACAGGCCGGCACCCACGCCAGCCGCTATTGCGCAACCCAGCGCAGTGGCCTCTTTCACGACCGGGACGCGAACCGGCAGCCCGGTTACATCGCTTAAAATCTGGCTCCACAGCGCACCTTTTGAACCGCCGCCCGCAAAGACCAGCGACTCAAACTCCACGCCCGAGAACCCGGAAATCTGCTCCAGATTACAGGCTGAAACGATAGCCGCATTCTCCTCCAGCGCCCTGAACAGCGTGGCTTTATTACACTTCTCGGGATCGATTGAGAGGTTAATAAACGAAGGCGCGGCGTGATACCACTGCTTGAAATGCATCGCATCAGAGAAAATCGGCATTACCCCGTGTGAGCCCGCCGGGACTCTGGCCGCCATCTCTTCCAGCAGGGCGTAAGCGTCCACGCCCAGCCTTTCCGCCAGCAGCTTTTCCTCGGCGCAGAAGGCGTCCCTGAACCAGCGCATCGTCAGGCCGGTAAAGAAGCTAATCGACTCGGCCTGCACCATGCTGCCGATGACGTGCGGATTGACGCGGATGTTCATTTCCGGATCGGTTTTGATCGCCGGCAGGTTCACCACCTGCTGCCAAAACGTCCCGCCAAGCACCGCGGTTTGTCCGGCTCGCACCACGCCGAGTCCCAGGCAGCCCAGCTGCACATCGCCGCCGCCCATCACCACCGGTGTTCCCACCCGCAGCCCGCTTTGCTGCGCCGCTTCCTGAGTCACGCCGCCTAGCACGCTGCCGGTTTCCTTCACCGGCGAAAGCATATCCGCCCGCAGCCCGGCCATGTCCAGCAGCGCCGGACGCCAGTCGCGGGTCGCTAAATCCAGCATGCCCGTCGTGCCCGCGTTGGAAGGATCGACCGCCAGCTCGCCGCTCAGCTTCGCGGCCAGCCAGTCGCTTATCATGGTGATGGTGGCCGCCTGGCGGTAGATATCGGGCCGGTGGTGCGCCAGCCACAGCAGGCGCGGCATAGCGCTTAGCGCCAGCGTCTGCCCGGAAACGCGGTAAACCTCAGATTCAAACTGGAAGTCGTGGATTTCTTTCAGCTCGGCCACCTCGCGGCTGGCGCGGGCGTCAACGTTGGCGCAGGCCCAGATAGGATCGCCGTGGCGATCGTAGAGGACGATCCCTTCGCGCATTGAGCAGCAGGAGACGGCGCTAATTGCCCCGGGCGGCAGGTGCGCTTTTTGCAGCGCTTCGCGGATACACTGGCAGGCCAGCTGCCAGTTGGTGGCAAGGTCGAATTCCATCGAGCCGGGAACGTCGGCCACGCTCAGGTGCTTCCATTCGGCCTGGCCCACGGCAATCTGATGGCCGGAAGTATCGAAGATGACGGCCCGGATACTGCCCGTTCCGGCGTCCAGTGCTAGCAAATAACTCATCGGCAAGCCTCGCAGTTTTTACGCGTGGCGAGCCGGAGGGTTATTCCGCCCGCGCTAAAATCGCCCGCGCAGTCTCTTCTTCCGTCACCAGGCCATTGATGCGGCGGCCTTTCAGCGCGGCGTAAATAGCGTCCGCTTTCTCAAGCCCGCCCGCCACGCCCACGATGGTGGGCAGGTGAGACAGATCGTCGAGCGTCACGCCAAGCAATTCTCGGTGGATTTCCAGACCTGCCACCAGTTCGCCATCCGCTTGCAGGAAGTAGCCGAGAATATCGGCCACGGCCCCTTTCCGGGCATACATGAGCTGCTCTCCTTCGCTGATATAGCCGGAGCGAAGAATCGTCGCCTCGCGCTTCTGGTTGAGGGCTCCGATGCCGACGACCGCCACGTCCGCCGCCGTGGCGGCAAGTATCACGTCCCGGATGCTCGACTCCCTTCTTAAAATTTCTGCCACCTGCGAAGACGACACGCGCAGCGGAGCGGGGATCATGCTGACGCTACAGGCCGCATCGAGCTGGCCGATGCCGGTCATGTACGGCCCAACGCCGCCGGAAAGCGTCACCAGGCGAATCTGCTGGGAGCCGATAAAGCCGCTCAGATGTTGCAGGCAGCTCATCGTCGTTTCACCAAAGCCCACCGCCAGCAGCTGGCCGGGTTCCAGCACGCCCATCAGCGACTGCGCGGCGCCAATGCCTAAGCGCGTGCTCATCGCCGGCGTATTTTGCGCGGGCAGCACGCGGGTAATTTTGAGGCCGAATTTTTGCTGTAGCTCCGTTTCCAGCGCCAGGCAGCCCTCGTAGCGTGAGTTAATCTGCACGCGGATCACCCCCGACTGGCGGCCCTTCTCCAGCAGCCTGGAGATCTTCAGCCTCGGCAGGCCCAGCCGCTCGCCGATGTCGTTCTGCGTCAGGCCATCGTGGTAGTAAGACCACGCCACGCGCGCGAGAAGCTCCTCTTCTGCCATCGGCAGGCCGGTCAGCCGGCCTTCTTCTGCTGCTCGTTTATC
The DNA here is from genome assembly GCA_036489025.1 of Buttiauxella sp. GTDB lineage: Bacteria > Pseudomonadota > Gammaproteobacteria > Enterobacterales > Enterobacteriaceae > Dryocola. The sequence goes on from DASXGN010000008.1 coordinate 198,572, forward strand.
GCTCATAGATGAACTCTTATTCAAATTTAGATCATATGTTCGAAGATGCGGGATAAGAAAATGTGAAGCGCACGGCAAAAAGATCATTTCGTGATGCACAGGTTTTAGCCGATCTATTTAAAAATTTTGTGATCGCTGACCGGTTGTAAACATATATCCGCGTCTACGCTTTTGAACATTATTAATGCAATTTCTCTTTTGTTCAATTGTGGAGTGAAGATGCCCGAGTCTAACGCGCTGCTCGAAGCCTGCCACATCAGCAAACAGTTTTCCGGGGTGGCGGTCCTCAAAGACATTGATTTTGCTCTTTATCCGGGGCAGGTCCACGCGCTGCTGGGCGGAAACGGAGCGGGCAAGTCGACGTTGATGAAGATTATCGCCGGGGTTGAAAGCCCGGATCGCGGTGAACTGAAAGTGGGCGGCAAACAGTTTGGGCGTTTGACGCCGGGGCAGGCCCATGAACTGGGTATCTATCTGGTGCCGCAGGAGCCAATGTTATTTCCCAATCTTACGGTGCGGGAAAATATTCTTTTCCGTCTGCCAGCGGGCCGCGATATCGAAGCGCGGCTGCACGAAAAAATGCGTCAGCTGGAATGTCAGATCTCCCTACAGGCGGCGGCCAGCACGCTGGAAGTGGCGGATCAGCAGATGGTGGAGATCCTGCGCGGTTTAATGCGTGAGGCGAAGATCCTGATCCTCGATGAACCCACGGCTTCGCTGACGCCGGGCGAGACGGCGCGTCTGTTCCGGCAGATCCGTGCGCTGCAGGAGCTGGGCGTCGGGATTGTGTTTATTTCCCACAAGCTGCCGGAAATTCGCCAGCTTGCCAGCCATATTTCGGTGATGCGCGACGGCGCGGTGGTGCTGCACGGCGAAACCTCGCAGCTTATCGACGAGCAGCTGATCAACGCCATGACGCCGGCTAATCGTCATCACGCCCTGAGCGATACGCAGAAACTTTGGCTGGCCCTGCCGGGCAATCGGCGCACGGAGCCGCAGGATTTCCCCGTGCTGCGGGTGGAAGAGCTGACCGGCGAAGGATTTATCGATCTGAGCTTTGAGCTATTTGCCGGTGAGATCGTCGGCCTCGCCGGGCTGGTGGGATCGGGCCGCACTGAACTGGCGGAAACGCTTTATGGTTTGCGTCCGGTTCGCGGCGGCAGAATCTACCTTGAAAATAGGGAGATCTCCGGCGACCGCACCAGGTCACGCGTCGATCGGGGGCTTATCTATCTGCCCGAGGATCGTCAGGTTTCCGGGCTGTTTCTGGACGCGCCGATCCGCTGGAACACGGTGGCGCTTAACGAGCCGAGCCTCTGGCAGCAAAGCAAGCGCGAGGCGGCGGTGGTGGAGCGTTACCACCGGGCGCTGGGCATCAAGCTAAACCATGCCGAACAGACGGTGCGCACGCTGTCCGGCGGCAATCAGCAAAAGGTGCTGCTGGCCCGCTGTCTGGAGGCAAATCCGCTGCTGCTGATTGTGGATGAGCCTACGCGCGGCGTGGACGTCGCGGCGCGGGCGGATATTTATCAGCTGATCAAAAGCGTCGCCGCGCAAAATGTGGCGGTGCTGATGATCTCAAGCGATCTGGACGAGTTCGTCGGGCTGGCGGATCGCGTGCTGGTGATGCATCAGGGCGCGCTGAACGGCGAGCTGCGGCAGCCTTCAATCGGCGTGGAAAGAATGATGAGCATGGCGTTTGGCGGAGGTAATACATGAAAAATCTGCTGCGAAACCGCGAGCTGACAGCGGGACTGGCGATCCTCGCGCTGTTTGTCGGGCTGGTCACGCTCAACCACAGCTACCTCAGCCTGCAAACCCTGAGCATGATCTTCACCAGCGCGCAGATCTCGATCCTGCTGGCCGTCGGGGCAACGATGGTGATGCTGACGCGCAATATCGACGTTTCCGTCGGATCGACCGTTGGCCTGTGTGCAATTGCCGTTGGCGTGGCGCTGAACGGGGGCTACAGCCTGCCGGCTGCCATGCTGTTTGCCTTATTAATTGGCGCGGCGGCGGGCTTCTTCAACGGCGTGCTGGTTGTCTGGCTGCGTATTCCCGCCATTGTTGCCACGCTCGGTACGCTGGGGCTGTATCGCGGCGGCATGCTTTTGTGGACGGGCGGCAAATGGATTGAAGGCCTGCCCGCCAGCCTGAAATCGCTTTCAGAGCCGCTGGCGCTGGGGATTTCTCCGCTGGGAATGATGGTGCTGGCGCTGGTTGCCGTCACCGCGTGGGCGCTGGCAAAAACGGCCTTCGGGCGCGATTTTTACGCCGTGGGCGATAACCTTGCGGCGGCTCGTCAGCTTGGCGTCGCCGTTAACCGCACGCGCCTTTTGGCTTTCACCTTCAACGGCATGCTCGCGGCCCTGGCCGGCATTATCTTCGCCTCGCAAATTGGCTTCGTGCCTAATCAGACCGGCAGCGGGCTGGAAATGAAGGCGATTGCGGCCTGCGTGCTCGGCGGCATCTCCCTGCTGGGCGGCACCGGCACGATTCTCGGCGCGTTTCTCGGCGCTTTCTTCCTCACGCAAATCGATACCGTGCTGGTGCTGTTCAAGCTCCCGGCCTGGTGGAATGACTTTATCGCGGGCCTGGTTCTGCTCGGCGTGCTGGTGCTCGACGGGCGCCTGCGTCAGGCGCTGGCCCGGCATCAGCGGGCGCAAAAATATAGCCGTTTTGTGCCGCCGCTGCCCGGCGCTAAAAACGTGAAGGCCTTTCCCCGTAAGAAGAAGGACGTGGCGTAAATGAAGCTAAAACTGAACTGGGAAGCGGCGCTGCTGCTGATTCTGGTGGCGGAAATCCTGCTGTTTGGTGCGCTTAACCCGCGCATGCTGGATATCAATATGCTGCTGTTCAGCACCAGCGATTTTATCTGCATCGGTATCGTAGCCCTGCCGCTGACGCTGGTGATTATTAGCGGTGGGATCGACATCTCGCTGGGGTCGACCATCGGGCTGTGCGCGATTGCGCTGGGCGTGATGCTTCACGCTGGCCTGCCGATTTCCCTCGCGGTGATTATCACGCTTGCCGTGGGCCTGCTGTGCGGGCTGTTCAACGCCGCGCTGATTCACTACACCGGCATTAGCCCGCTGGTGATTACCCTCGGCACGCTTTATCTCTTTGGTGGAGCGGCGCTGCTGCTTTCCGGCATGGCCGGTGCGACGGGCTATGAAGGCATCGGCGGTTTCCCGGATGCGTTTACCAATTTTGCCAATCTGACGCTGCTCGGGCTGCCGGTTCCGCTGGTGATGTTTGCGGTTATCACGCTGCTGTTCTGGCTGCTCACCCATCGGGCGCGTTTCGGGCGGCACGTTTTTCTCATCGGGCAGAATCCGCGGGCGGCTCGCTATGCCGCACTGCCGGTAAACGGCTCGCTGTACGGCGTTTACGGCGTTTACGGCATGGTCGGCCTCGCCTCGGCGCTGGCGGCGATAGTGCTGGTTTCCTACTTCGGCTCGGCCCGTTCTGATTTGGGGCGCGATTTACTGATGCCCGCGCTGACGGCGGCGGTGCTGGGGGGAGCAAATATTTATGGCGGGTCGGGGTCGATTTTAGGCACCGCGCTGGCCGCGCTGCTGGTGGGCTACTTACAGCAGGGTTTGCAGATGGTTGGCGTGCCAAATCAGGTATCGAGCGCGCTGTCCGGTGCGCTGTTGATTGTGGTGGTCATTGGTCGTTCGGTGAGTTTGCACCGCGATTATCTTCTGGCGGCATGGCGTCGCCTGCGCGGTCACGGAAAACTAACGGGAGTGTGATATGAAGCAGACAGCAAAACGCGCGCTGCAACTCAGTGCGCTGGCCCTGGCCTTCAGCGCGGTGGCCGCGCAGGCCGCCGACAGAATTGCCTTTATCCCTAAGCTGGTTGGCGTAGGCTTTTTTACCAGCGGCGGCAACGGCGCAGTGCAGGCGGGGAAAGATCTGGGCGTGCCGGTCACCTACGATGGGCCCACGGAGCCGAGCGTTTCCGGGCAGGTGCAGCTGATCAACAACTTCGTCAACCAGGGCTACGGCGCGATTATCCTTTCGGCGGTATCGCCTGACGGCCTTTGTCCGGCGCTCAAGCGAGCCATGCAGCGCGGCGTAAAGGTGCTGACGTGGGATTCGGATACTAAACCCGAATGCCGCAGTATTTACATCAACCAGGGCACGCCGCAGCAGCTCGGCGGCATGCTGGTGGAGATGGCGGCGAAGCAGGTTAGCAAGCCTGCCGCGAAGGTCGCGTTTTTCTATTCCAGCCCGACCGTGACGGATCAAAACCAGTGGGTGAAAGAGGCGAAGGCGAAGATCGCTAAAGATCATCCGCAGTGGGAAATTGTCACCACGCAGTTTGGCTATAACGACGCCACCAAGTCTCTGCAAACCGCCGAAGGGATCTTAAAAGCTTATCCGGACCTGGATGCCATCATCGCGCCGGATGCCAACGCTTTGCCTGCCGCAGCCCAGGCCGCAGAAAACCTGAAACGCACCAACGTCGCCATCACCGGGTTTAGCACGCCAAACGTGATGCGCCCCTATGTTGAGCGCGGCACGGTGAAAGCCTTCGGCCTGTGGGACGTGGTACAGCAGGGCGAAATTGCGGTCAACGTCGCAAATACCCTGCTGAAAAAGGGCGATCTTAACGTCGGCGACAGCGTTCAAGTGGCGAAAATCGGCACGCTTAAAGTCGAGCCTAACAGCGTGCAGGGCTATCAGTATGAAGCGAAGGGCAACGGCATTGTGCTGCTGCCGCAGCGCGTGGTGTTCACCAAAGACAATATCGGTAAATACGATTTCTGAGGGCGGAAATAATGGCAGATCTTGACGATATCAAAGAGGGCAAGGACTACGGCATTGGCCGCCCGCAGGAGAACAAGGCGTTTTACCTGAAGGGAAGCGGGGCGCTGGACTGGGGCATGCAGTCCCGCCTGGCGCGGATCTTTCATCCTGACACCGGGCGCACCGTCATGCTGGCCTTCGACCACGGCTACTTCCAGGGGCCGACAACCGGGCTTGAGCGCATCGATTTGTCCATCGCACCGCTGTTCCAGGAAACCGATGTGCTGATGTGTACGCGGGGAATCTTGCGCAGCGTTGTGCCACCGGCAACCAACAAACCGGTGGTGCTGCGCGCTTCGGGAGGCAACTCCATCCTCAGCGAGCTGTCGCGGGAGAGCGTGGCGGTGACGATGGAAGACGCGCTGCGGCTCAACGCCTGTGCGGTGGCGGCGCAGATTTACATCGGCAGCGAATACGAGCATCAGTCGATCAACAACATCATCAAGCTGGTGGATGAAGGGACGCGCTACGGTATTCCGACGCTCGCCGTCACCGGCGTTGGCAAGGAGATGGCCCGCGACGCGCGTTATTTCTCGCTGGCCAGCCGTATCGCGGCGGAAATAGGCGCGCAGTTTGTGAAAACCTACTTTGTGGAAGAAGGTTTTGAAAAGGTTGCCGCGAGCTGCCCGGTACCGATCGTCATTGCCGGGGGCAAAAAGCTGCCGGAGGAGGAAGCGCTGGATATGTGCTTCCGGGCCATCGATCAGGGGGCTTCTGGCGTGGATATGGGCCGCAATATCTTCCAGTCTGAAGCGCCGCTGGCCATGCTCAAAGCGGTGAAAAAAGTGGTGCATCAGAACATGTCCGCGCGTGAGGCTTATCAGTTCTGGCTGGATGAAAAGCATCAGGAGGGCAAGGCATGAACGTAACGCTGGTGGAAATCAATATCAAACCTGAAAGAGTGGATGAATTTCTGGATGTGTTCCGCGCCAACCACGAAGGCTCGGTCAAAGAGCCGGGTAACCTGCGCTTCGACGTGCTGCGGGATCCGGACGTGCCGACGAGATTTTTTATCTACGAGGCCTACCAGAACGACGAAGCGGTGCTGGCGCATAAAAAGACGCCGCACTATCTGGCCTGCGTGGAAAAGCTGGACGCGATGATGTCGGAGCCGCGCAGGAAGCGGAGCTTTGTGGGGCTGCTGCCGGAATAAGATACCCGCGCCCTTTCCCTGTAGGGAGAGGGCGCGGGTGAGGTTGATTACTCCTCAGCTGCAAGCATTTCGCGCTGTGTCACGCTCAACCCCTGCAACGCCTTTCTTGCGCAGCTCAGCACGTGCTCACACTGTTCAGGCGTGATAGTCAACGGTGGCTCGACCCGAATGGTTTTCGAGTTGTTGAGCGTCCCGGCGACCAGCACCTGCTGGCGGAACATTTCGCTGGCGAAGCTGTAGCCGATTTCATTATCGCAAAACTCAATGGCTATCAGCAGGCCCTGCCCACGCGCTTCCACAACCAGGGCCGGGAACTCGCGGGCGAGCGCCTGGAAACCGTCGACCAGCAGCTGACCTTTTTGCTGTGCCTGGGCAGGAAGATTCTCCTCAAGCAGAACGTGAATGGTCGCCAGCGCCGCGGCGCAGGCCAGCGGGTTGCCGCCAAAAGTGGTGGTATGCAGGAAAGGATTGGCAAACAGCACGGAAAACACTTCCTCCGTCGCCACGGTGGCACCAATCGGCATCACGCCGCCGCCGAGCGCTTTGGCGAGGCACAAAATATCCGGCTGCACGTTTTCATGCTCGCAGGCGAACATTTTGCCGGTGCGGCCCATGCCGGTTTGCACTTCGTCGAAGATCAGCAGCACGCCAAACTCGTCGCAAAGCTGACGAACCGCGGTTAAATACCCCGCCGGAGGCAGGATCACGCCGCCTTCGCCCTGGATAGGTTCCAGAATCAAAGCTGCAACGTCATCGCCGGTTTTTTTGCATTCGCTAAACATTGTGCGCAGCGCTTCAGCGTTGCCAAAAGGCACGTGGCGGAAACCCGGGAGCAGAGGCATAAATGGCTTGCGGAAGGTGGCTTTAGCTGTGGCAGAAAGCGCCCCGAGAGATTTACCGTGGAATGCGCCGCTGGCGGCGATAAAGGTAAACTTCCCGCGCGGAGACTGATAGGCCTTGGCGAGCTTGATCGCCGCTTCGACAGATTCCGTCCCGCTGTTGCTAAAGAAGCTGTATTTCAGTTTACCCGGTGTGAGCGTCGCGAGCGTTTTGGCAAGCATCGCCCGTAGAGGGTCGAGCAGCTCCTGGCTGTGCAGAGGCTGTTTTTCGAGCTGATGCTGTACGGCGGAAACCACTGTTGGATTACGGTGCCCCACGTTAAAAATGCCGAATCCGCCCAGGCAATCGAGATACTCCTTACCCTGGGTGTCGACAAGCGTATTCAGACTGCTCGCTTGCCACTCTACGGCTCCGTAATCCCCGCCGGCGGTCACAGACTTGCGATATTCAAGAAAACCCGGATTAACATGCTGCTGGAAACTTTCTATCACCTCGCGGTTTAGCGCCTTCATCTCCTCGTGACTAAGTGACTTCTTTTCGATGATGTTGAGTGCATGCGCCGTGCAGGCTAGAGCCGAGGCGCTGGAAGGTAACCTGTTCAAAATGTGCTCCTGGGAGTGGCGTATCACGCGATACACAAAATAAGTATTGCAGGGAATACGCCACTTCGTAGCGCCTGATGGAAATCAGGATAAACGCCAGGCGAAACGCAAGTTGCGCAACAATTAATCACATTAGATTACATTTTGCGTGTTTTATCTGCTGCTGGCAGCGGCTTAGCGAACGCTTTCTGATACTTTGTTGCCCCGATTTGGTGCAGGCCGCCGTGCGGCGGTGCGCAAGGCTTTGCGAAAGCCGTTAACCCGGCAGCAATATTCATGATTCAAACGTGAAAAAATTTATATAAGAAAAAATGAACAATAAATGCGTTCTGTAAAGAAAACTAAATTAATCCGCGCGTGTTTATTTATCGTTTAGGATACACTCCGGTGCTCAAAATTATCCCGGTGGAATATTAACTGGCGGTTGATATTAACTTTTTTAAATTTATGTAACGCGAGTTTTATTATGACGCTGAATGTTGACGACATCGATTACTCATTGTCTGAATTAAACCGAGCCATTAAAGACCATTACGACTGGGCGGGGAAACTGCTGCAGCTTAGCCTCCTTCGCGGTAAGGCGGATGAGGACATTATGGACGTGAAGTCGCATCAGCACTGCCGTTTCAGCCACTGGCTGAAGCAGCGTCTGGAAGGTGAAACGCTGGATGTCGAAATGGTGATGAATATTGATAAATATCATACCGCCATGCATGATATTGCTCGCCGGCTAATGCAGTCTATTATTTCTGAGACCACCACTGAACAACTGGTCGTTGATTATCACAGCGCCCAAAGGCTGCTCATTAATAGTCTTGATAGCTATAAAGAATATCTATTTTCCTGGCGCAACCTGCACGATTCGTTAACGGGTTTGCCGCTGCGCCATTTATTGTATCAGGAATTTCCTTATATTCGCGCCCACTGTTCGCGGGCTGCCCGCCAGCTGTATGTGCTGATCGTGGATATCGATCGCTTTAAAATAGTGAATGATACCTGGGGCCACAACGCGGGCGATGACGTCCTGCACAGCGTGGCGCAAACGCTGAAATCGGCGACTCGCAAAACCGAGCGTATTTACCGCTTTGGCGGGGAGGAGTTTGTGATCCTGCTGGAGGCAAAGCACGACGAAGATGCGCAAAAGGCCGCCGAACGCCTGCGTAAGCATCTGGAAGTTAATGATATTGATATCGACGGGCAGACCATCCGGGTGACGGTCACCGGCGGGCTCACGAAGGTTGCGCAGGAGGATTCACTGCACGGCGCCATCGGGCGGGCGGACAAAGCGATGTACTTCGGCAAGAGCACCGGGCGCAATCGCTGCATTATGTCCACCGCCGATGAAGACATGCTGACTTTGTAAGCTTCAGGCGGCATCCATTCGGTGTTCGCCGCGCGCCAGGGCCGCACGGTCATAAGTATGCTGTATTGCGCCTGCGGCCATAAAGGCCGCCCGGTCTGACATATGGGCAATCACGTCGGCATCGTGGCTGACCAGCAGATAAGTCATCCGGTGCTGTCGTTTGAGCCGGTTTAGCAGGTTAAGAATTTCGGCCTGCACCGACATATCCAGCGCGGAAGTGGGCTCATCAAGCAGCAGTATTTTCGGGCGCAGCAGCAGGGCCCGGGCAATTGCCACGCGCTGTCGCTGGCCGCCGGAAAGCTGGTGAGGATAGCGGCGGGCGGCGTCCGCGGGTAAACCAACCTGGGTTAATGCTTCTTCGACGCGGGCCTCGATATTGCTCTCCCGGTGGATTTTTAGCGGCTCGGCCAGCGTGCGCCAGAGGCTGTGGTTGGGATGCAGCGAGGCGTAGGGATCCTGAAAGACCATCTGTACTTCGCGGCGCAGCGGGCCCTGAAAGCGTTTGCCGGGTGAAATGGCCTTGCCCAACAGGTTAACCCCACCGCGCCATTCTCGCTGTAGACCCGCCAGCACGCGCAGGATCGTGGATTTCCCGCAGCCGGACTCGCCAATCAGGCTAAAGGTTTCCCCCGCGTCTATAGCAAAGCCAGCCCCCGAAACGGCTTTTTTTATCGTCCCTTTCGCCGTGAACTGCACGTCTAAGTTTTTGACCTCAACGATTCTCATGATCTTCTCCTTGCTTAAGCTGGTCGCGATCGAGCACCGGCAGCATCTGCCCGTAGGTTTCCGCATTGGGGCGGCAGGTCCACAGCGTGCGGGTATACGGATGCGCGGCGCGGGGAAGCTCGCTGGCCGCCATTTCATCCACCTTCTGCCCCTGATACATCACCAGCACGCGATGGCAGTGTTCCGCCACCAGCGGCAGATCGTGGCTGATCAGCAGCATCGCCATGTGGCGCTGTTCGCACTGTTCCACCAGCAGCTCCAGGATCTGATTACGCAGGCGGGCGTCCAGCGCGGAGGTCGGCTCGTCGGCGATCAGCACCTGAGGATTGTTGGCCAGCGCAATGGCAATCATCACGCGCTGGCCCATGCCGCCGGAAAGCTCGCCGGGATAACGCGCCAGCACATTTTCTGCCAGCCCTACGGAGCGAATCAGCTCCTGCGTGCGCTCACGACGATCGCCTGAGGAGAGTTTCTGATGCAGGCGCAGCGCCTCGTCAATCTGCTGCGCCACGTTTTTCACCGGATTCAGCGCATAGCGCGGATCCTGAAGCACCATCGCAATTTCGCTGCCGCGCAGCGCGTTCCAGGCGCGGGCGTTCATCGTCAGCAGGTCATGATTTTGCACGGCAAGCCGCTGTGCGCTGACCTTGCCCGGTTTACGCACCAGCCCCATCAGCGCGCGGGCCGTCATGGATTTCCCCGAGCCGGATTCACCCACCAGCGCCAGGCGCTCATTGCCCAGCGTGAAGGAAAGGTTGCTTACCACCCGGCCAGCCGGGTAGTCGATATTCAGCCCGGCAACGGTGATTCTGTCAGTCATGTTGCGGCTCCAGTACGTCGCGCAGGCCGTCGCCCAGCAGGTTAAAGGCCAGGCTGCTCAGCAGGATGGCCGTGCCCGGAATGGCGGCGATCCACCACTGGTCAAAGATGACCTGCATGCCGTCGGCGATCATCGCTCCCCATTCCGCCATCGGCGGGCGGGCGCCTAAGCCGAGGAAGCCCAGCCCGGCGGCGGCCAGAATAATGCCGGCCAGATCGAGCGCAAGACGCACAATCGCAGACGGCAGGCAGAGCGGCAGAATATGGCCGACCAGCAGTCTTAAGCCCTTGATGCCCATCATTTCTGCGGCGGCCAGATAGTCGCTGTGGCGCAGGCGTTGAATTTCACTGCGCGCCTGGCGTGCGTAGGCAGGCCACGTAGTCAGCGCCAGCGCCAGCGCGCCGTTCACCAGCCCTGGCCCTAACATCGCCACGAAGGCGAAGGCCAGAATCAGGCGCGGCATCGACATCACCACGTCGGTAAAACGCATCAGCACGCGTTCCAGCCAGCCGCCGTAATAGCCGGACAGAATACCAATCAGCAGGCCAGCCGGTAGCGTAATGACCGTCACCAGCACCACCAGCCCGAGCGCCGGCCGCGTGCCGTAAAGCAGCCTGGAAAGCAGGTCGCGACCGTAGCTGTCGGTGCCCAGCCAGTGCTGTGCGTTAGGCACCTGCAAACGCGCGGCTGCATCCTGCAAGTTAGGATCGAAGGGGGCGAGCAGTGGAGCGAACAGCGCTATCAGCGCCAGCAGGGCGATGATTAGCAGGCCGCAGAGCGCGGCGGGGGAGCGCACGATGCGGCGGAGAAAAAGAGACGACGGCATTAGCGCACCCTCGGGTCAGTGACACGCACCAGCACGTCGGTCAGATTGTTGATAAGCACAAAGGAGACGCCGATCAGCAGCGTGCCGCCCATAATCGCCGTGGTATCTCCGGCGAACAGCGCGGTGGTCAGATAGCGGCCAATGCCCGGCCAGGAAAAGACGGTTTCCGTGAGCACCGCGCCCTCCAGCATGCTGGTGTAGGCCAGAGCGATAACGGTGAGCAGCGTGCCGCGAATATTCGGCAGCACGTGGTGAATCAGTATTGCCATGTCCCCGGCACCTTTGGCGCGGGCCAGCGTGATGTACTCTTTATTCATTTCGCTCAGGCAGGCGGTGCGCGTCAGCCGCGTGATGCTGGCCAGCGAGTAACAGGCCAGCAGCAGCACCGGCAGAACGAGATGATTGATAGCGTTGAAGAAGGCATTCCGGTCCCCGGAAAGCCAGGTGTCGATCAGCACAAAGCCGGTTTTGGCCTCTACGCTGTACTGATAAATATCGTCCAGCCTGCCCGGCCCGGCGCTCCATTGCAGGCGAGCGTAAAACAGCGCCAGCATCAGCAGGCCAAGCCAGAAAATAGGCACCGAGTTGCCGAGCAGGGTGAACGTGCGCACCGCCAAATCCCAGGGGGAGCCTGCGAACCTGGCGCAAAGCACGCCGAAAATGACGCCCAGCACGCTGCCGATAATCAGCGCCAGCGTGGCGAGCTCGAGCGTGGCGGGGAATACGGAGAGCAGATCTTGCAGGACGGGCTGGCCGGTAGCGCTGGCCGTGCCAAAATCGCCGTGGGCAAGATTCGCTAAGTAGTGCCAGAACTGCACGGGCAGCGGCTGGTCCAGGCCGAGCTGGTGACGAACCTGATCGTAAGTGGCCTGGCTTGCATGATCGCCAACGATTTGCAGCACGCGGTCGACCGGCGAAAGCGCCGACAGCGCAAAGGTTATCAGCAGTAAACCGACCAGCGTTGGCGCCAGGGTAAACAGGCCCTGCATGAGCGCGAGCAGCGGGCGGCTGAAACGTGCGGAGGGTGCGACGAGAGGCATTTGCGGCTCTTAACTTTATGGAACGGGGAGGGTGAATCAGCGCAGCGCCGTCCACCAGCCGTTAAGCGGCGGGGAGCATATTTTCTCCCCGCCCTGCGTTTCACACGCTGGCTATTTGCTTACGCGATCGTAATAAACCATGTCCGCATTCAGCCCCTGCTGATAGCCCTTCACGCTGTCGCGCACCACGATTTGGGTTTTGCCCTGGTCGACGAAGACGTACGGGGAACTACGCTGCAGCTCCTGCTGGATTTTCTTATACAGCTCCAGGCGCTTCGCCGGGTCGGCTTCCGCTACGGCAGCCAGCGTTTGCTTGTTCAGATCCGGGATCTGCCAGCCGTTCAGGCCCGCAACGGTGCTGGCTTTGCCGTCGTTAAAGGCGAAGGCGCTGGCGTTGGAATGGGCGTCAAAGTAGTCCGGGATCCACAGGCGGATGGCGGCCTGATGCTGTTTTGCGCGGACCCTGGCGTAGACCTGGCTCCCCGCCGCGGGCAGGAGGTCGATTCTCACGCCGCCCTGGGCAAAGCTGGCCTGCATCGACTGGGCGAGAGTAATAAACGGCGGCTTGTTCTCCACGTCCAGCGTGAAATGCGCGTCTTTGATCCCCGCTTTGGCGAGAATTTCTTTTGCCTTTGCCGGGTCAAACCGGAACGGATTATTGTCCAGCGCGCCCGCAAAGCCGACGGGCAGGAAGCTCTGGTGCACAAAATACTGACCCTTCAGCAGGTCTTTGGTAATGCCTTCGTAGTCCACCAGGTAGCGGCTCGCCTCCCACAGCGCCGGGTTTTTCAGCAGCGGGTTGCTGCCGTTGCCGACGTTGAACACCATGTAGTTCTGCTCGGCGGAAGGGATGCTCAGCACCTTCACGCCGGGCTTGCCTTCCAGCGCGCTGGTTTGATCGGCACCCAGATCGCGAGCGATATCCGCGTCGCCCTGCTGAATCAGCAGGCGGCGAGCCGCAGGGTCGGGCACGTTTTTAATGATGATGTTTTTCAACTTCGGCGCGTCGCCTGGCGAAGTTGGGTTGGCGTCCAGCACAATGGCCTGATGCGGCTGATACACGCGCATTTTGAACGGGCCGCTGCCCGCAGAGTGCATCTTCAGCCATTCGTTGCCGAAATCACCCGCTTTCGCATTGGGGGAGACGGCCTGCTCATCGACGATGGAGGCAATCGGCGTGGAGAGAATATTCAGCGCCACCGCCGGGCTGACGTCCGCCGTCCAGTGCAGCTCGAGAGTGTGGTCATCGACTTTTTTAAGCTGGCTGGCGATATTGTCCGGCTGCCAGCCCAGCACGTTGAGAATAAACGCCGGGGACTTATTTAGCGTTACCGCGCGGGTATAGGAAAAAATAACGTCTTCCGGGCGCAGCGGGTTTCCGGAGGAGAATTTGGCCTCCGGGCGCAGCTTAACAGTCAGTTTTTTATTGGCCGCATCCGGCTGCCAGCTTTCCGCCAGCACGGGGACGACTTTGGCCGGGTTTTCCCGGTCGGCCTGCACCAGGCGCTGATAAAGGCTGGGCACGGTTTGAATGCTGGAAAGCTCGTTGGCTTCTGCCGGATCGAGGCTGACGATATCGTCCAGGCCCTGGGCAACAACAAGCGTATTTGGCGGCGTAGCGGCGAAGGCGCTGGCGGACAACGCGGCCAGCAGCAGTAACGGCAGAACTTTCTTTTGCATTTTTGCACCCTGCGTAACGGAAGAATTATTATCGGTTTTTATTCTCTGCCGGAATACGTTAGGTGAGTTGGGGCTATTCACAAAGTACAAAAATGACTTTGCTTATAAATATACGATATATCAAATAGCATTACGGAATGTAGATATAAAAACGCCGGGCAAAAAGCCCGGCATTTTCGTCGGCGTCAAAGATTACTCGTTGATGCGCGGGTGCTGATCCACCAGATTGCTGCGTTTTGCCTGCAGGGTTTCAATTTCACGATCGATATCTTCGATTTTCTGTTCGATATTGTCGTGATGCTCCTGCACGATTTCACGCGCTTCCGCGATATCTGAAGCGGCCGGAGTGGCACCTTTCAGAGGTTTGTTGGCGGTCTCTTTCATGGTCAAACCGGTTATCAGACCCACGGCGGCAATCACCATCAGATAGTAAGCCGGCATCATCAGGTTTTCGGTGGTTTCAACCAGCCAGGCGGCGAGCGTCGGCGTTAAACCTGCAATCAGCACCGAGATGTTGAAGGCGCTGGCCAGCGCGCTGTAGCGGATGTGCGTCGGGAACATCGCCGGCAGGGTGGAAGCCATGACGCCAATAAAGCAGTTGAGGATCACCGCCAGAATCAGCAGGCCGGCAAAAATCAGCCCCAGCACGTTGCTGTTGATTAAAATAAAGGCCGGAATTGCCATCACCAGCAGCGCCACGCTGCCAAACACGATAAACGGACGACGTCCGAAACGGTCGCTCAGCAGGCCAATCATCGGCTGGACAAACAGCATCCCCACCATGATGGCGATGATGATCAGCACGCCGTGGTTTTCGGAGTAGTGCAGGTTGTGCGACAGGTAGCTCGGCATGTACGTGAGCAGCATGTAGTAGGTCACGTTGGTCGAGATAACGATACCGATACAGGTCAGCAGGCTGCGCCAGTGCTTGGTGGCAATCTCTTTAAAGGAGACTTTTGGCCCGTCCGCCAGCCCTTCGCGATCGCCCTGTTCCAGCTTTTCAATGTGCTGCTGGAAAGCCGGGGTTTCTTCGAGAGCGTGGCGCAGATACAGGCCGATGATGCCCAGCGGCAGCGCCAGGAAGAACGGCAGACGCCAGCCCCATTCGAGGAAGTTATCGTCGCCGACAATCGCGGTAATCAGCACCACGACGCCCGCGCCGCAGACGAAGCCTGCAATGGAGCCGAAGTCCAGCCAGCTGCCCATGAAGCCGCGTTTACGGTCGGGGGAGTATTCCGCTACGAAGATGGAAGCCCCGGTATATTCGCCGCCGACCGAGAACCCCTGCGCCATTTTCGCAAGTAACAACAGGATTGGCGCCCAGATGCCGATCGTCGCGTACGACGGGATCAGGCCAATACAGAAGGTACTCAATGACATGATGATGATGGTTATCGACAGAATTTTCTGGCGACCGTATTTATCACCGAGCATACCGAAGAACAGACCACCGAGTGGGCGAATCAGGAAGGGGACGGAGAAGGTCCCGAGGGCGGCAATCATCTGCACGCTTGGGCTGGCATCCGGGAAGAAGACCTTACCGAGTGCGAAGGCAACAAAGCCGTAAACCCCAAAATCGAACCATTCCATCGCGTTGCCAAGCGAAGCTGCGGTAATCGCTTTTTTCAGACGGCTGTCGTCAATGATGGTGACGTCACTGACCTTAATAGGTCTGACTTTCTTTTTCCTTTTTAACATTCTTATCCTCTTAATTTTCCTTGCAGGAGCGAACAGGTCTCTCTTACTCAGTGTAGTGGGCCGGTCATGTTTTGAAGGCTAAAACTGCATCACTTAGCGCTACGCTAACCCCACTATTAGTAACTACATGAAATTATTAATGAATACAGTTCAATAAGGAAACCATTATAAAGGCTGCGGCTAATTTGAAAAGTGTGATCGCCGTCAAGTTTAACTGTTAAAGTAAATTTTTGCAGCGCCGAAATAACAATAAGAGAGAAAAATTAACAACTGGATCACTAGCATAACGGAGTTGCTATGTCTGCGCGCACCCCTGTTACACAGCACAATTTTTTGCTGGATGACGAAACCACCCTCATGTCGACTACCGACCTGCAAAGTAACATGACCCACGCTAACGATACCTTCGTTCAGGTCAGCGGCTACCAGCTGCACGAGCTGATTGGTATTCCCCATAATCTTGTACGTCACCCGGACATGCCGAAGGCGGCGTTTGCCGATATGTGGTTCACCCTCCAGCAGGGCGAGCCGTGGACCGGCATCGTGAAGAACCGCCGTAAAAATGGCGATCACTATTGGGTGCGGGCCAACGCTATTCCCGTGGTGCGGCGCGGTAAAACAACCGGCTATATGTCCATCAGAACGAAGGCGACGCCAGAGGAAATCGCTGCGGTTGAGCCGTTATACAAAGCGCTGCGCGAAGGGCGCGCCAATCGACGTTTGTTTAAGGGGTTGGTTTTACGGAAAAGCTGGTTAGGCAAGCTGCCGACGCTTTCGCTGCGCTGGCGTATTCGCTGGATGATGAGCGGGCTATTCGCCGTGCTGATGGCAGCCGGGCTGGCGGCCGGACAGGGGGCGCTGCCATTAATCATCAGCGCGCTGGCGACAATGCTGGCCTGCGGGCTGCTGGAATGGCAAATCGCCCGCCCGCTGGAGAACGTCGCGCGCCAGGCGCTGGAGGTTGCGACGGGGAACCGCCAGGCCGTTGAACATCTCCCGCGCGCCGATGAAATTGGCATCACGCTGCGGGCCATCGGCCAGCTGGGTTTAATGTGCCGCTGGCTGATGAACGACGTCAGCCACCAGGTGGAAAGCGTACGCAGCGGCAGCGAAACGCTGGCGAAGGGTAACGATGAGCTAAACGAGCGCACGCGCCAGTCGGTGGCCAACGTGCAGCAAACGGTGGCCACCATGAATCAGATGGCGGTCTCGGTGCAGAAGAATTCGGAAACGGCGGCGGCGGCGGACAAGCTTTCCAGTTCGGCAAGCGATGCGGCAGCGCACGGCGGCCAGGCGATGGAAACGGTGGTTACCACGATGGACGATATTGCCGACAGCACCCAGCGTATCGGCTCGATTACCAGCCTGATCAACGATATTGCCTTCCAGACTAATATTCTGGCACTGAACGCGGCGGTGGAAGCGGCTCGCGCCGGCGAGCAGGGCAAAGGCTTTGCCGTGGTCGCCGGCGAAGTCCGTAGCCTGGCAAGCCGCAGCGCCGCAGCGGCCAACGATATTCGCAGGCTGATTGACGCCAGCGCCAGCAAGGTTCAGTCCGGCACCGTGCAGGTTCACGCGGCCGGGCGCACCATGCAGGATATCGTCGCCCAGGTGCAAAACGTCACGCAGCTTCTCGGGCAAATCAGTCACGCCACCACCGAGCAGGCGGACGGGCTGGCGGACTTAACCCGGGCGGTGGCCGAGCTGGATAATATCACCAGGCAAAACGCCGCGCTGGTGGAGGAAGGGACGCAGGTTTCGGCCATGGTGAAGCACCGTGCCGAACGCCTTGAGGATGCGGTTACGGTGCTGCATTAATCGCGGTCAGGGGCGGGCGGCGAATTCGTCTGCCGCTTCGCCTCTTTAGAGCACAATATTCACCCCCGGGCGGCATATTTTTAGCTAGTCTGGACGGACTGACCGAATTCTTACGACCACACCTTACGGAGATCGTTATGACGCAGTCGTCCCAGATTAACCGCCGCTTCGTGCTGGCACAGCGCCCGCAGGGCATGCCGACCGGCGAAGATATTCGCCTTGAAGAAGTCGCCGTGCCGCAGCCCGGCAAAGGCCAGCTGCTGCTGCGCACGCTCTATCTGTCCCTCGACCCTTATATGCGCGGCCGCATGGATGACGCGGAGTCTTATACCGCGCCGCTGGCCCTCGGGGATGTCATTTCCGCCGGCACCGTCTGCCGGGTCGAAAAGTCTGAGCACGCCGACTATCAGCCGGGCGACCTGGTGCTGGCCTATACCGGCTGGCAGGATTACGCGCTGTCGAACGGCGAAGGCCTGCAAAAGCTCGATCCGCAGATGGAACGTCCGTCTTACGCGCTTGGCCTGCTCGGCATGCCGGGCTTCACCGGCTATATGGGGCTGACCGACATCGGCAATCCGCAGCCGGGCGAAACCGTGGTGGTTGCGGCGGCCAGCGGGGCCGTCGGCTCCGTCGTGGGCCAGGTGGCAAAACTGCGCGGCGCGAAAATTGTGGGCATTGCGGGCGGGGCGGATAAATGCCGCTACGTCACCGAAACCCTGAAGTTTGACGCCTGCATTGACCATAAGGCGCCGGACTTTGCCGAACAGCTCAAAAAGGCCTGTCCGCAGGGCATCGACGTTTATTTCGAGAACGTTGGCGGGGCGGTGTTTGACGCCGTCTTACCGCTGCTTAACACCAAAGCGCGCGTGCCGGTATGCGGGGTCATCAGCCAGTATAACGGCCAGAACAGCGCGTTCAGCGAAGACCGCCTGCCGCTGCTCATGGGTAAAATCCTTAAGAAACGCCTGCGCGTGCAGGGCTTTATCATCTTTAATGATTATGGCGAGCAATACCCTGAGTTCTTCAAACAGATGAGCCAGTGGATCGCCGAAGGCAAAATTCAGTTCCGCGAGGATATTGTCGACGGGCTGGAAAACGCCGTTGAGGCCTTCCGCGGCCTGCTGGTGGGGAAAAACTTCGGCAAGCTGATTGTTAAAGTGGCGGACTAAACGCCAACCGTTCTTTTCATGCGTGAAAGAACGGCTTCATTATTTGCTGCCAGGGCCGCTATTTTAGCGGCCCTTTTGCTATGGAATCTCTGACCAGTAATTCAGAGGTAAAAGTATTTTCTTTGGGCAGATAGCCGCCGTCGAGCATGGAAATTAAGCGATTAATCACTTCCCCCATCATCGTACTGACCGGGTCTTTCACGCTGGAAAGAGAAGGGCTTAAATAAGGCGCGGTGGGAATATTATCGAAGCCAATCAGCGAGATTTGTTCCGGCACCGGAATCTGCGAATCTTTAAATTTCTTCATGGCGCCAATCGCCATATCGTCGTTGCTTGCCAGCACGGCGCTAAAGCTAATGTGATCTTTTAGCAGTGATTCGGCGGCGGCGAATCCGCAGGCTGGCGTCCATTTCCCCTGCTTTATCAGGCCGTCCTTAACGGGGATTTCATAATGCCTGAGCGCTTCTTTGTAGCCGGAAAGCCGCTCAATGGCCGTCGGGGAATCCATTGAGCCGGTAATAAACGCAATATCGCGATGGCCCTGCTCAAGCAGATATTTTGTGGCGTTGAAGCTGGCACCTTTATGATCGCAGCAAATACAGTGGCTGTGGTGTTTTCTGAGCTTTCTGTTGACCACCATAATCGGCTGTTTGTGCTGCTCGATAATATCGTCCATCTCGTCCGTGGATAAAAACCGCGGATAGATAACGATCGCGTCGCACTGCAAATCGAGCAGAAACTGAATGGCTTCTCGCTCTTCCCTGGCGCTGTGTTTGCCGTCCATCAGAATCAGCTGGCGACCATTGTCCTCGAGCTTCTTGGCGGCCTGGGTAAGGATTTCGCTGAAGTAGCTGCCGTTATACAGCGTGTTGGTGACCACCAGGCCGATGCACTGCGAAGTGCTGCTGGCGAGGTTCCTGGCCAGCAAATTTGGGCGATAGCCCGTTTCCGCAATGGCCTGATAAACCTGCTCTTTCGTGGCCTCGCTGACGTACCCTTTGCCGGACAGCACTCGCGAAACCGTGGCTTTTGAGACGCCCGCTTTTTTGGCCACTTCCAGCATTGTCGACATGAGGTTTTCCTTCGTTCCTTAAAATTTTCCACATTCTACACGCCGCGTTTGGCGCGGCAAAATTGCCGTTTTACGGCTGATTATGGCGATCATCTTCACAATTTAAGAACTATAAAAAATATTTAGTTGATCTTGATATTCAATGTTAACACTCTTGTGTGGAACCGGTTACCTCCCTCTGAGAACTGTTACCCATGTCTAAAAATTATGCGGCAGTATCCCGATCGATAGTTGACGCCCTTGGCGGAGCCAGCAACGTTGCGGCGGTCACGCACTGTATGACGCGCTTACGTTTTGTACTTCATGATGATGCTTCCGTGGATGCCGGGAAGTTGAAGTCCATCAGCGGCGTGCTGGGCGTGGTGCGCAGTGAAAATCAGTGCCAGGTGATTATTGGTAACACGGTTTCACAGGCCTATGCGGAAGTGCTGAAGCTGCTGCCCGAAGGCGCGGCGGCGCAAAAGCCTGGGCCGGTAAAAAGTAAGATCACCCTCAGGCGCATTGGCGCGGGGATCCTGGACGCGCTGATTGGCACCATGTCACCGCTGATCCCGGCGATCATCGGCGGCTCGATGGTGAAGCTGCTCGCCATGATTCTGGATATGACCGGCGTCTTTGAGAAAGGATCTTCCACGCTCGTCATTCTGAACGTGATCGGCGACGGCGCATTCTTCTTCCTGCCGGTGATGGTTGCGGCCTCAGCGGCGGTCAAATTCAAAACCAACATGTCGCTGGCCATCGCCATTGCCGGGGTGTTGGTTCACCCTAACTTTGTCGACCTGATGGCAAAAGCCGCTCAGGGTCAGCCGGTCGAATTTATGGGGCTGCACGTGACGGCGGTGAAATACACCTACACGGTGATCCCGGCGCTGTGCATGACCTGGCTGCTTTCCTGGATCGAACGCTGGGTGGATAAGATAACCCCGGCGGTGACGAAGAACTTCCTTAAGCCGATGCTGATTGTGCTGATCGCCGCGCCGATAGCCATCATGCTGATTGGCCCGCTGGGCATCTGGATCGGCAGCGGCATCTCCGCCCTGGTTTACACGGTTCATGACTACCTTGGCTGGCTGTCCGTGGCCATTATGGGCGCGCTCTGGCCGCTGCTGGTGATGACCGGGATGCACCGCGTCTTTACGCCAACGATTATTCAGACCATTGCTGAAACCGGCAAGGAGGGCATGGTGATGCCGTCTGAGATTGGGGCGAACCTGTCGCTCGGCGGCTCTTCGCTGGCGGTGGCGTGGAAAACGAAAAACCCGGAGCTGCGCCAGACTGCGCTTGCCGCAGCGGCCTCCGCCATCGTGGCGGGCATATCTGAACCGGCGCTGTACGGGGTGGCCGTGCGGCTGAAGCGGCCGCTTATTGCGGCGCTGATCAGCGGCTTCGTCTGCGGCGGCGTGGCCGGCGTGGCGGGGCTTGCCAGCCACTCGATGGCTTCGCCTGGCCTGTTCACCAGCGTGCAGTTCTTCGATCCCGCAAACCCGATGACCATCGTCTGGGTGTTCGGCGTGATGGCGCTCGCCGTGGTGCTTTCTTTTGTCCTCACGCTGGTACTTGGCTTTGAGGATATCCCGGTGGAAGCTGCGGAAAATGCACCGCAGTCTGATGTCGACTTGCACTCTGCTGTTAAAGCTAACTAATTAAGAAAAAGAGGTATTTCATGGCCGAATCCATTTTCCCCAACGACTTTTTGTGGGGCGGCGCGCTGGCGGCAAACCAGGCCGAGGGCGCCTGTCTTGAAGGCGGCAAGGGCCTCACGACCGTAGACATGATCCCGCACGGTAAAGATCGCCTGGCGGTTAAGCTGGGCCAGCAAAAGCGCTTTGCGCTGCGCGACGATGAATTTTATCCCAGCCATCAGGCCATCGACTTTTATCACCGCTACAAAGAGGATATCGCCCTGATGGCGGAGATGGGCTTCACGGTATTTCGCACCTCTATCGCCTGGAGTCGTATTTTCCCTGGCGGCGATGAAATACAGCCCAACGCAGAGGGCATTGCGTTTTACCGCGACGTATTTAACGAATGCAAAAAGTACGGCATTGAGCCGCTGGTCACGCTGTGCCACTTCGACGTGCCGATGCATCTGGTGCGCGAATACGGCTCGTGGCGCAATCGCAAAATGGTCGAGTTCTTCACTCATTACGCCCGCACCTGCTTTGAAGCCTTCGACGGGCTGGTGAAATACTGGCTGACGTTTAACGAAATCAACATCCTGCTGCACAGCCCGTTCTCCGGCGCGGGTCTGGTATTCGAGCCGGGCGAGAATCAGGAGCAGGTTAAGTACCAGGCCACTCACCACGAGCTGATCGCCAGCGCGCTGGCGACCAAAATCGCCCACGAGGTGAACCCGAATAACCAGGTGGGCTGCATGCTGGCCGGAGGAAACTTCTATCCGTGGTCGTGCAGGCCGGAAGACGTGTGGGCGGCGCTGGAAAAAGACCGCGAAAACCTGTTCTTTATCGACGTGCAGGCGCGCGGGGCCTATCCGTCTTACACGAAACGCGTGTTCAAAGAGAAGGGCATTACCGTTGATATGCTGCCGGGCGACGCGGAAATCCTCAAAAACACCGTCGATTTCGTCTCTTTTAGCTATTACGCTTCCCGCTGTGCCTCAGCCGAAATGAACGAGCAAAACAGCAGCGCGGCGAACATTGTGAAGTCGCTTAAAAACCCGCATATCCAGGCCAGCGAATGGGGCTGGGGCATCGATCCGCTGGGCCTGCGCATTACCATGAACATGATGTATGACCGTTATCAGAAGCCGCTGTTCCTGGTAGAAAACGGGCTTGGCGCGAAGGACGAGCCGAACGAGAAAGGCGAAGTGGAGGACGACTACCGCATCAGCTACCTGCGCGAGCACATCAGAGCGATGGGCGAGGCGATTGAGGACGGCATTCCGGTTATCGGCTATACCTCATGGGGCTGCATCGACCTGGTTTCCGCCTCCACCGGCGAGATGAGCAAGCGCTACGGTTTTGTTTACGTCGACCGCGATGACGAAGGCAACGGCACCCTGGCCCGCACGCGTAAAAAATCGTTCTGGTGGTATAAGAAAGTCATTGCCAGCAACGGGGCCGATTTGGACTAATCGGCTGGGCCAGCCTGAGCATATTGCAGGCTGGCTTTAGGGTATTGCGGTTTCTGGGCCGGGCTTACAGCGCCTTTTCCCAGACCGATTTCGGCAGCAGATAAACCGCTTTTTCCGCGTGCTGCCCGTCGGTAACTATGTGGTTGATGCCGCTTGCCATTACCGCCAGGGTCACGTCAAAGGCGTTCAGGCTGTCGCCGAATCCGGCGGTCAGGTTTAGCATCGAGCCGTTTGCCATCAGATAAAGCGTCCTGCCGTTTAGCCGATAGGCGTTGATAAACGGCATCACTTCCTCGTTCGGGAACTGCCGCAGATAGCCGCAGTCGATCTCTTCGGCGACGTGGCCCACGTTGAGCACGAACACACCGTCTTTCGCCCGATCCAGCACGGCCGCGCTGACAACTTTCTGTGCGCCGGTCGCGGTGGCAACGACATCGGCTGCGGCAATAGCCTCGTGAATATCCACCACGTGCCAGCCGTCATAAGCCGCCTGTAAGCGGCGGGCCGGATCGAGCTCTGCCACCATCACCTGCCCGCCATAGGCTTTCGCCGCGGCCGCCACGCCCTGGCCGACGAGGCCGTAGCCAATCACCAGCACTTTCTTTTCATGCAGCGTCAGGTGCGTGGTCTGGAAGAAGGTTTGCCAGGCGGTGAGGCCCACCATATGGCGATTGTGCAGCCCTTCTTTTACCGGCAAATCATCCCAGTTAAAAATCGGGTAGCCGGGACGCAGATCCGCCAGGCGATTGACCCCGGAGCCGGTGGCTTCCAGGCAGGCGACAACATCGCCAAACTCTCCGCGCTGATGCAGCAAAGTCGTGATATCCGCCCCCATTTCGCACAGATGTGTAGGCCGCCACGCTATTGCCTTTTCCCATGAGTTACGCCATTCAACATCGCTCATATTGCGCCAGGCGCAGGCTTCAGCCCCGGCTTCAACCAGCCAGGCAACTACCTCGTCCTGCACGGTCGTTGGGTTACAGGTGGTCAGGAATATTTTGGCATTCTTCTTCAGCAGGCCCTCCACCAAAGGGATCATCTTTAAGTCCAGATGCATATTGCAGGCGAGGCGGACGTGGCTCAGGTCAGGGAGCGCCTGAACCTGCTTTAAAGTGCGAACCATATGGCGGCAGGACCACTCAATCTCTTTTTTAAACATCTCATCGTGGGTCTTCACAGGCGTTCCTTATTAATTGTTTTATATGTATTTTTTTGGAGGTGGACGTTTTGACAACGCCTGAGAATAGCAAAAGGAGATGGCATTGTTAACCCGCGTGGCGCAAGGCTTTGGCGGGATACAGATGGGGATAAGACCCCCGGCAGGGGTCTTAATATTTTGGAGGGAATAACGCTGCGGGTAAACTCAGTTTTCTACGCTGAGGGGGGATTCTGCGGGGATAAAACTATTGATAATGCGAACGTAATGTTTGCGCTGCGCTTCGGTGAAGTCGTTATTCACCGCCAAAGTAAACACCAGTATTTTCCGTGAATTAGGGTTGATTCGCGGATGCCACGGCAGGGTGACAATGGAGGAAACCTGACGAACCCAGGTGCCATCCTCAAGGAATTTGTTGGCCGTTTGCAGGACCGGTAGCTTAGCCGGGCCAATTTCATGCCTGAGGTTTTTGCCTTCCACTTCAAAGCCGGGAACGAAGCGCTTCATCTTTTCCCATTGCTTTTCGCAGAAGTCGTCCACCGTTTGATCCGGTTCCAGAGTCGAGCGGTTAATCAGAATGTTGTACGGGTTATGATCGTCGTCCATATAGCGCAGGATATTAATGCTTTGATCCTCCTGCGGATCTAAGGTGACAAAAGTCCCTTCATTCAGGGGATAGTTCGTGGGTTTATTGCTCATAACGGCTCTCTTAATCCTTATTGCCTTGTACAAATAATGGAATGATCTCGACGCGGCGATTTTGTGCGCGTCCTTCCTGAGTGTCGTTACTGGCGATCGGACGAGAATTGCCCGCGCCTTCAACGATGAAATGGTTGCCGGGCAAGCCGGTATGCTCAATCAGCCAGTCGCGAATGACCCTGGCGCGTTCGGTTGATAGCGCCATATTTACCGCAGCGGTGCCGGTGTTGTCCGAATGGCCGATGATGAGGAACACCTGCTGCGGCACGCGCGCCATTTTAGGCACCAGCTCTGCGAGCACTTTTTCACTGTCCGGCATCAGGCTGCTGCTGCCGTTTTTAAACAAGGGCGCGGTGCCGGATAAGGCAAACATCGTCACGTCTTTCACCGGCTCAGGCTCTTTGATAAACGCTTTTAGCGGCTCGAAACGGCCAAGCTGATGGCGGATCTCATTCATATTTTGCCGGGCGTAGTAATAAAATCCCCCCGCCAGGCAGGCGAACATAAGCAGCAGCGTGGCAACGATCGGCCAGCGTCGCGGCGCGCGCTTAGCCTCAATGAGCAGTGGCGGGGTAGACAGAGGCGTCGGTTCTGGCTCTTCCGGCGGCGGCAGCGGAATGACAGGCAGCGGCGGCATGGCGATCGAGGCAGACAGCCCCGGCAGAATGCCGTACTTTTCCGCCAGCCACAGTGACCAGGCGCCGTGCCGGGTAAATCCCTGGCCGTGGTCGGCGAGCGTCACCCCGGCCAGGTCGATCTGCGTGCTGTCAAACAGCGTTTGCAGAACGTTCATGATTCTTTTCTCTGCCAGCCAGGAGACGAGCATGCTGCCCAGCGCGTACCGCTGGATAGCAAAAAGATCTTTCCCGTCGTCGCAGGCGTCCAGTTCGCTGAGCAGATTAGCAAGACGCGCTTCCAGCTTTAGCTGTCCGTAAGGCGGAGTGGCAATACCGCCGGTCCAGATAGCCCGATCCGGATCGTGGGCATAGCGCTGTTGGCTGAGGCGCGTATACACGCCCAGCATGCAGGGTAAATGTTCCTGTAAGCGGGTAGAAGAGAAGGCATATTGCCAGGCGGTGATCTGCTCGATCAGGGTGCCGCTATTTTCAAATCCGTCGGCAAGCAGCGGGAAATAGGCCAGGGTCGCCATGGTGCCGTAATTTTTCTTCACGTGCTCAAGTCGGCTGGCGAGCGAAGCGGCGTGTTCGGCCACCACCCAGACAATGCCGCTGTCGTGGCTGGAGGAGAGGTCGGACTGGCTAAACCATTTGCCGGCAAAAGGCCCGATAATAAACACCATTAGCCGGGGAGCTCCGGCCGGGACGCCGTTTGGAACAATCCACGATAAGGGTTCGACTTCGGATTGTGCCAGCTGAGGGCGCTCGCGGGAAAAGTAGCGCGCGCGACTGGCCGCGCGAAGAGAAATAAGCCTTTCGTTTTGCCCTTCAAGCTGGATAAGCAGCGTTAACAGTTTCCACGCGTAGCGGAAAATGACTTCACTCTCGGCGCTCAGTAAAGCATCCAGCTGGGTGGCTAACTCAAGATCCTGTTCGCTTTCGTTATAGCCGTAAAAATAGTGCACCAGCGAGTAACGCTGCCAGGATAAAGAATTATTCTGCTTATTGCCGATCAGACGTTTATCAAAGTAGCAGCACAGCGCCCGGCACAGCGCTTCACTGTCCGTTTGCGCCTGATTTTCCGTCTGCAATGCTTTATTGAGCTGCTCAATTAGCGAGGTCAGCCGGAGCTGAAAATCGGCGGCGGAAGGGATGATGCCGTCAAATGAAAACAGCGTATCAATGCCGATCAGCCTGCACATAAGGGTTTCACTTTTCACCATGCTTTCTCCGTGACGTTGCCCCAGCCGGAGGAAGTTGACCACGGGCAGACCCGTATCACTGAAGGCCTGACCGCGCTGGTGGTTTTAAATTCGAGTGACAGAGTCAGGCTGTCCCCGGGCGATGAATCGCGCAGGGTTGCCAGCTCTTCTGTTTCAAGCGAGCGTTTGTACAGCAGGACGTTTTGCTGGTTATAAACGCTAAGGTTCAGACTGCTCATTTCGACTTCGTCGGCGCGGTAGTCTGACTCGCAGAGCGTGAGGGATTTTTTGTGGTAGACGTACTGGCGGCTGAGCCATTCCCTTTCATCTTCGGGCCAGCTGGTAAAAAAATTTACCTTTCCGCTGTCCATCACCTCAGGTAAAACGGTGCCATTTTTCAGGCAAAGACCGGCCTGATACTCGAACTGCCGCAGGGTTCGCTGACTGCCGAGAGTAAAAGGAGACAGGCTGCTGGCGGGTTCGGCTTCAAGCCCAAGGACGGTCCTGACTCGCCTTTTGGAAATCTGGTCCCGCTCCCACCACGCCTTCTCAATATCTCCTTTGCTTTTTGCTTCATTGGAGTGATCGCCCCACACTTTACTGTGGTCTTTGCGCTGATAGTAATGCCAGAGCAGAGGCTTATGCGGATGGAAGATGTCATAACCGTGGGTGAAAGCCCGCACCGCCATGGCAATCTCTTCCCCGGCGAAGAAAATCTGCGGGTCGTTGGGAATGGCCTTCACATAATCACCGCTGGTGAAGATAAATCCCCCGGCAAGATAGCTGCCGCGCACCGGTGCCTGTGCTTCGAACGGCGTTGAGCTAAACATCGGAATGCCTTTGGCATCAAATTCGCGGAAGATTAGCCGGCTGACGTACCTTTTTTTGCTGGCCTCTTCATCTTCTCCGGGCCGGTACGCCGGTGGATAGGACGAAATAATCGGCAGCGCTGACTGGGCCTGCAGCTGGCGCAGCATATGGCGCATTTCGTCGTCCCAGGCGGGAATAAAGCGACAGTGTGAGTCTATTTGCAGGAAATAGGCTTCATCTTCATAGAGCGTCTCGGCCAGGCTGCGCGCCCAGCAGGCCCCCTGACTGGCGTAATAATGCACGCTGATGACATCGATACGCGCCTGGCGATAGTAGAAACTGAAAACCTGCTGCTCCGCGACGCGCCGGCTTCCGGCAGGCGTAAACCCGGCCTGCTCAAAAACATTCAGCTCGCCGTTGTCCTGCCAGCAGATCGCGACGTGGAGATGTTCGGGATGTGCCGCGTGTTGCAGCATGTCGCGCAGGGTGGGCAGTAATTCCGGGTCGCGATAGCTGGCGATGCTGATAAAAATTGTTGCTGGGTTGTCCATATATCCCAATCCGTTAAAAAGTCTGGCTACTGAATATCAAAAATAATTTCCGCTTTGGCGGTAAAGACGCCGCCTGCCGGCGACGGCTTGCTGCCGGGGATGAGCGTCGCTTTCCACGAGAAGTCGGCGGGGCCCTGACTGGTGATGCTGCTTTTTTGCTCTGCGGTGCTGCCGTCAACCTTCATGGTCTGCCCGGCACCGTCGGTGATACGAATGCCCAGCCGATCCTTATTGCCCGCCGCATCATCAGCGCGGATATAGGTGCCGTCCGACGAAGGGGTGGTGGTGGTCATTGAGGCTTTGGTTGAGTAAGACCCGTAGTCGCTTTTGCAGACGATGGCGAAATCGAGAGGCCGCGTGACGCCGGCTTTGAGCAGCGTCGGAGTGACATCGTTAAAATCAACGGTTTTCGCGCTGTCTGCAGTACAGGCTGGAGTGCTGATTATTTTCATTTCGCCAATCGTCAGGCTCATGGTGAAGGAGGCCGGATCGGCGGTCATAAGATAGTTGTAGCCAATCTGCCCCGGCGGCAGGACGGTATCGCCGGTCAGGGGATTGCTGAGCCGCAGGTTATTGCTGGTTTTAAAAAACTGAATGCGATAGTAAGACTGGGCGGGAATATCCAGCGTACCCACCTGCTCTCCGCCGGAAAATGTCAGATAGCTGGTGGACGGGAAATTACCGAAGGCCGAGCCATTGCTGGCCAAAAGTTTGATACCAATCCCGGGAATATTGGTTTGGAATATTTTGGTCGAGCCGTCCTGGCCCGACAGGTTCATCGTTCGCTTGCCGTATTCGGTGCCGACAATACAGTCATCGTAACCAATGCTGCGGCCAACCTGGGGACTATCAAACTGTGCGATAGGCGTTGAGGTGTCTACCGGCGCATCGGCGGAAACGGTAAAGACCTGGGAAGGAATGGTGAGCGGAGTTGGCGCACCGCGGGCGAGAGTACAGACGGCCCAGGCTCCGGGAGACATTAATAGCGCGCAGAGCGCAAGAGCTAAGTTCCTTAACATCATTTATTCCTTTTCTTGATTCAGCATTGCAATGATTTCAGGGGGATACATTTTTAAAAGTTCGGCGAAACTCTTACCTATGCTGTCTTCCGCGTACTTCAGGACGTGAACCAGCGGGCTGCTTGGCTCACTTGCGGTGAACCAGCGGCGAATTTCCTGAAGATGTTTTATGGCATCGGCACGGCTGTTAACGCCTGCCCTGGCCTCGGGCGTTGAGTAAAGCGGCTGAGGAGATGATGAAATATTCCCGCCGGCGACGGCGGCAGGTGAATTCACCGCGGCGGGCGAGTAGAGGCTTTCATCGGACTGAATGTGCGGCTGCGCCTGCTGCGGGGGCAATGCTGTGGATGTTTCGCTATCAAATTTACTCGAAAACATCGCGAGAATATTTTGCAGAGTGGCCAGCTCCGGCGCTTCGTGTCCGAGTGATTCCGCCAGCGTTTGCTTTATCTCCCGCAGGAAATGGTACGACTGTGTGAGAGGGCGAATTCCCTCCTGAGCGCTAAAATGCCACTCGTGCACCAGCGCGGCGACGGCGGTATCCGACAGCGCCCCTTCCTCCCTGGGGATCTGATGCGCTTTCTCAAACTCTTTGAGGGTGATTTGCAGCCCGGAAGCCTTCGGCAAAGGCTGATTGCGCAAATCCGCCAGCAGGCCGTTGATGTCTTCCAGCTCGGCAAAGGCGTTGGCGCGCAGCATCGGGGCGAACTCGCCCTCGTCCAGCAGCTGGGGATGAAGTTCATCCGGCCAGGCGCGAAGCAGGGCAAGAAGAACCTCGGTCCCCTCCGCCAGCGCCGCCAGCCCGACTTTGCGCAGGCGGCAGCGGATCAGCGTCACGATCACCCTGATATCCTTGCTTTTTTCCAGCAGTTCCAGACATTCACGCTCCGTGTCCGTCCAGTTGACGGGCTCGGCCGCTTCGACAAAGTTACCGTATTCGACACCTAATTTAGGCTGCAGACGTGACTGGAGCATGATGAAGGCTGGATCGTAATCCAGGTTCTCACCGCACGGCGCCTCGCCTGCAAGGGGTTGCATCACGTGCTGGTAGTAATCTGAACAGCTCAGGCTGTTTGACGGATTCATAGCGGCTAATTTTCATCCATTGGTTGACGGCCTTATCGGCTAGCGGTGATACATTTCGGGTTCAAAGCTCATTCCGAAGACCGGCGTATCGTGAGTTTCTCGTTCAAGCCAGCTGGCGTATCCCAGCTGGTGGCTGCCGTCGAGCGTGGCAAGCGGCACCTGATCCGCGCCCAGCATCAGCTGAACGTCCCAGGCATATTCGAAACCGATAAAACTGCGCACCAGCTCGCGTAGCACCGACATGTCGTCGCCCCACGGGCTGAACTGCATGTACTGGGTCAGGGTTAAGGGGCCCATCAGAAGTTTAAATTTGTACTGTCGATCGAGGACGGTGTTGCCCAGAATGGCCCCGTCGCCCAGCAGCGCGGCGTAGCGGTCGTCCCCCAGCGCGGTTTGATCTTTCCCTTCGAGGAAAATCCATTGCAGCTCAAATTCGTCCATACGAACCGGGACTTCGAAGTAGTACTGCATTGCCCCCAGGAGCCCATCCGGGTTGCGAGCTTCGCGGATAAGGTGCGCCGAAGAAGCCAGGCGGGCGTGTACCGGCAGAGGGGCGGGATCAAGCTCTGCGGGATCCAGCCCGACCAGGCTGCCGACATAAAACGAGAAGCGTTCGTCGTCTTTTCTGTCCAGCGATGCCGTGTCCTGGGATAAAAACCACGCGCGATAAAAATGGCTCAGCGCCCGGTGATGAAAAATATCGGTAAAGTCGATCAGCGTGCGATCGTGCTGCTCATAGCGGGAGTAGGCCAGCTCGGAAAGATGCAGCGGCATCGCCCCCTGCGCGCCCCATATTCCCAGGCCGAACAGCTGAAGCTTGATTTTTTCATCCTGCTGGCTGATGGCGGCGATCTCACGCGGTGAGAACGCCATGCTCGACACCTGCCCGAGGCGGAAACTTTCCTGTGAGGGCAATGAGGCTTTACCCGGCGGCGGCGACGCAGGCGTTCGCGCGGCGATGGCACGCATAATGCTGATAAAGCCGGCTTCCCACGGTGACTGGGTATCGAACCAGGCTTCAAGGCCTTTTGGCAGAGCAGGCTGCCGGGGGGACTCTGGTAACGTCATAGCGCCCCTCGTCTGCCAGGGCGGGCTTTCCAGCGTCCGATCAATCCGCGCTGCATAGAATGCAGTTCGGTCTCGGTGAAAATATTGATGGCGGCATGACGGGCAAGATAGTTTTCCATCACCAGGCCAAACAGATAGGGGCTGATCCCGGAAAAGCCTTCTTCGTCGACGGTCAGGCTACAGCACACGCCTCGCCCATACACCAGCAGCCCCTCATCGGAAAGGCGGCGTACCACCGGTTCGGTTTTACATCCCACCAGGCTATCAATCTGCGTCAGCGATTCCAGGTCGGCCGCCGTAGTGAACAGCCGCAGCATGTTGCGCAATGACTCGCCGCCCTGGGCATGCTCCATTTCTGACAGCGGTAGATAGTTAAAGCTAAGCTGGCGAATCAATCGCCATGCCGACTCGCCGATGGCAAAGGGCGAGCGAGGAGCGCTTGGAGAGCTTACAAAGCGCGCGCCGTGAATGGGGACCGAGTCAGACATCGTCAGATCGAAGCTGCCGGCGCTGGTCAGCAAGCGGGGCAGGTCACGGTTGGTGACCATCGTATCGACCAGCAAATAGCGGATATGCTCTCCGTACGGCGCTTCCTGCTGGTCAACTAGTGAAATAAATATCTCGGTTCCGCTGTAGGGCGTGCGGGTGTCGTATTTGCGGCTGGCCGACTCTTTAGCCCGCACTTCACGTTTTACCGAGAAGTAGCGCCCGAAATTACCGGTGTCGCTGTGGCGAGTTTGATAGAGCGGGTTAAAGACCAGCTCCTCGCTCGTTTCAGCCTGCAGGCCAAAGACTTTATCAGCGGAAAAAACTTCGTAGTCGAGCGGACGGCTGCGATCGGGAACAATATGAAAATGGTTAAGCGCCCGGTTTACTTCAATACGGTCTACTCGTTTTGGGAACAGGTTAATCACCGGGGTGCAGAAAAGTAAAAAACGAGAGGCATCGAGATGCGCAACCAAATCCTGCGGTAATTTATCCAAAAGGATTATCAGCTCGGCCTCATTGGTATTATTTGTTTCCAGCGCGGCAGATAATTGCGTGAGGGAGAAAAAGTAAAAACGCTCGCGGCAGGCAATGTATTCCTGAATTAATGTGTGGCCGTGAAACATGTTCCACTGCAAGGGTAACAGGCTTTGATCCGGGTTCAGACCTTCGAATTTAAGCGGCTGATGGCCAACCACATGATGCTGAGATTTTTCTCGATCGCCGCTGCGGATGACCATCGCAATATGGCTGCCGTGCAGCAATTCAAAGGTGTGCGAAACGATACGTTCATCGCCCTGAATATAAATGGGTAACTCATCTAACCCTTTTAGTTCAGAAAAAACCAAATCACCTTGCAATTTAAGTTTAATCCGCAAAGCACCTTTCAGCTGATTATGCTTAATTCGGTAATGCTCCAGGTTTGGGATATCGGGGGGAACAGAGGTCAGTTTAACTTCTGCTATTTCAATAGGCCAAAGCGTGACGTTCTGGTTATTCCTGAATTCACAGCGTGTCATTTCACCCGGGAGAATTTTGCTAAAGAAAGCGCTTTGCTTAGGGATCGTGTAACCATGGGTTAAGTCCCCTTCGCTCAGGTTCGGCTTGAGCTGTACCACGCCCATTGAAGGCGTCGGAGAGTTATAGTTGGGATAGACAATATCCAATAGTCTTTGCGTAAATTTAGGGAATTCGGCATCGAGTTTTATCTGCGTTCGGGCAGATAAAAAACAAAAAGCCTCAATTAAACGCTCAACGTAAGGATCGGCGATCTCAATCCCGTTCATTCCCAATCGTCCGGCAATCTTAGGATGTCGCTCGGCGAATTCCTGCGCCATTTCCCTGACGAATGTCAGTTCCCGATTATAGTAATCCAGAAAGTTTTGTTCCACTTGGCACCCTGTCCATTATTTGCACGAGAAATCAGTGCCGTTAAAGATGTCTGGCATCAGTAATAATTGGTCGCTTTTCTCTGTGCTTCTTGCATCTCTTAGCTGTGGTGATTTTAAAAGTAAAAATTAATTTTACGATGTGCATCTTATTACTTTGGCGACTTTAAGAATGGCTTTCGGGCTTGATTCTTAAAACCCCGGCAATCCTGTGGGAAGGGTTTTTATTTCCATTTTTGTTAATTAGTATGTTTGAAAAGCAAGGCTCTGCGACGTACTTGATTTTTTGCATGAGTGGATTTCTAACGCTGCCGAAACGTGGATGGGATGGCAGTTTGATTATTAAATAAAACAGGGCGAGTTTTATCGTGGCCATAACCAGAAAAAATCTATTTGGTAAGCTAAATACAATCTTGTTTAAAGGTGTTGAAAGCGCCACCACGCTGTGCAAATTACGCGGTAATCCCTATGTGGAGCTGGTGCATTGGTTAAATCAGATTTACCAGCAGCAGGATAGCGATATTAAGCATATCGTTCGGCACTTTGAAGTCGACGCTGAAATGCTGGAGCGTGATTTTGCGCAGGCATTAACCCGTTTGCCTTCCGGGGCCAGTTCTATTTCCGATTTCTCATACCACATCGAATTAGCCATTGAGCGTTCATGGGTATTTGCCAGCCTCGAATGTCATAATAATTGTATTCGCAGCGGACATTTATTAATTGCGCTGCTAACGACCATGGAATTGCGTCGCGCGCTGTTTGCTATCTCCCCGGCGTTTGAAAAAATCCCGCTTGAGCATCTGAGCAAAGACCTTGGCTATATCACCCGTGAATCTGCCGAGCAGAATGATTTAGCCGGCGGCGCTGCCGTTCCCGGTGAGGCGGGCGTGCCCGGTGAAGCCAGCAACGCAATGGGAGCCGCGCAGGGTGGGGGATTGTCGCAATATTCTACCGATCTGACCGCCCTTGCGCGTGAAGGCAAAATTGATCCCGTGCTGGGCCGCGATAAAGAGATCAACACGATGGTGGATATTCTGCTGCGTCGCCGCCAGAACAATCCGCTGTTAACCGGCGAAGCCGGGGTAGGTAAGACCGCCGTCGTGGAAGGCCTGGCGCTGGCGATTGCCGCCGGAAACGTGCCGCCTTCACTCGAGAACGTGCGCCTGCTGGCGCTGGACGTGGTGGCGCTCTCGGCGGGCGCCAGTATGAAAGGAGAATTCGAAGCGCGTCTGAAGGCCGTGCTGGAAGAGGCGGTGAATTCCGCCGAGCCGATAATCCTGTTTATCGATGAGGTTCATACGCTGGTTGGCGCCGGCGGCAATGCGGGAACGGGCGATGCGGCGAACCTGATGAAGCCCATGCTGGCCCGCGGTCAGTTACGCACTATCGGGGCGACCACCTGGAGCGAATTCAAGCGCCACATAGAAAAAGATCCGGCGCTGACGCGGCGTTTTCAGGTTTTGCAGGTTGAAGAACCGACTGAAGAGCTGGCCGTAGTAATGCTGCGCGGGCTGCTTCCGGTGCTGGAAAAGCACCACGGCGTCTGGATTATGGATGAGGCTATTCGGGCGGCGGTACGTTTGTCCCATCGCTATATTCCTGCCCGCCAGCTCCCGGATAAGGCTATTAGCCTGCTGGATACCGCCTGCGCGAGAGTGGCCGTTGCCCAGCACGCGCCGCCGACCGAACTGCAAACGTTGAGATTCCGCAGCCAGTCCGCTCAGGCCGAACTATCGCTGCTCAAAAAAGCCATTGGCTTTGGGAAAGAGGACGATAAGCGCGTCGAACCCATTGAGAACGCCATCGCCGAGCACGCAGAAGAAGCAAAGATCCTCGATCGCCGCTGGTCACAGGAGTGCGAGCTGGTTGCCAGCATCGTGGATACTCGTCAGCAGCTTATTGCCGCGACGGTTGAAGATACGCAGGTTTCCGAAAAAGAAAAAATTGCCTTCCTGCAGGCCCGGCTGAACGAGCTGGAGGCCACGCTGGGTGAAATCCGCAGCGAGCAGCCGCTGGTGCAGGCCGAGGTGAATGCCGCTGTGGTCGCCGCGATTGTGGCCAGCTGGACGGGGATCCCGGTCGGACAGGTGCTTAAAGATGATGTTAGCGCCGTGATGGAACTGCCGCAGCGCCTGGCCGAGCGAGTTATTGGTCAGGAATACGCGCTGCGCTGCCTGAGCCAAAGCATCCAAACCGCACGCGCCGGGCTTGCCGATCCGCAAAAACCTTTCGGCGTCTTTATGCTGGCAGGTCCGTCGGGCGTCGGGAAAACGGAAACGGCGCTGGCGATTGCCAGCCAGCTCTACGGCGGTGAACAAAACCTGATCACCATCAACATGAGCGAATATCAGGAAGCGCATACCGTTTCCTCGCTGAAAGGTTCGCCTCCGGGCTACGTGGGCTACGGTGAAGGCGGCGTGTTGACCGAGGCGGTCCGCCGTAAACCTTACAGCGTCATTCTGCTTGATGAGGTGGAAAAAGCGCATTCGGATGTTCACGAGCTGTTCTTCCAGGTGTTTGATAAAGGATCGATGGAGGACGGGGAAGGGCGTCAGATTGATTTCCGCAATACCGTGATATTGCTGACCAGCAATACCGGCAGCGATATTATCAGCAGCGCCTGCGCCGATCCGGAAACGATGCCGGATGAAGAAAGCCTGCTGACTCTCTTACAGCCAGCATTATTGAAGGTATTTCCCGCGGCCTTCCTGGGACGCGTAACGGTAATACCCTATTTGCCGCTGGCTACAGATTCACTAAAACATATTGTTCAAATTCATTTGAATCGTATAGCTGAGCGAGCTAAAGCGAATTATGAAATCACGCTGAACTTCAGCGATGAATTAATACAGTACGTTGTCGATCAATGCCCGGTTGCCGAAACGGGCGCCAGAATGCTTATCCGCTTTATTGAAAAAAATATTCTTCCGAAAATTGGTACTGCCGTTTTGAATATGTCCGGCGCATCAGCGGAAAATAAATCCATGGCTATGGATCTGGTTCTTTCTAGTGAGAAATCTATTGAGATTGTTATGCAAACGGAGGAACTGCCGAAGAAGTAATTTAAGGACATGGGACAAACACGGAAACGACTTCAAGGTCGTCATTTTCAATAATAGTAAATAGGGAACTGCATTATGAAAACATTAAAACTCACGCTGTGCGCAATGGCGCTGGCGGCCGCATCGACTTCTGCAATGGCTGCGGGTGAAGTGACCCAGGGTACCGTTACCTTTAACGGTGAACTGATCGCTGAAACCTGTTCTATCGAGAATGATTCCGTTGACCGTCAGGTACAGCTGCCGAAGGTATCTACTCAGAGCCTGGGCACCGCTGGGGCTACCGCCGGTTCGAAAGGCTTCGACCTGACCGTTGAAAATTGCCCGACTGGGATCACTAAGGTTGCTGCACACTTTGAAGCGATCAATAGCAGCGGCGTGGACAGCGCAACGGGTAACCTGCTGAACCAGGCGCCAACTACGCCTGCTGGTCTGGTGCAGGTTCGTCTGTATAACTCCGATGAGCAGCAGCTGAAGCTGGGTGAAACCGGTGCACCGGCTACCGTTACCGGCGGTACAGCAACAATGCGTTACTACGGTGGCTACTATGCAACCGGCGCAACGACCGCTGGCCTGGTGTATGCCCAGGCGCGTTATACCCTGGCTTATCCATAATTAATTTGCCCTGACGGGTTTAATTTGGGGCGAGCAATCGCCCCTGTATTAAAGAGACATGCCTGTTTACTTTTTATCGGGCTGGATGTTATCTGCGCAAGGTAGTGCTATGAAATATCAACGTGCAATATTATCAACGTTAACCCGCGTTTTGGTCGCTCTGGCTTTAACCGCCCACGGCGCATTTGCCGGTATGACGATATCCGGAACGCGGATTATTTTTCCGGGCGCTGAACGTGAGCAAACGGTCAGAACCACTAATAAAAGTCAAACGCCTTTGCTGGTCCAGGTGTGGGTCGATGACGGTGGTAAAAATGATGATATTAATAGCATCAACGTTCCGTTTACCGTTACGCCGCCGGTGTATCGTGTCGACCCAGGCAAAGGGCAAAGCGTCCGCCTGATTTATAACGGCATGACTCTGCCGCAGGATCGTGAGTCTGTATTCTGGTTCAACCTTCTTGAAATTCCACCGGTTAATGAAGCGGCGAAAAATACCGATCACCTGGAGCTGGCCTTCAGAACCCGGGTAAAGATTTTCTATCGCCCTTCGGTGTTGAAAAGCAGCAGCGCTCAGGAAGCAGAAAAACTGCAGTGGAGCGTGATGAGTTCGGCAAAGGGAATAAAAATAACTAACCCAACGCCTT
Organism: Buttiauxella sp.; assembly: GCA_036489025.1. Taxonomy (GTDB): domain Bacteria; phylum Pseudomonadota; class Gammaproteobacteria; order Enterobacterales; family Enterobacteriaceae; genus Dryocola. Next base: position 235,694 of record DASXGN010000008.1, read on the forward strand.
ATTACTTCTCTTTTGATTCAGCAGATATTGTTTCTGCAGGTATTCATTATCCGTTAGCAGTAGATATGATTGCTCCCTTTGCCAGTAAAGAATTTGTGATAGAAGATAAAAACAAAAAACCTTCCACGATAAGCACTGTAAATATACGTCTGATAAACGACTACGGTAGCGTAGTGAAATATCAATTGGCGCCAACACCAGGCAAAGGCCTAACAATAAAACAATAGCCTTAATTAGCCGTATGGAATATCCGTTTTGAGTTGAACCGCTGTTGTTCAGATCGGAAAACTATGCCTTGAGGTCAGGGAGTCAGGGAAGTGAAACCAAAAGAAATCAAAAAATATGCTCGACGAGTAATACGTGAAACAAAGTTAGCGTTTGCTGTTCGCCATATCCTAATGGCTTCTTTAGGAGCGGGTTTTTCTCTGTTTGCCTACGGCAGCACAGACGCTTCGCCTGCGGTCGTTGATCACGGCGCGAAGACTGAAAGCGTGAAGTTTAACGGCGCTTTTATGCACGGGCAAAGCATCGATGTCTCACGGTTTTTTCAGGGGAATCCGGCCCCTGCCGGTGAGTTTATGGTGCAGGTTTTTGTTAACGGTGAGAGTCGTGGCCAGCATAAGGTCTTGTTTAAAGCCGTTGAGGGCAGCGTCAGCGCACAGCCTTGTTTTAACCAAAACGAGATAAAGCGTTTGGGTATTAAGGCGGCTGAGAACCCGTTTGCCGCAGGGACTGAGAAGCAAGATGCACAAGATAAATTGCCGTGTGCAACCATTGATAAGTGGGTTGGTGGCGCCCAAGCGAACTATTTAACCGGTGATTTCCATCTCGATTTGGTGATTCCTCAGGCCTGGCTGGTGCATTATCCGCGGGGCTATACCGACCCCGCCTCCTGGGACTCCGGCGTGACGGCGGGGCTGCTGGACTATAACTCCAACTTTTATGTCCAGCAGTCGACAAACCGCAATAGCGGCAGGTTTGGTGATTCGGTCAGCGGTAACCTGGGCATGCTGGCGGGCTTGAATTTCTTCGACTGGCGCTTACGCAAGCGTATTAATACCAACTGGAGCAATCAGGATTCCTCGCATACCCAGTCGCTGTTTACCTATCTTCAGCGAGACGTGCCGGTTTTAAAAAGCCAGCTGACGCTAGGTGACAGTACGACCAGCGGCGATCTGTTTGATAGCCTGACCGTACGGGGTATTCAACTGCAGTCGGACGATCGAATGCTGCCGGATGGGCTGCGCAACTATACGCCTATGGTGCGTGGCTTCGCAGAAAGCAATGCGAAGGTGCAGGTCACGCAGCGTGGACAAATCCTGTTTGAAACGACGGTGCCGCCGGGCGCTTTCGAATTCAGCGATATCGGCGCGATGGGCTACGGCGGCGATCTGCTGGTCACCGTCACCGAGGCTGATGGCCGCCAGAAAACGCAGGTCGTGCCGTTTTCAGCCCCGCCGATGTTGCTTCATAGCGGAGTCTCCCGTTTCGGCGTGACGGTTGGCAAACTGAAAGACGACTCGCTGGTAGAAGAGCCGGGGCTGGCCCAGGGCTTTTATCAGTACGGTATTGGCAATCTGTATACGCTGTACGGCGGCGGTCAGCTTTCCGATAGCTACAGCGCGCTGGGGCTGGGGCACGCTTTTAATACTCCTTTTGGTGGCATATCGATGGATATGACTCGTGCCAGAAGCGAGCTGGGGAACGGCAAGGTTTCCTCAGGCAATAGTTTCAACGTGGGGTTTAGTAAATATCTGGATTCCACCGCCACGGACGTGACGATTGCCGCCTACCGCTACTCCTCTAAGGGCTTTTACAGCCTGCGAGACGCAACGATAGAGCGCAACGGCAGGAAGGACGATCGCTACATTATTGATTACCGTACCCGCCAGCGCTTTACCGTTAGCGTAGGTCAGCCGCTGTGGAACGGTGGCAGGATTAATTTATCCGGCAACTTCTACAACTACTGGAGCGATCGTTCGGCGACCAGCCAGTACACGGTGTCGTATAACAAAACCGAGCGTTATTTCGCATGGTCACTTGCCGCATCAAGGGCCTATAACAACGACGGGCATGATGTGGATAGCGTGATGTTTTCCGTCAGCATTCCGCTGGGCAACGGCAGCATCGCGGACAAACCGGCATTTAACACGCTCTATTCTACGGTTACGCATGACAATGACGGCGGAAGTTCATTCCAGATGAACGCCATCGGCAGCCAGGGCGATCAGAATGAACTGAGCTACGGCGTCGGGACCTCGGTCAACAAAGCGAAGAGCGACGGGACGCAAACCGCCTTCAACGGCAACCTGAACTACAACTCCTCCGTCGGGCAGTTTGGTTCAAGCGCGTCGGTAGGCAATAAATCTCGCCAGCTTTCTTTGTCGGCCAACGGTAGCCTGGTTGCCCATAAAGGCGGGATTACGGCCGGTCCGCGCCTGGGCGATTATCCCTTTGCGCTGGTCGAGGCGCAGGGTGCGGAAGGCGCGACAATGCTTAACGGCTATGGCTCAAGGATCGATGCCAATGGTTATGCCATCGTGCCGTCCCTGACGCCTTATCGCGAAAATACCGTAGCGGTCAATACCCGCGGCCTGCCGGATACGGTTGATGTGCTGGAAAGCGAAAGTACCGTTATTCCACGCATGGGGGCCGCCGTTAAAGTGAATGTTAAAACCCTTGTCGGCGAACCGGTGGTATTAATCGTCAAAGATACCCAAGGGCAGTTTTTACCCATCGGGGCGGATATTATGGACGAGCGGGATAATAGTCTCGGTATTATTGGCCAGGGCGGCATGGCATTTATTCGCGGATGGCAGGCAGAGAAGAATAATCTTTTTGTGAAAAATGCCTCAGGAAAACGGCTCTGCACTATTTATTCGGATAAAAATATTGCCCATAAAATTATGAGCGCACTCGGCGTTGTTACTCAGATAGGGGTTGTATGTCACTAATTACTCTTACCGCAGCGCGCAGCCGATATTTTCGTGTCGCTTTTTACGCGGCGCTAATCGGTGGTCAATTATTTACCTCTGCGCAGGCCTGCTTGACCGACTGTTCGATAGACGTTTTTTTCACGGGAAGGTATACCGATGAAACCTGCGAGGTGGTAGTCAACAATGCGAGTAGCAATGAAGTCGTTACCTTACCGAAGATAGCAGTGGCTACGCTTAACCAGAATGGAACCGAAGCGGGGAGCGTCCCCTTCGATATTACCCTGAAGGATTGCCCGGCCAGCCGGACGGTGACGCTTTATTTCAACAGCAGCGTTTCTGCCGCTGACGGTGAAACGGGCAATTTAGTTAACGACACGGGTGCCAGCTTTAGCCGCAACGTGCAGGTGAGATTACGTAAGGAAAATAGTTCGCAGGTTGTTATTGATGATGCCGCATCAGGACAGAATTACATTATTTCTTCTGCTGCCGATCCATTAAGCCACAGATTTACAGCGAGCTATTACGCAAAGGGGACCTCGGCGGTAACGGCGGGTAAAGTTCATGCGGTCGCAGGGGTCGAGCTTGATTATAAATAATAGGGAGGCTGGCAGAGTATTTGAACGTTAACCATCAGGCGAACGACGGTTTATCCATAAACGGTTATTAAAGAGTATTGACTACTATGAGCAAAAGCAATTCACAAAAATTTATTGCACGTAATCGTGCCCCACGAGTACAGATTGAATACGACGTGGAAATTTATGGCAGTGAAAAGAAAATAGAACTGCCGTTTGTAATGGGCGTACTGGCTGACCTGTCGGGTAAGCCGCTTGAGCCTCTCCCACCGGTAGCCGACAGAAAGTTTCTGAGCATCGATATCGATAACTTTGATGAGCGCATGAAGGCTATGCGTCCACGCGTGGCATTTGCTGTGCCGAACACCCTGACGGGTGAAGGCCAGCTGATGGTCGATATGACTTTTGACAGCATGGATGATTTTGCGCCGGACGCTGTGGCCCGGAAAGTCGATTCCTTATCACAGCTGCTTGAAGCGCGTACTCAGCTGGCCAACCTCCAGACGTATATGGACGGTAAAGCAGGCGCGGAAAGTCTGGTCATGAAAGTCCTTAGTGATAAGTCGCTGCTGAACACGCTGGCTTCATCGCCTAAGCCAAAACAGGCTGAAGAAGCCGCGCCCCAAAAGTGATGTAGAGAGAGAATTATGGCAACTCAAGCAGAAACAACCAAACAGGCTGCCCCGCAGGCCGCCACGCAAAGTGATTTCAATGCTTTGTTAACCCGCGAGTTTAAGCCGAAGTCCGATCAGGCCAAAACGGCGGTTGAAATCGCGGTTAAAACCCTGGCAGAACAGGCGCTAACGACCTCCATTACCATGGCGGACGATGCGTATAAAAACATCGCGGCGATCATTGCGGAGATCGATCTTAAGCTCTCGCAGCAGATTAACCTGATCCTTCATCATGAAGAGTTTCAGCGTCTGGAAAGCGCATGGCGCGGCCTGCACTATCTGGTCTATAACACGGAAACCGATGAAAAGCTGAAGCTGCGTTTTATGGACATCTCCAAGGATGACCTGCGCCGCAACATGAAGCGCTATAAGGGGATTGCCTGGGATCAAAGCCCGATGTTCAAGCAAATTTATGAGGAAGAATACGGTCAGCTCGGCGGCGAACCTTACGGTTGCCTGGTCGCAGACTACCATTTCGACCACAGCGCGCCGGACGTGGATCTGCTTTCTTCCATCGGCAAGGTTGCGGCTTCGGCACATATGCCATTCATCACCGGCGCGGCGCCGTCCGTGATGCAGATGGATTCCTGGCAGGAGCTGGCTAACCCGCGCGATCTGACGAAAATCTTTACTCAAAATCTGGAGTACGCCGCGTGGAACTCGCTGCGTCAGTCCGAGGATTCTCGTTATATCGGCCTGGCAATGCCGCGCTTCCTGGCCCGCCTGCCGTACGGTATCGAAACCAATCCGGTGGACGACTTCAACTTTGAAGAAACCACAGACGGCGCGGATCACAGCAAATATGTCTGGTCGAACGCGGCCTATGCAATGGCGGTTAATATCAACCGTTCGTTCAAACACTACGGCTGGTGCACCATGATCCGCGGCGTTGAGAGCGGCGGCGTGGTGGAAAACCTGCCTTGCCATACCTTCCCGACGGATGACGGCGGGGTGGACATGAAGTGTCCGACCGAGATCGCGATTTCTGACCGTCGTGAGGCCGAGCTGGCGAAAAACGGATTTATTCCGTTAGTGCATCGTAAAAATACCGACTATGCGGCATTCATCGGTGCGCAGTCGCTGCAAAAGCCGTCCGAATACTACGATCCGGATGCGACGGCCAACGCCAATCTGTCTGCTCGCCTGCCGTATCTGTTCGCCTGTTCACGCTTCGCGCATTATCTGAAGTGTATCGTGCGTGACAAAATCGGTTCGTTCAAAGAGCGTGAAGATATGCAGCTCTGGCTGAATAACTGGGTGATGAACTATGTGGACGGCGACCCGGCAAACTCTTCTCAGGAAACTAAGGCTCGTCGTCCGCTGGCGGCCGCTGAGGTGGTGGTAGAAGACGTTGAAGGCAATCCGGGTTATTACCAGGCGAAATTCTTCCTGCGTCCGCATTTCCAGCTCGAAGGTTTGACCGTTTCATTGCGTATGGTTGCTAAATTACCTTCGCTGAAAGATGTTGCCTGATTAAGGCAATTTAAGAAATCGTTGCCTGATTCAGGCAATTTACCGGAAGAATAATAACTTCATTATTCTTTAAGGCACGGCTGCGCCGGAATAACTAGCGCACCCAAAAAAGCAGAAGTTATATTTTTTAAAGAAATATTTTTCTTGCTTAATCTTATCGTTACACGCTGTGTAACATTATTCACTGAGAGTTTATAAAGGAAATATTATGGCTCAGGATATGTTTATTAAAATTGACGGCATCGAAGGCGAGTCTCTTGATGCAACCCATAAAAATGAAATCCAGGTGCTTTCCTGGCACTGGGCAAGCGCACAGCATTCAAATATGCACAGCGGCTCTGGCGGTGGTTCCGGTAAAGCAACGGTTGATGATTTCTGCTTCGAACACTATGTCGATAAAGCGAGTACTAACCTGCTGAGCTACTGCTTGTCAGGTAAGCATATTAAAGACATTCAGTTTGTTATTCGTAAAGCAGGCGGCGATCCGCTGGAATATCTGACGCTGAAATTTACCGATGTCATTATTACTCGTGTCGAAACAGCGGGCTCAAGTGAAGATGAAAGCCGTCCACGTGAGAAAGTGACCTTTGCGTTCACTAAAATCACTCAGGACTACGTTATGCAGAATGCTGAAGGCGCTAAATCTGGCGTTATCTCTACCAGCTACGACGTTAAAGCTAACCTGCGCAGCTAATCCTGCCGGCTAAGCCAAAGAGTTTTGCCGCTTCGGCGGCAAAACTCACGTCCGGCGGGCGAGTGCCAGCATTGACGCCAGGTCTCTACGCCGTCAGGACCCTAAATATTTTAAGTAAAATAGCTTGCGTGGGTAGAAATATGTTTTGCAGAACAGAAATAACTAAATTTCGACCGGGAATGCTGAAAGTGCTGGCCGCTATTCTACTGGCTACCTTTTTGATTTCCTGCAGTAGCAGTAGCGATAAAAAGCCAGCCGCTGGCGAAATAAAAATCAATCTGATTGCAGACCAGGATATTAACCCGAATGACGATGGTACTCCGGCACCGTTAAATATTTTCATCTATAACGTCAAGGAGCGGGATACCTTCAGCAATGCCGACTTCTTTGAAATTATTAATGGCAATGATAAGTCGCTCCAGGCTGCCGCATCGAAAATTTATGAGGCTATTTTACAGCCGGGGGAATCGCGCAGCATCATTATTGGCGCTGATAAGGAAATCGCCACCCTGGGCTTTATTGCGGCCTATCGCGATCTTAATTACTCGCAGTGGACGCTTAGCTGGGATTTACCAGAAAAGAGTCGTTCATGGTGGAGTAAAGTGTTCGGCAGCGATTCACTTGAGTTGAATGCACATTTCAAAAAAACAGCAATAACAATTAAAAAAATGGATTAACCATGAGAACGAATAAAGTCGTCTGGAGTGAAGGGCTGTTTCTGCGCCCGCAGCTTTTTCAACAGCAAGAACGTTATTTTGAATATTACGCGCATAAAAGAGCGTCAACTCTGAGTCCTTTCTTTTGGGGTTTCGCCCAGTATGAAATTGACCGTGAAGCGCTGACCTATGGCAAGCTGGTGCTGCGTACCGCTCGCGGCGTGCTGCCGGACGGCACGCCGTTTGACGTGCCCGATCATGCCGATTTACCTGAACCGCTAACCATTTTGCCTGAGCATCTGGGTAAGATGCTTTATCTGGCGGTGCCGCTGCGTCTTGATAACAGCGACGAAACCATTTTTAGCCAGCATGACACCAGCTCGCTGGCGCGTTTTCGCGCTCAGGAAGCCGAGCTCTGCGATACCAACTCGATTCGTCAGGGGCCAAAGCCGGTGCAGCTGGCCAAGCTGAGGCTGAAGCTGGTTTCCGAAACGGAAATGACCGAGTCGTGGATCGGGCTGGCGCTCACCCGAGTGAAAGCGATTCAGCCGGACGGCAGCGTTTTGCTGCACATGGAAGATTATATTCCCCCCGTGACCGGCTATGCCGCTAACCCGCTGCTCAGAGAATGGCTGACGCACCTTAACGGTCTGGTCAAAATGCGGGCCGAAATGCTGGCGAATCGCCTGTCATCTTCCGACGGCAAAGCCAGCGCCAGCGCTGAAGTTGTCGACTACCTGCTGCTGCAAATTTTCAATAAATACGAACCTATTCTTGACCACCTGCGAAATATTCCGGAGCTGCCGCCGATCGTGCTTTATGAAGAGCTGGCCAAGCTTGCGGGCGAACTGTCGACCTTTGTTCGTACTAAAACGCGGCGGCCAAAAACGGCGCCCGGCTACGATCATGCCCGGCTCTATCCCTCTATTCGTCCGCTGGTGGACGACGTACACGATTTGCTGAACCAGATTCTGGTGAGAGCAGGGCAGCTTATTGACCTGCATTCCAAAGGCAACGGCGTCTGGTCCGCCTCGGTTTTGCCCAACGAGCTGCGTTCATTTTCGAATCTGGTGCTGGCGGTACATGCTCAGCTGCCTATGGACGTCCTGCAGCAGCAGTTCCAGGCTCAGGCCAAAATCAGCGCCCCGCAGCAGCTTCACGAGCTTGTGCGCTCGCACCTGCCCGGTTTGGTATTACAGGGGCTGCCGGTCCCTCCGCGTCAAATTCCTTACAGCACCGGCTATGTCTACTTTGAGCTGCTGAAAAATGGACCGTTCTGGGAAAAAATCTCGGCTACCGGCGCGCTGGCCCTGCATGTCGCCGGTGAGTTTCCCGGCCTGAAAATGGAACTCTGGGGAATCAGGAGCTGATGAACGACGAAACTAACCAGCAGGCCATGATGCCTTCAGGCTCTGCCCACGATGAAGACTCGTCGCCGCAGGCGCTGGGCAAATTTCTTCTCGATGAGCAGGGCGACTGGATTCAGGAACCTGAAGGGACGCCAGCAGGCCAGAGCGGCCCGGCGGGGGCGGGTGAGAATACCTTCCGCAGCGAAAGGGCGCTAAAAAGCGAAAGTGTTCAGCAGCGCATGCTGAAAGTGCGCACCGCGGAGAACCCGCTGCTGGAAGCTGCGCAGCCACTGCTGCGCGCGCTGAGCGATATGCCGGATCAGATCGGCGATATCACCCATGTCGAGATCCTGAAAAATACGCTTAAAAACCAGATCAACCTGTTTAGCATCGTCTGCGACGAGGTGAACATCCCGTGGAAAAAAATGGCCATCGTTCGCTATTGCCTGTGTACCGCGCTGGATGAGGCGGCGCACACCGCGCCATGGGGGTTAGAAGTCGGCTGGTCGCAAAGCAATCTGCTGAACCACTTCGAAGGGGATAACGACGGCGGGAACAAATTCTTTCTGCTGATTGGCCGCCTGTCGATGAACCCGAATGAATTTGCCGACGTGCTGGAAGTGCTGCTGCGTATTCTCGGCCTGGGCTTCGAAGGGCGCTACAGCATTATCGAAGACGGCGACCGTCAGCTAACCAAAATTCGCCAGCGCCTGCTGACGCTGATTCAAAGCACGCGCAATACCACGCAGCCGGCGCTGTCGCCGCATGGGTTACAGCCGTATGGCCCCGCGCGCCGCGAAAGAACGGTTGTGCCGGTCCGCCTGACCGCGATTTGTGCGGGCGTGCTGGTTGCCTCGGCCTTTATCTGGTGCAAGTACTCGCTGCTGGTACAGGGCGATCGCATCACTCAGAACATTTATGCGATGCAGAACATTAAGGTCACCACGCCGCCGATGAAAGCGCGCCTGAGGCTGGCCATTTTGCTGCGCAATGAAATACAGCAGCAGCTGCTCAGCGTGGATGAAACCCAGAAGCAGAGCAAGGTCGTGCTGAAAGGCGATTCGCTGTTCTTGTCCGGTTCGACCAAAGTTCAGCCGGAGATGGTGAAGGTGATAGAGCGCGTAGCCCGGGAAGTTCGTCGGGTTAACGGCGAGATTGTCATCGTTGGCCACACCGACGCCACGCCGATTAAGCGGCCCGGACTGCCTAATAACCTCGTGCTGTCCGAGAAGCGCGCGGAGGAAGTGGCCAGGTACTTCATTGCGGCAGGTCTGCCAGAGAGCAAGGTGAAAGTGGAAGGGGTGGGGAGTAGCCAGCCGCTGGCCTCTGACAGCACCGCTCAGGGACGGGCGAAGAATCGCCGCGTAGAGTTTTTTGTCACGTATTAACGAGAGCGACAATGTCTTATTTGAATAGAGTCTTCGCAGCGCGATTTTTGAAGACGCTGCTGATCGTCTGCTGTATTGGGCTGCTGATCGCCGCCATCTGGTTCCTGGGGCCATTTTTTGGCTTTGGCGAATCGCGCCCTCTGCTCAGCGTTGAATCGCGCATTATTTTCATCCTGCTGGCGGCGTTTTGCCTGGTGAGTTTCTGGCTTCGCTGGCCGCTGTTTGTCGTCGTCACGGCGACGCTGTGCGTGCTGGTATGGGTGTTAGGCCCCTTTTTGCTGGTGGGCGAGAAGTATCCGCTGGCCCCGGTAAGCGTCAGGCTGGTGATTATCGCCGTCATGCTGGTCGCGGCGCTGTTATATGGTTTGTGGCTGCTGGTGCTGGCGCTGAAAGATAATCCTGCCCTGCTGGATAAATTCACCCGCAGTAAGGCTTCAGCGGCGGAGAACGACACTTTTGAAGTGGCTTCGGTCATCGGCAACGCCGTTGACTACGTGAATAAAAACCGCAGCAATCTCTCTTTTTTCCAGCGCGTGATTCTGGCTCGTAAGCCGCTGGATCTCCTGCCCTGGTACATGATCATTGGTACCGAAGATGCCGGGAAAACGTCAGCCATTCTGGCCTCTGGACAAAATTTTCCGCTGCCGGAACAGTTGAATCTGGTGGGGAAACCCGCTCAGCAGACGCGTAACTGCGAATGCTGGTTTGCTAATGACGCAATCTACGTGGACACCGCCGGGAAATACGTCAGCGAGTCGGATAAACATCTCAATGAATGGCGTGCCCTGCTTAAGGCGTTAAAAAAGCACCGCCCGGTTAAGGCACTGAATGGTGCGGTCGTGTCATTTTCCGCCGCCGATGTGTTAGGACGCAGTAAAGCGGAACTGTTTGAGCTGGCGGCCAACCTGCGTGCAAGGGTCGATGATTTACGTCAGACGCTGGGCGTGCGTTTCCCGGTGTATGTTCTGGTCACCAAGCTCGATCAGCTGCCGGGTTTTGCCGAATATTTCAGGATCTTAACCGAGCAGGAGCGCGAGCAGATCTGGGGGGTGACTTTCCCGTACGGCGAGGCCAGAACGGATACGGTTGCGGAGCTGCACGATCGAATCAAAGATGAGTTTTTACTGCTCGAAGATCGTATTGAGCGTGACATGATCGTGCGCCAGCAGGAAGAGTACGACAACCGCGACCGCAAGAAAATGTATGCGCTGCCGCAGGATTTCCATTTGCTGTCCGGAATGGTCGCCGAGGTGGTTCACAATATCTTCTTCGCTTCCCGCTACGATGAGTCACAAAGCTACACGCTGCTGCGCGGTATTTATTTCTCCAGCAGCCATCAGCCGGTGGACTTTAGCCTGCTCAATAACCAGAGCATTATGCGGAAATGGTCCAATTACGTTGAAAATAAAACGCCGACCGTGATGGCTTCTTTAACCGCCCAGCCTGGCGATCGCGATTTTCTGATCAACGATGTTTCCTATGGTCGTCAGTACTTCCTCAAGCAGCTCTTCAGCGATGTGATTGTTAAGGATGCTGATTTGGCGCGCCATAATCTGGCGAACGAATCCAAATATCGACTGCAGCGTTTCCTGGGGCATACGCTGTGCATCGGGCTGGCCTTTATTCTGCTGAATGGCTTCTACAACAGCTTCCTCAACAACCGGGGATACCTGGATGCGGTTGAGACGAAGGTGGTCACGCTGGGCGCGGAGGTTAACCGCTTTGTTAAAACCAGAAATGATAATTATCTCCCTCGCCTGCTCTCTCTTTCTCAGTATTTACCGGAGTACGGCACGCTGGACGTCTTTAATCCGGACCTTGCCTGGCGCTATGGTCTGTACACCGGCCACGACGTGGCGGAAGCCTCTACCTCGCTGTACCAGTTCTTCCTTCAGCGACTGCTGCTGCCGCAGATTGAACTGCAGGCCACCCAGGCGCTGCAACAGGCCATTGATAGCGGTAAATCAGAGCAGATTTACAGCCGGCTGAAGCTTTATCTGCAGGTGTTTGGCGCGGGCAAACTCGACCAGCAATATATGACTGACAATATCACCCGCCTGTGGGAAACGAGCGGCAAGCTCGAACCGTATGAAGAGCGGCATATCTTTGTTTCGCATCTGGCCAATCTTTTCGCCTCCCCTGAGTGGCGGCGCTATGGTCAGGGGATCGATGATGGCCTGGTGAAATATGCGCGCGCGATGCTGGAGCGTGAGGATTTAGCCAACCGTCTGTATCAGCGCATTAAAGATTCGGTTGCCCAGGACGTTCCGGCCGATCTCACGCTAAATGCAATGACGAAATCTCGCGGTGGAGAGCTTTTCTCGCTGGAGGACGAAACGGGTGTCACGGCGATTCCTGGCCTGTATACGCGCGCCGGGTATTACGACGTATTTAAAAAAAAAATGGATCCGGGACTGATGTGGCTTGAGCGTGAGGACGCATGGGTGCTGGGTAAAGCGGAAGATAACGCCGCCGGCTCCCCGCGGCCGCAGGTCAAAGTTGGGGCTAATGGCACGCTGGTTAATCCGATACAGCAGCAGATTCTGGCGCTTTATCTCGATGATTACACCCGCCACTGGCAGGATTTTCTGAGCAATATTCGTATCAAAACGGATCTCCTGCAGCTGGACTATGGCAGCGCCGGTGTTGCCTCCGAAGTGTATATGCTGCGGACGCTGAGCGCCGCGGACTCGCCGCTTGCTAATCTTGTGCAGCGGGCGGTAAAGGAAACCACGCTGGTGGTGAAGGAGGATAAATCGCTGCTGGATAATGTCTCCAACAAGGGGCAGATCCTGAACGCCATCGCCAAAGTGAATCTTGCCTATGCCGCCATGGAAAAAAAGCTGCTTCGCGAGCGGGTCGATAACCATTTTGCTCCGCTACGCGAGTTTGTCACCGGCAGCAGCGAGACGGCGGGGGACGAACGTCCTGCGATGGGGGGCTCTGAGCTCAATAAACTGATGGGGGCGCTCAGCGAGCAGTACACGCTTTTCGTCATCTATGACGATGCGCTGAAAAATGGCAGCTCAATGGCGCTGTCCAACACCGCCCAGAAAATCAGCGCGGAGTCGCAAACCTGGCCCGACCCGCTGCCCGAGCTGGTTGGCCCGTTGCTGGACGGCGCATGGCGTCGGGCAAGCCAGGAAGCTATCGCCAAGAGCAACGACGGGATTGAGGAAAATCTGGGTCGTGTCTGTCGAGCAACTCTACAGGGACGCTATCCTTTTGCCGATAGCCAGCGCGATGTGAAGCTTGTTGATTTTGAACGTTTCTTTTCGGCAGGTGGCTTGGTTGATGAGTACTATAAAAAGAACCTGGCAGATAAAGTTGATACCTCACTTCACCCGTGGCGCTACAAAGGCGACGTGGAAGATAGCGAGGGGTCGCTCGATATTTTCGAGCGTGCTGCGGAAATTCGGGATGCTTTTTTCCAGGCCGAAAACGGCCGCAGGCTTTCGCTTGCGCTTGATATCTCTGTTCCTTATTTAGATCCGGCGATTACACAGCTGAATATGAGCTTTGACGGTAAACAGGTGAATTATGCTCACGGGCCGGTATTACCCGTGTCCATCACCTGGCCCGCCTCGCACGCGACTTCAAGGGTAGCGTTGAATGCAATGCCGGGTATTGCCGCGGGGGCATCGTCAATGTCGTTTAGCGGGCCGTGGTCATTGTTTCGCTGGTTAGATAACGCCAGCGATATTGTCGCCAGCAATACGGATGAAATGGTGCTGATATACCAGCTGGAATCACGGCGCGCAAATGTTGAAGTCTCTGGGCTGATCTATAAGGACAGGCCGGTCATCGATTTATTGAGAGATTTTCGCTGCCCAGGCGATTATTAAAATGCGGCAACCAACTGCTTGAGGGAAATATGTCGTTACGCCTGTATTTACTAGTCGACGAAACGCGTGCAGGCCTGTTTCGCAGGTGGGGAAAGGAACAGCGTGAATTGCACTCTTTCATTACCCGAGAAATTCTGCCAAACATGGACTCCTCAATGCCGGTGGATTGTTTATCGGAGAGTTATCCGTGGTGTTTTGTTATTTCTGCCGCCGCGCTGCGTGGCAAGTGTTTCTATGCCGGTGCATTTATGGTGTTGCAGAGTGAACAGGGAAATAAATCGCTGGTGGTTATTTATAGCGTGGTGTCCTACCGCTGGCTGCAGAAAAATATGCAGGCCGAATTTCCAATGACGTTCTGGGCCGCAAGGATTTTAAATAATCTGCGTAACAGCGATGTTGCAGAAAATAACTGGCAGCCGCTATGGCAATGGGTAAAAGCATTAAAGCGAGCATATTCCCCGTTCTGGGAATCTTTTGTGCTGACGCCAGCGTGGCGCTTTAAAAATCATTCTCAGGTGCTACTCAGGGAGGGTTCACAGGAAGACTATCACATTCGGAACAGTGATGGTGTCGAGGTAATGCCGTGGAAAAACTGGCCTGACTGCGTGCAGCAGGAGGCGGGTATCTGGATTTGGCGGCAAAGCCGGCACAGGAACATATTGGATTCCCAGAGAATTCCGTTACGACGCGCTGAGGCTAAACCGCCTGACGCATCATTCTAAGATATTCACAACGCATCAGGTGATTATATGTCACGTACTATTAAATTAAGCAGCCCGGCGATGCCGCTGCTGCTTGGAGAGCCGGCGTTGGTAATCTCAAAGCTGGATGGCGAAGAGTCGCTGTCTTCGCTTTATTCCTACGTGATTACTGCTAAAACGCCCGCGAATTCTCTTATTCCCTGGCAGGCGGCTTCAAATGTCGATCTGAAATCATTGATTGGCAAAGATATGACCGTTGAAATAGAGCTCGATGGTAACGGGCTGGGGGAGGCCTTTGGTATAGGAAAAGACGTTCGAGAAATATCGGGTGTGGTTAACCGCGCCAGATATATTGGACGTGATGGTAATCAGGCGCTTTATGAAATTATTATTCGCCCATGGCTTCATCTGGCGGAATTAACGGCTGATTTTAAAATATTCCAGCAGAAATCTGTGGTGAATATTATCGATGAGGTGCTGGGTGATTATAACTTCCCGTTTGAAAAACGCCTTTCGGGAAGTTATCCGCTGCTTGATTTCCAGGTTCAGTATGGCGAAACAGATTTCGACTTTATTGAACGGCTGATGGAAGAGTGGGGCATCTACTGGTTTTTCGAGCACTCAGAAAGAAGCCACCGGCTTATTCTGGTGGATAACGTTGGCGCGCACAAGCGTTTCCCAAGCGAGGCCTATCACGTTATTCAATATGCCTCCGATCGTCCGAAGATGGATCAGGAATATATTAAACAATTCCATTTCCAGGAAACCATTACCTCCGGTAAATGGGTCACTAACGACTACGATTTTACCAAATCCCGTGCGGATATTATGGCGCTGGACAGCAAGCCGCGTAAGACCAGCTTCAACCAGATGGAAATATTCCATTGGCCCGGCGATTACGA
Source organism: Buttiauxella sp. (assembly GCA_036489025.1). GTDB lineage: Bacteria > Pseudomonadota > Gammaproteobacteria > Enterobacterales > Enterobacteriaceae > Dryocola. Next base: position 250,887 of record DASXGN010000008.1, read on the forward strand.
GCAGCCCGATATCGGTGAGCAGCTGGCTCGCGTACGCATGGAAGAACGAGGCGCGTTAGGTTCGCGCTGCGAAGGTCAGGGTGAACTGCGGGGCATTGCCTGTGGCTGCGACTTTGAGCTGGTGAATTATCCCGTCGAAAAAGCAAACCGTGAATACATGGTGCTACGCAGCCATTTGCTGGTTGAAGAGATTGACCAGCTGGCCTCTAAGGATGAGTTCCGCTACAGCTGCGACTTTACCGTTCAGCCAACCACTAAAATTTACCGTCATCCGATGACCGTGGCCAAGCCTAAAACTAGCGGGCCGCAGACCGCCATTATCGTCGGGCCGCCGGGGGAAGAGATCTGGACCGATGAATACGGCCGGGTAAAAGTTCGTTTCCTCTGGGATCGCTACGGCAAGAACCGCGAATCGGATTCCTGCTGGCTGCGCGTGAGTCAGGCATGGGCGGGAAATAACTTTGGCGGTATTTACATTCCGCGCATTGGGCATGAAGTGATCGTCGATTTCATCAATGGCGATCCGGACAGGCCGTTAATCACCGGTAGCCTCTATAACAACGTCACCATGCCACCCTGGGATCTGCCGGTTAACGCTACGCAAAGTGGCTTAGTCAGCCGCACGCTCGGCGGGGGGCGCAGCAACTACAACGGCATTCGCTTCGAAGATAAACCCGGGCTGGAACAGTACTGGGAGCAGGCTGAACGCAACATGACGCGCCTGACCAAGCAAAATGAGCAGCAGACGATTGGCATGAATTCTGACGTGAATGTCGGGCTGTCGCGCAATCTGTTTGTCGGCGCTAACTATATGTCCGACGTTATCGGCAATAGCAGCGCCATGATTGGTGCGGCGTTAGCGATTCAGGTTGGCGGCAGTCAGAGCGATACCGTTGCCGGAGCAAAAGGTATCAACGTCGGCGGAGCATTTATGACCGCCGTCGGGGGCTACCATTCGCTCTCCGTCGGCGGTGCCCATCAGGTCAACGTTGGCGGCTACCATTCTCTTGCCGTCGGCGGTGCGAGCACCATGGTTGCGGGTGGCGCGATGACGCTCTCTGCCGGGGGGGAGCTGGTCATCTCCGCCAAAAAGATAAAAATTATCGGTTCCTCTCAGGTAATTATTCAGGGTGGGGAAGTCGATATCAACCCAGGTGATTGCGGAGACAACTGCGGCGGTGGCGGCGGTGGCGGTGGCGGCGGCGGAATGATCGGCCTGCCTGGACTACCGGCCATTTCTGCGCTGTTCGGCGTGGTCATCCCGCTTCCTCCGTTGCCTATACCAACGCCGCCGCCGACGGTGACGCCGACGGTGACGCCGACGATGACACCGACGGAAACGCCAACGGAGACACCAACGGAAACGCCGACGGAGACACCAACCGAGACGCCAACGGAGACTCCAACGGAGACGCCAACGGAGACACCAACCGAGACGCCAACGGAGACACCAACCGAGACGCCAACGGAGACTCCAACCGAGACGCCGACGGAGACTCCAACCGAGACGCCAACGGAAACACCGACGGAGACGCCAACCGAGACGCCAACGGAGACACCAACCGAGACGCCAACGGAAACGCCAACGGAAACGCCAACAGGCAGTGAGACTATTGAACCTTAACGGCTCAATCGATCCCGGCGACGAATCTGATTCGTCGTCATTCCAGCCGTTTGATTAAGGAGTGTTAGCTATGCAAAACGCAGGACGAGTCGGGGATGCAACCGCCCACGGCGGCGCATTATGTTCAGGGTCGGGAGATGTTTTTATTAACGGGCTTCCCGCCGCAATGGCTGGCGCAAGCGTTGCGCCCTGCGCGTTGGGCCACGGAGCCGCCCCCGTCGCGACAGGCTCCGGTACGGTTTTTATTAACGGCCTGCCGGCAGCACGGCTGGGCGATGTTACGGGATGCGGTGCGGCGGTGGTGACCGGCTCCGGCGACGTTTACATAGGCTGATGTCGTGAATATTCAATTTGAATGGCCAGCGTCGCGCCTGCCCGTTGCTCTTGACCGACATTTGACCGCGGAGAATGCCGCGGTTTTCGACGTGGCAGGAGGAGGTTTCGGCTCCCTCCCGGCTCCACAAGGGCAGGATACCGTTGCTTTTTATTGGCATCTGGCAAGGCCGGTATTGCTGAATTTATGCGCCAGCTGTGTCTGCCGACTGGACGGACGTGAACTCCAGTACGGAAGCATTCAACCCCTGCGCGATAAAAGCAAAATTCAGGCTGGTCACTTTAAATTGGTGATGGCCGCCAGCGGGGATAGCGAGGCGGATGGACAGACTTTACAGCGTCTTATTTATCCCGATGGCGGCTGGCGGGCGGCAAACAAGATGCCCGAAGTTGAGGAGATCCTCCCTAACGGGGGGAATTTCATTAACGATCTGCGCTATTTCAATGATGTTGTGCTGGCGCAAGACAAAGGAGATGACGTTCTCAAGACCCTGGAGGTGGAATATAAACGCTTCCTCATCTGGCAGGAGCTGGACGGTGGGTACTACGACGGCGTGGCCGGGCAGGCCAGCCATATCATCAAAACGGATTCTCGTTTTGATCGTGTTCGCGAGCAAATCAAAGAAAAAACCTTAACCGAATGTATCGTCGCCAGAGAGTTTTTGATGGAGAAAGTGTGGCCTGAACTCGAGGCCGGCGATCCGACGGATGACATCTTCAGTGAAGAGGAAAAAACGGATCTTCTCACCGCGCTGTCGCCCGAACATATCGTTGCAAAAAGTAAATATAAGGTGCCTGAACTGGTGTTTCAGGACTTTTATAAAGTTGGTTTGGATACTCATTATTAATTCAAGGAATAACGACAATGCAGAATTTTACTTCGCTTACCCAGGCGCTCAAAACCGCGTCGCTGGATGACATTTTCGCGCAGGTGCTGACGCAGGTTAAAGAGCATCCTCAGGACCTGAAAGCCCGAGAAGTGCTGTTCAAATTATACTGCGTGGAAGGAACATGGGATAAAGCTCTGCTGCAGCTTCAGACCCTGGCGCTGCTGGAGGAGGGATTACAAAAGCAGCTGGAACTGTTTAAAAATTTAGTGTTCAGTGAAATGCAGCGTTCACAGGTTTTAACCGGCGAGCGCCAGGCTGCAACCCTAAAAGGAGAATCTCCTGAATGGATGATGAAGCTGCAGCAGGCGAATGCGGAACGCTTTCAGGGGAAAGTTCAGCAGGCGGAAACGACACGGCAGCAGGCGTTCGACCTTGCGCCGGTTAGCTCTGGTGAAAGCGCTACGCTGGGTGAGTTTTCATGGATCGCCGATAGCGATAGCCGTCTCGGGCCGGTTTGTGAATTTATTTATGCCGGTGGCTATCGCTGGCTACCTTTTTCCAGTTTGCAAACGCTTACTGTCTCAAAGCCAGAAGACCTGCTCGATCTTTTATGGATTCCCTCGACGATCACGTTGGATAACGAAGCTTATTACGGATACATCCCGGCGCGCTATCCCGTGAGCAATACCGATTCCCAGGACTGTAAGTTAGGGATGAAAACGCAGTGGTCAACTGAGAGCGATCTTCTTTCCATTGGCACCGGGAGAAAAGTCCTAATTACCGACCTTAGCGAACATTCAATTATGGAAGTTGATGACATTGTTTTCAGATAATCATCTCGACAGGAAGAGAATATATCTTCCTACCCTGCTGGAACGTTTACAGGATGATGAACCCAGGAGCCCCAACGATCGAGTCAAACCTATTGATGTACGGAAGATGCGTGCTCTGGTGCAAAAAGATATCGCCGATTTAATTAATCATACCAATATAGAGGATACTCTTGATGAGTACAGACATAAGAAAATTCTTGAGTCGGTGTTAAATTATGGTGTACCCGCATTGATCGGAACGCAGGAAAATCACCGAAACTGGAATGTTATTGAAAAAGTAATCCGTAACACAATTCTACGTTTTGAACCACGGATTGTTCCTGAGACATTGTTAGTTCGCTCCTTACAGGAAAAAGACGGTTTGGCCAGACATGCTGTCATTCTTTTTGAAATTAGGGGGTTGATATACTGGCAGCCGAAACCGGTGGATTTATGTATGAGCGGTCGTTATGACTTTGAATCTGAAAAGGTGGATTTAACGTTACTTTGAGTATTACTCATGTTTCATCAAACTGTACACGCATATTCAAGCTAGTTAATTTTTGGGATATGTGGTCGGGCTTTTTTCCTGGCTATTTATCCCAAAATAATTCCCGCTATAATTTTTGCTGATGAAATGTTCAAGAAAATTCTCTGAAATTTTCTGAATATGCCATTGATTAGGTGTGATTTTGGCTTTAAATACTTTGTTTGTCGCGGGCCTTCAGAATAAAATATCGCTAAATGGTATGTTTTTGATATATTTGATCGTTTTAGGCGTTAAGGGTAAACTACCCCTTATTCGACATGGATGCATGATGGCGCAATAACAGGAATATATTAACTGCTTTATAACTACTTTCACGTTTATTTCAGTTTAGTCTTTATCTCTGCATTGTTTAATCTGGAGGGCATTTTCTTATCTAAAACAGTATGTTAGTTTGCTTTTTCTCCATTCCAGAGAAAGGGTGTATAAGGAAATCATTTTATCAGAAGCCGAAAACCGGTGGCTTAGCGGCTTAGCTACCGATTAAGTTTTTTATTCGTTCACTTATGTCTGTTCTGGCGGGCGCTTCGTTATGCCTGGAGGTAATGGCTATTGGATGGGGGCTACAACACGTGGGTGTGAAGTATGTTAAATATATTATTGATGGAATCTAACTATTATCAGTTATCGGGACTAAGTCTCTTAATCTTCAATCAGCTTACGGAAGAACAGGCAGGGGACGTTTGCTTTTTATTGCCGTCAGATGAAAGGAGCAGGAGCATTGCAGATATCATTTTCCATGATGACATGGTAACGATTCATATTATCAACAAAAGACAACTTCATAGGAGTAAGGAGGCGGCACGGAAAGGAACAGAAAGAATAACTATCCATGTTCCTTTTTTAACCAAGAACGAAACTCTGAATGATATCTCAATGAAGATTGGCAAGATCCTGGCGATAGCAAAGGCTGATTATAATTTACTCGCCAATAGAGAGGAGGCGTACTGGAAATTTGGCCTAAAAAAGTATGCGCAGCTGTCAGATACTGAAAACGACATCATGATTTTGATTGGTCGGGGTTACAACAGCACAGATATCTCCCGGATACTTAACCGTTCCAGAAAAACAATAAGTACTCACTACCGTAACGCTAGCCGCAAAATGGGAGCGGCAAACAGAGCCGAGTTCTATCGCTACGCTTCATTTATTGCTAAATGTGGCCGTGATGAGAGAAACACGCTTTGCCTGTAAATGAACGACCTTAAAAGGAATTGACTATGGATTTTAATTTCAATAACAGATGGAGCATTGGCCTTCTATTAAATAGTCCGCTATATGTTTTGCCCATATTCATCGCATCGAGTTCTTATGCTTTGGCTGCTAACAATGACACCATTATTGCTAATGGCACCGAGCGCACCTTAGATAATGTCACGCTGGAAAATGATGCCAACGGCACCTTCATTATTCAGGCAAAAAATGGCGCAAACTTTACCGCCAGGCAAATTGTACTTAACAGCTCGGGGATTCGTGGCGGGGGAGCCTGGATTGATAGCAGTAAATTTACTGCAGATGATTTGCAGGTTAACGTTACCGGCAACTCCGGCACCGGAATTTATTTGGCCAATAACAGCGTAGCCAGCCTGGAGAATACTCATATCGCAGGTCAGGGAAGCGCGCTGGGACTGGTCCTGGATGGTAACTGGTCCGTGGCGCAAGGACTGGCGACAGCCGGTGTTACCGACAGCACGATTACGACTGATTCAGGAGATGCTGTCAGAGTCACGGCAGGTGAGCTGATGTTGAATAATGTCTCAGCGACCACCGCCGGCAACAGCAGCTATGCAATTAACGCGAATTCTGCTGCAAAAATTACCATCGAAGGAGGCACATATACGACCCATGGCGCTTACAGCGATGCGATATGGGTAGCCTCAGAAGATTCATCTGCCACCATCAATAACGCTGCCATTGCTACTGATGGCGATCGCGCCATTGCCGTCAACGCGCAGAAAGGCGAGGCCAGCGTCACCGATAGCAGCCTTAAGACTCAGGGCGAAAACGCTTATGGGCTTTATACCGAGTATGCTCTTCAGGGCGATGGGCTGTCGATCGAGACGAACGGCATTGGCAGTGCGGGCATGTTCACAGCCCTTGGCGGAACAGGGACGCTCAATAACAGCACTATCATTACGCACGGTGAAATCGCCCCCGGCCTGCTGGTCTATCCGGGATCGCAAATCACCGCGGACAATTTGAAAATTGAAACCACCGGGAAAGAAGGGTTTGGCTTATGGAGCCGCGCAGGTACGCTGGACATCAGCAATAGCTCGGTTTCTACGACCGGTGAAGGCGCCACAGCGCTGTATGTTAATGGCTATTCCTCGACATCGTCCCTTAAAAATCAGGTTTCACTGAACAATGTCACGCTCAGCGCGAGTCAATCCCAGGCCATTGCGGTGGATACCACCGATTTGAACCTTGATGTGAAAGATTCGCAGATTAGCAGTGGAACAGGTCAGCTAATGACCGTGACCAATTACGAAGACTCCCTCGATCCGCTTAACAACCTTTACAGCAATGTGACGCTTAATGCGCAAAACAGCAGGCTGGACGGCGACATCGAGGTGAGCAACGTGGGGAATAATGTTGCGCTCAACTTGACCTCTGGCTCCGTCCTTAGTGGATCAATAGTTAATGCTACATCACTGACTCTGGATACCAGCAGCAGCTGGAATATGAGCAATAACTCCAGCCTGGGGCAGTTAACGAATAATGGCACGGTGACCTTCTCCGATCGCAATAAGTTCGACACTCTGAACGTAACGGGGAATTACGGCGGCGACGGCGGCCTGCTGGTGATGAACAGCGTCCTGGGTGACGATGGTTCACCGGCAAATAAGCTGGTTGTTGGCGGGGATGTACTGCAAGGCACGACCAACGTGGCCATTAATAATCTTGGCGGACGCGGGGCGCAGACTGTTGAAGGTATCGAGATTGTTGACGTGGGAGGGATATCCCACGGCAGCTTCGTCAAAACGGGGCGTATTGTTGCGGGCGCCTATGATTATGATATTACCCAAAGCGGCCAAAACTGGTATCTGACCAGCCAGCTTACCCCAGTCGATCCCGTGCCGGACCCGGATCCGACGCCGCTGCCTGCTCCGGATCCCTCACCGGCTCCGGACCCATCACCTGTCCCGGATCCCTCACCCGATCCGGCTCCAGTGCCAACACCGAAGAAACCCGAAGTCGTTCGTCCAGAGGCCGGGAGCTATACGGCTAACCTGGCGGCGGCAAATACGCTGTTTATGCTGACGCTGCATGACAGGCTCGGGGAAACCCGATTCGTGGATGCAGTCAGCGGGCAGCAGGAAGTGACCAGCCTGTGGTTACGCCAGGTTGGCGGTCATAACTCATGGCACGATGATAGCGGACAGTTAAAAACAACGAGTAACCGCTATGTGGCGCAGATCGGCGGTGATACCGCTCGCTGGAGTACGGACGGCGTCGATCGCTGGCACGTCGGATTTATGGCTGGCTATGGGAACAGCCACAGCACAACCGAGAATCGGGCGAGCGGCTATCGTTCGAAAGGCTCAATCGATGGTTACAGCATTGGCGGATACGCTACCTGGTATGCGAACAGCGAAAAGCATACCGGCGGCTGGCTGGATAGCTGGCTGCAATACGGCTGGTTCAACAATGAGGTCAGCGGCGAAAACCTGGCGGTGGAGCGCTATAAATCTCACGGCATTACGGCCTCGCTGGAGGGGGGTTATAGCTGGAAACTCGGCCAGTTCTGGGGTAGCCAGGGGACCGTCAACGAGTGGTTTGTCGAGCCTCAGGCGCAGGCCGTGTGGATGGGGGTACGAGCCGACGATCGCCATGAAGCGAACGGCACTCAGGTTCAGGATAGCGCTGACGGTAATTTACTGACTCGTCTGGGCGTGAAAACCTATCTCAAAAGCCACCACGCGCGTGATAACGATAAGCAGCGTGAGTTCCAGCCGTTTGTACAGCTTAACTGGCTGCACAATACCCGTAATTTCGCGACAAACCTGGACGATGTCCGCGTGAGTCAGGCCGGGGCAAGAAACCTGGCCGAGGTTAAGGTTGGTCTGGAAGGGCAAATAGATCCGCGCCTGAACGTTTGGGGCAACGTTGCCGTACAGATGGGCGATGCGGGTTACAACGACAGCGCCGCGATGATTGGTATGAAATACAATTTTTAATCCAGCCCGGCCGGACAGGTAAAGCCCTGTCTGGCCGCTTGAGACGTGGATAGTCTGAGAACAGGTATGAATACTATTGCAAGGGAGTGTCTTTATCGGCGGGCGTTAGGAAGGTTGCTGGATGAGATGAATTTGGAGCACTCGGAGCATGGATTATGGGTTTCAGATCAATACTTTATCCCTATTTTTATTTTTCCTGACGACAGCGCTTACGCCCTTTATAACGATATTCGAACGCGAATAATTCGTTCACCGGCGCTGGTTTTCTGCCCTGAGCATATGATTCCTTTTTTGCAGGATATCTACTTTAAGGAACGGCTTTATTTCATTTCTCTGAATACTGACTGCGTGACGGTGAAGAGAGAAATTCGCGCGATGGTTCGCCGATATCCGAAATTTAAGCCGTCATCAGCCCTCACCGTCAGCCCTTATCTGCGCCTGAGCGAAAAGGAGGCGGATGTGGTGAAGTATCTCGTTCAGGGATACAAGCAATCTACGATATCGCTGATAAATAATATGCCCGTCAGGCATATCAGCCTCTATAAACAATCGGCAATGCGCAAGCTGAAGGTGAATAATTTTCCCGAGCTGTATTTCAAGGTCAGGTTGCTGGATCGATCGCTATAGCCCACGGCAGGATTGTTTATGCGGGTTACCCATAGCAGTTAGTGACGCCAGAAGAGGGCGGTAAAGGAACGATGTTTGACGCTTACGCTGGCAGGGAAAGATGCCAGGAAGCCTCAGCTGGCTACGCTCAGCCTGTTAGCATCCTGGAAAAGACTAAGGGCCTACGTTTTCACGTAAGCCCTTGATATTTGGTGGCCCCTGCTGGACTTGAACCAGCGACCAAGCGATTATGAGTCGCCTGCTCTAACCACTGAGCTAAGGGGCCGTGGCGCTGGATTATAATGGAACTCCGGGCGTCAATCCAGTAAATGCGATACGTGTGCTGTTTTTATAAACAATGGCTAATCAATCCCTTATACTTTCTGCTCTATTCATTTAGGCGAGAAATGCAATGGTTAGCGATATCCTTCAGCCGGGCCTGCGGGTTGTGTTCTGCGGCATCAATCCTGGAAAATCTTCCGCCCATCTTGGTTTGCCTTTTGCTCATCCGGCCAACCGCTTCTGGAAGGTGCTTCATTTGGCCGGTTTTACCGACCGGCAGCTCAAACCTGAAGAAGCCCAGCAAATGCTTTCCTACGGCTGTGGCGTGACGAAGCTGGTGGACAGACCGACTGTGCAGGCGAGCGAAGTCGCGCTCCAGGAGCTGCGTGCGGGCGGCCGTGGGCTGATCACCAAAATGCAGGACTATCAGCCGAGGGCGTTAGCGATTCTTGGTAAGCAGGCGTTTGAGCAGGCTTTCAGCCAGCGCGGTGCGAAGTGGGGTAAGCAGGAGATAACCGTCGGCGATACCGAGGTCTGGATTTTGCCCAATCCGAGCGGCTTAAGCCGGGTGACGCTGGATAAGCTGGTCGAGGCTTATCGCGAGCTGGAACAGTCGCTGATGGCGCGAGGCCGCTAGCGTTCAGGTAATAAAAAAGCCCTCGCGAGGAGGGCTTTCGGAAGAGCAGGGCGATTAATCGTCCAGGAAGCTACGCAGCACTTCAGAGCGGCTCGGGTGGCGCAGTTTGCGCAGGGCCTTCGCTTCGATCTGACGGATACGTTCGCGGGTAACGTCGAACTGTTTACCCACTTCTTCCAGCGTGTGGTCGGTATTCATATCGATACCGAAACGCATCCGCAGGACTTTCGCTTCACGCGCGGTGAGGCCAGCCAGCACGTCGTGAGTGGCCGAGCGCAGGCTTTCAGACGTTGCAGAATCCAGCGGCAGCTCGAGGGTGGTATCCTCGATGAAATCACCCAGATGCGAATCTTCATCGTCGCCAATTGGCGTTTCCATGGAGATTGGCTCTTTAGCAATTTTCAGCACTTTGCGGATTTTGTCTTCCGGCATCAGCATGCGTTCCGCCAGCTCTTCTGGCGTTGGCTCGCGGCCCATCTCTTGCAGCATCTGGCGCGAGATACGGTTGAGCTTGTTAATGGTCTCAATCATATGCACCGGAATACGGATGGTACGCGCCTGGTCGGCGAT
>DASXGN010000042.1:0-30921 GCA_036489025.1 Buttiauxella sp.
TACAGCCATTCCAGACCCAGTTTCTGCCAGACTTTCGGCGCACGCTTCACGTGCCCGGTGAAGACATCGTAGGTGCCGCCCACGCCCATATACAGCGCCTGCGGATAAACTTTGCGGCAGTCGCGCATCAGTATTTCCTGACGCGGCGAGCCCATCGCCACGGTCACCATCGCCGCGCCGCTGTCGCGAATGCGTTCAAACATCGCCTGCCGCTGCTCTGGCTTGAAATAACCATCCTGGCTGCCGACAATATTCACCTGCCACTGCTGGCGCAGCTTCGCTTCAGTCTGCGCGAGAATTTCAGGCTTGCCACCGACCAGAAACACCGGCGTGCCTTCGCGCCCTGCCTTCTCCATCAGTGCCTCCCAGAGATCCGCCCCCGGCACGCGCGATACTTTCGCCGCCGGATATTTTTTACGGATCGAGCGCACCACGCTGATACCGTCCGCATATTTAAACTCAGCGGCTTCAATCAGCTCGCGTACTTCAGGATCGCGTTCCGCCGTCAGCACCTTCTCGGCATTAATGGCCACCAGCGTGCCCGCCCGCAGCGAGCCGCCGGCATAGAGATAATCCAGCGCGTGCTGCATATCGCGCCAGCCTAATAATTCCAGGCCACGAATGGTGTAGGTAGGTGCCGTGATTGATTCGTTCATAGGATTCCAGGACATGCTCATTAAGCTCCGGTCGCCGCGCGTCGCAAACGCTGATGTACCAGACCCGCACTATCAAATAGCCAGTAAAGAAGTTTAGCCAGCATCAGGCAAAGGCCGAATACCACGAGGAAGAAAACGACCCGGGAAACAAACGAATCCACGCCCTCGCGCGCCAGCACGATCATGTTAAATATCGCGCCAAAGCAGAAGCTATGCAGAATAGCGGACTTGTAGCGGTTGGTTTCCTGATTGCCCAGCTCGTACAGCCAGTCGAACCACTTAATAATCAGCCCTACCACCACGGCCCCTAGCGGGATAAACCACACGCCGCCCATCACCACCAGCGAACCGATAAGCGTCGGCGAAATCGCCAGCCCCGAATGGTTATTGAGGATTTCCCAGGTGAAATAGTTGGCGCTGTTCAGCACGATGCTCGGGCGATCCGGCCAGACCCATGAAGGGATGAAGACGTAGAAGTCCCGTACGATTGGAGCCAGCCCCTGGAACTCAATTTTGTCGTAGTTTTGCAGCAGCAGCGCCAGGTTTTCCCACGGCGAGAAGGTATCTCGCGTGAGGTACAGGAAGGTGTAAAACGCTTCGTCGCCGCTCACGTTCAGCCCGTAGCGCTTCAGCGCCAGCCAGAACATGCCGACAATACCGAAGACGCCCGCCGCCGCCAGCATCCACAGCGAGATCCAGCCGCGAATGATGCCGATAAACAGGAAAATGGCGAACGCAATGATGATATTGGCACGGGTGCCGCCGACAATCATATAGGTCAGCAGGCCAAACGCCACCGTGCTCACCAGGAAGAAAATCCACGCCCGGCCATCCTGCTTGAGGAAGTAAACCACCAGCATTGCCGGAATGAAGAAGTAGAAGAAGCGCTTAAGCGCAACGCCTGACACTTCGCTGGAGAAAATCTGGCTGTAGGAATGCAGCTTAAACAGCAGGAAGCCGTTATGCATGAAGAAGACGCCAACGCTGACCAGCGCCACCACCGCAAGCATCACCCACGTCAGGTGCGTTTCAACACGGTTCATGGTGAACAGCGGACGCCACGGGGCGGTCATCTCACGCTTGGGCCGCAGGCGAGTTTTATAGGCGACGTAATAAATCCCATAGAAGCAGGCCGCGGCCAGCTGCGCCTGGAGCAAGACGTCCGCGGGCACAACCGAGACGCCAAATCTGAACACCAGCGTGCAGGTAAACGGAAAGCCAAAGAAAAACGTCAGCAGATAAAGCAGGGAGAAGAAGACGTTAAAGTTGAAGCGTACCCGGCGGAATTCCTGCCAGGTCAGCAGGCCGATAAACATCACCGAGACAAACCACACCACGAACAAACCGCCAAATTGCAGCAGACTCATGCGGTTTCTCCTGAAGCGATAGCCAGCGCCTGATGCCAGCCAGCAAGATAGTTAGGGTTAAAAAAGGCAATCTGCTGCTTATCCAGTAAGCGTAGCTGGCGCTGCGCCTCCCGCACGACGGATTCATCCAGCGGATCGCCGGTGAACAGCACCGGAACGTGCTGTTCCACCATGTCATGCCAGAAAGGATTTTTACGGCTCAGCACGCAGGGAATGCCCGCCTGAATCAGCAGGCAAAGCGTGCCTATCCCCTGCTGCCTGTCGAAAATGAAATAGCCTAAATCGCACTGGCGCAGCAGACCCATATAATCATTGAACTCAATTTTCTCGGTCAGGACGCACAGGTTGTCTTCGCTAAATAATTCGCGTCCGGCCTGCTGCACTTCATTGATATAGCACGCGTTGTTAGCCGGGTAGCCCATGGGCACGACCACGCGCACCGTATCGCCAAACCGGGCGTGGATCGATTTCAACGCCGCGATGTGCTGGTTGCTGCGGTCGCCGGAGTTCCCTACCAGCAGCGTGAGTTTGCCAGCTGGCTTCTCTGCGCTGCTCATTGAGTTGAGCGCCGGGTCCATACGCGTGGGAAAATAGAGCAGTTCACCCGGTACTCGCGCATGGCCCGCATGGAAATGGTTCAGGTCACCGCGCGTGGCAAATACCCGGCCCACTCGGCCCTGCGCAATACGGCGCAGCAGATAGAACAGGCGGAACTTAAGGCTGCGCGAGGCTTCATAGAGATCCGCGCCCCAGATGTGCCAGCTAACCTGTGAAGGTTTCAGCCCGCCCGTCAGCAGAGCGATCCACAGCGGGCTATTAAACTGCCCGTGGAAGAAGAATTTCTGCAGGCGATTAGCGCGGGCTTTAACCACCACGGCCTTTGCTAACGCCTTCTTCGTTGGGAACAGCGTTATTGCGAGCTCCGGAAAAGCGGCTGGCAAAGCGCCGTCCGCTGAAACGACCATGAACTGGCGCGCGTGCGAATGCGAAGCGGCTAAAGCGTCGTTAAAGAAACGCAAAACCGTCTGATTATGATGGGGGATATCCGATCCCAGGACGTGAATCAGTGTCGTCATGCTCGTCTACGATAAATGAGAAACACGCTACAGCAGAGCGCGAAGTAAACAATATACGTCGCCATGTAGGCTTGGGCGGCACCCAGCGCGCCGTGGGCCGGAATCAGCCAGCGTGAGAATCCGGTTAATAAAGCAAACTGGCTGATTTCAGTCAAAATATAAAAGCGCAGCGAAGCCTTAGCGATGACTAAATAGCCGAAAACGTACGCCCCGACCTTCAGCACGTCGCCCACCAGCTGCCAGGCAAACAGATCGCGCATGGCGGCAAACTTATGCGAGAACAACAGCCAGATGGCAAAGTCGCGCAGCAGCCAGACGGTAAAGCTAGCGGCGGCCACCGCGGGTAAAACGAACTTCAGCGAGCGAACGATTTCGCGGGAGATGTCCTGCTTAGCCGTCAACCTTGCGAGCGTTGGCAGCAGATAAACGCTGAACGAGGCGGTGATAAACTGCAGATAGGCGTCGGAAATGCTGCTTACGCCCTGCCAAATCCCCACGTCGTCCCAGCTGTAATGCTCGGCGAGCAGGTTTCGCATCATCACATAGGCGACGGGAAGCGTAATCGAGGTGATCACCGCCATGATCGTGAACTTGCCCAGGCTGCTGGCGTACATCCTGTCCCAGCGCGGCTTCAGATAGCTCAGCGGAACACGATCGCGCCGCACCAGCATGATGCCAGCCGGAATCAGTACCAGAGCCGGCACCAGTGCCAGGCCCAGCAGGGCTCCCTGATAGCCGCCCAGCCGGTAGCAAAGATAGTACGCCACTACGCCAATCAGGCTGCCGCCAATCAGCGCCAGCGCGTTTCCAGCCGCGTCGCGGAAGCCTTTCATGATGGCCAGCGAGAGGTTTGCCCAGGCGATACCCATCTGAACCAACGCCACCAGACGAACTAAGTCCTGGTAGCGATCGTGCCCGAACAGGCCAATGCTGATGGGTTTTGCCGCGACAACGAAGATGATGGCCAGCAGGGTCGAGAACCCCAGCACCATGGCGGATGAGGTGCCGATGACTTTTTTCAGTTCATCAGCATCGTCATGGTACTGCGCCACGTATTTGGTGACGCCGTTGAAAATCCCCGCTCCGGCCAGCACGCCCAGTACCGTCACCATCTGACGGAAGTTACCCGCCTGCCCGACGCCGCTCGGGCCATAGGCCACGGCCAGCAGTTTCACCACCAGCAGGCCGGCCGCAATTTTTACCAGCGTGGACCCTGCGGTCCACACCGAGGCTTTTGCCAGCGACATATCAGGAAAGGTAGCTTAGCAACGTATTGATGACAGTACGCTGGTTGGCTGTGGAGAGGTTGTAGAACAGCGGCAGGCGTACCAGGCGCTCGCTCTCTTTGCTGGTGAAACGGTCTTCGCCGTGGAAGTAGCCAAACTTTTCACCCGCCGGGCAGGCGTGCAGAGGAATGTAGTGGAAAACGGCCATAATTTCGGCTTCTTTCAGATACGAGATCAGCGCCGTACGGTCTTCCACATCGCGCAGCTTGATGTAGAACATGTGCGCATTTTGCACGCAGTCTTTCGGCACGCAAGGCAGTTCGATGCGCCCGGCGCGGGCCAAAGGAGACAGGGCGTCGTGATAGGTTTGCCAGAGTTTCAGGCGCTGCTGGTTGATCTTTTCGGCGGCTTCGAGCTGGCCCCAAAGATAGGCAGCCTGTAAATCGGCCATCAGGTAGCTGGAGCCGATATCGCGCCAGGTGTACTTATCCACCTGCCCGCGGAAAAACTGGCTGCGGTTGGTGCCTTTTTCGCGAATGATTTCAGCGCGGTCAATCAGGGACGGATCGTTAACCAGCGTTGCGCCACCTTCACCGCCCGCGGTGTAATTTTTGGTTTCGTGGAAGCTGAAGCAGCCGATATGGCCGATGGTGCCCAGCGCCCGGCCTTTATAGGTCGACATCACGCCCTGAGCGGCGTCTTCCACGACAAACAGATTATATTTCTTCGCCAGCGCCATGATGGTGTCCATCTCGCAGGCTACGCCCGCATAGTGGACCGGCACGATAGCGCGGGTATTTTCGGTGATAGCCGCTTCGATCAGCGTTTCGTCAATGTTCATGGTATCCGGACGGATATCCACGAAAACGACTTTCGCGCCGCGCAGTACAAACGCATTCGCAGTAGAAACAAAGGTGTAGCTCGGCATGATGACTTCGTCACCGGCCTTGATATCCAGCAGCAGCGCGGCCATTTCCAGCGAGGCGGTGCACGACGGAGTAAGCAGGACCTTTTTGCTGCCGAAGCGCTGCTCCATCCACTGCTGGCAGCGGCGCGTATAGCCACCGTCGCCGCAGAGCTTGCCGCTGCCCATTGCAGCCTGCATGTATTCGATTTCCGAACCGACAACCGGCGGAGCGTTAAATGGGATCATTTTTTCACCTGTATAACCAGAAAGCGGTGCTTTCGACCGTCGCACCGCTTTGAATATAACGTCGCAAAGCCGCGGTATTGCTGACCTGAGTCGCAACGCGCAGCGTGACAAGCCCGCGCTGTTGGCACCAGCCGCAGGCGGCATTCATAAGCTGTTCACCAGCGCCCCGCCCCGCCAGAAGGCCAATGCGCGCCTCACGCTCATCGAGCTGGCGCAGGCTAACAAAACCCTGAATCACGTCGCCTTTTTTCAGCAGCAGGCACTGATGGTCAAACGTGCCGAGCACCGCATTCTCAACCCATTGGGCATAGAAGCGGCCGCTGTCAGCGAGTTGATACCATGGGGTCCGAAAGCGGCTCTGGGTGAACGCCTGAGCGGCCATTTCACGCAGAACGGAAATATCAGCGGGACCCGCGGCTACGGCAGATATTGAAGCATTTTCCGTGCCAACAGGCAGCGACAGATCGACCTCACCCTCAACAAGCCGGAAGCCAAGCGGCTGTAAACCATCAAGCCAGTCGGTGCGATGCGTGGGGATTTTTACCTGGACGCGTTCGAACTTATCGAGTCGCTCGGCCGTCAGCGCAGGAGCATCGTCCGCAAAACGCACGATGCCGCTGTTCACACCGAAAAATTGGTTTTCCCACTCGAGCGATTCCAGGCGAGCGCGAAGCGAGCTAAACATGTTCCTGCCTCAGCCCGGCGCGTTAGCGCCAGACACCTTTAGTATCGACCACCCAACGCTGCTGGATGGTGTCACCGGCGATCGCCTTGAATTCTTTATGGTCGACCAGCATGACCAGCACATCGGCCTGCTGTAAAGCAGCCTCGAGGCTCGCCAGCTGGCAGATTCCCTCAAGCTTTTTAGGTAGCTGATGAATATTTGGTTCGACCACCAGCGTTTCGCCGCTGTGCCAGCCGGCCACGCTCTGCGCGATTTCCATCGCCGGGCTTTCGCGCAGATCGTCAATGTTTGGCTTGAATGCCAGACCGAAGCAGGCAATTTTCAGCTCGCTGGCGCGGCGGCCGCTTTCGGTAAGGCTTTCGGCAACGGCGGTTTTAACCTGGTCCATGACCCAGTGCGGTTTACCGTCGTTCACTTCGCGTGCGGTACGGATCAGACGCGCCTGCTGCGGGTTCTGGGCAACGATAAACCACGGATCGACCGCAATGCAGTGCCCGCCAACGCCGGGGCCCGGCTGCAAAATATTCACGCGCGGATGGCGATTCGCCAGGCGAATCAGTTCCCAGACGTTGATGCCCTGATCGGCGCAGATGAGCGAAAGCTCGTTCGCAAAGGCAATATTGACGTCGCGGAAGCTATTTTCGGTCAGCTTGCACATTTCTGCCGTGCGCGAGTTAGTGACCACGCACTCACCTTCCAGGAAGATTTTGTACAGCTCGCTGGCGCGCGCCGAGCAGGCTGGCGTCATGCCGCCGATCACGCGATCGTTTTTAATCAGCTCGACCATGACCTGGCCGGGCAGAACTCGTTCCGGGCAATAAGCGATATTGATATCAGCCGCTTCGCCTGCCTGCTGCGGGAAAGAGAGATCCGAACGCAGTTCAGCCAGCCACTCGGCCATCTGTTCGGTAGAGCCCACCGGGGATGTGGATTCCAGAATAACCAGCGCGCCCTTTTTCAGGACCGGCGCGATAGAAACCGCGGCGGCTTTGACAAAGGCCATGTCGGGTTGATGGTCACCCTGGAACGGCGTGGGTACAGCAATCAGGTAGGCATCGGCCTCTACGGGCCGGGTGCTGGCACGCAGGAAACCTGCCTCAACGGCGGTTTTCACCACCTTGTCCAACTCCGGCTCAACGATGTGGATGGCGCCACGATTAATCGTGTCCACCGCATGCTGATTGATATCAATGCCTACAACGTTTTTCTGGCGTGAGGCAAATGCCGCCGCCGTGGGTAAACCAATGTAGCCAAGACCAATAACGGAGATGGTTGAAAAACTCATAGTTTCACCTGATTTTTCTTCAGTGCGGTCAAAATGCGTTCACAAGCCGCGCCGTCACCGTAAGGATTGTGCGCCCGGCTCATCATTTGATATTCGTTTTCATCGTGCAGCAAGCGGGTCACTTCGCGAACGATGGTCTGCGTGTCCGTGCCGACCAGGCGGACGGTCCCCGCCTTCACGGCCTCTGGCCGCTCCGTGGTATCACGCATCACCAGCACCGGTTTACCCAGCGACGGCGCCTCTTCCTGAATCCCGCCGGAATCGGTCAGAATCAGATAAGCATGGTTCATCAGGTAGACGAACGGCAGATATTCCTGCGGTGAAACCAGCACCACGTTTTCCACATGGCCCAGAATGCGCTCCACCGGCTCGCTAACGTTCGGATTCAGATGCACCGGGTAAACAATTTGCACATCGCTGTTTTCTTTGGCTATGGCTGCGAGCGCGTGACAAATACGCTCAAAGCCGTCACCAAAGCTTTCGCGGCGGTGGCCGGTCACCAGGATGAGCTTTTTACTGCTGTCTAAAAACGGATGGTGTTGAGCAAGGCTGTCGCGCAGGGCTTCATCTCCCAGCACGCGATCGCGCACGCCGATCAGGGCGTCAATCACCGTATTGCCCGTTACGAAAATTTTATTATCGTTGATGTTTTCGCGGAGCAGGTTTTGACGCGAGTTTTCCGTCGGCGCAAAATTGTAGGTCGCCAGGTGACCGGTTAACGTGCGGTTGGCCTCTTCCGGCCACGGCGAATACAGATCGCCCGTGCGCAGCCCGGCCTCAACGTGCCCGACAGGAATGCGCTGATAAAAAGCAGCAAGGCTGGTCGCAACTGTCGTGGTGGTGTCACCGTGTACCAGCACGACATCAGGTTTAAACGACTCAAGGATAGGCTTTAAGCCCTCAAGGATCCGACAGGTTATTTCCGTAAGCCCCTGTCCTGGACTCATGATGTTGAGATCGTAATCAGGCTCGATGGAAAATAAATTCAATACCTGGTCGAGCATCTCGCGATGCTGGGCCGTTACGCATACTTTCGCGTCAAAAAACGCGTCTTTTGCCAACGCATGAACCAGCGGAGCCATTTTGATAGCTTCAGGGCGCGTGCCAAAAACTGTTAACACTTTCACAGCGATTCTCTTTTATTAAAAAAGGCGAAGGCCGTCCATCGAACCTTCGCCGGGCAAGGGCGTTATAACGCTTTAGGACGGCGGGCTAATGCCACACCTGCACCTATCAGGGCCCCAACCGCACCCCACATGACCAGCAAGAACGCACGGCGAGGGCTGTCGCGTTTAACGGGCTCTTCAGGGGTACGTAAATAACGGTAGGTCTGGAAACGAGGATCGAGCGTGGGGCCAACGTTCAGCGTTGAGAGCATGGCGCGATTCTGGTCGTAGTCGATGTCATAGTCAGGGCCCACGGCCTGTAGGCTTTCAAGCCTCGCCTGCAGCATTGGTCGACCTAACATAAACATTTCCGAATCAGGTAACTCATCAGCCGGGACTTCCGTTTCGCTGCGCGCAATATTCTGCTGCTCGGCAATTTTCAGAGCCTGCTCTACGCTTTTTACTTTGCGGTCGTAAATGGATTTCGCCACCGCTTCCTGCCGCTTAACCTGAGCTTTCATCTGGCTGGTTCGCGCCGCCCAGGCACCGGTTAATTCTTCGTTCAGATGGCTCGCCGCGCGCTGGCTGGCAAAAGCCACGTACTGGCGCAGCAGGTTATTGGCGTCCGCAGCCGTTTCAGCGATGAGCTTAACGTTGTCGTTAATATTGCGCGTGAAGTCCCCCGGGGTGAACTGGATGTTATCGACCATTTCATCAAGCAGCGCGGCATCAGCTTTGCTGTTGCCTACCTGGCGCTGCTTGTAGTAGTCGGTCTGCAACCAGAAGTCACGGCGGGTGTCGTACGCCGAGAGCTGCATGATGAATTCTTTGTAAGCTTCATCCATGGCCGAAGGCTGATCGACAGAGGCCGTATTGGCTTTGATATCAAGATTGCGAAGGAATTGCTGCTGGGAGTAATACCCGCCCAACATATTGACCGTAGGGCGATCGGTAATGGCGTTGGCACTCCATTCTTGCTTAGCAAAAAAGGTGTAAACCAGCGCGACCAGAGCAAAGGCGAACGCCATGCCCACAATCCAGAACTTCCCTTTCCACAGTGTCCGGAACAAACCACGAATGTCCAACTCGTTGTCCACCATTCCCGGGTTACTTCCTGGCACATTTTGTCTCATCACTTCCCCAATTCAATTCAGGATTAAGAAATGCTGCTGTTTTTACGTTGGCGACGCTTATGCCGCCTTATAAAGCGGGCCACTTTCCAGGCGCGCTTGATGCAGTAATCGTAGAGCACAAATGCAAGCAAGAATAATGCCAACATCACCCATTCAGGGATGGAATGGATATATTCTGCCGCAACCCCGATACTCGCCAGCAGCGCAGCGGCAACGGTAATCAGGACGAAAGCCTGACGGGAAGTAAAGCCCGCGCGCATAATCAAATGATGAATATGCTGGCGATCCGGTGAAAATGGGCTCATCCCTTTACGCAGGCGGCGATACATGATGGCAATCATATCCATCAGCGGGATAGCAATAATCCACAGCGCGGTGACGGGGCTAATAGGATGGGTTTGACCCTGAGTTGTTTCCAGCAAAATCCAGATGACGGTAAAGCCGATAAGCGTGCTGCCAGCATCCCCCATAAAGACTTTATAGCGTCGGCCAAGCACCCCTAGATTCAGCAGGATGTAAGGCAGGATGGCAGCAATCATTGCGAAGCACCACATCGCCAGGCTTAGCTGACCGTCGAAATAAAGGATTAGCCCCATAGCGGCGAAGGAGACACACGACAGCCCGCCAAGTAACCCGTCAATCCCATCGACCATGTTGAAGGCATTGATGGCCGCCCAGACGGCGAACAGAGTGAGGAAATATCCGAACGGGCCCAGCACCATTTCCCATGAGCCGAAAATATAGCCCAGGCTGCTGAGATAAAGCTTGCCGACAACCATCATCACAATGCCAATCAACGCCTGTACGGAAGCTCGTATTTTTACGCTGATGTCGTAGCGATCGTCGAGGGCACCAACAAATACCAGTACACCCGCGCAGATTAAATACAGCCACGCGTGAGGAATGTAGTAGTTGGCGATCAGAAAAGTAAAGCAGATCCCTGCATAGACAGAGATCCCACCTACGAGTGGAATGAGCCCCTGATGACGTTTGCGGAAGTTTGGCTTATCGACCAGACCAACGCCTTTAGCAGCCTTGCGCGCGAAAAATAGAAAAATGGTAGTAAATAAAAAGATACAAACCAGATCGGTACCAGCGGTGATTAAATTCACAGTGCAAGCTCTCTGCAAAATAATAGGCCAGGATGTTTATTCCCCCTGCCCAGTGGTTGTACGTGATTCATCCATGAACAATCTGATGGTTATTTAGTCGAATGTTTCGCAACAGAAATCGTTGAAGACAGAGACTACATGGCATCCGTTGCCATACTAAGTCACCAGCTGCGACATTCGTTTCTATATCGTATATACCACTAAAGAAAAACGCCACGACTAAGCGTGGCGTTCCCCGAGTTTTTATGACTTACGAGCGCTTCATCATATCGAAGAATTCGTCGTTGGTTTTGGTCATCGCCAACTTATTAATGAGGAATTCCATCGCATCGATTTCGCCCATTGGGTGAATGATTTTGCGCAGGATCCACATTTTCTGCAGCTCTTCCTGAGTGGTGAGCAGCTCTTCTTTACGCGTACCGGAGCGGTTGTAATCGATAGCAGGGAACACGCGTTTCTCAGCGATTTTACGCGCCAGGTGCAGTTCCATGTTGCCGGTGCCTTTAAATTCTTCGTAGATAACTTCATCCATTTTAGAACCGGTATCCACCAGCGCGGTCGCGATGATGGTCAGGCTGCCGCCCTCTTCCACGTTACGTGCAGCACCGAAGAAGCGTTTTGGACGATGCAGGGCGTTAGCGTCCACACCACCGGTCAGAACTTTACCGGAAGCCGGTACTACGGTGTTGTAGGCGCGAGCCAGACGGGTGATGGAGTCGAGCAGGATGATAACGTCTTTTTTATGCTCGACCAGACGCTTCGCCTTCTCGATAACCATTTCGGCTACCTGAACGTGGCGGGATGCTGGCTCATCAAAGGTTGACGCAACAACTTCACCTTTAACCAGACGCTGCATCTCGGTCACTTCTTCCGGGCGCTCATCAATCAGCAGAACCATCAGAACGCAGTCAGGGTGGTTGTAAGCAATGCTCTGCGCAATATTTTGCAGCAGCATGGTTTTACCGGCTTTTGGCGGCGCGACGATCAGGCCACGCTGGCCGCGACCGATTGGCGAGGCCAAATCCAGTACGCGGGCGGTCAAGTCTTCGGTAGAACCGTTACCACGTTCCATGCGCAGACGAGAGTTGGCATGCAGCGGGGTTAAGTTTTCAAACAGGATTTTGCTACGCGCGTTTTCCGGTTTGTCGTAGTTAACTTCGTTTACTTTCAGCAGGGCAAAGTAACGCTCGCCTTCTTTCGGCGGACGAATCTTACCGGAGATGGTATCCCCTGTGCGGAGGTTGAAACGGCGGATTTGGCTGGGAGAAACGTAGATGTCATCAGGACCGGCAAGGTAGGAGCTGTCTGCAGAGCGGAGGAAACCAAATCCGTCCTGCAATATCTCCAGCACACCGTCGCCAAAGATATCTTCGCCGCTCTTGGCATGTTGCTTCAGGATAGAGAAGATAATGTCCTGCTTGCGCATGCGGGCCTGGTTTTCCAGCCCCATATTTTCGCCGAGAGTAATCAGCTCAGAAACCGGCGTATTCTTTAATTCGGTAAGATTCATAATGGTGGGTTCTTAAACTCGGGGTAAATCTCGAACATGTTTCGTGAATGGTATGGCAGGGTCATCCATGCCTGTTTAATGGCCAGCACCACATGTCTTATCGCTGTCTGGTCATAGGAAAAACGCAGAACTGAAACGACACGACGGAATGGGTGATACGCCCGAAATCGATTATGCAACCATGTGCTCACTGTGAAATTAGCGTCTTAGCGATAGCGAATGAGAAGCATTGGGTATTACAAAGATTCAAACTATAAGGCAAGTACAAGGTGCAGTAAAAGTAACTTAGCATGACTGACGCCGGGCGTCCAGCTGCTCACAAAAAATTGCGAACCTGGCACGCACCGGCTGAGATTCCATTATGCCAGATTAGCGTCCAGGAACTCTTTTAACTGGCCTTTGGACAGCGCACCTACTTTGGTGGCGGCCACTTCACCGTTCTTAAACAGCAGCAGAGTTGGGATACCGCGAATGCCGTATTTCGGCGCGGTGCCCGGGTTCTGATCGATGTTCAGTTTAGCCACGGTCAGTTTGCCCTGATATTCATCAGCGATTTCATCAAGAATCGGGGCGATCATCTTGCATGGACCACACCACTCTGCCCAGAAATCAACCAGGATCAACCCATCAGCTTTTAGCACGTCCGTGTCGAAACTGTCGTCAGTCAGGTGAATAATTTTATCGCTCATGTTCTACTCCACAGGATTATGTCTACCTTGTTGGTGTAGCATTAACCAACTTAAGGTTGACTTTATTTCACCGGATACGCTTTCGTAAAGCAATAGTTAGCTGATATTCTACCACACTATGAGCAAAACACATTTGACCGAACAGAAGTTTTCCGACTTCGCCCTGCACCCTAAGGTGATTGAAGCCCTTGAAACGAAAGGGTTCCATAACTGCACCCCTATTCAGGCACTCGCACTTCCGCTGACGCTGGCGAATCGTGATGTTGCAGGTCAGGCGCAAACCGGTACTGGCAAAACGATGGCGTTCCTGACGTCAACGTTCCATTATTTACTCTCTCACCCTGTTCCTGAGAACCGTCAGGTGAACCAGCCGCGCGCCTTAATTATGGCACCGACTCGTGAACTGGCCGTTCAAATTCACTCCGATGCAGAACCGCTTGCCCAGGCGACGGGTCTGAAACTCGGTCTGGCTTACGGTGGCGACGGCTACGATAAACAGCTTAAAGTGCTGGAAAGTGGCGTCGATATCCTGATTGGCACAACCGGTCGTTTAATTGACTACGCCAAGCAAAATCATATCAACTTAGGTTCGATTCAGGTTGTCGTGCTGGACGAAGCCGATCGCATGTACGATCTGGGCTTTATCAAAGACATTCGCTGGTTGTTCCGCCGCATGCCGCCGGTTACCCAGCGCCTGAACATGCTGTTCTCGGCCACGCTTTCTTACCGCGTTCGTGAACTGGCTTTCGAGCAAATGAACAACGCAGAATATGTCGAAGTGGAACCAGAACAAAAAACTGGCCACCGCATCAAAGAAGAGCTGTTTTACCCTTCAAACGATGAAAAAATGCGCCTGCTGCAGACGCTGATTGAAGAAGAATGGCCTGACCGCGCGATCATTTTTGCCAACACCAAACACCGCTGCGAAGACATCTGGGGCCATCTGGCTGCCGATGGGCACCGCGTTGGTTTGTTGACTGGCGACGTTGCCCAGAAAAAACGCCTGCGTATTCTTGATGAATTCACCCGTGGCGACATCGATATCCTGGTAGCAACCGACGTTGCCGCTCGTGGCCTGCATATTCCTGCGGTAACCCACGTGTTCAACTACGATTTGCCGGATGACTGCGAAGATTACGTTCACCGTATTGGCCGTACAGGTCGTGCCGGTGCAAGCGGGCATTCCATCAGCCTGGCCTGCGAAGACTACGCGCTAAACCTGTCCGCTATCGAAACCTATATTGGCCATTCGATCCCGGTCAGCAAATATAAGACTGAAGCACTGTTAAGCGAGCTTCCACCGCCAAAACGTCTGACCCGCCCTCGTACCGGCAACGGTCCTCGTCGTGGTGGCAGTGCATCCCGTGGTAATCGTCGTCGCGCAGGTTAAATATCTATGCTCAGCTCCACCTCACTGTATGCAGCTATTGATTTAGGTTCTAACAGTTTCCATATGTTAGTGGTACGTGAGGTGGCTGGGACGATTCAAACCCTGGCCCGCATCAAACGTAAAGTCAGGCTTGCCGCCGGGCTAAACGGCGAAAACGAGCTTTCCCCGGAAGCAATGGAGCGCGGCTGGCAATGCCTGCGCTTATTCGCTGAACGATTGCAGGATATCCCCCAGCAGCAGATTCGCGTCGTCGCCACGGCGACGCTTCGCCTTGCCACCAATGCCGATCAATTCATCCAGCAGGCCGAAAAGATTCTCGGTTGCCCCGTGCAGGTCATTCGCGGCGAAGAAGAAGCCCGCCTGATTTATCAGGGTGTGGCCCATACCACCGGCGGCGCGGACCAGCGCTTAGTCGTGGATATCGGCGGGGCCAGCACGGAGTTAGTTACGGGCACCGGCGCACAAACGACGGCGCTGTTTAGCCTGTCGATGGGCTGCGTAACCTGGCTGGAACGTTTCTTCAGCGATCGCAATCTTGCAAAAGAAAACTTTGCCGCGGCGGAAGCTGCCGCTAGCGAAGTCTTAAAGCCCGTGATTGATGAATTAAGACATCATGGCTGGAAGGTTTGCGTCGGCGCATCAGGCACCGTACAGGCTTTGCAGGAAATCATGATGGCGCAGGGCATGGACGAGCGCATCACGCTTGCCAAACTTCAGCAGTTAAAACAGCGCGCCATCCAGTGCGGACGGCTTGAAGAGCTGGAGATCGAAGGTTTAACGCTGGAAAGGGCGCTGGTTTTCCCCAGCGGCCTGGCCATTCTCATTGCCATTTTTGAACAGCTGAACATCGACTGCATGACGCTTGCCGGTGGTGCTCTGCGCGAAGGTCTGGTCTATGGCATGCTGCATCTGTCAGTCGATCAGGAAATTCGCAGCCGCACCGTTCGCAACGTGCAGCGTCGCTTCATGGTCGACATCGCCCAGGCTGATCGGGTGCAGCAGTTAGCCAACGCGTTTTCAAAAAGCGTGGCTGATGAATGGCATCTGGATACGCTCAGCAAAGATATGCTGCAAAGCGCCGCGCTGCTGCATGAAATCGGTCTGAGCGTCGATTTTAAACAGGCGCCGTTGCACGCGGCCTATCTGGTCCGTAATCTGGATTTGCCTGGCTATACGCCCGCGCAGAAGAAGCTGCTGGCAACCTTGCTGCTCAATCAGACCAACCCGGTCGATCTTTCATCGCTCCATCAGCAGAACGCCGTGCCGCCGCGCATTGCCGAACGCCTTTGTCGCCTGCTGCGCTTAGCGATAATTTTTGCCAGCCGTCGCCGCGACGACATTCTGCCCGCCGTTGAGCTAAAAGCTGAAGGGGAAGCGTTACATCTGACCCTGCCGCCAAACTGGCTGCTTTGTCATCCGCTGGGAGCGGAGCTGCTGGAGCAAGAAAGCCTGTGGCAAAGCTACGTCCACTGGCCTCTCAACGTAAAATAGATTAGCCGCCGCGCGCTTTCGCCAGCATTTCACGAATATTGGCGACGTTGGCCTGTCCTTTATTCATACGCTCTTCCGCCGAGACCACTTTGCGCTCGGTTTCCCACTGTACGTCATCCTGCGGCAGCTCAAGCAGGAACCGGCTCGGCTCCGGACGAACCAGCTCGCCGTACTGCCGACGTTCTTTGCAGAGCGTAAAGGTCAGCTCTTTCTGCGCGCGAGTAATGCCCACGTAGGCCAGGCGGCGTTCTTCGTCAATATTATCTTCGTCGATGCTGCTCTGATGCGGCAGCAGCCCCTCTTCCATGCCAACCATATAAACGTATGGGAATTCCAGGCCTTTGGAAGCGTGCAGCGTCATCAGCTGAACCTGATCGGCTTCTTCGTCGCTCTCGCCGCGCTCCATCATATCGCGCAGGGTAAAGCGCGTGACAACCTGCGTCAGCGTCATCGGCTCATCAATGTCCGAACCTTCGAGCATTTCCGTCATCCAGCTGAAAAGCTGGTTAACGTTTTTCATGCGCATTTCGGCCGCTTTCGGGCTGGGCGAAGTCTCGTACAGCCAGCTTTCGTAGTCCACGCCGTGAATCAGATCGCGCACGGCGGCTACCGGTTCGCGTTCGGCAAGCGTGGCAACATCGCGCAGCCAATGGGTATAGCGTTGCAGCGATTCCAGCCCGCGCCCGCTCAGCGTCTGGCTCAGGCCAAAATCAAAGCTGGCGGTAAACAAACTTTTATTGCGTTGCATCGCCCATTCGCCCAGCTTCTGGAGCGTGGCCGGGCCAATTTCACGCTTTGGCGTATTCACGATGCGCAGGAAAGCGCTGTCATCGTCCTGGTTAGTCAGCACGCGCAGATATGCCAGCAGATCTTTTATCTCCGGCCGTGAAAAAAACGACGTGCCGCCGGAGATGCGATATGGGATGCGGTTTTGCATCAGCATCTTTTCGAATACCCGCGACTGATGGTTACCGCGATAAAGGATGGCGTAATCTTTGTAGTTGGTTTTGTTGATAAAGTGGTGCGCAATCAGTTCGCCGGTCACCCGCTCGGCCTCGTGATCTTCACTGTTGGCGCTCACCACCTTCAGCTCTGCGCCGTAGCCCAGCTCTGAAAAAAGCCGCTTCTCAAATACGTGCGGGTTGTTGGCAATCAGGATGTTGGCCGCTTTCAGAATACGCCCGGACGAACGATAGTTTTGTTCCAGCTTGATGACCTGCAGAGCAGGGAAATCCTGGCTGAGCAGCACGAGGTTCTGCGGGCGGGCACCGCGCCAGGAATAAATAGACTGATCGTCATCGCCCACCACGGTGAAACGCGCCCGCGCACCGACTAATAGCTTCACCAGCTCGTACTGGCTGGTGTTGGTATCCTGATATTCATCCACCAGCAGGTAACGAATGCGGTTTTGCCAGCGTTCGCGCACTTCTTCGTTGCGCTGCAACAGCAGCGTCGGCAGCAAAATCAGATCGTCAAAATCCAGCACGTTGCAGGATTTCAGATGCGTGTCGTACAGGCCGTAGCAGTGCGCGAAAATTCTATCCCGCTCGCCTTTGGCCTGCGCAGCCGCCTGGGCTGGCGTCATAAGATCGTTTTTCCAGTTTGAGATCGTGGAGATCAGCTGCTGGAGCAGCGTTTTATCTTCCTCAAGCAGGCCTTCCGTCAGCTCCTTTAAGAGCGCGACCTGATCGGTATCGTCAAACAATGAGAAGTTCGATTTCATCCCCAGCGCAGCATATTCTCGCTTGATGATCTCCAGCCCCAGCGTGTGGAAAGTGGAAATCAGCAGGCCACGCGCTTCTTTACGTCCCAGCGTCTGGGCAACGCGTTCCTTCATCTCGCGCGCGGCCTTGTTGGTAAAGGTTACCGCAGCAATATGGCGGGCCTGATAGCCGCATTCGCGGATTAGATGCGCCATCTTATTGGTGATCACTCGCGTTTTACCCGAGCCCGCGCCCGCCAGGACCAGGCAGGGTCCGGTAACAAATTCGACGGCTTGTTGTTGGCCAGGGTTTAAACGCATAAGGTCACTCAATGAAAGTCAGGAGGGGAGAAAAACTGCGTGGTAGTATAGCCAGCGGAATCCATACGACTCAAGGCACTATCATGGCAAAAACAGCGGCAGCACTGCATATCCTTGTAAAGGAAGAAAAACTGGCTCTGGATATTCTGGAGCAGCTTAAGAACGGCGGCGACTTCGAGAAGCTGGCAAAAAAACACTCTACCTGCCCGTCAGGCAAGAAAGGCGGTCATTTAGGCGAATTCCGCCAGGGCCAGATGGTTCCGGCTTTCGATAAAATGGTGTTTTCCTGCCCGCTGCTGGAGCCGGTTGGCCCGCTGCACACGCAGTTCGGCTACCACGTCATTAAAGTTCTGTATCGCAACTAAGCAAAAAGGCCGGGATTCCCGGCCTTTTTCATTTTTATACTAGCTTAACCCGCAACGGCAATACGCTTCATGTCCGTCATGTAGCCACGCAGTTTCTGACCAACTTTTTCGATTTCATGGTTGCGAATCGCTTCGTTAACATCGCGCAGCTGCGCGTTATCAACGGCGGCGGCAGGGATTTCTTTGCCCAGGTCACCCGCCTGCAGCGTTGTCATAAACTCTTTCAGCAGCGGTACCGCAGCATAAGAGAACAGATAGTTGCCGTACTCAGCGGTATCCGAGATAACCACGTTCATTTCGTACAAACGCTTACGGGCGATGGTGTTCGCAATCAGCGGCAGCTCGTGCAGAGATTCGTAATAGGCTGATTCTTCAATGATGCCCGCATCAACCATGGTTTCAAACGCCAGCTCAACGCCCGCTTTCACCATTGCGATCATCAGTACGCCTTTGTCGAAGTACTCCTGTTCGGAGATTTTACCTTCAAACTGCGCGGCGGTTTCGAATGCGGTTTTGCCCGTTTCTTCACGCCAGGTCAGCAACTTCTTATCGTCGTTTGCCCAGTCGGCCATCATGCCGGAAGAGAATTCGCCGGAGATGATATCGTCCATGTGTTTCTGGAACAGCGGCGCCATAATGGTTTTCAGCTGTTCGGACAGCGCGTTAGCGCGGATTTTCGCCGGGTTGGACAGGCGGTCCATCATCAGCGTAATCCCGCCCTGTTTCAGCGCTTCGGTGATGGTTTCCCAGCCGAACTGAATCAGTTTTTCAGCGTATGCCGGCTCGGTACCTTCTTCCACCAGCTTGTCGAAACACAGCAGAGAACCGGCCTGCAACATGCCGCAGAGGATGGTTTGCTCGCCCATCAGGTCAGACTTAACTTCCGCAACGAAGGAGGATTCCAGCACGCCAGCGCGATGGCCGCCGGTTGCCGCAGCCCAGGCTTTAGCGATAGCCATGCCCTCGCCTTTCGGATCGTTTTCCGGGTGAACGGCGATCAGCGTCGGCACGCCGAAGCCACGTTTGTATTCTTCACGAACTTCGGTGCCAGGACACTTCGGCGCAACCATAACAACGGTGATGTCCTTGCGGATTTGCTCGCCTACTTCAACCACGTTGAAACCGTGAGAGTAGCCCAGCGCCGCGCCGTCTTTCATCATCGGCTGAACCGCTTTAACAACCGCTGAGTGCTGTTTGTCTGGCGTCAGGTTCACAACCAGATCCGCCTGCGGGATCAGCTCTTCGTAAGTCCCAACCTTGAAGCCGTTTTCAGTTGCCTTACGCCATGAGGCGCGCTTTTCAGCAATCGCTTCTGCGCGCAGGGCATAGGCAACGTCCAGACCGGAGTCACGCATATTCAGGCCCTGGTTCAGGCCCTGAGCGCCGCAGCCGACGATGACGACTTTTTTACCTTTGAGGAAGCTGGCTTCATCGGCGAATTCTGCGCGCGCCATGAAACGGCATTTACCCAATTGCGCCAGCTGCTGACGCAGGTTCAAGGTATTGAAATAATTAGCCATCGTGAGACTCCGTAATTGTTGTGTTGCGTTTCTTGTAAGGGTCGCCAGCCGTGTCGTGCCTGCGATAATGAACCCACTATATGACAGGAAATGCGTTGCTGAAATTGATATATTAACAACGTGACGTTGCAATAATTGCAACACCAGAATAAGGGTTGATGACCATGGATTTGCGCGATCTGAAAACGTTTCTCCATCTGGCAGAAAGCCGCCATTTCGGGCGCAGCGCGCGCGCGATGCATGTCAGCCCATCCACGCTATCTCGTCAGATCCAGCGGCTGGAAGATGACCTCGGTCAACCGCTGTTTTTACGCGATAACCGTACCGTTACGCTCACCGAAGCAGGGGAACAGCTGCGTCAGTTCGCGCAGCACACGCTATTGCAGTATCAGCAAATGCGGCACACCATCGGCCAGGAAGGCCCATCGCTGTCGGGGGAGCTGCACCTGTTCTGTTCGGTCACCGCCGCCTACAGCCATTTACCACCGATTCTGGACCGCTTTCGCGCGGAGCATCCCAACGTTGAAATAAAACTCACGACCGGCGATGCGGCAGACGCGGTTGAAAAAGTGGACTCCGACGAAGCCGATCTGGCCATCGCCGGAAAGCCCGAATCACTGCCGCCGGGCGTAGCCTTCTCGATGCTTGAAAATTTATCCGTGGTGCTCATCGCCCCGGCTCTGCCCTGCCCCGTTCGCGCTTTAGTTAGCGCTCAACGGCCGGACTGGAACAAAGTGCCGTTCATCATGGCCGATCAGGGCCCGGTGCGCCGCCGTATCGAACTTTGGTTCCGCCGCCAGAAAATCAGCAACCCGTTTATTTACGCAACGGTTGCCGGGCATGAAGCGATGGTGTCGATGGTAGCCCTGGGCTGCGGCGTGGCGCTTATTCCGGAAATCGTGTTGGAAAATAGTCCGGAGCCGGTGCGTAACCGCGTGCAGATTCTGGAACGCAGCGATGAAAACACGCCTTTTGAACTTGGCGTCTGCGCACAAAAAAAGCGGCTCAATGAGCCGCTTGTGCATGCGTTCTGGAAGCTACTGCCGGGCAACCACTAGCCCGCGAGGAAGAAACGGAATGCCGGGTTGTTGGTTTCATCATGGCAATCGTAGCCCAGCTCGTTGAGCCGGGTTTCGAAATCCGCTTCGTTCTCGCCCAGTTCGAAAGCAGCCAGCACGCGCCCGTAGTCCGTGCCGTGGCTGCGGTAGTGGAACAGAGAAATATTCCAGTGCGTACCCAGCGTTTGCAGGAATTTCAGCAGCGCGCCTGGTGATTCCGGGAATTCAAAGCTGTAAAGCCGTTCGCGCAGCGGTTTCGAGGGCCGGCCACCCACCATGTAGCGCACGTGCAGCTTCGCCATTTCATCATCGGAGAGATCGACCACGCCGTAGCCGCCTTCATTGAGCTGCGCAAGAATCTCATGCCGCTCCTCCACGCCGCGGGTTAGACGTACGCCGACGAAAATACAGGCATTGTCTGAGCTGGCGTAGCGATAGTTGAACTCGGTGACCGCCCGGCCGCCCAGCAGCTGACAAAACTTCAGGAAGCTGCCTTTTTCTTCCGGAATAGTTACCGCAAGCAGCGCCTCGCGCTGTTCACCTAGCTCACAGCGCTCTGAAACATAACGCAGCCCGTGGAAGTTTACGTTAGCGCCGGACAGCACGTGGGCCAGACGCTCACCGCGAATCTGATGCTGCTGGACATACTTCTTCATGCCCGCCAGCGCCAGCGCGCCCGAAGGTTCAGCCACGGCGCGAACATCCTCAAACAGATCTTTCATCGCCGCGCAGATGGCATCGCTATCCACGGTGATAATGTCGTCGAGATATTCCTGGCAAACGCGGAAAGTCTCGTCGCCAATGCGCTTAACCGCAACGCCTTCGGCGAATAAACCCACGCGGGCGAGATCGACCGGTTTACCCGCCTCAAGCGCGGCTTTCAGGCAGGCCGAGTCTTCCGCTTCAACGGCAATAACTTTGATTTGCGGCATTAACTGCTTGATCAATACCGCCACACCGGCCGCCAGACCGCCACCGCCAACCGGGACAAAGACCCGATCGATATGCGCATCCTGCTGGAGCAGCTCAAGCGCCAGCGTACCCTGCCCGGCAATTACGGCTGGATGGTCGAACGGCGGCACATAGGTAAAGCCCTGCTGCTGAGAAAGTTCGATCGCCCGCGCTTTCGCCTCATCAAAGTTAGCGCCGTGAAGCAGCACTTCACCACCGAAGGCACGCACGGCGTCAACTTTGATATCCGCCGTGGCGACCGGCATGACGATCAGCGATTTGATCCCCAGCTTTGTGGAAGAGAGAGCCACGCCCTGAGCATGATTGCCCGCTGAGGCCGTAATGACGCCGCTGGCTTTCTGCTCGGCGTTCAAACCGGCAATCATGGCGTAAGCCCCGCGCAGCTTAAAGCTGTGAACCGGCTGCCTGTCTTCACGCTTAACCAGAATTACATTTTCCAGCCGCGAAGAAAGCTTCTCCATTTTTTGCAGCGGAGTAACCTGCGCAACTTCGTAAACCGGAGAGCGCAGCACGGCACGCAGATATTCCGCCCCGCAAGGGGCGTCGGGCAGCGGTTGTGACTCAGCCATGATTAGCCTCCAAGCTTACTTTTATCACGCACCGCGCCTTTATCCGCGCTGGTCGCGAGGCTGGCGTAGGCGCGCAGCGCGAAGGAGACCTGGCGTTCGCGAGCGCGCGGCGTCCAGGCTTCGACACCGCGGGCTTCCTGTGCTTCACGGCGAGCAGCCAGTTCTTGATCGCTCAGCTGCAGCTGAATACCACGGTTTGGAATATCGATGGCAATCATGTCGCCGTCTTCAATCAGCGCGATGTTGCCGCCGCTGGCTGCTTCCGGGGAAACGTGGCCGATCGACAACCCGGACGTCCCGCCGGAGAAACGCCCGTCGGTGACCAGCGCACAGGCTTTGCCGAGGCCCATAGACTTCAGGAAGGTGGTCGGATAAAGCATTTCCTGCATGCCCGGCCCGCCTTTTGGCCCTTCATAGCGGATAACCACCACGTCGCCGGCAATCACTTTGCCACCGAGGATGGCCTCTACCGCATCATCCTGGCTTTCATACACTTTGGCCGGGCCACAGAACACAAGGCTGCCTTCATCAACGCCCGCCGTTTTGACGATGCAGCCGTTTTCAGCAAAGTTGCCGTACAGCACGGCTAAGCCGCCGTCCTGGCTGTAGGCGTTTTCTTTAGAGCGGATACAGCCGTTCTGCCGGTCAACATCCAGAGAATCCCAGCGGCAGGACTGCGAGAACGCCTGCGTGGTGCGAATGCCAGCCGGGCCCGCAGAGAACATGCTTTTCACGCTCTCGTCCTGAGTCAGCATCACGTCGTACTGCTCAAGCGTTTGCGGCAGGGTCAGGCCGAGCACGTTTTTAACGTTGCGGTTCAGCAGGCCGCCACGATCCAGCTCCCCAAGAATACCGAATACTCCGCCCGCACGGTGAACATCTTCCATATGATATTTCTGCGTGCTCGGCGCGACTTTACAAAGCTGCGGTACTTTGCGGGAAAGCTGGTCGATATCGGTCATCGTGAAGTCGATTTCAGCTTCCTGAGCCGCCGCCAGCAGGTGAAGTACCGTGTTGGTGGAGCCGCCCATGGCGATGTCCAGGGTCATCGCGTTTTCAAACGCTTGTTTGCTGGCAATATTACGCGGCAGCGCGCTGGCGTCATCCTGCTCGTAATAACGCTTGGTTAGCTCAACAATGCGTTTACCCGCGTTTAAGAAAAGCTCTTTACGATCGGAGTGCGTGGCCAGCAGTGAACCGTTGCCCGGCTGCGAAAGGCCCAGGGCTTCGGTCAGGCAGTTCATGGAGTTAGCGGTAAACATGCCGGAACAGGAGCCGCAGGTTGGACACGCAGAACGTTCAACCTGCTCGCTTTGCTCGTCGCTGACCTTTGGATCGGCCCCCTGAATCATGGCGTCAACCAGATCGAGCTTAATGATCTGGTCGGAGAGTTTAGTTTTCCCGGCTTCCATCGGGCCGCCGGAAACGAAAATCACCGGAATATTCAGGCGCAGCGACGCCATTAACATCCCCGGGGTGATTTTGTCGCAGTTAGAGATACAAACCATGGCGTCGGCGCAGTGGGCGTTAACCATGTACTCCACCGAGTCGGCAATCAGCTCGCGCGACGGCAGAGAATAAAGCATGCCGCCGTGGCCCATCGCGATGCCGTCATCCACGGCGATGGTGTTGAACTCTTTAGCCACGCCGCCGGACGCTTCAATTTGTTCGGCAACCAGCTTCCCCAGATCGCGCAGGTGAACGTGCCCGGGGACGAATTGGGTAAAGGAGTTCACTACCGCAATAATCGGCTTGCCGAAATCGGCATCGGTCATTCCGGTTGCGCGCCACAGAGCGCGGGCACCCGCCATATTTCGACCGTGGGTGGTGGTGGCTGAACGGTACTTAGGCATGCTTATTTACTCCAGTCTGTCAGGTGAGCGGATGGTCAGTCGCCATCCGCCTGATGATATTTTTACTGTGGATTGACCGGATCTAACCAGCCCCATTTGTCTTCGGTAGCGCCGGTAAACAGGCCGAAGAACGCCTGCTGAATGCGCTTGGTGACCGGGCCACAGCGCCCTTCGCCAACCTGAATTTTGTCCACGCTGCGCACCGGCGTGATTTCTGCTGCGGTGCCGGACATAAAGACTTCATCGGCCAGGTAGAGTGATTCGCGGGACAGTACCTGCTCGCGGACTTCGATCCCCATATCTTTCGCCAGCTTGATGATGGCATCGCGGGTAATGCCCGGCAGCGCTGAAGAAGTGAACGGCGGAGTAAACAGCACGCCGTCTTTCACTTCAAACAGGTTTTCCCCTGCGCCTTCGGAAAGGAAGCCATTCACATCCAGCGCAATACCTTCCTGATAGCCGTGACGACGAGCTTCGCTGCCCACCAGCAGGGAAGAAAGATAGTTCCCGCCCGCTTTGGCCGCGGTTGGAATAGTATTTGGCGCGGCGCGGTTCCAGGAGGAAACCATCGCATCGATCCCTTGATCCAACGCTTCTGCACCCAGGTAGGCACCCCATGGGAAGGCTGCGATGATCACATCAGTGGAATAGCCGTCCGGCGGGTTCACGCCCATACCAACATCGCCCACGAAGACCAGCGGACGGATGTACGCGCTGGTTAACTTGTTTTTACGGATAACCGCACGACAGGCTTCCATCAGCTCATCAACGCTTTGGGAGACAGGGAAACGATAGATTTTTGCTGAATCACGCAGACGCTGCATGTGTTCACGATGACGGAACACCACCGGGCCAATGTGAGAGTCGTAGCAGCGGATGCCCTCAAAGACGGAGGTACCGTAATGCAGCGCGTGGGACATCACGTGGACTTTAGCCTCGCCCCACGGAGTCATCTCACCATTGAACCAGATGTAATCAGCTTTCTTCGTTGTCATTGTTCTCTTCCTTCTGCGCTCAGGCGCGGATTTGTTGTGATGTTGGTTGCTGGATTTCGACGCGGCCTACGTCAACCAGCTTGCTTAATTGACTAAACAGTAATTCGACCGGGCGCAGGCTGGCAACGGTCAATTCAATATTAATATTGTCGCTGTTCCCGACCGCCGCCATGTTCATCGAACAGATTTGAAAGCCACGATGGCGCACCACGCGTAATACGCGTTCCAGGGTTTCCGGGCGCAGGCGAGCCTGCACTGCGAGCTGATGTTGCATCATGATAATTTCTCCAGCATTTGCGAGTTACTGGCACCGGGTGGGACCAGCGGCCAGACGTTTTCGTACTCATCAATTGAGACATGCAGCAGGTACGGACCGTCGCTGTTAAGCAGCGCATCGATGGCAGCTTCTACCTGGTCTTTACGGGTGATGCGCTGGCCTGGGATGCCAAAAGCGCTGGCCAGCGTGAGGAAATCGGGGTTGTCGGAGAGATTGGTTTCACTGTAACGCTCTGCGAAAAACATTTGCTGCCACTGGCGGACCATACCCAGACGCTGGTTATCCAGCAAAACGATTTTCAGCGGCAGCTGTTTTCGTTTTACGGTGCCCAGCTCCTGAACATTCATCATGAAGGAACCGTCACCGGAGATACAGATGACCGTGTCATTCGGCCTGGCAATCTGGGCGCCAACGGCCGCGGGTAAACCAAAGCCCATCGTCCCCAGGCCACTCGAGGTGATGAAGTTTTCCGGGCGTGTGAACGACATATGCTGCGCGGTCCACATCTGATGCTGGCCCACGTCGGTGGTGACAACGCATTCCTGTGGCTTTCGGTCAGAGATTTGTTTCAGCAGCAACGGAGCATAGATGGCTTCGCCGGGGTGATCGTAGCGCCACGCGTTTTCAGCAATTAACGCAGCGACTTCATTTTGCCAGTCGGCGATCTCGAGCGGCCGCTGCAACGCAGGTAATAACTGGTTCATATCGCCCTGTAAAGCAACGTGTGCCTGGCGCAGCTTGCTTAACTCTGCTGGGTCGATATCGATATGGATAACTTTGGCATGTGGGGCAAAGGTATTCAGCTTGCCGGTAACGCGGTCGTCAAAACGGGCACCAACGGCTAACAGCAGATCGCATTCCTGCACCGCCAGATTAGCCGCTTTAGTCCCGTGCATACCCAGCATACCCGTGTAGAACGGATGATCTGCGGGTACCGCGCCCAGACCTTTCAGGGTAACCGTAGAGGGCATGTTTGTAGCGGCGATAAATTCTCGCAGTGCCGGAACAGCCTTAGCCATGCCAACGCCGCCGCCGACATACAGCATGGGTTTGCGGGCATGAGATAACATTTCTCGCGCCTGCTGCAACTCTGCATAAGGCAAGGCAAATTCATCTTCAACCGTCGACAGCCAGGGTTCCAGGTCGCCCTGCTGAAGCTGGATGTCTTTTGGGATGTCGACTAACACCGGGCCGGGGCGGCCGGAATTAGCGATTTCAAAAGCTTCGGCGAGGATACGCGGCAGATCGTCAAAAGATTCCACCAGGAAACTGTGCTTGGTGCAGGCCAGAGACAAGCCTAAAACGTCAACTTCCTGGAAAGCGTCGGTGCCGATAAACGGGGCAGCAACCTGCCCGGTGATAGCGACCACGGGAACAGAATCTAACAGCGCATCGGCAAGGCCGGTGATCAGATTGGTGGCTCCGGGACCGGATGTGGCAATGCAAACGCCTGTTTTTCCAGTAGAACGCGCGTACCCAATCGCCGCCATTGCCGCGCCTTGTTCGTGTCGGCAAAGCAGATGTTCCACGCCGCCGTCATACAACGCATCGTAAACCGGCATAATTGCGCCGCCGGGATAGCCGAAAACTGTTTCGACACCCTGCGCCCGCAAAGCATGTACCACCCACTGCGCACCATTCATAGTTAGTTCCCCGCCTCATTACTTGAGAAACAGAATATTATTCTGTAACAAAGTGCCTGTTTCTCATTTGAATTTCTTTACCCAACAAAAAACCCCCGGACCTTTCGGTGCGGGGGTTCTTTTCGATTCAGGCTTGATTTTTAAGCCTTTCTTTCTCCAAGTGCAGCCCCGCACGGTGGGATAATAATCACCACCACGCTAATCACGACCAGGCTAATCACTCGTAGAAGGGCTGTCATTTTTTGTATGTTCTAACGTCTAGTTCGAAGTAATGCCTACAGAGTTATCACAGAGGTTGTTTGAAGCACAAGATTTTTTTATGGAGCAAGATGAATTTTGAAAATCATCTTTTACATAACTCTTTAAATTTCAATTGGTAATATAAAAGTGAATTAAATTCATCATCCGCACCCAGCGATCAACTTTTGCTGCGTCTAAAGAAAAAATTATATTTTCGCGAACAGCGTTCCATCTTCATCAGCAAAAATGTAATACGCGTAAAAATGTCAGGAACACACCTCGACAGACGAGAATTTCACACTTCATCTCCCGACGGACAAAATGCAAGATAGCCGCCTCATAAGGGGGAATTATGTCACTGGCAGTTATTCACACGAGGGCAGCCTTAGGCATCGCCGCTCCTCAGGTCACGGTTGAGGTACATATCAGCCAGGGATTACCCGGCTTTACGCTGGTTGGGCTGCCAGAAACAACCGTCAGGGAAGCCAGAGACCGTGTCCGTAGTGCGATTATTAACAGCGGTTACACCTTCCCGGCACGAAAAATAACGATCAATCTCGCTCCGGCCGATCTCCCAAAAGAAGGCGGCAGATACGACCTGCCCATTGCATTAGCGTTGCTTGCAGCGTCTGAGCAGCTCTCAACGGATAAACTGGGTCAATACGAGTTTGTCGGCGAGCTGGCTCTTACAGGTGCCTTACGTGGCGTTCCTGGTGCGATCTCATCGGCCATGGAAGCCCTTAAGTCTGGAAGGCATATCATTGCAGCGGAAGAAAACGCCAGCGAGCTAGGGTTAATCAAGCAGCAGGGTTGTTTTGTGGCCAACCATCTGACGCAGGTATGCGCCTTCCTGGAGAACAAGGGCGAGCTGCTCCCCCCTGAGTCTCAGCAAGCATGTCAGTTTGAAAATGGGCATGACCTTAATGAAATCATCGGCCAGTCACAGGGCAAGCGCGCATTAGAGATCGCCGCCGCAGGCGGGCATAATCTCTTGCTCATCGGGCCTCCGGGAACAGGCAAAACGATGTTGGCAAGCCGGCTGACGACCTTATTACCCCCGCTCAACGATGCTGAGGCGCTGGACAGCGCGGCAATATTTAGCTTAATCAATCCACACGATCTGCGTAAACAATGGCGGCAGCGTCCGTTCAGGACACCTCATCACAGCGCATCGTTGACAGCGCTCGTCGGCGGAGGTGCCATTCCTCGCCCGGGAGAGATATCCCTGGCGCATAATGGCGTGCTGTTTTTAGATGAGCTGCCAGAATTTGAGCGCCGTGTGCTGGATGCGTTACGAGAGCCCATTGA
Source organism: Buttiauxella sp. (assembly GCA_036489025.1). GTDB lineage: Bacteria > Pseudomonadota > Gammaproteobacteria > Enterobacterales > Enterobacteriaceae > Dryocola. The sequence goes on from DASXGN010000042.1 coordinate 28,703, forward strand.
GTCAGGAGAGATTCACATCTCTCGAACTCGAGCCAAGATTACCTATCCCGCACGCTTCCAGCTGTTGGCAGCAATGAACCCTAGCCCCACAGGACATTACCAGGGGAAGCACAGCCGCAGCTCTCCGGAACATACGTTACGCTACCTGAACCGGCTGTCAGGCCCCTTTCTTGACCGTTTCGATCTCTCCGTTGAAATTCCACTGCCACCGCCGGGCATGCTCAGTAATCCTGGCCAATATAGTGAAAGCAGTGCCGAAGTCAGACAGAGGGTTTTAAGAACTCAGAAGTGTCAGTTTGTCAGGCAAAAGAAACTAAATACCAGACTGGATAATAATGAAATTCGTGAATATTGTGCTATCGAGCAGAGTGATTCACTGTGGCTCGAAGAAACGCTGTTAAAACTGGGATTATCCATCAGGGCGTGGCAAAGATTGCTGAAAGTCGCCCGGACGATTGCTGATATACACCAGCATCAACAGATCAGACGAGAGCACCTCCTGGAGGCGCTAAGCTATCGTGCGATAGATCGGCTACTGATCCATCTGCAACAGTTGGCAGGGTAAAAAAATGGGGCTTTCGCCCCATATCTTATCAATCTTCACTGTCGGTGTAGTCTTCCACCGTATCCATCTGCGGTTTGCCACCGGAGAGGGTATGGAAACGCTTAGGACGCTTGATACGCGTCATATACTTGCTCCACACACGTTCAGCTTCAGTAACTGGCTCACGCTGTCCACGGCATACCGCGACAAATAACACTTCTTCTTCTGTACCAGGTTCACGCTTACCGAGATCCAGCTCATTGAACGCGAAACCATGGCGCTCAAGTAACTGTGCCTCTTTGATGGTGAAATCACCATGGCGAGCAAACCCGCGCGGATAATGTTTATTGTCGAAAAACCGATTAGTCGTCGTAAAGCTTTCCGCCATCCTACACGCTCCTAATTCTCTTGGCCGAGCTATTTATGGCGCGGAGTATTAGTTACGCTTGACAGAGCGTCAAACAAAACATTTAAATCATAACGACAAAAAAATTTTGGGAGTGGGCTGTGGATACCGAATTACTGAAAACCTTTCTAGAAGTCAGCAGAACCCGCCATTTTGGGCGTGCCGCAGAGGCCCTATATTTGACGCAATCTGCAGTGAGTTTTCGAATTCGCCAATTAGAAAACCAGCTGGGCGTAAATCTTTTTACCAGACATCGCAATAACATACGTCTCACGACAGCTGGTGAGCGTCTTCTTCCCTATGCTGAAAATCTGATGAGTATCTGGCTCGCTGCTAAGAAGGAGGTTTCCCATACCTCTCAGCATAATCAGCTCACTATTGGTGCCAGCGCTTCATTGTGGGAGTGCTTGCTCTCTGAGTGGTTAATTACGCTGTATCAACATCATAGCGGCCTGCAGTTCGAAGCTCGTATTGCACAACGGCAGTCCCTGGTTAAGCAGCTCCACGAACGCCAGCTGGATCTTCTGATCACGACCGAAGCACCTAAGATGGACGAATTCTCAAGTCTGCTAATCGGGCATTTTGATCTTGCACTCTTTGCCTCCTCCGAGCAGATGCATAAAGAGGATCTCACGTATCTGCGGCTGGAGTGGGGCCCGGATTTTCAGCAGCATGAAGCTGGATTAATCAGCAATGATGACATTCCCCTTCTGACTACAAGCTCCGCACAAATAACGCGTAATCTGCTTAAAAATCTCAATGGATACGCATTTTTACCCGTCGAATGGGCAAATAATCAGGAGGGGCTATGGCAGGTAGCAGAGACAAAAGTACTTTCTCGTCCCCTGTATGCCATTTGGCTGCAAAATAGCGATAAGCAAAGCACAATCAAAGAGTTACTAAAGACTCAAATGATAGCGCAGTGATGCGCTTTTGCTTTAAAACGGAAGGATTGATGAATTTTAGGCAAAAAAAATCCTTTGCCGAAGCAAAGGATCATTATATGGCAGGGGCGGAGAGACTCGAACTCGCGACACCCGGTTTTGGAGACCGGTGCTCTACCAACTGAGCTACGCCCCTAAAATTACGCTTATTATTAAGCCCGCTAATATAGCAGGCTTAATTTTCTAATAAGTGGCGGAACGGACGGGACTCGAACCCGCGACCCCCTGCGTGACAGGCAGGTATTCTAACCGACTGAACTACCGCTCCACCGAATTTCTTACAGCATCAGGGTTGACCCTGATTTACTTCCTGAATTTGGAGCCT
>DASXGN010000025.1:0-175722 GCA_036489025.1 Buttiauxella sp.
TGGACTTTGCCCGTCACGTATCAAGCCACGTGATCTTCCTGCATCAGGGGCGTATCGAGGAAGAAGGCGCGCCGGACGAGCTGTTCGGCAATCCTAAGAGCGCTCGTTTGCAGCAGTTTTTATCGGGGTCTTTGAAGTAAATTTTTCTCCTGTATAAAAATGACTCACTCAGGCAATTTGCTTCGGTGAGTTATTTCAATCCTGCTTTTTTCCGTTCACCCAGGCGCTAAATGATCCCTGCTAATGCTGCGGACGGTGAACGTGTCAGGGGGATTACGCCATCCCCCTGACAACCCCGGCGCCCGGCAAATAAATCGCCGCTTTCAGCGGTAAACTCCGGTTTTATCCCAACATGCAGGGTCGTTCACGATTCGTTCCCGACGATCGCTCTCTCATGTTGTTCCCGACAACATGACCCAGCCTGAAGGAACAAAACCGGAGCGATTTAAGCCGGGTAAAGGGTATCGCTGCAAGAGCTGTGGTCTCGTTAATCTATAGCGGTGCTGAAACAGGTTGTCCTTAAATGCAACAATTGCAAAAGCCAAAATATCTTTGGAAAACAACTCGCAATCCGATCATTACTTGTTTGGCTAGCGCATTTTAGTTGCGATATAGTCACCCGCACTGCGGTAAAACCCGCAGTCGGGCGTGAGAACCCGTTACTCTGAAGACGATGCTGCGTATAATCTGTTACGCGTTCAAGTATCGATGCCTTTGTGCACCCGTAACAAAGCGGTTTTTTGGTTATTGTTATGTTCAATGGTGGCTCAGGCAGGGCTGACTTCGGTCAGGCCGGTTTCCTTCAGAGCCGGTTCTCACCCCTGTCTGGGCTACCACCCAAGAGCGTGAGAACTCCGGTGGTAGTCGTTAACTATCTGAAGGAGACCATTAAATGACGCTACCACACGATCCAACGTTTCTGCCTTTTAAAAAAGACTGGCACAAGGCCGACATCATTGCGGCATTGAGAAAGAAAGGCACATCTCTGGCTGCGGTTTCGCGCGAAGCGGGTTTGAGTTCGTCAACCTTAGCAAATGCGCTTTCGCGGCCTTGGGCAAAAGGCGAAATGCTTATTAGCAAGGCGATTGGCGTACCCGCATCGACTATCTGGCCGAGCCGGTATTTTGATTCAATTACTCAACAGCCTGTCGCAAGGCCGATGCGTTCTGAAGGACGATAGTAATACTCATTCTTTATAATGTGATCTCACTCTGGTAGTTTTCAGAGTGAGATTAAAACTTTATGAATGTATAATTATGCGTAAATATAAAGAAAAATAATTTTGAGAGGACTTCTACTGTGAAATCAAGAGATAATTTTTTGACTAAGGTCAAAGAGAGGTTAAAAGATAGTTCTGGTAGTAAATGCTCTAATCCAGGCTGTAGAATCATTACTGTAGGGGCCGGTGAAAATGACAAGATATTAAATATCGGCGTCGCTGCCCATATATGTGCGGCTGCTCCTGGGGGGCCGAGATATGATGATGAAATGTCAAAAGAAGAACGAGGATCATTTAAGAATGGTATTTGGCTTTGCCAGAATTGCGCGACGGAAATTGATCGTGATGTGGAAAAATATCCTGTTCACCTTTTAAATACCTGGAAGGAAAATGCGGGAAGGGAAGCAGGTTTAAACGTAGGAAAAAAAGCATTAAATGCACAGGACTCTGTTGATATGCTAGCAGCAGCTCTTTCAGGTTACCCAAAAAAGTTTATAGCTAAATCTATCCAAAACACGCACATGGCAACGTCCCAGGCATTAGAAATACTTGATCCTCGATTTGAAGTCCGCTCTCGTTATAATGGTATAAATACTGTGTTTAGTCTTAATGCAAAAGAGCAAATAAAACTTAATGTATCGTTAAAAAATGCTAAAAAATATAGAGATGATCACTTTGAGTTTATTAACAAAGGTGAACCACTATCTCTTGATGTAAAAGATATTACCGTTTCAGGTTCAAATTTAATAAAGGAAATTTTAAACGGTCAAGACGGTAAGGTTACACTATGTGTACCGACTATTAACGCAATGTTAAAAATATCATTGATTGATCCCAAAAACAATTTAATTGAAAACGTTGATAATATAGTGGGGAATATCAGTTGTGGGAAGAAATATTTAACCTTTAAAGGTGAGTGTTATGATAACTCTCTGGGATTTAAAATGCTTTTCCCTAAAAAAGGTGATGGTTGTAAATTTTCAACGCACTTAAAAGTAAGTGAATGGGCCAATTTGGATGTTAGAGAATTACCTTACTTCTCTAAGGTGTGCTCATTTTATGAAAAAATAACATCTGGCTGGATTATTGATTTTAAAGTTGAAATAAAAGGCGAATTGGTATTTTCTGGGGAGTATTGTGGCGGCTCTTATCCTGAACAAGTTAAAAATATTACCACTTTAATGAAATACACTCAGTGTGCAAGGGAGATTGCAAAATTTCTTGTTAAGGAAATAGTTTTTGTTCCAAACATTACCTTTACAGCAGATGAACATCGGGCAATGCGTCGTGCCGCTGGTTTATTATTGAAAAATAACGAATATGATGTTTCCCATCTTGAGGGTAATACTAAATTTGCGCTTATTGTATGTGATGAAAATAGATTGCTCCTTGTAAAGGCAAAGGGTATCACTACTCATTTTTCAATGGAGGCGCAAGAAGGAGAGAAAATATCAATTTTCGGCAAAGCAATAACGTTACCAAAAGAAAGGCATGAAATGATTAACGTAGAGATGCTAACGGATAAGGATGTGGAAACAGTAGAGAACGGACAGGAAATAAACATTGAAATTGCACCTTCTGACGGTTTTAAATATATCGAAAAATATGTCCATTGAGTATATTAGTAAATACGCACTTTAATATACAGTGCGTATTTTTAAGAAATTTTAACGCACCACGTCCGCCAAAGCCTCTTCCAGGTCAAAGTACCGGAAGCCAAAGCCTGAGTCTTCCAGCCGCTTAGGCAGCGCTCGCTGCCCGCCCAGCACCAGAACCGAGGATTCGCCCATCATCAACCTAACGGCCGCGGCAGGCGCACGCATGAAGGCCGGGCGGTTGAGCGCCTGACCCAGCGCGTGGGCAAACTGTTCGTTACGTACGGGGTAGGGCGAAACCATATTGAACGGACCGCGCAGATTGTTGTTCAGCAGCCAGAGAATGCCGTTGATCATATCGTCGATGTGGATCCAGGCCAGATACTGCCTGCCACTGCCCATCGGGCCGCCAAGACCCAGGCGGAAAATCGGCAGCAGCTTCGCCAGTATGCCGCCCTTCGGCGCGAGAACGACGCCGGTGCGCAGCAGGCAAACTCGGGTGTTTTCGCTTTGCGCACCGCAGGCGATTTGCTCCCAGCGGGCGCATAGCTTGTGGGTGAATTCGTTGTGCGGCGGCTCGTCTTCGGTCACCACGACCTCACCGAGATCGCCGTAGTACCCTGCGGCGGAACCGGAGATAAGTACGGCAGGCGGCGTCTGGCTGGCTTTAAACATCTCCACCAGACGGTCGGTTACCTGCCAGCGGCTCTGGCACAGGCGCTGTTTCTGCGCCTCCGTCCAGCGTTTATCCGCAATCGGCTCACCCGCGAGGTTAATCACCGCGTCAAAGCCGTCGAGATTAGCGTGGTCGTTAAGCCCTTTCCACAGCGTGACTCGCGGATCGAGCTTTGCGCGGGCCTGGTCGGAATTGCGGGTGACCACGGTGACGCCGTGGCCGGTTTCCAGCAGGCGCGGTACCAGATGGCTGCCAATAAGCCCGGTACCGCCGGTCATCAGTATCTGCATGCGCATCTCCAGTCGGGGCGCCTACCTTCGCCAGCCCATGGTCATTGACACCGAGTCGGCATAACGCAGCGCGTGAAGTTTATCGATCTCCACTTCAGCATAAGTCACCCACGGGTGATCGCATGCGATATCGAGCACATCCTGAGTTAATTTTTCCAGAAGGGAGAAGCGGTTGCCTTCCACCCACTGGATGATGCGCTTGGTGAGGGTGCGGTAGTTCAGAGCGTCGTTGATGTCTTCGCTGGCGCGGGCTTTATCCGCCGGGTAGTGAATGATGACGTTGACGACGATGTCCTGCCGGTTGGCAATTTCTTCTTCTTTGATGCCGATAAAAGTGCGCAGGCGTAGGTTTTTAATACGAATTATCGCGTCTGGCTGAGGGGATGACATTGCAGGTTTCCTCCGTGGATAGCTTCCCGCCACAGATTACACCATAGCGGGAAGATTTAGACACCTGGCCTTAGAGGTTTTCCGCTTGCTTATAGGCTCGTTCGGTTGCCGGGCGAGAACGAATACGTTCAAACCAGTTTCTGACCGCCGGATAGATGGCAAGGTCGATTCGCTGCCGCTCGTGGGAGACGACCCAGGGGTAGGTCGCTACGTCAGCAATGCTATAGTCCTGGCCGCCCAGCCACGGTGTTTTCTCCAGCTGCTTGTTCAGCACGCCGTACAAACGCTGCGTTTCCACCTGGTAGCGCTCGATCGCATAAGGCACCGTCTGCGGAGCGTAATGGTTGAAGTGATGATTTTGCCCAAGCATCGGCCCGAAGCCGCCTACCTGCCAGAAAAGCCATTGCAAAGTGTGGGCACGCTCGCGGGGGCGCTGGCTAAGCAGTGAACCGGTTTTCTCGGCCAGATAGAGCAGGATCGCGCCCGATTCGAAAATACTTAACGGGCCGCCGCCGTCTGCGGGCTGATTGTCGACGATCGCCGGGATTTTATTGTTCGGCGAGATGGCGAGAAACTCAGGGCGGAACTGGTCGCCTTTGCCAATATCAACCCGGTGCAGGCTGTATTCAAGATCGGCTTCTTCCAGAAAGAGCGTGATTTTGTGGCCGTTCGGCGTGGGCGCGTAGTAGAGATCGATCATGGTCAATGTCCCTTACTGAGAGTTTTAAACAAACTTTTGCAGTATAGACACTGCTCGTCAGGGCGGGCGTCACAGTTGCGCTTTGCTCAAGTGACAGCTGCCGAATTTCGCTATATGTTCAAAGGACGCATGCTTTGAATGACGAGGATAATCATGAGCCAGCCCGCAATTACCCTTTGGTCCGACGCTAATTACTTCAGCCCTTACGTGCTGTCTGTTTATGTGGCTCTGAAAGAGAAAGGGCTTAACTTCACCCTGCAAACCGTTGACCTCGCCAGCGGCCAGAATCGCCAGCCCGGCTGGAAAGGCTATGATTTAACGCGCCGCGTGCCCGTGCTCGGCGTGGATGATTTTGTGCTCAGCGAATCGTCGGCCATCGATGAGTACCTCGAAGACCGTTTTGCCCCGCCGACCTGGGAGCGTATTTATCCGCTGGATATTGAGAAACGCGCGCGGGCCCGTCAGATACAGGCCTGGCTGCGCAGCGATCTGCTGCCGATTCGCGAGGAGCGTTCTACGGACGTCGTTTTTGCCCAGGTGAAAAAGCCTGCGCTTAGCGAGGCTGGCCTGGCGTCGGCGCAGAAGCTGTTTGCCACGGTTGAAGCCGTGCTGCCGGTCGGCCAGCAAAATTTGTTTGGGGAATGGAGTATTGCCGATACGGATCTGGCGCTGATGTTAAACCGGCTCGTATTGAACGGTGACGATGTCCCTGAGCGCCTGCAGGAGTATGCGGCCTTCCAGTGGCAAAGGGCTTCCGTGCAGCGTTTTATTGCGCTATCTGCTAAACGTCCGGGCTGATTCTCTCACCTTTGTTCGCTATCATTGGGCCACTTATCGTTAAAAGAGATGTGGATTTATGAAGCTCATGTTTGCCTCGGATATTCATGGTTCCCTGCCGGCGACGGAGAAGGTGCTGGCTATCTTTGCCCGCAGCGGCGCGCAGTGGCTTGTGCTGCTGGGCGATCTGCTTAATCACGGGCCGCGCAACGCCCTGCCGGAGGGCTATAACCCAGCGGCAGTGGCGGAAAAGCTCAACGCCGTGGCGGATAAAATTATTGCCGTGCGCGGCAACTGCGACAGCGAAGTTGACCAGATGCTGCTGCATTTCCCCATCACCGCGCCGTATGCGCATATTCTGCTGCCAGACTCGCGTTTGTTTGTCACCCACGGTCATCTTTACAATCCGGAAAAAACACCGCCTTTAGCGCCACACGATGTGCTGATTTTCGGTCATACTCATCTACCCGTTGCGCAGAAGCACGAAGGGCACTATTTCTTCAATCCGGGCTCTGCGAGCATCCCTAAAGGTGGCTTTGAAGCCAGCTACGGCATGCTGAATGATGGTGTTCTGACCGTTCACGCCCTGGAAAGTGAAGGGGTTATTGCACAGGTGGACATTACCCCGTAACTTACCGTTTGTTGAACCGATAACGCGCCGTAAGAGCGCCCCTAAGAGAAGGTTTCCCGATGGTGGAACAGAGTCATTTTGTTGGCACGGAATGGGTAGACATTGTCAATGAAGACAATGAAGTGATAGCGCAAGCCAGCCGTGAGCAAATGCGCGCGCAGCGGTTGCGCCATCGTGCTACCTATATTGTTGTTCATGACGGTATGGGCAAAATTCTGGTGCAGCGCCGTACCGAGTCGAAAGACTTCCTGCCGGGCATGCTTGATGCTACCGCGGGTGGCGTTGTCCAGTCCGACGAACAGCTTCTCGATTCTGCCCGCCGCGAAGCGGAAGAAGAATTAGGGATTGCCGGCGTGCCGTTCGCCGAACACGGGCAGTTCTACTTCGAAGATGATAACTGTCGCGTCTGGGGCGGGCTGTTCAGCTGCGTTTCCCACGGGCCGTTTGCGCTGCAGGAGGAAGAGGTCAGTGAGGTTTGCTGGCTGTCGCCGGAAGAGATCACCGCCCGCTGCGACGAGTTCACACCGGACTCCCTGAAGGCGCTGGCGCTGTGGATGACCCGCAACGCCAAGAACGAAAAGCAGTCGACAACGACCGTGGAATAATTTTAATTGTCCGATGCCCTTCTTCAGGATGGGTCAATGACAATAAAAAAGGCCGCAATAAATTGCGGCCTTTTTACTGCTTAACGAAACTTAGTCTTGCTGGGAAGACTGAATCGCCGTCAGTGCGATGGTGTAAACGATATCGTCTACCAGCGCGCCGCGGGACAGATCGTTAACCGGTTTGCGCATGCCCTGCAGCATTGGCCCGATAGAGATCAGATCTGCTGAACGCTGTACCGCTTTGTAGGTGGTGTTACCGGTGTTCAGATCCGGGAAGATGAACACGGTCGCACGACCCGCAACAGGGGAGTTTGGCGCTTTGGATTTCGCTACGTCAGCCATAACCGCTGCGTCATACTGCAGCGGGCCGTCGATAACCAGGTCCGGGCGTTTTTCCTGCGCGATACGGGTGGCTTCGCGAACTTTCTCAACGTCACTACCTGCACCGGAAGTACCGGTGGAGTAGGAAAGCATCGCTACGCGAGGTTCGATCCCGAATGCAGTCGCAGAATCTGCGGACTGAATAGCGATTTCTGCCAGCTGCTCGGCCGTTGGGTCCGGGTTGATCGCGCAGTCGCCGTAAACATAAACCTGTTCAGGCAGCAGCATGAAGAACACGGAAGAAACCAGCGAGCTGCCCGGTGCCGTTTTGATCAGCTGCAGCGGTGGACGGATGGTGTTCGCCGTGGTGTGAACCGCGCCGGATACCAGACCGTCAACTTCGTCCTGTTCCAGCATCAGAGTTCCCAGCACAACGTTGTCTTCCAGCTGCTCGCGCGCAACCGCTTCGGTCATGCCTTTGCTCTTACGCAGCTCAACCAGACGGGCAACGTAGCTTTCGCGAACCACTTCAGGGTCAACGATTTCGATGCCTGCGCCCAGCTCAACGCCCTGCGCCGCAGCAACACGGGTGATTTCATCCGGGTTACCCAACAGCACACAGGTTGCGATGCCGCGCTCAGCGCAGATAGCCGCTGCTTTAACGGTACGTGGCTCATCGCCTTCCGGCAGCACTACGCGTTTACCGGCTTTACGAGCCAGTTCGGTCAGCTGATAGCGGAACGCTGGCGGCGACAGACGACGGCTGCGCTCGGAGGTCGCAGTCAGCGATTCGATCCAGTTAGCATCGATGTGGCTGGCCACATATTCCTGCACTTTTTCGATACGCTGATGGTCGTCGGTTGGGACTTCCAGGTTAAAGCTTTGCAGGCTCAGGGAAGTCTGCCAGGTGTTGGTGTTCACCATGAACAGCGGCAGGCCGGTGGCGAAAGCACGTTCGCACAGCTTGCTGACGCGCGCGTCCATTTCGTAGCCGCCGGTCAGCAGAATAGCGCCAATCTCAACGCCGTTCATCGCCGCCAGGCAGGCGGCAACCAGCACGTCTGGACGGTCTGCGGAAGTCACCAGCAGAGAGCCCGGACGGAAGTGCTCCAGCATGTGCGGAATGCTGCGTGCGCAGAAAGTCACGGATTTAACGCGGCGGGTGTGGATGTCGCCTTCGTTAATGACGGTTGCGTCCAGGTGGCGAGCCATGTCGATTGCGCGGGTGGCAATCAGATCAAAGCTCCACGGCACGCAGCCCAGAACCGGCAGCGGGCTGTCGGCAAACAGCTCTTTCGGATCGATATTCGCGATGCTGGCTTTGGTTGAATCATCGAAAATCTCGGACAGATCCGGACGGGTGCGGCCTTGCTCATCAACCGGGGCGTTCAGTTTATTAATGATAACGCCGGTGATGTTGGTGTTTTTGCTGCCGCCGAAGCTGCTGCGAGCCAGCTCAATACGTTCTTTCATCTGTTCCGGGGAGTTGTTGCCCAGGGACATCACGAAGACGATTTCAGCGTTCAGCGTTTTGGCGATTTCGTAGTTCAGGGACTGCGCAAACTGGTGTTTACGAGTCGGGACCAGACCTTCAACCAGCACCACTTCAGCGTCTTTGCTGCTGGCGTGGTAGTTGGCGATGATCTCTTCCATCAGCACGTCCTGCTGATTGCTGGACAGCAGCGTTTCAACGTGGCTCATGTGCAGCGGTTCAGCCGCAGGGATGGAGGAGTTAGCGCGGATGATGCTGGTGGTTTGGTCAGGCGTATCGCCACCGGTGCGCGGTTGGGCGATAGGTTTGAACACGCTCAGGCGAACGCCTTTTTGTTCCATCGCACGGATCACACCGAGGCTGACGCTAGTCAGGCCAACGCTGGTTCCGGTAGGGATCAACATAATAGTACGGGACACGGTATAACCTCTTTCGTTTTCGCAAGTCATGGCTTGCGAGACTCAGAAAACAACACCGCCAGCGAAGGCTGGCGGCGGGAGAATCAGGCGGTCAGGCGAGATGCATCCTGAGCGATAACCAGTTCTTCGTTGGTCGGAATGACCATCGCAGGACGGGTACCCTCTTTGTTGATGTAGCCGGACTTACCGAAACGGGCTGCCAGGTTACGTTCGTGGTCAACTTCAAAGCCCAGAACGCCCAGTTTGCCCAGAGACAGCTCACGTACCATTGCGGCGTTCTCACCGATACCACCGGTGAATACGACTGCATCCAGACGACCGTCCATCAGCGCAGTGTAAGAACCGATGTATTTCGCCAGGCGGTGGCAATAAACGTCCATTGCGCGCTTAGCGTCAGCTTTGCTTTCGTAGTTGTCTTCAACATAGCGGCAGTCGCTGGTGACTTCGGTCAGACCCAGCAGGCCAGACTCTTTGGTCAGCATTTTGTTGATGTCATCAACGCTCATGCCCAGGGTGTCGTGCAGATGGAAGATAATTGCCGGGTCGATGTCACCAGAACGGGTGCCCATCACCAGACCTTCCAGCGGGGTCAGACCCATGGAGGTATCAACACATTCGCCGTTGCGAATCGCAGAAACGGAACCGCCGTTGCCCAGATGGCAGGTGATGATGTTCACTTCTTCCACCGGTTTGTTCAGCATTTTTGCTGCTTCCTGGGTGACGTAGAAGTGGCTGGTGCCGTGTGCGCCATAGCGGCGGACGCCGTGTTCTTTGTACAGTTTGTACGGCAGGGCGTAGAGGTAAGACTCTTCTGGCATGGTCTGGTGGAATGCGGTGTCGAAGACAGCAACGTTTTTATCCGCCAGTTTAGGGAAGGATTTCAGCGCTTCAGCGATGCCGATCAGGTGCGCCGGGTTATGCAGCGGTGCAAAAGAGGCTGAATCTTTGATACCCTGAATCACAGAGTCGTCGATAACAACGGAGCTGGTGTACTTCTCGCCGCCGTGAACAATACGGTGACCGATAGCGGTCAGCTGCTCGGACAACTCTGGTTTTTGTGCCAGAATGGTATTAACCATATAGTTAAGAGCTTCGCTGTGAGCGGCGCCTGCACCCAAAGCCGCTTCTTGTTTACCGCCATCCATTTTCCACTTGATACGTGCTTCTGGAAGATGGAAACATTCGGCTAAACCAGAAAGGTATTCGTCACCGTTTACAGCATCGATAATTGCGAATTTCAGTGAAGAGCTACCGCAGTTCAGAACCAGTACTAACTTACTCGACATGGAAGTACCTACTTTTACGTGGCTAAAAAAACGTCAGATAGTCTCTCAGCGTAGCGCATGATGAGGCTGACATTTATGATTAACGTCATGCCAGAAGCGAAAAATTGGCATGGCGAATAAATACTCTAGAGTTTACGCCATATTGCGCGAAATTTCGGCAAGGGCGAATTAAGTGATAATTTAGCGGCCAGCGGTTTTCGCTCTAAGACCGTTAAAAACGGGCACAGGATAACCTCCGAGGCTCGTAAAGACAAAATATTTTGAACCCTGTCATTTAGAGTTGTTGTTTTGCACAATTATTTTATTTTTTATATGTGAAGTTGAGGTATAGCCATGTCGACACCCCAGAATAGCCACGTAAGCTGGTTGAGTTTGTTCGGTCGAGGGCAGCATTATTCGAAGACCTGGCCCGTTGATAAGCGCCTCGCTCCCCTGTTTATCGAAAACCGCGTAATCCGCGCCACCCGCTTTGCGATTCGCTTTATGCCGCCGCTTGCCGTTTTTACGCTAACCTGGCAAATCGCCCTTGGCGGCCAGCTTGGCCCGGCCGTTGCCACCGCACTTTTTGCCTGTAGCTTGCCGATGCAGGGCCTTTGGTGGCTCGGCAAACGTTCCGTTACCCCATTGCCGCCAACTATTCTGCACTGGTTTTATGAAGTGCGCGGCAAGTTGCAGGAAGCAGGGCAGGCGCTGGCCCCCGTCGAAGGCAAGCCGGATTACCAGGCGTTAGCCGACGTGCTCAAGCGTGCGTTCAAGCAGCTCGATAAAACATTTCTGGATGATTTGTAATACGGGTGCCGTTACGCATATAAAGGAAGGCATACTTTTTAGCAGGATATCTATTCGCACTCTTGGAGCTTAAAAATGGAAATGACTAACGCCCAGCGTCTGATTTTATCGAATCAGTACAAGATGATGACCATGCTCGACCCGGACAACGCCGAGCGCTATCGTCGCCTGCAAACGATCGTTGAGCGCGGTTACGGCCTGCAGATGCGCGAGCTGGACCGCGAGTTCGGGCAGCTCACGGAAGAAACCTGCCGCACCGTTATCGACATCATGGAAATGTATCACGCGCTGCACGTCTCCTGGACCAACCTGAAAGACAGCCAGAATATCGACGAACGTCGCGTGACCTTCCTCGGCTTTGATGCCGCAACGGAAGCGCGTTTCCTGGGCTACGTTCGTTTTATGGTCAACGTCGAGGGGCGCTATGCGCATTTCGACGCGGGCACGCACGGTTTCAACGCGCAGACCCCAATGTGGGAAAAATACCAGCGCATGCTGAAAGTGTGGCAGTCCTGCCCGCGCCAGTATCACTTAAGTGCGAATGAGATCGCGCAGATTATCAACGCCTGAGGGGGCAAGTGTGGTGAAGTGTAAAGGTTTCTTGTTTGATTTGGATGGCACGCTGGTCGATTCCCTGCCGGCCGTTGAGCGCGCGTGGATAAACTGGGCGAAGCGCTTTGATATCTCTCCGGAAGAAGTTCTCGGCTTTATCCACGGCAAGCAGGCGATAACTTCACTGCGCCACTTTATGGCGGGAGCCTCTGAAGAAGAGATCCTGCAGGAATTTTTACGGCTTGAGAAGATTGAGTCTGAGGATACCGACGGCGTAACGGCGCTGCCGGGCGCGGTTGAGCTGCTGGCTCATCTGAACGAAGCGGGCATTCCGTGGGCGATCGTGACTTCAGGTTCGATGCCGGTTGCCTCGGCGCGTCGTGCTGCGGGCGGCCTGCCGGAGCCAGAAGTTTTTGTCACCGCAGAACGCGTGGCGCGCGGTAAGCCGGAGCCTGATGCCTATTTGCTCGGCGCTCAGCTGTTGGGCCTTGAACCTGAGGAGTGCGTGGTGGTTGAGGATGCGCCTGCGGGCGTGCTTTCAGGCCTGGCGGCTGGCTGCCATGTGATCGCCGTTAATGCCCCGGCAGAGACACCTCGTCTGGAGCACGTTGATTACGCCCTGCAGTCCCTCACCGAGGTGCTGATTCAGAAGCAGCCCGACGGCCGCGTCGAAGTATTAAGAAAACACTAATCGCATGATTTAACCCCGCGCTGGCGGGGTTTTTTTATGGCATTCTCTCAGCGCTCGGTTAATTTTCGGAAAACAAGGATGCGTTTTGAACTCGGAACTGATTTGGGTCCTGTCCCTGCTCGGTATTGCCATTGTGCTGTTTGCCACCGGCAAGGTGCGCATGGACGCCGTGGCGCTGTTGGTCATCGTGGCCTTTATCCTCAGCGATACGCTAACCGTCAGCGAGGCTTTCTCCGGTTTTAGCGATCCGAACGTGATTTTGATTGCCGCGCTGTTCATCATCGGCGATGGCCTTGTCCGCACGGGCGTGGCAACAAAAATGGGTTCCTGGCTGGTGGATGTCGCCGGCAGCAGCGAAACCAAAATGCTGGTTCTTCTGATGCTAACCGTAGCCGGGCTGGGCGCTTTTATGAGCTCTACCGGCGTGGTCGCCATTTTTATTCCCGTTGTGCTCAGCGTTTCCATGCGCATGAAAATCTCTCCTTCGCGATTAATGATGCCGCTCAGCTTTGCCGGGCTTATCAGCGGCATGATGACTTTGGTGGCGACGCCGCCAAACCTGGTGGTCAACAGTGAACTGCTACGCGAAGGCTTAGAGGGTTTCCAGTTCTTTAGCGTGACGCCCATCGGCCTTGTGGTGCTGGTGCTGGGTATTGTCTATATGCTCGTCGCTCGTTTTGCGCTTAACGGCCAGAGTAAAGAAGATGGTAAAGACAGCTGGAAGCGGCGCACCTTCCGCGATTTGATCAAAGAATACCGTCTCGCGGGTCGCGCTCGCCGCCTGGCCATTCGCCCCGGCTCGCCCATGGTCGGGCGTCGTCTGGATGATTTAAAACTCCGTGAACGTTACGGGGCTAACGTGATTGGTCTTGAACGCTGGCGCAAGTTCCGCCGGGTTATTGTCAACGTGACGGGGGTGACGGAATTCCGCGCCCGCGACGTGCTGCTGATAGACATGACCGCGTCAGAGGTTGACCTGCGCGAGTTTTGCAGCGAGCAAATGCTCGAGCCAATGATTCTGCGCGGGGAATATTTCTCCGACCAGGCGCTGGACGTGGGCATGGCGGAAGTTTCTACGATCCCCGATTCTGAGCTGCTTGGGCAGACGCTGCGCGAGATTGGTTTCCGTACCCGGTACGGACTGAACGTGGTGGGGCTGAAGCGCAACGGCGCGGCGCTTGAGGGGCTATTTGTCGATGAATCGCTCCAGCTTGGCGACATTCTGCTGGTGGTGGGCGACTGGAAGCTTATCAGTCAGCTGAATCAAAAAAGCCGTGACTTCCTGGTGTTAAACCTGCCCGTGGAAGAGGGGGAAGCATCACCCGCGCACAGTCAGGCCCCGCATGCGATTTTCTGCCTGGCGCTGATGGTTGCGCTGATGCTGACCGATGAAATTCCTAACCCCGTTGCCGCAATTATTGCCTGCCTGCTGATGGGGAAATTTCGCTGCATTGACATGGAAAGCGCCTACAAAGCCATTCACTGGCCGAGCATTATTTTGATCGTCGGCATGATGCCGTTCGCGCTTGCGCTGCAAAAAACCGGCGGCGTTGATTTGATTGTCAGCGGTCTAATGACGCTGGGCGGCGGCTTCGGGCCTTATCTCATGCTCGTCTGCCTGTTTGTGATGTGCGCGACTATCGGACTGTTTATCTCAAATACCGCCACGGCGGTGCTGATGGCACCTATCGCGCTGGCCGCCGCGAAAACGATGGGTGTTTCACCTTACCCCTTTGCGATGATTATTGCGCTTGCAGCCTCCGCCGCCTTTATGACGCCGGTATCCTCACCGGTAAATACCCTGGTGCTCGGACCTGGCAACTATAAATTCAGCGACTTCGTGAAATTAGGCGTGCCGTTCACCGTCATCGTGATGGTGGTTAGCGTGGTGATGGTACCGATGCTCTTCCCGTTCTGAATGCGGTGATATCAGGCTGTCAGGGTGAATAAGCGCGAGCGTTATTCACCCTGACAAGACCGTTTAAAGCGGAGAGTCCTGGCTTATCTCATCGAGCGACAGCTGGAAGCTCGGCACGAAGACGTTCATGAAGTAATCCATCTCCTCGCTGTGCCTGTCTGCCAGGGTTTTTTCCAGCCGGCTTTTAGCCAGTAGGAACTCATTATTCCCGGCGGAGAGCTCTTCAAGGCACTTCAGATAAGCGCACAATGCGTCGGCCTGCTTCACGATAGCCTTTTCTTCTTCGCTGCACTGATGCTCATCAATCAGCGGTGCCCAGATATCCCGCAGCTCTGCCGGCACCATATCGATGAGCTTCTGCTGGGCAATTTTCTCAATCGCTTTATATTCATGCGCAATCTGCGAATTGAAATATTTAACCGGCGTGGGCAGGTCGCCGGTCAGCACTTCGCTGGCGTCGTGATACATCGCCAGCAGGGCAATATGTTCAGCATTCAGCTGTCCGTTAAACTTTTTGTTTTTTATGACCGCCAGAGCATGGGCGACCATGGCCACCTGAAGGCTGTGTTCAGACACATTTTCGGTGCGCACGTTGCGCATCAGCGGCCAGCGATTGATAAGTTTGAGACGGGAGAGGTGGGCGAAGAAATGGCTCTGGCTCATAGATGCACCTGATGCAAAGCTAAAGAAAGCCATTGTGGAACGAGAAGGGGGAAGTTGCAAACTTCCCCCGGGCAGATTTACTGGTGATAGTGGCCGAGGAAGCGGCCAAGCTTGCTGATGGACATTTCCAGCTCGTCCACTCGCGGCAGGGTCACAATACGAACGTGATCCGGCCACGGCCAGTTGAACGCCGTACCCTGCACCAGCAGAACCTTTTCCTGGAGCAAGAAATCGAGCACCATTTTTTGGTCATCGTGAATGTTGAAACGTTTCGCGTCGATTTTCGGGAACATGTACAGCGCGCCGCGTGGCTTCACGCATGAGACGCCAGGGATCTCGTTGATCAGCTCCCAGGCACGATTGCGCTGCTCGTAAAGCCGCCCGCCCGGCACGATAAACTCGCTAATGCTTTGATAGCCGCCGAGTGCGGTCTGAATCGCGTGCTGGGCAGGAACGTTGGCGCACAGGCGCATTGAAGCCAGCATTTCCAGGCCTTCAATGTAACCTTTAGCATGTTTTTTAGGCCCGTTAAGCACCATCCAACCCTGACGGAAGCCCGCCACGCGGTAGGTTTTGGACAGGCCATTAAAGGTGATGGTCAGTAAGTCTGGCGCAAGCGTGGCGATTGAAATGTGCTCGGCTTCGTCGTATAAAATTTTGTCGTAAATTTCATCGGCGAAGATAATCAGATTGTGCTGGCGCGCCAGTTCAACGATCTCCATCAGCAGTTCTTTGGAATAAACCGCGCCAGTTGGGTTGTTCGGGTTAATGATGACAATGCCGCGGGTTCGCGGGGTGATTTTGGCGCGAATATCATCAAGATCCGGGAACCAGTCCGCAGATTCGTCGCACAGATAATGCACCGCATTGCCGCCGGAAAGAGACACGGCTGCGGTCCACAGAGGATAGTCTGGCGCTGGCACCAGCATTTCATCGCCGCTGTTGAGCAATGCCTGCATGGACTGAACGATCAGTTCAGAAACACCGTTGCCAATATAAATATCTTCGACGGTCACATCCCGCATCCCACGCGCCTGATAGTGCTGCATGATAGCCTTGCGCGCGGAGTACAAACCTTTCGAGTCGCAATATCCCTGCGCGGTAGGAAGGTTGCGAATCACATCGACAAGGATTTCATCCGGGGCTTCAAAACCGAAAGGGGCCGGATTGCCAATGTTCAGTTTAAGAACCTTATTACCTTCCTCTTCAAGGCGCTTTGCCTCTTTGAGCACGGGCCCGCGGATGTCATAACAGACGTTATCTAATTTGCTGGATTTTTCGATAGGGGACATGAACCTTCGACCTTAAATGTTAGCGTTGCTTCCTGCCGTGGCAGCAACCAGGCACCAATGTACTCCTGGCAACTACAGATTTGAACCCAAACGGCATGCATAAGCGTAATTTATCTTCAGTACGATGTGGCTTAAAGGTGGAGGTTGAATTTTATTTTCTGGAGTTTAATTTTTTAAATTTCATTAATAATGAAATAATCATCTGGATGTTTTGTGTGTGCTTAAGGATATTGACTGCATGCCGCTTGTTGTGGAGGATGTCATCCTGCTGTTTTGTTAGTATCTGAAATGTATTAAGCAGAATGAACCCTCGCATCATCCCAGAAATCCAGCAGCTTTAGCGGTTAAAAAGATGTTTATAAACTTAACCTGAGTTGTGATTAATATAGACAAAGGAAATTATTAAGCAGTTTTAATTATAGCAACCAATGCTTTCAACATTCATAGGGAATAAGGGCAAGGTAAAAATCAAAGACTGTCTGGGATCAGATAATTCGCGGTAGATCTTATAATTTTGGCGTGCTTAAGGTAAGATACGCAGCTAAATTTCGTGGTTTACATGCCATAATTATATGATAACGTTATGTTTTTATTGGTGTTGTTCAGCAGGGGGTAGGGTGGGGAAACGTTGGCAATTACCCGCCTGAACGGCGATCTCTCGGTTCACTCCACCTCCGAACTGTGAAGTTTAAATAAGTCAGCACCTGAAGTAGATTTACAATAATTGTCTTTTTTATATTAATCGACTGGTACGACGACCTGATAGTTTGTATGTTGTATTAGCCAGCGTAATACCCCAAAGCTGTGTTTCGCATTATTGATTCACGTTACGGGGAAATAAAAAATTAAAAAATCAGGACGACGATCTCTAAAGACGGCATAAACTTTCTGGGGACGTTCTGTAAATGGAATTGCTTTATCTCCTTGATAAATCACAGCAATAGAACTAAGGCAGACTCGTAAGAGCAACCTACTAGTGAAAAAATTATGATTAACGCAAATCGTCCGATACTGAATCTCGACCTCGATCTGCTGAGGACTTTTGTTGCGGTCGCCGATCTCAATACCTTTGCGGCAGCAGCAGCAGCGGTATGCCGCACTCAGTCTGCAGTCAGTCAGCAAATGCAGCGCCTTGAGCAGCTGGTTGGAAAAGAACTCTTTGCGCGTCATGGCCGAAATAAGCTTTTGACCGAGCACGGTATTCAGCTACTGGGCTACGCGAGAAAAATCCTGCGTTTTAATGATGAAGCCTGTACTTCGCTGATGTTCAGTAATTTACAGGGGGTGTTGACGATCGGCGCCTCTGATGAAACCGCAGATACCATTTTGCCGTTTCTTCTGAACAGAGTGAGCTCGGTTTACCCGAAACTGGCCCTTGATGTCCGGGTAAAACGCAATCCCTTCATGATTGAAATGCTCAATCAGCAGGAAGTTGATTTGGTGGTCACGACCTCCAAGCCCACGCATTTTGACTCTATAGTCCTGCGCACTTCTCCCACGCTGTGGTACTGCGCTGCGGACTATGTCTTCCAGAGAGGGGAGGCGGTACCGTTGGTTATGCTCGACGATCCGAGCCCGTATCGCGATATGATGCTGGAGTATCTGAATGCCGAGCACATTCCGTGGCGCATATCCTACGTTGCTTCCACCCTTGCCGCTGTCAGGGCCGCGGTCAAAGCTGGGCTGGGCGTAACCGCAAGGCCGGTGGAAATGATGAGCTCCGAGCTACGCGTGCTGGGCGTGGCCGATGGGCTACCCGTCATGCCGGATACGCGTTATCTGCTCTGCCGAAACCCGCAGACGAATAACGAACTGGCGCAGGCAATTTTCAACGCCATGGAAACCAACCCAAACCCTTACAGCTTCGCCATGTCTTCATCAGATGAAGGGGATGATTCCTTGCTGGTCGAGCCTGGAATAGAATAGTTAAGGCGTTTCGTTGGTAACAAAATGTAAATTGTAAAAACAGGCCGCTGATCGGATTATTTCCTTCAACGGCCTATTTTTTTGACTGTTTGATAAGTCTCTGAGCTGATGGTCAAAAAAGTTTTTTTTAAACAAATGATTATGGAGCGGCGTTTTGCTCAATGCTCTCCGCGGCGCCATAGTGCATATTCGCCGGGACATGTTAAAAAACACGTGGCAATGTTGCTTCTTTTTGATGTGAATTAACAAAACCGTGTCTCAGATCAAGAAAATACTCCTTCTTAGGGGGAGGAATAGTTGAGATTTCCTGCCAAAATAGACGGGCTGTATATTTTTTTCCACTGCACGGACACGATTCACCATCATCAAAACGAGGTTACTAACTCGGCGTCTGCGGGTTTTAACGCATTAAATGTTAATGAATTGATGTCTATGTAAATTAATGTGTGGATACTTTTGTTAAAGTTGACAAAAGGTTATAGAAAGGAGTAAAAAACCCCATCAATTTGCTGGTAAATTTTTGATTCCGGCAGTTATTGTAAGGTTTATTATTCCTCCCCATGAATCGATGTGGTGTTCATCTGCCAGCAAGAGCAGAGATTTTGGCGCCACTTTTGATGAGTAAGCAATGAGTATGTCAACATCCACTGAAGTTATCGCTCATCACTGGGCGTTCGCTGTCTTTCTTATTGTTGCCATTGGCCTGTGTTGCGTAATGCTTCTCGGGGCCTGGTTCCTCGGCGGGAGAGCCAAGGGTCGGCATAAGAATACCCCCTTCGAGTCAGGTATTGACTCCGTTGGTTCCGCGCGTTTACGCCTTTCTGCTAAGTTTTACCTGGTGGCCATGTTCTTCGTTATTTTCGACGTGGAAGCCTTGTATCTCTATGCCTGGTCTACTTCGATACGTGAAAGTGGCTGGATTGGTTTCGTGGAAGCCGCAATTTTCATTTTAGTGCTACTGGCTGGTCTGGTTTATCTGGTGCGTATTGGCGCGCTTGATTGGACTCCTGCGCGCTCGCGCCGTGAGAAAATCAACCCGGAAACCAACAGTCTCACTAACCGTCATACGCAGTAACAGCGAGGCAATAAGATGGACTATACGCTCACCCGCATAGACCCCAACAACGGTGAGAACGACCGTTATCCCCTGCAAAAACAGGAAATCGTCACCGATCCTCTTGAGCAAGAAGTTAACCGTAGCGTCTACATGGGCAAGCTCGAGCATGCTCTGCACGACATGGTGAACTGGGGACGTAAAAACTCAATTTGGCCTTATAATTTTGGTCTTTCTTGCTGCTACGTTGAGATGGTGACCTCGTTTACCGCCGTGCACGACGTGGCTCGTTTTGGTGCAGAAGTTCTGCGTGCTTCTCCTCGTCAGGCTGACCTGATGGTGGTGGCCGGGACCTGCTTTACCAAAATGGCTCCGGTCATTCAACGCCTTTACGATCAGATGCTTGAGCCAAAATGGGTGATCTCCATGGGCGCCTGTGCAAACTCAGGCGGCATGTACGACATCTATTCTGTGGTGCAGGGCGTGGATAAATTCCTGCCGGTTGATGTTTACATCCCGGGCTGCCCGCCGCGTCCAGAAGCCTACATGCAGGCGCTGATGCTGCTGCAGGAATCGATTGGTAAAGAGCGTCGCCCGCTGTCGTGGGTTGTTGGCGATCAGGGTGTATACCGCGCCAACATGCAGTCAGAGCGCGAGCGTAAACGCGGCGAGCGTATTGCTGTGACCAACCTGCGGACACCTGACGAGATTTAATTTGCGCCTGTAGTCAGTGAAAATGCTTCGCATATCAATAATATTAGCGCGAGGCGGCTGACCGACAGTCACCACAGAACCATTTGCAATGGTGAGAAATATGACCGATTTAACCGCGCATGACGCCAGCCAGCCAGCCTGGCAAACCCGTGACCATCTCGATGATCCGGTAATCGGCGAACTGCGTAACCGTTTTGGGCCGGATGCCTTTACCGTTCAGCCAACCCGTACCGGCGTGCCGGTTGTGTGGGTCAAGCGTGAACAGTTACTGGAAGCAGTTGATTTCCTCAAGAGACTCCCGAAACCCTACGTCATGCTGCTGGATTTGCACGGCATGGACGAACGTCTCCGCACCCACCGCGACGGTTTACCGGCCGCGGATTTTTCCGTTTTCTACCACCTGATTTCTATCGATCGCAACCGCGATATCATGCTCAAGGTGGCGCTGTCTGAAAACGATCTAAACGTGCCGACCGTGACGAAGCTTTTCCCGAACGCTAACTGGTATGAGCGTGAAACCTGGGAAATGTTTGGCATCACCTTTAACGGTCACCCGCACCTGACGCGCATCATGATGCCGCCAACGTGGGAAGGCCACCCGCTGCGTAAAGACTATCCGGCGCGCGCCACCGAGTTCGATCC
Source organism: Buttiauxella sp. (assembly GCA_036489025.1). Taxonomy (GTDB): domain Bacteria; phylum Pseudomonadota; class Gammaproteobacteria; order Enterobacterales; family Enterobacteriaceae; genus Dryocola. Next base: position 20,643 of record DASXGN010000025.1, read on the forward strand.
GTTTGAATTAACCAAACAGAAAGAAGACCTCGAGATGGAAGCGCTGACCTTCAAACCTGAAGACTGGGGTATGAAGCGCAGCAGCGAACATGAAGACTTCATGTTCCTGAACCTCGGGCCAAACCACCCGTCCGCCCACGGCGCATTCCGTATCATCCTGCAGCTCGACGGTGAAGAAATTGTCGATTGCGTACCGGATATCGGCTATCACCACCGCGGTGCTGAAAAGATGGGCGAGCGCCAGTCCTGGCACAGCTACATTCCGTACACCGACCGTATCGAGTACCTCGGCGGCTGCGTGAACGAAATGCCATACGTGCTGGCGGTTGAAAAACTGGCGGGAATCGACGTTCCGGAGCGCGTAGAAGTTATCCGCGTCATGCTTTCCGAACTCTTCCGTATCAACAGCCACCTGCTGTACATCTCCACGTTTATTCAGGACGTTGGTGCGATGACGCCGGTGTTCTTCGCGTTTACCGACCGTCAGAAAATCTACGACCTGGTGGAAGCGATTACCGGTTTCCGTATGCACCCGGCCTGGTTCCGTATCGGCGGCGTGGCGCACGATCTGCCGCGCGGCTGGGAAGGCCTGCTGAAAGAGTTCCTCGACTGGATGCCAAAACGTCTGGCCGAATACGAGAAAGCGGCTATTCGTAACACCATTCTGAAAGGCCGTTCTCAGGGCGTTGCCGCGTATAACGCGAAGGAAGCGCTGGAGTGGGGCACCACCGGTGCTGGCCTGCGCGCAACCGGCATTGACTTCGACGTGCGTAAAGCCCGTCCTTACTCTGGCTACCAGAACTTCGACTTCGAAGTGCCGGTAGGCGGCGGAATCAGCGATTGCTACACGCGTCTGATCCTGAAAGTCGAAGAGCTGCGTCAGAGCCTGCGCATTCTTGAGCAGTGCCTGAAAAATATGCCAGCCGGCCCGTTCAAAGCGGATCATCCGCTGACCACGCCGCCGCCGAAAGAGCGCACGCTGCAGCATATCGAAACCCTGATTACTCACTTCCTGCAGGTTTCCTGGGGCCCGGTCATGCCGGCCAACGAATCCTTCCAGATGATTGAGGCAACGAAAGGGATTAACAGTTACTACCTGACCAGCGACGGCAGCACCATGAGCTACCGTACCCGCATCCGTACCCCGAGCTTTGCGCACCTGCAGCAAATCCCGGCGGCTATCCGCGGCAGCCTGGTCTCTGACCTGATTGTCTATCTGGGTAGTATCGATTTTGTCATGTCAGATGTGGACCGCTAACTATGCACGATAAACAACAACCTCAGGCCGAAGCTTTTGAGCTGAGCCAAGCTGAGCGCGAAGCGATTGAGCATGAAAAACATCATTATGAAGATGCTCGCGCCGCGTCTATTGAAGCGCTGAAGATTGTCCAGAAGCAGCGTGGCTGGGTGCCTGACGGCGCTATTTATGCCATCGCTGACGTGCTGGGCATCCCGGCCAGCGACGTTGAAGGCGTCGCTACCTTCTACAGCCAAATCTTCCGCCAGCCGGTGGGCCGCCACGTGATTCGCTACTGCGACAGCGTGGTTTGCCACATCACCGGCTATCAGGGTATTCAGTCCGCTATCGAAGCAAAACTGAATATTAAACCGGGTCAGACCACGTTTGACGGTCGCTTTACCCTGCTGCCGACCTGCTGTCTGGGCAACTGCGACAAAGGGCCGACCATGATGATTGATGATGATACTCACAGTCATCTGACGCCGGAAGCGATCCCTGACCTGCTGGAGCAGTACAAATGAAGACGATTATTCGTACTGCCGAAACCCACCCGCTTACGTGGCGACTGCGCGACGACAAACAGCCGGTATGGCTGGATGAATATCGCACTAAAAACGGCTACGAAGGCGCGCGTAAAGCCCTGACCGGTATGGCTCCGGACGAGATCGTCAACGCGGTTAAAGACGCTGGCCTGAAAGGGCGCGGCGGCGCGGGCTTCTCCACCGGTTTGAAGTGGAGCTTGATGCCAAAAGACGAATCCATGAACATCCGTTATCTGCTGTGTAACGCCGATGAAATGGAGCCGGGCACCTATAAAGACCGCCTGCTGATGGAGCAGCTGCCGCACCTGCTGGTGGAAGGCATGCTGATTTCCGCTTTCGCGCTGAAAGCCTACCGTGGCTACATCTTCCTGCGCGGCGAATACATCGAAGCGGCAGCGAACCTGCGCCGGGCGATTGCCGAAGCGACCGAAGCTGGCCTGCTTGGCAAAAACATTCTTGGTTCAGGCTTTGATTTTGAACTGATTGTGCACACCGGTGCCGGGCGTTACATCTGCGGCGAAGAGACCGCGCTGATTAACTCTCTGGAAGGCCGTCGTGCCAACCCGCGTTCTAAACCACCATTCCCTGCCTCGAGCGGCGTCTGGGGTAAACCGACCTGCGTTAACAACGTCGAAACCCTGTGTAACGTCCCGGCTATTCTCGCCGACGGCGTGGCATGGTATCAGGGCATCGGCGGCGGCTTGAGCAAAGACGCTGGCACCAAACTGATGGGCTTCTCGGGCCGCGTGAAAAACCCTGGCCTGTGGGAATTACCTTTCGGCACCACCGCCCGTGAAATCCTTGAGGATTACGCAGGCGGCATGCGCGATGGCCTGAAGTTCAAAGCCTGGCAGCCGGGCGGGGCGGGGACAGACTTCCTGACCGAATCCCACCTCGACCTGCCGATGGAATTCGAAAGCATCGGCAAAGCGGGCAGCCGTCTGGGTACCGCGCTGGCGATGGCCGTTGACCACGAAATTGGCATGGTCCCGCTGGTTCGCAACCTGGAAGAGTTTTTTGCCCGTGAATCCTGCGGCTGGTGTACACCTTGCCGTGACGGTCTGCCGTGGAGCGTAAAAATTCTGCGCGCGTTAGAACGTGGCGAAGGCCAGCCAGGCGACATTGAGACGCTGGAACAGCTGTGTCGGTTCCTGGGCCCGGGTAAAACCTTCTGTGCGCATGCGCCAGGTGCGGTTGAACCGCTGCAGAGTGCGATTAAATATTTCCGCGAAGAATTCGAAGCAGGCATTGCCAAACAGGACTTCGGTAACACGCGTGCCATTAGTGGCATTCAGCCGAACCTGTTAAAAACGCGCTGGTGATATCACCTCCTGCATCCCCTCCCTTCGGGAGCGGTGCGGGCGGTATTGCACAAGAATTTTTGATTAACGCCTGAAGTTATTCAGGCCAACTGGAAGCATGCTGACTATGGCTACGATTCATGTAGACGGCAAAGAATATGAGGTCAACGGAGCGGACAACCTGCTAGAAGCTTGTCTCTCCCTCGGCCTTGATATTCCTTATTTTTGCTGGCACCCGGCGCTGGGCAGCGTCGGTGCTTGCCGCCAGTGTGCGGTGAAGCAATATCAGAACGCAGAAGATACCCGCGGTCGTCTGGTAATGTCTTGTATGACACCGGCCTCCGACGGCACATTTATCTCTATCGACGATAGCGAAGCGAAGCAGTTCCGCGAAAGCGTTGTGGAATGGTTGATGACTAACCACCCGCACGACTGTCCGGTCTGTGAAGAGGGCGGCAACTGCCACCTGCAGGATATGACGGTGATGACCGGCCATAGCTTCCGCCGCTATCGTTTCACCAAGCGTACTCACCGCAATCAGGATCTCGGCCCGTTCATCTCTCACGAAATGAACCGCTGTATCGCCTGCTACCGCTGCGTGCGTTACTACAAAGACTACGCAGACGGCAAAGATCTGGGCGTCTACGGCGCACACGACAACGTCTACTTCGGTCGTCCGGAAGATGGCACCCTGGAGAGTGAATTCTCCGGCAACCTCGTTGAAATCTGCCCGACCGGCGTTTTCACCGACAAAACCCACTCCGAGCGCTACAACCGTAAGTGGGACATGCAGTTTGCACCAAGCATTTGCCAGCAGTGCAGCATCGGCTGTAACACCAGCCCGGGCGAGCGTTACGGTGAACTGCGTCGTATCGAAAACCGCTACAACGGTACCGTAAACCACTACTTCCTCTGCGACCGCGGTCGCTTTGGCTATGGTTACGTGAACCTGAAAGATCGTCCGCGTCAGCCAATTCAGCGCCGTGGCGACGATCTCATCACCCTGAACGCCGAACAGGCGATGCAGGGCGCGGCGGATATTCTGCGCCAGTCGAAGAAAGTGATCGGTATCGGCTCCCCACGCGCCAGCGTAGAAAGTAACTTTGCGCTGCGTGAGCTGGTCGGTGCGGAAAACTTCTATACCGGCATCGCATCCGGCGAGCAGGCTCGTCTGCAGCTGATGCTGAAAGTACTGAAAGAAAGCGGCGTTCACACGCCGGCACTGCGCGAAATTGAATCTTACGATGCGGTTCTGGTTCTGGGCGAAGACATTACCCAGACCGGCGCTCGCGTTGCGCTGGCGGTTCGCCAGGCTGTGAAAGGTAAAGCGCGTGAAATGGCAGCGGCGCAGAAAGTGGCCGACTGGCAGATTGCGGCGATCCTCAACATTGGCCAGCACGCGAAACACCCTCTGTTTGTCACCAACGTGGATAACACCCGTCTGGACGACATTGCGGCGTGGACCTACCGTGCGCCGGTTGAAGATCAGGCTCGCCTGGGCTTCGCCATCGCCAACGCGCTGGACAGCAATTCCCCGGCAGTTGAGCTGGGAAGCGATCTGAAGAACAAAGTTGACGTGATCGTTCAGGCTCTGGCCGGTGCGAAAAAACCGCTGATCGTATCCGGAACAAACTCCGGCAGCGAAGCGGTGATCCAGGCTGCGGCTAACGTTGCGAAAGCGCTGAAAGGCCGCGGGGCCGACGTCGGCATCACCATGGTCGCGCGCGCAGTGAACAGCGTTGGTCTGGGCATGATCGGCGGCGGCTCTCTGGAAGAAGCGCTCAGCGAGCTGGAAAGCGGCGCGGCCGATGCGGTCGTGGTGCTGGAAAACGATCTGCATCGCCACGCTTCTGCGGCCCGCGTTGACGCGGCGCTGAGCAAAGCTCCGCTGGTGATGGTTATCGACCATCAGCGTACGGCGATCATGGACAAAGCTCATCTGGTGCTCTCTACCGCAAGCTTTGCCGAGAGTGACGGTACGGTTATCAACAACGAAGGCCGCGCGCAGCGTTTCTTCCAGGTTTATGACCCGGCTTACTACGACCACAGCGTGGCGATGCTGGAAAGCTGGCGCTGGCTGCACTCCCTGCACAGCACGGTGCAAAGCCGCGAAGTTGACTGGACGCAGCTTGACCACGTCATCGACGCCTGCGTGAAAGCACTGCCGCAGCTGGCCGGCATCAAAGATGCTGCGCCTGACGCAAGCTTCCGCATTCGTGGTCAGAAACTGTCTCGTTCACCGATTCGCTCCAGCGGCCGTACGGCCATGCGCGCCAACATCAGCGTGCATGAACCGCGTCAGCCTCAGGATAAAGACACCATGTTTGCCTTCTCTATGGAAGGGAACAACAGCCCGCTCGCCGACCGTCAGCAGATTCCATTTGCATGGGCGCCAGGCTGGAACTCACCGCAGGCATGGAATAAATTCCAGGCTGAAGTGGGCGGCAAGCTGCGTCACGGCGATCCGGGCGTACGCCTGATCGAAGCCTCCGAAAGCAGCATGGATTTCTTCACCGCCGTGCCGGAAAGCTTCCACGCCGAAGAAGGCCAGTGGCGTATCGCGCCGTACTACCACCTGTTTGGTAGCGACGAAATGTCCCAGCGTTCACCTGTCTTCCAGAGCCGCATGGCTGCGCCATACATCACGCTGAACCCGGCGGATGCCGCGAAGCTTGGGGTTAACGCCGGAAGCCTGATCTCCTTTAGCTACGAAGGCCAGACGTTAAGTCTGCCTCTGCAGCTGTCTGAAGGACTGGCGGCAGGGCAGGTTGGTCTGCCAATGGGCATGCCTGGCATCGCTCCGGTTCTCGCCGGTGCTCGTCTTGAAAATCTGCAGGAGGCGGCGTTATGAGCTGGTTGACACCGGATGTTATCGACATTCTGCTGAGCATTCTCAAAGCGGTAGTTATCCTGCTGGTGGTGGTGACCTGCGGCGCGTTTATGAGCTTCGGCGAACGTCGCCTGCTGGGTCTGTTCCAGAACCGCTACGGACCGAACCGCGTTGGCTGGGGCGGCTCGCTCCAGCTGGTGGCGGACATGATCAAGATGTTCTTCAAAGAGGACTGGGTTCCGCGCTTTTCCGACCGAGTGATCTTTACTCTGGCACCGATGATCGCCTTCACCTCGCTGCTGCTGGCCTTTGCTATCGTGCCGGTCAGCCCGAGCTGGGTGGTGGCAGACCTGAACATCGGCATCCTGTTCTTCCTGATGATGGCAGGCCTGGCGGTTTACGCCGTCCTGTTCGCCGGCTGGTCGAGCAACAACAAATACTCCCTGCTGGGGGCAATGCGTGCATCCGCGCAAACCCTGAGCTACGAAGTGTTCCTTGGTCTTTCCCTGATGGGCGTGGTGGCACAGGCGGGGTCGTTCAATATGGGCGATATCGTCAACAACCAGGCGCATCTGTGGAACGTCATCCCGCAGTTCTTCGGCTTCATTACCTTTGCGATTGCGGGCGTGGCAGTTTGTCACCGTCACCCGTTTGACCAACCGGAAGCCGAGCAGGAACTGGCCGACGGCTATCACATCGAATATTCCGGCATGAAGTTCGGTCTGTTCTTCGTCGGGGAATACATCGGCATCGTCACCGTCTCCGCGCTGATTGTGACGCTGTTCTTTGGTGGCTGGAATGGCCCGTGGTTACCACCGTTCATCTGGTTCGCGCTGAAAACCGCGTTCTTCATGATGATGTTCATTTTGATTCGCGCCTCGTTGCCTCGTCCTCGTTATGACCAGGTGATGTCGTTCGGCTGGAAAATTTGCCTGCCGCTGACGCTTGTCAACTTGCTGGTGACCGCCGCGGTCATTCTCTATCAGGCACCATAAGGGGTGAAAAAACCATGACATTGAAAGAGTTAGTGGTTGGTTTCGGCACCCAGGTACGCAGTATCTGGATGATCGGTCTGCACGCTTTCGCCAAGCGCGAAACGCAGATGTATCCGGAAGAACCAGTGTATCTGCCGCCGCGCTACCGCGGCCGTATCGTGCTGACGCGCGATCCGGACGGCGAAGAGCGTTGCGTGGCCTGTAACCTGTGTGCGGTTGCCTGCCCGGTCTCCTGCATCTCTCTGCAAAAAGCCGAGACTAAAGACGGCCGCTGGTATCCGGAATTCTTCCGCATCAACTTCTCACGCTGCATTTTCTGCGGCCTGTGCGAAGAAGCGTGTCCGACCACGGCGATTCAGCTGACCCCGGACTTTGAGCTGGGCGAGTTTAAGCGTCAGGATCTGGTATACGAAAAAGAGGACCTGCTGATTTCCGGTCCGGGTAAATACCCGGAATATAACTTCTACCGGATGGCAGGCATGGCAATCGACGGCAAAGATAAGGGCGAAGCGGAAAACGAAGCCAAGCCTATCGACGTCAAAGGCCTGTTACCTTAAGGAGTCAGGAATGGAATTCGCTTTTTATATTTGCGCCGTTGTGGCGGTCCTGACCACCCTGCGGGTGATCACACACAGTAATCCGGTACATGCCCTGCTGTATCTGATCATCTCTTTGCTGGCTATCGCCGGGGTGTTCTTCTCCTTGGGCGCTTATTTTGCCGGTGCGCTGGAGATCATCGTATACGCCGGAGCCATCATGGTGCTGTTCGTCTTCGTGGTGATGATGCTTAACCTCGGCAATGCGGTTGTGCAGCAGGAGCGTGAGTGGCTGAAGCCGCAGCTGTGGATTGGGCCTGGCGTGCTGTCCGCCGTGCTGCTGGTGGTGCTGGTTTACGCCATCCTCAGCCTGAACGATCAGGGCATTGAAGGCACGGCAATTGACGCCAAACAGGTCGGTATTGCGCTGTTCGGGCCTTACGTTCTGGCCGTTGAGCTGGCTTCTATGCTGCTGTTGGCCGGTCTGGTTGTCGCCTTCCACCTGGGCCGTGAAGACCGCGCCGGTGAAGTGCTGAGCAATCGCCAGGCGGATATGGCTACCAAAAGAAAAACGGAGGAGCACGTATGATCCCGCTGCAACATGGACTGATCCTCGCGGCCATTTTGTTCGTACTGGGGCTGACGGGGCTGGTCATCCGTCGCAACCTGCTTTTCATGCTGATCAGCCTGGAAATCATGATTAACGCCGCGGCACTCGCTTTTGTGGTCGCCGGGAGCTATTGGGGCCAGGCCGACGGTCAGGTGATGTATATCCTGGCGATCAGCCTTGCGGCAGCGGAAGCCAGTATTGGCCTCGCGCTGTTACTGCAGCTCCATCGTCGTCGCCAGAATCTGAATATCGATTCAGTAAGTGAGATGCGTGGATGAACCTTCTCTGGTTAACCATTCTTTTGCCATTTATTGGCTTTGTACTGTTGGCATTTTCTCGTGGTCGCTGGTCGGAAAACGTATCCGCTACCGTCGGGATGGGCTCTGTCGGCCTGGCGGCGCTGGTTACCGCCATTGCGGGCGTTGATTTCTTTAACAACGGTCAACAGGCGTTCGTTCAGCCGCTGTGGACCTGGATGTCGGTAGGCGATTTTAATATCGGTTTCAGCCTGGTGCTGGACGGTCTGTCGCTGACCATGCTCTCCGTGGTGACCGGCGTCGGCTTCCTGATTCACATGTTTGCCTCCTGGTATATGCGTGGGGAAGAGGGGTACTCTCGCTTCTTCGCCTATACCAACCTGTTTATCGCCAGCATGGTTGTGCTGGTGCTGGGCGATAACCTGCTGCTGATGTATCTCGGCTGGGAAGGCGTGGGCCTGTGCTCGTATCTGCTGATTGGCTTCTACTATACCGATCCGAAGAACAATGCTGCGGCCATGAAAGCGTTCGTCGTGACCCGCGTGGGTGATGTGTTCCTCGCTTTCGCACTGTTCATCCTTTACAACGAACTGGGCACGCTGAACTTCCGCGAAATGGTTGAGCTGGCACCTGCGCACTTCGAAGCGGGTAACAACATGCTGACCTGGGCCACCCTGATGCTGTTGGGCGGTGCGGTCGGTAAATCTGCACAGCTTCCTCTGCAAACGTGGCTTGCGGACGCAATGGCCGGCCCGACTCCGGTTTCTGCGCTGATCCACGCCGCCACCATGGTGACCGCGGGCGTCTACCTGATTGCCCGTACTCACGGCCTGTTCCTGATGACGCCTGAAGTGCTGCATCTGGTTGGCATCGTGGGCGCGGTCACGCTGGTGATGGCAGGTTTTGCCGCGCTGGTTCAGACCGACATCAAACGCGTGCTGGCCTATTCCACCATGAGCCAGATTGGCTACATGTTCCTGGCGCTGGGCGTCCAGGCGTGGGACGCGGCTATCTTCCACCTGATGACGCACGCGTTCTTCAAAGCGCTGCTGTTCCTGTCCTCCGGCTCGGTGATTCTTGCCTGCCACCACGAACAGAACATCTTCAAAATGGGTGGCCTGCGTAAGTCCATTCCGCTGGTGTACGTCTGCTTCCTGGTCGGTGGCGCGGCGCTGTCCGCTCTGCCGCTGATTACCGCAGGCTTCTTCAGTAAGGATGAAATCCTCGCGGGCGCGATGGCGAACGGTCATATCAACCTGATGATTGCCGGTCTGGTTGGGGCGTTTATGACCTCCCTGTACACCTTCCGCATGATCTTCATCGTCTTCCATGGTAAAGAGCAGATTCACGCTCACGCGGGCAAAGGCATTACTCACCACCTGCCGCTGATCGTGCTGCTGGTGCTGTCCACCTTCGTTGGGGCGATGATTGTTCCACCGCTGGCGGGCGTTCTGCCAGCAACCAACGAGCTTGCGCACGGCAGCGTTCTGACCCTCGAGATTACCTCAGGCGTCGTGGCTATCGCCGGGATCCTGATTGCCGCATGGCTGTGGCTGGGTAAACGCACGCTGGTTACCGCGATTGCCAACAGCGCGCCGGGCCGCTTCTTCGGGACCTGGTGGTTCCATGCCTGGGGCTTCGACTGGCTGTACGACAAAGTGTTCGTCAAGCCATTCCTCGGCATTGCATGGCTGCTCAAGCGCGATCCGCTGAACTCGTTGATGAACATTCCGGCAGTGCTTTCCCGCTTCGCAGGCCGCGGTCTGCTGGTGAGCGAAAACGGCTATCTGCGCTGGTATGTGGCTTCAATGAGCATTGGTGCCGTCGTGGTTCTCGGCCTGCTGCTGGTCTTGCGCTAATTCAACGTTTCCTCCCCCGGTGGGGGAGGAAGGTGAGTGATGTTTTGGTTTATTTTGACTTAGGGACACAAATGCCATGCTATTACCCTGGCTAATATTAATCCCCTTTATTGGCGGCTTCCTGTGCTGGCAAACCGAGCGCTTCGGCGTAAAAGTGCCGCGTTGGATTGCGCTGGTGACCATGGGGCTGACTCTGGCACTTTCGCTGCAACTTTGGTTGCAGGGTGGCTACTCTCTGACGCAGGCCGCGGGTCTGCCGCAGTGGCAGTCTGAATTCGTTCTGCCGTGGATCCCGCGCTTTGGGATTGAAATCCACCTGGCGCTGGACGGCCTGTCGCTGCTGATGGTCGTGCTGACCGGGCTGCTCGGCGTGCTGGCGGTACTCTGTTCCTGGAATGAGATCGAGAAATATCAGGGCTTCTTCCACCTGAACCTGATGTGGATCCTCGGTGGCGTTATCGGCGTGTTCCTTGCCATCGACATGTTCCTGTTCTTCTTCTTCTGGGAAATGATGCTGGTGCCGATGTACTTCCTGATTGCGCTCTGGGGCCACAAAGCCTCCGACGGGAAGACGCGTATCACCGCGGCAACGAAGTTCTTCATCTATACCCAGGCAAGCGGCCTGGTGATGCTGATTGCGATTCTGGGCCTGGTGTTCGTGCACTACAACGCGACCGGCGTCTGGACCTTCAACTACGAGCTGCTGCTGAAAACACCGATGTCCCACGGCGTGCAGTGGCTGCTGATGCTCGGCTTCTTCATCGCCTTCGCGGTGAAAATGCCGGTGGTGCCTTTACACGGCTGGCTGCCGGATGCGCACTCCCAGGCACCTACGGCGGGTTCCGTTGACCTCGCAGGGATCCTGCTGAAAACCGCAGCCTACGGTTTGCTGCGCTTCTCTCTGCCGCTGTTCCCGGAAGCCTCTGCCGAATTCGCTCCTATTGCTATGTGGCTGGGCGTGGTCGGTATCTTCTACGGCGCGTGGATGGCCTTCGCACAAACCGACATCAAACGTCTGATTGCCTATACCTCCGTTTCCCATATGGGCTTCGTACTGATTGCTATCTACACCGGCAGCCAGCTTGCCTACCAGGGCGCGGTCATTCAGATGATTGCCCACGGCCTGTCCGCGGCGGGTATGTTCATCATCTGCGGCCAGCTGTACGAACGTCTTCACACGCGTGATATGCGCATGATGGGCGGCCTGTGGAACAAAATTAAATGGCTGCCGGGTCTGTCGCTGTTCTTTGCTGTGGCAACCCTTGGGATGCCGGGCACCGGTAACTTCGTTGGCGAATTCATGATTCTGTTCGGCAGTTTCCACGTGGTGCCGGTCATTACCGTGGTGTCGACCTTCGGTCTGGTGTTTGCCTCCGTTTACTCTCTGGCGATGCTGCATCGCGCCTACTTCGGTAAGGCGAAAAGCGAAATCAGCGATAGGCAACTGCCGGGAATGTCGCTGCGCGAGTTCTTTATCATCCTGTTACTGGTGGTGCTGTTAGTCCTGCTGGGCTTCTATCCGCAGCCTATTCTGGATACCTCGCACGCTGCGATGAGCAATGTTCAGCAGTGGTTCACCAGTTCAATTCCAACTACAAGGCCGTAATTCGCCATGACTATAACTCCTCAACATTTGATCGCGCTGCTGCCGCTGTTGATCGTCGGATTGACGGTGGTGGTCGTGATGCTTTCCATAGCGTGGCGACGCGACCATTTTGTCAATGCAACACTGTCAGTTATCGGCCTTAACGCCGCGCTGGTTTCTCTGTGGTTTGTCGGTCAGGCCGGGGCGATGGACGTCACCCCGCTGATGCGCGTTGACGGCTTCGCTATGCTTTATACCGGTCTGGTATTGCTGGCAAGCCTTGCAACCTGCACCTTTGCCTATCCGTGGTTACAGGGCTACACCGACAACCGCGAAGAGTTCTATCTGCTGGTGCTGATTGCCGCCCTCGGCGGTATTCTGCTGGCCAACGCCAACCATCTGGCAGCGCTGTTCCTCGGCATTGAATTGATTTCTCTGCCGCTGTTCGGCCTGATTGGCTACGCCTTCCGTCAGAAACGCTCTTTGGAAGCAAGCATCAAATACACCATCCTGTCCGCCGCAGCCTCTTCCTTCCTGCTGTTCGGTATGGCGCTGGTGTACGCTGAGTCCGGCAGCCTGTCGTTCGTTAGCCTCGGTAAGAGCCTGGCGGACAACATGCTGCACGAGCCGCTGCTGCTGGCGGGTCTGGGCCTGATGATCGTCGGCCTCGGCTTCAAACTGTCGCTGGTTCCGTTCCACCTGTGGACGCCAGACGTTTATCAGGGCGCGCCTGCTCCGGTTTCCACCTTCCTGGCTACCGCCAGCAAGATCGCCATCTTTGGCGTGGTAATGCGTCTGTTCCTCTATGCGCCAGTAGGCGACAGCGAAGCGGTACGCGTAGTGCTGGGCCTTATCGCCTTCGCCTCCATCATCTTCGGTAACCTGATGGCGCTGAGCCAGACCAATATCAAGCGTCTGCTCGGCTACTCCTCCATCGCGCACCTGGGCTACCTGATGGTGGCGCTGATTGCTTTGCAAAGCGGCAGCATGTCCATGGAATCCGTCGGCGTGTACCTGGCAGGCTACCTGTTCAGCAGCCTTGGCGCATTCGGCGTGGTTAGCCTGATGTCCAGCCCGTACCGTGGCCCGGATGCAGACTCTCTGTACTCCTACCGCGGTCTGTTCTGGCATAAGCCGATTCTGTCTGCGGTGATGACGGTGATGATGCTTTCTCTGGCCGGTATCCCAATGACTCTGGGCTTCATCGGTAAGTTCTACATCATCGCTGTCGGCGTGCAGGCGCACCTGTGGTGGCTGACCGGCGCCGTAGTGCTGGGTAGCGCCATTGGCCTCTACTACTATCTGCGCGTCACCGTGAGCCTGTACCTGAGCGCGCCTCAGCAGCTCAACCGTGACACCCCAGGAAACTGGGCGTTCACCGCAGGCGGCGTAGTGGTGCTTATCTCTGCCGTACTGGTTCTGCTGCTGGGTGTTTATCCGCAGCCGCTGATCGACCTCGTGCAGTTAGCGAAGCCGCTGATGTAAGCTGAACCACAGCGTTAAAAACCGCCGCTTGTCGGCGGTTTTTTTATGCGTAAAGATGGGCACCCTGACGAAATAAAAAAAGGAACTTGAGTATGTTAACCTGGCAAGACCTGCACCATTCCGCACTGAGCGTGAGCGATCTCTACAGCGTGCTGGCGCTGCGCAACGCGGTGTTTATCGTCGAACAAAACTGCCCTTACCAGGACATCGACGGCGACGATCTGCTCGGTGAAAACCGCCATCTTCTGGGCTGGCGCGAGGGCAAACTGGTGGCCTACGCAAGGATCCTGAAAAGCGAAAACGAGCTCGAGCCGGTGGTTATTGGCCGGGTGATTATCGACTCTGCCGTTCGCGGCGAAAAACTGGGCTACAAGCTCATGGAACGGGCGATGGCTTCCTGCGAGCAACACTGGCCGCAAAGCACCGTCTACCTGGGCGCGCAGGCGCATTTGCAGTCCTTCTACGCGCACTTTGGCTTTAAGCCGGTGACCGAGGTTTATGACGAAGACGGCATTCCCCATATCGGCATGGCCAACCGGTAACGCGAGCCGACAGGCGAAAAGAGCAGCTATTGTCTATAGTTAGCGGACGAGTCAATTTCCTTCCCTTCGCGGAAATAACACGGAGAACCATAATGCAACCGTATGAATCTCGCCTTGATGACGATCTGACCCTGCTGAGTGAAACGCTTGAGGAAGTGCTGCGTTCCTCCGGAGATCCGGCAGATCAAAAATATATTGAATTGAAAGCGCGCGCAGAGCAGGCGCTAAACGAAGTCAAAGCCCGCGTCAGCAGCGCCTCTGACACCTATTATTATCGCGCTAAAAAAGCCGTTTATCGGGCCGATGACTATGTGCGTGAAAAACCCTGGCAGGGAATTGGCGTTGGCGCAGCGGCCGGGCTGATTCTTGGGCTCCTTCTGGCCCGACGCTAAGGCGAAGCTGGCGCACATTTGTACCGTGCGCCAGATAAATGAATCTTACCCATTGGGTGGGATTTTTTTTTATCGCCGTGTCCACGTATAATCGAGGGCTTTTCAGGGAAGGTGGGATACACGTGAATTCATTAACCGTCGCGCTGCAACAACTCAAGCTTGCATTGACAGAAGAATTTACGGACGCACCGGGACTCAAACGCCTGTGTGTTGAGCTCGACCTGAGCGATGCTCTCGATGCCCTGGCATGGCTTGCCTGCCAGCCGCTCTATCCGCACTTTTACTGGCAGCAAAGAGACGGCGACGACGAAGTCGCCGCGCTAGGATCCGTGTGCCAGTTTAACGCTTTATCGCAGGCGCAGGCCTTTTTGCATGCTCATCCGGAGCAGCCTTCACTGCGAATCTGGGGGCTAAACGCGTTTAATCCGGCGCAGGGTTTCCTGTTCTTGCCCCGCCTTGAATGGCGCAGAAAAGGGGGTGAAGCCTGGCTTTGCCTGCACCTCTACAGCGACGCCTCGTTGAAGCAGGACGCTCGCGAAGCGGCTGCCTTCCTCGAGCAAATCATCCCGACGAAGCCTCTGCTGCCGCTGCATTTGCAGTGTCTGAGCGAGCTGCATCATCCGGAGCAGGACGAATGGTTCCGCATGATAGGCAAGGCGACGGAGGCCATTGGCCGGGGTGAACTGGATAAAGTCGTTCTTGCCAGGGCGACCGATCTACAGTTTTCAACCGCGGTATCCGCCGCGGCATTTATGGCCGCCAGCCGCCGGGTAAACTTTAACTGCTACCATTTCCTGATGGCTTTTGATGCGCACAGCGCCTTCCTCGGTTCAAGCCCGGAAAGGCTGTGGCGAAGAATAGATTCCTCCCTGCGCACGGAAGCCCTGGCGGGCACCGTGGCGAACCACATTGAGGATCACCACGCCTGGTCTTTGGGGCAATGGTTGCTAAAAGATGATAAAAATCAGCGCGAAAATATGCTGGTTGTGGAAGATATCTGCCAGCGCCTGAAGCAAAGCGTGGGGGCGCTGGACGTGCTGCCGCCGCAGGTTATCCGGCTGCGCAAGGTGCAGCACCTCAGGCGCTGTATCTGGACCGAGCTTGACCAGCCTGACGATGCCCTGTGTCTGGAACAGCTTCAGCCCACGGCGGCGGTAGCCGGGCTGCCGCGCGAACCGGCTAAATCATTCATTAAGAACGTTGAACCCTTCGAACGCGAATGGTACGCCGGTTCAGCGGGCTATCTGTCACGCCATCAAACGGAGTTTTGCGTGGCGCTGCGTTCGGCAAAAGTTACCCACGCCACGGTCAGGCTAT
Organism: Buttiauxella sp.; assembly: GCA_036489025.1. Lineage (GTDB taxonomy): Bacteria > Pseudomonadota > Gammaproteobacteria > Enterobacterales > Enterobacteriaceae > Dryocola. The sequence continues at coordinate 36,134 of DASXGN010000025.1, forward strand.
ATGCCGGAGCGGGCATTGTGGCAGGCTCCGACCCGGAGCTTGAATGGCAGGAAATTGAAAACAAAGCGGCGGGGCTACGAACGCTGCTGACCAAATCAGCATTCTGAATAAAGCATTACCGATTCATATCAAATTATTCATCTCAACAATAATTATAATGAGTCAGCAAAATTGACTCAGGACACGAACATGTCGATAAGCTCATTTAACCGCCGTTGGGCGCACGTGATCCTCGAAGCGCTAACGCGCCACGGCGTGCGTCACGTCTGCATTGCGCCAGGCTCGCGCTCCACGCCGCTGACCTTAACGGCCGCTGAGAATTCGGCATTTATTTGCCACACCCACTTTGACGAACGCGGCTTAGGCCACCTTGCCTTAGGTTTGGCGAAAGCCAGCGGCCAGCCCGTCGCCGTCATTGTCACCTCCGGTACGGCGGTGGCGAATCTCTATCCGGCGCTTATCGAAGCAGGGCTAACCGGCGAAAAACTCATTCTTCTCACGGCGGACCGTCCGCCGGAGCTTATCGACTGCGGTGCAAATCAGGCAATTCGCCAGCCCGGCATGTTCGGCTCCCATCCTACGCTGGCCGTAAATCTTCCTCGTCCAACGCAGGATATACCCGCTCGCTGGCTGGTTTCGACCATCGACAGCGCGCTGGGTCAGCAGACCCAGGGCGGCGTACACATCAACTGCCCGTTTGCGGAGCCGCTCTATGGCGCCCCGGACGACACGGGCATCGGCTGGCAAAAAGAGCTGGGCGACTGGTGGCAGAGTGAAAAGCCCTGGCTGCGTGAAGCCTATGGCCGCGAAGTCACTAAACAGCGCGACTGGTTCTTCTGGCGGCAAAAACGCGGCGTCGTGGTTGCCGGGCGCATGAGCGCGGAAGAGGGCGAGCAGGTGGCCGCGTGGGCGAAAACGCTCGGCTGGCCGCTGATTGGCGACGTGCTTTCGCAAACCGGGCAGCCTTTGCCGTGCGCCGACCTCTGGCTTAGCAACAGCCAGGCGACCAGCGAGCTGGAGCAGGCGCAAATCATTATCCAGTTCGGCAGCAGCCTGACGGGCAAGCGCGTGCTGCAGTGGCAGGCAACCTGCTCACCGGAAGAGTATTGGCTGGTGGATCCGCTGCCTGGTCGACTCGACCCGGCAAATCATCGCGGTCGCCGCCTGCCGTGCAGCGTCGCCGACTGGCTGGAACTGCATCCCGCCGAGAAACGCCCTTCCTGGGCAGAAAAACTTGCGCCACTGGCGCGGCTTGCGCTGGATACCGTCAAGCTCGGTACCGCTGAGTTTGGTGAGGCGCAGGTGGCTGCTCGTCTGCCGGATTTACTGCCCGAAGCGGGCCAGCTGTTTGTCGGCAACAGCCTTATTGTTCGTCTTGTCGATGCTTTTGCACAAATGCCCGCTGGCTATCCGGTTTACAGCAATCGCGGCGCGAGCGGCATTGACGGACTGCTGTCAACTTCCGCTGGCGTGCAGCGTGCCACGGCCCGCTCAACGCTGGCAATTGTGGGCGATCTCTCCGCGCTGTATGACATGAATTCACTGGCGCTGCTGCGGCAGGTTTCCGCCCCCTTCGTGCTGCTGATCGTGAATAACAACGGCGGGCAAATCTTCTCGCTGTTGCCCACTCCCGCCGCCGAACGCGAACGGTTTTACTGCATGCCGCAGGATGTCAACTTTGCCCACGCCGCCGCGATGTTCGGCCTGACATATTACAACCCGGGCTCCTGGGATGAGCTGCGCGAAGTCGTGACCCGGGCGTGGCAGTGGCCGCAGGCCACCGTCGTTGAAATTACCGTGCCGGAAACGGACGGGGCGCAAACCCTGCAAAACTTACTCGCGCAGGTCAGCCAGGCATGATCCTGCACGCCGAAGCCCTGCCGGGTCGACGGGCGAATTTACCCTGTCTGGTATGGCTGCACGGTTTTTTGGGCAGCGAACAGGAATGGGCCGGTTTTCAGGACGCATTTGCCGACTGGCCGCAGCTGCGCGTGGATCTTCCGGGCCACGGGGAATCAGCTGAAATAGCAGCCGCGGACTTTGCCACCGTCGATAAACTGCTGCGCAAAACGCTGCTTAGTTACAACATACTCAAGTATTGGCTGGTGGGGTATTCCCTCGGCGGTCGCGTGGCGATGTTTCACGCCTGTCAGCACGAAACGCCCGGTTTGCAGGGGCTGATCGTGGAAGGCGGTCACCCCGGCCTTGAGGATTCACCCTCTGCCGAAAAGCGTCGGCACGCCGATCGTCTCTGGGCGCTGCGTTTTCGTCAGGAGCCGCTAAATGAAGTGCTAAATGACTGGTATCAGCAGCCGGTTTTCAACTCGCTGACGGATATTCAACGACGGGAGTTAATTGCCCGTCGCAGCCAGAATAACCCCGCTGCGCTCGCTGAAATGCTCGAGGCCACTTCCCTCGGCGCGCAGCCCGATTTGCACACTCTGCTAAAACTGCTCCGCGTTCCTTTTCACTATATTTGTGGTGAACGTGATGCAAAATTTCGCGGCGTGGCACAAGGCCTGGCGCTTGTTCCACACTTAATTCCCGCGGCGGGACACAATGCGCACAGGGAAAATCCTGCGGCATTCAGCGCCTGCCTGCTGACTCTATTGCGTCAACCTACTGAGGACACACCATGATTTATCCTGATGAACAAATGCTTTACGCGCCGGTTGAATGGCAGGACTGCTCGGAAGGTTACACCGACATTCGCTATCACAAGTCTTCCGACGGTATCGCCAAAATCACCATCAACCGTCCGGAAGTGCGCAACGCCTTCCGCCCGCTGACGGTAAAAGAGATGATCAACGCGCTGGCAGATGCTCGCTATGACGACAACGTCGGCGTCATCATCCTGACCGGCGAAGGTGAAAAAGCCTTCTGCGCGGGCGGCGATCAGAAAGTTCGCGGCGACTACGGCGGCTATCAGGACGCAAGCGGCACCCACCACCTGAACGTGCTGGACTTCCAGCGCCAGATTCGCACCTGCCCTAAACCTGTCGTGGCGATGGTAGCCGGTTTCTCCATCGGCGGCGGCCACGTGCTGCACATGATGTGCGACCTGACCATTGCGGCAGAGAACGCTATTTTCGGCCAGACCGGCCCGAAAGTGGGCTCCTTCGACGGCGGCTGGGGCGCATCCTACATGGCTCGCATCGTCGGCCAGAAGAAAGCTCGCGAAATCTGGTTCTTATGCCGCCAGTACGACGCTAAAGAGGCGCTGGATATGGGCCTGGTGAATACCGTGGTGCCTAATGCCGATCTTGAAAAAGAAACCGTGCGCTGGTGCCGCGAAATGCTGCAAAACAGCCCAATGGCGCTGCGCTGCCTGAAAGCCGCGCTGAACGCGGACTGCGACGGCCAGGCCGGTCTGCAAGAGCTGGCGGGCAACGCCACCATGCTGTTCTACATGACCGAAGAAGGCCAGGAAGGGCGCAACGCGTTTAACCAGAAGCGCCAGCCGGACTTCAGCAAATTCAAACGGAATCCGTAATGCGCAGCGCGGGGCTGTGGCGCTTTCAGGTGCCGATGGATGCCGGTGTGGTGCTGCGCGAGCAGCGCCTGAAAACGCGCGACGGTCTGCTGGTGCGCCTGAAGCAGGGCGATAGGGAAGGCTGGGGAGAAATCTCCCCGCTGCCGGGCTTTAGCACCGAAACGGTGGCTGAAGCCCAGCTCGTCGCAGCGGAGTGGCTCAAGGCCTGGCAGGCTGATCCAGAACTGGCTCTGCCAGAGATGCCCTCCGCAGCGTTTGGTCTGAGCTGTGCGCTCGCCGAGCTAAACGGTGAATTACCGACGGCCGCAGATTACCGCGCCGCACCTTTATGCACGGGCGATCCGGACGAGCTGTTCGCCATGCTGGAGTCAATTCCCGGTGAAAAGGTGGCGAAGGTAAAAGTTGGGCTGTACGAAGCGGTGCGCGACGGTATGGTCGTAAATCTGCTGCTGGAAGCCGTTCCGGAGCTGCGCCTGCGTCTGGATGCCAACCGGGGCTGGACGCCGCTCAAAGCGCAGCAGTTCGCCAAATACGTGGATCCCGAACTGCGTTCGCGCATCGCGTTTATCGAAGAGCCGTGTAAAACCCGCGAGCAGTCCCGCGAATTTGCCCGCGAAACCGGCATTGCCATCGCCTGGGATGAAAGCCTGCGCGAGCCAGACTTTGAGTTTGTGGCAGAGCCCGGCCTGCGCGCGGTGGTTATCAAACCCACGCTGACCGGCAGCCTGGCAAAGGTGCGCGAGCAGGTGACGCAAGCCCATGCCCTGGGATTGACGGCGGTTATCAGTTCGTCCATCGAGTCCAGCCTTGGCCTGAGCCAGCTGGCCCGCATCGCCGCCTGGCTTACTCCGCAGACCGTTCCCGGCCTGGACACGCTTTCGCTGATGCAGGCTCAGCTGGTGCGCGAGTGGCCGAACAGCCCTCTGCCGTGCTGGTCGCTTGCCGAGCTCGAGCAGATCGTATGAAATTTGACGTCTGGCCCTGGCTGCACTGGGCAACGATTAACTGCGCCGCGCCTGCCTTAAGGTTGCCCGAGGGCACGCTTGACTGGCAGACATTGTGCCAGCGGGTCGACGCGCTGGCCGGAGGCTTTAAGCGGCAGGGTGTGAGCGAAGGGCAGGGCGTAGCCTTCAGGGCGAAAAACAGTGCGGAAACGGTGCTCTGCTGGCTGGCTTTGCTACAGTGCGGCGCAAGAGTTTTGCCGCTCAATCCCCAGTTGCCTGATATTCTGCTGGCAAAGCTGCTGCCTGGCCTGTCTATCGCTCATGTTCTGGTTTCTGAGTCTGTGGCCCCGGTGCCGGGCTTTACCTCTCTGGCGGTGATGACAGACGATGCCTGGCAGGTCGAATGGCAGCCGGAGCGGCTGGTTTCCATGACCTTAACCTCCGGCTCAAGCGGCATGCCGAAAGCGGCTGTTCATACGGCTGAGGCGCATCTGGCGAGCGCCGCTGGCGTGCTGTCGGCGATGAGCTACGGGCGTGACGATAGCTGGCTGCTGTCCCTGCCGCTGTTTCACGTGTCCGGTCAGGGCATTCTCTGGCGCTGGCTGCTGGCGGGCGGCTGCATGGCGGTGCGCGATCTTCATCCGCTGAGCGGCGCGCTGCAAGGCTGCACGCACGCTTCTTTGGTGCCGACTCAGCTCTGGCGTCTGCTTGAACAGGAAGATCCCATCACCCTGCGTGAAGTGCTGCTTGGCGGCGCGGCCATTCCCGTTGAGCTGACGCGAGCGGCTCAGGCACGCGGCGTGAAGTGCTGGTGCGGCTACGGCCTGACCGAACTGGCCTCTACGGTCTGCGCTAAACCGGCGGATGGATTACCGGACGTTGGCGAAGCTCTGCCGGGCCGGGAAGTGAAAATCGTCGATGAAGAGGTGTGGATTAAGGCAACCAGCCTGGCCGCAGGCTACTGGCAGAACGGCAAAATTACTTCGCTGCTCAATGAGCAGGGCTGGTTCAGCACCCGCGATCGCGGCGTGTTAAACGGCCGCCGCCTGACGATTATTGGCCGTCTGGATAATCAGTTTTTCAGCGCTGGTGAAGGCATACAGCCGGAAGAAATTGAGCGCGTGCTGCTGGCCCATCCGGCGGTGACGCAGGCTTTTGTTGTGCCCGTTGACGATGCGGAATTCGGACAGCGCCCGGTGGCGGTAGTGGAAGCCGATGAGCATTTTGATGTGGCAACGCTTGCCCTCTGGGTGGAGGGGAAACTGGCGCGTTTCCAGCAGCCGGTGCGCTGGCTTCGCTTGCCTGACTCGGTAAGACAGGGCGGGATTAAGATTTCGCGTAAGGCCGTGCAGCTTTGGGTTGCGGGGAGCTAGCTCCCCGCGATTGATAGATTACTTCGCTTCTTTTAACGCTTTCAGCGCGTTTTCCACGCCCGCGCCGTACTCAGGGTGAACCTGACTGAACAGGCCAATCTGGCGCTCCTGAATAAACTCCGGCACATCCTTCATATCCCCGGCGATGCGGTTGAACATGCGCTGATGCTCTTCCGCGCTCAGCAGGTTATACAGCGCGCGCGGCTGGCTGAAGTAGTCGGTATCTTCGCGATGGTTCCAGTGATCGGCCGCACCTTCAAGGCTTAACGGTGGCTCGCTGAAATCAGGCTGCTCCTGGAAAACGTTAAAGCTGTTAGGCTCATAGGTTGGGCCGTTGCCGCTGTTGCCGTCAATGCGCATTGCGCCGTCGCGGTGGTAGTTATGGAACGGGCATTTCGGGGCGTTGACCGGGATCTGGTGATGGTTCACGCCCAAACGATAGCGGTGCGCGTCGCCGTAGGAGAACAGGCGGCCCTGCAGCATGCGGTCCGGGGAGAAACCAATGCCCGGCACCACGTTTGCCGGAGACATCGCCACCTGCTCAACGTCGGCAAAGTAGTTTTCCGGATTGCGGTTCAGCTCCAGCTCGCCCACTTCAATCAGCGGATAGTCGCCGTGCGGCCAGACTTTGGTCAGATCGAACGGGTTGTACGGGGTTTTTGACGCGTCGGATTCCGGCATCACCTGAATGAAGAACTTCCAGCGCGGGAAGTCGCCTTTCTCAATGGCGTCGAACAGGTCGCGCTGGGAGCTTTCGCGGTCGTTGGCGATGATGCCCGCGGCCTCGTCATCCATCAGGTTGGCGATCTCCTGCTGCGTTTTCAGGTGGAATTTCACCCAGAAGCGTTCGTTATTGCCGTTGATGAAGCTGAAGGTGTGGCTGCCGAAACCGTGAATGTGGCGATAAGAGCGCGGCAGACCGCGGTCGCTAAAGTCGATGGTCAACTGGTGCAGGGCTTCCGGCAGATGGGAGAAGAAGTCCCATTTGTAGGTGGCATTACGCAGGTTGGTGCGCGGGTCGCGCTTCACAACGTGGTTGAGGTCCGGGAACTTAAGCGGGTCGCGCAGATAGAAAACCGGCGTGTTGTTGCCGACTAAATCCCAGTTGCCTTCTTCGGTATAGAATTTGATGGAGAAACCGCGGATATCGCGCTCTGCATCCGCCGCGCCGCGTTCACCGGCAACGGTCGAAAAGCGAATAAAGAGATCGGTCTTCTTGCCGATCTCAGAGAAAATTTTTGCCCGGGTGTACGGGGTTATATCATGGGTAACGGTGAAGGTGCCGAACGCGCCGGAACCTTTGGCGTGCATACGACGCTCAGGAATCACTTCGCGATCGAAGTGGGCCAGTTTCTCAAGGAACCAGACATCCTGTAACAACATTGGCCCACGCGGGCCTGCGGTCGCAACATTGTTATTATGGGCAACGGGGGCCCCTGCTGCGGTAGTTAATCCTTTTTTGCTCATCGTTATCTCCATGATTCAATGTGTAAGTGGAGTGAATGACCTGCCGGTCGCTGCCGACTATTCTCGAGTATTCAGCACTCCACCTGCAATTTGGCCCTTTCTATCGCTGCTATTCCTTGATCCTGTCACGCTTTTGGCGATCATTTTCATTTTCTTACAAACAAATGTTCAAAAGCATTTTCTAACACATTGATTACATAATAACGAACTGTACAATCGGCGTTTTTTACGGGTTATCCCTCTTATTAAGCGCAGGATCCACGGAATGAACAAATTAATCATGGCTGGTATTGCCGGCTTAGCGCTGGCTTCTACGGCGGCAAACGCGATCAGCATCAGCGGCGAAGCGGGTAAGAAATACACCAACGTCGGCGTAGGTTTTGGGACTGAAAGCAGCGGCCTGGCGCTCACCGGCAGCTATGCTCACAACGATGATAACGGCGACGTAGCCGGTCTGGGCCTGGGCTTAAACGTTCCGCTGGGGCCGTTTATGGGCACCGTGGGCGGCAAAGCGCTTTACCTGAACCCGAAAGACGGCGATGAAGGTTATGCGGTTGCCGTGGGCGGCGGCCTGAAATGGCAGATTTCCGACAGCTTCTCTGTCTTTGGCGATTACTACTACTCCCCGGATTCTCTTTCCAGCGGCGTGAAAGATTACCAGGAAGCTAGCGCGGGCGTGAGCTGGACGATTATGCGTCCTGTCACCGTGACCGGCGGCTATCGTTATATCGGCCTGAAAGGCAAAAACGGCGATCGTGATAACGCGATTGCTGACGGCCCGTACGTTGGCGTCAGCGCAGGCTTCTAAAGTTCCACAGGTCACGACGCCCTGTCGTGGCCTTTGCTTTTCCTCACCTCCATTACCTTCGTCTGCGCTATAGTGAACCGTTCCCTTCCCACGGAGTAAAACGATGATAAAAGTGGAAATGCTCTCTACCGGCGATGAAGTGCTGTACGGGCAGATTATTGATACCAACGCCGCGTGGCTTGCGGATTACTTTTTCAATCAGGGCCTGCCGATGTCGCGTCGCAACACGGTGGGCGACAGCCTGGAAGATTTAGTTGCGGTACTTAAAGAGCGCAGTGGGCACGCGGATATTATGATCGTCAACGGCGGCCTTGGGCCAACCAGCGATGACTTAAGCGCGCTGGCTGCCGCCACCGCCGCGGGCGTTGAGCTGGTCGAGCACAAAGAGTGGCTGGCTCATATGGAGAAGTTCTTCTCCGAACGTGGGCGGGTCATGGCTCCGAGCAACCGCAAGCAGGCGCTTATCCCGGCCGGCAGTGAAATGATTGATAATCCAGTCGGGACGGCCTGCGGGTTTGCGCTTCAAATGAACCGCTGCCTGATGTTCTTCACGCCCGGCGTGCCTTCCGAATTTAAAGCGATGGTCGACAAGCAAATCATGCCGCGCCTGCGCGAGCGCTTTACGCTGCCGCAACCTCCGGTTTGCCTGCGCCTGACAACCTTTGGTCGCTCCGAAAGCGAACTGGCCCAAAGCCTCGATCCCCTGACGCTGCCTGAAGGTGCTGTGATGGGCTATCGCTCATCGATGCCAATTATTGAACTCAAACTGACCGGGCCCGCCAGCCTGCGCAAAGAGATGGAGGCCGTCTGGCCGGAAGTGCAGCGGGTGGCGGGAGAAAGCGTGATTTTTGAGGGCACGGAAGGGCTGCCCGCGCAGCTGGCCGCTCGCCTGGCAGCAAAAGCGTTACGCCTTGCGGTTAGCGAGCAGTTTACCGCCGGTTTACTGGCCTTGCAGCTCGCAAATGCTCAGGCCCCGCTGGGCGATGGCCGCGTGCTGACGCCGTATTCTGCAACGCTGGCAGAAGCTGCCGCGCGGGCAGAAAAGCTGGCTACGGACACCGGCTGCGAACTCGGTCTGGTCGTTGGCGCCCTGGAAGATGAATATCTCAACTTTGCTTTGCATACCCCGACAGGCACGCACGGCCTGCGCGTGAAGTTTAACGTGAGCCGCCACGGGCTGCGCACTCGTCAGGAAGTGTGCGCCATGATGGCGCTTAATATGCTGCGCCGCTGGCTGAACGGCTGGGACGTGGCCGCCGAACACGGCTGGATCAACGTGGTCGAGGCCATCGAGCTTTAGCTATCAGGCGAGCGCCCGGGCCAGCAGGGTTATCGGGTGCTCGCATTTTTTGCTGGTCGACATCTCAATCTGCCATTTGCAGGTTTCACAGTCGGTGACCACCAGATCGACACCGCTGTTTTCTATCTGTTCAAAGAGCGGCGCGCCGATACGCTGCGCCGTCGAATAGTTCTCTTTTTTGAAGCCGTAAGTCCCGGCGATGCCGCAGCACTGCGACTCCAGCACGGTGAGCTCTACGCCGGGCAGGCGACGGAGCAAATCCAGCGTATACAAAGACCAGCCCATTTTTTCCATGTGGCACGGCGTGTGGTAAGCAATACGCAGCGGCTGCGCCTCCAGCTTCAGCTCCCGGCCCGCCTCCAGCTGCTTCCAGATAAACCGCGTGGCCAGTTCGATATGGCTGCGCATCGGGCGAGTGTCAACGCCAAGCACGTGCGGATACTCATCGCGCAGGGTAAAGGTGCAGGTCGATGAGGTGGCAATCACCGGCAGATTGCGTTCCAGCACCGCCTTGCGCAGCGATTCGGCGTTAACCCCGGCCTGCTTTTTGGCCTTCTCGATAAAGCCGTTGGCAATCAGCGGCACGCCGCAGCATTTTTCCCGCTCAAGCAGCTGCACGCCAAAACCCAGGGCGTTCATCACGCGCAGCAGATCTTTACCAAGCTGGGAATGGTTGTAGTTCACGTAGCAGCCGTGGAAAAATGCAACCTGCTCCGGGAATGCCTGCTGAGCGGTCTTTTGCCTGCGGTACCACTGGCGAAAGGTTCCGGTCGAATATTTTGGCAGCTCGCGGTGCCCGTCGATGCCCAGCGTTTTATCCAGCAGGCCGCGCACGGGTTTTATCGATGTCGCCGTATTCACCAGCGGGGCAAACGGCGTGGAAAGGGTGCCCATCAGGTCCGTATGGCTGAGAATGGCATCCCGCAGGTTAAATTTCGGTTTGCCGTAGCGGGCTTTTGCACGCTGGATAATATCGCCAATCTTCACGTCGGAAGGGCAGGCGACTTCGCAGCGTTTGCAGTTGGTGCAGTATTTAAGCGCCTCATCGTACAGCGCAGCGTCCTTCAGGCGCAGGCGCTCGCCGTCCGGGCCGGACTGTTTGGGGCCGGGGTAATCCGGGTTGACGCGGCTTACCGGACAAGCGGTCGTGCAGACGGTGCATTTTATGCAGTTTTCAAAGCTGGTTTCGTCGAGCAGGCTCATGCGCGGGCCTCCTGAGCGGTGAGAATTTGTTGTGCGACGTGCAGCGCGCCGGTGAGGGAAACGCCCGCGCCGCAGCCCTGTTGCAGCGGATCGAAACCGGCCAGCACTGAGCCAATTGCGTAGAGGTTTTCGATACGCTGCCCGGCGCGCGCGGGGCGGAAGCTATCGTCGACCGAGACGCCAGCCTGCAGGTAGGGCTGCGGGCTGAAGAAGTCCTCATGGCACCACTCTTCACGCGTTGCCGGAGCCTGAATATCCAGGCCAAAAATAGGTTCCCGGATGCCGCTGAATTTTGCCGCCAGTCCGCCGCTGAAAAAGCTGCCGCTGGCGAGAATAACGTTCTTCGCCCGCAGGGGCACTTCGGCATGATTACGCGTGAAAATGGCGCTGACGCTTTGGCGATTAAATTCGGCGCTCAGCACCGCATCGCCCGGCATGATCAAACCGCCGAGCTGCTGGAAGCGGCGGCGAAGCTGGGTAAATAATCTGATGCCGAGCACCGAAGGCGGCAGCGTGGGCAGCAGGCGAAGCGGGCAGGGAAGCTGGCTGCTGATTGCCTGAAAGGCCCGCGAATCCTCGCTGCCAAGGCAGGCGGGCAGGAACAGGGCTTCGGCCTCTTTCGCCAGCGTTCTGAGCTCTTCGATAAATAAGCCCTGCTGCTCCGGTATCTCCAGCACGCGGGCGATGTTGGCGGCGCGAAACTCGCTGGGGTTGTTGCGCAAAACGTCCAGCGCCGGAAGCGTAAGCTCTGCCGTCTGCACATCAATCTGGCTTTCAGCCAGCGACCCGGCCACCAGCTCGGTCTGGAAATCCAGAAATCCAGCAATGCCAACGACGGTTATGCGCTTCCACGGCAGCGGGGCTACGGGGATTTCAGGCGGGCTGAGCCATGTTGCTCTTTGGGTGCCGAGCGGCGTGATTCTCTGATGGTTTTGTAGATGGCTGCCCTGCATCTCGATATCGCTGCGGGCAAATAACCGCTCGCTTTCGGCGGCATAGCGGCGGACATTTTCCGCACCCATCAAGCTGTACGGATGCTGAGGCGCCTGTTGCTTAAGGGTATCCAGAGCGGCAAGTGGTTCCGCTACCGGACTGCCGTCGGGGAGTTCCGCAAGCAGGTCCAGCGAGCCGGAAGAGAAATGCAGGGCGCTCTGTCCGCGGCTGATAATGGCGCAGCGCTGGCCTGCTTCGGCCAGGCGAATGCCGCATACCAGGCCCGCTAAACCTCCACCGATAATCAGGCTGTCGAATTTCATTGTGGCGATCCTTTTTTTAGCCCGCAGAGCCCCTGGTAAACCCAGGCGGTGAATTCACTTTCCCGCAGCGCATCGTCCCAGGCGATAGGGCGAACGCCTTTCCAGCGCTCGTTGAGAAAAATAGAAAGGCCGTCCAGCGACTGGGCAGGCGTTGCCGTGCCGAAGCGTTGCAGCAGCCCCGCGGCGCGGCAGGCGCAAAGCTCGCCCTGACAGGTGCCCATGCCCACGCGAGTTCTGCGGCGTAAATCGCCCAGGCTGCTGACGGCAAGCCTGTTGACCGCGTAGCGGACTTCCCCGGCGGTAACGGCCTCACATTCGCAGACCAGGCTGTTGCTCAGGCGGTCGCCCGCCAGGAGCCGATCGGCCCGATCGCCGTGACGCCAGACCGCCGAGCGGCGAATGGTCGGAGGCAGGGCGATAACTTTGCTGAGCGTTTCCTCCGGCGAATGCCCGGAACCGGGGAGAGGAACCGCCGCCGTGGTGCACGGCCTGCCGTTGCCAACCTTTTCGCAGACGGCGTTGGTGGCCCACTCGGCCATCAGGCGATAGGTCATCAGCTTGCCGCCGGTAATCGTAATGAAGCCTTCCATGCCGTCGCGCTTCGCGTGATCGAACAGCACAATGCCCCGGCTAACGCTGCGCCCTGTGGGATCGTTGTCGCTGGCCACCAGGGGACGAACCCCTGCGTAAGCCCGCAGGATGCGCGTTTCTGCCAGCTCAGGAGCCAGCTTTGCCCCCTCGCGAATCAAAATATCCACTTCCTGCGGCGTGACTCGCATATCGTCAATCTGGTCGTAGTCAACGTGGGTGGAAGTGGTGCCAATCAGGGAAATAGTATCGCCGGGCACCAGAATGTCTGCGTCGGCAGGTCTGCGGCAGCGGTTGATCACCATGTTGTTGATACGATGGCCGAGGATCAGCAAAGACCCTTTGGCGGGAAACATACGAATGGATAAATCGGCATATTCGGCAATGCGCTGCCCCCAAATCCCCGCCGCATTGACCACGACCGCCGCGTACAGATCCCGACGCTGCCGGGTTTTATGGTCGTAGACGCGTACGCCGATAACTCGTTCGGCCTCGCGAATCAGGCCGATGACTTCCTGCCCGGTCAGCATCTCCGCGCCGTGTTCCCTGGCGTCCAGCATGTTGGCCGCCGTGAGGCGGAACGGATCGACGGTGCCGTCGGGCACGCGCACGGCACCGATAAGAGCCGGGTTAGCGGCGGGTTCGAGCCGCAGGGCTTCTTTCGGACTGAGCGGCTGGGCGTCTATTCCGGCCAGCTGGCAGGCATCGATAAACGTGCTTTGAAGGGCCAGATCGTCTTCGGGGAGGGTGATAAACAGGCCGTCGGTGCGCTCAATACAGTGGCGGGCGATGCGCTTGAGGATTTGATTTTCCTCAATGCATTCCTTCGCGGATTCACCGTCGGTTAACGCATAGCGGGCGCCGCTGTGGAGCAGGCCGTGATTGCGGCCCGTTGCGCCGGTGGCAATATCGTGCCGCTCAAGCAGCAAAACGCGCAGGCCTCGCAGGGAGCAGTCCCTCGCAATGCCCGCGCCGGTTGCGCCTCCGCCGATAATAATGACGTCCATTTCTTTCATGCCCATCGCCATACTCCACTCCGCGAGATTTACCTGGGATCCATTCAGCCACAGAAACGCTTTTCAATGTTTGATATCGAACAAATTCGCACACAAACGAAAGTAAAGTGTGATGGCATGCACCTTTTCGCTAATTTGTAATAAAAATGTAACGTGATGTGCGATGTTTCACACTAAACGGAGGCGATAATTATTAACATGCGCTCGCAAAAGAACATTGCATAACAAAAACTGCCACGGAGGCATTTATGCTGAGTATTTTTAAACCTGCCGCGCATCAGCCCCGGTTGAAGACAGAACATATCGATCCGACCTATCGACGTTTGCGCTGGCAAATCTTCATGGGTATTTTCTTCGGCTACGCCGCTTACTATCTGGTGCGTAAAAACTTTACCCTTGCCATGCCGTATCTGGTTGAGCAGGGCTTCTCACGTGGGGATCTGGGCTTTGCGCTGTCGGGGATCTCTATCGCCTACGGTTTCTCAAAGTTCATCATGGGGTCGGTGTCCGACCGCTCCAATCCTCGAGTCTTCCTGCCCGCCGGGCTGATTCTTGCCGCCGCGGTGATGCTGTTTATGGGCTTTGTGCCCTGGGCGACATCGAGCATTGCGGTGATGTTTGTACTGCTCTTCCTGTGCGGCTGGTTCCAGGGAATGGGCTGGCCGCCGTGCGGTCGCACCATGGTTCACTGGTGGTCGCAGAAAGAGCGCGGCAGTATTGTTTCCGTCTGGAACTGCGCGCATAACGTCGGCGGTGGTATTCCACCTTTGCTATTCCTGCTGGGGATGGCGTGGTTTAACGACTGGCACGCCGCGCTGTATATGCCTGCTTTTGCAGCCATTCTGGTGGCGCTGATTGCGTTCGGTTTAATGCGTGATACGCCGCAATCCTGTGGGCTGCCGCCGATTGAGGAGTACAAAAACGACTACCCGGACGATTACAACGAGGAAGCTGAAGAAGAGCTGACCGCGAAGCAGATCTTCATGCAGTACATTCTGCCGAACCGTCTGCTGTGGTATATCGCCATTGCCAACGTTTTTGTCTACCTGCTGCGCTACGGCATTCTCGACTGGTCGCCAACCTACCTGAAAGAGGTGAAGCATTTCGCCATCGATAAATCCTCCTGGGCCTACTTCTTCTATGAGTACGCGGGTATACCGGGAACGCTGCTGTGCGGCTGGATGTCGGATAAGGTGTTCAGGGGTAACCGCGGCGCGACCGGCGTGTTCTTTATGATTCTGGTGACGATCGCCACCGTGGTTTACTGGCTTAATCCTCCGGGCAATCCGGGCGTGGATATGGCCTGCATGATTATCATCGGCTTCCTGATTTACGGCCCGGTCATGCTGATTGGCCTGCACGCGCTGGAGCTGGCGCCTAAAAAAGCGGCGGGAACGGCGGCGGGCTTTACCGGCCTGTTCGGCTATCTCGGCGGTTCAGTCGCCGCCAGCGCCATTGTCGGCTACACCGTGGATTTCTTCGGCTGGGACGGCGGCTTTATGGTGATGATTGGCGGCAGCGTGCTGGCGGTGATTCTGCTGGTGGTGGTGATGATCGGCGAGAACCGGCAGCATCATGACAAGCTGGCTAAAAACGGCTAACGGGAGCGCGCGATTATGTTTGTAAAATCACTTCTCGCGGGCATGGTGCTGGTGGCAACCGCCGGCACTTTCGCCCACGCGTCGGACAAAATTGTCATCGCCCATCGCGGGGCCAGCGGCTATTTGCCGGAGCACACGCTGCCGGCCAAGGCGATGGCCTACGCGCAGGGCGCGGACTATCTTGAGCAGGATCTGGTGATGACCAAAGACGACAGGCTGGTGGTGCTGCACGACCATTACCTGGATCGCGTCACCGACGTGGCTCAGCGTTTCCCCGACAGGGCGCGCAAGGACGGGCGCTATTACGCCATTGATTTCACTCTCGATGAGATCAAGTCTCTGAAATTTACTGAAGGTTTTGACATTGAGAACGGTAAAACCGTGCAGACTTTCCCCGGCCGCTTCCCGATGGGCAAATCTGATTTCAGAGTGCACACCTTCGAAGAAGAGATTGAGTTCGTTCAGGGGCTGAACCACTCCACCGGGAAGAACATCGGCATTTATCCGGAGATAAAAGCGCCCTGGTTCCACCATCAGGAAGGCAAGGATATCGCGGCGAAAACCCTCGCGGTGCTGAAGCAGTACGGCTACACCGGCAGGCAGGATAAGGTCTATTTGCAGTGCTTTGACGCCGAGGAGCTCAAGCGGATTAAAACCACGCTGGAGCCGAAGCTGGGCATGGACCTGAAGCTGGTGCAGCTTATCGCCTGGACCGACTGGCATGAAACCCAGCAGAAACAGGCCGACGGCAGGTGGGTTAACTACAGCTACGACTGGATGTTCAAGCCCGGCGCGATGAAGCAGATTGCCCGGTACGCCGACGGCATCGGCCCGGACTATCATATGCTGGTCGCGGAAGGTTCCTCAAAGGGCAACGTGAAGCTGACCGCGATGGTGAAGGAAGCGCATGCCAGCGGCATGGCCGTGCATCCGTACACCGTGAGGGCCGACGCTTTGCCGGAGTACGTTAGCGATGTCAATCAGCTGTTCGACGTCCTTTATTACCAGGCGGGCGTGGACGGCTTATTTACCGACTTCCCCGATAAGGGCGTGCAGTTTTTACAGCAGCAGTAATAAATAAACAAAAGGGCCGCTAAGCGGCCCTTTTTTACATCTCGATTTCAATGTCTCCCCGCGCTTTGCAGCAGCAGGGGAGAATCTCGCCGGACTGGATAAAGGCCAGCGGTTCGGTGAGCCACTGCACTTCTCCCGCCACCAGCCGCGTTCTGCACGAGCCGCAGTAGCCTTCCCGGCACTGGTACTCGACGTTAACCTGGTGGGATTCCAGCGCCGCGAGCAGGGAAGGATGTTCCTCCTGACACAGCAGCTGGGTTCCGGTGATGCGTAACGTAATACGACTCATCGATTACAGCTGGAAATCACTTAAATCGTCGGTGTTGACCTCGGAGTCGATCTGGCCGACGAGGTAGGAGCTGACTTCCACTTCCTGCGGAGCAACCTGCACGTTGTCAGACACCAGCCACGCGTTGATCCACGGGATAGGGTTCGAACGCGTTTTAAACGGCAGCTCCAGGCCCACGGCCTGCATGCGGATATTGGTGATGTAATCCACGTACTGACACAGGATGTCTTTGTTCAGGCCGATCATTGAACCGTCGCGGAACAGGTAGCTGGCCCACTCTTTTTCCTGCTCGGCGGCCAGCACGAACAGGTCGTAGCAGTCCTGGCGGCATTCTTGTGCAATCTCGGCCATTTCCGGATCGTCTTCGCCCGAGCGCATCAGGTTCAGCATGTGCTGGGTGCCGGTCAGGTGCAGCGCTTCGTCGCGGGCAATCAGCTTGATGATTTTGGCGTTGCCTTCCATCAGCTCGCGCTCGGCGAAGGCAAAGGAGCAGGCAAAGCTGACGTAGAAGCGAATGGCTTCCAGCGCGTTGACGCTCATCAGACACAGGTACAGTTGCTTTTTCAGCGCGCGCAGGTTAACGGTGACGGTTTTGCCATTGATGTTATGCGTGCCTTCGCCGAGCAGGTGCCAGTAGCTGGTCATCTGGATCAGATCATCGTAGTAGCCGGAAATGTCCTTGGCGCGCTTGAGGATCTCTTCGTTAGTGACGATGTCGTCAAAAACAATCGCCGGGTCGTTCACGATGTTGCGGATGATGTGCGTGTAAGAGCGCGAGTGAATCGTCTCGGAGAACGCCCAGGTTTCGACCCAGGTTTCCAGCTCGGGAATGGAGATCAGCGGCAGCAGAGCAACGTTCGGACTGCGGCCCTGAATGGAGTCGAGCAGCGTCTGGTATTTCAGGTTGCTGATGAAGATGT
Source organism: Buttiauxella sp. (assembly GCA_036489025.1). Taxonomy (GTDB): domain Bacteria; phylum Pseudomonadota; class Gammaproteobacteria; order Enterobacterales; family Enterobacteriaceae; genus Dryocola. Next base: position 53,466 of record DASXGN010000025.1, read on the forward strand.
GCTTTTCGTGTTCCGGCAGGGCCTGGAAGTCAATGCGGTCGCGGGCGACGTCAACTTCTTCCGGACGCCAGAAGAAGGACAGCTGCTTTTCGATCAGCTTTTCGAAGATGTCATATTTTTGCTGATCGTAGCGCGCCACGTTCACCGGTTGGCCAAAGAACATCGGCTCGGCAAGCTGGTTGTTTTTCGTCTGTGAAAAAGTGGTGTAAGCCATGGGGTTAAATCCTGTGATGCGTCGAAAAAATCCCCTCAGCGAGGTGAGGGGATTTTACGTTAGATTTTACATGCGCCGCTTTCGCAGCCATCGTCCTGGATTGAAGGTGCCAGGTCATCCTGCGAGTCTTCCGCGCCGTCACGGGTGTTTTGGTAGTACAGCGTTTTGACGCCGAACTTATAGGCGGTGAGCAGGTCTTTGAGCAGCTGCTGCATCGGCACTTTACCCGACGGGAAGCGCGACGGATCGTAGTTGGTGTTGGCAGAGATCGACTGGTCGATAAACTTCTGCATCAGCCCAACCAGCTGCAGGTAACCGTCGTTGTTCGGCAGCTCCCACAGCAGCTCATAGTTGTTTTTGAGCGCTTCGTAATCCGGTACGACCTGGCGCAGGATACCATCTTTGGACGCTTTAATGCTGATGTGTCCGCGCGGTGGCTCAATGCCGTTGGTGGCGTTCGAAATCTGCGAGGAGGTTTCAGACGGCATCAGCGCGGACAGCGTGGAGTTACGCAGGCCGTGGGTTTTGATGGCCTCGCGCAGCCCTTCCCAGTCCAGATGCAGCGGCTCGTTGCTGATAGCATCCAGGTCTTTTTTGTAGGTGTCGATAGGCAGGATGCCCTTCGCGTAGGTGGTTTCATTGAACCACGGGCAGGCACCTTGCTCTTTCGCCAGCTCGTTGGAGGCCTTCAGCAGATAGAACTGAATGGCTTCGAAGGTTTTGTGCGTCAGGTTGTTGGCGCTGCCGTCGGAGTAGCGCACGCCGTGCTTCGCCAGGTAGTAGGCGAAGTTGATGACGCCAATGCCCAGGGTACGACGGCCCATGGCGCCGCGTTTGGCCGCCAGAATCGGGTAGTCCTGGTAGTCCAGCAGCGCATCCAGAGCGCGAACGGCCAGCACGGCCATTTCTTCCAGCTCGTCCAGGCTATTGATGGCGCCCAGGTTGAAAGCGGACAGCGTACACAGCGCGATTTCGCCGTTTTCATCGTTGACGTCATTCAGCGGCTTGGTTGGCAGCGCGATTTCCAGACACAGGTTGGACTGGCGAACCGGTGCGATAGCCGGATCGAACGGGCTGTGGGTGTTGCAGTGGTCAACGTTCTGAATGTAGATCCGGCCGGTAGAGGCACGTTCCTGCATCATCAGGGAGAACAGTTCCACCGCTTTCACGCGCTGCTTGCGGATGCTGCTGTCTTTTTCGTATTGAGTGTACAGACGCTCAAACTCTTCCTGGTCGGCGAAGAACGCATCGTACAGGCCCGGTACGTCGGACGGGCTGAACAGGGTGATGTCTTCGCCCTTCAGCAGGCGGGTGTACATCAGCTTGTTGATCTGCACGCCGTAGTCCATATGACGGACGCGGTTGCCTTCGACGCCGCGGTTGTTTTTCAACACCAGCAGGCTTTCAACTTCCAGATGCCACATCGGGTAGAACAGCGTTGCTGCTCCGCCGCGCACGCCGCCCTGAGAGCAGGACTTCACCGCGGTCTGGAAGTGCTTGTAGAACGGGATACAGCCGGTGTGGAAGGCTTCACCGCCGCGAATTGGGCTGCCCAGAGCACGGATGCGACCGGCGTTGATGCCGATGCCCGCACGCTGGGAAACGTATTTCACAATTGCGCTCGAAGTGGCGTTGATGGAGTCCAGGCTGTCGCCGCACTCGATCAGCACGCAGGAGCTGAACTGACGAGTCGGGGTGCGCACGCCGGACATAATCGGCGTAGGCAGAGAAATTTTGAAAGTGGAAATCGCGTCATAGAAACGCTTCACGTAGCTCAGACGTGTTTCACGCGGGTAGCCAGAGAACAGGCAGGCGGCGACCAGAATATAGAGGAACTGGGCGCTTTCGTAGATTTCGCCGGTCACGCGGTTCTGGACGAGATATTTGCCTTCCAGCTGTTTAACCGCCGCGTAGGAGAAGCTCATGTCACGTTCATGGTCGATAAAATCGTCCATCTGCTTGAACTCTTCTTCCGTGTAGTCTTCCAGCAGATGCTGATCGTACTTGCCCAGCTCAATCATTTTGACAACGTGGTTGAACAGTTTTGGCGGCTCAAACTCGCCGTAGGCTTTTTTGCGCAGGTGGAAGATGGCCAGGCGCGCGGCAAGATACTGGTAGTCCGGCGCTTCGCGGGAGATTAAATCCGCGGCGGCTTTGATAATGGTTTCATGAATATCAGAGGTTTTGATGCCGTCATAAAACTGGATGTGGGAACGCAGTTCGACCTGCGAAACTGAAACGTTATTAAGCCCTTCGGCAGCCCAGTCAAGAACTCGATGGATTTTATCCAGATCGATGCGCTCGGTGCGACCGTCACGTTTTGTAACCAGCAGACTCTGATTCATGTGGGTTATACCTGTCCGTGAAATGAAAAAGTCCCCCGTTTATCCACAGTTGGCGTCTTGTGACTAACATTGTGGATAAATACTATATGTAGGGGGTTTAGGAATTTGCTACCGCTATATGGTGAGTATTCTAGTAACTAATCCGCTGAGAACAAGTATTGATTTCGGCAATGATTTGAGGTTGTGACAGGCTGAATTTCGCTAAGTCCACGGCACATAAGGCCTGTGACAATTGTCAATGGGATGCAAAAAAAATGATATTTTTGATCGAGTGCTGATTTCTTAAACTTAATGGATAATTGCGCAACCTGACGCTGCGCAAAATCCAGCGCATTAACCTATAACGGACGGTTAATTAACTCTCTGTATGCAACATGTAGTTAACATCTACACCGGGTCCGAGGCTAAATTTGTTGGTAATGGGATTAAAGTGCAGGCCGGTCATATGACGTTCGCGCAGCTGCGTGGCGTCCACCCAGGCTAACAGCTCGGCGGGCTTGATGAACTTCTTCACGTCGTGTGTGCCCTTGGGCACCATACGCAGAATATATTCCGCGCCGACCACCGCCATCAGCCAGGATTTGCCGTTGCGGTTTAGCGTCGAGAAGAACACATGGCCGCCCGGCTTAACCAGCCTGGCGCAGGCCTTCACCACGGACTGCGGATCGGGAACGTGCTCGAGCATTTCCATACAGGTGACGACATCATAAAGCCCCGCATGTTGCTCAGCGTGGTGCTCAACGGTTTCCTGCACGTATTCCACCTGAATTCCGCTTTCCAGCGCGTGCAGGCGTGCCACCTGTAGCGGCTCAAAGCCCATATCCAGCCCGGTTACCGTGGCGCCTTCGCGAGCCATGCTTTCGGCCAGAATGCCTCCGCCGCAGCCTACGTCGAGCACTTTCTTGCCAAACAGGCCACCGGCGCGTTGGGAAATGTAACCCAGGCGCAGCGGGTTAATGCGGTGCAGCGGCTTGAATTCGCCTTCCAGATCCCACCAGCGTGAGGCAACGGCTTCGAATTTGGCGATTTCGTCATGATCGACGTTTTGGGTTACCGGTTGGTTTTCGGCATTCATCGGGACTCTCACTCCTTGCTCGTGAAGACTGGGGAGTATATCAGCCTCGGGCAATGAATAAAGCGCCGTGCAAACGCGTTCAGGTTTCCCCCCTACGCGCCGCTTGTGTTATAATTTGCGACCTTTGAATCCGGGACACAGTAGAGGGATAGCGGTTACATGAGCGACCTTGCCAGAGAAATTACACCGGTCAACATTGAGGAAGAGCTGAAGAGCTCGTATCTGGATTACGCGATGTCGGTTATTGTCGGCCGCGCACTGCCAGATGTCCGCGATGGACTCAAGCCGGTACACCGTCGCGTACTTTACGCCATGAACGTATTGGGCAATGACTGGAATAAAGCATACAAAAAATCCGCCCGTGTCGTTGGTGACGTAATCGGTAAATACCACCCTCATGGTGATACCGCCGTTTATGACACAATCGTACGTATGGCGCAGCCATTCTCTTTGCGTTACATGCTGGTCGATGGCCAGGGTAACTTCGGCTCCGTGGACGGCGACTCCGCCGCAGCGATGCGTTATACGGAAATCCGTATGTCGAAGATCGCCCACGAGCTGATGGCCGACCTGGAAAAAGACACGGTGGATTTCGTCGATAACTACGACGGCACCGAGAAAATTCCTGACGTAATGCCAACCAAGATCCCGAACCTGCTGGTTAACGGCTCCTCCGGTATCGCGGTCGGTATGGCGACCAACATCCCGCCGCACAACATCACCGAAGTGATTAACGGCTGCCTGGCCTACATTGAAGATGAAGACATCAGCGTAGAAGGGCTGATGGAACACATCCCGGGCCCTGACTTCCCAACGGCTGCCATCATTAATGGCCGTCGCGGCATTGAAGAGGCTTACCGCACCGGACGTGGCAAAATCTACATTCGCGCGCGCGCAGAAGTTGAAGCCGATGCCAAAACGGGGCGTGAAACGATCATCGTTCACGAAATCCCGTACCAGGTGAACAAAGCCCGTCTGATCGAAAAAATCGCCGAGCTGGTGAAAGACAAACGCGTTGAGGGCATCAGCGCCCTGCGCGATGAGTCAGATAAAGACGGGATGCGCATCGTTATCGAAATCAAACGCGATGCGGTGGGCGAAGTTGTGCTGAACAACCTCTACTCCCAGACCCAGCTGCAAACCTCCTTCGGTATCAACATGGTTGCTCTGCACCATGGCCAGCCGAAGATCATGAACCTGAAAGAGATTCTTTCGGCGTTTGTGCGCCACCGCCGTGAAGTGGTGACGCGTCGTACCATCTTCGAACTGCGTAAAGCTCGCGATCGTGCGCACATCCTTGAAGGCCTGGCGATTGCGCTGGCTAACATCGACCCGATTATCGAACTGATCCGCCACTCGCCAAACGCTGCCGAAGCGAAAGCTGGCCTGATCGCCCGTTCATGGGATCTGGGCAACGTTTCTGCGATGCTGGAACGCGCCGGTGACGACGCCGCTCGTCCTGAGTGGCTGGAGCCAGAGTTCGGTATTCGCGACGGCCAGTACTTCCTGACCGAACAGCAGGCGCAGGCGATTCTGGATCTGCGTTTGCAGAAGCTGACCGGCCTTGAGCACGAAAAACTGCTCGACGAGTACAAAGAGCTGCTGGAACAGATTGCTGAGCTGCTGCACATTCTGGGCAGCGCCGAGCGCCTGATGGAAGTTATCCGCGAAGAGCTGGAAGCCATGCGCGACCAGTTTGGTGACAACCGTCGTACCGAAATCACCGCGAACACCGCTGATATCAACATTGAAGACCTGATCAACCAGGAAGACGTGGTGGTCACCCTGTCTCATCAGGGCTATGTGAAGTATCAGCCGCTGACCGATTACGAAGCGCAACGTCGCGGCGGGAAAGGTAAATCTGCCGCACGTATTAAAGAAGAAGACTTTATCGACCGCCTGCTGGTGGCCAACACCCACGACACGATTCTGCTGTTCTCCAGCCGTGGTCGCCTGTACTGGATGAAGGTTTATCAACTGCCGGAAGCGAGCCGCGGTGCCCGTGGCCGTCCAATCGTTAACCTTCTGCCGTTGGAAGCCAACGAACGTATCACCGCGATCCTGCCGGTACGCGAATACGAAGAAGGCATCAACGTCTTTATGGCGACCGCCAGCGGTACCGTGAAGAAAACCGCGCTGACCGACTTCAGCCGTCCTCGTTCAGCGGGCATCATCGCCGTTAACCTCAACGAGGGCGACGAGCTGATTGGCGTTGACCTGACCAACGGTCAGGACGAAGCGATGCTGTTCTCCGCCGCCGGTAAAGTGGTGCGCTTCAAAGAAGACGCCGTTCGTACCATGGGCCGTACCGCAACGGGCGTTCGCGGTATCAAGCTTGCGGGCGAGGATAAAGTCGTTTCCCTGATCATTCCGCGCGGCGAAGGTTCTATCCTGACCGTCACGCAGAACGGCTACGGTAAACGTACCGCCGCAGACGAGTACCCAACCAAATCTCGTGCTACACAGGGCGTTATCTCTATCAAGGTTACCGAGCGTAACGGCAGCGTCGTAGGCGCGGTGCAGGTGGAAGATACCGACCAGATCATGATGATCACCGATGCAGGCACGCTGGTGCGTACCCGCGTATCTGAGGTGAGCGTCGTGGGCCGTAACACGCAGGGCGTTATCCTCATCCGCACCGCGGAAGATGAAAACGTTGTGGGTCTACAGCGCGTGGCTGAACCGGTTGATGAAGAAGAGCTGGATGCCATCGACGGCACGGCTGCGGAAGGCGATGACGATATTGCGCCGGAAGCAGAAAGTGACGACGATGCGGCGGACGACGCGGACGAGTAATCCGCAGGTTGCCGTCTGAAATGACGCATCCTGGTTGAGGCTTCAACCCTTAAAACGCCTGATGCACCGCATCGGGCGTTTTGTATTCATGGCTTAATGAAAAAGGTAGGGCTTATGGCTATCCCTGAAAAGTATGAAAACGTAGAGCGCTGGGCATTCGGTGATACCGAGCGACAGGCGGATGATCTGGTTAAGCTGGTGCTTGAAGGCGTGAAAACCGCAACCTGTTCCAACCTGGACGGCGAAGGTATCGCGCAGCCTGGCGATATCTTTGTGGTGGTGGACGGTAAGAACGAGCCGGTCTGTGCGATTGAACTGACCACGGTTGAAATGAGCACCTTTAGCGAGGTAAACGAAGCTCACGCCCTTGCGGAAGGTGAAGGCGATCGCACGCTGGCCTACTGGCGCAAAGAGCATCAGCGCTTTTTTGAAACCTACGATCTGTTCTCCCCGGACATGACGCTGGTGCTGATGCACTTTAAGGTTATCGAAAAGTTCTGATAGCCGTGATTGGTGGCCGGTGCCTTCCGGGCCTGGCCACGATCTTCTCAATATCCGCCGGCGCGCCGAAACTCTTTGCCGTTGCGAGGTGCGGGTTTTGCGGCTACCTTATCGGCATCCTACGTTTTGGCTAAGTGCTACCAGGCTTAATTTGAAATATCTCGTCTCTTTTCGCACCACACTAAAAGTTTCCCGCTATCTGTTCCGGGCGCTGGCGCTGCTGCTCTGGCTGCTTATCGCACTCTTTTCGGTGTTCTATATCGTGAATGCTCTGCATGAAAAAGAGTCGGATATTCGCCAGGAATTCAATATTAGCTTTGACCAGGCGCAGCGCTATATCCAGCGCACTTCTGACGTGGTCAAAGAGCTGAAGTACATTGCGGAAAATCGGCTGAGCGCCACCAACGGCGTGCTGCCTGCGATTGAAAGAGACGACAGCAAAGTCGAAACGCCTAATTTCATGCCGCTGTTCCCGGATTCGGACTGCTCCGCCGTCAGCGCCTCGTGGCGCAGTTCATTGCAGTCGCTGGCCTGGTTCCTGCGCTACTGGCGCGATAATTTCTCTGCGGCTTACGATCTCAATCGCGTTTTCCTGATTGGCGGCGATAACCTGTGCATGGCGGACTTTGGCCTGCGGGATATGCCGCTGGAAAGGGAAAAAGCGCTGAAAACGCTGCACGAGCGCATTCTGAAATACCGCAACGCACCGCAGGATGAACGCAGCAACAGCATTTACTGGATTGGCCAGGGGCCGCGTCCGGGCATCGGCTATTTTTACACGCTGACGCCGGTGTATCTGGCTAACCGGCTGCAGGCGCTGCTCGGCGTAGAGCAAACCGTGCGCATGGAAAACTTCCTCACGCCTGGCACGCTGCCGGTTGGGGTGACCATCCTCGACGAAAACAGTCATCCGCTGATTGCGCTCACCGGTCCGGAAACGAAGATCGAGCCGGATGCCCGCTGGGTGCAGGAACGTTCCTGGTTCGGCTATACCTCGGGCTTTAAAGAGCTGGTGCTGAAGAAAAATCTTCCGCCTTCGTCGCTGAGCGTTATCTATTCCGTGCCCGTTGATATGGTGCTTGAGCGCATTCGTATGCTGATCCTGAACGCGGTGCTGCTCAACGTGCTGATGGGGATTATTTTGTTCACGCTGGCGCGGGTCTATGAGCGCAGGATATTTATCCCCGCGGAAAATGACGCGCAGCGCCTGGAAGAGCACGAGCAGTTTAACCGCAAGATTGTGGCTTCGGCACCGGTGGGCATTTGCATCCTGCGAACCCAGGACGGCACCAATATTCTGAGCAACGAGCTGGCGCATAACTATCTCAATATGCTGACACATGAAGACCGGCAGCGGCTGACGCAGATTATCTGCGGGCAGCAGGTTAACTTTGTCGACGTGGTGACCAGCAACCATACAAACCTGCAAATCAGCTTTGTACATTCGCGCTACCGCAATGAAAACGTGGCGATTTGCGTGCTGGTGGACGTGAGCGCCCGCGTAAAAATGGAAGAGTCGCTGCAGGAAATGGCGCAGGCTTCCGAGCAGGCTAGCCAGTCAAAATCCATGTTCCTGGCGACCGTCAGCCACGAGCTGCGCACGCCGCTGTACGGGATTATCGGCAACCTCGATCTGCTGCAAACCAAGCAGCTGCCGAAAGGGGTAGACAGGCTGGTGACGGCGATGAATAACTCCTCCAGCCTGCTGCTGAAAATCATCAGCGATATTCTCGATTTCTCGAAGATTGAATCCGAGCAGCTGAAAATTGAGCCGCGCGAGTTCTCCCCGCGCGAGGTGATGAGCCATATCACGGCGAACTATTTGCCGCTGGTGGTGCGCAAGCAGCTCGGCCTTTACTGCTTTATCGAACCGGATGTGCCGCTGACCTTGCAGGGCGATCCGATGCGCCTGCAGCAGGTGATTTCCAATCTGTTGAGCAATGCCATCAAGTTTACCGACGTGGGCTGCATTATTCTGCACGTCGCGGTGAAAGGGGATTATCTTAGCTTCCAGGTCCGTGATACCGGCGTAGGCATTCCGGCCAAAGAGGTCATGCGCCTGTTTGACCCGTTCTTCCAGGTTGGAACGGGCGTGCAGCGTAACTTCCAGGGTACCGGTCTGGGACTGGCGATTTGTGAAAAGCTGATCGGCATGATGGACGGCGATATTGCCGTCGAAACGGAAGCGGGAATGGGCAGCCAGTTTACGATTCGTATTCCGCTGTATGCCGCGCAGGCCGCGCCGCTTGCGCAGGTTGACGGGCTGGCGAATAAGCGAGTCTGGCTGGCGGTGCGCAACGCCTCGCTCAGCAACTATCTGGAATCGCTTCTCGAGCAAAACAATATTCGTACCCGGCCGTACGCTGGCGAAGAGCCGGACAGCGACGACGTGCTGATTGCAGACGATGCGCTGGAAGCGCCGTGGAAAGGGCGGGCGGCGATAATCTTCTGCCGTCGCCATATCGGCATCCCGCTGGAGACAGCGCCGGGCTGCTGGGCGCACAGCGTAGCGGCACCGCACGATGTGCTGAATCTGCTGGGCCGCATTTACAGCATTGACGTTGACGTGCCGGGCAGCACGGCGGTGCTGCCTGCGCCAGATGAAGCCTGCGAGAAGAATGACGACATGATGATCCTGGTGGTCGACGATCATCCTATTAATCGCCGCCTGCTGGCCGATCAGCTGGGATCGCTGGGCTATCAGTGCAAAACGGCGAACGATGGCGTCGACGCGCTGAACGTGCTGAGCAAAAATCACATTGATATCGTGCTGAGCGACGTGAATATGCCGAATATGGACGGCTATCGCCTGACGCAGCGCATTCGCCAGCTGGGCCTGACCTTGCCGGTGATTGGAGTGACGGCTAACGCCCTTGCGGAAGAAAAACAGCGCTGTATTGAGTCCGGCATGGACAGCTGCCTGTCAAAACCCGTCACGCTGGACGTGATCAAGCAGACGCTGGCGGTGTATGCGGCGAGAGTCAGAAGCGGCAGGATGTAGCGCAGGCAGAAAGGACGCCCTCACCCGAAAGGGTGAGGGAAGGGGATTACTCTTTATCGGCCGGGGAAAGGCTCACGGAAGAAAGATAATTCAACAGCGCAATATCGTTTTCCACGCCCAGCTTCATCATCGCTGATTTCTTCTGGCTGCTGATGGTTTTGATACTGCGGTTCAGCTTGCGGGCAATCTCCGTCACCAGGAAGCCTTCAGCAAACAGGCGCAGCACTTCGCTCTCTTTAGGAGACAGACGCTTGTCGCCGTAGCCACCCGCGCTGATTTTTTCCAGCAGGCGTGAAACGCTTTCCGGCGTGAACTTCTTCCCTTTTTGCAGGGCGGCCAGCGCTTTTGGCAGGTCGGTCGGCGCGCCCTGTTTCAGAACGATCCCTTCGATATCCAGATCCAGCACGGCGCTCAGAATGGCCGGGTTGTTATTCATCGTCAGCACGATGATGGAGATGTTCGGGAAGTGGCGCTTGATGTATTTAATCAGCGTGATGCCATCGCCGTATTTATCACCAGGCATGGAGAGATCGGTGATCAGCACGTGTGCGTCAAGCTTCGGAAGGTTATTGATAAGGGCTGTGGAGTCTTCAAACTCACCGACAACATTCACCCACTCGATCTGCTCGAGGGATTTACGAATGCCGAACAGGACAATCGGATGGTCGTCGGCAATAATTACGTTCATACTGTTCATGTAATAGGCTACCTTGCTACAGCAAACTCTTGACGTAAGCGTCAATATCGCTGGTATATTTTTGTATGTTGGCAGCATCACTTTCGCGAATGTGATGCTCTAACGTTTCACATAACTGCTTGCCGGGTACCAGATTGAGCATAGCAAACACGCCTTTCAGGCGGTGAGCCGTCTGCGCCAGCGCAGCAAAATCGCTGATCGCTGCTTCAGTATACAATCTCCTCACATCTTCCGGTACCGTGTCGACAAATAGCGCGTAATAGCCGCTGGCATGGAGCTGCGCATTTTCGTCACCGCCCAGAGGTGACTCGGGCATCTCTTCGTGCGCCAGCTGCTCTTCTATCAGCTGCAAAACGGCATCCTGCATCGCATTGCTGATATTGAAATTAACGCGGAACTGGCCCGGGCCTAGCTTCCGCATTCCGTTTTCATCATCGCTTAAAAGCAATCCCGAAGATGTAAGATTAGACGGATTATCAGTCAGGAAGATATCAAACTCTTGACTGGCCAATCTTTCATCCGGCGTGATGCAGTTTGCCCCCCAGTTTTCAAGCAGGCGGGTCACGATGTGACGAACTTCGTTGGAGGTAATGTCCAGCATAGCGACCACTTCATCAAGCAGCTTTTCATCCTGCTCTTCCGGCTGCGGTTCTGCGGTCATTTTGACGTGCAGATTGTAGCGCGTGCCGATGTCCGGACGGGTTTTGATATTCAGGTGTCCGCCAAGCTTACGTGAAAGCCGATCGCACAGGTAGAACGTCAGGCCGTAGGCCTTGCCATAGCGGTCTTCGCTGGTTTCGTTCAGGAACGGGAAGTGCAGGTTATCAATTTCATCGTTGCCGATCCCTTCACCGGTGTCCAGCACGCGGAATAGCAAACGGTCCGGCGCGGACTCTTCCTGATTTATTTCTAAAGTGATCTTGCCGATCTGCGTTGTCGTCACCGAGTAGTGCAGCAGCAACTGCAGAATTTTGCGCAGCGCCTCGCGATCGCCGTGACGCTCTTCATCCGCAGGGAGCTGGTTGTTAATCAGCAGCTGTAAACCTTTGCGTTTAATAATCGGCAGCATTTCCAGCGCAACTTCATCTATCAGCGCCTGAACCGCGAACCGGGTGACGTTCATTTTCCAGGTGTCCGCCTCCAGCGAGTTCAGCAGCTGAATTTCCTCGACCAGCCGCACGATGGTCTGAGCTTCATTCGCCAGCAGCTTATGCTCGGTGGTGGTAAAAGCGGACGCTCGCTCGGCCAGATTTTTTACCGGCAGCTGCAGGGCTTCGCCAATGTGCTGCATAAATGCCACGCGGCCCTGCTGGTTTTTCTCGTACAGGCGCTGTGCCTGTTTGAGCTTTTTGTTGACGAGGATTTCACGGTCCTGATCGCGAATCACAAAAATCTGCGTGCGTGGCGCAATCTGGCTGCGAAACTGACGAATTTCGTACAGTTCGTTATTAATGGTTGCCTGAATGACGCCCTGGTGCTGATCGGCCATCGCAATGATGTTTTGCAAATTCAGGTGGGGCAGCAAATGGTCGGCAATTTTATTGCTTATCACCGTTCTGTTGGCATCTAAATCGTGTACCAGCAGGCCGAGCGGCAGCAGGGCGACGATTTCCTCATTCAGCGCACGGAGCACCTGGAGTTCCCCGTTACCGCTCGGGACTTCCGACGAGTGTGCTGGCTGCTGGCGAAACGTGGTGTAACCGAATACGGCCAGCGCCAGCAGGCCGATGTTCAACAGCAGCGGCAGCAGAATGTTTTGCAGCGTATCCATCAGCAGCGTGCCAAACGGGACCTGCCAGACCAAACGTAAATGCGTGCTGGCCAGCGGCGAAGCGATTTCAATACGGGCACTGTTGAAGTTGATGCTCACGCTGTCAGGGTCGTCTTTTTCCCCGACCTGTGCGGCGTTCAGGCTGTCGTCTGGTTCCAGCTGAAAGCTGTCCAGCGACATCCCTGGTGGAATGAGATCGTTAATCGGTAAATCAAACGCGACGACCGTGGCGAGGTGCCCCGGCTGGTTAAACGTGGTGCGCAGCGTGAAGTAATGGCCGTTTTGCCACGTCAGCTTACGCAGCGGGGAGAAGCTTTCCCGCTCGTCTAGCGCGTTCGCCTGCTGCAACATCTCGGCACGGCGTGAATCGACGATGGTGCCAACGCCCGTCTCTTTGAATCCGGAGGAGAGATCCTTTAAAGGCAGCGTGGAAACCAGAATCATGCTGTTGTCCTGGCCATTCAGGTAATACATCGACCAGAGGCTATTTTCCGCGCCCCAAAGCGTGTCGAGGTAGGTAGAGATGCGCTGGGTCATCTCCAGCGTGGAGCTGTCGTGCGAGCCGAAAATGAGCGCTTCGGTTTTGCGGCGCGGCTTTTCAAGATAGTACACGTCCTGGCGCAGGCGCGTTTCCTGCAGGCCATCGCTTGAGGAGGTCGGCGCGGCGGCAACGTTGTCGTAGATTTGCCAGGTGGCATAGCGATAGGTATCGATACGCTTATGCAGCGCATGGGTGATGTCGACAATCTGATAGCTTTTATCTTTCAGCCAGGCGTTAACGGCGCTTTGTACCATCACACCCATGGCGACCAACAGCACGACGATCAACAGCAGGAAGAAGCGCGTGATGTTGCTGGGAATAAGGGAAAATTTGTTAGGGATCATGCCGTCAGACTGACTCATTATAAGCGTGTAACCCGGCGAACTTTCGCCACTCAGGAAAAATGACCGCTGTACCTGCAGGGCAAGTGGAACGGCTGTGAGTGATGCATCAAACGCACCTGCCCTAAGAATACCTGTATCGAGGGCTGGCGTCATCGTCTCTGTTATATTCACAAGGAGTATAAGGATAAATCATGCCATTTCCAGGTTATTGATAAGTAGCCTAAATAGCAGACGAGGGTGAAACAGCAACGAGGCGGGAATGTCTTATTTATGTACAGGTTTTTGAGGCGCGTAGAGGTATTATTTGCGGCTGATGACCGCTTTGAGAATATTTTCTTGAGTAAATTTCAGACAAATTATGGCGTTATGAATGGAAAGGGGGTGGTGATTACTTAATAGTCATTATCTTTTTGTGCCGTGTAGCACAAAAATATTCAAGTTGCGTAAAGAAACGTAAAAAAAACCGGATGCAAGCATCCGGTACAAATAGGGGTAAACAGACATTCAGAACTGAATGACGGTAATAAATAAAGTTAATGATGATAGCGGTATGTATTTTATAGATAAAAAGTAAAAAAATTTTATCATTCAGTGCTACATGATTGTTAGCTTTCAAGTCATTGATTTTAATGGTGTGATATTATTTTTTGATTAATGATGCGTATATTTTTAGCTATTTGTGCGAAAAAAAGTTCCCTCAAATATACATTTTGATACATCTATATAGATGAATGAAACATCTATATGGTTTTCGTATCATAATGTTGTTGGATTATTCTGTATTTGTTTTGGACAATGAGTTTGCCGACTGATTAGAGGGTAATCAGTAAGCAGTGGCATATAAAAAGGCATATAACAGAGGGTTAATAACATGAAAGTTAAAGTACTGTCCCTCCTGGTTCCAGCTCTGCTGGTAGCAGGCACCGCTCATGCGGCCGAAATTTATAACAAAGACGGCAACAAATTAGATCTGTACGGTAAAGTTGATGGCCTGCACTACTTCTCTGACGACAAGAGCGCAGATGGCGACCAGACCTACATGCGTCTGGGCTTCAAAGGCGAAACTCAGGTAAATGACCAACTTACCGGTTACGGCCAGTGGGAATACCAGATTCAGGGTAACTCCGCTGAAAACGAGAACAACTCCTGGACTCGTGTAGCATTCGCGGGTCTGCGCTTTGGTGATGCCGGTTCTTTCGACTACGGTCGTAACTACGGCGTAGTTTATGACGTTACCGCATGGACTGACGTTCTGCCGGAATTCGGCGGCGACACCTACGGTGCTGATAACTTCCTGCAGTCCCGTGCTAACGGCGTGGCTACCTACCGTAATACCGACTTCTTCGGTCTGGTTGATGGCCTGAACTTTGCTCTGCAGTATCAGGGCAAAAACGGCAGCGCTTCTGGCGAAGGCATGACCGCTAACGGCCGTGACTATCAGCGTCAGAATGGCGACGGCTTCGGCGGCTCCCTGACTTACGATCTGGGCGAAGGCTTCAGCGTAGGTACTGCGGTTGCTAGCTCCAAGCGTACTACCGATCAGAACCGTGCTGACGTGCTGGGTAACGGCGATCGCGCTGAAACCTACACCGGCGGTCTGAAATACGACGCTAACAACGTTTACCTGGCTGCACAGTACACCCAGACCTACAACGCAACTCGCGCTGGCGATCAGGGCTTTGCTAATAAAGCACAGAACTTCGAAGTCGTTGCACAGTACCAGTTCGACTTCGGTCTGCGTCCTTCCGTGGCATACCTGCAGTCCAAAGGTAAAGACATCGAAGGTTACGGCGACCAGGATCTGCTGAAATATGTTGATGTGGGCACCACTTACTACTTCAACAAAAACATGTCCACCTACGTTGATTACAAAATCAACCTGGTTGACGAAAACAACTTTACCCGTGCCGCTGGCATTGGTACCGACGATATCGTTGGTGTAGGCCTGGTTTACCAGTTCTAATTCCGACTTTCGTTGCAAAAGGCGCCTGCGGGCGCCTTTTTTCTATCCGCTTTCTCAACGGCCGACATGCTTTTTCTTCCTCGTTTCTCCCTTTGATATACTCTTGCGCCTCAGAACTGGAGAACGAAACTAATGGAACGAGATTTTTTACGTCGCGGCCTGTTTGCCATAGCGCTGCTATTACTTGCCGGATGCGATAACACGACGGTGAAAGACGAGGCTGGTCTGGTGCTGGAAGGTAAAACGATGGGCACCTTCTGGCGCGTGAGTATTGCCGGCGTAGACGCTGCTAAGCAGAGCGGGCTGCGTACCCAAATTCAGGCCCAGCTCGACGGCGACGATCGTCTGCTCTCAACCTATAAAGCTGACTCCGCGCTGTCCCGTTTTAACCAATCGCGCAGCACCGAGCCTTATCCGGTGACCGAAGCCATGAGCGACATCGTGACGGAATCCCTGCGAATCGGCGCTAAAACCTCTGGCGCGATGGATATTACGGTCGGCCCGCTGGTGAATCTCTGGGGCTTTGGCCCGGACAAGCAGCCGGTGAAAACGCCGACCCAGGCGCAAATCGACGCGGCTAAAGCGCTGACCGGCCTACAGCATCTGACGGTGATTAATAAAGCCGGACAGCAGTGGCTGCAAAAAGATCTCCCCGGCCTGTATGTCGATCTTTCTACTATTGGTGAAGGCTTCGCGGCAGATCATTTGGCCCACCTGATGGAACAAAACGGCATTAGCCGTTATCTCGTCTCGGTTGGTGGGGCGGTAGTGACACGCGGAACAAACGCCGACGGTAAAGCCTGGCGAGTGGCCATTCAGAAACCAACCGATCGGGAAAACGCGGTGCAGGCCATCGTTGATTTAAACGGCCACGGCATCAGCACCTCCGGCAGCTATCGCAACTATTACGAGCTGGAAGGCAAACGCCTTTCTCACGTCATCGATCCCGTTACGGGCGCACCCATACAGCATAAACTGGTATCAGCCACGGTGATTGCCACCACGGCGATGGAAGCCGACGGCTGGGATACCGGCCTGATGGTTCTCGGCATGGAAAAAGCCAAAGAGGTTGCGCAGAAAGAGGGGCTGGCGGTGTATCTCATCGCGAAAGAGGGCGAGGGTTTCACGACCTGGATGTCGCCGCAGTTTAAAACTTTCCTGCTAAGCGAGTAAAATTAGAAAGCAAGAATGTGGGTTTCCAGAATCGGCAGGGCTGGCACAGTCATCTGGTGACAGCGAACAGAGGAGCCAGTCATGAAAAACTTTAATGACATCGCCGCAGAGGCCAGCCGCTGGCAGGCCGTTGAAACCCGCGATGCCCGCGCCGACGGCGAGTTTGTTTTTGCCGTAAAAACAACCGGCATTTTTTGCCGACCCTCCTGTAGCGCCCGCCGCCCGCTGCGTGAAAACGTTCTGTATTTTGCCGGGCCGGAAAGTGCCAAAGCCGCAGGATTCCGGCCCTGCAAACGCTGCCAGCCGGATAAAATTCCCCCTGAGCAGCAGCGCATCGAAAGAATAGCTCAGGCCTGCCGCATTATCGAAGCCTGCCCTGAGCCGCTTACGCTTGAGGCGCTATCTGCCCAGGTCGCCATGAGCCCCTTCCATTTTCATCGCCTGTTTAAAAGCGTCACCGGCCTGACGCCGAACGCCTGGCAAAGGGCGCTTCGTGCGCGCCGCCTGCGGGAGCAGCTCACCCAGGGTGAAAAGGTCACTCGCGCGGCTTTTGACGCAGGTTTTCAGTCCGGAAGCAATTATTATCGTCAGGCCAATGAGGCGCTGGGCATGACGGCCAGCCAGTATCAGCGCGGCGGCGAAAGCGCTACCGTTCGCTTCGTCGTTGGCACCTGCACGCTAGGCGAATTTTTAGCTGCGGAAAGCGAACGAGGAATTTGCGCGATCCTGCTCGGCAACTCGCCGGAAGAGCTTATTGCCGAGCTTGAAGGACTTTTCCCTAACGCTTCGCTGATCGCGGACGATCCGGCTTTTGCTCAGCGTGTGGCCGGGGTGGTGAGCTTCATAGAGCATCCTGTCCGGCAGTTTGATTTGCCGCTTGATATTCAGGGCACGGCGTTTCAGCAGCAGGTCTGGCAGGCGCTGCGGGCGATCCCGCCGGGGGATACCGTGAGCTACCAGGATATTGCGACGCGCATCGGCAAGCCGCAAGCGGTAAGGGCTGTGGCCGGGGCCTGTGCGGCTAACCGGCTGGCGGTGATTATCCCTTGCCACCGAGTGGTACGCAGCGACGGGGCGCTGTCCGGCTATCGCTGGGGCGTGGAACGTAAACAACAGCTTCTGGCGCTGGAAGCCGGGCAGAGGAAAACATAATGCTCGATCTTTTTGCCGATGAGATTCCCTGGCAGGAGCCGCTGGCCGAAGGCGCCGTCATTCTGCGGCGCTTTGCCAGGGCGAATGCCGATGCGCTTATTGAGCAGATAGGGAAGGTGGCCCAGCTTTCACCGTTTCGCCAGATGGTCACTCCGGGTGGATATACGATGTCGGTGGCAATGACCAACTGTGGCGCAAGGGGCTGGACGACCAATCAGCACGGCTACCTGTATTCGCCGGACGATCCGCTGACCGGCAGGCCGTGGCCGCCGATGCCGCAGCCATTTCGCGAGCTTGCGGATGCGGCATCCACGGCGGCAGGCTATCCGGGTTTTAAGCCGGATGCCTGTCTCATCAACCGCTATGCGCCCGGCGCGAAACTCTCTTTGCATCAGGATAAAGATGAGCCAAATCTGCAACAGCCGATAGTTTCCGTCTCGCTAGGGCTGCCTGCGGTATTCCAGTTTGGCGGCCTGAAACGAAACGATCCGCTGGTGCGGGTGATGCTGGAACATGGCGATGTCGTGGTGTGGGGCGGGGCATCTCGTTTGTTCTATCACGGCATTCTGCCGCTCAAGCCCGGCCATCATTCTGCCGCCGGCGAAGCCCGCTATAACCTGACTTTTCGCTGTGCCGGAAAAAGCGAATAAAAATAAGAATTATTCTTGCCGTGAAAGGATTGCCGTTTAAACTGCTCGCTGTTTTTGACTGTGAGTAGTGAGCGATGGAACTTTTACGCGTAGTTTACCGGCAGTATCGCTGGCCCTTCATTATCGTTATGGCTTTAAGCCTCGCCAGCGCGGCGCTGGGCATTGGCCTGATTGCCTTTATTAACCAGCGGCTGATTGAAACGCCCGATATTACGCTGTCGGTTCTGCCTGAATTCCTCGGTCTGCTGCTGCTGCTGATGGCGGTGACGCTTGGCTCCCAGCTTGCGTTAACGACTCTCGGCCATCACTTTGTGTTCCGCCTGCGCAGTGAATTTATCAAACGCCTGATGGACACCCACGTTGAACGCGTGGAACAGCTAGGCAGCGCGGCGCTGCTGGCCGGTTTAACCAGCGATGTGCGTAACATCACCATCGCGTTTGTGCGCCTGCCGGAACTGGTGCAGGGGATTATCCTGACGATTGGCTCCGCCGCTTATCTGGGCTGGCTGTCGCCGAAAATGCTTGGCGTAACGGCCATCTGGGTTGCCGTGACTATTTTTGGTGGCTTCCTGCTGGTGGCTCGCGTTTACAAACATATGGCCCAGCTGCGCGAAATCGAAGACCAGCTGTATAACGATTACCAGACGGTTATCGAAGGTCGTAAAGAGCTGGCGCTCAACCGCGAGCGTGCGGAGCGTATTTACGAAGACACTTATATTCCCCACGCCAGCGATTACCGCAGCCATATTATTCGCGCCGATACGTTCCATCTTAGCGCGGTGAACTGGTCGAACATTATGATGCTGGGCGTGATTGGCCTGGTGTTCTGGATGGCGAACAGCCTCGGCTGGTCCGATACCAACGTCGCGGCGACCTTTTCGCTGACGCTGCTTTTCCTGCGCACGCCGATGCTTTCGGCCGTCGGCGCTTTGCCGACGCTGCTCAGCGCGCAGGTGGCCTTTAATAAACTGAGAAAATTTGAGCTGGCTCCTTATGAGGCGGCCTTCCCGCGTTCGCAAGAGCCTGCCAAATGGCAAACGCTCGAGATGCGCGACGTGGTGTTCAAATATGGCGACAACGCTTTCTCCGTGGGGCCGCTGAGCCTGAAAATTGAGCGCGGCGAACTTATCTTCCTCATTGGCGGCAACGGCAGCGGCAAGTCGACGCTCGCCATGCTGCTGACCGGGCTTTATCAGCCTGTTTCCGGTGAGATTTATCTGGACGGCAGGCAGATTGACGCCGGTAATCTGGATGACTATCGCAAGCTTTTCTCCGCCGTGTTCACCGACGTCTGGCTGTTCGACCGTCTCCTCGGCCCGCAGGGCGCGAAGGCTAACCCCGAGCTGGTGACCACCTGGCTTGAGCGTCTGCAAATGAGCAGCAAGCTGGAGTTGGATAACGGCACGATCCTCAATCTGAAGCTTTCCAAAGGACAGCGTAAGCGCGTGGCTCTCCTGCTGGCGCTGGCCGAAGAGCGGGATATCATCCTGCTGGACGAATGGGCGGCGGATCAGGATCCTCATTTCCGCCGGGAGTTTTACCAGACGCTGCTGCCGCTAATGCAGCAGATGGGCAAAACGATCTTTGCGATAAGCCACGACGATCACTATTTTATTCACGCGGATCGCCTGCTGGAAATGCGTCAGGGCCAGCTGAGTGAGCTAACCGGCCACGAACGCGAAAGCGCGTCGCGGGATGCGGTTGCGCGAACGGGCGCTTAGGCCACGTTTTGCACTTAATTCATTTAAAAACCGGCAATTCAGGCCGGTTTTTTGTTTTCTGAACGGCTTCAGGCTATAACTATCCTCGTCGTTATCAGGGAATAAACGCCAGATGTCAGCCATACCGAAGTACAGCACCCAACAAAGGGCGCAAGACCGCGCCAGAATCCTGCAAATCCTGCTCACCAACAAGGCTGTCGCCAGCGGCATCCTTGGCCGGTTGCCGTCTCAGCAAACGCCCGAACAGGATATTGCTGAAATTGCCTCGCTGGTCGACAAACTTCCGCCACCGGATCTGGCCGACGTGCTCGAAGCGCTGCCCACCGAAGAGCGCCACGCGCTGTGGAGCCTGGTCAAAGAGGATAAGCGCGGGCACGTTCTGATTGAGGCTTCGGAAACGGTCTGGGACGACCTGATTGAGGATATGAGCGATAAAGCGTTGCTCAAAGCCCTAAGCCCGCTTGATATCGACGATCAGATTTACCTCGCGCAGTATCTGCCGCGTGATTTGATGGGGCGCCTGCTCGCCACGATGCCGCAGGCCGAGCGCACGCAGGTGCGCAAAGTACTGCATTACGACAAGCACAGCGTCGGCGCCATCATGGATTTCGAGGTGATTACCGTCCGGGCAGACGTCACCCTTGCCGTTGTGCAGCGCTATCTGCGCATTCGCGGCCACGTGCCGGAAAACACCGATAAGCTTTTTGTGACCACCAGAGATAAAACCCTGCTGGGCGAACTGGGCCTGACGACCATCCTGCTGCACCCGCCTGAAACGCCGGTTCTGAAGGTGATGAACGATAACCCGACGTGCTTCGCGCCGGAGGATGACGACGAGATTGCGGCGCGAACGTTTGAAAGGGATAACCTGGTTAGCGCCGCCGTGGTCGACAGCAGCGGCAAGCTGATGGGGCGTCTGACGGTCGACGAAATCGTAGACGTCGTGTATGAAGAGACGGACAGCGATCTGCGTCGAATGGGCGGCCTGAGCGCGGAAGAAGACGTTTTTGCTCCGGTCAGCAAGGCGCTGAAAGCGCGCTGGGCGTGGCTGGCTATCAACCTGTGCACGGCGTTTGTTGCCTCCAGGGTGATTGGCCTGTTTGAGCATACTATTTCACAGCTGGTGGCGCTGGCCTCCTTAATGCCGATTGTCGCCGGGATTGGCGGCAACACCGGCAATCAAACCATCACTATGATTGTTCGCGCGCTGGCGTTGCAGCATATCCAGGCCGGGAACTATTCGTTTTTGGTGCTGCGCGAGCTGGGCGTGGCCTTGCTTAACGGCCTGGTCTGGGGCGGCGTGATGGGAGCGGTGACCTGGCTGCTGTACGATGACCCGGCGCTTGGCGGCGTTATGACGCTGGCGATGGTGCTTAATTTACTGGTTGCCGCGCTGATGGGCGTGCTGATCCCGATGATCATGACGCGGCTGGGTAAAGACCCGGCGGTGGGATCGAGCGTGCTGATCACGGCGATAACCGACACCGGCGGGTTCTTTATCTTCCTTGGGTTGGCAACGATTTTCCTGCTCAAATAAACGCTATTCCACCGTCCAGGCCTGCGAGAACTTACGCTGACCGAAGAGTTCGAACAGGCCGTTGACCTGCTTCAGGCGCAGGACTTCGTCGGCATCCATCCCGAGCTCATGGCCGATTTTGTCCTCGCTCCAGCCTAAATTTGCCAGCTCGCGGACAATTTCCGCCATCGCGTTTATCTGGTGACGACCGCGAGCGCGGTTGTGGCGAATCGTTGAGGCCATCATATTGCCCGTCTTTCCCTCGCCTTTATTCATCAGAACAACGGGCAGGTAGCCGTGAAGACGTTTGCGCAGGTCGGCGCGTTTGCTGCCAAGTTCGAAGCGATGATAGCCGTCAATAATCGTGTATTTTTCTGCGGATTCGCTATGGGCGGCGACCACCGGCTGTGTGAAGCCATCCTCTAATAATGACGTGAAGAGAAGCTGCTTTTCGATGGGGGCCACGTTGTTAGGATTATAATCGTTGGCCTTCATTTTATCGGAGGCAATCCATAATACGCAGTCGACCGGCTCATGCTGGAAGGGGCTGAGCTCATGCAGCACCGTGCGTAATTCGTTTATGACCTCAATTCGCTCTTCTTCTTTTAATGGGGCAATCAATGTTGCTAACTGTTGTTTTAGCTCTTCAAGTTTCATATCAATTCCCACTGTTGGCGTTTGCTTTTAATTCTGTCGCTGTAACGTTGATAGCTGCGTGGCTTATTTGGGCTAAACGAAAGCGCCCGACACCAGTAGTCATTCTTTAAGAGAACCTTGCAGATTCTTCGCCAGGATGGAATATCTTTGCTGCCGGTGTCTTTGTCCTGCTGGTCAGGAATGTCCTGCGGAAATCCTCTGGTCAGATACCAGCGTAAATATATCGCAATTTTATTGCGATAATGCTCCGCCGTTTTCTCCGGCATGCTGTCGAGCAGGGCGAAAGCGTATTCGCGCCAGGTCAGATGCTCAGGCTTATTTATCTGCCTGCGGGCATAAAAATCCCCGGTCTGCGAAGCGTACAGGCAGCCGCTGTTGGCCCCGCTAACCCGCTGGCACATCAGCGCCCATCTTTCAGGTTCAAGCACGTGATACAACCATAGTCCCTGACGCTGTTCAATGCCGAAAGGTTCGCAAACCCGCATGTAACGTAGCGGAACTCCGGCCTGAAACATCAGGCCGTAAAGCGGGTTGCACTGGAGATTCGTTTGGGAGAACCATGTCCAGATATCTGCCGTTTTCCAGTCATAAATAGGGTAAATATTGTAGGCGTGACCCTGTGACGTCACGGTGGTCCACGGTTTGTCATCGGCAAAACGAAGTTTTCTGGCTGAGGCGATCGTCAGGAAGCGGTTGTAGGATTCATCGGCCCTGATGCCAATGAGCACGGCGCAGGGCTGCTTTTTTGAGAACCATTCGGAGAACTGGCAGACGAATTCTTCAAAGCTCATTTCGGGATAATAAAAGGGGAAGGTTGCGGGGTCGGTAATCGCATCTGCTGGCGGCTGTCGCACCCACTGCACGCCTTCCTGCCAGCAAACCCATTCTGGCTGGAACTGAGAAACCGCATTCTGCGTGGTGAGCGGCAGCGCGACCCAATAAAAATTATCTATCACATCCTGATATTCTTCGCGCATTTTCTCCACGTGGGAAACGGTGTGGCTGAACTGTGCCTCCCAGTCAATAAATAGCACGCTGAAACGACGATTAAGGCGTCGGGCAATACCGGCTGCCAGATGAAACATAACGGTCGAATCCTTCCCGCCTGAAAATGAAATGCAAACCCGCGAGAAATTTTCAAAGCTCCAGGTAATACGATTCAGTGCAGCCTGCAATACATTTTCTTCGAGCGGAATTTTTCGAGTGGACATGCGCTTACGGTTTGAAGGGAATTTATTTCATTATATATAGCGGAAGGGGGATTTTACTTCCAGAAAAAGTCATTTCAGGGCTTTTATGTGCTTATTTTGCTATGAGTCATATATCAAATATTGATAAGAATGATGTTGCCTTGAAATTAATTTCCTGGGTGAATATGTTTTTAATTAAATGCTGGCTGCTGTAGGGGACTTAAATCAGAATTGAGCGGGTAACTCCCGCGGACGGCAGGCATAAAAAAACCAGCCCTGTAAGGCTGGTTTTCCGGGATTTATTGGTCGGCACGAGAGGATTTGAACCTCCGACCCCTGACACCCCATGACAGTGCGCTACCAGGCTGCGCTACGTGCCGACTTCCGGGTAAAAATATCGCCTTTTTTCAGGACTATTGCAAGACGAACGCGTGTTAAGTGATTAATAAATAATCAATTGGCGATAAAGCGTTTTTCGTCCGTTAGCACCTGCAGCAGCAGGCCAAGCTGTGGTTTCGTTTCTTCCACGCGTTCGCCCTGTAAATCGTAGATTCGATAGTTGCCGTTATTGTCCAGCACCAGCGTCATATGCGGCATCGTAATAGCAAGGCTGTTATTGTCCGCGCCCACGACCCAGTTGTGGCGGCGCGTCGCGGCAAACAAATCTTCACCCTGCGAATATTCATTCGGCGGCGTTTTCACGTGCAGAAGGCGCTGCATAAGGGTGGTCATAATATCCTGATGATCGGTCAGCTTGCTGATGGTCTGCGCAGGCGTACCCGGCCAGTGGATAACCAACGGCACCTGAATGCGCGAACGTGCCCAGGCAAATGAATCCTGCTCTTTGCCAAGCGGAACGCCGTGGCCGGCCGTCACGATGACCACGGTATTCTCCAGCTTGCCTGAAGCTTTAAGCGCGTCCAGCACCTTCTGGATTTGTTCGTCTACGCTGTATGCGGCTCTGGCATAGCGACGAGTGAAATCTTGCTTATTACTGTCGTCGGCAACGCTGGTGCCGTTGAAAGCCACCCAGGAGAACCAGCGGTTATCTTCGGAGGCATACTGCGTCAGCCAGCTTACCCACTGCGAGGCCGTCTGGCTGTCGGACTGGCTTTTCGCCGCGGGCAACGAGAAGTCAGAAAGCAGCGCCTGGCGATACATTGACGAGTTAAAGCCGTCGGAAGCGAACAGGCCGAGCTGGTAGCCCTGCTGGTTTAACGCGGTGATCAGCGCCGCAGGGATACGTGCGGAGAGCACGCCGTCCATATACGCAGGCGAAATACCGTAGAACAGCCCGAAGATACCGTTATCGGTGCCGTTGCCCGCGCTCATATGCTGGGTGAAATTAATATTGATCTGCGCAAACTGATTGAGAACAGGGAGGTCTTTTGCAAAGCGTGAGGCGTTCAGACCGTCAACCGTGATCAGCAGAACATTGTGGCCGGTTCCCATATCGCTGAACTGCAATTGACTTAACGGATACTGTACCGAAACGGCTTCCGGGTTGCCCTGTTCCACAAGACGGCGCTGGTACTCCTTCGCATCCAGCAGGCCGTGTTTCTCAAGGAAACGACGCGCGGTCATCGGATAGGCCAGCGGCAGGTTGGCACGCTGCATGGTTATCGGGCGATAGAAGTTCGCGTCCGCCCAGATATACATAATGTGGCTGCTAAAGAAGGCGACAAAGAACAGTGCGACAACGGGTTTAGCAAAGTGCCTGCGCCGCCCGAGGCTGCGCAGCTTCTGCCAGCTCCAGGTCGCAAACAGCATCTCAATCAGCAGGATAGCGGGCACGCTGATAAACATCAGCTGCCAGTCGCGCGCCATTTCGCTCTGGTCGGGGTTAATCACCAGTTCCCAGACGATAGGGTTGAGATGAAGGTGGAAACGGGTAAAGACTTCGCTGTCGATAAGCAGCAGCGTCATGCCCGCGGTGGCAAAGGCCGCCGACAAAAAGCGCATCAGGCGCTGGGACATCACGACAAAGGTTAGCGGGAAAAGAATCAGCAAATAGGCGGCGAACACCAGAAAGCTGAAATGACCGATAACGCTCAGGTACGAATAAATGCGCCCGGTGAGCGTGGTCGGCCAGTCGGCGACAAACAGATAGCGGCTACCCAGCAGCGTGGCCAGCAGGATATTAAACAGGGCGAACCAATGTCCCCAACTGACCATCTGGGAAACTTTTTCGCGGTAGCGCTGACGGTTAGTCACCATAACTCGTAGCTACAATCCCTTAGTGTGCTTGATCTTCGCTCACGGAGGCCTGCAAAGCCTGCGCGAAAGAGCGAGCCAGGGTGTGGCGCTGAGCGGAAGCCACGCTGGTGTTGATCAGGTTAGTGACCATATTTCCCAGAACCATCAGGGAAAGATCGGTTGGCGCATGGTGCTTTTCCAGCACGGCGGCCAGTTCGGTCAGCAGGTTTTCGACTTGTTCATCACTATAACGGGATATTTGCGGCATAAATTAACAATCAGTTAGGTTCAGGAAAGGGCGTTATCTTACCGTAGGAAGACCTTTTTTTCTGCTTTTTTATCTGCTATTGCACAAGGCTTCCGGCAGTGGTTGAATACCGCCCGGTCTAAAAGGAGAGTTTATCATGAGTCTGGATATCAACCAGATTGCCCTGCATCAGCTTATCAAGCGCGGTGAAGAGACGCTTGAGGTGGTGCTGCGCGATTCCCTGCTGGCAACGAACGGTGCCGTTGAAGAGATGATGGCTGAGCTGCATCGCGTTTATAGCGCAAAAAATAAAGCCTACGGTTTGTTCAGCGAAGAGAGTGAATTAGCCGAGGCGCTGCGTTCACAGCGCAGAGGCGATGAGGATTTCCTCGCGTTTAGCCGGGCCGCCACCGGTCGCCTGCGCGACGAGCTGGCGAAATATCCTTTCGCCGACGGCGGTATTGTTCTGTTCTGCCATTACCGTTATCTGGCCGTGGAGTATTTGCTGGTTGCGGTGCTCAACAACCTGAGCAGCATGCGCGTCAACGAAGAGCTGGATATCAGCTCCACGCATTATCTGGACATCAACCACGCCGATATCGTGGCGCGAGTCGATCTGACCGAGTGGGAAACTAACCCGGAGTCGACCCGCTATCTGACCTTCCTGCGCGGGCGCGTTGGCCGTAAAGTGTCTGATTTCTTTATGGACTTCCTGGGCGCCGGCGAAGGCCTGAACGCCAAAGCGCAGAATAAAGGCTTATTGCAGGCGCTGGACGATTTTACCCACGAAGCGCAGCTGGATAAGAACGAGCGCCAGACGGCGCGTCAGCAGGTTTATGCTTACTGCAACGAGCAGCTTCAGGCCGGGGAAGAAATTGAACTGTCTTCTTTAGCGGACGAGCTGCCGTGGGCCGTGGACGATAAAAACTTCCAGCAGTTTACCGCTGAGAAGGGCTACGAGCTGGAAGAGAGCTTCCCGGCGGATCGCAGCACGCTGCGCCAGCTCACTAAGTATGCAGGCAGCGGCGGTGGCTTAACGATTAACTTCGACGCCATGCTGCTCGGTGAACGTATTTTCTGGGATCCGGCAACGGATACTCTGACCATCAAAGGCACGCCGCCGAACCTGCGCGATCAGCTCCAGCGCCGTACTTCGGGCAAATAGCCACCGTCAGAAAACAAAAAAATCGCCGAAGCGGGTTTAATGCGGTGACAAACACCCGAAAAGCGTGGTTTTCGGGTGTTTGGGGCAGGTCAGAAGACATAATTCTTTGTTTTTATCAGAGCTTGACTCTGAGGCTCCAGAAAACAAAAAACCCGCCGAAGCGGGTTTTTTTCGAACTCAATTCGCGATTAAGCGCGAACGAAGTCGATGTGAGACAGTTTTGGCTTGAACGGGTGACGCTGAACAGCCTGAACCTTCACTTTTACTTCTGTACCGTCAACAACCAGAGTCAGCACTTCTTCGTAGAAACCAGGCTTAGCCTGCATGTTCATTACGGAGTCATGGTCCAGTTCGATAGAGATTGCAGCTTCGGAACCACCATAGATGATTGCCGGGAATTTGTTAGCTGCACGCAGGCGGCGGCTCGCACCCTTGCCCTGCTCTTTGCGTTTTTCTACATTGATAGTAAACATTAACTGTTTCTCTCTTTAATAATCCTGTTACAGGCGACCCAGCAACAGGTAATTGATCTGCTTTGCGGATGCAAAAGC
Source organism: Buttiauxella sp. (assembly GCA_036489025.1). Taxonomy (GTDB): domain Bacteria; phylum Pseudomonadota; class Gammaproteobacteria; order Enterobacterales; family Enterobacteriaceae; genus Dryocola. The sequence continues at coordinate 80,932 of DASXGN010000025.1, forward strand.
GGGCGCATTATAGCCATATCTGACTATGTCGGCAATGAAAAGTACCTCAGCCGCGCAATTCGTTTGCCCTGCGGAAGCGTCCTTCGTAATCAAACACCTTTTCGCGCACGTTCCAGAACTGCCCGTTTTTACGCGCCACAACGAAATCGGGATGGCGTAATAATAGCTGCTGGGCAACGACATCCGCCACGGTTATCCAGCGCAGCGGTACGCCCGGTGCCCGGCTGTGCGGGCGAATAAATAGCTGCTCAAACGCCATTCTCTGAGCCGGAGTTTGCAGGCGGAAGCGCTCACTGACATCGGCGCCGTCTTCGTCGTAGTAGGTGATTTTCAGCCAGTCGCCTTTGGCATCGCTGCCCTGCTCAAGCGTCATACCGCTGCAGCGCAGCACCAGCGCATCCTTAAGTTTGAGCGCGGCTTTCAGCATATCGTCGGGATCGACCAGGACCTGCTCGCACCGGTGGCAGCGGCGGGCGGCAATATCGTTTTCGGCATTGCACTGCGGGCAGTTTTTAAAGCGGAAGCGGTAATCGCACTGTTCCCTGAGGCCCTCATCGTCTTCGAACCAGCCCTGACAGCGGCGGCCAAAATGCTCAATCAGGGTGCCATCGGCGGTAGTTTTGCCCCAAAAGGTATTGGCGAAGCCGCAGGAAGGGCAAAAAACCTGCACCGGCACATTGTCGCTTTTACCTTTGGCGTTGCCGACTTCCGGCGTGAACAGGTCGTGCGGGTTTCCGGCGTAGTCGAGAATCAGACAGTCGGTTTTACCGGGCGACAGTCGCAGCCCGCGGCCAACAATCTGCTGGTAGAGGCTGACTGACTCCGTCGGGCGCAGAATCGCGATTAAATCGACGTGGGGCGCATCAAAACCGGTGGTCAGCACCGCCACGTTGACCAGGAAGCGGAACTCCTGATTTTTAAACGCGGCTATTAATGCATCACGCACCGGGCCCGGCGTGTCGGCGGTAATCAGGGCTGCGTCCGCGTTGGGCAGCAGAGCGGTGACTTCTTTCGCGTGCTCAACCGTTGCGGCGAAAATCATCACCCCGCGCCTTTCGGCGGCAAACTCAACGATCTGGCTGATGATATGCGGCGTGATGCGCTTTTGCTGCTTCAGCTCGCGATTAAGGTCGGCCTCGCTAAACAGCCCGTTTGACTGCGCCTGCAAACGGCTGAAATCGTAATGCACCACCGGCATATCAAGCCGTTCGGGCGGCGTCAGATAGCCGTTTTTAATCATATAGCGCAGCGGCAGCTCATAGATGCAGTCGCGGAACAGCGCCTTGTCATCGCCGCGCACCATGCCGTGATAGTGGTAATGATAAATCCAGCCTTTGCCGAGGCGGTAAGGCGTGGCCGTCAGGCCCAGAAGGCGCAGCTTAGGATTGGCGGTGCGCAGATGGGCAAGAATTTGCTGATATTGGCTATCGTCAGATTCCCCGATGCGGTGGCATTCGTCGACTATCAGCAGGGAAAACTCGCCGAGAAACTGCTCCAGATTGCGCGCCACCGACTGAACGCTGCCGAAGACAACCTTACCGTGGCTCTCTTTACGCTGTAGCCCCGCGGCGAAAATATCGGCCTCAAGCCCCAGGGCGCGGTATTTGGCGTGGTTCTGAGCGACCAGTTCTTTCACGTGAGCAAGTACCAACACACGCCCGCGGGCAATACGCGCCAGTTCAGCAATCACCAGGCTTTTACCCGCGCCGGTTGGCAGCACTATCACGGCGGGCTCAAGGTGTTTGCGGAAGTGGGCGAGGGTGGCATCCACCGCTTCTTGCTGGTAGGGACGTAAGGTAAAAGACATTGGCGCTCGGCGTTAACTGTGGAAACTACGGCGGGGATTATGCCACGAAACAGGGTTTTAACTTGAGAGACTTTTTGATGTCGCTATACTGGCGAACTAATTAACAGGCAAATGATTAATGCCTCAAAAGAGGGCTAACCTGCCCGGCCGGCGCACCCCGCTGGCACCTCCATGAAACAGGCAAGATTTAATGCGACTCGATAAATTTATTTCTCAGCAGCTCGGCGTGAGCCGGGCCATTGCTGGCCGCGAAATTCGCGCTCAGCGCATCACTATTGACGGCGAAGTTGTGCGCGACGCCTCTTTTAAACTCAATCCGGAGCATCAGGTTGAGTTCGATGGCAACACGCTTAGCCAGCAAAACGGCCCGCGCTATTTCATGCTCAATAAACCGCAGGGCTACGTTTGCTCGACGGAAGACCCGGATCATCCAACCGTGCTGTATTTCCTCGACGTGCCCGTGGCGCACAAGCTGCACGCAGCCGGTCGCCTGGATATCGACACCACCGGTCTGGTGCTGATGACCGATGATGGGCAGTGGTCGCACCGGATTACCTCGCCGCGCCATCACTGCGAGAAGACCTATCTGGTGACGCTGGAAAATCCGGTTGCCGACGACACGGCAGAACAATTTGCGCACGGCGTTCAGCTGCATAATGAAAAAGATCTGACTAAACCGGCCACGCTGGAAGTTATCACCCCGACGGAAGTCCGTCTGACCATCAGCGAAGGTCGCTATCACCAGGTAAAACGCATGTTTGCCGCCGTGGGCAACCGCGTCATTGGCCTGCACCGTGAACGGATTGGTGAAATTGCGCTGGATGCCGATCTGGAGCCGGGCGAATACCGCCCGCTTACGGAAGAAGAAATTGCCAGCGTAGGCATGCCGAAAAGCTAACTTCAGGAGTTACCGTTGAGTACCAAGCAGAATTCGTCCGTCGGGATTGTCGTGATTCTTGGCCTGCTGGCCATGCTGATGCCGCTGTCGATTGATATGTACCTTCCGGCGCTGCCGGTTATCGCCAGCGAGTTTGCCGTGCCTGCGGGCAGCGCGCAGATGACGCTGAGCACCTACATTCTCGGCTTTGCCATCGGCCAGCTGTTCTATGGCCCAATGGCGGACAGCATCGGACGCAAGCCGGTGGTGCTCGGCGGCACGCTGGTTTTCGCGGCGGCGGCCATCGCCTGCGCGCTTTCTCAGACTATCGATCACCTGATTTTCATGCGTTTTCTGCACGGTCTTTCCGCCGCGGCGGCAAGCGTGGTGATTAACGCCCTGATGCGTGATATTTATCCGAAGGAAGAGTTCTCGCGCATGATGTCGTTCGTCATGCTTATCACAACCATTGCGCCGCTGATTGCGCCGATGGTTGGCGGGGCCGTGCTGGTGTGGTTCAGCTGGCACGCTATCTTCTGGATTCTCGCTCTGGCGGCACTGCTGGCCTCGGCGATGATTTTCTTCCTGATACACGAAACGCTGCCGGTTGAGCGTCGTCAGAAATTCCATCTGCGCACGACGATAGGCAACTTCGCGACGCTCTTCCGCCATAAGCGCGTGCTGAGCTACATGTTAGCCAGCGGCTTCAGCTTCGCCGGAATGTTCTCCTTCCTCAGCGCCGGGCCGTTCGTTTACATCGAGCTGAACCACGTTGCGCCGCAGCACTTTGGCTATTACTTCGCGCTTAACATTGTGTTCCTGTTTATCATGACCATCATCAACAGCCGCTTCGTGCGTCGGGTTGGGGCGCTGAATATGTTCCGCGCCGGGCTGTACGTGCAGTTTGCCATGGCTATCTGGCTGGTTATCAGCAGCCAGTTTGATTTTGGCTTCTGGGCGCTGGTGCTGGGCGTGGCGGCGTTTGTGGGCTGCGTGTCGATGGTCTCTTCGAACGCGATGGCGGTCATTCTGGATGAGTTTCCGCACATGGCGGGCACGGCATCCTCTCTGGCGGGAACCTTCCGCTTCGGGATCGGGGCGCTAACGGGCGCGCTGCTTTCCATCGCCACTTTCAATACGGCCTGGCCGATGATCTGGTCTATCGCCGTCTGTGCGACCTGCTCGATACTGTTTTATCTGTACGCCAGCCGCCCGCGTAAAACCGCTGCCTAATCCTGAACGGGTACTTCAGGTGCCCGTTTGTTAATCCAAATCAACGAAATTTCCCCGTCAGCCCCTACAATTTGTTTCTGGAATGTAAACGCCGCAGCAATAAAAAGTCACAGCTTTGTAGTTAAAAAGGTTGAGTTAGATCGCAGAAAGCGTTACATATAGCGCCGAAACGCGTGCTTAAGCGCACAAATAAAGCGTTAGCGGCAAAAAAATAAATAAATTACTACAGCGGATGTAAGCGGTTTACGGGTTGTTTAGACGCAATTAATCAACATTGTGTTAACCTTTATGTAAACTCATTGTGTAATACTTTGGTATGAATTCTTTCGGGGACAAGATTTTGAATACGTTACAGCTTTCCATCGTTCATCGTCTGCCGCAGAGCTACCGCTGGTCAGCGGGTTTTGCAGGTCTGAAGGTTGAACCGATTCCGCAAAACGTTCAGCAGGCTGAAAACAGCCTGATTGGCTTAAAGCTGCTCAGCGAAGACGGCGAAAAGGCATGGCCGATTATGCACAAGCTGAGCCAGGCGCTGAGCGACATCGAAGTTGACTGCTCGGTGGTGGAATGCGAAGGCGAACCTTGTCTGTTCGTTGCCCACCAGGATGAGCCCGCGGCAACCTGCCGCCTGAAGAATTTTGGCGTGGCGATTGCCGAGTCGTTTTCCAGCGCTAATCCTTTCTGAAGCCGCCGGTATCAGGCTAAAGCCAGAAGCTGGCGGGTATATTCTGCCTGCGGTGACGCAAAAACCTTCCGACATTCCCCTTGCTCAACCACTTCCCCCTGTCTTAAGACAATGACCTGGTGACACAGCGACTTCACGATTTTTAGATCGTGGCTGATAAAGATGTATGCCAGCTGGTGTTTCTCCTGCAGCGATTTTAGCAGCGCCAGAATCTGCGCCTGCACTGAGCGATCCAGCGACGAAGTCGGCTCATCTAAAACGATCAGCTGCGGCTGCAAAATCAGCGCTCGGGCTATCGCTATGCGCTGCCGCTGCCCGCCCGAAAACTCGGCCGGATAGCGGTGACGGGTTTCAGGATCCAACCCCACTTCGGCCATCGCCGTGATAACCTTTTGCTCGCGCTCCGCCGCGCTGAGTCCGGGTTGATGAACGCGTAACCCTTCCTCAATGATTTGCAGCACGTCCAGGCGGGGGTTGAGCGCGGAGTTGGGATCCTGAAATACCACCTGAATGCGATGGCGGAGCGGCAACAGCTTTTTGCGATTGAGCTTGTGCAAAGGGTGGCCGTCAAACCAGATCCCGCCGCTGGAGTGGATCAGGCGCAGCAGCGCCATGCCCGTGGTGCTCTTGCCCGATCCTGATTCGCCCACCAGACCCACGCATTCACCGGGCCGCAGCGAGAAGCTCAGCCCTTTGATCCCGTAATGATAGCCCACCGTTTTTTTTAACAGGCCCCGGCGAATCGGAAACGCTACCTCCAGCGATTCCACCTTGAGTAAAGGGGCGTGGGTTTCATCGAGCGGCCACGGGTCGCCGCTCGGTTCAGCCGCCAGAAGTTGCCGGGTGTAGGCATGCTGAGGCGCTTTCAGTAACGCCGCCGCGCTGTTTTGCTCGACGCATTTTCCACTGCGCATTACCGCGATGTTATCCGCCAGCTGCCTGACGATGCCCAGATTATGGGTGATAAACAGCAGCCCCATGTTCAGCTCCTGCTTCAGCTCTTTGAGCAGCTGGAGGATTTGCCCCTGCACGGTGACGTCCAGGGCGGTGGTAGGCTCGTCGGCGATTAACAGCTCCGGGCGGGTGAGCAGCGCCATGGCTATCATGACGCGCTGGCGTTCGCCGCCGGAAAGCTGATGAGGGAAGTCATTCAGACGCGTTTTGGCATGACGAATGCCAACCCTGTCCAGGCAGGTCAGCATTTCGGCCCGGGCGGCCTCGCGGCGCATGCCCCGGTGCAGCGAAAGCACTTCGTAGAGCTGTTTTTCGATGCTGTGCAGCGGGTTGAGCGAAACCATCGGCTCCTGGAAAATCATCGCAATTTTATTGCCGCGAATCCCGCGCAGGGTGCGCTCCGGCGTATGCAGCAGCGCCTGGCCTTTAAAGTAGATTTCGCCGGACGGATAAACTACCGGCGGCGAAGGCAGCAGGCGCAGCACGGAAAGGGCGGTCACGCTTTTCCCCGAGCCTGATTCGCCCACTAACGCCAGCGTTTCGCCCACTTCTATTTGCAGCGAGAGATCGTCGACCACCTGGCGAGTCACGCCGCCCTGACGGAAGCCGATGGACAGATTGTTGATGGCAAGCAGCGGAGAGGTCATATTAGCGTGCCTTACTTGGGTCGAAGGCGTCGCGCACCGCTTCGCCGATAAAAATTAACAGCGTCAGCAGCACGGCCAGATAGACAAAGGCGGTAATGCCCAGCCACGGAGCCTGAAGATTGTTTTTCCCCTGTAGCAGCAGTTCACCGAGCGACGGCGATCCCAGCGGCAGGCCAAAGCCCAGGAAATCCAGCGAGGTTAGCGTGGTTATCGACCCGCAGAGAATGAACGGCAAAAAGGTGAGCGTTGCCACCATCGCATTGGGCAGCATGTGCCGGGTGATAATGGACCAGTCCCCGACGCCCATAGCCTGCGCGGCGCGGATATAGTCAAAGTTGCGCGTACGCAGAAATTCGGCGCGCACCACGCTGACCAGGCTCATCCAGCCGAACAGCACCGTAATGCCCAGCAGCCACCAGAAATTCGGCTGCACCACGCTTGAGAGCAGGATAATCAGGAACAGCGTTGGCATGCCGGACCAGACCTCGATAAAGCGCTGTCCCCAAAGATCGACTCGCCCGCCGTAATAGCCCTGAGCCGCGCCGGCCAGAATGCCGATGACGCTGGAGAATAGCGTTAGCAGCAGGCCAAAAAGTATGGAGATTCTGGTGCCGTACAGCAGGCGGGCCAGCACGTCGCCGCCGTTAGCATCGGTGCCCAGCCAGTTCTGAGCCGACGGCGGGGAAGGGAAGGGCACGCTGGTCGCATAGTTGATGGCGCTGTCGCCGAAGCGGATCGGCGCCCAAAGCGTCCAGCCGTCCTGCTCAAGATGTTTTGCCAGCCACGGGTCCTGGTAGTCTGCGGCGGTAGCCAGCGGGCCACCGAAGTCGCTTTCGCTGTAGCTGACGAGCACCGGGAAATAAAAGCGATCGTTAAAATGCACGATCAGCGGCCGATCGTTGGCGATGAGCTCCGAGCCGAGGCTGAGAATAAACAAAATGGCAAAGATCCACAGGGACCAGAAACCGCGCCGGTTCTGGCGAAAGCGCGCCCAGCGGGCCTCGTTCATCGGGCTTAAACGGCTCATCCTCGCCCCTCAAAGTCGATGCGTGGATCGACAAACGTGTAGGTAATATCGCTGAGAATATTCAGCAGCAGGCCAATCAGCGTGAAGATATAAAGCGTGCCGAACATGACCGGATAATCCCTCGACAGCGTAGAGTCATAGCCCAGCAGGCCCAGCCCGTTGAGCGAGAAGATCACCTCAATCAGCACCGAGCCGGTAAAGAACATGCTGATAAAGGTTGCCGGGAAGCCCGCTATTACCAGCAGCATGGCGTTGCGAAAAACGTGGCGGTAGAGGATTTTCTTTTCGTCCAGCCCCTTCGCGCGGGCCGTGACCACGTACTGCTTGCGGATTTCATCAAGGAAAGAGTTTTTGGTCAGCATGGTCAGCGTGGCAAAACCGCCCACCACGGTAGCGATAACCGGCAGGGTGATGTGCCACAGATAGTCGGTCACCTTGCCGTACCACGGTAGCGTATCGAAGTTGGTCGACACCAGCCCGCGCAGCGGGAACCAGTCCAGATAGCTTCCCCCGGCAAAAAGTACGATCAGCAGAATGGCGAACAGGAAGGCCGGGATGGCGTAGCCGATAATAATGAAGGTGCTGCTCCAGATATCAAAGCTGCTGCCGTTACTGACGGCTTTGCGGATGCCGAGCGGAATCGAGACGAGGTAGATGATAAGCGTGCTCCACAGGCCGAGCGAAATGGAGACCGGCAGGCTTTCTTTGATCAGATGCAGCACCGAGGCGCTGCGGAACAGACTGTCGCCAAAATCAAAGCGCACGTAGTCCCACAGCATTTTGAAGTACCGCTCATGCAGAGGTTTATCGAAACCGTAGCGGTGGGTTATCTCAGCGATGACTTCCGGATCAAGGCCGCGCGCGCCGCGATACTGATTGTCCGTGCCGTTGCTGACGCCGACTCGCGCATGGCCGCTGCCCATCGAGTCAGCGCTGACGCCGGGAATGCCGGAGCCGTGGCCAAACTGAATGTTGGCAATAGCCTGGTCAACCGGCCCGCCGGGAGCAATTTGCACGATGAAAAAGTTGATGGTGATAATCGCCCACAGCGTTGGGATGATGAGCAGCAAACGTCTGAGCAAATAGCTTCCCACGATTTCCCCTTAGCGACGCTGCGCAGGCAGCTGCGCGGCCTTGTTGACGTCATACCACCAGGTATCGAACCCGGACGTGTACAGCGGGTGGATGGCCGGCTTTGAGAACTTGCTCCACCAGGCGAAACGGTCCGCCGTCATGTACCACATCGGCAGCATGTAATAATTCCACGTCAGCACTCTGTCCAGCGCCCGCCCCAGCGGCAGCAGCTTTTTCTTGTCGCCCTGGCTGGCGATGATTTGATTGACCAGTTTGTCGACGACCGGGCTTTTCACACCTGGCGCATTGTAGGTGGAATCCACGTACTCCGAGGCCCAGGCAATTTGCACGTCGGCGCTGGGATACGGCATCGCGCTGTACAGCGTCGGCATCATGTCGTAGTCGCGGCTGCGCAGGCGGTTGGTCAGCTGGGAGTTATCCACCTGGCGGATTTCCATCTTAATGCCCAGCCGTTCAAGGTTGTGCTGGAACGGCAGCACCCACTGGGTATTGCCGGTGGTGCCAATCAGCAGCTCAAAGGTAAAAGGCTGGCCGGTTTTCGCGTTGACTAACTTCTGGTTCTTCAGCTCCCAGCCGGCCTCTTTGAGCAGCGCCAGCGCCCTGAGCAGATTATCGCGGTCAAAGCCGTTGCCGTTGGAAACTGGGGGAGTGTAGACGGCGGTAAATACTTCCTCAGGAAGATCTTTTTTCAGCGGGGCAAGCAGCGTGAGCTCATCGGCATCGGGATACGAACGCGCCGCATATTCCGTGTTCTGGAAGTAGCTGTTGGCCCGGCTGTACGCGCCGTAAAATAAGGCTTTGTTCATCCACTCAAAATCAAACGCCAGCCCGACGGCTTCGCGTACCTTTCTGTCGGCAAAGATCGGCCGCTGGATATTGAACGCCAGCCAGCGCGTGTCCTGCGCCGCGTCGTTTTCCTGCTCTTCTTTCACAATAAAGCGGCTGGCAAAATTTTTACCGATATAGCGCGTGGCCCAGTTTTTAGCCGAGCTTTCCGCCCGGAAGTCGAACGCGCCCGCCTTGAAAGCCTCAAAGGCAACGTTGTCGTCAAGGTAATAATCGTAGCGAATAGAGTCGAAGTTCCAGCGGCCCCGGTTGACCGGTAAGTTTGCGGCCCAATAATCCTTCACCCGCGAATAGGTGATGTACTGGCCCATGCGCCAGGCCGTTATCTTGTACGGCCCGCTGGCCAGCGGAGGAGCGGCCAGCGGTTCGCTCAGCCTGTGGTTCTGCCAGAACTTTTGCGGGAAGACCGGCAGGGAGAACAGGCCGAGCATGCGTTCTTTACTCGGCTGCGCCAGCTCGATTCGTACCGTCAGCGGAGCAATGGCTTTTACCTTCGCGCCTTTATAAATCAGGCGAAACTGCGGCACGCCTTCGGTCATAAATTTATCGAAGGTAAAGGCCACGTCTTTGGCGGTCATCGGCGAGCCGTCATGAAAGCGGGCGCGCGGGTTAATTTCTATTTCTGCCCAGGCAAAATTTTCCGGGTAGCGGGCCATTTCGCCCACCAGAGGATAATAGCTGCCCGGTTCATCATCTGAAGTGGTAAACAGCGAGTCGTACAGCGTTTCCGTGCGTACGCCAGGATTGCCGCGCAGCGCGTAGCGGTTGAAGTTATCAAAGGTGCCGATAGCGGAAAGGGTAATGTCGCCGCCTTTAGGGGCTGCGGGATTGACATAGTCGAACTGGGTAAAATTGATGGCGTATTTAGGCTCTCCCAGCACGGCAAAGGAGTAGCTTTCTTTGATGTTTTCCGCCCGGATGCCGACGGTAAACAGGCTAAGGCATAACAGAATTAGAGCGCGCGAAAACATCAGTCGGTTCAGTCCTTGTTGAAGGGGGGCAACCTCGCACGCTTCATTCCCGAAACGATAAACAGGCCTGCAACCCACCGCGATATAACACCATGAAGATAAATCATAAGTTAGACGGCGGCGATTGTGAAATTAATGCACGTCTTTCAGAATATCTACGCTATTTTGCGGTGCGTTCCAGCTTAACAGCTGCGTTAAGGTTAGCGGGCGGCTGAAATAATAGCCCTGCAAAAAGTTCACGCCCCGGTCGATGAGCCATTTTGCCTGCTCGCGAGTTTCGACTCCTTCCGCAACCGTGGCCATGTTCAGGCGTTTGGCCAGCGTCAGTACGGCATCAAGCACCGGGGCCGTCACCGTTTCCATTCCGATGGAGTTGACGAAGCCGCGGTCTATTTTCAGGTAATCCAGCGTAAAGCGTTCAAGGTAAATCAGCGCGCTGTGGCCGGTGCCAAAGTCGTCGATGGCGATTTCAAAGCCCTGGCCGTGCAGCCAGGCGAACAGATTCATGGCCTCTTTTTCTTTCAGCATGTCGCGTTCGGTAATTTCAAACACGATCTGGAAATGATGAGGGGGCAGGGAGGCGGCAAAAGCCGTGATGTCATCTTTGAAGGTCGGAGAGTGCAGATGGCTGGGGGCAAGGTTAATGCCCAGCTTCGCGCCAGGCGGTAGCACCTCCTGAAGCTCTTTTGCGTCCTGAGCTATCAGGGTAAACAGATGGCGGGTTAGCGGCACGATAAGCTGCTGGGCCTCGGCAAAGGCGATAAACGCATCGGGCGGGATCATGCCTGCGGTGGGATGTTCCCAGCGCATCAGGGCTTCGATACCCTGCATCTCCAGCTTTTCCGCGTCAACCACCGGCTGATAAACCACGTAAAACTGCCCGCGTTTTATCCCGGTCAAAATTTCTTTGCCCGGGCGCATCCGCACGGAAAGGAAATAGCTGCACAGCACGCCGCTTAACAGGCCGAATATCAAACCAGCCAGAATAGAAAGCTGTATGTCCTCAACCGGCCACGGGGTGCCGTAAAGATAGATTTTGATAGGGTAATCGCTGAGAGCGGCGGTGCGGGTGGGGTTTTTCGGCAGTGAATCAACGTTGATGACTTCAGGGGAAAGCGTGGTTAGCGCTCTGTCCCCTACGACAATGGCCATGGAAAGGACATCGCTCTGGCGGGCGGTAAACAGTAAATACGGCGCCAGGTTGACGTTGAGGGTGGTAAAGACGCCGCGCGCCTCTGCCATGGGATTCTTAAACCAGGCGGCTATCGTTGGCTTGCCCGGCATCATTGGCGTGCCGGTCATAATCGCGAGATCGATATTTTTATTAATATCAATATCCGGCACCAGGTTGCTCATTGCCATGTCCATTGGGCCGGTAGCCGAGGAACAGTAGGCCTCGCCGTTGCGAATCAGTACGAAGGCGCGAACGTTGACGTTAAAGGCCGCGCGGGAGGTGAGTTCCCCGGTCACAAAATGGCAGTCCGACATGGTTAACGGCTGAATGCTGTCGGCGGTGGCGTGGAGCTCGTGGAAGAAAGTACTCAAGTAATGGCTAATGTCTTTGGAAAGCATGTCATAGCCTGCTTCACGTTTGCCGTGCAGCATCAGGCTTGTTATTCCGCCAAATAACAGGGCGCCAACCAGTCCAACCAGAATGCTAAAGGAAGCAATTTGCTTCGGGGTGGAAAAGTAGCGGGCAAAAATAGTATTTGAAGACATCAATGAATTGTTCCTGCTGACGCAAGAGACGCATGGTTTCTTTAAGATTTTTTCGACTATAGCGCAAAACCTGTCGCCACGTCATATAGTTTCGCAGGGAAATTATGGATTTCGTGAAGCGGTGAACGGGCGGTAACGCTATGATTTGTTGATATTTTATAAAAACAAAAAACGCTGCCGGGGCAGCGTCTTTGTGAGTCTTCTTTTAGCGGGTCGCCAAGGGAATTAACGACCGACAAAAAGATTAGCTACGGCTTAATACGCGTCGCGCTTCGTTATAGCGCTTATTCCAGTACGGCTCATTCATGTTGGAAATCATGACGCCGTTGCTAGTGGAAGCGTGAACGAACTGGTTATTACCGATATAGATGCCCACGTGACGGCCCGTTGAGCCAGCACGGAACAGCACTAAATCACCGGTACGTAACTTGGTGCGCGAAATGGATTTGCCCATTTCCTGCTGTTCGTAGGTTGAACGAGGCAACTCTAAGCCAAACTGGTCACGGAAGGTCTGCTGAACAAAAGCGGAACAATCGATGCCTTTTTTGCTGCTACCGCCAAGGCGGTAACGCACGCCTTTCCAGCTAGCATACTGATCCATGAGACGTGATTTCACATCAACATTACGGACCATTTCTTCGAATTCATCCTGAGAAGCTTGCAGTAAAAAACTATCATTATTACCGACTGCATGCGTCTCAGAATGCATATTTGCTGTGTTTGTCGAACTACATGCCGAAAGCATTACTGCCACTGCGACTGCGGGAATCGCCCGCAAGATATATCTCAAAATAGGCTGAGATTTGACCATTTTGTTTATTTTCCCTTGATGTCCTTAACGATGCGAATCGTTATACAAAAATACCAACGTGACGAGACTAATTACCTGTGCGCTGCGAAACAATTCCCGCTGAACAGAAATGTGGTTTGACGCACATTTTTATTCGTATTCGGACAAATTTGGATTAGCAGCACAAAACGTATCAAAGAGTACCCTATGACCCCAGGCATGGCGAGTGCTTTTCACCGTTTTTTTATAAGAAATTGTGATGTTAAAAGAACAAAAGTAAATTTGTGCATTTGTTAGCCAAACGTGTGGCTAAACTGCGCAGCGCGTTCAAATTTCATAGGATTTTTCTTGGTTAAATAGTGGGCGAAAGGCGGCGGGGATTAAAAAAACATCAGGGATCCTTAAAGGATCCCTGCTAATTTGCGTTAGGTGGTGTTTATTAAATGTTATAAAACTGTTTTATTTTTGCCCGGAAGCGTTCGATTCAGAACATCAATTAACCGGTCGCTGAGTGGGGTTAATAGCACCCACGGCAAACCTACCAGCGCAATTGACAGCGATCCAACGAACACATCGGTGAACCAGTGCGCACCGATTATTATGCGTGGGAAAGCGAATATCAGGAAAATAAGCACCGCGATGAGAAACGCTTTTTTGCCAAAATAACGCAGCATAAAGCCGGTAAAAATGAGCAGCATTAAACCGTGATCGCCTGGGAAACTATCTTTCGAGGCGTCCTTGGTCGGGATATGCATGAGCTCGCTCACGCGGTGAATATCGGTGAAGAAGAGCGTCGGGCTAACGTGAGAAACCGGAATCAAATGACCCAGCTGGTTAATCACCACCGCGCTAAGCAGCATGACAATTCCCATCATCACCAGGCGACGGCGACCTGCCGGTGTTTCATGCCACCAGAACCAGGAAAATAGCGCGCCCATCGCCAACAGAGAAATACCGTCAAATATGCGGTTATTGGTTACGGCCACCAGCACCAGGAAGGTGTGGCTTTTAACCAGTTCGGCATTAAAGAAATGGAAAATACTGGAATCCAGAGTAAACCAAAAGCCATGGTTTTCAGGAAGGTACCAGCTAAAGAACAGCACCAGGCCCAGGGCGTTCAGCAGCAGAATCAACGGTAAACGAATTTTCATCATGCGGGCTTCTATCTTTTTTAACAGGTCGGGAGGGTAGACTTAGAAACTTAAACGTAGCTTCAACAAAGTGCTTTGCAAGCTGTTCCAGTCCGTTTCCTCATTATTTATCAATTCAATACGGCTGTCCGGCGGCGCGACATTCTGTGTCTCGATGTGCAGATCGTCACCCTGGCGATTAATGCGCACCAGGCCTTCGGCAATTCTTAACACGCCTTTGACTCTGCCGACCGGCGCCAGCCGCGCCCATTCAAGAATGCCTACCGTGTCAAATACCGTCTCCGCATCGAAGATCCAGCCGCAGGCATGATAACCCTGGCCGCTATTAACGCTGCGTCGCCAGCGCTGCTGGCCCGGCAGGCTTAGCGCGGCTAAGCCACGATTTGCCTGATGCGTATGGCTATGCTCTTCGCTATCTGGCAGGTTGCGCAGATTGAGGCGCGGTCTGTCCAGCAGGCCAACATCTATTATTCCATTTTCTGCGTTCACGATTTCTCGCTCGCCTGCAAATGCCTGCTGCCACGCAATCAGGGCGTCGCGGCTCTCCTTCGTGGTGCGATCGCCTTTATTGGCAATGATGATATCCGCCGCGGCGAGCTGATCGCGGAAGTTATCGTTATTCGCGCTGCGCTCGTCGAGCAGCTGGCGGCTATCGAGCAGGCAAAGCGTCGCCTTGAGGTCTATCCACGGCCGGTAGATTTCGGCGGTGAGCATATCGAGGATTTGTTTCGGGTGGCCAAGGCCGGTGGGTTCGATAAGAAGGCGGTCGGGCTGCCCCTTGCGCAGCAAGGTGTTCAGGCCAACCTGCATTGGCAGCCCGTTCACGCAGCACATGCAGCCGCCGGGGATTTCTTTGAGCAGCGCGCCGCTGTCGGCCAGCAGAGCTCCGTCGATGCCGACTTCGCCAAACTCATTTACCAGCACGGCCCACTTCTCGTTATCGGGCTTGTGGGCCAGAAGGTGCAAAATGGTGGTGGTTTTCCCGCTGCCGAGGAAACCGGTAATCAGATTGGTTTTGGTCACTGTCGCTCCGGATAGCATCAGTCATGCCTGTGTGATATTCATCACTATCCTGAACAACATTAAGCTAAAAATGAAGCCCAACGCGGCCTGTTTTTTACTGAAACCGCGTTAAGGGCATGGATTGTCAATTACGGAACCAGTCCCGCAACGGCCGCGCGGGCACCTTCATTGCATAGCGTTTCCCATGCCTGGCGGATGCGGCTGACAAAACGTTCATCGCCCGGCAGATCGCTGCCGAAGATTTCGCTGAGGCCAAGCAGGGCCACTACGCGCTCGGCTTCAGAACTGCTTCCGACAATATCCTTTATTTTCTGCGCCAGCGGATCGCGCACATCTATTGTCTGGCCCGCATCGCCCACACCGCTGACATAGCGCATCCAGCCTGCAATGCCTAGTGCCAGGCACGGCCACTCTCCGTTATGCTGCAAATGCCAGCGCACGCTTTCCAGCATGCGTTGGGGTAGCTTTTGGCTGCCGTCCATGGCGATTTGCCAGGTTCGATGCTGCAAAGCGGGATTGCTAAAACGTTCGAGAAGATTTTCCGCGTACTGCTCTAAATCGACGCCCGCCACGCGCAGGGTCGGAGCCTGTTCCTGCATCATCAGGCGGTGCGCGGCCCGGTAAAAGTTTTTATCCGCCATGCAGTCGTTAATATGCAGGTATCCCGCCAGATAGCCCAGCCAGGCGAGGAAAGAGTGGCTGCCGTTGAGCATGCGCAGCTTCATTTTCTCCCAGGGCAGCACGTCATCCACCATCTCTACGCCCGCGACTTCCCACTGCGGGCGGCCTGCCACGAAATTATCTTCAATTACCCACTGGATAAACGGTTCGCCTGAGATAGCGCAGGGATCTTCCACGCCCAGAATTTCAGTGACTTCCCGCAGCGATTCCGGCGTCGCTGCCGGGACGATGCGATCGACCATGGTGCCCGGGAAAGTCACGTGTTCGCGCACCCAGTCGGCGAGCGCCGGGCTGCGTTTCTCCGCCATGCCGATAACCGCATTGCGCACCACGTGGCCGTTATCAGGGATGTTGTCGCAGGAGAGCACGGTAAACGGGGGCAGGCCGCGCTCGCGGCGGCGGCTTAGCGCTTCCACCAGAATGCCGGGGGCGGAATGAGGTTCGGCGGGGTTTTGCAGATCGTGCACGATGTGTTCGTTAGCCGCGTCTAGCCTGCCGGTTGCCGGGTCGATGCAATAGCCTTTTTCGGTCACCGTGAGGGAAACTATCGCCACCTGCGGCTCGCAGAACTTCTCGATAATGGCGTTCATTCCGTCGAGCTTCGCATTCAGACATTCATTGACCGCCCCGACCACAATGGCCAGGTTTCCGTCACGTCCCTTTTCCAGCACCGTATAAAGATGGTCCTGCTCGCGCAGGGCGCTCATCAGCTTGTCGCCGCTGAAAAGGCTAATTTCACAGATGCCCCAGTCTCCTCCGAGGGCGTTCAGCACCCGGTCAGTCAGCAGCGCCTGGTGCGCCCGGTGAAAAGCGCCGAAGCCAAAATGGACGATACGCGTTTGCAGCGCCCGGCGGTCGTAGCGCGGCAGCTGCACGCCGTCTGGCAAGGTGACGGAAGCAATTGTATTCATAAATTTAAACCCTGATTAACCTAATGATAACAACTGCAGTCTAAAGTTATATGACAGCAAATAAAATTGGTGTGCTGCCTTTATCGCTTTAATGTGAGCTGGATCAACCAATTTTACGGGTGTAATTGATCGGAGCTCGCTTTGCGGTATGGTAGTCGCCATTGCAATCTTTTAGAATTGGTATGACAACTTATTAACTGAGGAACTGGCAATGGAACAAACCTGGCGTTGGTATGGCCCGAAAGACCCTGTATCACTGGACGATGTGCGCCAGGCGGGCGCGACGGGAGTGGTCACCGCTCTGCATCATATCCCCAACGGTGAAGTGTGGCCGGTGGCGGAAATCAAGCAGCGCCAGGCCGAGCTGGCGGCGAAGGGCCTGACCTGGTCGGTGGTTGAAAGCATCCCGGTTCATGAAGAAATCAAAACCCATACCGGCGAGTTCGATAAACATATTGCCAGCTACCAGCAGAGCATCCGCAATCTGGCCGAGTGCGGCATTGATACCGTGTGCTACAACTTCATGCCGATCCTCGACTGGACGCGTACCGACCTGGAATACGCGCTGCCGGACGGCTCAAAAGCTCTGCGTTTTGACCAGATCGCTTTTGCCGCGTTTGAGCTGCACATTCTTCAGCGCCCTGGCGCGGAGGCAGATTACAGCGCGGAAGAGCAACGTCAGGCGCTCGACTACTTCCACAATATGTCCGACGCAGAAAAAGAGAAGCTGACCCGCAACATCATCGCCGGGTTGCCGGGAGCGGAAGAGGGCTACACGCTCGATCAGTTCCGCGCTCGCCTTGCGGAATACGACGGAATTAACAAAGCGCAGCTGCGCGAAAACATGGCTTACTTCCTGCGCGCTATTGTTGCCGTGGCGGAAGAAGTTGGCGTGCGCCTGGCCGTGCACCCGGACGATCCGCCGCGCCCCATTCTCGGCCTGCCGCGCATTGTTTCGACTATCGAAGATATGCAGTGGCTGAAGGATACCGTCGACAGCATTAACAACGGCTTTACTATGTGCACCGGCTCCTACGGCGTGCGGGCGGATAACGACCTGGTACGAATGATTGAAACCTTTGGCGATCGTATCCACTTCACCCACCTGCGCGCGACCTGCCGCGAAGACAATCCGAAAACCTTCCATGAAGGCGCGCATTTGCAGGGCGATGTAAATATGGTGGCGGTGGTGAAAGCGATTCTGACGGAAGAGCAGCGCCGGAAGGCGAGCGGGGATTCACGCCCGATTCCCATGCGCCCGGATCACGGCCATCAGATGCTGGACGACCTGCATAAGAAAACAAACCCGGGCTATTCGGCGATTGGCCGCCTGAAAGGGCTGGCGGAAGTGCGCGGCGTTGAGCTGGCGCTGAAGCAAACCCTGTTCCCGGATCTGCTGAAGTAGATTACCTATCTGATAAGCAGCAATAAAAAACCCGCCGAGGCGGGTTTTTCTTTTTAGTCTGCGCGACCCATTGAACGCTTTTCAGCGATATGGATGCGGATTTTCTCACCGGTCACCATATATTCAGGTACCTGAATGACCAGGCCGGTAGACATCGTGGCAGGCTTGGTACGGGAGCTGGCGGAAGCGCCTTTAATGCCCGGAGCCGTTTCAACGATTTCCAGATCCACCGTCTGCGGCAGCTCCAGCGCCAGCAGCTGGCCGTCCCAGGTCAGAACCTGCATATCCGGCATGCCGCCTTCAGGAATAAACTGCAGCTCGTCTTCAATCTGGTCTTTGGTGAAGATGTACGGGGTGTAATCTTCTTTATCCATAAACACGTATTCGTTGCCGTCAATATAGGAGAAGTCAACGAAACGGCGGGTCAGGGTAATGGTATCGACGATATCGTCACCTTTAAAACGCTCTTCAACCTTCTGTCCGGTGCGGACGTCGGAGAAACGCATCTTATAAAGGGTCGCCGCGCCGCGCGCGCTCGGGGCCTGAATATCGATATCTTTCACAATCAGCAGCTTGCCGTTGTAGTTCAGTACCATGCCTTTTTTGATTTCGTTAGCTCTTGCCATCGATGTGTCCTGTAAAATTTGAGGGGCGAAAATATTGCGACAAATTACTCGCGAGGTGCATTTCAGGCAAGCGGATTTCGTCGCCCGAACGCCAACCTTTGCGACAAAGTATAAATCAGCGTAGTAAAGCCTGAACGGGACTGATACAGTCCGCCCACCTGCCAGCCCACCGGAGTATTGGCTTATGGACTGCCGTCCTGATTGCGGAGCCTGCTGCACCGCGCCTTCTGTATCAAGCCCCATACCCGGCATGCCAAACGGTAAGCCTGCCAACACGCCGTGCGTTCAGCTTGGCGCCGACATGCGCTGTAAAATCTTTCTCTCGCCGCTCAGGCCGAAGGTCTGCGCCGGGCTTCAGGCCAGCCGGGAAATGTGTGGCAGCACGCGCCAGCAGGCTATGGCATACCTGATTTATCTTGAGGCGGCCACGGCCCCTTAAACGTCCTTAATACGCGCCATGCAGTACGCCGTCATGGCGATCATCCCCAGCGCGATGAAAAATACCGTGTGATAGTTCCAGATCTCGGCCACCACGCCCGCCATTGAACCGGCGATTATCCAGCCCACGCGTGTGGTATTGGTGTACAGCGTGGTGGCGGCTCCCGCCTGGCCGGGCATCAGATCCTGGAAATAAAGCATGCCAATCCCCGCCAGAATCCCGATAAAAATCGCGTTCAGCAGCTGCAGGCCAAGCAGCATCATTTCGTTGTGCAGCGTCAGCATCCCGATATAGAAGAGCATGCCGGCTACGGTGGCAATGCGCATCAGGAAGCGTTTGCCAAAGCGTTTAGCGTAATAGCCCGCGATCAGCATGGTGGGAATTTCCAGCCCGGCCGCGGTGCCCATCATCACCCCCGCCAGCTTCTCAGGCAGATGTAGTTCATGAATGATGTAGAGCGGCATATTGATGATGTACAGGCTGTTGCAGCCCCACATCATGGTGCAGGCAACAAACAGCAGCAGCGTGTCGCGGCGGTTGCGGCGCGGCGCTTCGAGCTTGCCGGTGGTTACCGCCGGCTCTTTACGCATCGACGGCAGGAACAGCCACACCATCAGGCTGCAAACCACAAAGGCGAAGGCGGCGCTCAGGTACATGGTGGTGAAGCCAAAACCTAACGCCAGCGCATAGGCGATGGGCGGGCCGATAACCCAGGCCAGCGACACCTGCGCGCGCAGGATGGAGCTGAACATAACGGCTTCTCGCCCGGTGCGATCGGCATGTTCGCGGGCAAGGGCGAACATCTGCGGGTTTGCCGTTGAGCCGAAGCTGCTCAGGAACACCCCTACAAACAGCAGCACAAAGTAGTTACGGTTCCAGGCGAACAGCACGCAGGCCAGCGCGCCGAGCAGGCAGCAGACGAAGATCAGCGACTTGCGGTCGCCTTTGCGATCCGAGCGCCCGGCCAGAAACTGGCTGACCAGAATGCCAATCACCGCGCTGCCGGTAAAGAAGAACCCCACCATCGCTGGCCGGACGTGGACTTCCTCGGTCAAAAACAGGCTTAGCGTTGGCGTTTGTAAGGCGCCAGCAATGCCGGTTAAAAAAGCTACAATCAAGAAGGCGGAGGAAGTCAGATCGAGAGGTTTTCGGGCCGCGGCAGCAGGGGAGTTTTGCATGGGGTCAGCGTCAGTTTAGAGGGAACGCGCGGAGTTTACCTGGGTTGCCGGGAAATAAACAGTTGTTCAAATCAAAGGCGACACGAAAAGTCAAAACGCTGTTCCGGTTTGTATTTACTGCGGCTGAAGCTTGCTGAAGCGCCAGAAAATACGGCCTTAAGTTCAGTCCGGACGTTTCGGTTAGCGGGAAAATGTGCGTAACCTCAAAATTCTGGCAACGGAATCACAACAATACTTGCCTGGTTTGCGGGAAAATCACACACTCCTTGAAACGTTTCAGCGTCGTCTGCTTGTCTGACCGAAGTAAGGTGGCGCTTTTTTTCTCAAACAAGCTGAATCGTTTCAATTCAGCAGGAGAGGGAACCATGTTTCAGTTGTCCGTGCAGGATATTCACCCGGGGCAGAGCGCCGGGAATAAAGAAGAGGCCATCCGCCAGGTTGCCGCTGCGCTCGCGCAGGCGGGGAACGTCAGCGAAGGCTACGTAGACGGTATGCTGGCTCGCGAGCAGCAAACCGCCACCTACCTGGGGAACGGCATCGCCATTCCACACGGCACCATCGACACCCGCGATCTGGTGCTGAAAACCGGCGTTCAGGTTTATCAGTTCCCGCAGGGCGTAGAGTGGGCCGACGGCCAGAAAGCCTATGTGGCCATCGGTATTGCGGCAAGCTCCGACGAACATCTTGGCCTGCTGCGTCAGCTGACGCACGTGCTGAGCGATGACGCGGTGGCTGAACAGCTGAAAACCGCCACCACGGCGGAAGAGCTTCGCGCGCTGCTGATGGGCGAAAAGCAAAGTTCAGCTCTGCTGTTCGACAACTCGCTGCTGGCGCTGGACGTCAACGCCCGCGACCTGATGACCCTGCAAGCGTTAAATGCAGGCCGCATCAAGCAGGCCGGGGCGGCAGACGCTTCTTTTGTTAGCCAGGTTGTTTCCAACCGGCCGCTTTATCTCGGCCAGGGGATCTGGCTGAACGACAGCACCGAAGGCAACCTCGCCAGCGCGGTGGCTATCAGCCGTCCCGCCTCGGCGTTTGAGTCAGAAGGCGAACCGGTTTCCCTGCTGATGACGGTTTCCGTGGCCGATGAACAGCCGTTGCAGGTGCTGAACCGCCTGAGCGATATGCTGATCAACAACCAGGCCGAACATTTACTGAACGCCGATGCGCCCACTTTGCTGACGCTGCTGACCAGCGACGAACAGCCTGCTGAAAATGTGCTGACGCAAGAATTCACCGTTCGTAACGAGCACGGCCTGCACGCCCGTCCGGGCACCGTGCTGGTCAACACCATCAAACAATTTACCAGTGAGATTACCGTGACAAACCTCGACGGATCCGGCAAACCGGCAAACGGGCGCAGCCTGATGAAAGTGGTTGCGCTGGGCGTGAAAAAAGGACACCGCCTGCGCTTTACCGCTCAGGGCGAAGACGCCCGGCAGGCGCTGGACGCTATCGGCGAAGCCATTTCCGCAGGTCTTGGCGAGGGGGCAGCATGAGCAGGCGCGTAGCAACCATCACCCTCAATCCGGCCTACGATCTGGTGGGCTACACCCCGGAAATCGAACGCGGTGAAGTCAACCTCGTGCGTACCACCGGCCTGCATGCCGCGGGTAAAGGCATCAACGTGGCGAAGGTGCTCAAAGATCTGGGCATCGACGTTACCGTCGGCGGCTTCCTCGGCAAAGACAACCAGGACGGTTTTCAGCAGCTGTTCAGCGAGCTGGGCATCGCTAACCGTTTCCAGGTTGTGCAGGGCCGTACCCGCATCAACGTTAAGCTGACCGAAAAAGACGGGGAAGTTACCGATCTGAACTTCTCCGGTTTCGAAGTGACGCCGTCCGACTGGGAGCGTTTTGTCGCAGACTCCCTGAGCTGGCTCGGCCAGTTCGACATGGTTTGCGTCAGCGGCAGCCTGCCTGCGGGCGTCACGCCGGAAGCTTTCACCGACTGGATGACGCGTCTGCGCAGCCAGTGTCCGTGCATCATTTTCGACAGCAGCCGCGAAGCGCTGGTGGCCGGTCTGAAAGCCGCGCCGTGGCTGGTGAAGCCGAACCGTCGCGAGCTGGAAATCTGGGCCGGTCGCAAGCTGCCAGAAATGAAAGACGTGATTGAGGCCGCCCACGCGCTGCGCGAGCAGGGCATTGCCCATGTCGTTATTTCTCTCGGCGCAGAGGGCGCGCTGTGGGTGAACGCTTCGGGCGAGTGGATTGCTAAACCGCCAGCCTGTGAAGTGGTCAGCACCGTGGGTGCGGGCGATTCCATGGTTGGGGGACTGATTTACGGCCTGCTGATGCGCGAGTCCAGCGAACATACTCTGCGCCTGGCGACGGCCGTTGCGGCACTGGCGGTGAGCCAGAGCAACGTTGGCATCACAGACCGCACGCAGCTGGCCGCCATGATGGCCCGCGTCGACCTGCAACCGTTTAACTGATTCAGGAGAGGAACAATGAAAACGCTGCTGATTATCGACCCTACGCTCGGGCAGGCGCGCGCTTATCTCGCGAAGACCCTGCTGGGCGCTGCGGCTCCGAAAGCGCACCTGACGATTATCGACAACCCGAACGAAGCCGAGCTGGCTATCGTGGTTGGCACCGCCGTCCCGACGGATACCGCGCTGAACGGTAAAAATGTCTTCCTCGGCGATATTGACCGCGCCGTGCTGCATCCTGAGCTGTTTTTAAGCGAAGCCAAAGGCAAAGCAAAACCTTACACCGCGCCTGCAACGGTTGCGGCTCCGGCTGCGCTGGCTAAAGGCCCGAAACGCATCGTGGCGGTGACCGCCTGCCCAACGGGCGTGGCGCATACCTTTATGGCTGCTGAAGCCATTGAAACCGAAGCGAAAAAGCGCGGCTGGTGGGTAAAAGTTGAAACGCGGGGTTCCGTGGGCGCGGGCAACGCTATTACTGCGGAAGAGGTGGCCGAAGCGGATTTAGTTATCGTTGCGGCAGACATCGAAGTGGACCTGGCGAAGTTTGCCGGCAAGCCGATGTACCGCACCTCAACGGGCCTTGCGCTGAAGAAAACCGCGCAGGAGCTGGATAAAGCGCTGGTTGAAGCAAAACCTTTCGAAGCGGCAGGGCAAAATGCTCCGGCTGCCAAAGAAGGTAAAAAAGAAGGTGCGGGCGCTTATCGTCACCTGCTGACCGGCGTGTCCTATATGCTGCCGATGGTGGTGGCGGGGGGCCTGTGCATCGCGCTGTCCTTCGCGTTTGGTATCGAAGCGTTCAAGGAGCCGGGCACGCTGGCGGCCGCGCTGATGCAGATCGGCGGCGGTTCAGCCTTTGCGCTGATGGTGCCGGTGCTGGCGGGCTACATTGCCTTCTCCATTGCTGACCGTCCGGGCCTGACGCCGGGTTTAATCGGCGGCATGCTCGCCGTTAGCACGGGCTCCGGCTTCATCGGCGGGATCATCGCGGGCTTCCTGGCAGGCTACGTGGCGAAGGCCATCAGCACGAAACTGAAGCTGCCGCAAAGTATGGAAGCGCTGAAGCCGATTCTGATCATTCCGCTGATCTCAAGCCTGGTGGTTGGCCTGGCGATGATCTACCTGATTGGTAAACCGGTCGCGGGCATTCTGGAAGGCCTGACCCACTGGCTGCAAACCATGGGCACGGCTAACGCGGTTCTGCTGGGGGCTATTCTCGGCGGCATGATGTGTACCGATATGGGCGGCCCGGTAAACAAAGCGGCTTACGCATTCGGTGTCGGCCTGCTGAGTACGCAAACCTACGCGCCGATGGCGGCGATTATGGCTGCGGGTATGGTGCCGCCGCTGGCGCTGGGCCTGGCAACGCTGGTTGCCCGCCGTAAGTTCGACAAGGCGCAGCAGGAAGGCGGCAAAGCGGCTCTGGTGCTGGGGCTGTGCTTTATCACCGAAGGGGCGATTCCGTTTGCGGCCCGCGATCCGATGCGCGTTCTGCCTTGCTGTATCGTCGGCGGCGCGGTGACCGGCGCTATCTCGATGGCGGTCGGTGCCAAACTGATGGCTCCGCACGGCGGCCTGTTCGTGCTGCTGATCCCCGGCGCGATTACGCCGGTGCTGGGTTATCTGATTGCGATTGTGGCAGGTACCCTGCTGGCAGGGCTGTCTTACGCCTTCCTGAAACGTCCGGAAGCCGAGCTGGCGGCCAAAGTGGCTTAGCAGCAGGATGTTTCTCTAAACGCCTCCGGCCTGTGCCGGGGGCGTTTTGCTTTCCAGCACTGGAAAGTTTCAATGACAGGCCGAATCTGCGGTCAGCCTTGCGTGATGAACCAGCTGGTTCAATGCTTTAAGGCAGCTATCAGACTGTCTTTGAGGAAACTATGCAGCGATCTATTGCCACCGTTAGCCTGGCCGGCACGTTAGTCGAAAAACTCCATGCTATTGCCAGAGCGGGCTTCAAAAATATCGAAATTTTCGAGCCGGATCTGCATGCCTGCGGTGAAAGCGTCGGCGATATAGCCAGGCTTACCCGCAGCCTGGGCCTGCGCGTGCCGCTCTATCAGCCGTTCCGGGACTTTGAGGGGATGCCCAAAGAGCATGTGCTGGCGAATCTTGAACAGGCTCGCCGAACGTTCGACGACATGAACCAGCTCGGCTGCGGGCAGATTCTGCTGTGTAGCAATACCGACGAACATAGCCTGGCCGCAGGCGGTAAACAGGTTGAGGATCTGGGCAGGATTGCCGAGCTGGCGCAGCGGCACGGCGTCAAGATTGGTTTTGAGGCGCTCGCGTGGGGCAGACATATTTATCGCTATCAGCAGGCCTGGGCGCGGGTGAAAGAGGTCAACAGCCCGGCGCTGGGCCTGGTGCTCGACAGTTTCCACATTCTGGCGTTGGGGGACAGATTGAACCTGGCGGAGATTCCTCTGGATAAAATATTTTTTGTCCAGCTTGCCGATGCGCCGCACAAAAAACTCGACGTGCAGCAATGGAGCAGGCATTACCGTTGTTTCCCGGGCGAGGGAGGGCTTCCGGTGTTGGATTTTGCGGGTAAGCTGAGCGAAAAGGGCTATCGCGGGCCGTGGTCGCTGGAAATATTTAACGATAAATATCAGCGACTGCCGCCGGATGTGACCGCGCAGGCAGGGTTTCGATCGCTACAGTGGCTTGAAGAACAGGCTGGATGTTCAACGGGCGGACGAGCAACGTTGCCCTCCGCCCTGAGGGGTTAAGCCGCCGCTTCCGCGTGCTGCTGGGCCTTCAGCCAGGCAATTTCTTCCGCCCAGATATCCGGGTTGGTGGTTTCCAGAATGAGCGGGATACCGTCGAAGCGGCCGTCGCGCATGATCCAGGCAAACGGCGTATGGCCGATGTTGCCTTCACCCAGGCTGTTATGGCGGTCCACGCGGCTGCCAAACTCGCTTTTTGCGTCGTTCAGGTGCATCCCGCGCAGATACTGGAAGCCGACGATACGTTCGAACTCGCTGAACGTGTGTTCGCAGTCGGCTTCGGTACGCAGGTCGTAGCCCGCGGCGAAGGCGTGGCAGGTATCAATGCAGACGCCAACGCGGGATTTATCCTCCACGCCGTCGACGATCGCCGCCAGCTGCTCAAAGCGGAAGCCGAGGTTGCTGCCCTGGCCCGCGGTATTTTCAATGACCGCCGTGACGCCCTGGGTTTTTTCCAGCGCGATATTGATGGACCGGGAAATCTTCGCCAGGCACTCCTCTTCAGGAATTTGCTTCAGGTGGCTGCCGGGGTGGAAGTTAAGCAGCGTCAGGCCGAGCTGTTCACAGCGCTGCATTTCATCAATAAAGGCTTCGCGGGACTTTTCCAGCGCGTCGGCAACCGGATGGCCCAGGTTAATCAGGTAGCTGTCGTGCGGCAGGATCTGGCCCGGCCCGTAGCCGTACTTTTCACAGGCGCGTTTGAAATTGCTGATAACTTCGTCGGTGAGCGGGGCGGCCCGCCATTGACGCTGGTTTTTGGTGAACAGGGCAAAAGCGGTGGCTTCCAGTTCGTGGGCGCGAACGGCGGCGTTTTCCAACCCGCCCGAGGCGCTAACGTGCGCTCCAATAAACTTCATCATTCCTTCTCCTGTCAAAACCCGCTACCGGGAAAGCGACAATGATAGCGGGTTAGGCAGGATATTTCCGTTCCAAATTATGCGATCAGGTGGTGAATCCCGAGGTTTATCGCCGCGCCGCCGACAATCAGCCAGACAAACAGCACCAGCGCCATCAGCAGCGGGCGAACCCCCGCTTTTTTCAGCGCGCTGATATGCGTCGTTAACCCCAGGGCCGCCATCGCCATTGCCAGCAGGAAGGTGTCCAGGGTAACCAGAGCGTTGACCAGCCATGCCGGCAGCAGATGGAAGGAGTTAAACATCGCCACCGCCACGAACAGGACCGCAAACCATGGAATGGTGATTTTGCTCGCCTGGGCTTCACCCTGCGGCGCAAGCTTTTTCACTCTTGCCGCCAGGAAAATAAGGAACGGAGCCAGCATCATGACGCGGAGCATTTTGGCAATCACCGCCGCGTTTTCCGTTTCCGGGCTGATGGCGTGCCCGGCTGCCACAACCTGTGCGACTTCGTGCAGGGTGGAACCGGTGTAAATCCCGAACGCTTCCGGAGTGAACCAGTGCGCCACCAGCGGATAAATCATCGGATAAATAAAGATAGCCAGGGTGCCGAAGATAACCACGGTTGCGACGGCCACGGTGACTTTGCTGGCCTCGGCTTTCACCACCGGCTCGGTTGCCAGGATCGCCGCCGCGCCGCAGATGCTGCTGCCCGCGCCAATCAGCCAGCTGGTTTGCTTATCCAGCCCGAAAACTTTCTGACCCAGCCAGCAGGCGAGGGCAAAGGTGCTGCTCAGCATCAGCATATCGATGATCAGGCCGCTAAAGCCGACGTCCGCGATTTGCGAAAACGTCAGACGGAAGCCATAAAGAATAATCCCCAGGCGCAGCAGATGCTGCTTGGCGAACAGCACGCCGCCGTCGCAGCGCTGCCAGATTTTAGGATACAGGGTATTCCCAATGACCATTCCGCAAAGGATGGCGAGCGTCAGCGCGCCCAGGCCCAGCCCGGCTACGGCGGGAATATTACCCATCCACAGTGCAAATGCGGTGATGGCGCCGGAAAGCGCCAGCCCTGGCACAAAATGCCACGGGGTGTGACGATGAGCGGCAACAGTAAGTTCAGTCATAACCTTCTCCTTTGTGATGGCTAAAGAGTAAGGCCGGCTGGTTTAAAAATAAAATTGATTATATATTTATAATCAATCTGAATAAGTGATAAGACAGGTCCTTATGCACATCACCTTAAGGCAGCTCGAAGTGTTTGCCGAAGTTTTAAAATGCGGTTCCACCACGCAGGCCTCGCAGATGCTGGCGCTCTCCCAGTCGGCGGTCAGCGCGGCGCTGGCGGATCTGGAAGGGCAGCTTGGCGTGCAGCTGTTTGACCGCGTAGGTAAACGGCTGGTTATCAACGAGCACGGGCGGCTGCTTTATCCGCGCGTGGTGGGGCTGCTTGAGCAGGCGGGCGAAATAGAACAGCTGTTCCGCGAAGATAAGGGCGCAATCCGCGTGTACGCCAGCAGCACCATCGGCAACTATATTTTGCCGGAGATGATTGCCCGCTACCGCCGCGATTTCCCTTCGCTGCCGCTGGAGATGAGCGTGGGTAACAGCCAGGACGTGATCAACGCCGTGGCGGATTTTCGGGTGGACATCGGGCTAATCGAAGGCCCAAGCCACATGACGGAGCTGGTGACCGAGCCGTGGCTTGAGGATGAGCTGGTGGTGTTTGCCGCGCCGTCCGCCGCGCTGCTGAGCAGGCCCGTTACGCTTGAATCACTGGCCGCCCAGCAGTGGATCCTGCGCGAAAAAGGCTCCGGCACGCGGGAAATCGTCGACTATCTTTTGCTCTCGCATCTGCCGCAGTTCCATCTGGGAATGGAGCTGGGCAACTCCGAAGCCATTAAGCACGCCGTGCGTCACGGGCTGGGCATCAGCTGCCTGTCGCGGCGGGTGATTGAAGAGCAGCTTGAAAGCGGCTCGCTGGTGGAAGTGGCCGTGCCGCTGCCTCGCCTGGTGCGCACGCTGTACCGTATCCATCATCGTCAGAAGCACATCTCCAAGGCCTTGCAGCGCTTTTTACGCTACTGCGAAGAGTAAGGCGTTTGTCCTGACCCTCTCTGAAAGGAGAGGGAGTCAACGGATCATAAGAGCTTTGCTTATAATCCGCCGCCGATCATGAAGGTGTCTTATAACCCGGCATTTACGCTATATGTCGCGGGCTGTTTTGCTACAATCGCGCCTCGATTTTCGCATGGACCGAAATTTTCTATGGTTTCCCAAGATAAAACCACACAAGCGCCTGGCTTACGTCGTGAGCTAAAAGCGCGCCACCTGACGATGATCGCCATTGGCGGCTCCATCGGCACGGGGCTTTTTGTCGCATCCGGTGCGACCATTTCTCAGGCGGGCCCCGGCGGCGCGCTGTTGTCCTACATGCTGATTGGCCTGATGGTGTACTTCCTGATGACCAGCCTCGGCGAACTTGCGGCCTATATGCCCGTGTCGGGTTCTTTTGCGACCTACGGCCAGCAGTACGTAGAAGAAGGTTTTGGCTTCGCGCTGGGCTGGAACTACTGGTACAACTGGGCGGTGACCATCGCCGTTGACCTCGTGGCTTCTCAGCTGGTGATGAACTACTGGTTCCCGGACACGCCGGGCTGGATCTGGAGCGCGCTGTTCCTCGGCATCATGTTCCTGCTGAACTACATCTCCGTGAAAGGCTTCGGCGAAGCGGAATACTGGTTCTCGCTGATTAAGGTGACCACCGTCATTATCTTCATCATCGTCGGCGTGATGATGATCCTCGGCATCTTCAAAGGTGCAGAGCCTGCGGGCTGGAGCAACTGGGCGATTGGCGATGCGCCGTTTGCCGGCGGGTTCTCGGCGATGATAGGCGTGGCGATGATCGTCGGCTTCTCCTTCCAGGGCACCGAGCTTATCGGCGTGGCGGCGGGCGAATCTGAAGATCCGGGCAAAAATATCCCGCGTGCGGTTCGTCAGGTGTTCTGGCGTATCCTGCTGTTCTACGTGCTGGCGATTCTGGTTATCAGCCTGATCATTCCTTACACCGACCCGAGCCTGCTGCGTAACGATGTGAAAGATATCGGCGTAAGTCCGTTCACGCTGGTGTTCGAACACGCGGGCCTGCTGTCTGCGGCGGCGGTGATGAACGCGGTTATTCTGACCGCGGTGCTGTCGGCGGGTAACTCCGGCATGTACGCGTCAACCCGCATGCTTTATACCCTCGCCTGCGACGGCAAAGCGCCGCGCATCTTCTCTAAGCTGTCTAAAGGCGGCGTGCCGCGCAACGCGCTGTATGCGACCACCGTTGTGGCGGCCCTGTGCTTCCTGACCTCCATGTTCGGCAACCAGACCGTTTACCTGTGGCTGCTGAACACCTCGGGGATGACCGGCTTCATTGCCTGGCTGGGGATTGCCATCAGCCACTATCGCTTCCGCCGCGGCTATGTGAAGCAGGGCTACGACATTAAGGATCTGCCGTACGTTTCGGGCTTCTTCCCGCTGGGGCCAATCTTTGCCTTCGTGCTGTGCCTGATTATCACCCTTGGGCAGAACTACGAGGCGTTCCTGGCCGATAACATCGACTGGGCTGGCGTCACGGCAACCTACATTGGCATTCCGCTGTTCCTCGCCATCTGGTTTGGCTACAAAATTACCCGAGGCAGCCGTTTCGTGAAATACGACGAGATGACTTTCCCGAACAGCTTCAAGAAATAAGTAAACCAAAGGTCAAAAGGGCGCGATTATCGCGCCCTTTTTTTATGGCATTGGTTATCATGCTTGCCCTCCATTGATCTTTCTTGACAATTGAATTGATAAGCATTCTCGTTTAATTTAATTGGTCGCCAGATTTTGCTAAAGGTAAAGCTGTCATGAGTACCGCCACCGACCCGATGCCGCAGGATGAGAAATCCGCAGCGATTATGGGACGTTACCAACTTGTCCTCCGTCACCGCTACCTGCTCATGCTGGCTCTGGTGCTGGCGATTCTTGCTTCGCTGCTGCTGGATTTTACCCTCGGTCCGTCGGGCCTGCCGCTGTCTACGCTCTGGCAGACGCTTATCGACCCGGCAAATGCTAATGCGGGCACGCGCGTCATTGTATGGGACATTCGTTTGCCGTACGCGCTGATGGCGCTGCTGGTTGGTATGGCGCTTGGTCTTGCCGGGGCGGAGATGCAAACCATCCTGAATAACCCGCTGGCCAGCCCGTTTACCCTCGGGGTTTCTTCGGCGGCGGCTTTCGGGGCTGCGCTGGCTATCGTGCTGGGCATTGGTATTCCTGGCGTTCCCGACCAGTGGTTTATCTCCGCCAACGCCTTTGTTTTCGCGCTGTTTGCCGCTCTTATGCTGGACGGCGTGACGCGCTGGACGCGGGTGGCCTCCTCCGGCGTGGTGCTTTTCGGTATTGCGCTGGTGTTTACCTTTAACGCGCTGGTGTCGATGATGCAGTTCATCGCCAGCGAAGATACCTTGCAGGGCCTGGTCTTCTGGACGATGGGCAGCCTGGCGCGCGCCTCCTGGGAAAAGCTCGGCGTGCTGCTGCTGGCCTTCGCCATCGTGCTGCCGATTTCAATGCTCAGCTCGTGGAAGCTCACGGCGCTGCGCCTGGGCGAGGACCGCGCGGTCAGCTTCGGTATCGACGTGCGTCGCCTGCGTCTCGCCACGCTGCTGCGCATCAGTATTCTTTCCGCGCTGTGCGTGGCGTTTGTCGGACCGATTGGCTTTATCGGGCTGGTGGCACCGCACATTGCGCGCATGATGTTTGGGGAAGATCACCGTTTCTACCTGCCGGGCAGCGTGCTGGTTGGGGCGCTGGTGCTGTCTCTGGCTTCGGTCGCCTCGAAGAATATCGTGCCGGGCGTCATTATTCCGGTAGGCATCGTGACCTCGCTGGTCGGCGTGCCGTTCTTCCTGAGCATTATCTTGCGCCATCGGGGGAACGTCTGATGCAGGGCTTGCAGATTTCCGGCTTCAACGCCGGTTACCCAAAACGCAAAATTATTGAAAATCTTCACGTTCCGGCGCTGCCGCGCGGGAAAATCACCGTGCTGCTGGGGCCGAACGGCTGCGGTAAATCCACGCTCCTGCGCGCTCTTGCCGGCCTGAACCGGGCGGAAGGTCAGCTGCTGCTGGACGGTGAGGATTTAATGGCGCTGCCGTTTGCCAAACGAGCGGAGCAGGTGGTCTACCTGCCGCAGTCGCTGCCGCAGGGCGTACACCTGCACGTGCTGGAATCGATAATCGTAGCGCAGCGCGCTTCGGGCGGTCGCCACGGCCAGCAGGGGGAAGAGCAGGTCATGGCGCTGCTCAGCCAGCTGGGGATTTCTCACCTGGCGCTGAGCTACCTCGACCAGCTTTCCGGCGGGCAGAAACAGCTGGTGGGCCTTGCCCAGTCGCTGATTCGCCGTCCTTCCCTGCTGCTGCTCGATGAGCCGCTCAGCGCGCTGGATCTCAACTATCAGTTTCACGTGATGGACCTGGTCGCGAGGGAAACCCGCCAGCGCAACATCGTCACCGTCGTGGTGGTGCACGATATCAATATTGCCCTGCGCCACAGCGAACACGTGCTGATGCTGCGCGACGGCAGGCTGGTTGCCAGCGGCGAGCCGGAAGAGGTGATTACGCCGCAAAGCCTGGCCCAGGTTTACGGCGTAAGAGGCCGCATTGAACGCTGCTCCCAGGGCGTGGCGCAGGTGTTGATTGACGGCTTAGTCGAAACGCCAACCGTATAAGCGTCTCCGGCGCTGTATGGGCCATCTGAAGCTGAAAAGCCCGGAATCAAAAAATTGATTCCGGGCTTTTCTCCTACGCTCAGGGCTTAAAAGTTATAGGTTAAGCCCACGGTATAGCGACGTCCGTCAAGAATGGTGCCGTAGTCGTCGTAATCGATTGTTTTATCGAAGACGTTATACACCCCTGCCGAAACCATCATATCTTTATTCGCGTTATAGCGCAGGCCTACGTCGACCAGCGTATAGGATGGGGTGCTCTTAGCCATTGAGGTTCTGCTCAGATATTCCGACGTTTTCCCGCGCAGGTTCAGGCGGCTCCAGACGCCAATATCAGACGTGGCCTGCCAGTCAAGCGTCGAGTTGAACATGTGCTTAGGCATCTTGTTCAGCGGCTTGCCGGAGAATTTGCCGCTCTTTTGTTCGGACTCGGTGTAGGTGTAGTTGCTGGTCAGATTCACATCCTGGGTTATCTTCCAGCCAAACGTCGACTCCACGCCGCGCATATTGGCTTTATCGACGTTTACCCTGTCGCTGACGAAATCATACTTGTGGCCGCCAATATTACACGCCGGGTCCGCACTGCTGTTACAGCGACGAACTTCGGTGATTTTGTCTTTGAAATCAGTATTAAACAGGGTTATGCCAGCGTTAAGGTTTTCACTGTTATCCCATAACAGCGCAATTTCTTCACTCAGGCTTTTTTCAGGCTTGAGATCCGGATTGCCCACGATAATACCGTCGAGACGTCCGCCGCCGGTAACCTGTCCCCAGCTGGCTGAAGACTGGCGCAGATCGGGTGAGCGGTAGCCCGCAGACACGCCGCCTTTAATCGTCCACTGCTCGGCGAGATGCCAGACGCCGTAACCGCGCGGTGTCCAGTGGGTGCCGTAGTTTTCATCTTTATCCATGCGCAGGCCACCGGTCAGCGTGAAGCTGTCCGTCATTGCCCATTCGTCCTCGCCGAATAACGCCCAGCTCCAGCGCGTTAATTTATTCAGCCCCTGAGCCGCTTCGAGCTGGTTGCCGTCGTCCTTGAGTTTTTCATACTTGTACTGGCCGCCGAGCGTGAGCGTATGGTCGCCCAGGAAGAACTGGTTTTGGTTATTCAGGATGGTGTTGTAAGACTCCATCTTACGCCCGGGATTATTGGTTTTTTCCTGCTGGACATAGCTTGTGGTATTAAAATCGTCATAGTAGCCGTGGTGGGTCAGCGCGTAGGTTGTATGCTCATAGCGGCTTTCGCTTTTGTCCCTGTCGGCCGCCGAGGATTCGCCCGGGGTGCTGTTGCGGTCCTGCAGCTCGCGAGACAGCTCAAGATCGAAATCGTTTTTTTCATCAAGCGTCAGGTTGAACGCTACCGAGCCGTTGCGCATTTTCTGCTCGTTGTAGCCATTGAGGATTTTATCTTCGGCGCGACGAGAAAGTAATCCGGTAACCTTAGCACCCAGCAACCCGTCAATAAGCGGGCCTGAGGCGTAGAAATCCGTCTGGAACAGGTCGCCGGAGTCGTTATTTTCCTGAAAAGTCGCATCGCCGTGCAGCGAGCCGTTCCAGCCGCGCGTATTGGACGTTTTTTTGGTAATGATGTTAATGACCCCGCCCATGGCATCGGAGCCGTACAGCGAGGACATCGGCCCGCGAATCACCTCAATACGTTCGATAGATTCCAGAGGAGGCATCCAGCCCTGTTCGATTCCCGCGTTGTCGCTGTTAGGGCGGGTGCCCCGCGTGCTGATGCGTTTGCCGTCGATTAAAAATAACGTGTACTGAGAGGACATGCCGCGGATGCTGATATCACTGCTGCTGCCCCCGCCGGTGACCACCACGCCGGGCACGTCTTTTAGCGCATCGGTCACATCGCGATACGCCTTATCCTCAATTTGCTGTTTGGTGATGACAGAGATTGAAGCCGGTGCGTTTTGTATTTTCTGTTCAAAGCCCGTTGCCGTCACGACCATCGTATCTTGTGCATCGGCCTGGGCAAGGGAAGGGGTTGAAGCCGCGCAAATCATTACGGCGATGAGTTTCTTGCGATGTATAGCCATATTTCCCACTCCATGTGTTAAGAAAGTCTCCATCAGCAACGGCCGGGTATGACCCGTATTACCGGCAGTAATAGTGTGTATATCTTTGTCTTCTAATGTTTCTTAGGTGATGGAGAACCGTGGGATTGTACAAAAAATTCATGTTTTGTAAACACGAATGATATTAATTATCATTTTCTTTGCTTTGTGTGCGGAGGGGGAGATAGCAGGGAAAAGCTAAGAAGAAAGATTAACGGCGGGGCGGGGCCCGCCTGAGATGCTGCAAAAGCATGATGTTAAGCCAGATGCTCCGCGTGGAACCGCAGATGGTCCTCCACAAACGAAGCGATAAAGTAATAGCTATGGTCGTAGCCCGGCTGCACGCGCAGGGTTAACGGCCAATTTTTTTGCCGCGCCGCTTCCGCGAACTGCGCGGGCTGGAGCTGATCGGCGAGGAACTGGTCGGCATCTCCCTGATCGATAAGCGTCGGCAGGGCGTTTTTCTCGTCCGCCGCCGTCAGCAGGCAGCAGCTGTCCCACTTCTGCCATTCGGCTTCATCGTCGCCCAGGTAGGCGGCAAAGGCTTTTTGCCCCCACGGCACGCGGGTTGGGTTCACGATGGGCGCAAATGCGGATACCGAGCAGAAACGGCCCGGATTTTTTAGCGCAATACTCAGCGCGCCGTGTCCGCCCATGGAGTGCCCAAAGATCGATGCCTTCTCGCTGATGCTGAAGTTGTCGGCGATTAACGCAGGGAGCTCGTCGCAAATGTAATCGTACATGCGGAAATGCCCGGCCCACGGCTGCTGCGTTGCGTTGAGGTAGAAAGCTGCGCCCTGGCCCAGGTCGTAGCTTTCACTGTTCGGCACGTTCTCGCCGCGCGGGCTGGTGTCCGGCATCACCAGCACAATACCCAGCTCGGCGGCAACGCGCTGCGCGCCGGCTTTGGTGGTGAAGTTTTCATCGTTGCAGGTTAATCCCGAAAGCCAGTACAGCACCGGCGGGGGAGTGGTTCGCGGAGAAGGCAGAAAAATACTGAACGTCATCGGGCACTTCAGCACCGCTGAGTCATGGCGCCAGCGCTGCTGCCAGCCGTCAAAACATCGGTGTTCTTCGAGGAGTTCCATGCAGAGGTTCCTTAATTATCTTCAGGATCAATGAACAACTTTCACTTCACCCCAGTCTAGTCATGCGGCATCATGCTGACAACGAAATTGTAACAATCGGGGCTGATGTGGCGGCACGTATCGCGTTGACGGGATTTCTGGTGCTGGTGGTGGCGATGGGCATTGGTCGCTTTGCCTTTACGCCGCAGGTTCCGCTGATGATAAGCGAAGGTCAGTTGACCTTAACCAGCGCCGGTTTAGTGGCCGCGGTTAACTATCTGGGCTATCTGGTTGGCGCGTGGGATGCCATGCGCGCCCATCGCCGCGTTGAACTGAGGCTGATGGCTGGCGTCTGGGGGGCGGTTGTTTTAACGCTGCTTTCCGCCGCCGTTGATAGCGCGTTCTGGCATGCGGTTATCCGTTTTTTAATCGGCTGGGCCAGCGGCTGGGCGATGGTTCTGGTCGCCGCGTGGAGCAACGAACAGCTCGCCCATCTCGGCAAGCCGGGGCTGAGCGCGGCGGTATTTGCCGGGCCCGGCGCGGGCATATTCATCAGCGGCCTGCTTGCGGTCGGCGTGCATAGTTTTGGGCTGGTTGCGGCTCAGGCCTGGCTGGTTTACGGGGTGCTGGCGCTGCTGTTTGTTCTGTTCATTGCCCGCAATTTGCCGCGCAAAGGGCAACTCCACCGGCCTGAAACGGCACCCGAACCGCTGGTGCTCACCGCCCCGCTGAAACGCCTGGTATGGAGCTACAGCCTGGCGGGCTTCGGCTATATCCTGCCGGCAACTTTTCTGTCGCAGATGGCCAACGCCCGCTTCCCTGATAGTCTGTTTGCCCAGTTTGTCTGGCCGGTTTTTGGCGGCGCAGCCGTGGTGGGTATTTTGCTCGGCATTGCTACGCGCGGCATGCTGCAAAGCAATCAGCGGCTCGCACTGGTGCTGTGGCTGCAGGCGGCGGGCGTTTTTGCCTCAGACCTGGTGCCGGGGATGAGCGGCCTGGTGCTTGGGGCGCTGCTGGTCGGCGGCGGCTTCCTGTGCGCCGTGCAGCTTTCGCTACAGTACGGACGTGAAATGGCACCAAAGCACACGCGCTATCTGGCGGGATTATTGACCACCGGCTATGCCGTCGGTCAGCTGGTCGGCCCGGCCCTCTCGGCGCTGTCCAGCGCACTGACTCATCAGCTGGAGCCCGCGCTGTACGTTGCCGGAGCGGCATTAATCATCGGCGGCGGCCTGGTCTGGAAAAGGGATTGACGATTTCAATAATTATCCTTCGCACTACTGGATTATGCGGGCGCGCTCCCGCACAATGAGCGCACACTTTGTCCCACGTAGGGCAGAGGTCAGCCACACCTGCAGGAGAAAACAGCATGTCTACACTCAGTAAAGAAGCCGCTTTGGTTCACGAGGCTTTGGTTGCGCGCGGGCTGGAAACGCCGCTGCGTCCACCTTTGCGTGAACTGGATAATGAAACCCGCAAGCGCGAGATCGCCGGACATATGACGGAAATCATGCAATTGCTGAATCTTGACCTGAGCGACGACAGCCTGATGGAAACGCCGCATCGCATCGCCAAGATGTACGTCGATGAGATTTTCTCCGGCCTTGATTACGCCAACTTCCCGAAAATCACCGTCATTGAAAACAAGATGAAGGTGGATGAAATGGTGACGGTGCGCGACATCACGCTGACCAGCACCTGCGAACACCATTTTGTGACCATCGACGGTAAAGCGACGGTGGCCTATATTCCAAAAGACACCGTGATTGGCCTGTCGAAAATTAACCGCATCGTGCAGTTCTTTGCCCAGCGCCCGCAGGTGCAGGAACGTCTGACGCAGCAGATTCTGATTGCGCTGCAAACGCTGCTCGGCACCAATAACGTGGCGGTTTCTATCGATGCCGTTCACTACTGCGTGAAGGCCCGCGGAGTGCAGGATGCGACCAGCGCTACCACTACCACTTCGCTTGGCGGCCTGTTCAAATCCAGTCAGAACACTCGCCAGGAGTTCCTGCGCGCCGTTCGTCACAGCTAATCTTCAGCGGGCGGGAACCATGGAAAGAAATGTCACGTTGGATTTCGTCCGTGGCGTCGCCATTCTTGGCATCCTGCTGCTCAATATCGTTGCCTTCGGCCTGCCGAAGGCGGCGTATATCAATCCCGCCTGGTCGGGCTCCCCTTCCGTTAGCGACCTTTGGACCTGGGCGATGCTCGATCTGTTTGCGCAGGTCAAATTCCTGACGCTTTTTGCCCTGCTGTTTGGCGCCGGCCTGCAAATGCTGTTACATCGCGGCAAGCGCTGGATTCAGTCGCGCCTGACGCTGCTGGTTCTGCTCGGCTTTATGCACGCTTTACTGCTGTGGGACGGTGATATTCTGCTGGCCTATGGCCTGGTCGGGCTGGTCTGCTGGCGTTTGATTCGCGACGCGCCGGGCACGCGACAGCTGTTCAATACCGGCGCGCTGCTTTACCTCACCGGCGTCGGCGTGCTGCTGCTGCTTGGTTTTATCTCCGGCGATGCGCCGAATCGCTCCTGGGTTCCGGACGCTGCTAACCTTCAGTACGAACAGTGGTGGAAGCTTAATGGCGGGGTTGAAGCCATCAGCAACCGTGCGGATCTGCTTGCATCCAACCTGCTGGCATTAGGCGCGCAGTATGGCTGGCAACTGGCCGGAATGATGCTGCTCGGCGCGGCGCTGATGCGCAGCGGCTGGCTAAAAGGGCAGTTTAGCCTGCATCATTACCGCCGCACCGGCGCGTGGCTGATTGCGGTCGGTATGCTGATAAATCTGCCGGGCATTTATGCCCAGTGGCAGGTGAGCTGGGATTACCGCTGGTGCGCCTTTCTGCTGCAGGCTCCGCGCGAGCTGAGCGCGCCTTTCCAGGCAATCGGCTACGCGGCGCTGGCCTTTGGCTACTGGCCGACGCTGTCGAAGCTGCGGCTGGTCAGCGCCGTGACCTGCGTGGGCCGCATGGCGCTGTCGAACTATCTGCTGCAAACGCTGATTTGCACCACGCTTTTCTTCCGCTTTGACCTGATGATGAAATTTGACCGCCTGCAGCTGCTGGCCTTTGTGCCTGCGGTGTGGGCGGTGAACCTTCTTTTCTCCGTTATCTGGCTGCGCTACTTCCGCCAGGGGCCGCTGGAATGGCTGTGGCGGCAATTGACCGCGCGGGCTGCGGGGGTATCACTCAGGCATTCAGCAAGATAATGATATACATCACAAACGTTAACGAATTGTATGTAACCGTTTTCATGAGTGTGATCGTCTTCTCATAAACCCGCCCCCGACTCGCCGCAGAATAGCCTCCTTGCCAAAAACAGGGTGCAGCTATGAGACCGACTCTTCCAACGCCAGGTGATAAATATGATCACCATTCGTGACGTGGCCCGCATTGCCGGGGTCTCCGTCGCGACGGTGTCCCGCGTGCTGAACAACAGCGCGCTGGTCAGCGCTGAAACCCGCGAAAGCGTGATGCGCGCCGTCTCCCAGACGGGATATCGCCCTAACGCAAATGCGCAGGCGCTGGCCACCCAGGTCAGCGACACAATCGGCGTGGTGGTGATGGACGTGTCGGACCCGTTCTTTGGCGCCCTCGTCAAAGCGGTGGACGTTGTCGCGCAGCAGCACAATAAATACGTGCTGATCGGCAACAGCTATCATCAGGAAGAAAAAGAACGTCACGCCATTGAGGTGCTGATTCGCCAGCGCTGCAACGCTCTTATTGTCCATGCCAAAGCGTTAAGCGATGCCGAACTCGGCGAGTTCCTCGACCACATTCCCGGCATGGTGCTGATTAACCGCATTGTGCCCGGCTACGCTCATCGCTGCGTAGGGCTGGATAACGTGAGCGGGGCGGTAATGGCGACGCGAATGCTGCTTAATCAGGGGCACCAGCGCATCGGCTATCTGGCCTCCAGCCACAGCATTGAAGACAACGAACAGCGTCGGGAAGGCTGGCTGCGCGCCATGACCGAGCAGGGCATCGTGCCGCCGGAAAGCTGGGTGGGCATCGGTTCGCCGGACATGCAGGGCGGCGAAGCGGCAATGGTAGAGCTGCTGGGCCGCAACCTGCAGCTGAGTGCGGTGTTCTCTTACAACGACAGCATGGCCGCGGGGGCGCTTACCGCATTGAAAGATAATGGCATTATCGTGCCTCACCACGTTTCGGTTATTGGCTTTGACGATATTCCGATGGCTCGTTACACCGATCCACAGCTGACCACCGTGCGCTATCCGGTTGTTTCAATGGCTCGCCTGGCGACGGAGCTGGCGTTACAGGGCGCGGCAGGCACGCTGGATGGGGATGCAACGCACTGTTTTATGCCAACTTTAGTTCGTCGTCATTCGGTGGCGCCGAAGCAAAATGCGGGGTCGATCACTCTCTGATTAAAGTCTTTGATGTAACCGGTTTCAATCTGTGAGTAAATTCACAGTTAATTAACATTACGCTGTCTATGATGTCAGCGTTTTATAAGCTGAAACACGATGTAACGGTGACTACTCAGTTTCACCAGCGGTATTCAGCGAAAAACTATCAATAAAACGCAGTATAGGATCGTTACAGAACACGGAAGAGTAATTATTTTAGGATAATTTTCGGCATTCAGTAACGTTTTTATAACATTACTGCCGTGCCTGAATATCACTGAACTACCCTGCAAAAAAACCGGAGATACCATGAATAAGAAGGTTTTGACCCTGTCCGCTGTTATGTCTTGCATGCTGTTTGGCGCGGCGGCTCACGCGGCTGATACTCGTATCGGCGTGACCATTTATAAGTACGATGACAACTTCATGTCCGTCGTGCGTAAAGCGATTGAGAAAGACGCAAAAGCCGCTCCAGACGTGCAATTGCTGATGAACGACTCCCAGAACGACCAGTCCAAACAGAACGACCAGATTGACGTGCTGCTGGCGAAAGGCGTGAAGGCGCTGGCCATCAACCTGGTTGACCCGGCCGCTGCGGGCACCGTGATTGAGAAAGCTCGCGGGCAGAACGTGCCAATCGTGTTCTTCAACAAAGAACCTTCCCGCAAGGCGCTGGATAGCTACGACAAGGCCTACTATGTGGGCACCGATTCTAAAGAATCCGGCATCATTCAGGGCGACCTGATTGCCAAACACTGGGCGGCTAACCCGGCGTGGGATCTGAACAAAGACGGCCAGGTTCAGTTCGTGCTGTTGAAAGGCGAGCCGGGCCACCCGGATGCTGAAGCGCGCACCACCTACGTTATCAAAGAGCTGAACACCAAGGGCCTGAAAACCCAGCAGCTGCAGTTAGATACCGCGATGTGGGATACCGCTCAGGCGAAAGATAAGATGGACGCCTGGCTGTCCGGCCCGAACGCTAACAAAATCGAAGTGGTTATTGCCAACAACGATGCGATGGCTATGGGCGCGGTAGAAGCGTTGAAAGCACACAACAAGTCTTCTATTCCGGTCTTCGGTGTCGATGCCCTGCCAGAAGCGCTGGCGCTGGTTAAATCTGGCGCCATGGCCGGTACCGTGCTGAACGATGCCAATAACCAGGCGAAAGCCACCTTCGATCTGGCGAAAAACCTGGCCGCTGGCAAAGCCGCGGCTGACGGCACCAGCTGGAAAATCGAAAACAAAATCGTCCGTGTTCCTTACGTCGGCGTTGATAAAGACAACCTGGCGCAGTTCGTCGGGAAATAAGATAGACAGACTGTTACGGGCGCGCGGATGCGCGCCCGAATCAGATCTTACGCACTGTTTCACTTTCGCAGCCAGGTATAACTATGGTCAGCAATCAAACATCGGCGTCGGAATACTTGTTGGAAATGACCAACATTAATAAGTCATTCCCCGGCGTTAAGGCGCTCGATAATGTTAATTTAAACGTTCGTCCTCATTCCATTCACGCATTAATGGGTGAGAACGGCGCGGGTAAATCCACATTATTAAAATGCCTGTTTGGGATCTACAGCAAAGATTCCGGCAGTATTCTTTTCCAGGGGAAGGAAATTAACTTCACCAGCACCAAGGAAGCGCTGGAAAACGGTATTTCGATGGTGCACCAGGAGTTAAACCTGGTATTGCAACGCACGGTAATGGACAACATGTGGCTGGGGCGTTATCCCACCAAAGGTGTGTTTGTCGATCAGGACAAAATGTACCGTGACACCAAAGCGATTTTCGATGAGCTGGATATTGATATCGATCCGCGCGCCCGCGTTGGCACGCTTTCCGTATCGCAAATGCAGATGATCGAAATTGCTAAGGCATTTTCTTACAATGCCAAAATCGTCATTATGGATGAGCCCACTTCATCCCTGACGGAAAAAGAAGTTAACCACCTGTTTAAAATTATTCGCAAATTAAAAGAGCGCGGCTGCGGCATCGTTTATATCTCTCATAAAATGGAAGAGATATTCCAGCTGTGCGATGAGATAACCATTTTACGCGACGGACAGTGGATTGCCACCCAGCCGCTTGAAGGGCTGGACATGGATAAAATCATCTCCATGATGGTTGGCCGCTCCCTGAACCAGCGCTTCCCGGATAAATCTAACGTGCCGGGTGAAGTGATTATGGAAGTACGCAACCTGACCTCGCTGCGCCAGCCGTCCATCCGCGATATTTCCTTTGATTTACATAAAGGTGAAATTCTCGGCATTGCCGGTCTGGTCGGCGCGAAGCGTACCGACATCGTTGAAACGCTGTTTGGTATCCGCGAGAAATCCTCCGGCACCATTACGCTGCACGGCAAAAAGATTAATAACCACACGGCGAATGAAGCGATTAACCATGGCTTTGCACTGGTGACCGAAGAACGCCGTTCAACGGGTATTTACGCCTATCTGGATATTGGCTTTAACTCGCTGATTTCAAATATCCAGAAGTATAAAAATAAAGTTGGCCTGCTCGATAATAGCCGTATGAAAAGCGATACCCAATGGGTTATCGATTCCATGCGCGTTAAAACACCGGGGCACCGCACGGCGATTGGTTCTCTGTCCGGCGGCAACCAGCAGAAGGTGATTATTGGCCGCTGGCTGTTAACGCAGCCGGAAATTTTAATGCTCGATGAACCTACGCGCGGTATTGACGTAGGCGCCAAGTTTGAAATTTATCAGCTGATTGCCGAGCTGGCTAAAAAAGGGAAAGGGATCATTATTATTTCGTCCGAAATGCCGGAGTTGTTAGGGATTACAGACCGTATCCTGGTCATGAGCAACGGTCTCGTGGCAGGAATTGTAGACACTAAAACAACCACGCAGAACGAAATATTACGTCTTGCGTCTGTGCACCTTTGATAATTTAGGGGCTATTGAAAATGAGTGCGTTAAATAAGAAAAGTTTTCTAACTTATCTGAAAGAAGGCGGCATTTATGTCGTTTTGCTGGTGCTGCTGGCGATTATTATTTTCCAGGATCCGACGTTTTTAAGCTTGCTGAACTTAAGTAACATTCTGACCCAGTCCTCGGTGCGTATTATTATCGCCCTGGGCGTAGCGGGGCTGATTGTGACCCAGGGGACGGACCTTTCTGCCGGTCGTCAGGTTGGTCTTGCGGCGGTCGTGGCGGCTACGCTGCTGCAATCGATGGACAACGTGAACAAAGTGTTCCCGGAAATGCATACCATGCCGATTCCGCTGGTGCTGCTGATCGTTTGCGCGGTGGGCGCGGTGATTGGCCTGGTGAACGGCATTATCATCGCTTACCTGAACGTCACGCCGTTTATTACCACCCTGGGCACGATGATCATCGTGTACGGCATCAACTCCCTGTACTACGACTTCGTGGGCGCTTCGCCAATTTCCGGCTTTGATTCGCACTTCTCGACGTTTACGCAGGGCTTTATTGCGCTGGGAAGCTTCAGACTTTCCTATATCACCTTCTACGCGCTGTTTGCCGTGTTCTTCGTGTGGGTGCTGTGGAATAAAACCCGCTTCGGGAAGAACATCTTCGCCATCGGCGGCAACCCGGAAGCGGCGAAAGTCTCCGGCGTAAACGTTGCGCTGAACCTGCTGATGATTTATGCGCTGTCCGGCGTGTTCTACGCCTTCGGCGGAATGCTGGAAGCGGGGCGTATCGGC
This sequence comes from Buttiauxella sp., assembly GCA_036489025.1. Lineage (GTDB taxonomy): Bacteria > Pseudomonadota > Gammaproteobacteria > Enterobacterales > Enterobacteriaceae > Dryocola. Next base: position 123,957 of record DASXGN010000025.1, read on the forward strand.
TCGGCCACCAACAACCTCGGCTTTATGTACGAGCTGGATGCGATTGCAGCGTGCGTGGTGGGCGGCGTGTCGTTCAGCGGCGGCGTCGGGACGGTCGTCGGCGTGGTAACCGGCGTGATCATCTTTACGGTTATCAACTACGGCCTGACCTATATCGGCGTCAACCCGTACTGGCAGTACATTATCAAGGGCGGGATTATTATCTTCGCCGTTGCGCTGGATTCACTGAAATACGCTCGTAAGAAGTAATTTCTGCCCGCTGTAAAAAAAGCCCGCACGGTGAGTGGCGGGCTTTTTTACGTCTGCTACTTTTTCTCTTTTTTCTGTAATTCCAGCAGCTGTTCTGGCGTCACCGCCGGGTAAGCCTGTGCGCCCTGTGGAACCTCATGCAGCGCGGGAATAGGGACCAGCGGGCCGAGGAAGCGGGGCTCGCGCTTGAAGATATAGACGTCCGCCAGCGCGCTCAGACGTGCGCCAAATTCGCGCATCCGTACCGTCAGCATATTTTTCGGAGAAGGCACCGCGTAACACTGAGCCTGAATACCCATATGCAGAGCGATAAACATTGCTCGCTCGCAGTGGAAGCGCTGGGTGATGATAATGAAGTCGTTAGTGTCGAACACTTTGCGGGTGCGAACGATGGAATCCAGCGTGCGGAAGCCCGCGTAATCAAGCACGATGTCGGCAGGATCGACGCCGCCGGCAATCAAATCCTTACGCATGGTCATCGGTTCGTTATAGCTGGTTTGCGCGTTATCCCCGCTCAGCAGCAGGTAGTTAACCTTGCCGCTGTTGTAGGCGTTGAGCGCGCCCTGGATGCGGTACAGGTAATACTGGTTAATCACGCCGGTGCGGTAATACTTGGCGGTGCCCAGCACGACGCCGACCTGGCGATAGGGCAGGTCCTGAAGCTCGTCGTAAATATAGGGGGCCGTTTTCCAGCTCATCCAGCGGTCAAGTGCCAGCGCCGTCAAAGCAATCAAGCCGATGACGACGAACAGGCTGTAAAACAAGCGCTTCAACATGGACTTGCGGGCTCAGTGGAAGGATGAAAAGTGAATCAAGGCTACTTTACCTGGGGATTAAGAGCAAGAATCGCCGCAGCGGTTGCCCTAAAATTCAACGGTGCGGGTGGGCGAACACCCGCATCAATTGGCTTAGCTCAGCAGGGCGCGCTCGACATTATTGCAGCCCAGCGCTTTGAGGGTGGCAACCGTTGCATCCCACTGGGTCAGCGGCGCTTCGGCTAATTCGGCCAGCACGGCACGTTGAATATCCGCGTACTCGTAGCCTGACAGGCTCAGCAGGTTCAGCGCGGCCTGCAAAGGCGGCAGGGAAGGGTTGAAGGCTGCGTTTTCCGCATAGCTTCCGGCGATAATTTTGCCGTCGCGAAGTGCCAGAGCAACGCCCGCGGGAGCCTTGCTGTAAGGCGCGTGGCTACGGTTGGCCGCGGCAATTGCCGCCTGATTCAGCTCGTCGCCTTCCAGCGCAAAACCGCTATCTCTTTCATCGAGCAGCAGGGTTTCGATATTTAAATCACGCGGGCCGAACGAATCCGGCAGGTAGTCGCCGAGCGTGGCTGGCTGGCGGCCCGGCAGGTTGATTTTGAGCTTCACGCCGCTGTTGAGTTCGTTCATAAACTGGCGACAGTGGCCGCACGGCGTGTAGTTGACGGTGACGGAAACCAGTCCTTTTTCACCGCGCATCCAGGCGTGGGTAATGGCGCTTTGCTCGGCGTGAACGGTCTGCTGCATGGTTGAACCTGCAAATTCCATATTGGCGCCGAAGTAAAGATTGCCGCTGACGCCGCGAGCGACCGCGCCAACGTTAAAATTGGATAAGCCTGCGCGGGCGCAGGAGGCGGCAAGCGGGAGCAGGGCAAAGGCCAGCGCGTCATCGTCCAGACCCGTCTGGCTTTTTAGCGTCTCCACCTGCTGAGCGCTGAACATGGCCGGGAAGTGGTCATCCGCCAGCAGGGGTTGCAGGGCGGCCTGCAGTGAAGCCGGGAGCTGTGCGAAAGCAGCATGAAAACGTGAACGCATGGGTCTGAGCCTCATCATAGGTAATGGAGCCGTAGTGTACGGTGCTCCTGAGGCTTTATATGTGATCGGTATCTAATTACATATGCAACAAATGAAATAAAAAATGAAACTGCGCGATCTCCCGCAACTTTTAGCGCAACAGCGCCAGCATCACCGGGAACAGGAACGGAGCAATCAGGGAGGTCATGATCCCGCAGATCACCAGCGCCAGCGAGCTGAACGCGCCTTCCTGAAAGTCCAGCTCCGCGCAGCGGGCCGTGCCCAAAGCGTGCGAAGCCGTGCCCATCGCCAGGCCGCGTGAAGCTTTAGTGCTGATGCGCATCAGATTCAGGATTGTGTGCCCGAAAACCGCGCCCAGGATCCCCACGAAAATGACGCAAACGGCGCTAATGGCCGGAATCCCGCCGATGCTGCCGCCGACCGCCATGGCGATTGGCGTGGTAACGGATTTAGGCAGTACGGAGGCGGCGATTTCCGGCGTGGCGCCCATATACAGCGCGATCGCCGTGCCGCTGACCATTGCCACCATGCTGCCGATAAAGCAGATGGTAATGATGGATTTCCAGCGCGCCCGAATCTGGTGCAGCTGTTCGTAGAGCGGGAAGGCAAGGGCGACCACCGCGGGCTGCAGCAGATCGTTCAGCACTTCGCTGCCTTTAAAATAGTGCTCGTAAGAGGTGCCGGTGAAAATCAGCAGGGGAATAATCACCACCATCGAGACCAGCAGCGGATTGAGCAGCGGAGTTTTAAATCTTGCGCCAAGCCTGCGGGCACCGAAAAAGACCAGCAGCGTGAGGGGTAAAGACCACCAGATATATTGCATCATTTTTTGCCCGCCTCTTTCTCACCGATAACTTTGCGCTCGCCGTGAACCAGGTGCGAACTCCAGCTCACGATGACCAGCACCACGAGGGTACTGATAAAACAGGAAACGACGACCGGGCCAAACTGCGCTTTCAGCACCGAATAATATTGCATCACGCCGACGCCAATCGGCACGAACAGCAGCGCCATATAGCGAATCAGCAGGTGGCAACTCGGTTTTACCCATTTCGCAGGCAGGATTTGCAAAGACAGCAGCACGAACAAAATCAGCATGCCGATAATGCTGCCTGGAATAGTGATTGGCAGCAGCGAAGCGATAGCAATCCCCGCATATAAGCACAGGTAAATTAAGATAAAAGATCGCAGATATTGCCAGATGACGGTGAACGAGTTACGCATGGAGTTGACCCTTTAAGAAACGCATTCATCATACAATTAAACTTAAAATTGTGCTACCGCTCACAACATGAATTATCAGCATACCAAATATTCCTGAAAGGAAGGTTTGGGTTTCTCTTTCTCTGCGGATTTCAGGCATAAAAAAAGCGGCCTTTAGGCCGCTTCTTATCAAGCTCCGGGGCTTAGTTCAGACGCACCGGCATACCGGAACGGTTCTGAATCGCCTGGTCAACCACGCTGGTATCAACGTCTGGCTGCGCGGTGATGGCGGTCACGTTGCTTTTCAGCGTGATAGGCACGATTTCACCGGAGTTGAACTGGGCTTCGGTCGTTGACAGCGGGTTGTGAACCTCGATGTAACGCGTGCCGTCTGGCTCAACGGTGGCTTTCACCGGCTCATCAATAAACTGAACGCGAGTGCCAACCGGCACGTTTTCGAACAGGAACTTGATGTCTTCATTACGCAGGCGCACGCAGCCGTGGCTCACGCGCAGGCCGATACCAAAGTTAGCGTTGGTTCCGTGGATGGCGTACAGGCGGCCAATATACAGCGCGTACAGGCCCATCGGGTTGTCCGGGCCTGCGGGCACAACGGCCGGCAGCGGCGTGCCGGCGGCCGCGTATTCGGCATGCATCTTGGCCGTTGGCGTCCAGGTTGGGCCTGCTTTCTTACGCTCTACTTTGGTGGTCCAGTTGATTGGGGTGTCTTTGCCCAGCTGGCCGATGCCGATTGGCAGCACGATCACCGTGTTGGTGCCTTTCGGGTAGTAGTAAAGACGCATTTCGGCGCTGTTAATGACAATCCCTTCGTGAACGGTATCCGGCAGGATGAGCTGCTGAGGAATGTTCAGAATGGTGCCTGCTTTTGGCAGATAAGGGTCAACGCCAGGGTTGGCTTCCAGCATGTTGGAAAGCCCCATCTGGTACTGCGCGGCAAATTCTTCCAGCGGCGCGGTGCTACCTTCAGGAATGGTGATGACCTGGTTTTGACCAATCAGACGGCTGCCGTCGGTTGGCAGAGGATAGGTCACGGCGGATGCTGTTTTGCTAAAAGACACAACAGCCACAAATGCCAGTAAAATCGAGCGTAATTTTATATTCATGGTGTTCGAAGTATTTATGGCCACGCAGGCGAGTTAGTGGAAAGTCAGATGGGATTCAGGCGCGCATTATATGTGCATTCCCGCAGTCTGGGAAATCAGATGTGGATTAAATCACACTTTTTTCACATTGCTTACATAATAGACAATACATAAGCAGCGCGATCCCACATCGCACTTATGGCATACTGTGCCCGATATCACAAATTACATCACTTCTTTTATCAGGACATCTCTGTGCTAGTTTCCAGTAACGTCACTATGCAGTTCGGCAGTAAGCCGCTGTTTGAAAACATCTCCGTCAAGTTTGGCGGCGGCAATCGCTACGGCCTGATTGGCGCTAACGGTAGCGGTAAGTCCACCTTTATGAAGATCCTCGGCGGCGATTTAGATCCCACCCTGGGTAACGTTTCACTCGATCCGAACGAGCGCATTGGTAAGCTGCGTCAGGATCAGTTCGCCTTTGAAAAATTCACCGTACTCGACACGGTGATCATGGGCCACGCTGAACTCTGGGAAGTTAAAGAAGAGCGCGACCGCATTTACGCGCTGCCAGAGATGAGCGAAGAAGACGGTTACAAAGTTGCCGATTTGGAAGTCACCTACGGTGAGATGGACGGCTACACCGCGGAAGCGCGCGCGGGCGAACTGCTGCTCGGCGTGGGCATTCCTGTCGAGCAGCATTACGGCCCGATGAGTGAAGTCGCTCCCGGCTGGAAACTACGCGTGCTGCTGGCGCAGGCGCTGTTCTCTAACCCGGACATCCTGCTGCTCGATGAACCGACGAACAACCTGGACATCGACACCATTCGCTGGCTGGAAACCGTGCTCAACGAGCGCAACAGCACCATGATCATCATCTCGCACGACCGTCACTTCCTGAACATGGTATGCACCCACATGGCGGATCTGGACTACGGCGAACTGCGCGTTTATCCGGGCAACTATGATGAATACATGACCGCGGCGACCCAGGCCCGCGAGCGCCTGCTGTCCGATAACGCGAAGAAAAAAGCACAGATTGCCGACCTGCAATCCTTCGTCAGCCGCTTCAGCGCCAACGCCTCCAAGTCACGCCAGGCCACCTCTCGCGCGCGTCAGATTGATAAAATCAAGCTCGACGAAGTGAAGGCGTCCAGCCGTCAGAACCCGTTTATCCGCTTCGAGCAGGATAAGAAACTGTTCCGTAACGCGCTGGAAGTTGAAGCGCTGAGCAAAGGCTTTGAAGAAGGGCCGCTGTTCAAAGACGTTAACCTGCTGATTGAAGTCGGCGAGAAAGTTGCGGTGCTGGGGACCAACGGCGTGGGTAAATCAACCCTGCTGAAAACCCTGGTGGGCGAACTGGCCGCCGATGCCGGCACGGTGAAATGGTCCGAAAACGCACAGCTTGGCTACTACGCGCAGGATCACGAATACGAATTCGAAAACAACCTGACCGTGTTCGACTGGATGAGCCAGTGGATGCAGGCCGGCGATGACGAACAGGCGGTACGCAGCATTCTGGGCCGTCTGCTGTTCAGCCAGGACGACATCAAAAAGCCTGCCAAAGTGCTGTCCGGCGGTGAGAAAGGCCGCATGCTGTTCGGCAAGCTGATGATGGAACGTCCGAACGTGCTGATCATGGATGAACCGACCAACCACCTGGATATGGAATCCATCGAGTCGCTGAACATGGCGCTGGAAATGTATCCGGGCACCCTGATCTTCGTTTCTCACGACCGTGAGTTCGTCAGCTCGCTGGCAACGCGCGTGATTGAGATTACGCCAGAGCGCGTCATCGACTTTACCGGCGGGTACGAAGATTACCTGCGCAGCAAAGGAATTGACGGCTAATCGCCTGATTGTCATCAAAGAAAAACCGCCGGAAATCCGGCGGTTTTTTTATGGGCGGATATAAGCCGGGGCTCCCTACAGGCTCCAGTAATCCTGCTCGCTCCCTTCCACCACTAAACGGCGCGTCTCACCGGACGGCAGCGTCAGCTTCAGCTGTTTCCACGCGGGCAGATAGTCGCCTTTGCGGTTGAACGTGACGTGAATCTCTTCGACGCCGCAGCGAATCTCCCAGTCCAGCCACAGCGCATTGCCTTCTTTGTAGCCCCAGGACTCTCCGTCGTCTTCAAACAGGCTGCCCTGTGAAGTGCCGCAGCCCTTCAGCGGATAGATTTTCAGCTCGCGGATATTGTCTGCGCCAGCATCAACGTGGGTAATGCGGGCTGAGTGCGGCAGCGCGGCGCCGGCGCGCACCAGCAGCGGCAGATGTTCCAGCGGCGCATCCATGACGATGCGCTGCCCGCCGCTGTACCACTGGCCGGTGTAATAGTCGTACCAGCCTTCGCCGTTTTCCGGTAGCCAGACTTCGCGCTGGCGGCTGCCCGCCTCTACCACGCTTGCGACCAGTAAATCGCGGCCCAGCATAAAGTCGTCGCATTCTTCGAAGGTTTTCGCGTCGTGCTCATGGTCGAGGAACGTCGGGCGCAGCATCGGCTCGTCGTCGGCGTGGGCCTGCCACAGCAGCGTGTAGAAATAGGGCAGCAGGCGGTAGCGAGTTTCGATGGCGCTGCGAATGGCCGGGGTGACGCTGGCGTACATCCACGGCTCGTTCACGGTCCGGTCATCGTTCCAGGAGTGAATGGTAAAACGCGGGTGCATCACGCCGTTTTGCACCCAGCGAACAAACAGCTCGGCGTCAGGTTTATCGCCGGAGAAACCGCCTACGTCGTGGCCGACGTTATAGAGCCCGGACAGGCTCATTCCCACGCCCATGCGGGTGTTGTAGCGCAGCGTTGTCCAACTGGTGCGGTTGTCGCCGCTCCAGGTTTGCACGTAGCGCTGCATCCCGGCGCAGCCCGAGCGAGAAATTAAATACGGGCGCTTTTGCGGAGCAAATTTTTGCTGCGCTTCCAGCGAGGCGCGCATCATCAGCAGCGGCATCACCGGGCGAATATTCTTGATGGCAAGCTCTTCGCCAAAGCCGTGGCAGCGGGCTTCGCCGTCCCACACTTCATATTCGTTGTTATCGTTCCAGGTCGAACCGATCCCCATTTCCAGCAGCTGGGTCGTGACGCCGTTTTGCCACCACTTCACCGTTTCCGGATTGGTGAAATCGAGGTGCGAGCCCTCATCGTCCCAGAAGCTGGAACGTTCCGGGCCGTCGCGCTCGGAGTCTTTAATAAACAGGCCGCGCTCGGCGACCTCCGCGTAGCGCGGATGATCCTGGAGCAGACAAGGCTTGATATTGGCCGCCAGCTTGATGCCCGCATCCAGAAACGCCTGGCTCATCACCTTCGGCTGCGGCACCTTGTCGTAGTTCCAGTTGAAAACGTAGCGCTTATTGTTGATGGACGTATAGCCGGACGAAAGCTGGAATGAATCGCACGGAATGGCGTGCTCTTCGCACAGGCGGATGAAGTTCATCAGCTGCTGCTGGGCGTCCGGCGCGTCGGTGTAATGCATGGTAGAACCGCTGTAGCCGAGGCTCCACTTTGGTCCGAACAGCGTTTTGCCGGTCAGGCGCACAAAGGCTTTGGTGACGTCCAGCACTTGAGGCCCGAGGAACAGATAGTAATCGACGTCGCCGGACTCGGCCTGCCAGCGGCGGTAGGGCAGGTGATAGTTGTCGATTTCGTTGCCCAGATCCAGCCAGCAGCTGCTCAGGTTGTCGTAAAACATGCCGAAGCTCACATCCGGGCGCTTAGTGATGGTAAACGGAATGTGCTTATAAAGCGGGTCGGTGGACTCGGCGTTATAGCCCATCGCATCCAGATTGCGCATCTCATAGCGTTTGCCCGTGCGGGCGAGCGGGCCGGCTTTTTCGCCCAGGCCATAGTAGATTTCATCTTTAAAGCGGCGCTGATAGTGCGCCACGCCGTCGCCGTGGGCGTTTAGCAGGTAGGCGCTGGTCGGGCGGTCGCTGGCCAACGGCTGCCATTCGCCGCCCGTGCTCTTGTATTCCCACTCCAGCCACAGCGGCTGATGGACGGTGACGCGCAGCCGGTCAGTGCTGATGCGCAACGTATCTTTGAGTTCTTCAACCGCAAAACCCGGCAGGCCAAAGCCGTCAAGGTTTTCGCGCGCGCGTCCTTCCCACGGCACGTCGTTTTCAGGCGCGATGCTCCAGGTGCGGTTAAGCGCCAGCTTGTTCTCACGTTTAATCAGCACGCGGAACATGCTTTGCTCCAGGACATAAAGGCACAGGCGATGTTTGCCGTCCACGCTTAGCTCCACGCGGTGTGCATCAGATTTTAACAGCGTCCAGTTCTTCAAAGTTTTCATCGTTCACAATCCATATCAGGCACGCTTAGCGCGGCGTTCAGCAATAAAAGAAACCAGGAATACGGCGCCAATCAGGTCGAAGAAACCCATGGCGATAAACAGCGGGTTGTAGCCAATCTTGTCGGCGGTGACGCCAATCAGCAGGGAGAATAAGAAGCTGGCAATCCACGCCGCGGAGCCGCGCATGCCGTTGACCGTTGCCATCTGGCCCTTATCGAAAGAGTCCACCACCAGCGCGCTCAGCATGCAGGAGATAATCTGGTGCCCGAAGCCGCCGACGGAAATCAGCGCGATGGTGATGTACGGATCTTTAGTGATGGCCACCAGCGCCAGGGAAATCATCAGGAAAGCGCCGGTGACGGAGCTGGCGACGATGGAGTTGGTGCGCGAGCAGCCAAACCAGCGGGTATAAATTTTGGTCAGATAGCCGCTGGCCACGCTGCCGAGGTCGGCGGCAAGGAACGGCAGCCAGGCGAACATCGCAATCTGCTTCAGATCCATGCCGCGCTCGCTGGCCAGATACAGCGGCACCCAGAAGCTCAGCACGGCCCAGGCCGGTTCGGCCATAAACGCTGGGATGGCGATGCCGTAAAAACGCTTGTTTTTACCGACGGTTTTTAGCGCCGTTAAGAACGGCAGCTTGACCGCAGGCGGCTCGTTATCCTGCTTGATGAAGGCCAGCTCTTCCTTGCTCAGATTCGGGTGTTGCTCAGGGTTGTGATAGAACAGCCACCACAGAATGACCCACAGCATCGCCAGCACGCCGGTAAACATAAACGCGCCCTGCCAGCCGAAAGAGGCGTGGGCAAAATAGATAATCGGCGGGGCCAGCATGGCACCAATCGAGAAGCCTACGCCCGCCCAGCCCGCGGCAATTGGGCGCTCCTTTTTCGGGAACCATTCGCCAATGGTTTTGGCGTTAGCAGGCGTAGCCGCGGCTTCTGCGCTGCCCATAAAGAAGCGCAGAATAGCGAGCTGTAACCAGCTCCCGGCACCGGCGTGCAGCATACAAACTACCGCCCAGACTCCGGCGCAAACCAGGAAACCGAGCTTCAGGCCAATCACGTCAATCAGCCAGCCGCAAATGGGCTGGAAGAGGGTATAGGCCAGTTGGAACGCGCCGACTATCCAGGAATATTGTTCGGTGGTGATGCCGAGACTGTTTTTTAACTCCGGAGCAAGGATGCCCAGCGAGTTGCGGGTAATGTAGTTGACGGTAACGCCGAGCAAAAACAGCACCAGCACCCACCAGCGCAGATTGCGAATGGTGCGCTTTGCCTTCACCGCCGTTACATCCTGTTGAATGCCATGACTCATGTCGTTCTCCATGTAGCAGAGTACCTATCTAATTGGTATAACAGCCTTGCAGCTGCATAAATTTGTAATGGTTTGATAAATATTGTTTTTATTTCATTTTCCCGAGGGCGTCGGGAAAAGTTGTTCGACAAATTGAGCCTAAATCAGATATAAACGAGCCAACAGCGGATTTGATGCAAAAATTTTCACTGATACGCTGGGTTTTGCTTAACAGCACAGAAATTACCAGCGATGAAGCCAAACCGAGCGCGATGAAAATTTTTTCATTGGCAAAATGGGCGCAGATCACAGAATGAGCAAAAAGCTAAAAATTACCGAAATAGCGGCGCGAACCGGACTTTCTATCAGCACCGTGTCGCGGGTGCTGGCGGGCAAAGCCAACACCAGCGATGCGGCGAAGCAAAAGGTGCTGGACTGTGCCCAGCAAAACGGCGTTCTCAAAGGCATGGCGGCGGGCAGGCTGCTGCTGAACAGCCTGGTCGTTTTTGCCCCACAGCGAGCCTTTGAGGAGCGGCTGGACGTGTTTTACTACCGGGTCATTCAGGGCATCAGCAAGGCGCTGGCGGCCCATGAAGTCCGGCTGCGCTACTGCGCGCTCGAAGAGCACGACAGCGACGTCAATCTGTTCCTGAGCAAGATGAACGAGTCGGAGACGGAGGCGGCGATCCTGCTGGGCATTGACGATCCGCATATTCACGATCTGGCCGTGGACCTTGCGCGCCCCTGCGTGCTGATCAACTGCCGCGATCGCAAAATGCGCCTGCCCGGCGTGGCACCCGATCACCGGCAAATCGGTGAATGTGCCGCCAGCTATCTGTTTGAGCAGGGCCATAAATCCGTCCTGAATCTTCTTTGCCTGCGTCGTTACACTATGGAGCTACGGCTGGCGGGCATCCGCGACGCGTGGGAAGAGCAAAATCTGCCGTTCAGCGACGAGGATCACCTCATCGCGGCGCAAAGCTTTAGCGCTAAAGAAAGCGAGCAGCTAATAACGGATTTTCTGGCGCAGACGCCGTCAAAAAAACTGCCGACGGCGCTGCTGGTGGGCGGCGATTTTATGGCCGCAGGTGCGGTCAGCGCGCTGCAAAAGGCGGGCCTGCGCGTGCCGCAGGACATCTCGGTGATGAGCATCGACGGCTTTAACCTGGCGGCTATTCACGACGTGCCGCTGACCTCGCTCCACGTCCCGCGTGATGAACTCGGCGAGGAGGCCGTGCATATTCTTCAGCAGCGCCTGATTCGCCCGGAAGCCCCCGTGGGCAATTTATTGCTCGGCGGCTCGCTCGCCGTGCGCGAATCGGTTCGCAGAATTCGGCCTAATAAAAGCCATGCGGCGGTGAATATCAGCGGGCTGTATGATGAAGAATAAATATCGCCAGAATTAAATTTATAAATAAAGGCTAAACGGGCGCGGTTCTTCGGGTTGCGCCTCATTAATATCCCCTTACTATATGCCGCGAAAGACTTGCAGTATCTCGTTAGGCGAGGCTCCTGTACAAACAAAGGTTGCTGATCTGACGACGTCGAGAGACGCCCAAGATTAGGACAGGTTATATCGAGTCAAGGTATAACCCCAGGTAACTTCCTCCTATTCAGAGGATACGTTGTACAGTGCTAAAACCGAGACATGGAGATAGCTTTAGCATTCTCAATATCTTGCTTCGCCCCAGCTGAGTTCTGTTTATTTATTTAAAACAGCGATCGGGGAACGATAATGACCTTTTCAACTAATACGCCTGCGCAGTCACGCACCGCGCATCTGGTAATTCCCGCGGGAAAGAAACCGGCGGAACAAAATAATCTCATTCTTTCCTACATAAGCCAGGACTTTATTGCGCTGTCGCCATCGGCATCCGCTGAGGAAGCGCGAGAACAGTTATTTTCCGGCATGCACAACGAACACATTCCTCCGCAGGCTTTTGTGGTGGATGAGGACGGTTATCTGCTGGGGCTGATCTCAGTGAAAGCGCTGTTGCAGGCGGAAAATAGCAGGCCGGTGAGCGAGTTGCTCAGGACGGCTTATTTTTCTCTGACGCCTGATAAGCCAAGGCATGAGGCGAGTATTCTCATCAAGCAGTCGGCCTCAAACTACATTCCGGTTCTCAGCTACGGTAAAGTAAAGGGCGTTTTAGGGTCGCGGGAAATAGCCCAAATCATGGAGGATGAAACCACGCTGGACAGCCAGCTGCAGGGGGCATCCTCGCCGCTCGACACGCCGTATCTGCAAAGCAGCGTCTTTATGCTGTGGCGCAAAAGATCGGTCTGGCTGCTGATGCTTTTCGTCGCGGAAGCCTACACCAGCACGGTGATTAAATCCTTTGAGGAACAGCTGGAGGCGGCCATTGCGCTGGCATTCTTCATTCCCCTATTAATAGGCACCGGCGGCAACACCGGCACGCAAATAACCTCGACGTTAGTCAGAGCCATGGCGCTTGGCGAGGTAGGGCTGAAGGATCTCGGTGCAATATTACGCAAAGAAATATCTGCTTCGGTATTAATTGCATTAACCATTGGCACCGCAGGGTTTATAAGAGCGTGGATGTTAGGCGTGGGGACAGAAGTTATGATGGTGGTGAGCTTAACGCTGATTGCTATTACCGTGTGGAGCGCCATCGTTTCATCAATTATTCCGATGGTGCTGCGCAGAGTGAATATTGACCCGGCGGTGGTCTCCGCCCCGTTTATTACCACGCTTATCGACGGCACTGGACTGCTTATTTATTTTGAAATTGCCAAAGTCATGCTGACCAATTTAGCGGTGTAGCCCCAGCGGGGAGCGCTTTCTCCCCGTTAGTTAAACTTAATGACGTAATAAGTGAATTCGGGGTGGTAAAAAGCCGTCCGGCCTTTTAAAATCGCCGCGAATTTTCATTCAAGAGGATTGCTGCATTGGACACTTGTCCCGAACGATTACAACAGGTTCATGCGCTAAGATAGCCCGATTCACCTCGGCCCTGTCTTAACCGCCGTTAAGACCGTGGGTTTCCTTCCTGAATTCCCCTCTGTCATTTCGTGACGCCGCTCAAGGCCGCGTCTGCGCCTTCTGTAATCCATTTTATTCACCCAAGCTGTACCGACCGGCGCAAACGGCCCCGGCGGAGTGAGGTATATCATGGACTGGAAAATCTTTTTGCTGCGGGTCGCGGCCGCGCTGGTGCTGGGCGCGTTAATCGGCAGCGAGCGTCAGCTGCGCCAGCGTATGACCGGCCTGCGGACCAACGCGCTGGTCAGCACCGGAGCCTGCCTGTTTGTTTTGATGACCCAGGCGGTGCCGGGCATTGCCACCGACGCCTCGCGCGTGGCGGCCTACGTGGTTTCGGGCATCGGCTTTCTCGGCGGCGGCGTTATTATGCGCGACGGGCTCAACGTTCGCGGTCTGAATACGGCGGCAACCTTGTGGTGTACGGCGGCGATTGGCGTGCTGTGCAGCATGGGCCTGCTGCTGGAGGCGACAATTGGCAGCCTGATTGTGCTGTGCGCCAACATCCTGCTGCGCGATCTCGCCCAGGGAATCAACCGCCGGTCGGTGGTGCCGGCGGAGGAGGCCATTCAGCATTACAAAGTGCAGATTATTTGTCTGGCACAGGATGAGGTGCAGGTGCGCAGCCTGATGCTGCACAGCCTCGGCGGCAGCGGCCTGCGGCTACAGTCGCTGCACAGCGAAGATTTAGTGCCGCCGTCAAAAATGGAGGTGAGCGCGGAGGTCATCGGCAGCCCGAAACTGACCGACCGGCTTGAAAGCCTGGTCAGCCGCATTAGCCTGGAGAAGGGCGTCAGCTCCGTCAGATGGCAGCTTTGCGATGTGGATCGAGAATAAAAAAAGGATGCCCCGGCGGCATCCTTTTTCTTTTCCGGTGCGAATCCTACGCACAAACTTCGCACTGGGGATTGCGGGGCAGCTTCATTTCACGGAACTGGCAGGTCATCGCATCGTACATCACGATTTTCCCGGCGGCGGGCGTGCCGTAGTTTGCCAGCAGCTTGATGGCCTCCATGGCCTGAAGCGAACCGATAATGCCGACCAGCGGAGACATCACGCCCGCTTCAACGCAGGTTAGCGCATTGTCGCCGAACAGGCGGCTCAGGCAGCGGTAGCAGGGTTCGCCTGCCCGGTAGGTAAAGACGCTGATTTGTCCTTCCATACGAATCGCCGCGCCGCTCACCAGCGGTTTTTTCGCGTCAAAACAACAGCGGTTGAGCTGATTACGGATGGCGACGTTGTCCGTGCAGTCCAGCACTAAGTCATGCAGGGCTACCTGTTCTGCGAGCTGGGTTTCGTCCAGCAGCGCGTTTATCGTCGTCAGCGAGACATGCGGATTGATTGCCGCCAGCGCAGCGCGCGCGGAATCAACCTTCGGCAGGCCAATCGTGGCATCGGTGTGCAGCGTCTGGCGTTGCAGATTGGAAAGCGCCACGGTATCAAAATCCAGCAGGGTCAGATGCCCCACGCCCGCCGCCGCCAGATATTGTGTCGCCGCGCAGCCAAGGCCGCCGAGGCCTACGGCCAGCACCCGCGCGCCTTTCAGCTTTTCCTGACCGTCAAAATCGAAGCCGCGCAGGATGATCTGGCGGTTGTAGCGCAGCATTTCTGCGTCGCTTAATTCCGCGGCCATTTTCAGCCTCCAAACAGGGCGTTAAAGGGTTCGATCTCAACCCACTCCCCGGCCTCAACGTGGCCGCGCTCGCGCTCCAGCACGATGAAGCAGTTTGCCTGGCTGAACGAGCTGAAAATATGTGAGCCCTGGTGGCCGGTGCTGAGCACCTCAAGCTGGCCGTCTTCGCCGGTGCGCATAATACCGCGCTGGAAATCGAGACGACCCGGCGTTTTTTTCAGCCTGCCGACCGTTCTGGCGCGCTGGCGCGGAGGCAGAGCGTTGCCACGTTGGCCGCTCAGTTTGGCCAGCAGCGGCTGCACCAGCTGATAGAAGGTCAGCGCGGCGGAAACCGGATTGCCCGGCAGGCCGCAGAACCAGCTGTTTTTCAGGCGGCCAAAGGCGAAAGGTTTGCCCGGCTTAATAGCCAGCTTCCAGAAGCCGACTTCGCCCAGCTCCTCGAGCAGCTGCCTGGTGTAATCCGCTTCGCCGACGGAAACGCCGCCGCTGCTGATAACGACGTCCGCCTGGCCGTCCGCTTCGAGAAATGCGGCGCGCAGGGCTGCCGGATCGTCACGAATAATGCCTAAATCCACCACTTCACAGCCCAGCTGTTCCAGCATGATGTGCACCGCGAGGCGGTTGGTATCGTAAATCTGGCCGGCTTCAAGCGGCTGTCCCGGCAGCTTTAATTCGTCGCCCGTAGAGAACACGGCGGCGCGAATCTTACGCAGCACGCTGACTTCGCCAATGCCGAGCGAGGCGATAAGCGGCAGTTCGGCGGCGGTAAGCTTTGTGCCGACCGGCAGCACGCTGGCTCCGCTACGAATGTCCTCGCCGCTTAAGCGAATATTTTGACCCTTTTTCACCTGCGCATTGAAGCGCACGCCGGTCTCGGTGGTCTCCGTTTCTTCCTGCATCACCACGGCTTCAGCGCCCGCGGGGATCGGTGCACCGGTCATTATTCTGATGCAGGTCCCGCTCGGCCATTCTCCGCTGAAGGGCTGGCCTGCAAAGGCTTTGCCTGCTACCGGTAACGCACCGCCCGCAGCAATATCGGCCATGCGCACCGCGTAACCGTCCATCGCGGAATTATCAAAGCCAGGGACATCAATCGGAGAAGTGACAGGGGAGGCGGTAATACGCCCGGCCGCCTGTAACAAAGGGACAGACTGCGATTCGGTGACAGGAACAATGCGGGAAAGCATCTGCTCCAGCGCGGCTTCAAGGGGGATCAGCCCGGCGTTAAATTCCATGAAAACTCCTGCGGCGGGGACAAAGTAAGGGGCATATTATGGCAGATAACGCGCCCCGGCTGAATGTTCCATTGGAGGTACGGCGTAAAGTCAATTTTCTTTACAACACAAATACGTCTTTCTATATTCAAAAATCGTATCAATGATTGTTAACGATTCTGATATTTATAGAAAAAATATCAGAAGGTGGCGGGCGACGTGCCCCATTCTCCTCGGCGGTGATGTTAACGACTTATGAAAACATTTGATGACAGGGCCGGTGGTATGCACAAAGCGGTAATCGCGATTCACGGTGGGGCAGGCGCCATCACGCGCGCGCAGCTCAGCGTTGAGAAAGAAAAGCTGTTTATTCAGGCGCTGTCGCAGATAGTCGAAGCCGGGCAGGCTTTGCTCGGGGCGGGTGCCAGCGCGCTGGATGCGGTGACGGAAACCGTGAGAATGCTGGAAGAATGCCCGCTGTTTAACGCCGGGATTGGCTCAGTTTTCACCCATGCGGGCACCCATGAACTGGATGCCTGCGTGATGGACGGCAATACGCTGGATGCCGGGGCCGTGGCGGGCGTCAGCCATATCCGTAACCCTATTCTGGCCGCACGTCAGGTGCTTGAGAACAGCCCGCACGTGCTGCTGGTGGGCGAAGGGGCCGAAAGCTTTGCGCAGGCCAAGGGCCTTGAACCCGTCTCAGCAGCTATCTTCTCCACGCCTGAACGCCGGGAACAGCTCCGGCGCGCGCAGGCGCTAAACCAGACTATGCTCGATCACAACGGCGGCGAGCCGCTCGACCCGGACAGCAAATTTGGCACCGTCGGGGCCGTCGCGCTGGATAAGTTCGGCAACCTGGCCGCCGCAACCTCAACCGGCGGTATGACCAATAAAATGCCGGGCCGCGTGGGGGACTCACCTTTAGTTGGCGCAGGCTGCTATGCCAATAACGCCAACGTTGCGGTCTCCTGCACCGGCACCGGGGAAGTCTTTATTCGCACGCTGGCCGCCTACGATATTGCCGCGCTGATGGAATACGGCGGCCTGAGCCTGCATCAGGCCACGGAGCGCGTGGTGATGGAAAAACTGCCCGCGCTCGGCGGCAGCGGCGGGGTTATCGCCATCGACAACGAGGGCAACGTGGCGCTGCCGTTTAACAGCGAAGGCATGTATCGCGGCTACGGCTACGTTGGCGATGCGCCAAACGTGGGAATTTATCGTGACCAGGAGCACTGATGCCGCACAGCGATGAACTGCCCGAGGAGCGGGTGCTTGAGGTTAGCGGCCTGAATATCCGCTTTCGGCAGGAAAAAACCTACGGCGAGGCCGTGCGCCATCTCTCTTTCAGCCTCAAACGCGGCGAGACGCTGGCGATTGTCGGCGAATCGGGATCCGGTAAATCCGTCACCGCGCTGGCCCTGATGCGCCTGCTTGAACAGTCCGGAGGCAAGGTCGAAAGCGAAAGTATACTGCTGCGCCGCCGCAATAAGCAGGTTATCAAGCCCTATGAATTAAGCGCCTCGCAAATGCGCCACGTACGCGGCGCGGATATTGCGATGATTTTTCAGGAGCCGATGACCTCGCTCAATCCGGTGTTCCCGGTTGGCGAACAGATTGCCGAGTCCATCCGTTTGCATCAGGGGCTGGACAGCAAAGCCGCGATGCTTGAAGCGCAGCGCATGCTGGAACGCGTGCGCATTCCCGAGGCGAAGGCCATTCTGGGCCGCTACCCGCATCAGCTTTCCGGCGGCATGCGCCAGCGGGTAATGATAGCCATGGCGCTCTCCTGTCGCCCGGCGGTGCTGATTGCCGATGAGCCGACCACCGCGCTGGACGTCACCATTCAGGCGCAAATTTTGCAGCTCATCCGCGTGTTGCAGGATGAAATGGAAATGGGCGTAATCTTCATCACCCACGATATGGGCGTGGTGGCGGATATTGCCGATCGGGTGCTGGTGATGTATCGCGGTGAGGCGGTGGAAACCGGCCCGGTGGAGCAGATTTTCCGCGCGCCGGTTCATCCCTACACCAAGGCGCTGCTGGCGGCGGTGCCGCGCCTCGGTTCGATGAGCGGGTCCGATCTTCCGCGTAAATTCCCGCTGCTAAATCCTGATGCGCCCGACGAGCGCGAGCCGGAAACCGAGCAGGACACCATTCTTAAAGGTGCCGCGCCGATTTTACAGGTGCAGGACTTAGTGACCCGCTTCGACCTGCGCAGCGGCATCTTCAACCGCGTGACCCGCCAGGTACACGCGGTCGAGAAAGTGAGCTTCGACCTGTGGCCCGGTGAAACGCTGGGGCTGGTGGGGGAATCCGGCAGCGGGAAATCAACCACCGGGCGCTCGCTGCTGCGGCTGGTGGAAACCCAGGGCGGAAGCATTCACTTCAACGGCCAGCGCATCGACAATCTGCCCAGCGCGCAGATGCAGCACGTTCGCAAAGATATTCAGTTTATCTTCCAGGATCCGTACGCCTCGCTCGATCCGCGCCTGACCGTGGGCTATTCGATCATGGAGCCGCTGCTGGTCCATAACATGATGTCGAAAAGCGAGGCGCAGCATCGGGTCGCCTGGCTACTCGAACGCGTAGGGCTGCTGCCTGAACACGCCTGGCGCTATCCGCATGAGTTTTCCGGCGGGCAGCGGCAGCGTATTTGTATTGCCAGAGCGCTGGCGCTGAATCCGAAGGTGGTTATCGCCGACGAATCCGTTTCCGCACTGGACGTCTCCATTCGGGCGCAAATCATCAACCTGCTGCTCGATTTGCAGCGCGAGTTCGGCATCGCCTTCTTGTTTATTTCCCACGATATGGCGGTGGTGGAGAGGATCAGCCATCGCGTCGCGGTGATGTATCTGGGGCAGATCGTTGAAATAGGCCCGCGCCGCGCGGTGTTTGAAAATCCGCAGCATCCTTATACCCGCAGGCTGATGGCCGCCGTTCCGGTCGCCGATCCGGCCCATCGCCGCCCGAGACCCGTTTTGCTTTCTGATGAAATCCCAGGCGTCACGCACAGGCCTGGGGAAGAACCGCACGTCGCACCGCTGGTGGCCGTTGGCCCCGGACATTTTGTCGCCCGGCATCCGGTTGGCAGCCACGACAATCACCTTTAGGCAGGGATAATCAGGAGAATAACAACATGACATCAAACACGACTTTGAAATGGCTAATCGCGGCGGGGCTGGCATCCTCCGTTCTTTCCGCCCCGGCCTTCGCCGCCAAAGATGTGGTGGTGGCCGTAGCCTCTAACTTCACCACGCTTGATCCGTATGACGCCAACGACACGCTTTCCCAGGCGGTGGCGAAGTCGTTCTATCAGGGGCTGTTCGGCCTTGATAAAGATATGAAGCTGCAAAACGTGCTGGCGGAAAGCTACACCGTATCCGACGACGGGCTGGTTTATACCCTGAAGCTGCGTTCGGGCGTGAAATTCCAGGACGGTACGGACTTCAACGCCGAAGCGGTGAAGGCTAACCTCGACCGTGCCAGCAACCCGGAAAATCACCTCAAGCGCTACAACCTCTACAAGACGATTGCCAAAACCGAAGCGGTGGATGCCAGCACCGTGAAAATCACCCTGAAGCAGCCGTTCTCGGCGTTTATCAATATCCTTGCCCATCCGGCCACGGCGATGATTTCCCCGGCCGCGCTGCAAAAATACGGCAAAGATATTGGTTTTCATCCGGTCGGCACCGGCCCGTACCAGCTTGATACCTGGAACCAGACGGACTTCGTGAAGGTGAAGAAATTCGCCGGCTACTGGCAGCAGGGGCGGCCGTTGCTGGACACTATCACCTGGCGTCCCGTGGTGGATAACAATACTCGTGCGGCGATGCTGCAAACCGGCGAGGCGCAGTTCGCGTTCCCGATTCCTTACGAGCAGGCGGGCCGTCTGGAGAAAAACGATAAGCTTGAGCTGGTAGCCTCGCCGTCGATCATGCAGCGCTATATCAGCATGAACGTCACGCAGAAGCCTTTTGATAATGCGAAGGTGCGCGAAGCCATTAACTACGCCATCAACCGCCAGGCGCTGGTGAAAGTGGCGTTCTCCGGCTATGCGACGCCTGCCGAAGGCGTGGTGCCGCCGTCTATCGACTTTGCGCAGAAGTTCAAGCCATGGCCTTACGATCCGGCCAAAGCGCGCGAACTGCTGAAGGAGGCCGGGTTCCCGAACGGCTTTGAAACCACGCTCTGGTCGTCCCACAACCACAGCACCGCACAGAAAGTTCTGCAGTTCACCCAGCAGCAGCTGGCGCAGGTGGGCATCAAAGTGAAGGTGACGGCGATGGATGCCGGCCAGCGCGCGGCTGAAGTCGAAGGAAAGGGCCAGGCCGAAAGCGGCGTGCGAATGTTCTACACCGGCTGGTCGGCGTCGACGGGCGAAGCGGACTGGGCGCTGTCGCCGCTGTTTGCCTCTCAGAACTGGCCGCCAACGCTGTTCAACACCGCCTTCTACAGCAGTCCTCAGGTGGACAAAGACCTGGCCGAAGCGCTGAAAACGACCAGCCGCGACGACAAAGCGAAGCTTTACAAAGACGCGCAGGACCTTATCTGGAAAGAGTCGCCGTGGGTACCGCTGGTGGTGGAAAAACTGGTTTCCGCGCACAGCAAAAACCTGACCGGGTTCTATGTGATGCCGGATACCGGGTTCAGCTTTGACGACGCGGATTTGAAGTAGGGTGGTCTATACCCTCACTCAGGCCCTCTCCCAGGAAGGGAGAGGGGGAAAACTAACCTCGATCCGCTGCCCTCTCTTCGCTGAAGAAAGGGCCAGGATGAGGGGCCGCCATGCTTAACTATTTTCTCAAACGCCTGCTGGGCCTGATCCCAACGCTGCTGATCGTTGCGGTGCTGGTTTTCCTGTTCGTGCATATGCTGCCGGGCGATCCTGCCAGGCTCATCGCCGGGCCGGAAGCCGACGCCGAAGTGATCGGCATGGTGCGTAAACAGCTGGGCCTCGATCTTCCCCTCTGGCAGCAGTTCTGGCACTTCATCACCAGCGTCATTCAGGGGGATTTTGGCACGTCGATGGTGTCGCGCCGCCCGGTTTCTGAAGAGATTGCCAGCCGCTTTATGCCGACGCTGTGGCTTACCGTCACCAGCATGGCCTGGGCGGTGATCTTCGGGCTGTTTACCGGCATTGTCTCCGCCGTGTGGCGTAACCGCTGGCCGGACAGGCTGAGCATGACGATTGCCGTTTCGGGCATCTCGTTCCCGGCCTTCGCGCTCGGCATGCTGCTGATGCAGATTTTCTCCGTCGAGCTGGGCTGGCTGCCTACCGTCGGGGCGGACAGCTGGCAGCACTACGTTTTGCCGTCCATCACGCTGGGCGCGGCGGTGGCGGCGGTGATGGCTCGTTTCACCCGCGCCTCGTTTGTGGACGTGCTTCAGGAAGACTACATGCGCACCGCCCGCGCCAAGGGCGTGAGCGAAACGCTGGTGGTGGTCAAACACGGGCTGCGCAACGCGATGATCCCGGTGGTCACCATGATGGGCTTACAGTTCGGCTTTCTGCTCGGCGGCTCGATCGTGGTGGAAAAAGTCTTCAACTGGCCGGGGCTCGGGCGTCTGCTGGTGGATTCGGTCGAAATGCGCGATTACCCGGTCATCCAGGCCGAAGTGCTGCTCTTCTCGCTGGAATTTATTGTCATCAATCTGGTAGTGGATCTGCTTTATGCGGCCATTAACCCCGCAATCAGGTACAGGTAAGGATGCGACTTTTTAACTGGCGACGTCAGGCGGTACTAAATGCGATGCCGACGGTGCGTCCGGGCAGCGTGCGTACGCCCTGGCATGAGTTCCTGCGTCGGCTGCGCGATCGGCCCGTGGCCATGGTGGCGGGCGCGTTTGTGCTGCTGCTGATTGCCGTGGCGCTTGTCGCCCCGTGGATTGCGCCGTTCGATGCGGAAAACTATTTCGACTACGACAGGCTGAACGACGGCCCGTCGCTGCTGCACTGGTTTGGCGTGGATTCACTCGGGCGGGATATTTTCAGCCGCGTGCTGGTGGGGGCGCAGATCTCGCTGGCGGCTGGCGTATTCTCGGTGCTGATTGGCGCGCTGATCGGCACCTTCTTCGGCCTGCTGGCGGGGTATTACGAAGGCTGGTGGGACCGCGCGATCATGCGTATCTGCGACGTGCTGTTTGCCTTCCCCGGCATCCTGCTCGCCATCGCCGTGGTGGCGGTGATGGGCAGCGGCATGGCAAACGTGATTATCGCAGTGGCGATTTTCAGCATTCCTGCCTTTGCCCGCCTGGTGCGCGGCAATACGCTGGTGCTCAAACATCAGACTTACATTGAGTCGGCGCGCAGCATTGGCGCATCCGACTGGACGATTATCTTCCGCCATATTTTGCCCGGCACGGTTTCTTCGATCGTGGTGTATTTCACCATGCGCATCGGTACGTCGATTATCTCGGCGGCAAGCCTTTCTTTCCTCGGGCTGGGCGCACAGCCGCCAACGCCTGAGTGGGGTGCCATGCTCAACGAAGCGCGGGCGGATATGGTGATGGCCCCGCACGTGGCGATCTTCCCGAGCCTGGCGATATTCCTGACGGTGTTGGCATTTAATCTGCTGGGGGACGGGCTGCGGGACGCGCTGGATCCGAAGATTAAGGGGTAGTTTTGACAAGGATCCCCCTCTCCCCTGAAGGGAGAGGGGAAGCGAGAAATTAAACCAGCGTACCCCAAAGATCGTATTCGTCCGCGTTATCTACCTTCACGCGCACCACGTCACCGGGCTTCAGCTTAGTTTCGCCGTTCAGATACACCGCGCCGTCGATTTCCGGCGCGTCCGCCATGCTGCGCCCAATCGCGCCTTCTTCGTCAACCTCGTCCACGATAACCATGATTTCGCGGCCAACTTTTTCCTGCAGGCGCTCCGCGGAGATCTGCTGTTGCAGCTGCATGAAGCGGTTCCAGCGCGCTTCCTTCACCTCTTCCGGCACCTGATCGGCCAGTTCGTTTGCCGTGGCACCTTCTACCGGGCTGTATTTGAAGCAGCCCACGCGGTCCAGACGCGCTTCCTTCAGGAAGTCGAGCAGCATCTGGAAGTCCTCTTCGGTTTCGCCAGGGAAGCCAACGATAAAGGTGGACCGCAGGGTCAGGTCCGGACAAATCTCACGCCACTGCTTGATGCGGGCGAGCTGGCGATCGACGCTGCCCGGTCGCTTCATCAGCTTGAGAATGCGCGGGCTGGCGTGCTGCAACGGGATGTCCAGATACGGCAGGATTTTGCCTTCCGCCATCAGCGGGATGACGTCGTCGACGTGCGGATACGGATAAACGTAGTGCAGGCGGGTCCAGACGCCGAGCTTAGAAAGCTGTTCGCACAGGCTCACCATGCTGGTTTTAACCGGCTCGCCGTTGTAAAAACCGGTGCGGTGATTGACGTCCACGCCGTAGGCGGACGTGTCCTGCGAGATAACCAGCAGCTCTTTGACGCCCGCTTCGACCAGTCGCTTAGCTTCGGAAAGCACGTCGCCGACCGGCCTGCTATCCAGATCGCCACGCATTGAAGGAATGATGCAGAAGGTGCAGCGGTGGTTGCAGCCTTCGGAAATTTTCAGATAGGCGTAGTGACGCGGCGTCAGCTTCACGCCCTGTTCCGGCACCAGGCTCAGGAAAGGATTGTGCTGAGGCTTCGGCACGTAGCGGTGAACGTGCGCCAGAACCTGTTCGTAGCTGTGCGGCCCGGTGATTTCCAGCACCTTAGGGTGCACTTCACGAATCTGATCGACCCTGGCACCCAGACAGCCGGTGACAATAACCTTGCCGTTTTCATTCAGCGCTTCGCCGATCGCTTCAAGCGATTCTTGTACCGCGCTGTCGATAAAACCGCAGGTGTTAACGATAACCATATCGGCATCGTCATAGCGGGGTACGACGTCATACCCTTCGGTGCGCAGCTCGGTAAGAATACGTTCTGAATCGACAAGATTTTTCGGGCAGCCGAGGGAGACAAAGCCAATACGGGGTTGATGCATGGGTGTACGCTCACAAAGTAAACAGAAAATAAAAACCGGGCGATTCTACACGGGTTTTGGGCATCCCTCTAGCAGATGTTTTCGTTCTTTTTAAGCCTTTTACGACATCTCTTATTTTGCTTGCCGGGGCACCAGGCTTTATTATCACAGCCGTTTTATTCAACCCTTATCCTCTCTCCCACAAGGACTTATTCATGCGCAAGATTCTGGCCTTATCCGGCACGCTGGCAGCCACGCTTTTGCTGTCTGCCTGTAACGCGATCCCGACGCCGCTTAATACTCCGTCAGAGACCGCGCAAAAGTTTGTTTGCGGAGGCGAAAAGCTGGCGCTGGACGGCGATTACGCCTTCTATAACGGCCGACGCTATTCCTACCAGAACATGAGCGGCGGCCAGGCGCTGTACCGCTACCACAGCAGCCAGCTGGCGGTGAAAAAAGTAGGCAACGAACGCACGCTGATTGTTGAACTCACCGCGAAACCCTGCGTGGCCGCAAACTGACCCGATCTCTCGTGAAACCCTCCCTTCTGGGTGGCCCTCATCCGCTGCTGGTTATGATGCTCAGCGGCCTGATGGCGGGCTGCGGCACGCTTTCCAACGTTGCGCCGGTGGCCGAGGTGCCGCAGCGGGCCCAGCTTGCCTGTGGCGATCCGCAGCCGCGCAGCATTGAGGAGTGGCTGCCGCCGATGGCGGAGCAGCATTCTCCCGGCATGGTGGTGGGCGTCATTGACGCTGAAAATCAGCGCCACTACTGGCACTACGGCGTGACCGACCAGGAACATCGCCTGCCGGTAAATGAAAATACGCTGTTTGCCGTGGGGTCGCTAAGCAAGGGGATGACCGCCGAGGCCACCGGCGTGCTGGTGGCGCAGGGGCGGCTGCGCTGGTCGGATACGCTCGCCACGCTGATGCCGCCGACGGTTGCCCTGAGCGAAGATGCAAAGAAAATCAACCTCTTACAGCTGGTGACGCACACCTCCGGCCTGCCGCGGCAGAATATGGATTTGCCGATGCTGACGGCTTTTCTCCGCTATCTCGCCAGCGGTGAAAACTTCTATGCCCACTTAGACAGCGATGAGGTTGTCGGCGATCTGGCCCACTTTGTAAAGCCCGCCAGCGACGAGCCGCGCTACTCTAACCTCGGCTATGCGGTGCTGGACTACGTGCTGAAGTATCAGACCGGGCTGCGGGCCGACGAGCTGGTGAATACGCTGCTGTTCGCGCCGCTGGGCCTGCACAATTCAAGTTTTGCGCCGCAGAAACTGCGCGCCTGGCCGCAGCGGGCGATAGGCCATGCGGGAAGCCAGCCGAAGTTTGTTCCCACCGGGCAGGTTGTGCCGGACTGGCAGTTCTCCGGCAACATGCTGGGCGCAGGCGGGCTGTACGCCGATACCGCCGATTTGCTGACCTTTGCCGCTGCGCATCTGGGGCGCACGGGCAACCCCGCGCTGGACAGCGCCGTGGGCGACGCCATGAAGGTTTATTATCCCCGTGACAAAGAGGCGGCGAATATCGCGTGGGTGAGCGATACCTTCGGCGAGCAGACCATCACCTATCAGGTGGGCTATATTGGCGGCTACTCCAGCTACATTGGCATCGACCGCCAGCATCACTTTGCGGTGGTCGTCTTGCAGAACAGCTTTACCTGGCAAAATAACCTCGGCCACAGCGTGCTGCGCCAGATGTGGCGCGAGCAAAACAAGGTTGCCACCTGCCGCAAAACGTCCTCGGCCTGAGCCCGTTCCCGCCTCCAGATTTGCCTTATGTAAAGGTGGTTGAGGCGGATCAAAAACTGCGGCAATAAAGCCTCGCCTGTCTAAAAAGTAACCATACTCTATGTGGGTGTTACGGATTCACTTGATAGGGAGGATAAACGCATGTCCAGGACAACGCTCAAGCGCGATCTGCTGAAAAAGATGATCGTCGCGAAAATCGATATCGCGGCCTATCTTTCACTGCGCCGGGCAAAAGGCTATATGTCGGTCGTGGAGAGTGAACATCTGCGCGATAATCTCTTCGACCTGTGCAACGAATATCGTGAAAAATTACCCGAGGTGAAGGCGGCCCTGCTGGCGCAGGAAATCGCTTCGCTCGATCGGGGGATAGCGGCAGTCTCCTCCGCGGCGGTTTGTCTGATGTCAGGCCGCCATGACTGCCCGCGCTATATCGCTATCGACGCTGACAAGCTGGAAAGCTGTCTGGAGAGGCTGTCGCAGAGCCTGAACGGGCTGCTTGTGACCCAGCTGGCAGTAGAAGCCTGACCACCGGGGGAGGAAACTCCCCCAACCGCAATTTAAGTTTATGTAAAACTGACTTCCCCCCCTCGGCGGGCGGCTAACCTTATCCTGTTAACCAAAAAGGAGAAGGTTATGCGCATATCCCCCTCTCGCACGCTGATCGCCGCGGGCCTGCTGATCGGCTCCGGCCTTTTACAGGCCGCCGACGTGAAGGTCGACGTGCTGCAAAGCAAGCTCGACCATCCCTGGTCGCTGGCGTTTCTGCCGGACAATAAAGGCGTGCTGATTACGCTGCGCGACGGACAGCTCCGCCGCTGGCAGCCGAAAGCGGGCATGAGCGATCCTATTGTTGGCGTGCCTGAAGTCTGGGCCCATGGCCAGGGCGGCCTGTTCGACGTTGTGCTGGCGCCTGACTTTGCTAAGAGCCGCAGAGTGTGGCTCAGTTTTGCCGACGCCGGTGACGACGATAAAGCGGGCACGGCGGTGGGCTACGGCACGCTGAGCGACGATTACCGGCGCCTGAACGATTTCAAAATCGTTTTCCGCCAGCAGCCCAGGCTTTCCACGGGCAATCACTTTGGCGGACGAATGGCGTTCGACGGTAAAGGATATTTGTTCATCGCGCTGGGAGAAAACAACGAGCGGCAAACCGCGCAGGAGCTCGATAAGCTACAGGGCAAAGTGGTGCGCCTGAACGAGGACGGCTCGCTGCCAAAAGATAATCCTTTTGCCGACAGGCAGGGGGCAAGGGCAGAAATCTGGTCCTACGGCCACCGCAACCCGCAGGGGCTGGCGATTAACCCGGCAAACGGCGAGCTGTGGCTGAACGAACACGGCCCGCGCGGCGGCGATGAAATCAACATCCCGCAGGCGGGGAAAAACTACGGCTGGCCGATAGCCACCTGGGGCATTAACTACAGCGGCCTGCGCATTCCCGAAGCAAAGGGTGGCGTTGTGGCAGGCACCGAGCAGCCGGCTTATTACTGGAAGGTTTCGCCTGCGGTGAGCGGCATGGCGTTCTATAACGCGGATAAATTCCCGCAGTGGAAAGGGAAGCTGTTTATCGGCGCGCTGAAAGAAAAGAACCTGATTGAGCTAACGCTTAGCGGCGACAAGGTCACCGGCCAGCAGCGGCTGCTGGATGACAGAAAGCAGAGGATCCGCGATGTGCGCGTCGGCCCGGACGGCTATGTCTACGTCCTGACCGACGAGTCTGACGGGCAGCTGCTGAAGCTTAGCCCGGCAGGTTAACGGCTAGCTGAGTGGGATCATGACGATTTTCTGGAATGCCGGGCGCTGGGTAAGCTGCTGATACCAGCGCTGCAGGTTAACGTGGGCGCTCCATTTCACGTCCAGGTTGAGCAGGGCATAAATCGTTGGCCCCAGCGCAATATCCGCCGGGCTGAAATCTTCTCCGCCAAGCCATGTTTGCCCGGCCAGTTCGTTATCCAGCATGGCGAACAGCCTGTCGCAGTGGGCGATACTTTCTTCAATGAGCTTTTGGTCGCGCAGCTCGGGTGCGGTGCGCACAAGGCTCATAAACACGCCGCGATAAGGCACTGCCAGCGTGGCGCCCGCCCAGTCCATCCACTTTTCGCCTTTGGCGCGCGTGGCCGGGTCTTTCTGCCACAGTAAATCCTCGCCGTACTGCGCCGCCAGATAGCGCACGATGGTGTTTGATTCCCACAGCGTCAGGCTGGTGGCGTCGTCGTGAATGCACGGCACCAGCGCGTTAGGGTTCATCGCCAGATATTCCGCGTCGTGCGTTTTACCAAACTGCCCGCCCGCCGGAATGGAGCGGTACGCCACGCCGAGCTCTTCCAGACACCACAGCACCTTCTTTACATTGGTCGAATTATCTCTGCCCCAAACGGTAATCATATTTGCTCCGGATTGTTGAGTAAGCCTGCCTGCGGATGAAGAAAACACCATATCATCTCAGCGAGCCATAAAAAAATAAGCCCGACTGCGGCAAGTGCGCAAAATATCGAATAAACTTAACAAACTTTACCAACGCTATGTTTCCTTAAGCGGATTCGCACGCTAGCTTACTTACAACTTGAATTGCTGAGTGACGGCGCGCGTCGTGACTTTTTTTGAATGGATACTCGGGTGGTTTTATGAAGAGTTTGCAGATCCCAGCGTCGTTACGAGCCATGCTTGCAGGGACGACCCTTATGTTACTGGCAGTCCCGGCGGTTGCCGCGGATCAAACCACGGCGGATGCCCCGCAGGTGGACGCCAGGGCCTGGATTTTAATGGACTATGCCAGCGGTAAAGTGCTGGCGGAAGGCAACGCGGACGAGAAGCTCGATCCGGCCAGCCTGACCAAGTTGATGACCAGCTACGTGGTGGGTCAGGCGCTTAAAGCGGGGAAAATTCACCTTACGGATATGGTCACCATCGGCAAAGACGCCTGGGCCACCGGCAACCCGGTGCTGCGCGGCTCCTCGCTGATGTTCCTTAAGCCTGGCGATCTGGTCTCGGTTGAAGATCTCAACAAGGGCGTCATCATTCAGTCGGGCAACGACGCCAGCATTGCCATCGCCGATTACGTGGCGGGCAGCCAGGATTCGTTCGTCAGCCTGATGAACAACTATGCGCAGAAGCTCAATCTCACCAGCACCACCTTTAAAACGGTGCACGGCCTGGACGCGCCGGGGCAGTTCAGCACCGCCCGCGATATGGCGCTGCTCGGCAAAGCGCTGATTCACGACGTGCCTGAAGAGTACGCCATCCATAAAGAAAAAGAGTTCACCTTCAATAAGATCAAGCAGCCGAACCGCAACCGCCTGCTGTGGAGCTCCAACCTGAACGTCGACGGCATGAAAACCGGCACCACCGCGGGCGCGGGCTACAATCTGGTGGCTTCGGCAACGCAGGGCGATATGCGCCTGATTTCCGTCGTGCTGGGCACCAAAACTGACCGTATCCGCTTTAACGAAAGCGAAAAGCTGCTGACCTGGGGCTTCCGTTTCTATGAAACCGTCACGCCAATTAAGCCGGATGCGACCTTTGTTACGCAGCGCGTGTGGTTCGGGGATGCGAACGAGGTAAAACTTGGCGCGGGCGAAGCAGGCTCTGTCACCATCCCTCGCGGGCAGCTTAAAAATCTGAAGGCCAGCTTCACGCTGACCGAGCCGCAGCTAACCGCACCGCTGAAAAAGGGCCAGGTTGTGGGCGCTATCGACTTCCAGCTGAACGGCAAATCCATCGAACAGCGTCCGCTGATGGTGATGGAAGCCGTGGAAGAGGGCGGCTTCTTCAGCCGGATGTGGGACTTCGTGCTGATGAAATTCCACACCTGGTTTGGCAGCTGGTTCTCCTGATCACCAGCTGAGCCTGATGTTCTCCGCCGCGGCGTAATCGACAAACTCCGCGGCGGGTTTTTCATTGCTGATAATCGTATGGAACGATGACAGCGGCCCCATGCAGGCCGGACGCACCTTCCCGAATTTACTGCTATCCACCACCAGGATGCAGCGCTGCGACATCGCCAGCGCCCAGTGCTTTACCGGCAGCTCATCAAGATTAAAACAGGTTGCGCCGTGGCGCGTATGCAGGCCTGCCGCCGATAAAAAGGCAATATCCGGGCAAAGATTACGCAAACATTCCTGAAAGTTAATCGGTTTGAAAATAGCGTTGCTGGCGTGGAACTCGCCGCCGCTTAATATCACGCGGCAGTTGGGTTTGTCCTGCAGGGCAAGAAAGGTATTGAGAGAGTAGCAAACGCCGGTGAAAACCAGCTCGTCGTCTACCGCTTCAATGATGGCTGGCGTGGTGGTGCCGCAGTCAAAAAATACCGTCTGATGAGGACGGATCAGCGCGGCGGCAAGCCGTGCGGCGTGGCGCTTTTCTTCAATCTGGCGCGTTTTTTGATCGCTCAGCAAATAGTGGCTGGCGCTCGAGCTGCGCGGTTCAAGCACGATGTAGCCGCCCAGCAGCACAACCGGACCGGATTCGCCGTTCAGATCGCGACGAACGGTCATTTCCGACACGCCCAGCAGCGTGGCCGCGTCCTTCAGATGAATTTTATCGCTGCGTTTTAACGCCTGAATCAGGCGATTGATGCGGTCGTCACGCCGGGTTTCCATAAGCTATTCTGCGTTTTCCAGCGCCTGCCCCTCTATGGAGAGGGCAGGCGTCGGGGAAATAGTCGATGCGGCATCTTACCCGTGCGCTACGGCTTAGTCACGCACCCAGCCTTTACGAATCAGCAGCGCAAAGCAGAAGCGGTGGGCCTGATGCAGGCGCTGATAAATCTGCGCGCCCCGGATGTTCCACGCCATTTGTGCCAGCCCGCAGGAGCAGAAGCCGACCAGCAGGCCGCCAAGCATGTCCATCGGCCAGTGCACGCCGAGATAAACCCGCGACCACGCGATAGCGCAGGCGATGCCGAACAGCACAACGCCTGACCACAGGCGGTGCCAGAAAAGAAACGCCAGCGCAAAGGTGAAGATCACCGTGCCGTGGTCGCTCGGGAAGGAGTCGTCCGGGGCGTGGTGCAGGAAGTTATAGCCGATGCCGTCTACAAACGGGCGATCGTGCGGGAAGATATGGCCGATAATCCACGACAGGGAAACGCTGATCAGCAGCGCCATTGCGGTTTTAATGACCACTTCACGCTGGGCGGTGATCTGCCTGCGCTGGCCCCAGAGCCAGAGAATGGCAATCAGCAGCGGGACAATATTGATCAGGTCTTTGGCGATAAAAATAGCCAGCTTAATGCCCCATTCCGGCGATGCCGGGGTGGCGTTGATCAGCAAAAAGAGCGTCTGATTGAGCTGTTCCATCATAACGATTGAGGTTCCTTAACCATAAGATTCGACACTATGCCGTACACTACGACCTGCGTGAGCCAAACCCACCAGCCTGCCCACAGGTTGTGGCTGAAAAAGTGAGCGCCGCGCATGACCTGCCCGTAGCCCATGATGAGCCCGAGGGCCACGCCGCCTGCGAGGCAGCCCCACGCGAGTTTTGGGCGCTCGCGATAAAACAAAAAGAACAGCGCCATCACTGCAAAACCGCTCGATGCGTGCCCGCCGGGGAAACAGCGCCCCGGGCCGCTGCCGTCAGGCACCTGGCCGAACAGCGGGTAAGAGAGAGCTTTGCCGCCGTATTCCACCAGATCCCACGGGCAAGAGTGGTGGCTGGTCGCTTTCAAAATACCGACGGTTAACGCCCCCAGCCCAAACAGCACGGCGACCGTTATCAGACGAGGCCGGCGGCGAATAGCGCCGTAAATCAGGGCGATAACGCCGCCTGCAATCACGATGTCTTTCAAAATTCGGTGATTGATCAGGTCCAGCAGATGATTCTTTTGCAGCGGAAAACCGTGGCTCGCCGCGTCATACCAGAAGCCGGTTATCAGGCGGTCTAAACCTTCATCGCGCGACAGCCAGCTAAAAATCAGCCCCAGCACAAGGAGGCCGCAGAGCTGGTAAAGGTAAAAGCGTAACGGCAGGCGGTAAAGCAGGTTTGTCTTATTTACCAAATCTTTACCGGACAAGCGGGAAGAATCCTGAGCAGCCATAGCGACATTTCTAAAGGGGAAAACGGCAGCATACGCAGGCGATATTAAGAAAACCTTAAACAAAACTGAGGTTGTGCTATATCCGCCGGTCATCTTCATAATTCGCTATCTCAGGCGCGGGCAATTTATTAAACTGCGCGTGTTTTTCTTTTCGTCCGTTCATTATCCTCTTGAGTAACTAATGCAAAATAATAAGCGACTGGGTCGCCAGGCACTGCTATTCCCGCTGTGCCTGGTCCTGTACGAGTTTTCTACCTATATCGGCAACGACATGATCCAGCCGGGCATGCTGGCGGTTGTCGCGCAGTACCACGCGGGCATCGAATGGGTGCCGACGTCGATGACCGCCTACCTGGCGGGCGGCATGTTTTTACAGTGGCTGCTAGG
This sequence comes from Buttiauxella sp., assembly GCA_036489025.1. GTDB lineage: Bacteria > Pseudomonadota > Gammaproteobacteria > Enterobacterales > Enterobacteriaceae > Dryocola. The sequence continues at coordinate 155,881 of DASXGN010000025.1, forward strand.
GCCGCTTTCAGATCGTATCGGTCGTCGTCCGGTGATGCTGACCGGCGTGGTGTGGTTTATCGTGACCTGCCTTGCCACTCTGCTGGCGCAAAACATTGAGCAGTTCACCCTCCTGCGCTTCCTGCAGGGCATTAGCCTGTGCTTTATCGGCGCGGTGGGCTACGCGGCGATTCAGGAGTCGTTCGAGGAAGCGGTGTGCATCAAAATCACCGCGCTCATGGCAAACGTTGCGCTGATTGCGCCGCTGCTCGGGCCTTTGGTCGGGGCCGCCTGGGTGCATTACGCGCCGTGGGAAACGATGTTTATTTTATTTGCCGTGCTGGCGGCGTTCTCTTTCTTCGGCCTGCATAAGGCGATGCCGGAAACGGCCACGCGGCTGGGCGAAAAGCTGTCGCTAAAAGATCTCGGTCACGACTACAGCCTGGTGCTGAAGAACATTCGTTTCGTAGCCGGTTCGCTGGCGATTGGCTTTGTCAGCCTGCCGCTGCTGGCGTGGATCGCGCAGTCGCCGGTGATTATCATCAGCGGGGAAAAGCTCAGCACTTATGAATATGGCCTGCTGCAGGTGCCAATCTTTGGCGCGCTGATTCTGGGCAACCTCGTGCTGGCTCGCCTGACGTCGCGGCGCAGCATTCGTTCGTTGATTATTCTTGGCGGCTGGTGGATTGTCCCGGGGCTGATGGTTGCCGCGGTGGCAACGGTAGCTTCTTCCCATGCTTACCTGTGGATGACGGCGGGCCTGAGCCTGTACGCCTTTGGCATTGGCCTCGCCAACGCGGGTCTGGTGCGCCTGACTCTCTTCGCAAGCCCAATGAGCAAGGGCACGGTTTCGGCGGCGATGGGCATGCTGCAAATGCTGATTTTTACCGTCGGGATTGAAGTGAGCAAGCATGCTTATCTGCACGGCGGCAGCGGTTTGTTCAGCCTGTTCAATCTGCTGGGCGGCATGCTGTGGCTGGGATTGATGTTTGTGTTCCTGAAGGATAAGAGCGTGGGCAACACTACCGACGCCTGATGGCAGCGAGCTCATCTCAAGGCAAAAAAATACCCCGGCATGCCGGGGTATTTTTATCTCAGCGGCGAGTTACTTCACCGCCATGCCCGGCTGTGCGCCGCCGTCCGGGCTCAGCAGGAAGATGTCTTTTCCGCCAGGGCCTGCCGCCATCACCATCCCTTCCGAAATGCCGAAGCGCATTTTGCGCGGGGCCAGGTTAGCGACCATCACCGTCAGGCGGCCTTCCAGCTTCTGCGGATCCGGGTACGCGGAGCGGATGCCGGAGAACACGTTGCGCTTCTCGCCGCCGAGATCCAGCGTCAGGCGCAGCAGCTTGTCAGACCCTTCAACAAACTCTGCTTTCTCAATCAGCGCGATGCGCAGATCCACTTTGGCGAAATCGTCAAAGGCGATGGTTTCAGCGATAGGATCCTCAGCCAGCGGACCGGTTGCCGGCGCGGCAGCGGCCTTCACTTCTTCCTTTGAGGCTTCGACCAGCGCTTCAACCTGTTTCATCTCGATGCGGTTATACAGCGCCTTGAAGCTGTTCACCTTATGGCCGAGCAGCGGGGTATTGACGCTGTCCCAGGTCAGCTCGCAGTTCAGGAAGGCTTCTGCGCGTTCGGCAAGCGTTGGCAGCACCGGCTTGAGCCAGGTCATCAGCACGCGGAACATGTTGATGCCCATGGTGCAGATGGATTGTAGATCGGCGTCGCGGCCTTCCTGTTTCGCCACCACCCACGGAGCCTGCTCGTCGACGTAGCGGTTGGCTGCGTCGGCCAGCGCCATGATTTCACGCACCGCGCGGCCAAACTCGCGGCTTTCCCAGGCTTCGCCGATAGTGGCTGCGGCGTCGGTGAAGGTTTTGTACAGCGCCGGGTCGGCGATTTCAGCGGACAGCTGGCCGTCAAAGCGCTTGGCGATAAAGCCCGCGTTACGGGAGGCCAGGTTAACCACCTTGTTGACGATGTCGCTGTTCACGCGCTGCACGAAATCTTCCAGGTTCAGGTCGATATCGTCGATGCGCGAGGAAAGCTTCGCGGTGTAGTAGTAGCGCAGGCTGTCCGCGTCAAAGTGGTTCAGCCAGGTGCTGGCCTTGATGAAGGTGCCGCGAGATTTGGACATCTTCGCGCCGTTCACCGTGACGTAGCCGTGGACAAACAGGTTGGTCGGCTTGCGGAAACCGCTGCCTTCCAGCATGGCAGGCCAGAACAGGCTGTGGAAATAAACGATGTCCTTGCCGATGAAGTGGTACAGCTCGGCGGTGGAATCTTTCTTCCAGTATTCATCGAAGCTTGTGGTGTCGCCGCGCTTGTCGCACAGGTTTTTGAACGAGCCCATGTAGCCGATTGGCGCATCCAGCCAGACGTAGAAATATTTGCCCGGCGCGTCAGGAATTTCAAAGCCGAAATAAGGCGCATCGCGGGAGATATCCCACTGTTGCAGGCCTGATTCAAACCATTCCTGCATCTTGTTGGCCACCTGCTCCTGCAGCGCGCCGGAGCGGGTCCAGGCCTGCAACATTTCGCTGAACGACGGCAGATCGAAGAAGAAGTGCTCGGAATCACGCATTTCGGGCGTCGCGCCGGAAACCACGGATTTCGGATCGATAAGTTCGGTTGGGCTGTAGGTGGCGCCGCACACTTCACAGTTATCGCCGTACTGATCCGGAGATTTACATTTCGGGCAGGTGCCTTTCACAAAGCGGTCCGGCAGGAACATGCCTTTTTCCGGATCGTAAAGCTGGGAAATCGTGCGGTTTTTGATGAAGCCGTTTTCTTTCAGACGACCGTAAATCAGCTCCGCCAGATCGCGGTTTTCATCGCTGTGCGTGGAGTGATAGTTGTCGTAGCTGATGTTAAAGCCCGCAAAATCGGTCTGATGCTCCTGGCTCATCTCGCCAATCATCTGCTCAGGGGTAATGCCCAACTGCTGTGCTTTCAGCATGATAGGCGTGCCGTGTGCGTCATCCGCGCAGATGAAGTTGACCGTATTGCCGCGCATTCGTTGGTAACGGACCCAGACGTCAGCCTGAATGTGTTCCAGCATGTGACCGAGGTGGATTGAGCCGTTAGCGTACGGCAGTGCGCACGTTACCAATAATTTTTTCGCGACATGAGCCATAGTAGGAATTGCATCTTCTATAGATAAAAGGGCTTTGATGTTAACCGAAAGCCCGCCCTGCGGTAAACCACACAAGGCGCACAAGGAAATTTTATCGCGCCTTGCGGCATCTGGTATGCTTAACGCACTGCAATGTACGATAAAAACATAAGGAGTCGGGATGAGTTCTCAATCCCAGGCAAGTAAGTCCCCGGAACAGCTGCGCGCCATGGTAGCCGGGACGCTGGCCAATTTTCAGCACCCAACGCTGAAGCACAATCTCACCACGCTTAAAGCCCTGCACCACGTCGCCATGCTGGACGACACGCTGCACGTTGAACTGCTGATGCCTTTCGTGTGGAAAAGCGGTTTTGAAGCGCTGCAGGAAGAGTGCAGTTCGGACCTGCTGCGCATTACCGGTGCGAAAGCCGTGGACTGGAAGCTCAGCCACAGCGTCGCCACCTTAAAGCGTGTGAAAAACCATCCGGGTATCAGCGGCGTGAAGAACATCATTGCCGTCAGCTCCGGCAAAGGTGGGGTAGGGAAGTCGAGCACCGCGGTCAACCTCGCGCTGGCGCTGGCGGCGGAAGGGGCGAAAGTCGGGATTCTGGATGCGGATATCTACGGTCCGTCAATTCCAACGATGCTGGGTGCCGAACATGAACGCCCAACCTCCCCGGACGGCACGCACATGACGCCAATTTCGGCGCACGGGCTGGCGACCAACTCCATCGGCTACCTGGTCACCGACGAAAACGCCATGGTGTGGCGCGGCCCGATGGCGAGCAAAGCGCTGATGCAGATGCTCCAGGAAACCATGTGGCCTGACTTAGACTATCTGGTGCTGGATATGCCGCCGGGCACCGGTGATATTCAGCTGACGCTGGCGCAGAACATTCCGGTCACCGGCGCGGTTGTGGTCACCACGCCGCAGGATATCGCGCTGATCGACGCCCGCAAAGGCATCGTGATGTTCGAAAAAGTGGACGTGCCGGTGCTGGGTATCGTCGAAAACATGAGCATGCACATTTGCAGTAACTGCGGTCACCACGAGCCCATCTTTGGCACCGGCGGCGCGCAGAAACTGGCGGACCAGTATCATATTTCGCTGCTGGGCCAGATGCCGCTGCATATCACGCTGCGCGAAGATTTGGATGCCGGTAAGCCAACGGTTATCAGCCGTCCGGAAAGCGAATTTACCGCCATTTACCGCCAGCTGGCAGGCCGCGTGGCCGCCCAGCTCTACTGGCAGGGGGAAGTGATTCCTGCGGATATCGCTTTCAGAGCGGTGTAATCCTGCTTTGGTGGATGGCGCACGTACGCCATCCACTTTTTACCTTTCTCACAGCACGTAGTGCATCAAATAATAAGCCCCGTCCGGCCCGTCGCCGTGCGCCTCAATGTGCCAGCCGTGGCGCTGATAAAATTCCACCGCTCGTGTATTCTTCGCCAGGCACTTCAGCGCGCCCGTACTGGTGAACTCGGCCTGCGCTTTCTTGAGCAGCGCGAGGCCCGCGCCGTGCCCTTGATATTCCGGAGCCACGAACAGGTTGTGCAGGAAATTATCATTGACCCATACCGAGGCAAAGCCAAGCCGGTGCCCGTTCTCCTCCGCGACCCAGATTTGTTCGTTTTTGGTCGCCTCGTCGAAATCTTCCAGCCGCCATGCGCTGCCGTCCAGCCACGGCCAGGCTTCGCGGCGGGCTCGCAGATAGAGCGTGCGTAAAAAAGGGCGATCGTTTTCGGTCCAAATGCGTATCAGCACAGATTTTTCCTTAATATTTTCCTAAAACGCGCGATCTGGCGCGCCAATGTAAAAATTATTGAAAACCTTCAAAGAAAGTTAGCCTGCGCCGTTGTATGTTACGCCGTTTTTAAGCTACCTGCGGCGAGGGCTATGTACGAGTTTAACCTGGTGTTGCTGCTGCTCCAGCAGATGTGCGTTTATCTGGTCATCGCCTGGCTGATGAGCAAAACGCGGCTCTTTATTCCGCTGATGCAGGTCACCGTGCGCCTGCCGCACAAGCTCCTGTGCTACGTCACCTTCTCCATTTTCTGCATTATGGGCACCTATTTTGGGCTGCATATTGACGATTCTATTGCCAATACCCGGGCTATCGGCGCGGTCATGGGCGGGCTGCTCGGCGGGCCTGCGGTAGGCGGCCTGGTTGGCTTGACCGGCGGACTGCATCGCTATTCCATGGGCGGCATGACCGCGCTGAGCTGCATGTTTTCCACCATCGTCGAAGGATTAATGGGGGGCCTGCTGCACCGCGTGCTGATCCGCCGTGGCCGCAGCGCTTTGCTGTTTAACCCGCTCACCGCCGGGGGGATCACGCTGCTCGCCGAAATCGTCCAGATGGGCATTATTTTGCTGATTGCCCGCCCGTTTGCGGACGCGCTTCACCTGGTCAAAAGTATTGCCGCGCCGATGGTGGTGACTAACACCGTCGGCGCCGCGCTGTTTATGCGCATTCTGCTTGATAAGCGGGCGATGCTGGAAAAGTACACCTCGGCGTTTTCCGCCACGGCGCTGAAGGTGGCAGCCTCGACGGAAGGCATTTTGCGCCAGGGCTTTAACCAGGAAAACAGCATGAAGGTCGCCGAGGTTCTGCACCAGGAGCTGGACATCGGCGCGGTGGCTATCACCGACGGGGACAAGCTGCTGGCGTTCACCGGTATCGGCGCGGATCACCATCTGCCGGGGCGGCCTATTTCATCGCAGTATACCTGGCAGGCCATTGAGCGGGGCGAAGTGGTGTATGCCGACGGCAACGAAGTCCCTTACCGCTGCTCTTTGCATCCCCACTGCAAATTAGGCTCGACGCTGGTGATTCCGCTGCGCGGCGAGAACGGAAGGGTGATCGGCACCATTAAACTGTACGAGGCGAAAAACCGCCTGTTCAGCTCGATTAACCGCACCCTCGGCGAAGGGATTGCCCAGCTGCTGTCCGCGCAGATTCTGGCCGGGCAGTACGAGCGGCAAAAGCAGATGCTGACCCAGTCGGAGATCAAGCTGCTGCACGCGCAGGTGAACCCACACTTCCTGTTTAACGCTCTAAACACGCTGATGGCGGTGATCCGCCGCGACAACGAACAGGCCTGCCAGCTGGTGCAGTATCTGTCGACGTTCTTTCGCAAAAACCTCAAGCGGCCGTCGGAAATTGTCTCGCTGGCGGATGAAATTGAACACGTTTACGCCTATCTGCAAATTGAACAGGCGCGTTTCCAGTCGCGTTTGCAGGTGAGCCTGCACGTGCCGGACGAGCTGGCCCAGGCGCGGCTTCCGGCGTTCACGCTCCAGCCTATCGTCGAGAACGCGATTAAACACGGCACTTCACAGCTAATGGACGTTGGCAAAATTACCGTCAGCGCCCGTCGGGCAGGTGATTGCCTGGCGCTGGAAATAGAAGACAATGCCGGGCTTTATCAACAGAAGGCGGGCCAGCCGGGGCTCGGCATGAGCCTGGTCGATAAACGCCTGCGCGCCCGCTACGGAGACGGCTGCGGCATGACCGTTAGCGTTGAAGCCGACAGCTTTACCCGCATCACCCTGCATATCCCTCTGGAGCAAACCTCATGTTAAAAGTTCTGATCGTTGACGATGAGCCGCTGGCGCGCGAAAACCTGCGCCTCATGCTGGAGGCCGAAACGGATATCGAAATCGTAGGGGAATGCGCCAACGCGGTTGAGGCTATCGGGGCGGTGCATCGCCTGCGTCCGGACGCGGTGTTTCTCGATATTCAGATGCCGCGCATCAGCGGGCTGGAAATGACCGGCATGCTCGATCCTGAGCATCGGCCCTACATTGTGTTCCTTACCGCCTTCGACGAATACGCCGTGCAGGCTTTCGAAGAGCATGCGTTTGACTACCTGTTAAAACCCATTGAGGGCCGTCGGCTGGCGAAAACCCTCCAGCGTCTGCGCCACGAGCGAAACAGCCAGGATATTTCGCTGCTCGACCCGCAGCCCGAAGCGCTGAAGTATATTCCCTGCACCGGCCACAGCCGCATCTATCTGCTGCAAATGGAAGACGTGATGTTTGTCAGCAGCCGCCTGAGCGGCGTTTACGTCACAAATTCGCAGGGCACAGAAGGGTTTACCGAGCTGACGCTGCGCACGCTGGAAAATCGCACGCCGCTGGTGCGCTGCCACCGCCAGTTCCTGGTCAATATGGCGCACCTAAAAGAGATTCGTTTTGAGGAGAGCGGCCAGGCCGAACTGACGCTGCGCGACGGGCAGAGCGTCCCGGTCAGCCGCCGCTATTTAAAATCGCTGAAAGAGGCGCTGGGGCTAAAAGCGGTGTAATTTTTATTTCAATGGCCGGGCATCGCTATATACTGCCCGCTTTTAGAAAGCTTCGAGAGACCATCGCCATGATGAACAACGACGTATTACGCAGCGTGCGCTACATGCTGAATCTGAGCAACGATGACATGGTGAAAATTTTCGCCCTGACGGATACCGCGGTGACCGCCGAGCAAATCGTCACCTGGACCAAAAAAGAAGACGAAGAAAACTATAAGGCCTGTCCGGATATCCTGATGGCCAACTTCTTAAACGGCCTGATTTACTTCAAGCGCGGCAAAGACGAAAGCCGCCCTGCGCCAAAAATTGAGCGCAAGATGACCAACAACATCATCCTCAAGAAGCTGCGCATTGCCTTCGACCTGAAGAGCGACGACGTGCTGGAAATCCTCACCGCGCAGGAATTCCGTATTTCTATGCCGGAAATCACCGCCATGATGCGCGCGCCTGAAAATAAAAACTTCCGCGAATGCGGCGACCAGTTCCTGCGCTACTTCCTGCGTGGCCTGACGGCCCGGGTTTACAAGAAGTAATTCTGCGACGCTAAATCATGAATAAGGGCGGGCCAGTGAACGCTTCCCGCCCTTTAAAATACCCGCTTACAGTGGGCGTTCGGTCGTCACGATGACTTCGGGCTGCGTGCGTCGGCCATACATCCCCATCGCCCCGGCAAGAATCGCCTCGATAATCAGCATAAAGAAGCCAAACCAGCTCGCTTTGGCGGTGGCTGCGGCTGCTTTATCCGCCGCTTCACGCGCTTTCTGTTCCGCCTCCTTTTTCAGCTCTTCATATTTCGCCCGAGCGGCCTGATAGTTCTTTTCAGCCTGATTCACCATTTGCTCGGCTTCCGCGTCAGACTTACCGGTGCGCGCGACGATAATATTTTTCAACGCCTCACGATCGGCTGCCTGGAAGGTTGCCTCGTTACGATCGGCCAGGCCTTTGATAAAGCTGCCGATATCCCCGCCCTGGCTCAGCTGATTCTGCGCCTGGTTTCCGGCGTTTTGGGCCTGGTTTTGCAGCGTTTCCGGCTGTAGCTCCGGCTTGCCGGTCTGGCGCAGCGTGGTTTCTAGTTCGTTTTGCAGGCTATCAAGGTTGATATTGTTCTCCTGAAGCTTGTCCTTTGCCATCCGCCCAACGGAAGGCGCCACCGAAGAAATACCGCTGCCCACGGTTTGTAAGCCCGCGCCAAAGACGCTGGCGGCCCCGCTCATGGCGCTATTGGCGAACGAGAGTAAAAACCAGGTACAGATAAGGGTATTTACGCCGAACATCAGCACGCCGTGCAGCGCACCCTCACGATGGGCCAGACGTCCGCTAATAAACCCCCCGGCGGCGATGGAAATCAGCATATTTAGGCCGGTCCAGATTGCGGCACCGGTCGCAATGCCGTCCAGAGGATGCTGTTCTTTAAGGGGATCTATGGTCGTCATGCCAATGGCGGTGCCGAGAATAGTGAGCAGCAAATAAATTACCATCGACACTACTACGCCGGCGAAAATAGCGCTCCAGGAAATACGTTTTAACGGGAAATAATTGCGTCTGGCAAAGGCAGGGTCGTAATCTCTACTATCAGGATTGTGATGATCTATCATAATAGATCTCCCTTTATTGATTTTCAGTATGAGAATAGGATGGGGTGTTTGAACAATCGCCTTATTAATTGCGTTGCATAGAAAAGCTCTCAATAATACTAAAAGCCGCTGGTGAAGCGTTCTTATATTTGAAGATAACTTCACCAAAGCGGCTTAGCAGTTTAATTATAGTGGCCTGGTAGGATCGAGCGGTTCAATAATCCTGTCCGGGTCTTCGGGATCGATATCGCCTGGAAGCGGGACATCTTCCGGTACGTCAGGAAGAGGAACGTCTTCAGGAAGCGGATCAATAAAGTCAGGACGTTCAGACATAAAAAACCTCCAACGTATCGCCAGATTTTAAAGCGCGCAATGGCGCTTATTTCTGGTTTTGTTTAGGCTTCTTCTCGTCGTTTTTTGGGCTTTTTTCCGGGTTCTTCGGCTGATCTTTCGATACCTGTAAAATAATATTTTTCATTATCAACTCCGGTAGGGTGAGTAGCGGTTTGCTACTCCAGAAGTATAGGTATTTAAAACCGCATACGCGAGCGAAGCGGCAAATGAAAATGTTTTGGTTGGTTATATTGATGGAGAAAAAGAGAGCAATTAACGAAGGGGTAGATACAATTACATGGTGAAAATCAGCCATATATTTAATTTTTAATTTAAAATATCACGCTGCAACTATTCTCTGAATTAAGTCGCTGATGGTGGCCCGTTTGCGACGTCGCCGGAGAGCCCAAAACCGCTTACCCGCCGTTTTTGACCGCTTAATTCTGGATCTAACCGCTCACCCAAACGCTCGCCGCTTGCCAGCCTGAACTCTGTCAGCATAGTCCTGAACAATTTCACTCTGGAGTGGGTTATGCAACACGCACTGACATTCGTCATCGCGACGCTTTGTATTCTGGCCATCTGCTACCGCTTATACGGCGTTTTTTTCGTCCGCAAAGTGCTCAACGCCGATGATACAGAAGTCACGCCGTCGCATCTTCTTGAGGACGGCAAAGATTACGTCCCGACTAAAAAATGGGTCAACTTCGGCAGCCATTTTGCGGCTATCGCGGCGGCAGGCCCGCTGGTTGGCCCGGTTCTGGCGGCGCAGTACGGCTATCTGCCAAGTTTCTTATGGCTGCTGATTGGCTGCGTGGTCGGCGGCGCGGTACACGATACCGTGGTGCTTTTCGCCTCCATGAAGCACCGCGGAAAATCACTTTCCGAAGTGGCTAAAGCCGAGCTTGGCCCGGTGGCGGGCTGGTGTACCGGTCTGGCGATGCTGTTTATCATCACGATTACCATGGCGGGTTTGTCGATGGTGGTGGTGCACGCGCTGGAGCGTAATCCCTGGGGGACTTTTGCGGTCTTTATGACCATTCCCGTCGCCATCGGCGTTGGCCTGTGGGAACGCGTTACCGGCAGTATGCGCGGTGCAACCTGGGTTGGCATCGCGGTTATTTTTGCCTGCGTGGTGGCCGGGCCATACATTCAGGAATCCGCATTCGGCGAATGGCTGAGCCTGCGCGCTTCCACCGTCAGTCTGGCGCTGCCGTTCTACGCTTTCTTTGCCACCGCACTGCCGGTCTGGATGCTGCTGACGCCCCGCGGCTATCTTTCCAGCTTTATGAAAATTGGCGTATTCGGCGCGCTGGTTATCGGCGTGGTATTTATCAACCCGGAGATTCAGTTTCCGGCGGTGACGGAGTTCATCCACGGCAACGGGCCGGTGCTTGCCGGTCCTGTGTGGCCGTTTATCTCCATTACCATCGCCTGCGGTGCGATTTCCGGCTTCCACGCCTTTATCGGCTCCGGCACGACGCCAAAGCAAATCGACAAGTGGAACGACATCCTGCCCGTCGCCTTTGGCGCGATGCTGGCGGAATGCGTGGTCGGCGTGATGGCGCTGATTGCCGCCACCGCGCTGCACCCGGCGGACTACTTTGCCATTAACTCCTCGCCGGAAGTGTTCGCGGGCCTCGGCATGAACGTGGTGAATTTGCCGCAGCTTAGCGAATCCATCGGCCTGGATTTGTACGGTCGTACCGGCGGGGCGGTGACGCTGGCGGTTGGCATGGCGGATATTTTCACCCGCATCCCGTGGTTCAGCCATCTGGCCTCGTATTTCTTCCAGTTCGTGGTGATGTTTGAAGCGGTGTTTATCCTGACGGCGGTGGATTCCGGCACCCGCGTTGCGCGCTATTTGCTGCAAGATTTCCTGGGCGATCTGTGGGCGCCGCTCAAGCGCACCAACTGGATGCCGGGCGCGATCGGCTGCAGCATCGTGGCCTGTGCGCTGTGGGGCTACCTGCTGAATTCCGGCGACATTAACTCGGTGTGGGCGCTGTTCGGCGTCTCTAACCAGCTGATGGCTTCAATTGGCCTGATGATTGGGGCTACCATCATTTTGCGCATGTCTGAAAAGCGCTGGTACGTGCTGACCTGCCTGGTGCCGCTGGCCTATCTGTACGTGACCGTGAACTACGCGGCGTACTGGATGGTAAAAAACGTCTACTTCAACAGCGCCGCGAAAGGCTTCAACATTTTCAACGGCACGATTTCGATAGTGATGGTGGCGCTTGGGCTGGTGATTATGGTGGCATCTATTCAGCGCTGGATAGTGCTGTGGCGCGCTCGCGGAAGAGCGGAGCCGATTGAACTGCTTTCCTGATCGGTGAGAGCAGGGGAAAAGCCGGTCGTCCGTGACCGGTTTTTTTATTGGCAGGCCCTGGCTTCGGCGGCGGTTAAATCGCTGCGGCTACAGTCCAGAGCACGGCCTGATGGGCCAGCCGCGGCTTTCGCATCGCTTTCCATTATCAGGCCGTTAGCCCGCTTCTTCCCGGTCCAGCTCACCGTTGCGCTGCCGTCAGGCTGAATGGCAATGGACAGCACCACGCCCTGGCCACGGGCCTCGTAGAAATTATCGTTAAGCTTTTTCAGCTCCATCTCTTTGCCGTTCAGATAGACAGGGCCGCCCTCATCAATATGGACGTCGCCCGGGTGACCGCTGCCGTTAAACTGGGGCAGGCCAGCAGCCGCAGAAAAGGCCACGAAGCCCAGCGCCAGCACGATTGTTTTGAATTTGCTCATCATTAACTCTCTTATTCAGTGTGTTTTCTTCCCTTTATTCCTCTGCGTGAATATTAAGAAGTCGAATATTTTCGAGTGGAGATAATGCGGCTGGGGTAGCCGGTGAACGTTGACTTATATCAAATTGGTGAATACCTCGCGGGGGAGGTATTCTTAATAATTATGACAAAATATGACCGTCTTTCAGGTGATTTTTGGCTATCTTTCGTTCGAAATGCCGCCGGCACGCAATGAACCAGCGGCAGGTTTTTTTATGCTTCCGCCTGCGCCCTGCCGGGCTGTTCAAGAATCATCGTCTGCGTCTGGCTCAGCGTGATATTCGCCGCGCGCAGCATCTTCAGGATCTCATACAGCAGGTCGCTGCGCGTGGCGCTCACCATGCGCGGGCTCGCCACGTAGCCCGTCACGCTCAGCACAATTCCGTTGGGCCCCAGCTCTTTAAAACTGACCGACGGCGACGGCGTTTCCAGGATGGATTCGTGGAGCGTGTAGGCCTCTAACAGCAGGTTGCGCACCTGCTCAGGGTCAATGTCCAGCGGGAAGGTCAGGGCAATGGTCGCCACGCCCTGGGCGTTGCCCATCGTGGCATTGCGCACGTTCTGCGAGATGAGCTGTGAGTTAGGCACGATTACCGTGGATTTGTCGCTTAGCTGAATTTCCGTAGCGCGCACGTTAATACGGCGAATATCGCCCTCTACGCCGCTGATGCTGACCAGATCGCCCACTTTTACCGGCCGCTCGGTTAACAGAATCAGGCCGGAGATAAAGTTTTTCACAATCTCTTGCAGGCCAAAACCGATGCCCACCGACAGGGCGCTGACTATCCACGCCAGCTTGTTCCATTCGATGCCGAGCATCGACAGCGTGAGCATGATGATTAGCACGTAGCCGACGTTGGTGAACAGCGTCACCAGCGAAGCGCGCAGGCCGCGATCCATCATGGTTTTCGGCAGGAATTCGTTATCCAGCCAGCGGCGCGTGGAGCGCAGCACGTACCAGCCAATCACCAGGCACAGCAGGGCATTCACGGCGTGAGCCGGAATGATGTTCATGCCCTCCAGGCCTTTACCGCCCCACATATCGGCGATTTTGCCCAGCAGCTCGAGCGGCGTGGTGGTGCCGAAAGTGCCGTTCAGCAGCGCCACGGCGGCCAGCAGCAGCAGGCTGGTTTTGCCCAGCGCGGAGGAGAGCGTGGAGGCCAGCGACAGATGGCGATCGTTCACGCTCAGCGTGCTTTTTAAGATCTTGCCGCTGTGGGTTGTCGGAGAGAAGACGCTCTCACACAAATCCACCACGAAGTGAATCAGCAAATAAAGGCTGCTGACGACCAGGCCAATCCACAGCAGTTCGAAGGTAACAAAGCGCGCCAGCGGAATGTAGCCCACCAGCAGCGCGATCAGGATAACGAACGCGGTCAGGCTGATAATCAGATGGATAATGCCCGCCAGCGTAGAGCGTGCTTCCGTCTGTTCGCCCTCCGCGCGCATTTTACGGCGCATACGGTTGACGCGAAGGGGGGCGACCAGGCAGTTAAGCGCCACCAGCAAAGCCGACAGGCCGTTGCCGAACAGGGTGGCATCAATACTGGCTCCCACCAGGGCATTCAGCTGCTCGATGATGCCGAAAATAAAAATAAACGTCGCCAGCAGAATAGGGAAAGAGCCGAGCGTTTTAGCCAGCGGATCGGCAATGCCGGGCAGACGCCAGGAAGGATGGCGGTTGCACAGCAGCGCAATCCCGATCCCGGCAATCACAGCGGTGAAGTAGGTCAGTTCGGTGAGCTGCTGGGCGAACTCCAGAATTTGCTCTGAGGTATCCGGCAGGCGGGTGAAGATCCAGGTGAGCAGCTGCATGCTGATGCCCAGCGTCAGCATGGTGCTCAGCGTGGTAAAACAGGCGAGGAAGCTGCGGCGGAAGCGCCCCTGCGGCAGCCAACGCGGCAGGATCCAGTTCACCGGCTTATCGAGCGCGCGGCGACCAAACAGGCCGATGGCCAGGGCTAAGAAGAGGGATAAACCCGAGCCCAGACGCCACTCTTCGCTCCACGCCTGCTGCCAGGCATCGCTAAGCTGCGAGCCAAAATCGTCAAAGCGAGTTTTATCCCTGTCGCTGGGGGTCAGGAGCGGGGTCCAGAATTTCTCGCTGAGGATGCTGCCGGTGTTCAGGGCAATCTGCGTTTTGAGCGCGTCGCGGCGCAGGCCGTTGATTTGAGCGGCCAGATTTTGCGCCCCAACGGTGATGGCTTTGGTCTGCTCAATTTGAGTCGTCAGCAGCGTTTTACTGCCGTTGAGCTTATTTCGCTGGCTGACCACCTGCGGCGTTTCGCTGAGCGTGCCCGGTGCGGGAGCGGGACCAAGCACATCGAGCTGCGCCTGGACCTGCGCCAGCTGCGGAGCCAGCGCCACGGAAAGTTTTTCGGCGTCGACAACAATCTGTAGCGCATCGTCGCTCAGGCCGGTGAACTGCTTATCAACTTTGGCGCTGGAAGCTCGCTGTTTCAGAGTGTCCAGGCGCTTTTGCAGCGCGGGCAAAACGGTGCTGGCATTGATTTTAACCGGCTGTTCAACGTCTGATTGACTGGCGCTGTCGTCCGCTTTTGACAGGAAAGGAGCGAACATCAGACAAGATAGCAAAGCCAGCAGCAGCGGCACTCTTAACATTTTTTGCATCGCAATAGATACCCGGAAATTCGACATGACGTCCTGAAAATAACCGGCTAAGGATACCTGTTATTTGCAGGAAGCATAGCGCTGTTTGTCCGACCTGGACGCAAGGAAAGGCGGGGTCACAATAGCAATGGCGAAATAAAATGCCCCCGCCTAAGAAAGGGCGGGGGCATTGAAATCAATCAATAGACAGAGGGCGGCTCGTCTTACTTATGGCCCTCCTTACTCTCTGTTGCTTGCAGAATAATATCCGCGGCCAGCTGTACATGAGGACGGCTAAGCATCGTGATATGGTTGCCCGTCGAGATCCGTTCACGAACGGCTTCCGTCCAGGGGGCCCAGCTCGCCGCCTGTCGACCTCGCGCTTGATCCTCTTCCCGGCTGGCAGAAAGGAAGTGCAGCGTGCCTTTAAACTTCAGCGTAGGTCGGAAATTATCCTGCAACGCATAGTTAAAGGATCGCAGTAGGGCAAAAAGAGGTTCCGCACCAAAATGCGGCGGAAATACACGCTTGTCTTTCAGTGTTTCCAGCAGCGTATCGAGCGCTGGCGGAGCAGGGAGCTCAATCCTCTTACCGGTTCGTTGAGTAATCAGCTTAAGCCATCTGTCTACCACTTCTACCGGCGTCAAGGGGTGGGGAGAGGCATGTTCAGCCCCCGGGGAAGACGTGTCCAACAGCGTTAGTGAGGAAATGTCTCTCCCCTGTTGCTGCAGCTGACAGGCCAGCTCAAAGGCAACCTTGCCGCCAAACGAGTGCCCCACCAGATGGAATTTCTGCGCGGGGTTAAACTCCTGTGCGATAGCTGCGAGGTAATCCTCAACCATCTCACCCACTGAGGTATGCGGAACCTGATGAATATCTAACCCTCTGGGCTGGAGACCGTAGGTGGCAAGCTGCGAATTCAGGCTTTCGACGAGAGGAATAAAAGCGGTGACATTGTCTCCCGCGCCTGGAATGCAAAGCAATACGCTCTCAGCGGTTTCCCCCTGCTGGAGGGGAATGAGCGCAGAGTACTCAGTCGGTTCTGCCGGCTTGCGCTGCACATTTCTGAGTGCTTTCAGGGTCAGATTCAGTTCCTTCGCCAGCGCGGGCAGATTGTCATCCATGATCGACTGATGCGTACCGGGAACCATCACCGCTTTTAATCCCAGCCCTTCATACGAATGTTGCCATACGTCGAGAGCCGTTATCCCCCGTTCTTCTTCCACGCCGCTGCCTTCCCCGGCCACAAATAAGTGCGGCATCAGCGGCAGAGGACGAGCCTCGAATTTCTCACCGGCCTGGCCATGCTGCATCATGCGTTTGATAAAGTTTTGCAGGCCGTCGCGCGTACCGAGATCGCTTTGGATCTCCGCCAGGACAGCAAGCACACCTGATTTTTCCAGCTCGGTGAATAAGGCGTCTTCATCCCTCTCATCATCCTCGTTCAGCAAAGCCGAGATGCGGTTCTGCTGAGCCTCGGAGAGCTGGACGTAGCTATGGTGCACAAGCGCCATTAATTGCGTTTTCATCGACAAAAAGTTTGAACGATTGTGTTGCATCCTGCTTTGTAACAGCCAGCTGTCAAACATGCCCAGGAAGGCTATCGCTTGCCCTTCATCCGCGAGCTGCGCCGCTGTTTCCCAAGCCAGCAGACCACCAAAGGACCAGCCAGCCAGATGGTAGGGGCCCTGGGGCTGAACGGCGCGGATGTGCCTGACCATGCGTGTAGCCATTTCCGATAGCGATAATTCGTCTGCACGGCTGTCTTTCAGCGGCGGAGGAACTAAGCCATAGACGGGAATATCCGCGTCTATCAGCTTTGCCAGAGGATAGAAGTAGGTGTCCAGGCCACTTATTTCGTGCAGTAAAAACAACGGCGCCTGCGATCCCTCTGAGCGGATGCTGACGATGCCGTTTTCTGCTTTCGCCGCCGGTTTAATCTGGCTGATGCACTCGCTTAATGTCGCCACGGTGCTGTGGCGGTACAAATCGGCTACGGACAGCCTGTGACCTTCGCGCGACAGCAAACTTATAATGCGCACGGCCATCAGAGAGTGTCCACCCAGCATGAAAAAGTCGTCATGACGGCCAATATTTTCACGCTTAAGTACGCTGCGCCATAGTGCAGCGACCTGTTGTTCCGTCTCGCCCTGCGGAGCTTCTTTAAAGCTCCGGGGAACGTCAGATAGCCGGGGTTCCGGAAGGCCTTTTCTGAAGACTTTACCGTTAGGGCTAAGGGGCATGTTCTCCAGGGGGATAAGAACCGAAGGGATCATATAGGCCGGAAGTCTTTCCTGCATAAATCCCTGCAAACAGGCAGGGGTTATTTCGGATGAATCAGCGCGTTGGGCGTAGTAGGCGATCAGGTGTTTTTCGCCGTCGTCGTCGGCGTGAACCGTAACGGCAGCCTCGGAAACTGCCGGATGCTGATTCAGGCAAAGCTCTATTTCAGCAGGTTCAATGCGGTAGCCGCGGAGTTTAATTTGCTGATCGTTTCGTCCCAGATAGTCGATATTGCCGTCCTGCCCGTAGCGCGCCAGATCGCCCGTGCGGTAGAGGCGAAGGCTGATCCCTTCGGCCAGAGAGGCCGAAATAAACCGCTCCCGGGTTAACTCTGGCTGGTGGATGTAGCCTTGTGCAAGGCAGGCCCCGGCCACGTAGAGTTCACCGACGACGCCGGAAGGGACAAGCCTTTGCTTCGCGTCCAGAATATAAATCTGGCAGTTATCGACAGCCTTACCGATCGGCGGTAATTCGGGCCAGTTTCTGGCCTCGCCTTCCAGAATAAATCCGCTGCAAACATGGGTTTCCGTAGGGCCGTAATGATTATGCAGGCGTGCAGCCGGTAGACGGGTAAAGAGCGTCCGAATACTTTCTGTCAGCTGAAGCTGCTCACCCGCCGTAATGACATCGTGCAGAGCGCTGCTATGCGATTGTATTTCCGGGCTGCTGATAACCGCTTCTGCAAAGCGCTGCAATGCAATGAAAGGCATAAACATCCTTTCAATTTTGTTATCGCAGATGAAACGATAGAGGGCCGGGAACTCAAGGCGCAGCGATTCGTTAATCATAAACAGTTCGCCGCCGGTACACAGGGTGGAGAAAATTTCCTGGAAAGCCACATCAAAGCCGGAGGCGGAGAACTGCAGCGTGCGCTGCGCTGCATCCCCCGTCTGCTTCCTTTGCCACTGCAACAGATTAACCAGCGGACCATGGGGCATGGCTACGCCCTTCGGTTTGCCGGTGCTGCCAGACGTATAAATGATATAGGCTAGCTGTTCAGGCGTAACTTCAGGTAGCGGGCGCTGCGGTGGCTGGCGCTGCCGGTCGATTTCAGCCAGAGCGAAACAGCGAGTGTCGCCATGCTGGCCGAACCCGCTGTTGTCATGAACAAGCATTAGCGCAGGCCTTGCATCATCCAGCATGTCTCGCAAGCGAGCAGGCGGCGCAGAAACATCCAGCGGAATATAAGCGGCCCCTGCTTTCAGCACAGCAAGGAGAGCCGTAACCATCTCTACGCCGCGTGTTAAACAAAGGGCGACGCTGTTACCAGGCACGACCCCCTGTTCGATCAGATGCTGGGCAAGCCGCGTGGAACGTTCGTCCAGTTCCCTATACGATAATTTCTCGCCGTAGTGATTGATTGCCGTCTGCGATGGCGTTGCGGCCGCCTGGGTCTGGAACAATTCGGTAACCGAACCTGCGCACACCGGTGTTGTGGCCCCTTCAGCCTGTTCCAGCAGACGGATTGTTTCAGTTTCAGGCAGCAGCGAGAGATCTGCTGGCGTTAAGTCGCGGGCAAGCCCGGACAGCAGATTTTTTAGCGTCTCGACAACGTAATTAACCAGCCGCGCCGCATCCTGTCCGTATCCTGCCTGGAGATTAAGCCTGAAATGCTCGCCCAAATCGTCAACCGAGAGCATGAGTGGATAATTGGTTCGCTCCTGCGAGTCAACGAAGGAGATGCCTTGCCAGAGCCTGTCGTCCATTTCCGCCTGCGCCTGAATATGACGGTAATTGAGCAGCGCGCTGAACAGCGGAGCCGGGGCATTGATCCCGCTACAGCGCTGGGCTAACGCGAGGGATGTTTGCTCGTGAGCAAGCAAAGCGCTTAGCTCTTTATGCACCTGACGCACTGATTCATCAAGAGGTTGTGATGTCATAGCAATGCGAATTGGCAGCGTGTTGATAAATATTCCCAGAGCGTGTCCTTCCGCGCTACTGGTGCTCATTCTGCCCAGGAGGACGGTGCCAAAAATGGCCTCATCCCGCCCGCTTAATGCGCTGATGACGCGCGCCCAAGCCAAATGATAGAGGCTGGCAGGACTGACGCCGAGGCGTAATGCCTCATCACGGAGCCTGTGGCTCAGCGTATCGTCCAGTTGGAGACGGCACTCGGATGTTATGTTCGCAGTGCTGCTTGATCCTGTCGAATCAAACGGAAGCGTCGGGGTATCGACGTCAGCAAGCCTTGCGCTAAAGAACGCCTGCTGTGCTTTTTCATCCGAGGCAAACCGGCTGTGATAAATATACTCCCGGTAGGGCACGGAGACGGGCAGGGCATTTTCTTCGCCGCGGAAAATGGCATCAAACTCCTGCTTCATCAGGCCGAGTGAGGTGGCATCATCAATCAAGTGATGGAATACAATACAGGCCAGCCAGCGCTGATTTGCAGGATCCTCTATCCAGTAAAGCCTTATTAACGGCGGTTCGCTGAGCGGTAGACGATAGTTTTCCGCATTGAAACGCTGCTGGAGAAGGCTCAGGGGATCTTCGTTGCCGCGATCGTTCGTCAGTTCCTGCTGGTACAGTTCAGCGCGGCGGCAGACAACCTGTACAGGATTCGCAATCCCTTCCCACACAAAGGCCGTTCGCAGGATATCGTGACGATTGATGATGAGCTGCAAGGCTTCTGTAAAGCGAGTTTTCGCAGCCTGGTCGGAAAATGCCATGACTGCCTGAAGCATATAGGGATCGCCTTTATGCTGCATGAGGTGATGGTAGAGGATCCCCTCCTGTAGCGGTGCCAGGGGGTAAATATCCTGAATATTTGCTGCTCCGCCGGGTACCGTGGCCACGATGTGCGCGATCTCTTCCGCGGTGAGAGAGAGCATCGGGAGCATCCCGGGAG
>DASXGN010000035.1:0-209145 GCA_036489025.1 Buttiauxella sp.
GTTATCGATCTGGTCGAATGCACGAGCAGAACCGCCGTAGGTTTTAGCCAGAACGGTAGTGATTGCTGCAGTCAGGGTAGTTTTACCATGGTCAACGTGGCCGATTGTGCCGACGTTAACGTGCGGTTTTGTACGTTCAAATTTTTCTTTAGACACGGCTATATTCCTTACTTTTGTGCTCTCCCCTCAAGGAGAGAGCACGGGATCATTGTTTTAAAAGCCTTGGCTTATTTACCACGGGCTTCGATTACGGCCTGAGCAACGTTGTTCGGTGCATCATCATACTTCAGGAATTCCATGGAGTAAGATGCACGACCTTTGGTCAGTGAACGCAGCTGAGTTGCATATCCGAACATTTCAGACAGCGGAACTTCAGCGTGAATCTGAACGCCAGTAGCGTTAGATTCCTGACCTTTCAGCTGACCACGACGACGGCTAAGGTCACCGATAACGTCACCGGTGTTCTCTTCCGGAGTCTCTACTTCAACCTTCATGATCGGCTCAAGCAGAACTGGTTTCGCTTTCTTAAAGCCATCTTTAAAGGCGATAGAAGCGGCCAGTTTAAACGCCAGTTCCGAGGAGTCAACGTCGTGGTAAGAACCGAAGTGCAGACGCACGCCGAGATCAACTACCGGGTAACCCGCCAGTGGACCAGACTTCAGCTGCTCCTGGATGCCTTTATCAACGGCAGGGATGTATTCAGTTGGAATTACAC
Organism: Buttiauxella sp.; assembly: GCA_036489025.1. GTDB lineage: Bacteria > Pseudomonadota > Gammaproteobacteria > Enterobacterales > Enterobacteriaceae > Dryocola. The sequence goes on from DASXGN010000035.1 coordinate 716, forward strand.
CACCTTTGATGTCGTTGACGAACTCATAACCTTTCGGATTTGAGCCCGGCTCCAGTGGGTACATGTCGATAACAACATGACCATACTGACCACGACCACCAGACTGCTTGGCATGCTTACCTTCGATATCGGTAACTTTCGCGCGAATCGCTTCACGGTAAGCAACCTGAGGTTTACCGACGTTCGCTTCAACGTTGAATTCACGCTTCATGCGGTCAACGATGATGTCGAGGTGCAGTTCACCCATACCGGCGATGATGGTCTGGTTAGATTCTTCATCAGTCCATACGCGGAATGATGGATCTTCTTTAGCCAGACGACCCAGAGCCAGACCCATTTTTTCCTGGTCAGCTTTGGTTTTCGGTTCTACAGCGATGGAGATTACCGGTTCAGGGAATTCCATACGCTCCAGAATGATCACGTTGTCTGGATCACAGATGGTGTCACCAGTAGTCACGTCTTTCAGGCCGATTGCCGCAGCAATGTCGCCCGCGCGAACTTCTTTGATCTCTTCACGTTTGTTAGCGTGCATCTGAACGATACGACCGAAACGCTCACGAGCCGATTTCACTGGGTTATAAACAGTATCGCCCGAGTTAACCACGCCAGAGTACACGCGGAAGAACGTCAGGTTACCCACGAACGGGTCGGTAGCAATTTTGAATGCCAGAGCAGCAAATGGCTCTTCATCGCTAGCGTGACGCTCAGATGGAGTATCTTTACCATCATCCAGCATACCGTTGATAGCAGGTACGTCAGTCGGTGCTGGCAGGTAATCAATTACCGCATCCAGCATGGCCTGCACGCCTTTGTTCTTAAACGCAGAACCACAGGTAACCAGGATGATTTCGTTGTTCAGAACGCGCTGACGCAGAGCTTTCTTGACTTCTTCCTCGGTCAGCTCTTCGCCGCCCAGGTATTTTTCCATCAGCTCTTCAGATGCTTCTGCTGCAGACTCGATCAGGTTCTGGTGCCATTCTTCGGCCAGTTCCTGCATGTCTGCTGGGATGTCTTCGTATTCGAAGGTCACGCCAGCATCAGCTTCGTTCCAGTTGATAGCCTTCATTTTCACCAGGTCAACAACACCGGTGAAGCCTTCTTCGGCACCAATCGCCAGCTGAAGCGGAACAGGGTTCGCGCCCAGACGGGATTTAATCTGGCCTACAACTTTCAGGAAGTTAGCACCCATGCGGTCCATTTTGTTAACGAACGCGATGCGTGGAACTTTGTATTTGTTAGCCTGACGCCATACGGTCTCAGACTGTGGCTGAACACCACCAACTGCGCAGTAAACCATTACTGCACCATCAAGCACACGCATGGAACGTTCAACTTCGATGGTGAAGTCAACGTGCCCTGGGGTGTCGATGATGTTTACGCGGTGCGGTTCATACTGCTTAGCCATACCTGACCAGAATGCAGTAGTTGCAGCGGAGGTAATGGTGATACCACGTTCCTGCTCCTGCTCCATCCAGTCCATGGTAGCTGCGCCATCATGAACTTCACCGATTTTATGGTTTACACCGGTGTAGAACAGAATACGTTCGGTAGTAGTGGTTTTACCGGCGTCGATGTGTGCACTGATACCGATGTTACGGTAGCGTGCAATGGGTGTTGTACGAGCCATTTGATTCCTCTATATCCTGGGACGTTCAATTAAGTAACCCAAAGCGGGCAGCTTTTTTTGAAGCGCCCGCCTGGTGACTAACACTCCGAAGGGATTACCAACGGTAGTGAGCGAACGCCTTGTTGGCTTCAGCCATACGGTGAACGTCTTCACGTTTCTTAACTGCAGTACCTTTGTTCTCTGCAGCATCAGAAAGTTCGTTCGCCAGGCGAAGAGCCATGGATTTATCACCGCGTTTACGAGCAGCTTCTACGATCCAACGCATTGCCAGGGCATTACGACGAACCGGACGGACTTCAACTGGAACCTGATAAGTAGAACCACCTACGCGGCGGGACTTAACTTCGACGGTCGGACGAACGTTGTCCAGAGCGACTTCGAATGCTTCCAGTTCGTTTTTACCAGAACGCTGAGCCAGGGTCTCCAGCGCGGTATAGACGATTGCTTCTGCAGTAGATTTTTTACCATCTACCATCAGGATGTTTACAAATTTGGCCAGCAGCTCTGATCCGAACTTAGGATCCGGCAGAATTTTACGCTGACCAATAACGCGACGACGTGGCATGGGAATACTCCGTTGTTAATTCAGGGTTGTCCAAAACTCTATTGAGTTTGACATTTATTTAAAACGTTTGGCCTTACTTAACGGAGAACCATTAAGCCTTAGGACGCTTCACGCCGTACTTGGAACGAGATTGCTTACGGTCTTTAACGCCGGAGCAGTCAAGTGCACCACGAACGGTGTGGTAACGCACACCTGGCAAGTCTTTTACACGACCACCACGGATCAGGATCACGGAGTGTTCCTGCAGGTTGTGACCTTCACCGCCGATATAGGAGGTAACTTCAAAACCGTTAGTCAAACGCACACGGCAGACTTTACGCAGTGCGGAGTTTGGTTTCTTAGGAGTGGTAGTATATACACGAGTACATACGCCACGTTTCTGCGGGCAGGCTTCCAGCGCAGGCACGTTGCTCTTTGCAACTTTGCGTGCGCGTGGTTTGCGAACCAGCTGGTTAACTGTTGCCATTAAATAGCTCCTGGTTTTAGCTTTTGCTTCGTAAACACGTAATAAAACGGCCTCATATAATATGAGGACGCAGAATTTTAGGGCTGAGCTGAAAAGGTGTCAAGAAATATACAGCGATCCTGGGTTACCAGGTTATCTGCCGTTCGTGTTTAACCGTCAATCTGACGAAGTCATTATAGCTGACCGCATCGATTTTGGTTGAAATTTGAGCAACAAGGCCGCGTGCTTCGAGATCTTCTCGCAGAGCGCTGATTGATATGGGGGCGGCGAGCAGCAATTCAAGGTGTCGGCCACCCTCTAAGGCGGCAATTACACCGTCCTGCGTGAGCAACAGCTCATCGCCTGCTTTGACACAGCGCAGCAGCGTATCGAGGTCGGCGCTGAAAGGTGATTGATTCAGAATATGTAGCATGCAGCCTCAGAAGGTTAAAACGACGTCGAATTGATGCAGCGTGTCTCGTAAAGCATCCGGCTCGAGCGATGCCGCAGCGACGACCCACGCGCTGTTTTCAGACAAACCTCTCTCTCTGGCCGATTCTGCACACAGATAACATTGCTCAATATCATAGAGTGGCAGCACGCGGAACGTTGAGATGTAATCGCGGGAAAGAATTTTGTCGGGCTGCTGACCCGGTAGAATCTGAAAAATGCCGTCACCGATAAAGAAAACACCCATATCCTCAGAAAGCGCGGACGTCGCCAGCAGAGCATCCAGCCCTTCACGCCCTGCAGTAGTACCGTGCGGAGCGGATTTAAACACAAAGGCCACTCGTTTCATCAGAACTGCACCATTCTTTCGCAGGTTAACGACGCTTCAGCCAGCGCGCCCAGCCCGCTCAGTGTAAAACCGGCCTGAAGATTGTTCGCCGAAAGCGCATTTTGTTTGGCCTCGGCTTCATCAACAATTCCTCTGCGCAATGCCGCAGCAACGCAGATATGTAGTTCAACGCCGTATTCTTCATGGAGCTGTTGCCATGCCCGCACGATATCCACTTCATCACCGGCAGGCGTGGTGAGCATATTGGCGTTCAGCACGCCTTCACGATAGAAAAAAACGCTGCTTAACCTGTGACCTTCAGCAATGACCGCCCGAGCGAACTGTAATGCGCTGCTCGACTGCTGCGTGCCGTAAGCCGGGCCGGTCACCATCATGGCAAAACGCATTTATTTTTCCTGCCCCAGGAAATCACCGTTTTTGAACTGGCGAATATAAAGATAGACCGTGTGCTTGGAGATATTCAGCCGATCGGCAACCTGGTTGATCGCATCTTTGATGTCAAAAATGCCCTTTTCATAGAGGTTCAGAACAATTTGACGATTCTTGGCGTTATTGGACACGTTACGGTCGGCGTTCACCTCTTCAATGGTGAACTCCAGCGTTTGCATCACCAGGTCTTCTACCGACGAGGCAAAGTTCACCGAAGACGGCACTTCCTGCGTCTCAGGCGGTGTAAAGGTCGACATAATTTGTGAGAAAGGCACATCAAGATTCATATTGATGCACAGCAGGCCAATTACTCGCTGGTCGCGGTTACGGATAGCGATGGTGACTGATTTCATCAGCACGCCGCTTTTTGCACGGGTGAAATAACATTTTGATACGCTGCTGTCGGCTCCGGTCATATCGTGGAGCATGCGCAGCGCCAGGTCGGTAATCGGTGAGCCAATTTTTCGCCCGGTGTGTTCACCGTTTGCAATGCGAATCGCGGAACACTTCAGATCCTGAAGGGAATGCAGCACGATTTCACAATGGGAACCAATCAGCATCGCCAGGCCGTCAACCACCGCTTCATAGGATTTCAAAATATCGAAGTCGGATTGTTCAAAGGGACGCTGGTCCAGTAAATCAAGCTCACTGGTTTCGTTGGTTAAAAGCGAATTGGACATTTAAAAATACCACCCTCTACAGAGAGCCTGTCGCGCTTTAATCGTGTCAGGGCAGACTCAAACTCAGTTGAAACGCTGACCGATAAGGTAATACAGCGTAAGACCCCCTTTCCAGTCTTTATTATTATATCCCGCGACAAATAAAAAACCGCCGCCCCTGAGGGCGGCGGCTAATCACAGATTATTTGCTCTTGGCAGCTTCTGCTTCGGCAGCGACATCAGGCTTGGCTTCAGCTTTAGGCGCCGGTTTGATGTCCAGCAGTTCTACTTCAAACACCAGAGTAGAGTTGGCAGGGATCCCCGGCACGCCTGTTTTACCGTAGGCCAGCTCAGGTGGGATAACCATCTTGATTTTGCCGCCTTTCTTGATGTTTTTCAGGCCTTCGGTCCAGCCAGGAATAACACCGTCAAGACGGAAAGAAAGTGGCTCACCGCGGGTGTAAGAGTTATCGAACTCTTTACCGTCGATCAGCGTACCCTTGTAGTTAACAACGACGGTATCGCTGTCTTTTGGCGCATCGCCAGTCCCTTCTTTATCCACTTTGTACAGCAGACCGGTAGAAGAGGTTTTCACGCCTTTCTCTTTAGCAAAAGTATCGCGGAAGGCTTTGCCTTTGTCCGCATTCTCTTTAGCGTCTTTTTCCATCTTCGCCTGAGCGGAGGACTTCACGCGGGCTTCGAAGGCTTGCAGAGTCTGTTCGATCTCCTGGTCAGACAGTTTGCTCTTATCAGCAAACGCATCCTGGACACCGGCGATAAGCTGAGCTTTATCCAGCTTGATGCCCAGCTTTTCTTGTTCTTTCAGGGAGTTTTCCATGTAACGGCCCAGCGATGCACCCAGCGCATACGCAGATTTCTGGTCGTCATTTTTGAATGCCGCATTGCTTGCAGCAGGGGCAGCAGCATCTTTCGCGGCAGCGGCCGGGGCAGCAAACGCAGGGGCGCTCAGGGCTACGGCCATCGTGGTCGCCAGAAGCGTTACTTTAAACAATGATTTCATCCATTTCTCCAGGGCCGGGGCCTCTAACCCCAAGGTTATTATCAACTAAGAGACGTACTATAACGTCGCCAGAGAAATCTACACAATCTCTGTGCTCGTTATCGAGTCAAATTCAGACCCTTTTTGTATAAAGAAGTTTCGTTCACGGCCATTTGCCGCTGTAACAGGAGGTAATTTTCAGTAGAATCGCCGGAAACGGTTCATTTGTGGGCCAGCAAGAGGTATGTCATGCAACAAAAATCGACCGAACAACGGCTGGAAGAACTGGAAAGTCGTCTCGCCTTCCAGGAGATCACTATCGAAGAGCTAAACCAGACGGTTACGGCTCACGAACTGGAAATGGTCAAGCTGCGCGAGCACTTTCGCCTGCTGGTAGAGAAGCTCAAGGCGAGCCAGCCTTCGATGATAGCTTCCCAGGCTGAAGAGACGCCGCCGCCACATTACTGAATTGCAGCTAAAGAAAAAGGCGTGTCTGAGACACGCCTTTTTTTATCGCTTAGGGCTTAGTGGCAACCGCAGCCGCCGTTGCCGCCGCAACCACCTTTACCGTGTTCATGGTCGCCGTGATCGTGGCCGTGACCGCCGCAGCAGCCGTCACCGTGTTCGTGGTGATGATCGTGCTCGCCGTGAACGTGGCCGTGAGCCAGTTCTTCTTCGGTCGCTTCGCGAATCGCGATAACTTCCACGTTAAATTTCAGGTTCTGGCCAGCCAGCATGTGGTTGCCATCAACCACAACGTGGTCGTCTTCAACTTCAGTGATTTCCACTGGTACCGGACCCTGGTCGGTTTCGGCCATAAAGCGCATGCCAACCTGCAGTTCGTCAACGCCCATGAAGACGTCTTTCGGAACGCGCTGCACCAGGTTGTCGTCATACTGACCGTAAGCGTCATTGGCGCCGACAGCCACATCAAACTTGTCGCCAACCACGTGACCTTCCAGCGCGGTTTCCAGCCCTGAAATCAGGGAGCCGTGACCATGCAGATAGTCCAGCGGCGCACTCACCGGAGACTCATCAACCAACACACCGTCTTCTGTACGTACCTGATAGGCCAGGCTGACCACCAGGTCTTTTGCTACTTTCATGATATCTCCTGAGCGTGGGAAAAAAACTGGCGACGATTGTAGCGGAAATCGACGCCGGTGTACCCTTAAGCTTAAAAAAACTCGGGGGATCTCGCTAGTCGGGATGAAAAATACCGATAACCTGCTCCTGCTCGCGGACGTGTTCGCGGGCCTTTTTATCGGCCTCTCGCATCTGGTGCCCGCACTTAACGCATTCAACGATATCAACATTATTCTCACGCCACATGGCGAGGGAATCCTGCGTCTGACACTGAGGGCAAACCGCCCCGGCAATAAAACGCTTGCGCACTGACATTGGCTTAACCTTCTCTCTATTCAAATTCGTCCCAGCCGTCCAGCTGGCGGCGCTCTTGCTGCATTTCACGTTCAAAAATCTCTTCCAGCTCACGCCGGGCCTCCCGCACTCGAGAAATCTGCGCGGTATCGCTGTGAATGGGCATCAGCTCGCGCAGCATGCTCATATCCAGGCGGCGGAAATGCAGCTGGGCCCGGTGCGCCTGATGAGGGTGCATTCCCAGCGTCATCAACGCCTTACGCCCTAACTCCAGCGCGCTGGAGAACGTCTCACGCGAGAAGTGCCTCACCCCCGCCTGCAGTAGCTCGTGAGCTTCCACACGCCCGCGGGCCCGGGCCAGAATCGCCAGATGTGGAAAGTGTTGTTGACATAAATGGACGATCTTCATCGTATCTTCCGGCTCGTTGCAGGTGATAACGATGGATTTTGCCGCTTCCGCGCCCGCTGAACGCAGCAATTCCAGTTCGGTCGCATCGCCGTAATACACTTTATAGCCGTATTTGCGCATCAGGCTGACGGAGCTGATATCTCGCTCCAGTACCGTGATGCGCATTTTGTTGGCCATCAGCAAACGGCCAATCACCTGTCCAAAGCGCCCGAACCCCACAATAATGACCTGCGGCTTGTCGTCTTCAACGTACGGCTTCTCGTCCGGCTCTTCGGCATTGTTAAAGCGGCGGGCAAGAATCGCATCTACGCCCTTCATTAATAATGGCGTGGTCATCATCGACAGCGTGACGGTGACCAGCAGCAGCGGCATCTGGTCGCCCTGGAAAAGCTTTTGCGAAGAGGCGGTGGAGAACAGCACAAAGGCAAACTCACCGCCCTGGCTCAGCACGCCGGAGAACTGTAGCCGCTCCGAGCTGCGCAGGCCGTAAACGTGCGAAATGCCATAAAGCACGCCGAATTTCACTGCGACCAGCGCGAGCACGCCGAGAATCACCAGCAAAATATGGGTATAAAGCACGCCGAGGTTCAGCGCCATGCCAACGGAAATAAAGAACAGCCCCAGCAGCAGCCCTTTAAAAGGATCGATGGCAATTTCCAGCTCGTGCCGATATTCACTTTCGGCCAGCAGTACGCCCGCGATAAATGTCCCGAGCGCCATCGAAAGCCCCAGCGCATCCATAAATAACGCCGAGCCCAGCACCAGCAGCAGCGCGGCTGCCGTGAAGACTTCTCTTACGCCCGAACCCGCGATAAAGCGGAACAGCGGCCTGAGCAGATAGCGCCCGCCGATGAGCATGCCTGCAAAGGCGAGTACCTTAAAGCCGACCTTCATCCAGTCCGTATGGCCTTCGTCATTTCCCGCCAGCAGCGGCACCAGCGCCAGCGCAGGAATAACGGCCAGGTCCTGGAACAGCAGCACCGAAAACCCGAGCTGCCCCGCTTCGTTGCGGTTCATGCCCTTATCGCGCATCAGCTGCAACGCCATCGCCGTTGAAGACATCGCCAGCCCAATTCCGCCGATAACCGCAGCCTGCCACGAGAACTTCGTCAGCATCAAAAGCCCGGCAAGGATAACCGCGCTGAGAATGACCTGCGCGGCGCCAACGCCAAAGATTGAACGCCGTAGCTCCCAGAGTTTGGCCGGGTTCAGCTCCAGGCCGATGATAAACATCAGGAACACGACGCCCAGCTCGGAGAAGTGAAGAATCTCGTCCACGTCGCTAATAAAGCCCAGTCCCCAGGGCCCAATAGCAATCCCGGCCAGCAGATAGCCGAGCACCGCGCCAATCCCGAGTCGCGCGGCGACCGGCACCGCAACCACCGCGGCAAACAAAAAGAGCACGCCCGCAAGCAACAGATCTGAACCTTCCATTAGCGGCCTCCCGGAAGCAGCGGTGCGGCCAGCCAGTCGCCGTAAGCTTTCGCATGGCTGGCCAGCTCCTGAGGAGACTGGCGACGCGCCCAGTAGACAATCATCGGATTAAGCCAGTGCATGCGGCACATCGCCGCCGTGAGTTCAAAAGGGCGCAAAATATCGGTCAGAGGGAAGCGGTTAAAGCCATCGTGCCGGTAGGCCCCCTCCGGTTCCCCGGTGGTGACCACGCTTCGCCAGTACTTTCCCGCTAAAGCTGTCCCTCCGACACCGCTGGCAAAACCACGGCTCAGCACGCGGTCCATCCACTCTTTGAGTAACGCAGGGCAGCTATAGGTGTAAAGAGGGTGTTGGAAGACGATGACATCATGCTCTTGCAGCAGGGCCTGCTCATGATAAATATCGATAAAAAAGTCCGGATAGTGCGCATAAAGATCGTGCACGGTAACATTTGCGAGCTGCTTTGCCGGCTGGAGCAAAACCCGGTTTGCCACCGAGTCCTGAGATTCCGGATGGGCATACAGCAGCAAAACTTTCGGCGGCTGCGACATCATTACCCTCCAGGGCGTCGTCATAGTGATTATTTTGGGCTACCATGCAGCCCGACGCGGTGCCCTAAGCATCACGTTACCTTAATATAATGACAATTTAACATACTCTGAACATACGGCGCTTTATGATTGTTTTCTCCTCGTTACAAATTCGTCGCGGCACTCGCGTTCTGTTGGATAACGCCACCGCCACCATTAACCCAGGCCAGAAAGTCGGCCTCGTGGGTAAAAACGGCTGCGGTAAATCCACGCTGCTGGCGCTATTAAAGAACGAGATTAGCGCCGATGGTGGCAGTATGACTTTCCCGAGCAACTGGGCTTTAGCCTGGGTCAACCAGGAAACCCCGGCGCTGGCAATGCCCGCCATCGAATACGTGATTGATGGCGACCGTGAATTTCGCCAGCTTGAAGCCGAACTGGCGCAGGCCAACGAACGCAACGACGGCCACAAGATTGCGCTCGTCCACGGTAAGCTCGACGCGGTTGATGCCTGGACTATCCGCTCCCGCGCTTCAAGCCTGCTGCACGGCCTGGGCTTCAGCAACGAACAGCTCGAACGCCCGGTAAGCGACTTTTCCGGCGGCTGGCGCATGCGCCTCAACCTGGCGCAGGCGCTAATTTGCCGTTCCGACCTGCTGCTGCTCGATGAGCCAACCAACCACCTGGATTTAGATGCGGTTATCTGGCTCGAAAGATGGTTGAAAAGTTACCAGGGTACGCTGATTCTGATCTCCCACGATCGCGATTTCCTTGACCCGGTGGTGGGCAAAATCATCCACATCGAACAGGAAAGCATGTTCGAGTACACCGGCAACTACTCCTCGTTTGAGGGCCAGCGCGCCACGCGCCTTGCCCAGCAGCAATCAATGTATGAAAGCCAGCAGGAGCGCGTCGCCCATCTGCAGGGCTTTATCGACCGCTTTAAAGCAAAAGCTTCAAAGGCCAAACAGGCTCAGAGCCGCGTGAAAATGCTCGAGCGCATGGAGCTGATTGCTCCGGCGCACGTAGATAACCCGTTCCACTTCAGCTTCCGCGCGCCGGAAAGCCTGCCAAATCCGCTGCTGCGCATGGAAAAGGTCAGCGCCGGCTATGGCGAGCGGGTGATCCTGAACTCCATCAAGCTGAATCTGGTCCCCGGCTCGCGTATTGGCCTGCTGGGCCGCAACGGCGCGGGTAAATCAACGCTGATCAAACTGCTGGCGGGTGAACTTGAGCCGTTGCAGGGTGATATCGGCCTCGCCAAAGGCATCAAGCTCGGCTACTTCGCTCAGCATCAGCTTGAATATCTCCGCGCCGATGAGTCTCCTTTGCAGCATCTGGCGCGCATTGCCCCGCGCGAGCTGGAACAGCAGCTCCGTGACTATCTCGGTGGCTTTGGCTTCCGTGGCGATAAAGTGACCGAACACACGGCGCGTTTCTCCGGCGGGGAGAAGGCCCGTCTGGTACTGGCACTCGTGGTCTGGCAGCGCCCTAACCTGCTGCTGCTCGATGAACCGACCAACCACCTGGATCTGGACATGCGCCAGGCGCTGACCGAAGCGCTGATCGATTTCGAAGGCGCGCTGGTTGTCGTCTCGCACGACCGCCATCTGCTGCGTTCCACGACGGACGATCTCTACCTGGTTCACGATGGCAAAGTCGAAGCCTTCGACGGCGATCTTGAAGACTACCAGCAGTGGCTCAGCGACCTGCAAAAGCAGGAAAATCAGCCGGAAGATGCAAACAAAGATAACGCCAACAGCGCCCAGTCGCGAAAAGACCAGAAGCGTCGGGAAGCCGAGCTGCGCACGCAGACTCAGCCGCTGCGCAAGCAAATTACTAAGCTCGAAAAGCAGATGGAAAAGCTCAACGCGCAGCTTACCGAAGTCGAAGAGAAACTTGCGGACAGCGCAATTTACGAGCAAAGCCGCAAGGCAGAAATGACGGAATGTCTGCAAACGCAGGTGAAGGTGAAGTCAGCGCTCGAAGAGTGCGAAATGGAATGGCTGGACGCGCACGAACAGTTAGAACAGATGATGCAGGCCGAATAACCTGTTTTACAGCGCTCCTCTCCTGACGAGAGGAGCCGCGTTATCTCACTGCCAAATCAGCAGCACGCAGGCTGCGGTCAACAGGCCCATAAAGATATTAAAGATGGCCCATGCCCGGCGGCTTCGCAGCAGTTTGCCAATCAGCGTCCCGAATGCAATCCAGATAATACCGGCGACAATATTAACCAGCGCGATGCCAAGGCTTATCAGCGCCACCGAATGAAGATACTGTGCGCCTGCCAGGCTGAAGCTGGCGACTGCGCCCAGCGCCATCAGCCACGCCTTCGGGTTGATGACCTGCAAAAGCCCGCCCTGCCAGAAAGGAATCGGCGCGGGAGGAGCGGCGTCCGTTTCCAGCCGCTCGTAGGTGGCGGTGCCAATTTTCCATGCCAGCCACAAAAGATAAGCGCTGCCGGCAATCTTCAGGATAAGGTGGAGAGCCGGATAAATCAGAATCAGGCTGCCAACGCCGAAAGCCACCAGCAGCAAAATGCACTGCATGCCTAGCATGATGCCGATCATCAGCGGCAAACTGCGTAAAAAACCGTAGTTGGCTCCGGATGCGGTTAATAACGTATTATTGGGGCCTGGCGTGATAGCGGCGACCCAGAGAAAACCCAGCATTGAAAAGAAAAGCGTTTCCATGAAAAAGGTGTTCCACACCCGATAGCGTTGATTAGCAAACTAAATGAAACTAACAGTGTGATATGGCCAGGACAAGCTCTTTAGAATTGAATTTTCATCATGATGACGGCGAGGATTTCCGCCCAATGCGCGGCATGAGCAACCCTCACCTGCAAACCATGCTGCCTCGCGTGATCCGTCGTCGCGTCAATTTTAAACCCCACTGGCAGCGTCTCGATATGCCGGACGGGGATTTCGTCGATCTCGCCTGGAGCGAAGACCCGCGTGAAGCGCTGCACAAGCCTCGCCTGGTCGTGTTCCACGGTCTTGAAGGCAGCCTGCACAGCCCCTACGCTCATGGCCTGATGGAATCGGCCAAAAAACGCGGCTGGCTGGGCGTGGTCATGCACTTTCGGGGATGCAGCGGCGTTCCGAACCGTATGAAGCGCATCTATCACTCCGGTGAAACCGAAGACGGAACCTATTTCCTGAACTGGTTAACCCAGCGCTATGGCGAAGCGCCAACGGCGGCGGTCGGCTTTTCCCTCGGCGGCAATATGCTGGCCTGCCTGATGGCAAGACAGGGCAAAGAGTGCACCTTAAAAGCAGGCGTTGTCGTTTCCGCACCGTTAATGCTCGAACAGTGCTGCTACCACATGGAACAGGGCTTCTCACGTTTCTATCAGCGCTATCTGCTAAACCTGCTGAAAAAGAACGCGGCGCGTAAGCTGCGCAGCTATCCCGGCACCCTGCCCGTTGACCTGCGCCAGCTTAAAGGCGTAAGGCGCATCCGCGACTTTGACGACCTTATCACCTCGAAGATTCACGGCTTCGCGGACGCGCTGGATTATTATCGCCAGTGCAGCGCCATGCCTTTATTGCCCGATATCGCCAGACCCACACTTATCATCCATGCGAAAGACGATCCGTTTATGGATCATCATGTCATCCCTGATAAGGCATTGTTACCCGCGAATATTGAATACCAACTCACCAGCCACGGCGGGCACGTTGGCTTTGTCGGCGGAACATTACGCAAACCTGAGATGTGGCTTGAGCAGCGCATCCCGGCCTGGCTTACGACGTATCTGGACAAATAATATGATGATTCCCTGGCAAGATATCGATCCTGAAACGCTCGACAACCTGATTGAATCCTTTGTGTTACGCGAAGGGACAGATTATGGTGAACAGGAACGCTCGCTGGTGCAAAAGGTTGCCGACGTAAAGCGGCAGCTGCAAAACGGCGAAGCGGTGCTGGTCTGGTCGGAACTCCATGAAACGGTGAATATCATGCCTCGCGGGCAATTCCGCGGCTAACAACCCGGGCTGGGGCAACGATCTATACTGAATAATAAAACAAGAATGATGGTCAGCTTTTCAGCGGCATGTTGTTCAATTATCCACGGAGTTGTCGCCCTATGTCAGCCAAACACCCGGTTATTGCGGTCACAGGTTCCAGCGGTGCGGGAACAACGACCACCAGCCTTGCCTTCCGAAAGATATTCCAACAGCTAAACCTGCGCGCGGCCGAAGTCGAAGGCGACAGCTTTCACCGCTACACGCGCCCTGAAATGGATATGGCCATCCGCAAAGCCCGCGACCTCGGGCGACACATCAGCTATTTTGGCCCCGAGGCCAACGACTTCAGCCTGCTGGAAGAAACCTTTGCCGAATACGGCCGCAGCGGCCAGGGTAAATCCCGCAAATATCTGCACACCTACGACGAAGCCGTGCCCTGGAATCAAATCCCCGGCACCTTCACACCGTGGCAGCCGCTGCCCGAGCCAACCGACGTTCTGTTTTACGAAGGCCTGCACGGCGGCGTGGTCACACCGCAAAACGACGTCGCCAACCGCGTAGATCTGCTGGTTGGCGTGGTGCCCATCGTCAACCTGGAATGGATTCAGAAGCTGGTGCGTGACACCAGCGAGCGGGGCCATTCGCGCGAGGCGGTGATGGATTCCGTCGTTAGATCGATGGATGACTACATTAACTACATCACCCCGCAGTTTTCACGCACCCACATTAACTTCCAGCGGGTGCCAACGGTCGATACTTCCAATCCCTTTGCCGCACGCGGCATTCCGTCGCTGGATGAAAGCTTTGTAGTGATTCATTTCCGCGGCCTGGACGACATCGACTTCCCTTACCTGCTGGCGATGTTGCAGGGCTCATTTATCTCCCACATCAACACGCTAGTCGTGCCTGGCGGAAAAATGGGGCTGGCGATGGAGCTGATTATGACGCCGTTGGTGCAGCGGCTGGCGGAAGGCAGAGATATCGCATAGGGCGGCAGGATGCCGCCCCGGCACGCAAATTAGGCATCAATCACTTCATAGCTGTGCGTGATGTTAGCGGCCTTCTCTAACATCAGCGCCACCGAGCAATACTTCTCAGCGGAAAGATCCACCGCGCGGGACACGGCATTATCCTTCAGGTCTTTGCCCGTCACGATAAAGTGCAGGTTGATGTGGGTGAACAAACGCGGCGCTTCTTCACGGCGTTCTGAGGTCAGCTTCACTTCGCAATCCGTCACGTCATGGCGACCCTTTTGCAAAATAGAAACCACGTCAATGGCGCTGCATCCCCCTGCCGCCATCAAAAGCATTTCCATTGGGCTGGGTGCTTTATCGCCAGAATTACCGTCCATCAGGATTTGGTGACCCGAGGCGGATTCGCCCAGGAACGTTAACCCCTCAACCCATTTTACTCGTGCCTGCATTTTGCTTACTCCCGTTGAAGAAATTTCCTTTCAGAGTACGCGGATGTAGCAAAACTGGCAACGGAAGGCGACCTGCGTCATGCTGAAACGAGACAATAGGAGACACTTGTCAAAAGCTATGCTAAAACAATCCGGATGCTACATTCCATACAGTGAAGTGATGCGTGTACGCAGAGGACATCACTAATTACAGGCGGCAAGATTGACTTGCAGGCCATTTCCCCAACGGGAAATATTCTAACGATTGCAACGCCAGACAGGGGTTTTGCATCCTGTCTTTGGTAGCCAGTTTATAACAGAGGATAACCGCGCATGGTGCTTGGCAAACCGCAAACAGACCCGACTCTCGAATGGTTCTTGTCCCATTGCCATATTCATAAGTATCCATCAAAGAGCACGCTGATTCACCAGGGTGAAAAAGCGGAGACGCTGTACTACATCGTCAAAGGCTCCGTGGCCGTTCTGATTAAAGATGAAGAGGGCAAGGAAATGATCCTCTCCTATCTGAACCAGGGCGACTTCATCGGCGAACTTGGCCTGTTTGAAGAAGGTCAGGAACGCAGTGCCTGGGTTCGCGCTAAAAGCGCCTGTGAAGTGGCTGAAATTTCCTATAAAAAATTCCGCCAGCTGATTCAGGTTAACCCGGACATCCTGATGCGCCTGTCTTCGCAGATGGCCCGTCGCCTGCAGGTAACGTCCGAGAAAGTGGGCAACCTCGCCTTCCTCGACGTCACCGGCCGCATCGCGCAAACGCTGCTGAACCTGGCGAAACAGCCTGATGCCATGACTCATCCGGACGGCATGCAGATTAAAATCACCCGTCAGGAAATCGGTCAGATCGTGGGCTGCTCCCGCGAGACCGTAGGCCGCATCCTGAAAATGCTCGAAGATCAAAATCTGATTTCCGCTCACGGTAAAACGATCGTCGTATACGGCACTCGTTAATTCCGCTTCAAAAGGGCGTGTCGCTTCGGTAACACGCCTTTTTTGTCTCTACACTTCCTTCGCTAGCTCTAAATAATCCGAGTTGCAGGTAGGCGGCAAGGGAGTGAACGCCAGTCACTGACTTAAGTCAGTGACTGGGATGAGTGAGTACAGCCAACCCCCTTGCAGCTTGAAGTATGACGAGTCTATGTGGCGCAGACTGATTTACCATCCCGAGGTTAACTATGCCCTGCGGCAAACGCTGGTGCTTTGTCTTCCCGTGGCGGTCGGTCTGCTTTTCGGCAATCTCCAGGCCGGTCTGCTGTTCTCGCTGGTGCCCGCCTGCTGCAACATTGCCGGTCTCGATACGCCCCATAAGCGCTTCTTCAAACGATTAATCATCGGCGGCAGCCTGTTTGCCATCAGCAGCCTGCTGATGCAGCTGATGCTGCTTTTCACTCCCGTACCGCTGCCGGTGATTCTGATTGTGATGGCCCTGCTGCTGGGCGTCACCGCTGAAATCAGCGCCCTGCACGCCCGCCTGCTGCCCGCCTCGCTCATCGCCGCTATTTTCACGCTCAGCATGGCCGGGAATATGCCGATTTGGAAGCCGATGGTGCTCTACGTCTCCGGCACAATCTGGTACGGCGTCTTCAACTGGTTCTGGTTCTGGATGTGGCGCGAACAGCCGCTGCGTGAATCACTCAGCCTGCTCTATCGCCAGCTGGCCGAATACTGCGAGGCGAAGTACGGCATGCTGACTCAGCACACGGATCCGGAGAAGGCGCTTCCCCCTTTGCTCGCCCGGCAGCAAAAGGCCGTCGATCTGATCACCGTTTGCTATCAGCAGCTGCACATGCTGGCGGCGAACCAGCAGAACGGCTACAAACGCCTGCTGCGAGCTTTCCAGGTTGCTCTTGATTTGCAGGAGCACATCTCCGTCAGCCTCCATCAGCCTGAAGAAGTGCAAAAGCTCGTCGAGCAAAGCCACGCGGAGGCCGTTATCCGCTGGAATGCGCAGACCATCGCCGCCCGTTTACGCGTGCTGGCCGACGATATTCTCTACCATCGTTATCCGCGACGTTTCGCCATGGATAAGCAGATTGAGGCGCTGGAGAAAATCGCCCGCCAGAACCCCGATAATCCCGTAGGGCAGTTCTGCCACTATCATTTCAGCCGTATTGCGCGGGTATTGCGTACCCAGCGTCCACTCTACGTTCGCGATCTCATGGAAGATCGCCAGCGCCGCCTGCCGCTGTGGGCCGCGCTAAAAAGCTACCTGTCGTTTAAATCCGCCGCCCTGCGCAACTCGGCAAGGCTAGGGGTGATGCTCACCGTCGCCAGCCTGCTGGGCGCATTTTTACATCTGCCTAAGCCCTATTGGATCCTGATGACGGTGATGTTCGTGACGCAAAACGGCTACGGCGCGACGCGGGTGAGGATCCTGCACCGTTCGGCAGGCACGATGGCAGGGCTGGCGATTGCCGGTATCGCCCTACACTTCCACTTCCCGCAGGAATTCGCCCTGACCGCCATGCTGATCATTACCCTGGTGAGCTACCTCTTTATCCGCAAAAGCTACGGCTGGGCAACGATTGGCTTCACCGTGACCGCGGTTTACACCCTGCAGCTGATCACGCTGAGCGCCGAGCAGTACATCGTACCGCGCCTGATTGATACTCTGCTCGGCTGCCTGATTGCTTTCGGCGGCATGGTCTGGCTGTGGCCGCAGTGGCAGAGCGGCCTGCTGCGCCAGAACGCCCACGACGCGCTGGAAACCGATCAGGACGCCATTCGTTTAATCCTGAGCAGCGACCCGCAGCCGACGCCGCTGGCCTACCAGCGTATGCGGGTCAACCAGGCGCACAACGCGCTGTTCAACTCCCTGAACCAGGCGATGCAGGAGCCCGGATTCAACTCGCATTATCTGGAAGACATGAAGCTGTGGGTAACGCACAGCCAGTTTATCGTTGAACATATCAACGCCATGACCACCCTTGCGCGGGAACACAACATGCTCACGCCCGAGCTGGCGCAGCGCTACTTACAGTCGTGCGAAATTGCGCTGCAACGATGTCAGCAGCGGCTGGAATACGACGGGCCGGGGGAAACGAAGGATGCCGTTATTCTGGATTCAGAAACGCTGCCCACCGGGCCGTTAAGCACTATGGAGCAGCATTTGCAGCGGGTGCTGGGACATCTCAACACCATGCATACCATTTCGTCCGTAGCATGGCGCCAGCGCCCGCATCATGGCATCTGGCTGAATCGCCGACTGGGGCGATCCAATTAATTAAGCGTTAACAATTTTACCGACGGCTGTGGCAAAGCGCTGCATGCCTTCGGCGATATCCGCATCTTCGACAATCAGCGCGGGCGCAAAGCGCATGACGTCCGGGCCCGCGTTCAGCACCATTACGCCTTCCTGCGCGGCCGCATGCAAGAACTCACGCGCGCGTCCTTTGAAGCGGGGCTTAAGCTCCGCGCCTATCAGCAGGCCCATGCCGCGTATGTCGCTGAACACGTCAAACCGATCGTCAATCTGACGTAAATGCTCAACAAACAGCTCGCGCTTCGCCGCCACGCCTTGCAGAACCTCCGGCGTATTGATGATGTCGAAGGCCGCTCCGGCCACGGCGCAGGCCAGCGGGTTGCCGCCGTAGGTTGAGCCATGAGTGCCAACGTGAAACGCCGAGGCAATCTCCTGCGTGGTCAACATCACGCTAACCGGGAAGCCACCGCCCAGAGCTTTTGCGCTGGTTAGAATATCCGGCGTAACGCCGTAGTGCATATAGGCAAACAGTTCGCCGACGCGGCCCATTCCACACTGCACTTCATCGAACACCAGCAGCGCCTCATGCCGATCGCACAGCTCGCGGAGGCCTTGCAGGAACTCTGGCGTGGCGGCGGTAACGCCACCTTCACCCTGAATCGGCTCGACAACAATCGCGCAGGTATGATCGTCCATCACGGCTTTCACCGCGTGCAGATCGTTAAACGGCACGTGAACAATATCGGCGGGTTTTGGCCCAAAGCCATCGGAATACTTCGGCTGCCCGCCCACGGAAACGGTAAACAGCGAGCGGCCATGGAAGGCGTTATGGAACGCGATGATTTTGGATTTGTACGGGCTGTGGCGAGTAGAAGCGTAATAGCGAGCCAGCTTGAACGCGGTTTCGTTAGCTTCCGTCCCGGAGTTCATAAACAGCACGCGTTCAGCGAAGGTGGCATCAATCAGCTTACGGCCCAGACGCAGCGCAGGTTCGTTGGTAAAGACGTTGCTGATGTGCCACAGCGTTTCACCCTGGGTTTTCAGCGCTGCCACCAGGGCAGGATGGCAGTGCCCGAGCGCGGTGACGGCGATGCCACCGGCGAAATCAACGTACTCTTTGCCCTGCTGATCCCACACGCGGCTGCCTTTACCTTTAACCGGAATAAATTCTGCCGGTGCATAAACCGGCAAAATCACTTCATCGAAAGTTGCGCGGTTCACTGCTGTTTGTTCGCTTGCCATTGATTGCCCATCCAGTTTTATGCGGTTGAGGTAAGTGAAAATATAATCACGAAATATGCATAAAAAATCACAGCATGGCAATAGAAAATCAGCGGTTCAGGAAATTGGCCAGCAGCTGATGCCCCTGCTCGCTGAGGATGCTTTCCGGGTGGAACTGCACGCCTTCCAGATCCAGCTCGCGGTGGCGAATCCCCATGATCTCCTGCTTATCGGTCCAGGCGGTGACCTCAAAAATATCAGGCAGCGTTGCCGGGTCGATAATCAGTGAATGATAGCGGGTGACGGTCAGAGGATTATTCAGGCCGCTGAATACGCCGCGCGAATGATGGGTAATAGCTGAGGTTTTGCCATGCATGACTTTTTCGGCGCGGATAATTGTCGCCCCAAAAGCCTGCGCAATAGCCTGATGCCCGAGGCAAACGCCGAGGATCGGCAGCTGGCCGGCAAAATGATTAATCGCCGCCAGCGAAATCCCGGCTTCGGTTGGCGTGCAGGGTCCGGGGGAAATGACCAGCTTCTCAGGCGCGAGATCGCGAATGCCCGCGAGGGTAATATCATCGTTACGCTTCACCACCACCTCGGCACCGAGCTCGCAAAAATACTGGTACAGGTTCCAGGTGAATGAATCGTAATTGTCGATTAGCAGTAGCATGGCGGCTCCGGGTCAAAAAAGAACCGCGCTATTCTATTCGCTTTCCCGCGCTTCGCTCACCACTTTAGTGAAAATTGCCGTCAGCGGTTTAAGATCGCCCAGCGCACCCGCCTGATTAGCGGCCTGCCAGACATCCTGCTCCACTTTACTCCAGTCCAGCATATAGCCCGCATGCACCGCCAGCTGCTCGAAGAAAATACGCTGCGCCCTGCCGCTGCCGACGCGGAAAGGGTGCAGGACGTTAATTTCACAGTAGTAATGCGCCATCCGTTCGATAAATTCCGGCTTTGCCAGCTCCGTCAGGTAATGCTCATCCTCCAGCTCCTGCATTAAATCATTGCCTTCGTTTTCGATGTACTCGAAATGGCAGAAGCGGGTTTCACCCTGATAGATATCGACTAAACGCAGCTCGCCCGCCCAGTCAAAGACATCCTGAAACAGCTGCTGGTGAATAGAACACAGCCACGGCAGGCCTCGGCGCAGCGGGCCAAGTTCGAGGGTCGCCGCCCGAAGTGCGGTCAGCTCGTACTCCGCTTCTTTCAGCCGCTCGGCTTCTCTTATATCGAGGCGGTTGCGCAGCACATGAATGCCGGACCAAAAATAGGGATCGCGCCCGTCACCGAATTTATCGCTCATAGTGACCCCGCAGTTCGCTAATGCGTGCCAGCGCCTCCTCAGGCGTAAGCGTAATCAACGGCACTTCAATGCCTTCCAGCAGGTTGCTGGCCTGGAATGCGCGGCTGCGCAGCTGCTGCCACAGACGGGATTTCTGTTTATCGGTGAGTTTTTTGCCCATATCGCCCTCCCTTGATGCGTCACTGGTTTTGCCACAAGTATAAGCAGCATTCTGCACGGTTGCCGGGAGCGAGCAGAGCGCGGGCGAAAACCGCCCGCACGCAGGGAATTAAGGAAGGACTTTAGCGGAGAGGATAACTATCGGTTTTGAAGGAACATTCTGGTAAGGGCCGACGTCGTGAGACTGAACCTGGGAGATCTTGTCAGCCACTTCCATGCCTTTCACAACTTTACCAAATACCGCGTAACCGAAGTCTCGCTGGCCGTGATCGAGGAAGGCGTTATCCGCTACGTTGATGAAGAACTGGCTGGTAGCGCTGTCTTTATCGGCGGTACGCGCCATCGAGATGGTGCCGCGAGTGTTGCGCAGGCCGTTGTCCCCTTCATTTTTAATCGGCGGGTTTGGCTGCTTCTGATTCATGTCTTCAGTAAAGCCACCGCCCTGAATCATAAAGCCGGGGATGACGCGGTGGAACGTGGTGTTGTTGTAAAAACCGCTGTTGACGTAATCAACAAAGTTTTTCACTGAAACAGGCGCTTTTTGGCTATTTAATTCAAGCTCAATATTGCCGGCGGAGGTCGTCAGTAAGACGTGGGGATCGCCGCTTGCCGCCAGGGCAGCCGGGGAGATAGCCGAGATGGCGAACACAGCTGCAACAGCCGCCAGAGTCGATTTGAGCATCAGGAATTCCTTACGAAGGCAGTGAGTGAAGCAAGTTGCTTGATTGTAAAGAGGAGGGCCATCCGGCGCCAGCCCTTTACGGTTTTTTACTTTTCAGCAAATCAATAACTTGCATGAATGAATCGATTTTACACATTGAAATCTGTGAGCCATTTCATGAAACGAACGGCAATTTCGAAACATAATTACATTGAATGTTTAAATCGATCACGTTCACGGATAAAATTCGCTCGCCCCCGGCGCTGTCAACGCGCTTTACACTTCTATTCACAGGCAAGATATGACTAACAGCAACCGTACCAAGCTGCTATGGATCAGCTTTTTCTCCTACGCCCTGACCGGTGCGTTGGTGATTGTCACCGGGATGGTGATGGGAAACATCGCAGAATACTTCCAGCTGCCCGTTTCCAGCATGAGTAACACCTTCACCTTCCTGAATGCGGGCATCCTCATCTCCATCTTTCTGAACGCCTGGCTAATGGAAATCGTGCCGCTGAAAACCCAGCTGCGCTTTGGCTTTATCCTGATGATTCTGGCAGTTGCCGGGCTGATTCTGGGCCATAACCTGACTATCTTCTCCGCGTCCATGTTCGTTCTGGGTCTGGTCAGCGGGATCACCATGTCGATCGGCACGTTCCTTATTACCCACATGTATGAAGGCCGTCAGCGCGGTTCTCGCCTGCTGTTTACCGACTCCTTCTTCAGCATGGCCGGGATGATCTTCCCGATGGTTGCCGCCGTTCTTCTGGCGCGCAGCATCAACTGGTACTGGGTTTATGTCTGCATCGGCCTGGTTTACGTGGCCATCTTCCTGCTGACGCTGGGGTGTGAATTCCCGGCGCTGGGCAAAAATGCGAAGAAAGACGACGCGCAGCCTGTGGCAAAAGAGAAGTGGGGCATCGGCGTGCTGTTCCTGTCCGTTGCGGCGCTGTGCTACATCCTCGGCCAGCTGGGTTTTATCTCCTGGGTGCCGGAATACGCCAAAACGCTTGGCATGAGCATTAACGATGCGGGCAAGCTGGTCAGCGATTTCTGGATGTCATATATGGTCGGAATGTGGATTTTCAGCTTTGTGCTGCGCTTCTTCGATCTGCAACGCATTCTGATGGTGCTGGCCGGTGCCGCTACCGTGCTGATGTATCTGTTCAACACCGGTGAACCGGCTCATCTGGCGTGGTTCATTCTGGCACTGGGCTTCTTCTCCAGCGCCATTTACACCACCATCATCACGCTCGGCTCCCTGCAAACGAAAGTGGCATCGCCAAAACTGGTTAACTTCGTGCTGACCTGCGGCACAATCGGCACCATGCTGACCTTCGTGGTAACCGGTCCGATTGTTGCCCACAGCGGCCCGCACGCTGCACTGCAAACGGCTAACGGCTTATATGCCGTCGTCTTTGTTATGTGTGTGGTGCTGGGTCTGGTGACCAAACACCGCCAGCATAACGCAGCCGCCGCTGCGCATTAAGGCTAAAGCCTCTCCCTCAGCGGGGAGAGGCTCCTCCGAAGTAAATTTCTTCCGCCGCATCCAGCATCACCCAGGTTTGTGACAGCTGCGTGGTCGCAATCACCCTCCCTTCGCGTATTGACCAGCGCACCGGCACCTGACGCCGCACCGCATCAAACCCGCTTTCCGCCGGCAGAATAACCAGGTTCGCAGGCTTGCCTGCTTCAATGCCGTATTCCTCGACGCCGAACGTCCTGGCGCTGTTATCGGTAATCAGCTTCAGCCCTTCATCTATTTGCTGGTAGCCCATCATCTGACAGACGTGCAGCCCCATATGCAGCACCTGGAGCATATTGGCCGTTCCCAGCGGATACCAGGGATCGAAGACGTCATCGTGCCCGAAGCAAACATTAATACCCGCCCCCAGCAGCTCCTTCACGCGGGTAATGCCGCGCCGCTTGGGATAATCATCAAAGCGCCCTTGCAGATGAATATTCACCAGCGGGTTGGCGACAAAGTTAATGCCGGAGAGTTTAAGCAGGCGGAACAGCCGGGAAGTGTAAGCCCCGTTGTAGGAATGCATGGCGGTGGTATGGCTGGCCGTCACGCGCTCGCCAATGCCATCGCGATGCGCCAGCGCGGCAACGGTTTCCACGAAGCGCGACTGCTCATCGTCAATTTCATCGCAGTGGATGTCCAGCGGACGGTCGTACTTCTTCGCCAGCGCGAACGCTATATGCAAAGACTCGACGCCGTATTCGCGGGTGAATTCAAAATGCGGGATGGCTCCGACAACGTCCGCCCCGAGCTTCAAGGCTTCTTCCAGCAGAGCCTCGCCGTTGGGATAGGAAAGAATGCCTTCCTGCGGAAACGCCACGATTTGCAGATCCACCCACGGGGCCACTTCCCGCTTAACCTCAAGCATCGCTTTCAGCGCGGTCAGCGTGGGGTCGGAAACGTCCACGTGCGTGCGCACGTACTGAATACCGTTGGCAATTTGCCACTTCAGCGTCTGCCACGCCCGTTGCTTCACGTCTTCGTGGCTGAGCAATGCCTTACGTTCAGCCCAGCGCTCAATGCCCTCAAACAGGGTGCCCGACTGATTCCAGCCGGGCTGCCCCGCCGTCTGGGTGGTATCCAGGTGAATATGCGGCTCAATAAACGGCGGCACGGCCAGCCCGCCGCGGCCATTGAGGGTTTGCAGATTTTCAGGGCAAATGTCGCCTGAAGGTTCAATCGACTGAATTCGCCCGTTGTGAAGGGTAATTTGCCAGAGCCCAGGCCGCCCGGCCAGGCGAACATTTTGAATCAACTCCAGGGATGCGGTACTCATCATGCCTCCGTTGCGACAGCGCTTTCGCTATTACTTAGCACAATCATACCTCGCGGCAGCGCTTTTTTTGCAACTGGTGAAAAACCAGACAATTCCAACACTTAGAAAAATCCACAAAAATCAATCATATACCTCTTAATGGGTATATAAAGGTGTAATTGATTTGCATCAATAATCGCCTTTGCTGAATCGTTAAGGTAGGCGGTAATAGAAAAGAAATTGAGGCAATTATGAGCAAAGTCAGAATCGCAATTATCGGTAATGGCATGGTCGGCCATCGCTTTATCGAGGACTTACTTGATAAAGCCCAGCCCGGCCAGTTCGACATTACCGTCTTTTGTGAAGAGCCACGCAAAGCCTACGACCGCGTGCACCTCTCATCCTATTTTTCCCACCATACCGCTGAAGAACTCTCCCTGGTTCGTGAAGGGTTCTACGAGAAGCACGGCGTTAACGTTCTGATTGGCGAGCGCGCCATCACCATTAACCGCCAGGAAAAAGTTATTCACTCCAACACTGGCCGTACGGTTTATTACGACAAGCTGGTGATGGCAACGGGTTCTTACCCGTGGGTGCCGCCTATTAAAGGCTCTGAGACTCAGGACTGTTTCGTTTACCGCACCATTGAAGATTTAAACGCCATCGAAGCCTGCGCCCGCCGCAGCAAACGCGGCGCCGTTGTCGGCGGCGGCCTGCTCGGCCTGGAAGCGGCCGGCGCGCTGAAAAACCTCGGTGTAGAAACCCACGTTATCGAATTTGCCCCCATGCTGATGGCAGAGCAGCTCGACCGCATGGGCGGCGAGCAGCTGCGCAATAAAATTGAAAGCATGGGCGTGCGCGTTCACACCAGCAAAAACACACAAGAGATTGTTCAGGAAGGGCAAGAAGCGCGTAAAACCATGCGCTTCGCCGACGGCAGCGATCTCGAAATCGACTTTATCGTCTTCTCTACCGGTATCCGCCCACGTGACAAGCTGGCGACCCAGTGCGGTCTGGAAACAGCCCAGCGCGGCGGCATCGTCATCAACGACACCTGCCAGACTTCTGACCCGGACATCTACGCTATCGGCGAATGCGCCAGCTGGAATAACCGTGTTTACGGCCTGGTAGCGCCTGGCTACAAAATGGCTCAGGTCACGGCGGATCACCTGCTGGGCACCGAGAATGCCTTCGAAGGCGCAGACATGAGCGCTAAGCTGAAGCTGCTCGGCGTAGACGTCGGCGGGATTGGTGACGCGCACGCGCGCACGCCAAACGCGCGCAGCTATGTCTACCTAGACGAAAGCAAAGAAGTTTACAAACGTCTGGTGGTCAGCGAAGACAACAAAACCCTGCTGGGCGCGGTGCTGGTTGGTGACACCAGCGACTTCGGTAATCTACAGCAGCTCGTGCTGAACGCCATCGAACTGCCGGAAAATCCTGACGCGCTGATTCTTCCTGCTCACGCAGGCAGCGGCAAACCGTCCATCGGCGTCGACAAACTGCCGGACAGCGCGCAAATCTGTTCCTGCTTCGACGTCACCAAAGGCGCTCTGGTTGCCGCCATCAATAAAGGCTGCCACACCATTGCGGCTCTGAAAGCAGAAACCAAAGCGGGCACCGGCTGCGGCGGCTGTATTCCTTTGGTTACCCAGGTGCTGAACGCCGAACTGGCGAAACAGGGCATCGAAGTCAACAACAACCTGTGTGAGCACTTCGCGTTCTCTCGCCAGGAGCTGTACCACCTGATCCGCGTGGAAGGCATCAAATCCTTCGACGAGCTGCTGAACAAGTACGGCAAAGGCTACGGCTGTGAAGTCTGTAAGCCAACCGTCGGTTCCCTGCTGGCCTCCTGCTGGAATGACTATATTCTCGAACCGCAGCACACGCCGTTACAGGATACCAACGACAACTTCCTCGGCAACATCCAGAAAGACGGTACCTACTCGGTTATCCCACGCTCTGCGGGCGGGGAAATCACGCCGGAAGGGCTGATGGAAGTAGGCCGTATCGCCCGCGAATATAACCTCTATACCAAAATTACCGGCTCTCAGCGTATCGGCCTGTTCGGCGCGCAAAAAGACGATCTGCCGGAGATCTGGCGTCAGCTGATCGAAGCCGGCTTCGAAACCGGTCACGCCTATGCGAAAGCGCTGCGGATGGCAAAAACCTGCGTGGGCAGCACCTGGTGCCGCTACGGCGTGGGCGACAGCGTGGGCTTCGGCGTTGAGCTGGAAAACCGCTACAAAGGCATACGCACCCCGCACAAAATGAAGTTCGGCGTGTCCGGCTGTACCCGTGAATGTGCTGAAGCGCAGGGTAAAGACGTCGGCATCATCGCCACCGAAAAAGGCTGGAACCTTTACGTCTGCGGCAACGGCGGTATGAAACCACGTCACGCCGACCTGCTGGCCGCGGACCTCGATCGCGAAACGGTGATTAAATATCTCGACCGCTTCATGATGTTCTACATTCGCACCGCCGATAAGCTGACCCGTACCGCATCCTGGCTGGATAACCTCGAAGGCGGCATCGATTACCTCAAGAAAGTGATTATCGATGACAAGCTGGGCCTGAACGAGCAGCTTGAAACCGAGCTGAACCGCCTGCGTGAGAAAGTGATTTGTGAATGGACTGAAACGGTGAACACCCCGGCAGCCCAGGGTCGCTTCAAGCACTTCATCAACAGCCCGCAGCGCGATCCGAACGTGCAGATCGTGCCTGAACGCGAGCAGCATCGCCCGGCCACGCCTTATGAGCGTATTCCCGTCACCCTTATCGAAGCGGAGGAAATCCTGTGAGCCAGTGGACAACCGTTTGTCAGCTAAACGACATCCTGCCTGCAACCGGCGTTTGCGCGCTGCTGGGCGATCGGCAGATCGCCATCTTCCGCCCGCACAACGATGAGCAGGTGTATGCGATCAGCAATATCGACCCGTTCTTCCAGGCGAGCGTCCTGTCGCGCGGCATCATTGCCGAACATCAGAACGAGCTATGGGTTGCCAGCCCGCTGAAAAAACAGCGTTTCCGCCTGCGTGACGGGCTGTGCATGGAAGATGAGAGCCACTCCGTTGCGCATTATGCTACGCGCGTTCAGGAAGGCCAGATTCAGATTAAAGCTTAATCATACCCGCCCTCACCCCGGCCCTCTCCTCAAGGGAGAGGGAGAAAGTCAAAAAGGCTTCTCCGGCAAGCCCCTCTCCCCCCGGAGAGGGTTAGGGTGGGGCGGTAATTCATATTCATTTCTTAATTTTTTATTTTACTTTTCATTTATTTGGGATAACAAAAATGTTCACCGATACCATTAACAAGTGTGCGGCGAATGCCGCTCGTATTGCCCGCCTGTCGAAAAATAATCCACTCGGCTTTTGGGTCAGCTCCGCCATGGCAGGCGCTTACGTTGGCCTTGGCATCATCCTGATTTTCACCCTCGGTAATCTGCTCGATCCGGCTATTCGCCCGCTGGTGATGGGGGCCACCTTCGGTATCGCCCTGACGCTGGTTATCATTGCCGGTTCAGAGCTGTTCACCGGCCACACGATGTTCCTGACCTTCGGCGTCAAAGCCGGCACCATTTCTCACGGTCAGATGTGGGCAATTTTGCCGCAGACCTGGCTTGGCAACCTGGCCGGTTCCGTGTTTGTTGCGCTGCTTTATAGCTGGGGCGGCGGCAGCCTGCTGCCGGTCGATACCAGCATTGTTCACACCGTCGCGCTGGCAAAAACCTCTGCGCCAGCCATGGTGCTGTTCTTTAAAGGTGCGCTGTGTAACTGGCTGGTTTGTCTGGCAATCTGGATGGCAATCCGTACCGAAGGTGCGGCGAAGTTCATCGCCATCTGGTGGTGCCTGCTGGCGTTTATCGCGTCCGGCTACGAGCACTCCATCGCCAACATGACGCTGTTTGCCCTGTCCTGGTTCGGCCATCACAGCGAGGCTTACACGCTGTCCGGAATCGGCCACAATCTGCTGTGGGTAACGCTCGGGAATACCTTCTCCGGCGTAGTATTCATGGGTCTGGGTTATTGGTATGCTACGCCGAAAGCCGAGCGTCCGCAGCCTGAGCAAATCGCTGTGCCAGAGACTGTACGCCAATAATTGAGGATTGACCGTGGATCACCTGCCGATATTTTGTCAGCTACGAGATCGCGCCTGCCTGCTGGTCGGCGGTGGCGATGTCGCAGAACGTAAAGCACGTTTATTGATGGAGGCAGGTGCCCGCGTCACGGTTAACGCCCTCGCCTTTACCCCGCAGTTTGAAGCGTGGGCGGAACAGGGCATGCTAACGCTCCATCAGGGAACGTTCTCCCCTTCCCTGCTCGATATCTGCTGGCTGGCCATTGCCGCTACGGATGACGATGCCGTCAATCAGCAGGTCAGCGACGCAGCCGAATCTCGCCGTATTTTCTGCAACGTCGTTGACGCACCGAAGCAGGCCAGCTTCATCATGCCTTCAATTATCGACCGCTCGCCGCTGATGGTTGCCGTCTCTTCAGGCGGAACCTCACCGGTGCTCGCCCGTCTGCTGCGCGAAAAGCTCGAGTCCGTGCTGCCGCTTCATCTGGGCAAAATTGCCCGCTATGCGGGCACGCTGCGCGGCCGCGTTAAAGAAAAGTTTGCCACGATGGGCGAACGCCGCCGCTTCTGGGAAAAATTCTTCACCAATGACAGGCTGGCACAGTATCTGGCGAACGCAGACCAGAAGGCTATCGATCGGGAAACGGCGTCTATGTTTGCCGCCGAGCTCGACAATCGAGGTGAAGTGGTGCTGGTAGGCGCAGGACCCGGTGATGCAGGGTTGCTAACCCTCAAAGGGCTACAGCAGATCCAGCAGGCGGATATCGTGGTTTACGACAGGCTGGTATCCGATGACATCATGAATCTGGTGCGCCGCGACGCCGACCGGGTGTTTGTCGGCAAACGCGCGGGCTTCCACTGCGTTCCGCAGGAAGAAATTAACCAGATTCTGCTGCGTGAAGCGCAAAAGGGTAAGCGAGTGGTGCGTCTGAAAGGCGGCGATCCGTTTATCTTTGGGCGCGGCGGCGAAGAGCTGGAAACGCTGTGCGACGGCGGCATTCCGTTCTCCGTGGTGCCAGGTATCACCGCTGCATCGGGATGTTCTGCCTATGCGGGTATTCCATTAACCCATCGCGATTACGCCCAGAGCGTACGCCTGGTCACCGGCCATCTGAAAACCGGCGGCGAGCTCGACTGGCATAATCTGGCGGCAGAAAAGCAAACGCTGGTGTTTTACATGGGCCTGAACCAGGCCGCAGCGATTCAGGAAAACCTGATCAAGCACGGTATGTCGGCGGATATGCCGGTGGCGCTGGTCGAAAACGGCACCTCTGTGAAGCAAAGAGTGGTTAACGGCGAGCTGAATAAGCTTGGCGAGCTGGCGACGCAGGTTGCAAGCCCGGCGCTGATTATCGTCGGCCGGGTCGTGGCCCTGCGCGACAGGCTGAACTGGTTCTCAAATCATTAATCAAAAGCAGTCCGAAAATGTTTTTTTTCGGACTTGCTTCTCAATATTCCATCTTGCCCAACCTTCAAAATATGTCGCTCAGCCGCCTATGAAATTCACCATGTGAATATTACTGGCTTAAAACCGACGTCAAATCATCAAATAAAACAAAATCATTTCTTTTGTGAATATTAGAGATTAATAGCCTTCCTCAGCTTTAAAAACGCACGACTTGTTAATCCATACCTTCTCAAATACAATCGCCACGCTTAATAAGCCTGAATAGATACTTCTATTTTCCAATGGGATTAAGCATCACAACTAAAATTTATGTCAGGGAATGTCATATGAAAAACCTCGTAAAAATCACCATGCTGTTTGCCGTTGTTGCTACGCTGTCCGCCTGTACCGGTCGCGTTGAAAACCGTGATAAAACCTGTAGCTACGACTACCTGCTGCACCCGGCCATTTCAATCTCTAAAGTTATTGGCGGATGTGGCCCAGCGGCTCCGCAAAAATAATAAAAGCGCCCTCGATATGAGGGCGTTCTTCTTTTATATCATGCTATTTTTTATTGTCTCTTGCCCACCCTATTTCGGGAATAGAATATTGGGGCAAGAAATTAGAAGATCAAACCCCACAAATTAATAATAAAAAACCGCCAGGGCTATCTGCCCCGTAAATTAGGGCATTCATCCTGACGGCTTAGTCAAATCGAAAAAGGATTAAGGCTGGGCGACAAAGCCAATCACTTCGTATACTTTCTTCAGCGTAGCGCTGGCGTGAGAACGAGCTTTCTCAGCCCCTTCCTTCATCACCTGCTGCAGGAAAGCCTCATCGTTGCGATAGCGGTTATAGCGCTCCTGAAGCTCAATCAGCATGCCGGAAACGGCTTCGGCCACGTCGCCTTTCAGATGACCATACATTTTGCCTTCAAAGTGCTGCTCAAGCTCTGCGATGGTTTTGCCCGTTACGCCGGACATGATATCCAGCAGGTTAGAAACCCCGGCTTTGTTTGCCACGTCGTAGCGCACAACAGGCGGCTCGTCTGAGTCTGTTACCGCACGTTTGAGCTTCTTCACTACCGATTTCGGATCTTCCAGCAGGCCGATAACGTTATTGCGGTTATCGTCAGACTTGGACATTTTCTTCGTTGGTTCGAGCAGCGACATCACGCGCGCGCCGGACTTAGGAATAAACGGCTCCGGCACCTTGAAGACATCGCCATACAGGGCATTGAAACGGGCAGCGATATCGCGGCTCAGCTCCAGGTGCTGCTTCTGGTCTTCACCGACCGGCACCAGGTTAGTCTGATACAGCAGAATGTCCGCCGCCATCAGCACCGGGTAATCGAACAGCCCGGCGTTAATGTTTTCCGCATAGCGACTCGATTTGTCTTTAAATTGAGTCATGCGGCTCAGCTCGCCGAAATAGGTGTAGCAGTTCAGCACCCAGCTCAGCTGAGCGTGCTCGGGCACGTGGGACTGCACGAAAATGGTGCTTTTGGCCGGGTCAATACCGCAGGCCAGGTACAGCGCCAAAGTATCGAGGGTTGCTTTACGCAGCGCGGTGGCATCCTGACGCACGGTAATGGCGTGCTGGTCAACGATGCAGTAAATGCAGTGGTAGTCGTCCTGCATGTGAACCCACTGACGCAGCGCACCCATGTAGTTACCGATGGTTAATTCACCTGAAGGCTGCGCGCCGCTAAAAACGATGGGCTTACTCATGTTCTGATTCCTGATTTTCTTTGCAAGGGAGCCCAAGAGCGGGCAGTAAGGCACTGAACTTTTCAAACACGTAATCCGGTTTGCTTAGCTCAATGGCTTCTCCATAGTTGTAACCGTAGGTCATACCGACCGAAGGGCAGCCCGCAGCCTGCGCGGCGAGAATATCATTGCGGGAATCGCCCACAAAGAGTAGCTCCTCTGCGCTCAGATTCAGCGTCTCCATCACCCTGAACAGCGGCTCTGGATGCGGCTTTTTATTTTCCACATCGTCACCACCGATGATGACCTGGAAATATTTAGCGATGCCGAGGCTTTCCAGAAGCGGCGTGACAAACGGCGTAGGCTTATTGGTCACCAGACCCATCGGCAAACCTTTTGCCGCCAGCGCGGCCAGCGTGCTTGCCACGTCCGGGAACAGGAAGCTGCCTTCATCAACCGTCTGCGCATAGTAGCGATCGAACAGCTTGCGGGCCATCAGGCACTGGTCAAACGAAGGTTCCTGACCTTTCAATGCCCACGTCAGCGCGCGCTGAACCAGCACATCGGCACCGTTGCCAATCCATTTTTCAACGTTGTCTTCACCGGCGGTTGGCAGTTCCAGCGCGTACAGCGCCTGGTCCATTGCCTGAGTTAGCCCCAGCGCCGTGTCCACCAGCGTGCCGTCAAGATCGAAGGCAACACCGCGAATTTTAGTTAACTTATCCATGACTTACCTTTGCCAGCTCGTCGCGCATGCGATCGATGACCACTTTATAATCAGGTTGGCTGAAGATAGCCGAGCCGGCGACGAACATATCCGCACCCGCCGCGGCAATCTCCGCAATATTTTCAACTTTTACTCCGCCATCGACTTCCAGACGAATGTCATAGCCGGAAGCGTCAATGCGCTCACGCACCTGGCGCAGCTTTTCCAGCGTATGCGGAATGAACGACTGCCCGCCGAAGCCCGGGTTCACGGACATCAGTAAAATCACGTCCAGCTTGTCCATCACGTGATCCAGCCAGCTTAAAGAAGTGGCCGGATTAAGCACCAGACCGGCTTTACAGCCGTGCTCTTTAATCAGCTGCAGGGAGCGGTCAACGTGTTCGGAGGCTTCGGGATGGAATGTGATAATGCTGGCCCCGGCCTGGGCGAAATCAGGAATAATGCGATCGACGGGTTTCACCATCAGATGCACGTCAATTGGCGCGGTGATACCGTAATCACGCAATGATTTCAGCACCATCGGTCCGATGGTCAAATTGGGAACGTAATGGTTATCCATAACATCGAAATGGACGACGTCGCTGCCTGCGGCCAGCACTTTGGCCGTATCTTCGCCCAGGCGGGCAAAATCGGCAGACAGGATTGAGGGGGCAATCAAATACTGTTTCATCCGCTTCTCCAATAGCATTATTTTTTGAGGCGAACGAAAAGGCTCAGGCCACGCCGTAGAGCGCCAGCAGTTCGTCCACCTTGTTACGCGTTCCGCCATTTCTGCTGATGCTGCGCCTGACCTGCAGCTTGTGCAGCTTCGCCTGCTGATACCAGATCCGGGTCAATTCCGTGTCATGGTTGGAAATTAACACCGGGATACTGTTGCCCTGCAACGTTTCCGCCAGCTGAGCCAGATGCTGCTGCTGAACCATACTGAAGCTGTCCGTATGGTAAGCCGTAAAGTTCGCCGTGGCGGACAGCGGGGCGTACGGCGGATCGCAGTACACCACCGAACCTGAAGCAACGTCCGTCATGCTGACATCGTACGACTGGCAGACAAAAATGGCGCGCTGTGCGCGTTCGGCAAAATGATACAGCTCCTCTTCCGGGAAGTAGGGCTTGCTGTAGCGACCAAACGGCACGTTAAATTCCCCCCGCAGGTTATAACGACACAGGCCGTTGTAACAGTGGCGGTTAAGATACAAAAACAGCACCGCACGACGGAAGGCATCCCTGCACTGATTAAACTCAGTGCGGTAACGATAGAACGCTTCGCTGTCGTTCTGCTCAGGCGCGAACAGGCTGCGGGCTTCCTGAACATACTCGTCGGTACGCGCTTTGACAATGTTGTACAGGTTAATCAGATCGCTGTTGATATCCGCGAGGATATAGCGTGAATAGTCAGTGTTCAGAAAGACGGAGCCTGCACCTACGAACGGCTCAATCAGACAGTCACCTTCTGGCAGATACTTCTTTATGTCGTCAAGCAGGGGGTATTTACCCCCTGCCCATT
Organism: Buttiauxella sp.; assembly: GCA_036489025.1. Classification (GTDB taxonomy): domain Bacteria; phylum Pseudomonadota; class Gammaproteobacteria; order Enterobacterales; family Enterobacteriaceae; genus Dryocola. Next base: position 34,120 of record DASXGN010000035.1, read on the forward strand.
TCAGAAAAGCGCGATTTTTTTTCATGCTGTCTAACTATTTACACCTTATCCAGCTGTGGAAAGGTTCCGACAGCGACTGCGCTTAATCATTACTTCAGATCGGACTGAACCTGATGAATGGGTTTTGCCCACGGATTTTTGGCCTGTACGTCAGCTGGCAGAGTTGAAACTGCGCGTTTCGCTTCATCTTTGCTGGCATAGACACCGCTTATCAGGACGTACCAGGGCTGACCGTTACGCACCGTCTGGTAAACCATGTAGTGCTGGAGATTTTCTTTCTTCGCCCATGCGTTCAGATTGGCGGAGTTAGAAGAAGAGCTAAGCTGCAGCGTATAGTGGCTGCCCGGTGCTCCTTTAATAGCGCTTGCGTCTCCAGTGACCGTGTTTCCGCTTGCCACAGGGGCAGCAGTGCTTGCGGTCGCCGCAGGCGTGGTGGCTTTCGGCGCAGGCGTAACGGTAGCCGCTGGTGCTTTAACTGGTTCTTTTACCGGTGCGGCCACGACAGGTTCACTACGTTTTGCCGTAGTCACTGGCTTTGGTTCAGCGACGGTTGTTTTGGCTGTAGCCTGAGGCCTGGTCTGTGCAGGCTGAGTTTTGTGCGGCTCGATCACGACTTTTTTACGCTCAGGACGAGCGGCTGGCTGACGAGCGGGCTCACTATTAGACGCAGACTGGGCTGGCGCAGAAGCGTTGCTGCCACCCGCCATACGAGCAACCGTAGCGGGCTGCGTTGGCAGAGTGGAGCTGCTGACCGCGCTGTCGATCTGACCCTGCTGCTGAGTCAGCGCATTGTTCAGATCGCCCGGCACTTCTACACGCTGCTGGCCTTCAGGCGTTGGCTGCGCCTGTGCATCCGTTGGGGTAGAAGAAATGGGCGGTAAGTTCACTTCCTGCTGCTGACCTGCGTTCGCGGTTTGGTTCGCGACGCCCGCTTCGCCCGGCTGTGGCTGAACACCATTGGCCTGGTTGGCAGCGGAATCATCAGCCCCAGAAAGATCGATATTCTTTTCGGCGTTAGGATTCTTGTTGGCGGTTTCCGTATCGGACGACGGTGATTTGAGTGCGGAACCAATACCAATGATAAGCAGCAGCAGAACCAGAATACCGATGCCCATCATCAGGTGCTGACGAGAAACGGGTACTTTCTGCTTCGGCGCTTTTTTACGGCCGCGCGCGGGACGGCGCTCGGCGGCGTCAACCTTCAAACCTTCGTCGGTTTCGTACTCCTCTTCGTCGTCACGAGGGCGACGCGAACGCGAGGAACGAGGCTCGTCAGCATCAAGATCGACATCGTCGACGTTCAGCTGCGGTTCGTTATCGAAGTCGTCAGACTTGCGTGAACGACCTGGACGACGATCGCTGGGATCGGGTTTCAGCTCGTCTTCCGGTTTGAATTCATCCATTTAACACCCCACTCAAAGGCTTATGCCAGCGCAACTACTTTGCACGTCGCCCGAAGTTAAAAATCGCCTGACCGCGGCGATCAATCATTTCTAATAGTTAAGCCTGCTGACAATCAGCAATGGCTGACAGAACGACATTGTGTGGCACTCCGCCACGGACTTCACTCTTCCCGATAGCCAACGGCAGAACAAGACGCAGCTCACCTGCCAGGACTTTCTTATCACGCATCATGTGGGGCATATATGCGTCTGCTGACATCTCCTGCGGCCCGGTAACGGGCAGCCCGGCACGCTGTAGCAGCGTAATGACACGCTGAACATCGGCTTCGCTAAATTGCCCCAAACGACACGCCGTACGAGCCGCCATGACCATACCGGCCGCGACCGCTTCGCCGTGTAACCAATTGCCATAGCCCATTTCGGCTTCAATCGCATGGCCAAAGGTATGGCCCAGATTGAGTAAAGCACGTAAGCCGCTTTCGCGCTCGTCGGCTGCAACAACTTCTGCTTTCAGCTCACAACAACGGCGAATGCAGTACGCCATTGCCTTACCATCCAGCGCTAACAGGGCATCGATATTATCTTCAAGCCAGCTAAAGAACGCGGCGTCGAGGATAATGCCGTATTTAATGACTTCAGCCAGGCCCGACGCCAGCTCCCGTTTCGGTAAAGTATTCAGACAGTCGAGATCCACCACCACCGAAGCAGGCTGGTAGAACGCGCCAATCATATTTTTACCGAGGGGATGGTTTACGGCAGTTTTGCCGCCAACGGAGGAGTCCACCTGCGAAAGCAGAGTGGTAGGAACCTGAATGAAACGAACGCCGCGCTGATAACTCGCCGCCGCAAAACCGGTCAGATCGCCAACAACGCCGCCGCCAAGGGCGATGAGCGTCGTGTCGCGACCGTGTGGTTTTTCAAGCAGTGCCGTGAAGACGGTATCGAGTACAGCCAGGCTTTTGAATTTTTCGCCATCCGGGAGGATGACGGAATCGACTTTAACGCCCGCTTGCTCAAGCAGACCACGCACCTTATCCAGGTAGAGTGGCGCAAGGGTCTCGTTGGTCACCAGCATCGTCTGGTCGCCAGCTTTCAGCGGCCAAAAAGACGCCGAGTCATTAAATAACCCGGCAGCGATGGTGATAGGGTAACTACGTTCCCCGAGAGTAACAGCTAACCTCTCCATAACGCGAAGTCCACCTTAAGAAGCTTTGCCCGCAGGCGTTGTTCGATTAAGCCAGAATCAGTTGCTTTCCAACATATGAATAATCTGGTTAGCAACGACTTTGGCGCTTTGGTCGTCAGTGCGAATCGTCACGTCAGCAATCTCTTCGTAAAGAGGATTGCGTTCCTGTGCCAGGGCCTCAAGAACCTCACGCGGCGGCGTTTCAACCTGCAGCAACGGGCGCTTTTTATCGCGCTGAGTGCGGGCAAGCTGCTTTTCAATTGTGGTTTCAAGATAAACCACAACGCCACGGGCCGAGAGACGGTTACGGGTTTCGCGAGACTTCACAGAGCCGCCACCAGTCGCCAGCACAATGCCCTGTTTTTCAGTGAGTTCGTTAATGATTTTTTCTTCGCGATCGCGGAAGCCTTCTTCGCCTTCAACGTCGAATACCCAGCCCACATCAGCTCCGGTACGTTTCTCAATCTCTTGATCAGAATCGAAAAATTCCATATTGAGTTGCTGAGCTAACTGACGCCCAATAGTGCTTTTGCCGGCACCCATAGGCCCAACCAGAAAGATATTGCGTTTCTCTGCCATTTTTTCGGTACTACTAAGACAATTCGTTGATGATAAACCCACCCGGTAACAACCTGCTGCGGCGGGACATGAACTGAAACCTCATAAGCGATAGTGCGAGAGTCAGACTAAAAATTATCTCAACACTCAAGGTAGTTTGGCAACCGATTAAATCACTCAACCTCTCAGGCGAGGGCTGAAACGCCCTGTACAGGGACATCGGCCGCAGGAAATAATTACCCTGCCTCTCGAAACGGTACACCTTGTAAGCTAATTCCTCTCTGCCGTCAAACACCTGGGCTGCGTTTATGGTAAAAATCCCGTCGGCAATTGAGAAAACATTACGGAATCGGGATAAGACGCGGCGTAATAAAAACCACCAGCTCACGACGTTGAGCGTCTTTCGCATCATGACGGAACAGGCCACCAAACAGCGGAATATTGCTCAACAAAGGGACGCTGTCGCGGCTCTCTTTGTTGTGCTGCTGAAAAATACCGCCTAAGGCGAGCGTTTGACCATCCTTCACTGAAACAATAGTTTCGATCTCTTGCTTGTCGATAGCCAACGCCTCTCCTTCGCCCTGCTGGATACTCCGCCCCGGCATATTCTGGCTAATGCGCAATTTTAGCCGAATAATGCCGCGAGGCAGAATTATTGGCGTAACTTCCATGCCCAGCACGGCTTCTTTGAATTCTACCGATGTCCCTCCGCCTTCCCCATTTGAGACCTGATAGGGAATTTCTGTGCCCTGCTTGATGCTGGCAGGTTGCTGATGAGCGGCCATCAGGCGCGGGCTGGCAATAATCTCCAGCTGTTGCTGTTGTTCAAGGGCAGAAAGCGCAATCTCAAGTAAGCGCCCGTCAATTCGGGCAATGTTAAAACCGACGTGCGCTGATGCATTATTGGCGGCAATATCCGCGCCTAACAGCGAAACGCGCCCTGCGCCGCCCGTATTATCGCCCTGAGGAAGACTCCACTTCACACCCAGCTCATGGAGCTTATTTTTGTTGATAGTGACAATATGCGCGGCAATTTCTACCTGTCCCATAGGGAAATCCATCTCCGCCATCCACGCGGCCACCTGTTTTAGTGCCAGATTGCTATCCCGTACGATGAGGCGATTCGTGCGCTTATCCACCGTTACGTTTCCACGCGCACTGAGGAGCTTTTCTCCAGCCGATTTTAACGAGTCGGCCAGCTCGCTGGCATCAGCATGAACGAGAGAAAAAGCCTGGCTGCGCAGCGGCAGCTTTAACGCCTGCTGCATCCGCCGCTCCTCAAGAAGTGCCTGCTGCTCCTGCTGTTGAGCTCTCGAGACGATTTGAACGACATTCCCTTCCTGAATCTGCGCCAGCCGGGCAGCTTTGAGCACCAGCTGAAAAGCCTGCTTCGGCGGGATATTTTGCAAATGGAGTGACACGACGCCCTCCACGCCGGGCGCAATCAGTAAATTTACGTTTTGCTGTTCCGCCAGGGCCTGTAAAACCTGCACCACCGGCGCGTTATCCAGTACCAGCGAAACACCTTTATCTGCCAGGGCGGCCAGCGGCCATACGATCAGCAGAACGATTAAGCGCATCCATGCCATAGTTATTGCCTTTTATTTCCCAAGAGTAAAAAGGCTGCCCGCATGCGGAGGGCAGCGCGACGGAAAGAAACGGGGGTGCTAAGTCTGTGACCAAAACATCAGGCTCGACCGGCATCCCTTTCATCATGCGATGCCAGTTCTTCTTTGGGTCTCTCATCAGGGCTACAACGCTTTTTTCGCTGCTAATCACGCCGTGAAGCGTCCATTGTTGCAGCTGCCGGAGCAGAGAGACGCAGGGCAGAATGGGCTGCTGAAAAGGGTTACGCGGCAGCGCAGACGTCCCCTGCGCCAACAGCAATGTTGCTATCAGGTAATTAGGCTTCATCAGAAATCTCCAGCATCAGATTCAGTCGTAGCAGGCCACCCCTGGGCTCTACGCTGAAACCTTTTAGACTCACGGAGCGATAGCGTGACAGGTGAGTAAACAGCTCCGGCAGTCTTTCCCACCGCACAGCTGCTTCAAGGCCCGCAGGCTTGCTTTCCGGCAGCCATTTTTCAACTTTGCCTCCGGCGCGATGAATAAACGCCATCGCTGAAAAGCGCTCGGCGGACAGCGTATCTGAGGGCTTTTCCACCTGCCGGTTCGCCGCCATCAAAGAAAGCAGGCTATGGCGCAGGATGACGTTCTTTTGGCTCTCCCGATGGTTATTCAGCGCAAGCTCATCCGCCTGCCTGTGCCGGGGTTGGGCGATCATTATTTCAGCGATAAGAAGCGCTGCACCGCATATCGCGACAAGGCTCAGGCATCTGACCCACGGAGGCACGGCTATCCAGCGTTCAGGCAGCATTGTTTGTCTCCCCAACCAGCAGCGTAAAGGTGAACATCAGTAGGCCATCTTTATCGCGTTCCATTCTTCCCACCTCAACGCTTCCCGCAGCCGCTGACTGGCGTAAATTCTGCTCCAGCGTTTGAATGTCTTCTGCCCGCTCGATTTTTCCTTTAAGCATCAGCCGCTCGTTGTTAAGGGAAAGCGAGGTTAGCCAGGCGCTGGGAGGCAGCAGCTCCGCCAGCTGAGTGAGCCTCATATCCCACGACCGGATCGCCAGCCGCTTTAGCCGTAGCGTTTCCTCCTGCTTTTGCTGCTTCGCCAGCGCCTGCTCAGCCTGATAACGACGCGCCAGCAAGTTGCCGAGCTGCGAGACAGGTTCACGTTCGGCTCGCAGCCGATCTTTATGCCATGCAAAAGCACTGAACCTCGCGAAGCCAAACATCACGGTGACGAGCAGACACCCTGCCGCGAATAGACTCCATAAGCGTATATGCTCGTGACGACGCCGCTGACGCCAGGGAAGAAGATTGATGAGATACGTCATTTTCGAACTCGCCCGATGGCGAGAGCAATTGCCACGGTAAAGATTCCGCTAACCTTCGGCAGAGGAGGCTGCAGCCGTACCAGAGCACGCCAGGCATCCAGCGTTTTGGCTCCCTGCGGCACAGGGTCCGCGGCGGCGCTGCTGAACGCTATCTCTTCTGGCTCGGCGGAAAGCTGCTGGCAAAGATCGGCAAAGGTCTGCGTCTGACGGCTCTCAACCCAGCCCCAGTCTGGGGTATCACCGGGTTTAGCCCACAGCCAGTGATCGCATTCCTGATGCACCAAAAAACGGGGCATATCCAAATCGAATAAAGGGCTGAGAGCGGGCAAAGCACTTGCACCAGGTGCCAGCACGGTGGGAAACAAACGCTGTTTAGCCAGGCAAGAGAGCAAACTCTTCACTTCGCTTTGTCGGGCCGCCGTGAGCAGGAGCCTGGAAGGGTCCTGCGGTTGCGCTACGTAATCCCAGCTCAGCTGGGCTGGCTGCATCTGTAGCTGTTTTGCCGCAGCGGTAGCCAGATAGCTTTCGCGGGCCGTTTCCCTCAGGCGGTTATCTGGCGCAGGCACGGCGCGCTGCAAGGTTCGCTGTGTTGGAAATGCCACCCGCAGCTGATGTTGCAGCGGCAGTTCACGCCGCCATTTCGCCAGTACTGTCAGGAGGTTTTCCGGCGACTGGAGCACACCTTCACGAAAGGTATTTTCTGCCAGCGGAAGATGCCACCAGTGCCGTAATTGCCACCCTTGCCGTTGCCTTTGCACTGCGACGGCTCGCAGCGTTTGCTGTTGAATTTCCAGACCTATTTGCCAGGTTTTAAACACCATCATTACGATCTCCTTATCGCCGGGTTTTGAAATTGCCATATCAAAGCTACTGGCTTGCCTTTATACTACCGCGCGGTTGTTTATAAACTGCCCAGTTGAAACGTAATGGGAAAATTAAGGTGAAGTTCGTAAAGTATTTATTAATCCTTGCAGTCTGTTGCATTCTGCTGGGAGCAGGCTCGATTTACGGGCTGTACAAATTTATTGAGCCGCAGCTGCCCGATGTCGCCACGCTAAAAGACGTGCGGCTGCAGATTCCAATGCAGGTTTACAGCGCTGACGGGGAACTGATTGCCCAGTACGGTGAGAAACGCCGTATTCCGCTGACGTTGAACCAGATTCCACCGGTCATGGTGAAAGCATTCATCGCCACCGAGGACAGCCGCTTCTACGAGCATCACGGCGTCGATCCCGTCGGGATTTTCCGTGCCGCAAGCGTAGCCCTGTTCTCTGGCCGAGCCTCCCAGGGCGCGAGTACCATTACCCAACAGCTGGCGCGTAATTTCTTCCTGAGTCCGGAACGCACGCTCATGCGTAAAATCAAGGAGGTCTTCCTTGCGGTACGCATTGAACAGCTGATGAGCAAAGATGAAATCCTCGAGCTGTATCTGAACAAAATCTACCTCGGCTACCGCGCTTATGGCGTTGGTGCAGCGGCACAGGTTTATTTTGGTAAGCCAGTCGATCGGTTGACGCTGAGCGAAATGGCCGTAATTGCCGGTCTGCCGAAAGCCCCCTCCACGTTTAACCCGCTGTACTCGCTGGAAAGATCCACCTCCCGTCGTAATGTGGTTCTTTCTCGCATGCTGAGTGAAAACTACATTACCCAGGCGCAGTATGACGAAGCGCGCAGCCAGCCAATCGTGGCGAACTATCACGCGCCGGAAATTGCTTTCTCCGCGCCGTACCTGTCGGAGCTTGTGCGTCAGGAGCTGGTCAGCCGTTACGGTGAAAAAGCCTATGAAGATGGCTACAAGGTTTACACCACCGTCACCCGTAAGATTCAGCAGGGCGCGCAGCAGGCGGTTCGCAATAACGTCATGGCTTACGATATGCGCCACGGCTATCGCGGCCCATCAAACGTGCTGTGGAAGGTGGGTGAAAGCGCCTGGGACGAGAAGAAAATCATCGATTCCCTGAAGAATCTGCCGGTTTACGGCCCGCTGTTCCCGGCCGTCGTGACCGCGGCAAACGCTTCAGAAGCCACGGCGTTAATGGCCGATGGCACTTCAGTGTCGCTGGATATGAGCGGCATGCGCTGGGCCCGCCCTTACCGTTCTGATACTTCGCAAGGGCCAACGCCGCGCAAAGTCACCGACGTGGTTCAGGCAGGGCAGCAGATTTGGGTCCGTAAAGTTGACGACGCATGGTGGCTGGGCCAGGTGCCGGACGTGAACTCCGCGCTGGTTTCCATCAATCCTCGCGACGGCGCCGTGCTGGCGCTGGTCGGCGGGTTCGACTTTAACCAGAGCAAGTTCAACCGTGCCACCCAGGCGCTGCGCCAGGTGGGTTCGAACATTAAACCCTTCCTGTATACCGCGGCGATGGACAAAGGTTTAACCCTTGCCAGCGTGCTGAACGACGTGCCTATCTCACGCTGGGATGCCGGTGCCGGTTCCGACTGGCGGCCAAAGAACTCCCCGCCTGAATATGCCGGGCCAATTCGCCTGCGTCAGGGCCTGGGCCAGTCGAAAAACGTGGTCATGGTTCGCGCCATGCGCGCCATGGGCGTCGATTACGCCGCGGAATATTTGCAGCGCTTCGGTTTCCCGGCGCAGAACATCGTGCATACCGAATCCTTAGCGCTGGGCTCGGCTTCCTTCACGCCGATGCAGGTTGCTCGCGGCTATTCGGTCATGGCCAACGGCGGCTTCCTTGTTGACCCGTACTTCATCACCAAAATCGTCGACGACAACAATCAGACGGTATTCGAAGTGAAACCAAAGATTGCCTGCGCCGACTGCGATCTGCCGGTTATTTATGGCGAAACGCAGAAATCTAACGTGCTGGAAAACCAGAACGTCGAAGACGTCGCCGTTTCGCAGGAGCAGCAGAACGCCAGCGTGCCGATGCCGAAGCTTGAGCAGGCCAACAACGAACTGGTCGCGCAGACTACCGCGCCGGAGTACGCGCCACACGTCATCAACACGCCGCTGGCGTTCCTGATTAAAAGCGCGCTCAACACCAATATCTACGGCGAGCCGGGCTGGCAGGGTACGGGCTGGCGGGCCGGACGCGATTTGAAACGTCGCGATATCGGCGGTAAAACCGGCACGACCAACAGCTCTAAGGACGCGTGGTTCTCAGGCTACGGTCCGGGCGTGGTGACTTCAGTCTGGATTGGCTTTGACGATCATCGTCGCGATCTGGGCCGCACTTCCGCCAGCGGCGCGATAAAGGATCAGATTTCAGGCTACGAAGGCGGCGCGAAGAGCGCACAGCCCGCGTGGGATGATTTTATGAAGGTTGCGCTGGACGGCGTGCCTGAAGAGCCAATGACCCCGCCACCGGGTATCGTCACGGTTAATATCGATCGCAGCACCGGCCAGTTGGCCAACGGCGGCAATAGTCGAGAAGAGTATTTCATTGAGGGCACGCAGCCAACGCAGCAGGCGGTGCACGAGGTGGGTACGACAATTATCGATAACGGCGAAGCGCACGAGCTCTTCTGATACAAAAAGGCCCTTCGCAATGAAGGGCCTTTTTGACGAGATGTTCTACAAGCGTCCCTGCTCTTTTAGCCATTCCCGCAGCAGGAACAGCGCACTCACATTGCGCGCCTCGCTGAAATCTTCTTCTTCCAGCAAACTCATCAGCGATGCCAGCGGCCAGCGCACCTGCGGCAGCTCTTCCGGCTCATCGCCTTCCAGAGACTCGGGATAGAGATCTTCCGCAATCACGATATTCATTTTGCTGGAGAAATAGGACGGCGCCATGGTGAGCTTTTTCACGAAGGTCAGCTCATTGGCTCCAAAACCCACTTCTTCTTTCAGCTCGCGATTTGCCGCTTCGAACACGGTTTCACCCGGATCAATCAGCCCTTTCGAAAAGCCAAGTTCGTAAGATTCTGTTCCCACAGCGTATTCACGGATAAGGATCACGTGATCGTCAATAATCGGGAGTATCATCACCGCCTCGCGGGATGAAGGACGCATGCGCTCGTATACGCGGCGCACGCCGTTGCTAAACTCCAGGTCCACCGTTTCGACGTTAAACAGGCGTGAACGGGCCACGGTTTCTACATGCAAAATGGTTGGTTTTTTTAAGGATTTGCTCATCGCGGCTGGATTTAACTGTGAAGACAGAGCGCTATTGTGCGGTATGCCGCACATCTCACGCAATGCACATTGGTTATTATTTACATATTTGCAACCTAATAATGCCACACCCACACGGGCATATATGTCAATAGTTAGCAATGAAATAGGAATTTGCTGATATTTACCGGGAAGTCGCTTTGCTAACATCGGGTTACTGCAGGTCGTGCCCTACAAATTTGTCTCAAGTTCCCGTTCATACCTGCCGATAACTATTCTTACACCCATAACATTGTGAAGGGGTGCAGCGCGCTGTGCTTGAACTTGAACAAAAAAACGAGTACTTGATGGGGAAAGCATGAGCACCTTATTACTTCTTTTTGCTGCCATGCTGGCCTGCGTCTTAATTGCCGGATGGTTAGTCTGGCGCAGCCTCAGGATGCGAGCCCCGCTGGCTCACGCTCAGTCTTTTGTGGGAGCAACCTCCCGTAAATTGACCACCGATGAACGCACGGCGGTCGAGAACTACATCGAGACGCTGACCCGTACGCAGGATATCGTCGGGCCTTCCGGCGCCAGCACCGCCCCGGTAAAACTGGCGCTGAATGCGCAAAGCAGTACCGTCCTGATGCTGACCCGCTCCATCACCCGCTACGGTCTGTCCACCGACGATCCCAATAAATGGCGCTACTACCTTGATTCCGTCGAGGTTCACCTGCCGCCATTTTGGGAGCAGTACATCACCAACGACAACAACGTTGAGCTGATTCGCACTGAAAGCGTGCCGCTGGTGATTTCGCTCAACGGCCATAAGCTGGGCGAAGACAGCAGCGAAAGCCGTGGCTTTGCTCTGGAGCGCAGTTCAAACAGCCAGGCTTCCATTCGCGGTGAAGAAAGCGAGCAAATCGAACTGCTGAATATTCGCCAGGAAACCCCGGAAGAAGCCGCTCTGAGCCGCCCGGACGGGCTGCGCGAAGCCATTTTGATGAGCATTGCGTTTGTCATGCTCTTCTTTTGCCTGGTCGGTCCCTCCGTCGTCTTGCCGTGGCTTCTTGGCGGAGCCGTCATGCTTTTGGCCGCCAGCCTGTGGGGGCTTTTCGCACCGCCGGCAAAAAATACCCTGCGCGAGATCCACTGCCTGCGCGGGACGCCCAAACGCTGGGGCCTGTTCGGCGAGTCCAATCAGGATCAAATCAATAATATCTCCCTCGGGATTATCGATTTGATCTATCCGCCGCACTGGCAGCCGTATGTGGCTCAGGACCTGGGTCAGAAAACCGATATTGATATCTACCTCGACCGCAACGTCGCCCGTCAGGGACGCTTTTTGTCGCTGCACGATGAGGTCAAAAACTTCCCTATTCAGCACTGGATGCGCAACCTGGTCATTGCTACCGGGGCGCTGGTCGTGCTGCTGATGCTGACTATCTGGGTGCCGCTGGAAATGCCGCTCAAGCTCAGCGTCTCCTGGCTCAAAGGGGCTCAGTCAATTGAGGCGACAAGCGTTGCCGAACTGGATAAGACCACGCTCAGAGTGGGCGATACCCTGCGGGTGAAGGGCACCGGCATGTGTAATATTCATCTGCCGGGCACCTACACCAGCCGGCAGAATTATCCGTTTACGCCGTTCGACTGTTCGCAAATTGTCTGGAACACCGCCCGACCGCTGCCGCTGCCGGAATCAGACATCATGGATAAAGCCACCGCGTTGATTCAGGCCGTCAGCGGGCAAATTCATCCGCAAACGGAAGCGGACTCCAGGGTGAACCCACAGCTCAGAACCGCCATTCAAAAATCGGGCATGGTGCTGCTGGATGATTTTGCCAGCATCGTGCAAAAAACTCAGGCGCTTTGCACCGCGGATGATGAATGCGTGCGGCTGAAAAATGCCCTGATAAACCTGGGCAATACCAAAGACTGGGATTCGCTGATTAAACGCGCCGACTCAGGCAAGCTCGACGGCGTGAATGTCCTGCTGCGCCCGGTTAGCGCCGAGTCGCTGGACAATCTGGTGACCACGTCCACCGCGCCGTTCTTTATCCGGGAAACGGCCCGCGCCGCTCAGAAGCTCAATAGCCCGGCACCGGGCGGTTTTGTGATCGTCAGCGATGAGGGCAGCGATCTTGTCGATCAGCCTCTGCCGCCGGTTTCGCTCTACGACTATCCCGCTCAGGAACAGTGGGGCGAGTTCCAGCGTCTTGCCGAAATGCTGCTCCAGACGCCTTTCAGCGCGGAAGGCATCATCACCGGCCTTAGCACCGATGCCAACGGCACTCAGCATGTCACGCTGCACCGCATTCCGGACTCCAGCAGCCTGTGGCGCTACATCTCCACTACCCTGCTGCTGGTGACCATGCTGGTTTGCCTGTTTGTGAACGGTATTCTTGCCCTGCGTCGCTACCGCCGGAGCCGCAACCGCCTTGCGCAGATCCAGCAGTATTACGACAGCTGCATAAATCCCGCGCTAACGCCGCTTCCATCGGTCCGCTCTCTGTTCTAAACGCCTCGCGGCAGGTTGTGCTAACCTGTCGCGCAGTTTTCCTCCAATCAGGTTCACCCCATGCATATTGATATTGCCTGGCAGGATGTCGACACCGTTCTGCTGGATATGGACGGCACGCTGCTGGATCTCGCATTTGATAACCATTTCTGGCAGAAGCTGGTCCCTGAAACCCTAAGCCTTACGCGAAACATTCCTCTGGATGAGGCCCACGATCTGATCCGCCAGGAATATCACGCCGTGCAACATACGCTAAACTGGTACTGTCTCGACTACTGGAGCGAGCGGCTGGGACTGGATATCTGCGGCATGACGACCGCTCAGGGGCCGAACGCCGTGCTGCGCGAAGACACTGTTCCTTTCCTGGATGCGCTAAAGGCCTGTGGCAAAAGGCGAATCCTGTTAACCAATGCGCATCCGCACAACCTGGCGGTTAAACTGGAACACACCGGTTTAGCGCAGCACCTTGATTTATTGCTTTCCACCCACACATTTGGTTATCCGAAAGAAGATCGACGTTTGTGGCAGGCCGTGGCCGCCCATACCGGTCTGGATGAAGCAAGAACGGTGTTTGTTGACGACAGCGAACCGATTCTGGACGCCGCGGCAAAGTTCGGTATTCGCTACTGCCTGGGCATCACCAATCCGGATTCCGGCGTAGCGGATAAAACCTACCAGCGCCATCCAGGCCTGAACGACTATCGCAGCCTGATCCCCGCGCTTAAGGGAAAGGAAACGACATGAAAGAGAAGCCGTCCGAAGGCGTACGCCTTGATAAATGGCTGTGGGCAGCCCGTTTTTACAAAACTCGCGCCGTGGCGCGCGAGATGGTTGAAGGCGGCAAAGTGCATTACAACGGGCAGCGCGGCAAACCCAGCAAACTCGTGGAGCTTAACGCCACGCTGACGCTGCGCCAGGGCAATGACGAGCGAACCGTGGTGATCCTGGGTATTACGGAGCAGCGTCGTCCGGCCACCGAAGCCGTGCAGCTTTACGAAGAAACGGCTGAAAGCATCGAAAAACGGGAAAAAATGGCGCTGGCACGCAAGATGAACGCGCTGACCATGCCGCACCCGGACCGTCGCCCGGATAAAAAAGAACGCCGGGACCTGATGAAATTTAAACACGGCGGCAGCAACCAGTAGCTGCCGCCAGACTGAGAGAAAACTATGGCTCAACACGACCAACTGCATCGTTACCTTTTTGAAAACTACGCCGTGCGCGGCGAGCTGGTAACGGTATCCGACACCTGGCAGCAAATCATGGAAAACCATGACTACCCGCAGCCGGTTAAAAAAATCCTCGGCGAGCTGCTGGTCGCGACTAGCCTGCTGACGGCGACCCTGAAGTTTGACGGCGATATCACCGTTCAGCTGCAGGGAGACGGCCCGATGAATCTTGCGGTGATTAACGGCAACAACAAACAGCAGATGCGCGGCGTCGCTCGCGTTCAGGGCGATATTCCTGCCGAGGCGGATTTAAAAACGCTGGTGGGCAACGGCTACCTGGTTATCACCATCACCCCAAGCGAAGGCGAGCGCTATCAGGGCGTGGTCGGCCTGGAAGGCGATACGCTGGCAGCATGCCTGGAAGACTACTTCCTGCGCTCCGAACAGCTGCCGACGCGCCTGTTCATTCGCACCGGTGACGTTGAAGGCAAACCGGCTGCTGGGGGCATGCTGTTACAGGTTTTACCGGCTCAGAATGCACAGGCCGACGACTTCACGCACCTGGCTACGCTGACCGAAACCATCAAAGCCGAAGAGCTGCTGACGCTGCCGGCCAATGACGTGCTGTGGCGCCTGTATCACGAAGAAGAAGTGACGCTCTACGATCCGCAGTCCGTTGAGTTCAAGTGCACCTGTTCCCGTGAACGCTGCGCCGACGCGCTGAGAACGCTGCCTGATGAAGAAGTGAACAGCATCATCGCAGACGATGGCGAAGTGGATATGAACTGCGATTACTGCGGTAGCCACTACGTGTTCGACGCTATGGACATTGCCGAGATTCGCAATAACGCCTCCCCGGCGGATCCGCAGGTTCACTAAGCTTAAAACGGCCTTCACCTTTTATGCAGGTAAGGGCCGTTTTCATCTCCTCTGCATCAGAGGAACATCCCGCCGGAAACCTCAATGCGCTGCGCGTTCGCCCAGCCCAGCTCATCGCTCAGAATAGCGGCCATCGCGCTGCCAATATCGTCCGGCTGTCCTACGCGGCCCAGCGCAGTTTGCGCGGCAATCGCCTTGCTGACGTGTTCATTATCTCGCACCACGCCGCCGCCGAAATCTGTCGCAATCGCTCCCGGCGCAATAATGTTTACCGCAATACCCCGCGCGCCAAGCTCTTTAGCCTGATAGCGCGTTAGCACTTCCATCGCCCCTTTCATCGCGGCGTAGGCGGCTTTGCCCGGCAGTGCAAAACGGGTCAGGCCGGTGGAAACGTTCAGAATTCGCCCGCCGTCTTTAATCATCGGCAGCAGGTGCTGCGTCAGGAAGAAAGGCCCCTTCAGATGAATGTTCATTAATTCATCAAACTGCGCCTCCGTTGTTTTTTCGTACGCCATATCCAGGCCGGTCCCGGCGTTGTTTAATAAATAATCAAAACTGTCGCGCTGCCAGACGTGGGCCAGCTGCTGCTTCACTTCTGATGCGAATGCTGCAAACCCCGCACTTTCAGCGACGTTGAGCTGAATAGCCACGGCTTTCACGCCTTTTAGCTCAATTTCGCGCACCACTTCCTGAGCTTCCTGCTGCTTACTGTTGTAAGTCAGAATGATATGAACGCCTTTCTCCGCCAGCTTAAGCGCTGCGTTTTTACCTAATCCACGGCTGCCGCCGGTCACTAATGCGATGCTCTGGTTCATCATTTGCCTCGTTGAATGCCATTCGGTGATTGAGAGACAGCTTATTAGCTGCTACAAAATCAATAAAGATTGCCCATTGCGCATCACTGTTTCATCGCCAATAACAATAGGCCTATTAAGTGGATAAAATACACGCAATGCAGCTGTTCATTCGGGTGGCCGAACTGGAGAGTTTTACCCGCGCAGCCGACACGCTTGGCCTTCCTAAAGGTAGCGTATCCCGCCAGATACAGGCGCTGGAAAGCCTGCTCGGCACGCGTTTACTCTACCGAACCACCCGCCGCGTACAGCTCACTCAGGACGGCATGGTTTATTACGAACGCTGCCGCGATCTGCTGGCTAACCTTGATGAGCTAGACGGTCTTTTTTTGCACGACCCGTCAAGCATCAGCGGACGCCTGCGGGTGGATATGCCCGTCGCGGTGGCAAAGAATCTTGTGATGCCGAAATTACCGGCGTTCCTGCAACAGTATCCCGGCATTGAGCTGGAGCTAAGCAGCAGCGACCGACTGGTGGACGTGGTTCGTGAAGGGTTCGACTGCGTGGTACGCGTGGGCCAGCTCAAAGACTCGGGCCTGGTAGCCAGGCCTCTGGGCAAGCTGGTCATGATCAACTGCGCCAGCCCCGACTATCTGGCGCGCTTCGGCTATCCTGAAAATCTGGATGACCTGGCTTCCCACGCGGTGGTTCACTACGCTTTAAATCTCGGCACCCGCCCCCAGGGTTTCGAATATCAGGCGGATAAAACGAGCGCATGGATTAAGACCGGCGGAGTCATCACGGTGAACAGCACGGAAACCTATCAGGCCGCGTGCCTGGCCGGGCTGGGGATTATTCAGGTGCCGCGCGTCGGCGTTAAAGATCTACTGAAAAGCAAAAAGCTGGTGGAAATTCTGCCGCAGTATCGCGCCGCGCCGATGCCGGTTTCCCTGCTTTATCCCCACCGCCGCAACCTCTCACGGCGCGTGCATTTGTTTATGGAATGGCTCACCGGCATCGTGAAAACCTATGTAGATTAGCGTTCGGGCTATAATTTCCTTAAGATCCGCTCGACGCATAAGGAAAATTTAATGACGGATAATCAGGATAAGCGCCCTACGGACTCGCTCGAATATGAGCCTGTCGCACCTTTTCAGACTGAATCAAAACCGGAAACGGCCCCTGCCGCTCAGCCCGACGAAACTGAGCCGCTGGTGAAAATCAAAACCGGCAGCGCAGCGGTCAACAGCACCATCGCCACGGTCAACAAGACGGTGAAGCGCCCGATGATTGCGCACCTGCTGCGCGCGACGGAGCGGTTTAATGACCGCCTCGGCAACCAGTTTGGCGCGGCCATCACCTACTTCTCATTTCTGTCGCTGATCCCCATTATGATGGTGGCCTTCGCGGCCGGCGGCTACATTCTCGCCTCTCACCCCACGCTGCTGCAGGATATCTTCAATAAAATCCTCGAAAACGTCAGCGATCCGACGCTTGCCGCCACGCTGAAAAGCACCATTAATACCGCCGTGCAGCAGCGAACTACCGTCGGCCTGGTCGGGCTGCTAATTGCCCTGTATTCGGGGATTAACTGGATGGGCAACCTGCGCGAAGCGGTGCGCGCCCAGTCGCGGGATAAGTGGGAGCGTAACCCTCAGGATCAGGAGAAATTCTGGATAAAATATCTGCGCGATTTTATCTCGCTGATTGGCCTGCTGATTGCGCTGATCGTGACGCTTTCCATCACGTCGATTGCCGGTTCGGCCCAGGCAACCATCATCAGCTTCCTGCATCTGGGCGGCATCGACTGGCTGAAGCCTGCCTGGCACCTGATTGGTCTTGCGATCTCGATTTTCGCCAACTATCTGCTGTTCTTCTGGATTTTCTGGCGGCTGCCGCGCCATCGCCCGCGCAAAAAAGCCCTGATACGCGGCACCTTTATCGCCGCCATCGGCTTTGAGGTCATTAAAATTATTATGACCTACAGCCTGCCAAAGCTGGTCAGCTCGCCTTCCGGCGCCGCCTTTGGATCCGTTCTGGGACTGATGGCATTCTTCTACTTCTTCGCAAGATTAACGCTGTTTTGCGCGGCGTGGATTGCCACGGCGGAATATAAAGACGATCCGCGGATGCCGGGGAAAACTCATAAGTAAAACTGCAAGCCTCTCTTCGCCAGCAGAGAGGCTCAGTTAACTCAGCACATAAATCCAGACCGTAACTTTTATTTAACCTAAAAGCAGTGTTAACGACTGATTTATTCATTTCACAAAGCATTCCATAGAAGAATCCCGGCGAGACTGAAAATTATTCGCTTATTGCGCAGTTTTCAGACAGCTCGCCCACGGGCCTCGCGTTGAAATCAGGCTTTTGCTGTGCGTAATATGGCCGTTCGTTCGCCATATAAATAAGAAAAAATTATGCAAGCATCCATCGCCACCGCTATTGATAGCGAGACCGACGCCGCGCCGGTCAACTCCCGAGGAAAAGTGGTCGTTGCCTCTCTGGTCGGCACCGCCATCGAATTCTTCGACTTCTATATTTATGCCACCGCCGCGGTGATTGTCTTCCCGCACATTTTCTTCCCGCAGGGCGACCCGACAGCCGCAACGCTACAGTCGCTGGCTACCTTCGCCATTGCGTTTATCGCTCGCCCTATCGGCTCCGCGCTATTCGGCCACTTTGGCGACCGCGTGGGCCGTAAAGTCACGCTGGTTGCCTCATTGCTGACCATGGGCGTTTCTACGGTGGTTATCGGCCTGCTGCCGAGCTACGAAACCATCGGCGTTCTGGCACCGATGCTGTTGGCGCTGGCGCGCTTTGGCCAGGGTCTGGGGTTGGGTGGAGAATGGGGCGGCGCGGCGCTGCTAGCCACCGAGAACGCCCCTCCGCGCAAGCGTGCGCTGTATGGCTCATTCCCACAGCTGGGCGCCCCCATTGGCTTCTTCTTTGCCAACGGAACCTTCCTGCTGCTTTCCTGGCTGCTGACCGACGAGCAGTTCATGTCCTGGGGCTGGCGCGTGCCGTTTATTCTCTCCGCCGTGCTGGTGATCATTGGCCTGTACGTTCGCGTCTCGCTGCACGAAACGCCGGTATTTGCGAAGATTGCCAAAGCGGGCAAGCAGGTGAAGGTGCCGATGGGCACGCTTCTCACCAAACATCTGAAGGCGACGATTCTCGGCACCTTTATCATGCTCGCCACCTACACGCTGTTCTACATCATGACGGTCTACTCGATGACCTTCAGCACCGCCGCCGCTCCGGCTGGCCTGGGCTTCTCGCGCAATGACGTGCTGTGGATGCTGATGATGGCGGTGATTGGTTTTGGCGTGATGGTGCCGATTGCGGGCTACCTCGCAGATGCGTTTGGCCGCCGCAAAAGCATGATTGTCATCACCAGCCTGATGATTATCTTCGCGCTGTTCGTCTTCCCGCCGCTGCTGGGTTCCGGCAGCCAGGCGCTGGTGATGGCATATTTGCTGATTGGCCTGAGCCTGATGGGGCTGACTTTTGGCCCAATGGGCGCGCTGCTGCCGGAGCTGTTCCCGACCGAGGTGCGCTATACCGGGGCATCCTTCTCTTATAACGTGGCGTCGATTCTGGGCGCCTCCGTCGCGCCGTATATCGCCACCTGGCTACAGGCCAATTACGGCCTGTTCTACGTCGGCGTTTATCTGGCTTCGATGTCCGTGCTGACGCTGATTGCGCTGCTGCTGACGAAAGAGACGCGCCACCAGGCGCTGTAAAATAAAACAGCGCGGTGAAAGCCGCGCTGTCATTCAAACACCATCAAAAATAAAATCTACCGCGCTTTTAATCTCCACTCTCCAGGGCGTGGCATTACCCACCTCTTCCCGGAGGATCGTTGCCTCTACGCTGGCCATTTCATGGGTCATCACGAGGAGCTTTTCCCCTTCAACTTCGAGAATCGGACATATTTGTTCCGGTAACCGGGCCTGAACATGGGAAAGGTGAACCAGAGGAATGGCCACGCGAGTCGCCAGAACATCAACGACATCGCTTTGTATATCAATCAAATAAGGATAATTATTGTTGCGACTGCCGTGGCGATAGAGACGATATTGCATAGTCAAAACTTCCGATGTTCATCCGCAAAGTTTCCGCACTGTTCCGTGATGCGATTAAGCTCCTGCAAACCTTCACGATTACGTTGCTTCCACTGCTGACGTTCTATTTCCTCAAGATGCTGGGCGATAACCATGCTCAGACGCTGTGACAAATTAAGCCCGTGGGCGCGAGCACGCAAATAGAGATCGTCATCCAGGGTGACGCTCACGGTCCGTTTTGGACTTTTCATCGCGGTGTTTATGGTATTTTTCCTCTTGTACGAAGCACGTGTTGCACACACATGCTTCGTACACTATTTAAGCAGCCAGTCAAGCTAACAAGATCACTTCTTCATCTGCCCAAGAATTCGGCTGCACTGGTTATCGTTGCCTTCTGAAGGCGAGATAAGCGCGAGCAGCGCGGCGGCGGGCGTGACTAAGGTTGCCAGCGCGGCGGCGACTGCGCCGCGGGCAATCAGCGGCCCGGCTTTCACACCGGCATCCGGGTTTTTGAACGTGCCGCGCACGTACAGCGGCGAGCGCAGAGTAATAATTCGAATCCCTTTACTCTCCGGATCGATGGTTAAATCGAGGCGTTCAGTGGCGAAGTTGGTGGTGCCGGTCACGTTGATGAGCGAATTTTCAGTATCAAACGCAAAGATGCGCGGAGTGGCAACGCCGCCCCGGAGATCGAGGTTCGCGGCGGCGCAGTTGATGCGCACTTCGTCATCGCCAAAGATCTGCCCGACGATGTAATTCCCCACGTTGAGGCCAACGATTTCCATCAGATTGCGGCTGATTAATCCGTCGTTCATCAGTAGCTTAAGATTGCCATCGCTGCTGCCCAGCAGGGCCGCTACCGAATTGCCGCGCCCGCGAATATCCGCGTCGCCGTTTAGCTCGCCGAGCGTTTTCTGCATCGACTCCACCTTAGGCATCAGCTGTTTGAGCTGCAAACGACGCGCCTTGATGTCCGCCTTGCCCTGCATCGGCTTCTTGTCGCCTTCAAGATGAATATTGGCGCTGATGGTGCCGCCCGCCATGCCAAACTTAAGCGGCTGGAGACGCAGGTCGGCGTTATTCAGGATCACGTGAGTCGACAGATCGCTCAGCGGCAGCGTACCGCTGTGCTCAATGCGGCCGCCTTTAAAGCGCACGTCCGCATCCATCACGTTCCATTTGTCCGTTTCAAAGCGATCGTACGGCAGCACTTTGTCGGCGGGCTGCACGGTTTTCTCGCCTTTTTGCTCCTCGGCCTTTTTGCTTTGCTGCGCCCCTTTACCGGAATCCACGCCGATGAGCGGGCCTAAATCCGCCAGCCGCAGCTGTTTCGACTCCAGATCGCCCTCGAGCTTCGGCCTCGGTTTGCCCTGGGTGAAGGTCAAAGAACCGTGAATATCGCTGTCGCCGATGCGACCGTTGAAATTTTGATAGCGGAAGACCGAGCCTTTCTCCGTGTCAATTTTCGCCAGCAGGTGCCCATCCGTTTCAAACGGCGGCGTATCAGGCAGCAGCACGCCGGTCAGATCGTAGAGGTTGCCCAGCGAATCACCGGAGAATTTCAGGCGTAAATCCACGCCGCCCATTTTCATCGGATCGTTAATAGTGCCGATAAGCGCCACGCGGGAGCTACCCGAGCGAACGTCTGCCTGAACGGGGAAAGCCGTATCCCCTTCGCTGCGCAGGGCCAGCATGCCGCCAATTTTCCCCGTGCCTTCAATGGGCTCGCCGTTATAGCGGCCATTCACCTTCAGGCCGAAGACGTAATCACCCGCGCTGGCAGCATCTTTTCCGGTTGGCTTCGCGCCGGAGACTTCGTTAAATGGCAGCGGCTTGCCCAGCGGATCGACGATGATCTCCATGTCCGCTTTCGTCACCTTGTCGTCAACGGATATCCGTCCTTTATCGAACAGAATATTGTCCATGCGGAACGACCAGGCGGACGGCGGCGCGTTGGGATCTTTGTTCTCGTCTCCCGCGAGGTGAAACGTCCAGTTGTTGTTCTTTTCGGACAGGCGAACGATCCGCGCATCAGGCTGAACCAGCTTGATCCACGGGATATAAACGGTTTTGGTGAGCAGCGCTAGCGGCGCAAGCGTGGCATCTACGCGCGGCAAATGCACCATGGTAACTTCGGGAATATCCGGGGGATTGCCGAGAATAATATCTTCGGCGTGAACGTGCGGCCAGGGCACCCAGCTTCGCCAGCCTGTTTCTTCCTTATTGCGTTCCCAGGCCACGCCCAAATCGCCGCGTATGGCAAAGGGACGGTTCAGTTCCGTCGAGACTTTTTGGTTGATGGTCGGTTTGAGCCTGTTCCAGTCAAACGTAGCAATCACGATGATTACCACCACAACCAACAACAATAAAACCCCGACAACTCCGCTGATAACTTTACTGGTTCTCGTCATGCCTTCACCTTCCTGCTTTGGCTAACTTTATTTAAAGATAGTTTAGCGTCAGCAAAACGGCATCAGGGAAGGCGAATCAGCACGTTTTCCAGGTTTTCAAACGGCACGGGGCGGGAAAGATAATACCCCTGCGCGGCAAAGGCCGGGGAAGACTGCACGTCTCGCCATTCATCTATTGTTTCAACGCCTTCAACGATCACACCTTTGCAGTAGCGGTTCATTAGCTGCAGCAGCCCGGTAAACAGCGTGCGGCCCTCTTCACTTTTACGCAGCATGATGAACAGGTCGCGCGCAACTTTGATGTAGTCGTAGCGGACTTCGCTCAGGGCCGAGAAATTGGCCATGCCGGTGCCAAAGTCGTCGAGCCACAGCGGGCCAAATTCGTGCATCCGCGCAAGGGTTGCCGCCTGCGGCTGGGTGATGTGTTCCACCAGCTCAAAGCGCACCCACGGCAGCTTATCGATCAGCGCCAGAATCGGCTGGTGATATTTCATTGCCATCAGGGTCGGGCCGTCAACGTTGACCGAAGCCAGAATGCTGTGGCCGATAAATGTGGCCTGCCACTCTTCCAGCAGATGCAGCTGCTCTTCAATCACATTCAGGCGGCTACGCGTGGAAATCGACGCAAAGTAGCGGTCCGGCGGAATGCGGATGTCCGGCTCACCCGGATGCGTCACCACCGTCAGCAGCTCCACCGCCATTAACGCGCCGTCGATTTTGTAAATCGGCTGAAAGGTATACTGTCGATGGCACTGTAGCCAAAATCGCCGTTCCTGCAAACTTTCGATACTCGCTTCAGCCGTGTTAAGCCGGTGAGTGATCTGCTTCAACTTCATCATGCACGTCCTGTTTGACTTGATAACTCAGGTGGCTCGTCGAAAGGTTATCGGCGTCGTGATTGATAACTTTATGTTCATCATTGAGGCAAAGTGGTCTTCGCGGGTTTATGTCACAGCCTCAATAAGCTGGCACAGCTCAAAGTTTTCCGAAACGGTGTTTTAAAATGTTTGACTCGTTTTTGGGCTCGGCCCACACTGTCGGCAATTTTTAAAAATTCAGGTTCTCAACTTATGCCAAACCGGAAAATTGCCGTTATCGGCGAATGTATGATTGAACTGTCGCAAAAAGGGCCAGAAGTCAGCCGCGGCTTCGGCGGCGATACCCTTAACACCTCCGTTTACCTTGCCCGCCAGGTTAAACCTGCCGACCTGGAAGTGCATTACGTCACGGCGTTGGGAGAAGATAACTTCAGCCAGCAAATGCTGGATGCGTGGCGCGAAGAGAACGTGCATACCGAACTCACTCAGCGTCTTGAACACCGCCTGCCGGGCCTGTACTACATCGAAACCGACGCTCAGGGCGAACGCACCTTTTACTACTGGCGCAACGAAGCGGCAGCGCGTTTCTGGCTCGAAAGCGAGCAGGCTGAGGCCATCTGCGCCGAGCTGGCCCGCTTTGACTACCTGTACCTGAGCGGCATTAGCCTTGCCATTCTTAACGCCGCCAGCCGCGAAAAATTAATGGCGCTGCTGGGCAAAGCGCGAGCCAACGGCTGCAAAGTGATTTTCGACAACAATTACCGCCCGCGCCTGTGGGCGAGTAAAGAAGAGACGCAGCGGGTTTATCAGCAAATGCTGGCCTGTACGGACATCGCCTTCCTGACGTTAGATGACGAAGACCTGCTGTGGGGCGAAAAGCCGGTTGCAGAAGTGATTCAGCGCACGCAGGCGGCTGGCGTGAGCGAAGTGGTGATTAAGCGCGGCGCGGAGTCCTGCCTGGTGGCGAGTGAGGGCGAGAAGCTGCTTGAGGTTCCAGCGGTGAAGCTGCCAAAAGAGAAAGTCATCGATACTACCGCGGCGGGTGACTCATTCAGCGCGGGCTATCTGGCCGTTCGCCTGACCGGCGGCAGCGCGGAAGAAGCCGCGAAACGCGGACACCTGACGGCGAGCACCGTGATTCAATATCGCGGAGCCATTATTCCTGAAGCGGCAATGCCTGATTAACATCATCCCCTCACCCCGCCCTCTCCTTCAAGGGAGAGGTCTGGGGTGAGGCTATCCAGCAGCTACGCGGCCGGCGGAATATCCGAAACGTCCTGCTTAGGGCTATCATTCAGCGGCTGCGGCTGAGCAGGTTTCATCACCTTATCCCACGTGGCCTGCAGCTCCTTCATATTGAACTCCGGCTCGCCCTTCGGCTGCAGCAGTACCAGAGACATATCCTGGGAAAGCTGCTGGCGCAGATCCTGATTGAGCATGTTCACCGTCAGGCTGTTCAGGAAGTCCTGGCGCAGCTTCTGATACTGCTCCGGCGCGATATCCACCACCTGATTTTGCAGCGAGCGCAGGCGCTGGCTGATCAGCACGTCGGTATCGGTGCGGGCATAGGTGGCGAACAGCTTCGTCAGCTCCGTGCTCTTCTGCGCGATCAGCGCGTCGAACTCTTCCTGCGACAGCCCCTTATCACGCACCTTAAGCAGCTCATGGCCGACGGAGGCCAGATTGGCATTCAGTTTGTCGTTTGGCGTATCGAGATTGATGCCGCACTGCGCACGCTGATACAGCACGCGGCAGTCGAAGCTCAGATTGAGGTCTTTAGCGCTACCTTTGCTGAGATTCTGCTGAACGTGCCAGAACAGCGCCTCGCGGGCCAGATCTGCGCGCCAGTAGCGCAGCAGCGCGGCGGATTCGCGGATGGGCTGCCACGGGGTATCCCACATCAGCGACAGGCGATCCTGGCGCACGCTGTCGGTCATCAGGCTGACCGGTTCTGGCTTGAGAGGGGAAAGCGTCGGGACCGGAGCGGGCGTTTCGCGTTTGCCTTTCAGCTCGCCGAAAGTTTTATTGATTTGCTCCGCAACGCTGCGGCTGTCCACGTTGCCGACCACAATCAGCGTCATGGCGTCCGGGGTGTACCATTTTTTATAGAAGCTATCGAGCTGATCAGCGTCTACCGGCTGCTTAAGGTTTTCCGCCGGGTCATGGCCCAACAGCGCGGAGCCTTTCAGGCGATAGCGCCACCAGCTGTCCTGAGTGTCCATCGGCCAGGTGGCGACCATATCCTGCGTTTGCAGGGCGGTGTTCACCGTTTCAGGCGTAATCGCCATATTGCCGCTGCTGTCCGCCAAAAACGTCAGCGCTTCTTTCAGAAGATCGTTGCGGTTATTGGGCAGGCTGAGATTAAACAGCGTGAAATCATAGGAAACGATAACCGGCGGCAGAGGACGCGAGGGATCGACGCTCTGCTGCCATAACGAACGCGCCTGCAGCGGTTGCAGGCTGCCGTGCTGAGTCAGTGCCAGACGAGGCAAAAAGTGGCTGTAGCCGCTCTGCTGGGTGCTCTCGGTTAAGGAGCCGGTGTTCACCATCAGACGGATTTCTACACGATCGCTGGGGCGCTGGGGAGTGGCAAGCACCTGCCACTGGAAACCATTTGCAAGCTGGCCCCCCTGCCAGGCTGGATCGGGCTGTAGCGTTTCTGCCTGCACGTTACCGGCGGCGGCGACCAACAGCAATCCGCCAGCTAAGAGTCGAATTTTGGTGCCCTGCATGTGAACCCCTGAGAAACATTCCTGGTTAAAAAGTATAACGGCGGCGCAGCATGACCTGAAATAACCGACGTTGGCGACGTTTCACCACTCCGTTTGACCGCATCCGCGCGAAAACGTCACGTAAAAATAAAAAAAATAGCCAAGGGCTATCGTAGTTGGGGGTAATTATGCGCAGTCACCCGCAGCGAGGGCAAGTCGCCGCGGGCAATTGAGGGGATTAAGAGGAGACTTCGGTCACTTTTTTGGCGGAATGTTTGTTATCCAGAGTTTCCCTAAGCTGTTTCTCATCGAGCTGCTTAACCCATTTAGCCACCACGACGGTCGCTACGCCGTTGCCGACCAGGTTAGTCAAAGCGCGAGCCTCGGACATAAAGCGGTCAATCCCCAGAATCAGGGCCAGTCCTGCCACCGGCAGATGACCTACGGCTGAGATAGTGGCCGCCAGCACGATAAACCCGCTGCCCGTCACGCCCGCCGCACCTTTAGAAGAGAGCAGCAGCACAACCAGCAGCGTGATCTGATGGAAAATATCCATATGGCTGTTGGTGGCCTGAGCGATAAACACCGCCGCCATCGTCAGATAAATCGAGGTGCCGTCGAGGTTAAAAGAGTAGCCCGTTGGGATAACCAACCCCACCACTGACTTACGGCAGCCGAGCTTCTCCATCTTATCAAGCATGCGCGGCAGCGCGGATTCGGAGGAGGAGGTCCCCAGCACGATCAGCAGCTCTTCCTTGATGTAGCGAATGAACTTGAAGATGCTAAAGCCGGTCACGCGGGCAATCGACCCCAGCACGAGCACGACAAACAGAATACAGGTGATATAGAAGCAGATAATCAGCTGGCCGAGCTGCACCAGCGAGCCCACGCCGTATTTGCCGATGGTGAACGCCATCGCCCCGAAGGCGCCGATTGGCGCAAGGCGCATGATCATGTTGATAATGCCGAAGATAACCTGCGAGAAGCTTTCAATGACGTTGAAAATCAGCTGGCCCTTGTGGCCCAGACGATGCAGCGCAAAGCCAAACAGCACGGCAAACAGCAGCACCTGCAGGATATTCCCGCTGGCGAAGGCGCCAATCACGCTGCCCGGAATCACATCCAGTAAAAACGCGACCACCCCCTGCTGCTGGGCCTGCTCGGCGTACATCGCCACCGCTTTGGCATCCAGCGTTGAAGGGTCCACGTTCATCCCCGCGCCCGGTTGCAGAACGTTCACCACGATAAGGCCGATGATCAGCGCGATAGTGCTGACCACTTCGAAATAGAGCAGCGCCACCGCGCCGGTGCGCCCAACCGCCTTCATGCTTTCCATGCCGGCGATACCGGTCACGACGGTGCAGAAGATAACGGGGGCGATGATCATTTTAATGAGCTTAACGAAGGCATCGCCAAGCGGTTTCATCTGTGCGCCCAGCTCCGGGTAGAAATGCCCGAGCAAAATACCGAGGGCGATGGCACTCAGCACCTGGAAATAAAGGCTTTTGAAGAGAGAGATTTTCATAGGGTGTCCTTGAGAGGAAAAATTCCGCAAAGCCGCGTTTGCCTTTCGGCCTGCGGTTGCAAAATAACACCCACTAAACGTGTTGGACGTGATACAGCGCTAATTTGTAAACAAAATTGTTAAATAATTGAGCTGGCTCGCGCCAGCCCAGTAACATATGCAACAAAACAGCTACTCGATGGCCGCCGGTAAATAGCGCGTTTCAAATTCGTCGAGCGTCAAAGCCTTAGAGAACAAATAGCCCTGGGCAACCGTGACACCTTCGGCCAGCAGCCAGTCGCGCTGCGCGGTTTGCTCCACGCCTTCGGCCACCAGCTTGAGATCCAGCGTTTTAGCCATCGCGACAATGACGCTGACCATTGCGCCGTCTCCCGGCAGGCCGTCTACGAAGCTCTTGTCGATTTTCAGAGCGTCAATCGGCAGCGACTTCATATGGTGCAGATGGCGCAGGCTGGCGTAGCCCATGCCAAAGTCGTCCAGCGCGATCCTGACGCCCGCTTTACGCAGCGGACGCAGGATTTTTACCGCCGCGTCCGGGTCATCAATCCTGCGGCTTTCGGTCACTTCCAGAATCAGCGTGCCGGGCTGAATGCGGTAGCGGGTAATCAGCTCCAGCAGCGAAGGCACCATCGCTTCATGCAGCAGCTGAAGCGCGGAAAGATTCACGCTCAGCGGCAGAGCGATCCCTCTTTTCTGCCAGGCGGAGAGCGTGCGGCAGGCCTCCTCGAGGATCCAGGTGCCAATCGTCACCATCAGCCCGCAGGCTTCAATACGCTCAATCAGCCCTTCCGGCAGCGCCCAGCTCCCGTCCGGCTGGCGCATGCGCAACAGAACTTCAGCGCTGACCGTTTCGCCGCTGGCCATATTGACCTGCGGCTGTAGCCAAACGGCAAACCGCTGGTTTTCCAGCGCGTTGAGAATATCGTGCTC
The DNA here is from genome assembly GCA_036489025.1 of Buttiauxella sp. Lineage (GTDB taxonomy): Bacteria > Pseudomonadota > Gammaproteobacteria > Enterobacterales > Enterobacteriaceae > Dryocola. Next base: position 62,049 of record DASXGN010000035.1, read on the forward strand.
TTCGGTCAGGCGACGCTGCGCCTTCTCCATTTGCTCCGGGTCGAAGAACTGAATTTGATTTTTGCCGTGGCGGCGGGCGGAAAACGCGGCGGATACCGCGCGGCGATAAAGCTGCTCCGCCGTCAGGGCACCGTGGTACATCGCAATGCCAATGCTGGCGGTCGGTCTGAGCTGGAGGCCGTTAATCGGTAACGTTTCATTGAGCACCGCCATTATCTGCTGCGCCAGCGCCATCGCGTGCCAGGAATCTTTCGTGCCGTGGGCAAGAATGCCGAAATCGTTGCCGCTTAGCTGCGCCAGCACCATATTCGGCGGCAGCACGCTGCGCATTTTGCTCACCATCGTCAGCAGCAGCGTTTCGCGCTGCTCTTCGTTGAGCACCCCGGCGGCGTCGTTCAGCGTTTCACTGGCGACAACGATCAGCGCGCTGTGCTTCTCGGTGGCCACCAGCTGTTCGAGCAGCGCCAGCAGCAGCGTTTTGTTCGGCAGGTCCGTCACCGCATGGCGCGTGCTCATCGCGCCCATTTCCTGATGCAGGCGCAATGACATCTGCTGATTACGGTTATAGCTGCGCACCAGCATGCCGATTTCATCGTCGTGGTGCAGGGGCGGCAGCTTCAGCTGATGTGCCGCCGCATCCTGCGGAGTGAGGTTATCCAGCTCGCGGGCAATCTTTCGCAGCGGATGAATAATCAGCCGGTTAATCGACCAGCTGATCGCCACCGATAAAATCAGCGCCAGCAGCAGATAGGTGGTCAGCAGCGTGGAAATCGTGCTGATGATGAATTTATACATCCGCCAGGAATCCGCCTGCAGTACCAGGTAAGCCAGCGGCTGTGGGTTTGCCGGGCGTTCTAGCGAATAAAGCGGCAGGGAGATTTGGACCGGCAGCTCAAACAGCCGCGCAATCCAGACGGGAATCGGGCGCTCTGGGGCAAAACTTTTGCGCAGCGCCTGGAACTGGTTAGGCAGCACCACGTCGGCCCGGCTGAGAATACCGGCGGGTTGAATCTGGGTGAGGATGGCCTCAGCCTGCGGAATATCCGCCTTCAGGATGGCCTCAGACAGGGGCAGACGCACCGAATGGGCGATTTTTTCCATCTGGCTGGCCGTGTCATAGCGGCTCTGCTGCACGAAGTGAAAGAGCTGCACGACGATAAAAATGAAGATAAAAACCACGGAGACGGCCGACACCATCGCCATTTGTTTAATCGTTAGGGAACGACTGACTCGCAAGCTCACTCTCCGCTATTTCTCTGCCCGCCTAAGCATAATCTTATGCGGGCTGAGTATACTGCATTGCGGGCGGTTTTAGGGGGTTGCGCGGGACGAATAGGGAAAATCTGTTTCCGGGCCGGTAAGCCCCCCTCTCCCTTGAGGAGAAGGGGAAACGATCTCCCGTCAGAAATCGGCGTAAGGCACCAAAGGCTGCGGCGGCATATTCATATCGCCCTGCCAGCCCGCCAGCGAGTAGCGCACGAAAATCAGCGCGTGGCTCGGCGTGTAGTCTTTCGCCTGCTGAATATCTATCCCCGCGCCAATCGACCAGTGGGAATCTATCCTGCGCTCCACCAGCGCACGGGCCGTGTAACCAAAGCCGTTGCTGCTGCTGCCGCTAAACGGATCGTCGCGGTCCGGATAATCGTCGTTATTCGGCACCAGGCTGGAAATCGGGTAGCGCTTCCCGGCGTTGGATTTGGAGTACGACCAGGAGCCGGAGCCGCCCAGCTCCCACGACCAGTTTTCCGTGCGCTGCCGCCAGATAACCGGAATCGCAAACGACACGTACTGCTGCGGGCTGTAATAGCCGCCCTGGCCGAGGAAGTAATCGCTCAGGTCTTTATCGTAGTGCCAGAGCATATTGGTCAGGCCGACGGTCAGACGACGGTTGTTTTCGTTGATGAGCTTGTAGTAATAGCCCGTCATGAAGCGCACGCGCCAGTTGTCCTCAACGTTCTTTCCGGTGAGCGTGTCGCCGCTCAGGCTTGCCCAAACGCCGTTCGCCTCACCTTTGTCATAGCTGGTGCTGACGCCGATACCCGTGGCGCGCACGCCGCCCCAGACGGTATTGGTATTCGGATCGCGCTGGCCTGCAAACGACAGCATCGAGCTGGAAATTGGCCGTCGGTGCGCGTCAAGCGTGTAGCCCAGCGGGCCTAAATCGTCGCTGTAGCTGACGCCGCCGACCACATCCACCACGTCAAAGCCGAGCGGCGTGGTGCCGATATCCGCAGCCCAGGTCGCGTTTTTCCAGCCGACGGCAAGGCTTGCGCCGTTAGCCCGCTGGTGGTTGCTGCCGGTGCAGGTATTCTCCGCACAGGTGCCCCAGCGTTCGTTGTAACCGCCGTCGCCGCTGTTGTTAAACGTGCCGGCATCCATTCCGACCACGTCGGTGCGGAACCACATCCGACCATCGCTCAGCGGTGCGTCCACCTGCAACATAGTGGTATGGGCCTGCAGGTCGGAATAGCCCGGCGTGCCGCTCGATCCCCAGTAATCATGGTCGAGCGTGACGTTCACATCCTGCTGGCGATAAAGATCCGCCGCGTCGCTGCGCACGCCGCGCTTCAGCCAGTCGTCTTTGGCATCGTTGCGCGTCAGACGCGTGAAGGTATCGTTGTCCATCGGGCGCTTGTCGGCCACGCCGGATGAAACCATGGCGTCCCTGTAGGTTTCCAGCGCCTGCTGCGGCTGATGGTTTTCCGCCTGGAAGCGTGCGGCATCCCGCAGAACCATTGCGCTTTCCATCGAAGGCGGCTGGCTTTTCGCTGCGGGAATGATACGCGAGTAAATCTGCTCCGCCTGAGCCTTGTCGCCCAGCGCGGACTGCACGTTAGCGATACGGCGTTCGGTGTTCACCGACGGCGGCTCGGCTGCCGGAGCCTGCGGCATCTGCGCCAGCTGCTCGCGGGCCTGCGCCTTATCCCCCTGCGCAACATAGACTTCCGCCAGGCCCAGACGCGCATCCGTATTTTTAGGATCGCGCTGTAAAACCTGCTGATACTGCGCCACGGCGGTGCTGTTATCGCCCCGCTGCGTCGCCCAGTCGGCCAGCGTCAGATCGACCCGGTCGGACGGCGGCTGCTGTTTGAGCAGCGCAATAGCCTCGGCCTCTTTGCCGCCGTCGCGCAGGCGATTCGCCGTTTCCATCACGCGATTGCTTTGCAGCCGGTCGGCCAGCTCGTTGATATTGTCATTCCACTGGCTGCGCGGCAACGTGTTGAGATGAGTCAGCGCCGCTTCAGCCTGATTATTGCCCGACAGATAAAGCCCGTTGGCATAGACCTGCTCCGCATCCGCCGGGCGGCGACGCGCAAGGCCGTTCATCAGCGCATCCGCCTCGCTGCGTTTCCCGGCGGCGTACAGATCTTTGCCGAGACGGTAAGCGATCCACACGCTATCCGGATCGAGCTTCAGGCGCTGGCGCTGCACTTCTGCGGCTCGCGCCCACTGGCCCTGGCTTTCCAGCGCGGTGGCTTCCTGTTCCAGGCGGTCGCCTTCCAGACCGCGCTGAATGTCATCAATGCTGCGCCGCTGGCTGGCCGACAGGCTCTGAATATAGGCCGTTGCCCGTTCGGGGGACTGGCGGCGGTAAATATTTGCCAGACCGCGCACGGCATTGCTGTTGCCGCTGTCCATACGCAGCGCCTGTTGATAATAGCGCTCGGCTGCCGCGTCATCTTTGCGCGCCACGGCCACGTCGCCGAGGCCGAGCACCGCATAGCTGTCGGTATTGTCGACGCCGCGCGCCTGCTGATATTTCTGCTGCGCGCCCGCCGGGTTGTTGGCTTTGAGCTGCGCATCGCCCTGCTGGATCAGCAGCCAGTAACGGTTGGTTTGCAGCAGGCTGTCCCACTTGCCGCGGTTGTCGCTGTTCGGATCCATGCGGATCGCTTTTTCGAACTGCTGCACGGCGCGGGCGCGGTTGCCCTGCTGCGAATACGCCTGGCCCAAAGCACCTACGGCTTCGCTGTCGTTGTGGTTGGCCGCCACGGCTTCCTGAAGCTGCGGCACCGCTTTAGCCCCGCTGCCGCTGCTAACCTCGGCCAGCCCCTGCGATCGCGCCTTGAACGCCGGATCGGCAAGCTGTTTTTGCTGCTCGGCAAGTTTGGTTCGCGCAGAGTCAACGGTGTCGCCTTCGCTGAAGGTGGCGAGGAATTTTTGCAGCGCCAGCACGCTGGCATCGCTCACCGGCATATTGCTGATTTGGTCATACCATATCGTTGCCGCATCGCCTCGGCTGGCGTTAGATTTTGCCATCTGCGTCAGCACTTCAAAGCCTTCGGCGCTGCGGCCGTTGGCGAACATGAGCCGCGCCAGATTAGCCCGCAGTTCGGCGTTGCCGGGGTTAGCGGCGTTCAGCGCTTTAAGTTTGTCGATAGCCTGGGAACGCCTTGCGGGCTCTTTGGCCATCAGCGTCCAGTATTCAACGGCCAGATCGCCCGCCGGCGGATTGCCGTTAAAGATTTTTTGATAGGCCGCAGCGGCCTCTTCGGTGTGCCCGGTTGTCGCCAGCAGGCGCGCCTGCTGGAGCTGCTGGCGGCCTTCCGGCGTGGAAAGCATCATGGTGGTTTGCGACTGCTGGTAAGCCGCAGAGGACGGAGCCAGCTGGGAGAGTCGATCGAGCTGCTTGCGCGCCCCGGCGTTGTCGCCCTGACGCAGCAAATAGCGCAGGCGCGCGGCAATGACGTCCAGATTATTGGGATCCATTAATTCCAGGCGATACAGGGACTGGCGGACCAGGTCCTCGCGTTTACTGGCTTCACCCAGCCGCACCTGATCCAACAGCTGCTGCTGCGGCGTGACGGCGGCCACAGCCAGCGGCATAAGCGCCAGCCCCAGAGATAAGCTAATCATATTTATCGAGAATTTGCGCATACCTGACCCCAGTTCGGGATTAACTCACCCTGAGCATTAAAACGAAAATGTTGCTGGTCCCATCCCTGGCCGAAAAGCGTAAGGACATAGCTGTAATAGGCGTCGTGCTGCGGCTGGTTGTCGAGCACCCGCTGGCGCTGCACTTCCTGTGCCTTGTTGCCCTGCAAAAAAGGTAACAGGGCGCTCGAGAAGCCCGGCGGGCCGCTGCCCCTGCGCTCGCCCGTGTCGACCAGCACCTGCTCCGGCGGCAATCCGCTCTGGGCGGTGATCTCCGCCATGGGCTGCCAGCGTTGCAACAGCTGCGCCCTGAGCGGATCGTTATGCGCCATCATGCCCGCCCACAGATAAACGCGAATCGCGTCGTAGCTGCCGACCAGCGGCTCTTTGGCCTTGAGCTGCCAGCCTTTACCTTCATTCCAGTCCACCCAGTCGGGCGCGAAGCCTTTCGGGGAAGTTTCGAGCAATAAACGTTTGTTGGTTGCACGCATCGCCGTCCACGGGCCGCTGTAGCGCGACACGCGTTGCAGTACCTGCGGCGGCAAATAGCTCGGATTAAATCGCCAGGTCGGAGCATGGTTAAAGCCCTGCTTGCCCGGCAAGAGCATGTATCCCAGACCGGGCACCTTCGCCACTTCCTCTTTGGCCACCCGCTTGAGCAACCGCTGCCCCAGCCGCGTATAGCCCGGCATGTCCCACAGCCGCCCGGCCTCAAGCAGGCTCCAGACGATCCACATGTCCGCATCGCTGGCCGAATTATCGTCCAGTACCGTCCAGCTGTTGTCGTCTTTGCGCCCCCACAGCCAGGCCGGAAGATGGTTTTTCAGCGAGCCCTGGGCAAGATTGTTTTCCGTCCAGCGCAGCAGCCGGGCGAAGGCTTTTTTGTCGTTGGCGGCGAGGGCAAAAAATAGCGCGTAGCTTTGCCCTTCGGACGTCGTAATTTTGCGCTCGTCGCTCGGGTCAATCACCCGGCCTTCGTCGCTGACGTAATCCTTTTTGAACTGCTCCCAGCCGGGCCAGCCGCAGTCGGCCCGGCCGGAGAGGGACACGGCCAGCAAGCCTGACAGCAGCGCCCCTTTCCAGAATCTCATCGGCAGTTACTCGTCATCCGGGTCGATACGACGACGGCTAAGAATACGCAGAATACGCCACAGCACCCACGCCAGCAGCACCACGCTCACCGCCGCCAGGAAGGCCAGCAGCACCGGGTGACTGGAAAGCGCGTACCAGACGCGTTCGAACCACGGCAGGTGCCCGACGTAGTAAATATCGCCGACGCGAATGCCGTTGACGCCGGACTCGCGAATCACCGCCACCGAGCCGGACATCGCCGCCCGTTTGCCGCTGTCGTTCATCGCGTTGTTCAGCAGTTCATAGCCGCGCGGGCTATCGGCCAGCAGCGCCACAACGCTGCGCTGATCGTTGTATGGCGACTGGAAGCCCACTACGGCGGCCATTGCCCCCTGCGAAGAGATGGTCGTCTGCGCATCCGCTACGCGGTCGTTTTTATCCGCCATCACGGTTTGCAGTGCCGACTGGCGCATCGGGGTTTTCACCCAGCTTTTCGCCGCGTCCACCAGCAGGTCGACGCGCTTATCGTCCTTCAGCCTGTCCGGGATCGTGCCGACGATCATGATATCGGCGTCTTTCCCCTGAATCGTACTGGCATCGTCGGTGAGGGTGACGTTAATCGCCGGGAAGCCAGTCTGTGCGCCAATGGTACCCAGCGCGTCCAGCATGGCGTTAACCTGCGCCGGCTTCGGCTCTTTGTTCACCACCACGATGGTTTGCGACAGGTCCGCCATGCGGCTGAACGGGAAGCCCGCGTTGGCAAACGAGCGCAGATCCGGCATCGCAATGAAGTGGTAATAGTTAGAGAAGTCGATGGTCGATTCGTCTTCAATGACTACGTGGTTCTGCACCGGCTGGAAGGTAATGCAGTTTTCAATCGAGCCGCCGGGCATCGGGTTCATGTAGGAGAAATCGAAGCGCAGCTGGTTGGCGGCGCCCAGCCGCAGCGCAGGGATCGCCACGTCGTTTTTGCCGTCGAGCAGGCCTTGCAGCACCGGCAGGCGCAGCAGCAGCTTGCTGTTCTCTTCGTTCGGCTGCAGGTTAAATGCCTGTAAGAACTGGTTGTTCAGGCTGATGTCCATCCGCGAGCTGTCTTTGATCGGCGGCGCGGTGTAGCGATATTTCAGGTCCATATCGATGCCGTTACTGCGCATCAGATACAGGTCCGGCGGCAGGTTCAGCGTGACGTTAATCGAAGAGGGCTCAAGCCCGCTGGACTGGAGCTGCTCTTCATAGCTTTTCAGCTCGCCGAAGGTAATCGGCCGGTCCGTACGCACCCAGTTCGGCGCATCGTACGGCTGACGCGGCAGAAGCGGCTTCACGTCGTCGACGGTCACGCTGTTACCGCGGAACAGCACGTTACCCTGAGCGATACCTTTGGCTGCCTGGATAAGGTCTTTGTCGTCGCGGCCAAAGACGACCAGCAGCTTCACGTAAGGGTTGTCCGGGTGGCTAATCATTTCAACCGTCGGCGCCTTCACCGGCGGATGGTCGCGCAGGAAGTCAGGGCGTTTGTCGTTGGTGGCAAACACGATAGCGTTGCGGTCCGGCATCTGGTTGTAAAGCACCGGGAACTTCTGGCCGCGCCACACGGTGCGGGAGCCGAACCAGGAGGCGATAATACCGGCTGCGCGCTGCTGTTCGATATCCGGCGTGCCGGCAAAGACCATCGGCAGTACCAGCGGGCGATCGTCACGGCCGTCAAAGAATGGAATCGGGAAGTGCGACAGGTCGTTTTGCACCGGCAGCCCCTGGTAGGTCAGCGCCAGCGAGCTGCTGCGGCCAACGTCCAGCCACAGCGTAGAGTTCGCAGGGTTTTCACAAATATCGCGGTAGTGGCCAACAAACTCGAGGCGTACACGGTTGAAGTCGGTGATGTACAGCGGGTCGATGGGCATCTGGGCGAAGGTTTTTTTGCCCAGCTGTTCTTTGGTCACCGGCAGCACGCCCATCAGCTCATCGTTGAGATAAACCTTGAGCTGGGACTGCACCGGCAGCAACGCTGGAGACGGCGTGTATTCCAGGTTGAGCATCGCCTTAGAGACAACCTCGTCGCTGCGCATGCCAAACTCAACCGAACCGGTCGGGTTGATGCCGCGCAGCACCATGCTGCCCGGAGGCGGCGCGATCTGCGCAAAGCTCAGCTTCACGTCGCGGGAAGGAATATTGTCGGCCACGATGGGCGCGTTGGCGCGAGCGACGCCGGGCATCACCTGCCCGACAGGCGCGTTGCCATCAGCCGGAGCCGCAGGGACAGCCGACGCATCAGGCGCAGCGGCGGTTGCAGGCACGGGCGCAGTCGGCGTCGTATCCGGCGAGGGAACGGAGGTCGGAACCACCGCCGCGGGCTGTTCTGGCGCTACCTCGTCCGCAGCGTTGGCCATCATCATCGGCAGGGCATTAAGGCCTAGTGCCGCCGCGCAAAACCAGGAGAGTTTTCTTTTCATCGCATTTTCATCATTGTTGGGCCAGTGCAGACACGGTCCGCTGTTCTGCTCGGGTTTCCACCGGGCTGCGCGGAATAAATGACACAATCCAGTCCACCGCCAGGGTGATGGAGTGGAAAACAAATTTCAGCGACGGAGGAGCAAACTCCGCCAGATGTCGGTAACCACGGAAGCCAAGCTTGAGGATATCCAGCAGGCTTTCCAGCGGCTTATCTTCCGGGAAACTGTCCTGCCATAGCGCCCAGGTATCCGCCCGGGCAAAGGTACATTGAATAAAGTCGATATGCTGGCGAGTCGTCATATTGGCGAGCTGTAAGCCAACTTCGTTATCAAATACGCGCATCACCTGCGCCGGGAAAAAGAATTCCTGCTGCCCGCGTTTGAGCAGCAGATTCACTTTTTGCCCTTCCAGCACGTTGGCCGGGCCGTGAATTTTGATGCCCACGCCGCCGTCGGAATAGTCATGCACGGTGCAAGGGAACAAATGCCCGTCTTCACGAGCGATAGCCGCAGGCATCGCAATTTCAACGCGGTGCGCCCGGCGAACCTGCTTGCTCTCCACGGAAACGGCTACCGCCCCGCCCAAAATGATCAGGTTGTAGAAGACCCAGATCACGCTGACCACCACCGTGAGCACTTCATTTTCCGGGCCGTAGAAGAAGCGCCAGACGCCGAACGCCACGCCAAGCAAATTGAGCAGCACCAGCCACAGGTAAGGTTTGGTGATCACCCAGTCGACGTATTCATTTTCCACCAGGCCGCCCTTCGCCGTGACGTTGAACTTGCCTTTGTGCGGGTTAAAAAGCGCCACCAGGGTCGGCTGGGCGATATACCAGGCCAGCACCGTTTCGTAGATTTCGCTCCAGAAAGAGTGGCGATATTTGCCCTGAATCTTCGAGTTGGTCAGGCTGGCGTGAATCATGTGCGGCAGTACGAACAGCGCGATCATCAGCGCCGGGGCGTAAATGATATAGGCGTGCAGCAGCAAAAACGCCAGCGGCGCGGTGAGGAAGATTAGGCGCGGAATGCCGGACAGGAAGTGGAACATGGCGTTGGCGTAGCACAGGCGCTGGGCAAATTTGAGGCCTTTACCGAACAGCGGGTTGTCCAGGCGGAAGATCTGCGTCATGCCGCGCGCCCAGCGAATGCGCTGTCCGATATGCGCCGACAGGCTTTCCGTGGCCAGGCCAGCAGCCTGAGGAATTCGCAGGTAGGCAGAGGTCCAGCCGCGACGGTGCAGGCGCAAAGAGGTGTGAGCATCTTCCGTCACCGTTTCCACCGCAATGCCGCCGATGGCGTCCAGCGGCTCGCGGCGAATAACCGCGCAGGAACCGCAGAAGAAAGTGGCGTCCCACATGTCGTTCCCGTCCTGCACCAGACCGTAGAACAGCGTGCCTTCGTTAGGCGTTTTGCGGAACCGCCCGAGGTTGCGTTCAAACGGGTCAGGCGAGAAGAAGTGGTGCGGCGTCTGCATCATCGCCAGCTGCTTCTCTTTAAAGAACCAGCCCATCGTCAGCTGCAGGAACGAGCGCGTCGGCACGTGGTCGCAGTCGAAGATCGCCACAAACTCGCCGGTCGCATGCTTGAGCGCGTTATTGATGTTCCCCGCCTTGGCGTGTTCATGGGTGGTGCGGGCGATGTATTTTACCCCAACCCGATCGGCGAAGCGGCGAAACTCATCGCGCCCGCCGTCGTCCAGAATCCAGATATTGAGTTTGTCCTTCGGCCAGTCGATGCCCAGCGACGCGTAAATAGTGCCCTTCACCACGCTCAGATCTTCGTTATAGGTCGGCACAAAGATGTCCACCACCGGCCAGGTGTTGGTGTCCTTCGGCATCGGCACCGGCTGGCGGTTAAGCGGCCAGACCACCTGGAAATAGCCCATCACCAGCACCAGCCAGGCGTAGGTTTCCGCAAACAGCAGCACCAGCCCGCACACCAGGCTGACCGGATCGTTCCAGTTTAGCGTGGAGGTATAGCGCCACCAGATATAGCGGCAGGAGACGGTGAGCGACAGCACGATCATCATCAGCGCGGAGAAGCGCCCCGGCAGCCGCCGTACCAGCAGCGCCACGCCCCACAGCAGGATCAGGAAAATAAACTGTGCCAGAGGGTTAAACGGCTGGGTGATGCACAGCAGCGCCAGAATGGAGGAGAACACCACGATCGTCCCGAGGATAAATCTGCGCAGGCCGCGATTGAGGTGGCGCAGCTCTTTTTCATCATCAAGATGGCTGGTCTGCTGGCTAAAACGCTCGGGCAGCTTTTCAAGCCAGCCGTGCCAGCTCCCGCGCCAGGCCTGCATTTTGTCCAGCGGTGTAAAGCGCGACCAGCGAATGGCGTTCTTTTCCGGCGTGCGAATCAGCAGCCAAAGGCTCTGAATCAAATAGCGCAGGGCGTCCAGCGGACGCGGGCGGTTCGGTTTGATATGCGGATAAAGGCGCGCGTGCTGCCTGCGGATTTGCGTCCAGCGCGGGTTTTCCAACGGCAGCAGCATCCACGCGAGGATAAACCACAGGCAGCCGAGCGCGGCGCTGAACGGCGGCGTGCCGCTGCGGCGATACGTGCGATAGCGTTCGCCCAGCCGCTGGCTGGCAGCGGGCAACAGCAGCCAGCTCGTCAGGCTCGTCATGCGCCGGTACCCGAATCTTTCGCGGCCAGATTAAGCAAACACCAGTTGGCGAGGGTCATCAGCTCCTCCGCCGCCAGCGAGCCGGGGCGATATTCCCCAAGCGGCTGCTTCATTGCCGACGACTCGGCAACGGCCTCGTCGCGATGGATAACAATCGGGATCATGCTGCGCTGGCTTTGCAGCCAGAGCTGGTAGATATCGTCCTGCAGTTGGCTGGCGACCAGCAGATAATTCACCAAAATGTGCGACGACGGCGGCAACGTTTGCTGATGCAGGCGCGTGTGGCAGTTAGTATCGGGCTTTACGACGGTCAGCACATTATCAATCTGGCTTAAGAGCTGGCGCGTCAGGGGGTCATAGCCATACGGCAGGTCGACCAGAATCCACCGGTAGCGGCCGCTGGATTTAAGCTCTGCGAGGGAATGGCTGAACTGCCCGAGGGCGGTTTCAAGAGAGGAAAAGGTTTCACGTTCGTCGGGCTGGAGCTGGCCAAAAGGCAGCACGTCGAGATGCGTGGTGTAACGCCAGGCCGTATCGTGCCAGTTATGGTTATCCAGCAGCGCACGCGCCCAGCCGCCGTTCTGTGCGAAATCGATGTTAAAATTCAGACGCAGCAGGTTATCTGGCGAAGCGTCCACGACCAGAACCGACTCACCCAGTTGCTGCAATGCCCATCCAAGCGCCGCGGTGATAGAGGTGGTTCCCACACCACCACGCAACCCTTGTAACCCAATGATCGCCATCAGGCCCTCTCCCTATTGTTGCGTTAATTCCGCCAGTAATGGCCAGCGTTTTAACGCTGCGGCCAACTGCTCCCGCTGTGAAATATCGGTATAATCTATTTCTGGCAGTGAAAATGCTTTACTGAGTGCCAAAAAGTCATTCTGGAAAGCATAAACAAGCGTGTTTTCCGGCACATTTTCAGCGTCTTTTTCATGCATTATGGTTCACGTTCCTTAGCCGCTCCGCGCGGGCGCGTAGAGGGGCAAACGTTCGGAAAACGAAATTTGATTTACAATGCTAAAACTGATGCTGTTTATTTTCAATGTTAGGTTTATTTCCTGCCTTTCGCTAGTAAACTGACATACATACTAATTTATCATCAAGGGGACGCCATGGAACCCATATTTTCGGTCGGCATCCGTTCATTGTGGGATGAATTGCAGCATATGCCAGCCGGTGGCGTCTGGTGGCTTAACGTCGATCGTCGAAAAGATGCAATACGTCTTTTAAATCAAACTATTGCAGTGCAGAACAGTCAGGCAAAAACGGCCGTTATTACCATGGGCGACAGCCCGAAAGAAATCGTTAAACTGGACGACGATCACGGCCCGGAAAAAATCCGCACGTTTAGCATGCCAATATCAAAAAATAGTCTAAAATTTTTGCGCCGCGATTTAATGTGTAACGTTAATCCTGAGAATTATTTCTTTATACTGCTGGCGGCGGATAATGCCTGGGAGAATATATCTGCTGAAGAATTACACAAATGGTTGCAAAACATCAGCAAATGGACCCGGCGGTATAAATGTACGCTTCTTTTTCTGAACCCAGGAAATAATAGTGATAAACAAAGGTCATTATTAGTCGGCGAATATCAGACGCTAAGCGGCCTGGCGAGCCTGCGCTACGAGGGCGATATTCATCGCTACGACGTGGCCTTCTGGTTTAATGAAAAGGGCGTCAGCGCCCAGCAGCAGCTTGAGCTGAACTGGCTGAACGACAGCTGGCAGCTTGTGGAGTCGACCGAAACCGTGCTGCAGCCGCGCAGCGACGAAAAACAAATTCTCAGCCACATCTCCATTCTCGAAGGTGCCCCGCCGCTGTCCGAATACTGGCAAACCTTCGATTCCAACGACGCGCTTTTTGAAGCTGCTCGTACCGCTCAGGCCGCGACAATTATCTTTTCTTTGTCCAAAAATAATCAAATTGACAGCATCGCACGGCAGATTCATACCCTTCGTCGCCAGCGTGGCAGCTCGCTGAAACTCATCGTCCGTGAAAGCATCACCAGCCTGCGCGCCACCGACGAGCGCCTGCTGCTTGGCTGCGGGGCTACGCTGATTGTGCCGTGGAACGCGCCGCTTTCCCGCAGTCTGACGATGATTGAAAGCGTGCAGGGCCAGCAGTTTAGCCGCCACGTGCCGGAAGACATCAACGTGCTGATTAACCAGATGCAGCCGCTGAAAAAGCGGGGCTATCAGCCCTGGGAAGAATTTTGTCACGCGGTGGCTTCGCTGCTCAATAACACGTTGCTGCCGCAGGATAGCAAAGGCGTCATGGTCGCCCTGCGTCCGGTACCGGGGCTGCGGGCTGAACAGGCTTTGACGCTGTGCCGCACCAACCGTATGGGCGATATCGTCACCATTAGCGATAACCGCGTCACACTGTTTCTCTCTTTTTGTCGCATCAACGATCTCGATACCGCGCTCAATCACATTTTCCCGCTGCCGGTGGGCGATATCTTCTCAAACCGCATGGTGTGGTATGAAGATAACCAGATTGCCGCCGAAATCGTGCAGATGCAGGCGATGAACCCGGAAAAATGGACCAAACCTTTGGCCGTCTCCGTTGAAATCAGCGAGGCGCGCAACGCCAAGCGCAGCGGCGAGGTCGTGCGCCGCATTCCTGCGCCCATCACGCTGTTAAAAACACCGAAACGAGAGCAGGCACAATAATGATGAATATCACCGACATTATTCAGCTGGTGGTACTGTGCGCGATTATTTTTATCCCGCTGGGCTACTCAGCGCACCGCTGGCTGCCGCGTCTGACGGCGCTTATCAGACTTCTGTTCCTGAAACCACGTTACGTAAAATCGGCCGGTACGATACGCCGATCTTCTGTCAAGGCAGACCACCGACATGACTAATCATACGAAGGCGGAATCGCTCCGCGCCCCTTTATGGCAAAACTGGCGCGGCCTGGGCGGCTGGAATTACTATTTCCTGCTGAAATTTGGCCTGCTGTGGACCGGCTATCTGAATTTCCATCCGCTGGCGAATCTGGTGTTTGTCGCATTTCTGCTGCTGCCGCTGCCGAGCCTGAAGCTGCACCGCCTGCGCAACTGGATTGCGCTGCCGGTGGGGATTGGCCTGTTCTGGCACGATACCTGGCTGCCCGGGCCTGAAAGCATCATGAGCCAGGGCTCGCAGCTGGCGGGCTTTAGCCTGGATTACGTCGTTGACCTGGTGACCCGCTTTATTAACTGGCAGATGGTCGGGGCCGCCTTCGTGCTGTTGGTTATCTGGCTGTTTCTGTCCCAGTGGCTGCGCATTACGGTGTTTGTGGTGGGCGCGCTTATCTGGCTAAACGTGCTGACCATCGCTGGCCCGGCGATTTCTTTGCTGCCGTCCGCCGCTCAGGCTCCGGCGGCGGCTACGGCAGGCGTTACCGCCGCCGCAACGGAAACCGGCTCGGCCATTGCGCCGGTTCCGGGGGATATTCCTGCCCAGACCGCGCCGCCAACGACCCAGAATCTTACCGCGTGGCTGAACAGCTTCTACGCGGCCGAAGCCAAGCGCGTGACCGCCTTCCCAACCGCGCTTCCGGCAGACGCCCAGCCGTTTGAGCTGCTGGTGATCAATATCTGTTCGCTCTCGTGGGACGACATCGAAGCGTCCGGGCTGAGCGCTCATCCGCTGTGGAAGCACTTTGATATTCTGTTTAAAAACTTTAACTCCGCCACTTCCTACAGCGGCCCGGCGGCGATTCGCCTGCTGCGCGCCAGCTGCGGACAGCCGTCGCATAAAAACCTCTATCAGCCCGCGGGCAATCAGTGCTATCTGTTCGAAAACCTGGCGAAACTGGGCTTTAGTCAGCATCTGATGCTCGACCACAACGGCGTCTTCGGCGACTTCCTGAAAGAAGTCCGTCAGGACGGCGGCATGCAGGCTCCGCTGATGAACCAGGCCGGGCTGCCTACGGGCCTGCTGTCGTTTGATAACTCCCCGGTCTACGACGATGCCGCCGTGCTGAACCGCTGGATGGAAGGCGAAGGCCGTGAGCCAAACACCCGCAGCGCAACCTTCTTTAACCTCCTGCCGCTGCACGACGGCAACCATTATCCCGGCAACAGCAAAACCGCCGACTACAAAGCCCGCGCGCAGAAACTGTTTGATGAACTGGACGCGTTCCTGACCCAGCTGGAGAAATCCGACCGCAAAGTGATGGTGGTGATTGTGCCGGAGCACGGCGCGGCGCTGAAAGGCGATAAAATGCAGGTTTCCGGGCTGCGCGACATTCCAAGCCCCGCGATTACGCACGTTCCGGTCGGGGTAAAATTCGTCGGCATGAAGGCTCCGCATGAAGGAGCGGCCATTGAAATCAGCCAGCCGAGCAGCATGCTGGCGATTTCTGAACTGGTTGCGCGTTCGGTCGACGGCAAGAACTTCGTGGCCGATCGCGTTGACTGGGATGCGCTGACGAAGAATCTGCCGCAAACCGCCGCGGTATCCGAAAACTCAAACGCCATCGTTATTCAGTACCAGGACAAGCCGTATGTTCGCCTGAACGGCGGCGACTGGGTGCCGTATCCGCAGTAAGCGATGATATAAAGGGCAGGACGCCCACGCTTCAGCTTACCCGCTCACCGGGCGGGTAAGCGGTGAAGAAGTTCGCCAACCTGGATGTCGCTCGCGCTTACCTGCCCTGTTTTTGCATCCCTTTTCTTACGAACGCGCTCTCGGTCACATTCGCGCCCGCTTATCGCACTATTTTTTAACATATTCAGAATATTTTCCCCGACCTAATAGCAATTCCTGCCATACTCTCACCCCGTTGTGACTAGCTTCACAGCGTTTTCCGCTATCTGAGCGCGAATGGATGCTCAAATCTATGAGTTTGGTCGCGGTTAACAACCAATAAACAACCCTACAATCTCAGGCAGTACAAATTGGCTAAGGAGTAGTGACATGCGAGTTAAAGGTATAACCCCGCAGGATCTCAAGGCTTATGGCATTAACGATGTGAGTGAAGTGCTTTACAACCCCGATTACGACACTTTGTATCGCGAAGAGCTTGACCCCACTCTGGAAGGCTTTGAGCGAGGCGTAGAAACCAACCTCGGCGCAGTGGCCGTTGATACCGGCATCTTTACCGGCCGCTCTCCAAAAGATAAATATATCGTTCGTGATGACACGACCCGTGACACGCTCTGGTGGGCGGATAACGGCAAGGGCAAAAACGACAACAAACCCCTTTCTGAAGAGACCTGGCAAAGCCTGAAAGGCCTGGTCACTCAACAGCTCTCCGGTAAACGGTTGTTCATTATCGACGCATTCTGCGGCGCTAATGCCGACACCCGCCTTTCGGTGCGTTTTATTACCGAAGTGGCCTGGCAGGCTCATTTCGTTAAAAACATGTTTATCCGCCCAACCGACGAAGAGCTTGCAACATTCGAACCTGATTTTGTGGTGATGAACGGCGCCAAATGCACCAATCCGCACTGGCAGGAGCAGGGCCTGAACTCCGAAAACTTCGTCGCCTTTAACCTGACCGAACGGATGCAGCTGATTGGCGGCACCTGGTACGGCGGCGAAATGAAGAAAGGCATGTTCTCGATCATGAACTACCTGCTGCCGCTCAAGGGCATCGCTTCCATGCACTGCTCGGCAAACGTCGGTGAAGAAGGCGACGTGGCGGTGTTCTTCGGGCTCTCCGGCACCGGTAAAACGACGCTTTCTACCGACCCGAAACGCCGCCTGATCGGCGATGACGAGCACGGCTGGGACGACGACGGCGTGTTTAACTTTGAGGGTGGTTGCTACGCGAAAACTATTCGCCTGTCCGAAGAGGCCGAGCCGGATATCTTCCACGCCATTCGCCGCGATGCGCTGCTGGAAAACGTGACCGTACGCGCTGACGGCACCATCGACTTCGACGACAGTTCAAAAACCGAAAACACCCGCGTTTCCTACCCGATTTATCACATCGACAATATCGTCAAGCCGGTATCGAAAGCCGGGCACGCCACCAAGGTGATTTTCCTGACCGCGGATGCGTTTGGCGTATTGCCGCCGGTTTCTCGCCTGACGGCCAACCAGACTCAGTACCATTTCCTGTCCGGCTTTACCGCCAAGCTGGCGGGCACCGAGCGCGGCGTAACGGAGCCAACCCCGACCTTCTCAGCCTGCTTTGGCGCGGCGTTCCTGTCGCTGCACCCGACGCAGTATGCCGAAGTGCTGGTCAAGCGCATGCAGGCTTCCGGCGCACAGGCCTATCTGGTCAACACCGGCTGGAACGGCACGGGCAAACGTATCTCGATTAAAGATACGCGCGCGATTATCGACGCCATTCTGGACGGCTCGCTGGATAACGCGGAAACCTTCACGCTGCCGATGTTCGACCTTGCCATCCCTACGGAGCTGACCGGCGTGGATAGCCACATTCTGGACCCGCGCAATACTTACGGTTCGCCGGAACAGTGGCAGGAGAAAGCCGAGCAGCTGGCCAGACTGTTTATCTCTAACTTTGAGAAATACACCGATACCCCTGCGGGCGCGGCGTTGGTGAGCGCCGGGCCTAAGCTCTAAATCATCGGCAATCGCTAAAAAAAACGAACCCCGAGGGGTTCGTTTTTCATTTCAGCTCGGCTAACTTTCTTTCGTCTGATGAACAATTTTACTGATGGGCAAAGGCAAATAGGCCCGTATCCGCAGCCCACCCCGCTCGCTGGAGCCAATATCCAGCAGGCCGTTATGGTTGTCGACAATACGCTGCACAATCGCCAGGCCAAGACCGGTGCCGCTGGTCGTGCGCGCGCTGTCGCCGCGAACGAACGGCTGGAACAGGTGCTTTAACTGCTCCGGCTTAATGCCTGGGCCGTCATCTTCCACCTGGAACCAGACGCGGTTTAGCTCTCCGCCGCTGCTAACTTTGATCCAGCCGTTACCGTAGCGAGCGGCGTTCACCACCATATTGGCCAGGGCACGTTTAATCGACAGCGGATGAATATTGACCAGCAGTTCACCGGCCTGCAGGTCGGTGTCTATCTCGCGCTCATAGCCGCTTTCTGCCGCGACCACTTCCCCTAACACGCTGTTCAGGTCGGTCATTTCCAGCGGCATTTCCTGCCCGGTGCGCAGGTAGTCGATAAACTGCTCGATAATCGCGTTACATTCTTCGATATCTTTGTTGATGGACTCGGCAAGGTAGCCGTCTTCCTGGCCCATCATCTCGGTCGCGAGGCGAATGCGCGTCAGCGGCGTGCGCAGATCGTGGCTCACGCCCGCCATCAGCAGCGTACGATCGTCCGCCAGCTGTTTCACCCCGGCCGCCATATGGTTAAACGCCCGGGTTACGGAACGCACCTCGGAAGCGCCGTATTCGCGCAGCGGCGGAGGAATGATACCCTTCCCCACCTGCAAAGCGGCATGCTCGAGATCCACCAGCGGTCGGTTTTGTATTCGAATAAACAGCCACGCGCCCCCAATCGCCAGCAGCATAATCGCCAGCGTGTAGCGGAACAGCGGGGAGAAATCGCCCTGGTGGATTTCCGTCAGCGGAACCCGCACCCAGATATTTGGCGATAGCCAGGTTTTCAGCCACACGACCGGCGAGCTTTTGTTCACCTCAACGCGCACTTCCGTCGGGCCGCCAAGCTGCTGCGCCATTTGCTGGCTTAGAAATTCATAGTGCTGCGCCCAGCGCAGGCCCGCGTCTTCCGCCGCCTCGCTTGAGTAAAGCGAAATGCCCAGCTCACGGTAAATTTCACGGCGAAAAGCCGGTGGCACAACCAGCTGCGTGCCATCCTCCAGCTGCAGTTTATCGGTCATCAGCATACGGACTTCATAGGCGAGGACTTTATTGAACTGCTGCAGGCTCGGTAGGATGGCAAAGTTGAGCACCACAAGGTAGGTCGTCACCAGGCTGACAAACAGCAGGGTGACGATCAGGAGCAGCGTGCGGGCAAACGAGCTTCTGGGCGAGAAGCGGACTCGCCTCATGCCTTAGAACCGTCCGGCACGAAAACGTAGCCCAGGCCCCAGACGGTCTGGATATAACGCGGATGCGCCGGGTCCTCTTCCACCATGCGACGCAGGCGGGAGATCTGCACATCGATAGAACGTTCCATGGCGCTGTATTCGCGACCGCGCGCAAGGTTCATCAGCTTATCGCGGGAGAGCGGCTCACGCGGGTGGCTGACCAGCGCTTTAAGCACGGCGAATTCACCGCTGGTCAACGGCATCGGCTCGTCTTCACGGAACATCTCGCGGGTGCCGAGGTTCAGCTTAAACTTACCAAAGGCGATAACGGCTTCTTCCTGAGAAGGCGCGCCCGGCAGTTCATTCGCCTGACGACGCAGCACCGCACGGATACGGGCCAGCAGCTCACGCGGGTTAAACGGTTTTGGAATGTAGTCGTCCGCCCCGATTTCCAGACCCACGATGCGGTCAACTTCTTCACCTTTTGCCGTCACCATAATGATGGGCATGGGGTTACTTTGACTGCGCAAACGGCGGCAGATAGACAGGCCGTCTTCACCCGGCAGCATGAGATCCAGCACCATCAGATGGAAGGATTCACGCGTTAACAGGCGATCCATCTGTTCAGCGTTCGCGACGCTACGGACCTGGAAGCCTTGCTCTGTGAGATAACGCTCTAACAGCGCGCGCAGACGCATGTCGTCATCCACCACCAGAATCTTATAATTCTCTTGCATTCTTTTACTCCCAAAGGCTCGAACAGTTGAGTGCGTATTCTTAAAAAACTGTACCAATACGACCAGTCAAATCTGGTATACATTCTAGTCGAAATTGTTACAAAGCATATTAAACAGACGGTTATCGGCGATTTTTAACTAAAAATGATGACTTGCTTCTCACTATGCCAGATTGCCATCACCCTGATATATCGGTTTAAATCACCGCTATTATTTTTCACGCTAAAGGCCCAACGATGAAAACGCCCTTAATCACCCGTGAAGGCTACGAAAAGCTCAAGAAAGAGATGGATTACCTGTGGCGAGAAGAGCGCCCGGAAGTGACAAAAAAGGTCACCTGGGCGGCGAGTCTTGGCGATCGTAGTGAAAATGCCGACTATCAGTACAACAAAAAACGCCTGCGCGAGATAGACCGCCGGGTACGCTACCTGACTAAATGCCTCGAAAACCTGCGCATCGTCGACTATTCCCCTCAGCAGGAAGGCAAAGTCTTCTTTGGTGCCTGGGTGGAAATCGAAAACGACGACGGCAATACGCTGAAGTTCCGCATTGTCGGCTATGACGAAATCTTTGGTCGCAAAGACTACATCTCTATTGATTCACCGATGGCACGCGCGCTGCTGAAGAAAGAGGTCGGCGACCTGGCCGTGGTGCAAACGCCTGCCGGAGAAGCCAACTGGTACGTCACTGAAATTGAGTATGTGAAATAAAGCACATGTCGGTCACAGAACACTCTGATTCGCGCTCGCGCGGGCCCTGTGGCTGGCAATTTCTCCCTCCAATCCGTATAACTATCCACTGAATTTTTCCGCACAACGCGCACTACACAGATGAAAAAGCCATGATGAATGATTCACTCTGCCGCATTATTGCCGGTGAGCTAAAGGCCAGAAATGAACAGGTTGAAGCTGCGGTTCGCCTGCTCGACGAAGGGAATACCGTGCCGTTTATCGCACGCTATCGTAAGGAAGTGACCGGCGGTCTGGACGACACGCAGCTGCGCCAGCTTGAAACCCGTCTGAGCTACCTGCGCGAGCTGGAAGACCGCCGCCAGGCTATTCTGAAATCTATCACCGAGCAGGGCAAACTCAGCGACGAGCTGGCGAGCGCCATCAACGGCACGCTGAGCAAAACCGAGCTCGAAGACCTGTACCTGCCGTATAAACCTAAGCGCCGCACGCGCGGACAAATCGCCATCGAAGCAGGCTTAGAGCCGCTGGCGGATACGCTGTGGAACGAGCCGTCGCACGATCCCGAGCAGGAAGCCGCTCGCTATGTGGATGCCGACAAAGGCGTCGCCGATGTGAAAGCCGCTCTCGACGGCGCGCGCTATATTCTGATGGAGCGCTTCGCCGAGGATGCCGCCCTGCTGGCGAAAGTCCGCCACTACCTGTGGAAAAATGCCCACCTGGTGGCCAGCGTGGTCAGCGGCAAAGAGGAAGAAGGCGCAAAATTCCGCGACTATTTCGATCACCACGAACCGATTGCCACCGCACCTTCTCACCGGGCGCTGGCTATGTTCCGTGGGCGCAACGAAGGCATCCTGCAACTTGCGCTCAACGCCGATCCGCAACACGACGAGCCGCCGCGTGAAAGCTACTGCGAGCAGTTAATTATCGACCATCTCGGCCTGCGCCTGAACAATGCTCCGGCAGACGCCTGGCGCCGCGCCGTGGTGAGCTGGACCTGGCGCATCAAAGTGCTGATGCACCTGGAAACCGAGCTGATGGGCACCGTGCGCGAACGCGCCGAAGATGAAGCGATCAACGTTTTCGCCCGCAACCTGCACGACTTATTGATGGCCGCTCCGGCCGGGCTACGCGCCACAATGGGCCTCGATCCAGGCCTGCGTACCGGCGTTAAAGTGGCGGTGGTGGATGCCACCGGCAAGCTGGTCGCTACAGACACCATTTATCCTCATACCGGTCAGGCCGCAAAAGCCGCCGTGGCCGTTGCCGCGCTGTGTGAGAAATATAACGTAGAGCTGGTCGCTATCGGCAACGGGACAGCATCCCGCGAAACCGAGCGCTTCTTCCTCGACGTGCAGCAGCAGTTCCCTAAGGTAACCGCGCAGAAAGTTATCGTCAGCGAAGCGGGCGCGTCCGTTTATTCCGCCTCCGAACTGGCGGCGCTGGAATTCCCGGATCTCGACGTTTCGATTCGCGGCGCGGTTTCAATCGCCCGCCGCCTGCAGGATCCGCTGGCCGAGCTGGTAAAAATCGATCCTAAATCTATCGGGGTTGGTCAGTACCAGCACGACGTTAGCCAGTCGCAGCTGGCGAAAAAGCTTGATGCGGTGGTAGAAGACTGCGTGAACGCCGTCGGCGTTGACCTGAACACCGCTTCCGTACCGCTGCTCACTCGCGTCGCCGGTTTAACGCGCATGATGGCGCAGAATATTGTTAACTGGCGCGATGAAAACGGTCGCTTCCAGGATCGTCAGCAGCTGCTGAAAGTCAGCCGTCTGGGGCCAAAAGCCTTCGAGCAGTGCGCAGGCTTCCTGCGTATCAACCACGGCAACAACCCGCTGGATGCTTCCACCGTTCACCCGGAGGCCTACCCGATTGTGGAACGTATTCTGGCGGCGACGGAGCAGGCGCTGGCTGACCTGATGGGCAACGGCGAAGCGCTGCGCGGGCTGAAGGCAAGCGAGTTCACCGATGAACGTTTCGGCGTGCCAACGGTGACCGACATCATCAAAGAGCTGGAAAAACCGGGTCGTGACCCGCGTCCGGAATTTAAAACGGCGAAATTCGCTGACGGCGTGGAAACCATGAACGACCTGACGCCGGGCATGGTGCTGGAAGGCGCCGTCACCAACGTCACTAACTTCGGTGCCTTCGTGGATATCGGCGTGCACCAGGACGGACTGGTGCATATCTCTTCGCTATCCGATAAGTTCATCGACGATCCGCACAAGGTGGTGAAGGCCGGTGATATCGTCCAGGTGAAGGTGATGGAAGTGGATATGTCCCGCAAACGCATTGCGCTGACTATGCGTCTTGACGAGCAGCCAGGTGAATCCGGTAGCCGCCGCAGCAGCGCGCCGCGTGAGCAAAACAACGCTCGCCGTCCTGCCCAGCAGCAGGCTAAACCGCGCGGCCGCGACAGTGCCAGCAGCGGTAACAGCGCGATGAGCGACGCTTTAGCCGCCGCGCTAGGTAAAAAACGCTAGTTCTCCTCTGACCCTCTTCCACCAGGGAGAGGGTTTATTTTTTGTCGTCGGCTATTCCCAGCCCGCTTCACACAAGATGTAAATAAATTCACACGGAAATTAAGATTAATTAAGTTAATTCTCCCCTGCTTTTGCCCGTGCCTATTCCCATTCACACCATCAATGAAACCACTTAATATCATTTACGTAACACCAGAAATATTTATTCAACATCATGTCAAATAAATACCGCGGTTTATCTTAAAGCCAATAAGTTAATCTTTTGTTATTTATAACATTATGAAAACAAATGCTCCGCCGTCGCTTTATTTCCACGAGACACTTCTTGTTTCATTTATTATTCAAAAATGACGACGCGCTCATAAAATAATTATTGATGATGGAAACCATTCTCATTATCATTGTTCTGTTTGTTATTTCTTCACTTTTCCCAAATGATTTTTGGCTTTCGTTGTGCAACAGGATTTGCCAATGAGTCACAGTCGTTCATTTAGCGATATTACTGAGTCTCGCTTAAGAAGGTCCTATGCAATTCTTACCGAACAGCACATGGAAAATCACCGGCTTTGCCCGCGAAATAAGCCCGGCGTATCGTCAAAAACTACTTTCACTCGGCATGCTACCCGGCTCGTCATTTAACGTGGTCCGCATAGCACCCTTAGGCGATCCGGTTCACATTGAAACGCGTCGCGTCAGCCTGGTTCTGCGTAAAAAAGATCTCGAATTACTCAACGTTGAAGCCATTGCCTGACGGCGGAAAAGAGCGCTCGCGCTTTTGTTCACACTCTCTTTAGTTTGCGAATAATATGAAAAACTTAACTATTGGTTTAATTGGCAATCCTAATTCAGGAAAAACCACGCTTTTTAATCAGCTTACCGGCTCACGCCAGCGCGTCGGCAACTGGGCGGGCGTGACCGTTGAACGCAAAGAAGGTCAGTTCACCACGCTTGAACACCAGGCCACGCTAGTTGACCTGCCGGGCACTTATTCACTGACGACTATCTCCTCCCAGACTTCATTAGATGAGCAAATTGCCTGCCACTATATTCTGAGCGGTGAAGCCGACCTGCTGATTAACGTGGTCGACGCCTCCAACCTGGAGCGCAATCTTTACCTGACGCTGCAGCTGCTCGAACTCGGTATTCCCTGCGTCGTGGCCCTGAATATGCTCGATATCGCCGAGAAGCAGAATATCCGGATCGATATTGATGCCCTCTCCGCTCGCCTTGGCTGCCCGGTTGTGCCGCTGGTTTCAACCCGCGGCCGCGGCATTGAAGGTCTTAAATTAGCCATCGATCGTCGCCAGCCGAACGCTCGCTCAAAGCTGGTGCTTTACCCGCAGGCGCTGCTGAAAGAAGTCGAAAACCTTGCGGCCGACATGCCCGAAGAGATGCCCATGCAGCAGCGTCGCTGGCTCGCTTTGCAGATGCTTGAAGGGGATATCTACAGCCAGGCGTTTGCCGGCAGCGCGGCGGAACGGCTGGAAAGCGCTCGTGAAAACCTCGCGAGCACGATTGAAGACCCGGCCCTGCTGATCGCCGACGCCCGCTACCAGTGCATCGCGGCGGTTTGCGATGCCGTCAGCAACAGCCTCACCGCCGAGCCTCACAAACTGACGGCGATGATGGACAAAATCATCCTCAACCGTTTTTTGGGCCTGCCGGTCTTTATGCTGGTGATGTACCTGATGTTCCTGCTGGCCATTAACATCGGCGGCGCGCTGCAACCTATCTTTGACGGCGGCTCCGCCGCTATCTTTATCCACGGCATTCAGTGGATTGGCGCTACGCTTCATTTCCCGGAATGGCTGACCATCTTCCTCGCCCAGGGGATTGGCGGCGGGATCAACACCGTGCTGCCGCTGGTGCCGCAAATTGGCATGATGTACCTGTTCCTCTCCTTCCTCGAAGACTCCGGCTATATGGCGCGAGCGGCCTTCGTGATGGACAGGCTGATGCAGTCTCTTGGCCTGCCGGGTAAATCATTCGTGCCGCTGATCGTCGGCTTCGGCTGCAACGTACCTTCGGTGATGGGTGCCCGTACGCTGGATGCTCCGCGTGAACGTTTGATGACCATCATGATGGCACCGTTTATGTCGTGCGGCGCACGCCTGGCCATTTTTGCGGTGTTTGCCGCGGCGTTCTTTGGGCAGCAGGGCGCGCTCGTGGTGTTCTCGCTGTATATGCTCGGCATCGTGATGGCGATTCTGACCGGCCTGATGCTCAAATACACCATCATGCGCGGCGAAGCCACCCCCTTTGTGATGGAGCTGCCGGTCTATCACGTTCCGCATCTGAAAAGCCTGCTGCTGCAAACCTGGCAGCGCCTGAAAGGCTTCGTGCTGCGGGCGGGTAAAGTGATTGTGGTGGTGAGTATTTTCATCGGCGCGCTGAACAGCTTCTCGTTCAGCGGCAAGGCGGTGAACAATATTAACGACTCCGCGCTGGCCTCGGTCAGCCAGGTGCTTACGCCTTTACTCAAGCCGATTGGCGTGCATGAAGATAACTGGCAGGCCACCGTCGGGCTGTTCACCGGCGCGATGGCAAAAGAAGTCGTAGTGGGTACGCTCAACACGCTTTACACCGCGGAAGACATGCACAACGAAGAGTTTGACGCGGCGAGCTTTAATCTGTTTGACGAGCTGGGTGCGGCGGCCGATGAAACCTGGCAAAGCCTGAAAGATACCTTCAGCCTGAGCGTGCTCGCCAACCCAATCGAGGCCAGTAAAGGCGACGGGGAGATGGCAACCGGCGCAATGGGCGTGATGAGCAGCAAGTTCGGCAGCCCGGCTGCGGCATACAGCTACCTGATTTTTGTGTTGCTCTATATCCCATGCATCTCGGTGATGGGCGCGGTGGCGCGTGAATCCAGCCGTGGGTGGATGACCTTCTCCGTGCTGTGGGGCCTGAACATCGCCTACTCGCTTTCCACGCTTTATTATCAGACCGTGTCGTTCAAAGCCCATCCGCAGTACAGCCTGGTCTGTATTCTTGTCGTGCTGTTGTTCAACGTGCTGCTGATTGGCGGATTACGTCGCGCCCGCAGCCGCGTTGACGTCAGCCTGCTGGCTACGCGTAAAACTGCGGCAGCCGCCTGCTGTGAAAGCAGCACCGGCGACTGCCACTAGAGGGGAAAACATGGCGAGCCTGATTGATATTCGTAATGCGCTGGCGCTGCAAGGGCGGCTGGACGCGCTGCAAATTAGCCAGCAGCTCGCTACCCCGCTCCCGCTGGTTAACGCGATGCTGGATAGGCTGGAGGCCATGGGGAAAGCGATACGCATACCCGAAGACCCGGCCGACTGCCTGACGGGGAGCTGCAAAAGCTGCCCCGAAGGCAAGAAGTGTCTGCGGGAGCTCTGGACGCTGCGGGGCTAAGGCTTTACAAGCATCGCTGACGAAAGTCTAAGATAGCCTGGCAAAACATCCGGGGATGCGAGATGAAAGGCGCATGAGCCGCTTTCGGGAAGATTTGCGATTCGCTTCGCGGATAGCGCTCGTCAAGCAGCCCGGCAACCCGGCGCGGAACCAGACCATCTAAGTAGCCGTACAGGCGCAGGAACGGAACGGATAAATCGTCGAGCGGCCCGCGCAAATCGGCGGTTTTCAGGATCTCCAGCCCGCCGTTCAACACTTCTACCTCCGGCATTGGCTGCTCCAGCACCACGGTTTTTAACAGCCGGGCATCCTGGCGAGCCGTTTCCGTACCCAGCGTTTGCAGGGCGAGGAAACGCTCAACGGTGCGCTGGAAGTTTTCGGTAAGCTGCTGCTGAAACCCGGCCAGCACTTCGGGCTTGATGCCTGGCCATTCGTCATGCGCGGTGAAACAGGGAGAAGATGCCACGGTGATTAACCCATAGGCCCGTTCAGGATGGGTAAGCGCAATTTGGCTGGCGACCAGCCCGCCGAGGCTCCAGCCCAGCCAGAGCGCCTTTTCCGGAGCCTGCGCAAGGACGGCATCCGCCATCTGCTGCAAACTTTGTGCGCCAAAACCTTTGCTGCGACCGTAGCCGGGTAAATCAACAAGGTGCAGACGAAACTGCGAGCTGAGTTCATCGTTTATGCAATGCCACACTTCAGCATTCAGCCCCCAGCCGTGCAACAGCACAAGATCGATATTTCCTTCACCTTTTGTCTGCCACCAAAGTTCGTTCATCAGCTACTGTTCTCATTTTTAACGCAGGGAGGTGAACATGCTAACAATCCCAGGGCTGTGTTGGCTATGCCATATGCCGCTGGCGTGCCCGGCGTGGGGAATATGCTCGCGATGTACGCAAGCATTAGCCAGTCCGGACTGCTGCCCGCGCTGCGGATTGCCAGCTGCGAAAGGGATAAAGCAATGCGGCCGGTGTCTGCAAAAACCGCCGCCGTGGGACAGCATCCTGTTTGTCAGTGATTATCGCGCCCCGCTTAAATCGCTCGTCCACAGGCTAAAATTCGGCGCAGCCACCGCCCTGGCCCCGGCGCTATCGCGGCTCATTTTGCTCAAAGTACTGGAGGCAAAACGTGCGCTTAACATTCCGCAACCCGACATGATTATCAGCGTTCCGCTGCATTCTCGTCGGGCCTGGCGTCGGGGCTTTAACCAAACGGCTCTCCTTGCGGCACCTCTGGCACGCTGGCTTCGCTGCGGCTACGACGAAGCATCCGTCCGGCGGCTGCACGCTACTGCGACCCAGCACCAGCTCAGTGCAAAGCTCCGCCGCCGCAACCTTCGCGGGGCGTTCAGGGTTGATATTCCGGTAGCAGGCCGCCATATGGTGATTGTGGATGATGTCGTCACAACGGGCAGTACCGTGGCGGAAATTACGCAGCTGTTAAAAAAACAGGGTGCGGCGACTGTCCAGGTATGGTGCCTTTGTCGAACCTTGTAGACCCTCGATGATGGGCGTATTATAACCGACTAAAATAGTCAACTATTGAGCAATCGTTATGATCCGTATTTCCGATACTGCACAATCTCACTTTGCCAAACTGCTGGCAGGTCAGGAAGAAGGGACGCAAATCCGCGTATTCGTTATCAATCCTGGTACTCCAAATGCGGAGTGCGGGGTGTCCTATTGTCCGCCGGATGCGGTTGAAGCAAGCGATACCGCGTTAAAATTCGAACAGCTGACGGCCTATGTCGATGAGCTGAGCGCACCGTACCTCGAAGACGCAGAAATTGATTTTGTGACCGACCAGCTGGGCTCCCAGCTCACGCTGAAAGCGCCGAACGCTAAAATGCGCAAAGTTTCTGATGACGCCCCGCTGATGGAGCGCGTTGAATATATGCTTCAGGCTACGGTTAATCCGCAGCTGGCAGGCCACGGCGGCCGCGTCACGCTGATGGAAATCACCGAAGACGGCCTGGCCATTCTGCAATTCGGCGGCGGTTGTAACGGCTGTTCTATGGTCGATGTCACCCTGAAAGAAGGGATTGAGAAACAGCTGCTGGCTGAGTTCCCTGAGCTGAAAGGCGTTCGTGACTTGACCGAACACCAGCGCGGCGAGCATTCTTACTATTGATTCATCCCCCCCCCCGCTTCGCGGGGGGTAGTTTCCTGCCTATGCTTTCCTGCGTCGCTTATCTAAATCCTTCAGTAATTTGTTCACGCCTTCATCGGCAAACATCTTCTCTAAAGAAGTCGAAAGCTTGCGGCGCCAGTTTTTATACTGGTAGCTGGTGCCGGGAATATTGACCGGTTCAGCCATGCCCAGCCAGTCTTCGGGCTGTAGGCCAAGCAGCGCGCTGTTGCTGTCCGCAATATAACGTTGCATGCCGCGGTTCAGCGTAGCCGTCATCGCCATCAGCGAGGCTTTATGCCCTGCCCGCTTCGGCAGGCAGCCATATTTATGCAGCCCTTCCAGCAATCCTTGCTTAGCCCGTTCGCGATCCTGATAAAGCCCGTTCAGCACGTCTTCGTCGGGATAAAGTCCCAGCGTTTTGCCCAGCGTTAAATCTCCGCTTTCCCAATAGCCGCGCAGGGTCGGGAGATCGTGTGTGGTAGCAACCGCCATGGACTGCTTAGGCCAGGTTTGCGGAGCGCGGAACTGCTTCTCGGGATCGTGCTCGAAATACAGCACTTTGTACGAATAAACTCCGCTGTCGCGCAGCTTGCCAACGATCTCAACCGGCACGGTACCAAGATCTTCGCCGATCACCATACAGCCGTGACGCTTGCTTTCTAAAGCGAGGATCGACAGCAGATCGTCCACCGGGTAATGCACGTAAGCGCCCTTATCCGCCGTCTCACCGTAAGGGATCCACCACAGCCGCAGCATCGACATCACGTGGTCAATTCGCAGCGCGCCGCAGCTGGTCATATTGGCCCGCAGCAGCTCAATGTAGGGTTCATAAGCACGGGCGGTAATCACATGCGGATCCATCGGCGGCAGGCCCCAGTTCTGGCCGAGCGGACCGAGAATGTCCGGCGGCGCACCTACCGAGGCTTTCAGGCAATACAGCTCGCGGTCGCACCATGTTTCCGAACCGCCTTCTGCAAC
Source organism: Buttiauxella sp. (assembly GCA_036489025.1). Taxonomy (GTDB): domain Bacteria; phylum Pseudomonadota; class Gammaproteobacteria; order Enterobacterales; family Enterobacteriaceae; genus Dryocola. The sequence goes on from DASXGN010000035.1 coordinate 91,397, forward strand.
GCCGACCGCCAGATCGCGATACAGCCCGATGGGCATCTTAAAGCCCTGGCTGGTCTGCCAGCACGCGTCAAACTGGCTGAACGCCAGATACTGCAGCCACAGCCAGAAGCTCACTTCATCTTCGTGCTGCTGGCAGAAAGCTTTGACTTCTTTACCGTGTGCATTGCGGTAGCCTTCCGGCCAGACCGGCCAGCCCCAGCGCATTTCATCTTCTTTGACCTGATACGCATGCAGAGCATCGAATGCCGCCTGGTAATACAGACTCTCGCCGCCGGCGGCGATAAAATCTTTAAAGGCCTGCACCAGCTCATCGCGTGAATCACGCTTTGAAAACTGCTTCCAGGCCATGCGCAAAGCCGCCATCTTCAATACGGTGACGGTAGAATAATCAACCCATTGCGCATCGCGCACCGCCTGCAAAGACTGCTGCGTGGTCGGCATATTCCACCAGGCCTGCGCCTCATCGCTCAGCAGAAAATCATCTACCGCATTCACATCGATATAGATGACGTTCAGCCAGCGGCGGGAAGACGGACTGTACGGACTGGCGCTTTCCGGGTTAGCCGGGTACAGCGCGTGAATCGGGTTCAGGCCGATAAACGAACCGCCGCGCTGAGCGACGTCCACCAGCATGCGCTGCAAATCACCGAAGTCGCCAATGCCCCAGTTACGCTCCGAACGTAAAGTGTAGAGCTGCACGCAGGCCCCCCACAGCTTCTTATCCTGCAATAAAGCTTCCGGTTCATAACAGCGTTTTGGCGCAACGATAATGCGGCACTGCCAGCGGTGTTCATGCTGGCTAACCGTCAGGTCGTGATAGCCTTCCGGGAGTCTGGCCGGCAGCACGAGCTGTTGACCCGCCTGCGCCTGCCCTTTGTGCTGCTTCCCTTCTTCCGTTGTCAGCTGCCAGGTAAATTCCCCGTGGCCTTCCAGCGGCAGGGCCATTTTCTTTCCTGAGGTAAAAACCTGCACGTTTGGAACGGGTGTCACCGCCACCTTTTTAGGGGCGGCGGTACGGCTCATGGCTTCCAGCAAGCGCAGCTTGGTATCCGCCGGAATCGCCTGCGGCTTGCCGTGAGCGTTGATGTAGTTAGCTGCTATTCCTGCCGCCTGCGCGGCGTTATCAAGGCGTTTGCTGTCCATGTCAGTCCCTTAGCGCTTTGCCTGCCAGATGCGTTGCTGATAATCGCGAATAGAGCGATCCGAGCTAAACATGCCGCAGCGGGCGGTATTCAGAATGGCGGCGCGAGTCCAGGCCTCCTGGTCGAGGTACAGCTCATCGGCCAGTTTCTGCGCCGCGGCGTAGGAGGTGAAATCAGCCATCACCAGATACGGATCGCCACCTTCTTTGCCGATGCTATGCAGCATCTGGTCAAAGGCGTGCTTATCGCCTTCAGCGTAGATACCCTTTTCCAGCTCTTTGAGCACCGCATCGAGCGCCTTGTCCTTCTTACGCCATTTCACCGGGTCGTAACCTTTGGCCTTAAGCGCCTTCACTTCTTCCACCGTGTGGCCGAAGATAAAGATATTCTCTTCGCCTACTTTCTCAGCGATTTCGACGTTCGCGCCATCCAGCGTGCCAACGGTCAGCGCGCCGTTCAGGGCAAGCTTCATGTTGCCGGTACCGGACGCTTCTTTCCCGGCGGTAGAAATCTGCTCGGAGATATCAGCTGCCGGGATCATGATCTCCGCGGCTGAAACGCAGTAGTCAGGCAGGAACACAACTTTCAGTTGGTCACCCACGGCCGGGTCGTTGTTGATCGCCTGAGCGACTTTATTGATGGCGAAGATGATGTTTTTCGCCAGGTAGTATCCCGGCGCGGCTTTAGCCCCGAACAGATAAACGCGCGGCACGCGATCGGCCTGCGGGTTTTCACGAATTTCTTTGTACTGTGCCAGAATATGCAGCAGATTCAGATGCTGGCGTTTGTACTCATGCAGGCGTTTAATCTGCACGTCGAACAGCGCGTTCGGGCTGATGATAATGCCGGTGCGCGCTTTCACGAACGCGGCCAGCTTCACTTTGTTCTGGTATTTGATCTCGCGGTATTCTTTGCGGAACTTCGCGTCGTCGGCGAATGTCTCCAGCCCTTCCAGCACGTCCAGATCGTTTGCCCACTCTTTCTTCAGCTTTTTGTCGAGCAGCGCGGCCAGCGCCGGGTTGCACTGTTTGATCCAGCGGCGAGGCGTAATGCCGTTGGTGACGTTGTGGAATTTATTCGGCCAAAGCTGGTGATACTCAGGGAACAGGTCTTTCACCACCAGATCCGAGTGCAGCGCCGCCACGCCGTTAACCGCGAAACCGCTCACCACGCACATGTTCGCCATGCGTACCTGCTTATCGTGAACGACCGCCAGCCTGGCCCAAACGGCCGCATCCCCCGGCCAGGTTTTGTCCACCAGCTTTTTAAAGCGGGCGTTAATCTCGTTGACGATCTGCATATGACGAGGCAGCAGGGTCTTCACCAGCTTCTCGTCCCAGCATTCCAGCGCTTCCGGCATCAGCGTGTGGTTGGTGTAGGCGAAGGTTTTGCTGGTGATGGCCCAGGCGTCGTCCCAGCTCAGCTGATGCTCGTCAATAAGCACGCGCAGCAGCTCGGGGATAGCGATAGTCGGGTGCGTGTCGTTAAGCTGAATCACTTCGTAATCGGCGAGTTCGGCCAGCTTGCGACCCGCCAGATGATGGCGACGCAGAATGTCCGCTACGGAACAGGCGCACTGGAAATACTGCTGCATCAGGCGCAGCTTCTTGCCGTTCAGGTGGTTATCGTTCGGATAGAGAACTTTGGTCAGTTTTTCCGCGTCGATCCCCTGCTGCTCTGCCTTCAGGAAATCGCCGTCGTTGAATTTGGTGAGATCGAACGGATGCGCGTGCTTCGCCTGCCACAGGCGCAGCGGCTGGGCGACGCCGTTACGATAGCCGAGCACCGGCAGGTCCCAGGCTTCCCCCTGGAAGACAAAGGCGGGCTCCCAGCGTACGGTTTTGCCGTCTTTAATTACTTTGCCGCCCACGCCAACCTGTACGTCAAGCTGCGAGTTATGCTGGAACCACGGATAGCTGCCGCGTTTCCAGTCGTCCGGCGCTTCCATCTGCTGCCCGTCTTTGAAGGACTGGCGGAACAGGCCGTACTGGTAGTTCAGACCGTAGCCAATCGCCGACTGCCCCACCGTCGCCATCGAATCCAGGAAGCACGCTGCCAGACGCCCTAAGCCGCCGTTGCCCAGCGCCGGGTCCGTTTCTTCCTCCAGCAGGTCGGTCAGGTTAATATCGAAGGCTTTCAGTTCGTCCGCCACGCCCTGATACCAGCCCAGATTCAGCAGGTTGTTGCCGGTCAAACGGCCAATCAGGAACTCCATGGAGATGTAGTTCACGTGGCGCTGTTTGGCCTGCGGCTTAGCAGCCGGCTGCGCGGCCAGTAATTCAGCCAGCGCACCGCTCACGGCATGCCACCACTGGTGCTGGGTCATTTCACTGGCGCTTTGCAGGCCGTAACGCTGCCACTGACGGGTCAGCGCAGCCTGAAATTGTGCTTTATCGAAGGTCGGCTGTGACATAGGGAATCGGGTCCTGTGATTGTTCTAAATTCATTGCCCGCTAGTGTGCCGGGCGGCCTGGGCTTATTCCTCATCCTGAGGGGGATTAGACGGGGAGGAGCGCCGGGGATGAGCCAAAAGTGTGATCGCCGACACTTTTGTCCGCTCCCGGTAAGGCGATTCCCTCCATTTTCCCTGATCTTTTCGGACAACAAACGAGCGATTGCGTTCGTTATTTCCTTTCGACTGAAACCGATTTCTGCGCAGGCAGGGCGCGGCTGTCATGCGTTTACCCATCAGAAAAAAAACGGCTGGCGGACAGTAACCATTCATTAAAAATATGGATTTGTGACAAGGTGCAACTTACCGCGCACTGAAACTTCAACAATCTTGCAATAGAGAAGAATCTGGACGACCTTAACGGTAAGCATTAATTACGAAGCGTAAAAAAAATCGCATTTGTACATAATTCCCTCACTTTTCCCCCGACTGCCAACGCCAGGCGGTGCGAAAAAGGGCGGATTAATTCACACACAGTGAAGTGACTGACTATGTTGATCCCATCCAAATTGAGTCGCCCGGTACGTCTGGAAAACACCGTGGTTCGCGACCGCCTGTTGGTGAAGCTATCAACGGCCGCCAATTATCGGCTGGCGTTAATAACAAGCCCGGCAGGCTACGGCAAAACCACGCTGGTCTCCCAGTGGGCAGCAGGGAAAAATGAGTTAGGTTGGTACTCCCTCGACGAGGGTGACAACCAACAGGAACGCTTTGCCAGCTACCTGATTTGCGCCCTGCAACAGGCAACCGGCGGCCATTGTGTCAGCAGTGAAGTGATGGCGCAAAAGCGCCAGTACGCGAGCCTTTCTTCGCTTTTCTCCCAGCTTTTTATCGAGCTTGCCGAATGGCACCGCCCGCTGTTCCTGGTGATTGATGATTACCATCTCATCAGCAACCCGGTCATTCACGAAGCGATGCGTTTTTTCATTCGCCATCAGCCGGAAAACCTGACGCTGGTGGTGCTTTCGCGCAACCTGCCGCAGCTCGGCATTGCCAACCTGCGCGTGCGCGATCAGCTGCTGGAAATCGGCAGTCAGCAGCTCGCCTTTACCCACCAGGAAGCAAAACAGTTCTTCGATTGCCGCCTGAGCACGCCGATTGAGCAGGCGGACAGCAGCCGCCTTTGCGACGACGTTGCCGGCTGGGCAACCGCCCTACAGCTCATTGCGCTTTCCGCACGCCAGAGCAACACGCCAGCACACCATTCCGCACGCCGCTTGTCCGGCATCAACGCCAGCCATCTGTCCGATTATCTGGTGGATGAAGTGCTGGATAACGTTGACGCGCAGACGCGTAACTTCCTGCTGCGCAGTTCGATTCTGCGCTCGATGAACGACGCGCTGATCGTGCGGGTTACTGGTGAAGAAAACGGCCAGATGCGCCTGGAGGAAACCGAGCGCCAGGGGCTGTTCTTACAGCGCATGGACGACTCCGGCGAATGGTTCTGCTTCCACCCGCTGTTCGGCAGCTTCCTGCGCCAGCGCTGTCAGTGGGAGCTGGCCGCCGAACTGCCGGAAATTCACCGCGCCGCTGCCGAAAGCTGGATGGCGCAGGGCTTCCCAAGCGAGGCTATTCATCACGCCCTTGCCGCAGGCGACGCCAGCATGCTGCGCGATATTCTGCTACATCACGCCTGGGCGCTGTTCAATCACAGCGAACTGACGCTGCTGGAGGAATCCCTGAAGGCGCTGCCGTGGGAAAGCCTGCTGGAGAATCCAAAGCTTGTGCTGCTACAGGCCTGGCTGATGCAAAGCCAGCACCGCTACAGCGAAGTGAACACGCTGCTGGCCCGCGCCGAGCAGGAAATGAATCTGGTCATGGACGACACGCTGCACGGCGAATTCAACGCCCTGCGCGCGCAGGTTGCCATCAACGACGGCGACCCGGTGGAAGCCGAAAGGCTGGCTATGGTGGCGCTGGATATGCTGCCGCTGGCTAATTTCTACAGCCGCATTGTGGCGACGTCGGTACACGGCGAAGTGCTGCACTGCAAAGGCGATCTCACGAAATCGCTGTCGGTAATGCAGCAAACCGAACAGATGTCGCGCCGCCATGATGTATGGCACTACGCGCTGTGGAGCCTGATTCAGCAAAGCGAAATCCTGCTGGCGCAGGGCTTCTTACAGGCCGCGTGGGAGACGCAGGAAAAAGCGTTCATTCTGATTCGCGAGCAGCATCTGGAACAGCTGCCGCTGCATGAATTCCTGCTGCGCATTCGGGCGCAGCTGCTTTGGGCCTGGTCACGCCTGGATGAAGCGGAAGCCTCCGCCCGCTACGGCGTGGAAGTGCTGGCAGGCTACCAGCCGCAGCAGCAGCTTCAGTGCCTGGCGCTGCTGGTACAGTGTTCCCTGGCGCGCGGTGATTTAGATAACGCCCGCAGCCATCTGAACCGCCTGGAAAACCTGCTGGGCAACGGGCCGTATCACAGCGACTGGGTGTCCAACGCCGATAAAGTGCGGGTGATTTACTGGCAGATGACGGGCGACAAAAAATCCGCCGCCAACTGGCTACGCCTGACGCCCAAACCAGAATTTGCGAATAATCACTTCCTGCAAAGCCAGTGGCGCAACATCGCCCGCGTCCAAATTTTACTGGGGGATTTTGACCCGGCGGAAATGGTGCTTGAGGAGCTGAACGAGAACGCACGCAGCCTGCGGCTGATGAGCGATCTCAACCGCAACCTGCTGCTGCTCAACCAGCTTTACTGGCAGGCCGGGCGGAAAAGCGACGCGCAGCGCGTGCTGCTTGAAGCGCTGGCGCTGGCCAACCGTACCGGCTTTATCAGCCACTTTGTGATTGAAGGCGAGGCGATGGCCCAGCAGCTGCGCCAGCTTATTCAGCTCAATACCCTGCCGGAGCTGGATCAGCACCGCGCCCAGCGCATTCTGCGCGAGATTAACCAACACCATCGCCATAAGTTCGCCCACTTCGACGAGAATTTCGTTAACCGATTGCTGACCCACCCGGAAGTCCCGGAGCTGATCCGCACCAGCCCGCTGACCCAGCGCGAATGGCAGGTTTTAGGACTGATTTATTCGGGCTACAGCAATGACCAAATCGCGGGCGAGCTGGACGTGGCGGCCACCACCATCAAGACGCATATCCGCAATTTGTATCAGAAACTCGGCGTGGCGCATCGGCAGGATGCGGTGCAGCATGCGCAGAAGCTGCTGAAGATGATGGGGTACGGGGTGTAAACCATGGCCCTCTCCCAGGAAGGGAGAGGGGAAATCTCCTTAAGAAGCTAACGACAGCGAAGGTTTACCCACCTGCTTTGCCAGCCATTGAGCGACGCGCGCCTGCTGTTCATCAGTCAGCCACATCCCTAACTTAGTCCGGCGCCAAATCGCATCGTCTACGCGTTTCACCCACTCGTGCTCGGCCAGATAGCGCAGCTCTGCCTCGTAAAACTCATGGCCAAAATCTTCGCCCAGGTCGCTGACGCTCGTCGCACCGGCCAGCATAACCTCAGCGTTGCTGCCGTAGGTGCGGGCCAGGCGACGCGCGAGACTCTCGCTCAGGAAGGTATAACGGCGGCGAAGCTGGGCCGCAAAGTCATCGCGATCGCCGGTAATGTCCCCGCCGGGCAGCTTGCTGCCTTTGGTCCATGCCGGACCCATTTTTGGATACCAGGCTTGCAGCTTATCCAGCGCGTGTTCCGCCAGCTTGCGATAGGTCGTCAGTTTGCCGCCAAACACCGACAGCAGCGGCGCTTTACCGTTTTCGTCGTGAATATCGAGCGTGTAATCGCGGGTGATGGCCTGCGGTGAGTCAGATTCGTCATCGCACAGCGGGCGCACGCCGGAATAGGTCCAGACGATATCTTCGCGGGTCAGCGTCTTTTTAAAGTGTTCGTTGTACACGTCGAGGAGGTATTTCACCTCGCTCTCTTCGATATGCACGGCTTTAGGGTCGCCTTTGTACTCCACGTCAGTGGTGCCGATTATCGAGAATTCGTCCATCCACGGAATGACAAACACAATGCGCTTATCTTCGTTTTGCAGAATGTAGGCCTGCTTCTGGTTGTGAACGCGCGGCACGACGATATGGCTGCCTTTAATCAGGCGGATACCGTAAGGAGACGGCAGCTTCAGGCCGTCATCGAAGAAGTCTTTCACCCACGGGCCGGTAGCGTTGACCAGGCCGCGTGCGCGCCAGGTAAAGGTTTCGCCGCTATCAATGTCCTGCGCTTCAACAATCCAGAGGCCGTTTTCACGGCGGGCGCTGGTGGCACGGGTACGGGTTTTCACCTCGCCTCCTTTGCGCGTCACCATCTGCGCGTTCGCCAGAACCAGGCGCGCATCGTCCACCCAACAGTCTGAATATTCGAAACCGCGCACGATTTCAGGTTTCAGGACCGAATCTGCGCCAAAACGCAAACCGGTTGAAGCCGGCAGGCTGGTGCGCTTGCCCAGATGGTCGTACATAAACAGGCCGATGCGAATCATCCACGCCGGGCGAAGATGCGGGCGGTGCGGCAGGCGAAAACGCATCGGGAAGGCGATATGCGGAGCCATGTTCAGCAGCACTTCACGCTCGGCCAAAGCCTCGCTCACCAGCCGGAATTCGTAGTGTTCCAGGTAGCGCAATCCGCCGTGGATCAGTTTTGAACTGGCGGAGGACGTAGCGCAGGCCAGGTCTTGCCCCTCCAGCATTAACACGGATAGCCCGCGGCCTGCGGCATCCGCCGCGATGCCAGCGCCGTTAATTCCGCCGCCGATGACAATCAGATCTTTGGTTTCCATGCTGCCCTCACACACTTTCGTTAAAGCTCATAAATGTTCGTTATCGCTCATAATAGCAAGCGATCGCGCTTTTGGTAACGAAAAAAAAACATTTCTGCGTGATATGGATAACATTATGGCGTTAATATCAGCGGCCAGAAGCGGGTTTCGCTTAGTATGAGCGTTGCCCGTCCCCTTTCCTTTATCTGCACGTGAGCAAAGCCATGGATCATTTTGAATGTATTGGTGTTGAAGAAGCGCACCAGAAGCTGCAACAAAAGCTGGCGGTATTAGTAGATATCCGCGATCCGCAGAGTTTTGCGATGGGCCACACGCCGGGCGCTTTCCACCTGACTAACGACAGGCTGGTTACCTTTATGCAGCAGACTGATTTTGATATGCCGGTGATGGTGATGTGCTATCACGGCAACAGCAGCAAGGGCGCGGCCCAGTACCTGCTCCAGCAGGGTTACGACAACGTCTACAGTATTGACGGCGGGTTTGATGCCTGGCATCGACATTTCCCGGCGGAAGTCGCCCACGGCGCGGCATAAGGTTCAGAAAACCCGCTCATTGCAGGTATACTGCTTCCTTTTGTACGGATTTGGTTGAAACCCTATGATCATGATCACCTCGTTTGCCAACCCGCGAGTCGCGCAGGCCTTTGTCGACTATATGGCAACCCAGGGCGTTATCCTCACGATTCAACAGCATACGCAAAGCGATGTCTGGCTGGCAGACGATAGCCAGTCCTCCTTCGTGCATCGGGAGCTGGAGCAGTTTCTGGCCAATCCGGGCGACCCGCGCTACCTGGCGGCCAGCTGGTCCACGGGCGATACCGCCAGCGGCCTGCACTATCAGCGCTACCCTTTCCTTGAGACGATTCGACAAAAAGCCGGGCCGTTCACGCTGGGTATGATTGCCGCCTGCGTGCTGGTCTATCTGGCCATGCAGGTCTTCGGCGATCGCACCGTGATGGTCTGGCTTGCGTGGCCCTATGCCGACGATTTACGCTTTGAATTCTGGCGCTATTTCAGCCACGCGCTGCTGCACTTTTCACTGCTGCATATCACCTTCAACCTGCTATGGTGGTGGTATCTCGGCGGCCCGCTGGAGAAGCGTCTCGGCAGCGGCAAGCTGATTACGCTGACGGTCATTTCCGCCCTGCTCAGCGGCTACGTACAGGCTAAATTCAGCGGCCCGCTGTTCGGCGGATTATCCGGCACGGTCTACGCGCTGATGGGCTACGTATGGCTGCGGGGCGAGCGCGATCCAGAGAGCGGAATCTACATGCAGCGTAGCCTGATGGCCTTTGCGGTACTGTGGATTGTGCTGGGCTACTTCGATATTTTAGGCCTGTCGATTGCCAACGCGGCCCACGTTACCGGCCTGCTGGTCGGTCTTGCGATGGCGATGGTCGATACGCTACATGCGCGAAAACGAACATAAGAATCAGGAGCAGAGCGTGAAGCAAACCCAACGTCACGACGCCATCGTCGAACTGGTTAAAAAGCAGGGGTATGTCAGCACCGAAGAGCTGGTCGAGCAGTTTTCGGTCAGCCCGCAGACCATCCGCCGTGACCTGAATGACCTGGCCGATCGGAATATGATTATGCGCCACCACGGCGGCGCGGCGCTACCGTCCAGCTCGGTGAACACCTCCTGGCATGACCGTAAAGCCACGCAGACGGCGGAGAAAGAGCGCATTGCCCGCAAGGTCGCCAGCCAAATCCCTAACGGCGCCACGCTGTTTATCGACATTGGCACCACGCCGGAAGCCGTCGCTCACGCCCTGTTGGATCACAGTAATTTGCGCGTGGTCACCAACAACCTGAACGTGGCTAACACGCTGATGGTTAAAGAAGATTTCCGCATTATTCTGGCCGGTGGCGAACTGCGCAGCCGCGACGGCGGGATCATCGGCGAAGCAACGCTGGATTTCATCTCTCAGTTCCGCCTCGACTTCGGCATTCTGGGCATCAGCGGCATCGACGGCGACGGCTCGCTGCTGGAGTTCGATTACCACGAGGTGCGCACCAAGCGCGCGATTATCGATAACTCGCGCTGTGTGATGCTGGTTGTTGACCACTCGAAGTTTGGCCGGAATGCGATGGTTAACCTCGGCAGTATCAGCCTGGTCGACCAGGTTTATACGGACGTGATGCCGCCTGCGGGTGTAATGCAGGTTATTACGGACAATAACGTTGTGCTGGAGCTTTGCTGACTGGTTTGCCAACGCGCTCACCCTCTATGAGAGTGAGCGCAAAGGTGACAGGCTATAGCCGCACCGGCTTGATATGCCAAATCTCATCGGCGTATTCCTGAATGGTCCTGTCCGACGAGAAATAGCCCATGTTGGCAATATTGTGCATGGCGCGAATCGTCCACTCCTCCGGCTGGCGGTACAGCTCATCCACCTTATCCTGGCAGTCCACGTAGCTGCGGTAGTCCGCCAGCACCTGGTAGTGGTCGCCAAAGTTAATCAGCGAATCCAGCAGATCGCGGTAGCGCGTGGGTTCACCGGGGCTGAACATGCCGCTGCCAATCTGCGTCAGCACCTGATGCAGCTCTTCATCCTTTTCATAGTATTCACGCGGCTTATAGCCGTTACGCCTGAGCGCTTCGACTTCCTCCGCCGTATTGCCAAAGATAAAGATATTTTCAGCGCCAACGTGCTCCAGCATCTCAACGTTTGCGCCGTCGAGCGTGCCGATAGTCAGCGCGCCGTTCAGGGCGAACTTCATGTTGCTGGTACCGGACGCCTCGGTGCCCGCCAGGGAAATCTGCTCGGAGAGATCCGCCGCCGGAATGATTATCTGCGCCAGGCTCACGCTGTAGTTCGGGATAAACACCACCTTCAGCCGGTCTTTCACATCCGGGTCGTTATTTATCACCGCCGCCACGTCGTTGATAAGATGAATGATGTGCTTCGCCATGTAGTACGCTGAGGCCGCTTTGCCGGCAAAGATATTCACTCGCGGAACCCAGTCGGCCGTGGGGTCAGCTTTAATACGGTTATAGCGCTCCACCACGTGCAGAATGTTCATCAGCTGGCGTTTGTATTCGTGAATGCGTTTGATCTGCACGTCAAACAACGCGTTCGGGTTCACTACCACGTTGAGCTGTTGCCCAATGTACTCCGCCAGACGTTTCTTGTTCGCCAGCTTCGCTTTGCGCACGTCCTCGTGCACCGTCGGATAATCAATGTGCTGTTTGAGATCGTTCAGCTGGCTGAGATCGGTACGCCAGGTGCGGCCAATGTTTTCGTCCAGAACTTCCGAAAGCGACGGGTTTGCCAGCGCCAGCCAGCGGCGCGGCGTGACGCCATTGGTTTTATTGCAGAAACGCATCGGGAAGATGGTGGCAAAGTCGGCAAACAGCGACTGAACCATCAGGTTTGAATGCAGTTCGGAAACGCCGTTCACTTTGTGGCTGGCCACTACCGCAAGCCACGCCATGCGCACCCGTCGCCCGTTCGACTCGTCGATAATCGAGGTACGCCCCAGCAGCCCAGTATCGCTTGGGTACTGCTCTTGCAATGTTTTCAGGAAGTAGTCATTAATCTCAAAGATGATTTGCAGATGGCGCGGCAGGATTTTGCCGAGCATATCCACCGGCCAGGTTTCCAGCGCCTCGCTCATCAGCGTGTGGTTGGTATACGAGAACACCTGACAGGTCACCTCAAAGGCATCCTCCCAGCTGAACTTATGTTCGTCCATCAGCACGCGCATCAGTTCAGGAATGGACAACACCGGATGGGTGTCATTGAGGTGAATCGCAATTTTATCCGCAAGGTTGGCGTAGGTTTTATGCAGCTGATAGTGGCGGCTGAGGATGTCCTGCACGGTGGCCGAAACCAGGAAATACTCCTGACGCAGGCGCAGCTCGCGGCCAGAATAGGTGGAATCGTCCGGATAGAGCACCCGCGAGACGTTTTCCGAATGGTTTTTATCTTCCACCGCCGCAAAATAGTCACCCTGGTTGAATTTACCAAGGTTGATCTCGCTGCTCGCCTGAGCGTTCCACAGGCGCAGCGTGTTGGTGGCGTCAGTGTCATAGCCGGGGATTATCTGATCGTAAGCCACCGCCAGAATCTCTTCCGTTTCGACCCAGCGGGATTTCTTGCCTTCAAGCTGGACTCGCCCGCCGAAGCGCACTTTGTAGCGCGTATTATGGCGCTTAAACTCCCAGGGGTTGCCGTATTCCAGCCAATAGTCCGGCGACTCCTTCTGACGCCCGTCGACGATGTTTTGCTTAAACATCCCGTAGTCGTAGCGGATACCGTAGCCGCGCCCCGGCAGGCCAAGCGTCGCCAGCGAATCGAGGAAGCACGCAGCCAGGCGACCCAGCCCACCGTTGCCGAGGCCGGGGTCGTTTTCTTCGTCAATCAGCTCCTCAAGATCGAGGCCCATTTCTTCCAGCGCGTTTTTGACATCTTCATAAATGCCCAGCGAAAGCAGTGCGTTAGAGAGCGTGCGGCCAATCAGAAACTCCATCGACAGGTAGTAAACCTGGCGAACCTCCTGGGAAAGCTGTGCGCGGTTGGAGCGCAGCCAGCGTTCAACTAAACGGTCGCGAACGGCGAAAAGCGTGGCGTTCAGCCACTCATGTTTATTGGCGATGGCAGGGTCTTTCCCCACCGTAAACATCAGCTTGTAGGCAATCGAGTGTTTCAACGCCTCAACGCTAAGCGTGGGTGATGCATAGGAAAAGGGTGCGTTCATATCGGTGATTCCTGGATGATTACATCAAGCGTTGATAAAGGTCGCGGTAAGACTGCGCCGCCACCTGCCAGCTAAAATCCATACCCATGGCCTGGCGCTGGACAAAACGCCACAGCGACGGACGGGACCACAACACGAAGGCACGCCGAATCGCTCTTAGCAGCGACCAGGCATTACTGTCTTCAAACACGAATCCGCTGGCGATACCGTCGGCGAGGTTTTCAAGCGAGCTATCCGAGACCGTATCCGCCAGCCCGCCCGTGCGCCTCACCAACGGCAAGGTGCCGTACTTCAACCCATAGAGCTGAGTTAGACCACAGGGTTCGAAGCGGCTTGGCACCAGAATGACGTCCGCGCCGCCCATAATGCGGTGGGAGAACGCCTCGTGATAGCCAATCTGCACGCCAACCTGGCCGGGATGCTCAGCGGCGGCGGCCAGGAAGCCTTCCTGCAACACCGCATCACCCGCGCCCAGCAGCGCCAGCTGCCCGCCCTGCTCCAGCAGCCCCGGCAGCGCCTCAAGCACCAAATCCAACCCTTTCTGGCTGGTTAAACGGCTGACCACCGCAAACAGCGGCGCTTTGTCGTTCACCTTCAGCCCCATCGCAACTTGCAGCTGGCGCTTATTCTCGGCTTTATCCTCCAGCGAGTCGCGGGTATAGCGTGAAGCAAGCAGGAGATCGTGGGCCGGATCCCAGATTTTGTCGTCCACGCCGTTGAGGATCCCCGACAGGCGACCTTCCCGGTGCCGCTGGCGCAGCAGCCCTTCCATACCGTAGGCAAACTGCGGCTCGGTGATTTCCCGGGCGTAGGTCGGGCTGACCGCCGTAATATGATCAGCATAGTAAAGCCCGGCCTTCAGGTAGGAAATTTGACCGTTGAACTCCAGCCCGTTCATGTCGTAGAACGACCAGGGCAGATCGATTTCATTCATATGATGGGCATAAAACAGCCCCTGATAGGCCAGGTTGTGAACGGTAAACACCGACTTTGCCGGGTTGCCGCGCGCGCGCAAATACGCCGGAGCAAGCCCCGCGTGCCAGTCGTGCGCATGCACGATATCCGGCCGCCAGAAGGGGTCCAGCCCGCAAGCCATCTCGCAGGCAACCCAGCCGAGCAGCGCAAAACGCTTCACGTTGTCGGGGTAGGCAAACTGGTTGGTATCGTGATACGGACTGCCAGGCCTGTCGTACAAATGCGGGGCGTCAATCAGGTAAATGCCGACGCCGTTGAAGTGGCCGTATAGCAAAGTCATATGACCCGCAAAGGTGTCACGGTGGGCAATCACCTGCACATCGGCAATACCCCGGCGAATATCCGGGAAAGCAGGTAACAATACGCGTGATTCCACGCCCCCTGCTATCTGGGCCGCAGGCAGCGCGCCGATAACGTCAGCAAGGCCACCGGTTTTCAACAGTGGAAATATTTCAGAACATACATGTAAGACCTGCATTATCGCTCCCGTATGGCAAGTCGCGGCGTCGTCTTTTTGTCAGGTACAGGCGCCGAACGATAAAATGACAACGCGCGGCACGCGCCGCGCGTGGGCCAATCCTTTACTTCTTAACCTTGCAGTTTGGCCAGCATTTCGCGGGTCACCAGCACAATGCCTTCTTCCGAGCGGTAAAAACGGCGCGCGTCCTCTTCGGCATTTTCCCCCACCACCATGCCTTCCGGGATCACACAGGCGCGGTCGATAATGCAGCGACGCAGACGGCATGAGCGCCCGACCTTCACGTCCGGCAACAATACTGACGAGTCTATGTTGCAGAATGAATTTACCCGCACGCGCGGGAACAGCACCGACTGCACGACAACCGAGCCTGAAATAATGCACCCGCCGGAAACCAGCGAGTTCAGCGTCATGCCGTGGCTGCCCGAGCGGTCCTGCACAAACTTAGCGGGCGGCAGCGGTTCCATATGCGTGCGGATCGGCCATTCCTGGTCGTACATATCCAGCTCGGGCGTCACGGATGCGAGATCGAGGTTGGCTTTCCAGTAGGCTTCCAGCGTCCCTACGTCGCGCCAGTACGGCTCTGCGTCCGGATCTGACTGGACGCAGGAGAGCGGGAACGGGTGGGCAAACGCCACGCCGGATTTCATCACGTGAGGAATGATGTCTTTGCCAAAGTCGTGGCTGGAGTTTTCATTGACGTCATCGGCCTCAAGCAGCTCGTAGAGGTAATCCGCGTCAAAAACGTAAATCCCCATGCTGGCTAACGCTTTTGTGTCGTCACCCGGCATCGACGGCGGGTTGGCAGGCTTTTCGACAAACTCAATAATCTTGTCTTCTTCGTCTACCGCCATCACGCCAAAAGCCGTGGCCTCATGCAGCGGCACCGGCATACAGGCCACCGTGCAACGCGCGCCCTTTTCGACGTGGTCGATGAGCATGCGCGAGTAGTCCTGCTTGTAGATATGGTCCCCGGCCAGAATCACGACGTATTCAGCCTTATAGCGGCGAATGATATCGAGGTTCTGGGTGACCGCATCCGCCGTGCCGCGATACCAGTTTTCACCGTGTACGCGCTGCTGGGCGGGCAGCAGATCGACAAACTCATTCATCTCTTCACTGAAAAAGGACCAGCCGCGCTGGATATGCTGCACCAGCGTGTGGGACTGATACTGCGTGATCACGCCAATGCGGCGGATCCCGGAGTTAATACAGTTGGATAATGCAAAGTCGATAATGCGGAACTTGCCGCCAAAGTGAACGGCGGGCTTGGCCCGCGTCGAGGTTAAATCTTTTAATCGGGTACCGCGGCCACCTGCCAAAATCAGGGCAACAGATTTATTCGGCAGCTGTCTTGCCAACATCAGAGGATCGTTCTTCTCAAACCTAACCATGACTGACTCCTTTTTCATGACTTCTGGAATACGCAAACTCCGTGCGCAGGCCCATGCCATACAGCCATCACCACCGGGTTATCCTCCCCGGCAAACGGAGGAATGGCTCGCCACTCCCCTTCGGGTAATACGATATCGGCGACTTCTTCGGTGGCGTTTATCGTAATAAGCCAACGTTCGCTAAGCAGAATTTGCAGCCGATGGATGCCGTTCTGCCACTCGTCGGCGTTCAGAGGTTGAGCCTCTTTGTTTAACCAACGCACATTGTCATCGCCTTCCTCCCACCAGCTGTTCCGGGTCAAAGCCGGAATCTTCTGGCGCAGATGAATCAATGCCGCGGTGAAAGTCGTCAGGCCGTCGTTGCAGTGCTGCCAGTCAAGCCAGGTCAGGGCATTATCCTGACAGTACGCATTGTTATTGCCGTGCTGGCTGTGCCCGTGTTCATCCCCGGCAAGCAGCATCGGCGTGCCCTGTGAAAGCAGTAACAGCGTTAGCAGCGCATGCACGCTGTCGCGGCGGCGCTCTTTGATAAGCAGGCTGGCCTCCAGCCCCTCAAACCCATAGTTATTGCTGTAGTTATTGTTTGTCCCATCACGGTTGTCTTCGCCGTTGGCCTCGTTGTGCTTTTGGTTGAAGCTCACGCAGTCGCGCAGGGTAAAACCGTCATGGGCGGTGATTAAGTTAATGCTGGTTGAAGGCCGCCGCTCACCGTGGCGATAAACATCGCTGGAACCGGCGAACCGACAGGCAAATCCTCCCAGTGACAGATCCTGCTGCAGCCAGAAACGGCGCATTCCGTCACGAAAATGATCGTTCCACTCCGCGAAGAGCGGCGGGAAGTTCCCAACCTGATAGCCGCCCGCGCCGATATCCCACGGTTCCGCGATCAGCTTGATCTGCGAAAGAACGGGATCGTTTTTAATCGCTTCAAACAGCGGGGCGTCCTGGCGAAACTCCGGCGTGCGCCCCATCACCGAGGCAAGATCGAAGCGGAAGCCGTCCACGTGCAGGCTGTCGACCCAGTAGCGCAGGCAATCTTTAATCTGAGCGACCACGCCGGGGGTGCTTAAATTCAGCGTATTCCCGCAGCCCGTCCAGTTCTGGTAATCGCCGTTATCCATTAACCAATAATAGCTACGGTTGTCGATTCCGCTCAGGGAGAGGGTTGGGCCGTCCCGATCCAGTTCTGCGCTGTGATTAAGCACGATGTCGAGGATGACCTCGATACCGGCCTTGTGCAGCGCTTTGATGGCGCCGCGCAGCTCGTTGGCGGCGTTGAGCGGATCCTGATTAACCGCGTAATACCCTTCGACGCAGTAAAAGGCGCGGGGGTTATAGCCCCAGTAGTTGCTTAACCCCAGATGTGAAACGCGCGGTTCGGTAACAAAATGCGCGACCGGCAGCAGCTCCAGCGCCGTAATCCCCAGCCGCCTGAAGTAGGCGATCATTACCGGGTGGCCGAGCGCCGCGTAGGTGCCGCGCAGCGCTTCGGGAATGCCGGGATGAAGCAGCGTCAGGCCGCGAACGTGGGCCTCGTAAATGACGGTGTTGCCCCAGGGCGTGCGCAGCGGCTCGTCGTCCTCCCAGTCGAACGTTTCCCTGACCACCACGCATTTCGCCATGTGCGGGCCGCTGTCTTCCAGGTTCGGCTCATCATAGCCACCGTGCAGATGCGGATGGTTTTCGGCCTCGCCCACGACAACCCGAGCGCAGGGATCGAGCAGCAGCTTGGCCGGGTTAAAACGGTGCCCGGCGGCAGGATCCCAGGGGCCGTGTACGCGGTAGCCGTAGAGCAGACCGGGCTTTGCCTCTGGCAAATAGCCGTGCCAGATATCGCCGGTACGCATCGGCAGGTCGTAGCGCCGTTCGTGCCCGTGTTCGTCAAAGATGCACAGCTCAACCTTTTCGGCATTCGCGGAAAACAGAGTGAAGTTCACCCCTTTCCCGTCATAGTGCGAGCCGTAAGGCGCTGAATTTCCCGCAGAGAGTTGCGTCATTCGCCCTCCCGAACCAGCCAGACCGTCGCCAGCGGCGGCAGCGTTAAGCTCAGAGAGTGTTTACGCCCGTGGCTGGCAATTTCGTCACTGTGAACCACGCCGCTGTTCCCGGTATTGCTACCGTGATAGTGCATGGAGTCGGTGTTTAGCTCCTCGCGCCAGCGTCCCGGCTGGTTGATCCCGAAGCGGTAGTGATGACGCGGCACCGGCGTAAAGTTGCTGGCAACGATCAGCTCGTTGCCCTTCGCATCACGACGCACAAAGATGAACACCGAGTTGGCTTTATCCTCAACCACCAGCCATTCAAAGCCGTAGGCGTCAAAATCCAGCTCGTGCAGCGCGGCATGGTGCCGATAGGTATGGTTCAGATCGCGCACCAGACGCTGCACGCCGTGATGCCAGTTATCTCCTCCTTCCAGCAGGTGCCAGTCCAGGCTGCTGTCGTGGTTCCACTCGCGCCCCTGGGCAAACTCATTGCCCATAAACAGCAATTTTTTACCGGGAAAGGCCCACATCCAGCCGTAATAGGCGCGGAGATTGGCGAACTTCTGCCAGGCATCGCCGGGCATACGGTCAAGAATGGATTTTTTACCGTGGACAACTTCATCGTGAGAAAGCGGCAGAACAAAGTTTTCGGTGCTGTTATAGAGCATGCCGAAGGTCATTTTGTCGTGGTGATGCTGGCGATAGACCGGATCGAGCTTCATGTAATCCAGCGTGTCGTGCATCCAGCCGAGATTCCATTTGAACCAGAACCCGAGGCCGCCCATCGACGGCGGGCGCGACACGCCGGCAAAATCGGTGGACTCTTCCGCCATGGTCACCGCGCCGGGAGTTTGCTCGCCGATAATGCGATTGGTGCTGCGCAGGAATTCAATTGCCTCTAAGTTTTCACGGCCGCCTTTGTCATTCGGGATCCACTCACCCGGCTGGCGGCTGTAATCGCGATAAATCATGGAGGCCACCGCATCCACGCGCAGGCCGTCGATGCCAAAGCGTTCAATCCAGTAGAGCGCATTGCCCACCAGATAGTTGCTGACCTCGCGCCGACCGTAGTTGTAAATCAGCGTATTCCAGTCCTGGTGATAACCTTCGCGCGGGTCGCCGTGCTCATAAAGCGACGTGCCGTCAAACTTCGCAAGCCCGGCGTCATCCGTCGGGAAGTGGCCAGGAACCCAGTCGAGCAGGACGTTCAGCCCGGCGGCATGGGCCGCGTTAATGAAATAGCGGAAGTCCTCTCGCGTGCCGAAACGGCGGGTCGGCGCGTACAAACCCTGCGGCTGGTAGCCCCAGCTGCCGTCGAAAGGATGCTCGTTAATCGGCAGCAGTTCGAGGTGGGTAAAGCCCATCTCTTTAACGTAGGGCACCAGCTGATCCGCCAGTTCGCGGTAGCTGAGCCAGAAATTATTGTCGGCGTGACGACGCCAGGAACCCAGATGAACTTCATAGATAGAAATGGGCCGATCGAAGCCGTTGGCCTGTTGCCGCGCCGGGCTAAGAGTGGTTTTTTCCGGCAGGCCGCAAATAAGCGAGGCGGTTTCCGGGCGCATCTGCGATTCGAAAGCATAGGGGTCGGCCTTCAGGCGCAGATGCCCTTCGATATCAATCAGCTCGAATTTGTAGAGCTGACCCGGATGCGCGCCGGGAATAAAGAGCTCCCAAATGCCGCTTTCACGACGCAGGCGCATGGGGTGGCGGCGCCCGTCCCAGTAGTTGAACTGCCCGACAACGGAAACGCGTCGGGCGTTGGGGGCCCACACGGAGAAGCGCGTGCCGGTCACGCCGTCCATGGTATCCGCATGCGCGCCGAGCGTTTCATACGGACGCAGGTGCGTGCCCTCAGACAGCAGCCAGCTGTCGACTTCCTGAATCAGCGGGCCAAAACGATAAGGGTCGTCAATCAGGTTTTCCTGGCCGTGCCAGACAACGGCGAGCTGATAGCGAAAGGGATTTTTACGACGAGCGATAACACCGCAGAAAAAACCACGCGAGTCGAGGCATTCAAGCTTGCCGACTTTGCGTCCGGTTTTTGGTTCGATAACCCAGACTTCTGTCGCGTCCGGTAACAGCGCGCGGACTTCCAGCCCGGCGTCCGTCTTGTGCATCCCCAGCAGGGAAAAGGGGTCGGCAAAATGACCCGCAATGAGCGCATTGATCACGTCTTTTTCTGGAAGAACAGACATGGTAATCGTCCTGTTTATTGTATGTGCCACAACACCCGGCGCTACGCTTACGCACCTGAATGACACTTATCATTGACCCTAACGGGCAGCGTAAAAAGAACTCCTGTAAGCTGCTCCGCCCAACTAACCACCACGACGATTTTGACCGCCCTGACTTAAGCATAGCCAACGTGCTGTTTTACCCCCTGGAAATAATTAAAGACGGGCGTCTACTCCATGTATGACGCGAAAAAAAAGGGGCTGCAATGCCCCTTTGTTATGTAAGTGTAATTATGCGAGCAACCGCAACATTCTGCGTAAAGGTTCCGCAGCGCCCCACAATAACTGGTCACCGACGGTAAAGGCAGAAAGATATTCTGGTCCCATATTCAGCTTGCGCAGACGGCCAACCGGCGTGGTCAGCGTGCCGGTGACGGCCGCCGGAGTCAGCTCACGCATCGTGATTTCACGATCGTTCGGCACCACTTTAGCCCAGTCGTTATGGGCGCTCAGCATCGCTTCGATGGTAGGAATCGACACGTCTTTTTTCAGCTTGATGGTAAAAGCCTGGCTGTGGCAGCGCAGCGCGCCGATACGCACACAAAGCCCGTCGATCGGAATCACGCTGCCGCTATTCAGAATTTTGTTGGTTTCAGCCTGGCCTTTCCATTCTTCACGAGTCTGGCCGTTATCGAGCTGCTTATCGATCCATGGAATCAGGCTGCCCGCTAAAGGCACACCGAAGTTGTCGACCGGCAGACCGCCGCCGCGAGTCAGATCGGTAACTTTGCGTTCAATATTGAGAATAGCGGAAGCCGGGTCGGCCAGTTCGCCGGCGACGTGATTGTGCAGGTGGCCCATCTGGCTCAGCAGTTCACGCATGTGGCGCGCGCCGCCTCCGGATGCCGCCTGGTAAGTGGCGACGGAAACCCAGTCGACCAGGTCATTAGCAAACAGGCCGCCCAAAGACATTAGCATCAGGCTCACGGTGCAGTTGCCGCCAACGAAGGTTTTCACACCGTTATTCAACCCTTCCTGGATAACGTGCTGGTTTACCGGGTCGAGAATGATGATCGCGTCATCTTTCATCCGCAGCGAGGACGCGGCGTCAATCCAGTAGCCCTGCCAGCCGCTTTCACGAAGCTTTGGGTAGATTTCATTGGTATAATCGCCGCCCTGGCAGGTAATGATGATGTCCAGCGCCTTCAGCGCTTCCAGGTCGAATGCGTCCTGCAACGTGCCGGTCGTCTGGCCCGCGAAAGAGGGCGCGGCCTGGCCGAGCTGGGAAGTGGAGAAGAAAACGGGACGAATGGCGTCAAAGTCACGCTCTTCTACCATGCGCTGCATGAGTACAGAGCCGACCATACCGCGCCAGCCAACAAAACCAACATTTTTCATAGCGACTTATCCGTGCTGAGGTGTGTGCAATGTGTGCATGAATGGAACTGTCATCCACCTTACAAAATGCAGCCAAAGTCGCAAGTGAAATTAATCAATGATATCCGCTGCATCAGAAACAAAGCTTATTAGCGGGAAGCTTGTTCTTTTTTTTGGGGAAGACAGATGAACGAAATTATATCCGCCGCGGTGCTGCTGATTCTGATTATGGATCCGCTGGGCAACCTGCCTATTTTTATGTCGGTGCTCAAGCACACCGAGCCGAAGCGCCGCCGGAAAATCATGATCCGCGAGCTGCTGATTGCGCTGCTGCTGATGCTGATTTTCTTATTTGCCGGGGAAAAGATTCTCGCATTTCTTAATCTGCGGGCGGAAACCGTGTCGATTTCCGGCGGTATTATTCTGTTCTTAATCGCCATTAAGATGATTTTCCCCAGCCAGGAAGGCAGCGCTTCCGGCCTGCCCGCGGGCGAGGAGCCGTTTATCGTGCCGCTGGCCATCCCGCTGGTTGCCGGGCCTTCTTTGCTGGCTACCCTGATGCTGCTGTCGCATCAGTATCCCGGCCAGATGGGCCATCTTGTCGCCGCGCTGATGCTGGCCTGGGGCGGCACGGTAGCCATTCTGCTGCAATCTTCGCTGTTTCTGCGCCTGCTGGGTGAAAAAGGCGTGAACGCGCTGGAGCGCCTGATGGGCCTGGTGCTGATTATGATTTCCACCCAGATGTTCCTCGACGGCATTCGGACATGGATGCAGGGCTGATTTGAACCGTGACACAGCTGAGGAAAGAAGAACAAACCGATCGTTAATAAAAAGGGCAGATAACTTTCGTTATCTGCCCTTTTCCTCATTTCAGAAAACTTAAGAGAGCAGCGTGAACGCTATCATCCCGACAATCGCGCCGGTGGTGCCGAGAATGGTTTCCATCATGGTCCAGGTTTTCAGCGTCTGGGCTTCCGTCGCGCCGGTAAATTTACCGAACAGCCAGAAACCAGCGTCGTTGACGTGGCTGACCACAATTGAGCCGCCTGCGATACAAATCGACAGGGCTGCCATCTGTGCGCCGGAGTAGTTCAGCTGTTCGATAACCGGCATCACCAGGCCAACCGCCGTTAAGCAAGCCACGGTAGCGGAACCCTGAATAATACGCACGGCCGCGGCCAGCACGAAGCAGGTAACCGCGATGGGCAGACCCAGCCCCGTCAGCGCTTCGCCCAAAGCAGGGCCCACGCCGGAATCAACCAGAACCTGTTTGAACACGCCACCGGCACCGATAACCAGCAGGATGATCCCCGCAGGCTGTAGCGCGGTCCCGCAGATTTCCATGACCTTCTCTTTCGGCATACCGCGACGAATCGCCAGGCCGTAAGTGGCCACCAGGCACGCCACCAGAATCGCCGTAAACGGATGGCCGATAAACTCCAGCCATTCGTACAGCGTGGAACCTTCCGTCACAAAGCGCGCCGCGATTGTTTTCAGGCCAACCAGCACCAGCGGCAGCAGGATCAGCGACAGGCTGAAGCCAAATGAAGGCAGCTTACCTTCGCCCAGGTGCGGTTCGGAGATATCTTCCGGGATGTGCAGCTCAACGTATTTGCTGATGAAGTTACCGAACAGCGGGCCGGCGATAATCATGCCGGGAATGGCCGCACACAGGCCAATCAGAATCATCCAGCCAAAGTCCGCGTGCATCTGGGAAGCCAGCAGCATTGGCGCAGGCCCAGGCAGCAGGAACGCAGCGGCAGCGGCAACGCCCGCAAACAGTGGAATCACCAGCTTAACGAGGTTGGTGCCGGTGTGACGCGCCATGGAAAATGCCACGCTAATCAGCAGCACGATCGCCACCTCAAAGAACAGCGGCAGCGCGCAGATCAAACCCGCCAGGCCAATCGCGTAGTGCGCGCGGCTGTGGCCGAAGGACTTAAGCATTTTGACCGCAATCTGGTCAACCGCTCCGGTCTCATGAAGAATTTTGCCGAACATCGCGCCGAGCGCGACGACGATAGCCAGGAAGCCCAGCGTACCGCCCATCCCTTTTTCCATGGTTGCCGCGATTTTGTCGAGCGGCATGCCGGAAAATAGCCCGGCACCAATAGAAACCACCATCAAAGCCACGAAGGCGTGCATACGGGCCTTCATCACTAAAAACAGCAGCAGCAAAACGGAGCCGACAGCCGTCAAAACAAGCGTTAATGTACTCACTGCGCACTGCCTTTGTTGATTAGTGCAATGGTGCTGGCGACAACGCCGTCCAGCGGCTGGTCAATATCCACAACCAGCACGTCTTTCTCTTCTGCCTGCGGTTCCTGCAGCGTTTCAAACTGGGTAACCAGCATCTGCGTTTTGAAGAAGTGACCTTTACGCGCCTTCAGGCGGTTTTCGATAACCTCGAAGTCACCTTTCATATAGATAAAGGACAGGTTCGGATTGCCGTCGCGCAGCTGGTCGCGGTAATCCTTTTTCAACGCGGAACACACAATCAGGGAAACTTTATTCGTACGCTGCATCGCGAACGCGGCGTCGTTTAAGGCTTTCAGCCACGGCTTGCGATCTTCATCATTCAACGGCTCGCCGGAGGCCATTTTCATGATGTTGCTGCGCGGGTGCAGGAAATCACCGTCGAGGAAGGCGGCTTTCAGCTGGTGCGCCACTTCACTGGCTACGGCGGATTTACCGCTGCCAGAAACGCCCATCAGGACATAGATGTGGTGGTCATGGTTAGTAGTGCTCATAGCGTAGCTCCGACTGGCACAAGAATTACTGAGTTATTCAGCCCCGGTACATAATCACTCTGCGCAATTGTTACGGGTAACTGTTATCGGTAACATTGTCCTGAGTGGTCGGGCAATAAGCAATAACCATTATGTTGCAAAGTGAATAAGTGTGAACTACGTCAACTTTTAGCCGAACTAAATTGAGCCGCCCGGAGAGAGCGTAAAGCCCAGGTCCAGCATCTTAACCGGGATGGTTTCGCCGCGAATCCGCGCCAGCAGATGCTCTGCGCCAATGCGCCCCATGCGCTCACGCGGCGTCAGCACGCTGGCCAGGCGTGGTTCCATCACCTGGCCGATATCATGACCGTGGAAACCGGCAATCGCCATATCCTGCGGGATCTTCAGCCCCTGACGCTGGCATTCAAACGCTGCGCCGACGGCTAAGTCATCGTTGGTGCAGAAGATACTGTCGAGCTGAGGATATTCACGCCTTGCCTGGCGGAACAGTTCGATACCGGTGGAATATGAAGAGGATTGCTCAACCATCACGCTGTAAGGCACCAGACCCGCATCGCGCATCGCCTGCTCGTAGCCGTGCTGCTTGATAACGGTACGTTCATCAAGCCGTGCGCCAAGATAGGCCACGTGGCGGTGTCCGCGCGCAATAATGGCGGCGGTCATTTGACGCGCGGCTTCAAAGTTGTCGAAACCTACCGCGATATCCAGGCAGGGAGAAACGCTGTCCATCAGCTCAACCACCGGAATACCCGCCACCTCAATCATTTTGAGCGTGCGCGGCGTGTGGGTGCGTTCGGTCAGGATCAGGCCATCGATATTCCAGGAAAGCATCGATTCCAGACGCTCTTCTTCCAGCTCCGGCTTATAGCCGTAGTGGGCGAGCATCGTCTGGTAGCCGTAAGCGTCGATGACGTTTTCGATGCCGCGCAGCACTTCAGCAAAAACCTGGTTGGTCAGGGAGGGTAAAAGCACGCCGATGGCGCGGCTGGTAGAATTGGAAAGAATATCGGGTGCCCGGTTGGGAATGTAGCCCAGCTCGTCTAACGCCGCGGCAATTTTTACCTGTAGCGCGGCAGAAACCTGATCGGGATTGCGCAGGAAACGGCTCACCGTCATTTTAGTGACCCCAACGCGATCTGCAACATCCTGTAGTACCGGTCTTTTCTTTTTCATTTTCCCTGCGCGCTTCTCAAATATCGACGAAGAAGTTTAGCACGGAGAAAGCACATCCTTCCCCTGTTTCAGGAGAAGGATGTGACGGGTAACTCTTGAGTCTTAGCGGCAGCGATTATACCGGCGGTAAATCGAACAGCAGGATCTCACTCGCCTCATTGGCATGGATGGAAATCGCCTGTTCATCCCATACGGCAAGGGCATCGCTGGTTTTGGCCTGCGTACCGTTGATGGATACATCGCCTTTCACCACCTGAATCCAGATACGACGGTCGGCCGGAATCTGATAAACAGACTGCTCTTCCTTCGCCAGCGCCCAGCGGGAAAGCTCCATATCCTGATAAACCTTCAGGGAACCCTCGCGAGCATCCGGTGAAAGCACCAGCTGACGGCCCTGCGGCGCATCGAAACGACGCTGATCGTAGCGCGGCGTAATGCCGGTTTTTTCTGGAATGATCCAGATCTGATACAGACGCAGGCGTTCGGTGCTGCTCGGGTTGTACTCGGAGTGGGTGATCCCGGTCCCGGCGCTCATAATCTGGAATTCACCCGCCGGTACTTTCTCTTCGTTGCCCATGCTGTCGCGGTGGGCCACCGCGCCTTCCAGCACGTAGGTCAGGATTTCCATGTCTTTATGCGGGTGCGTGCCGAAACCTTCTCCGGCTTCAACAATGTCTTCATTAATGACGCGCAGCGCCGAGAAGCCCATAAAGTTGGCGTCGTAATAGTTGGCAAAAGAGAAGGTATGCCAGCTATCCAGCCAGCCATGGTTTGCGTGGCCACGTTCTTCAGCTTTTCTTAAGTAGATCATTTCACTTCTCCTCAATGCGTTTGATGGGATAAGTGTGGACCTGAACAGATGAGGATCATAGAGGGTGAACTTTGACGCCTCTGTTCAAAAAATATGAACAAGTCTGAGGCGTCATTTGTTGGCTTATGCCAGCGTCACCGTTGAGGGTGAAGCCTGTTCGAAGCCGCGTTCGAGGATCTCGAGATTGGTCAGCGCTTCAATTTCTCTGACGAAATTAGGCTGGCCGTTGACCAGGGTTTCATAAAGCGCGTCGTACACGCGACCGTAGTCGCCCTGCTCCGGCTTCAGCTCTTCGCAAACCGTTTCCCCCGCGTCGTTAACGTACTCAAGCACGCCAACGCTGCTGTCTGCCGCAAAACCCGGCTCACCCGGCATGATGTTAGCCTTTAGGCTGGTTTCCTGCTGGTCGATTCCGTATTTAACAAACGAGCCTTTGCTGCCGTGAACGATAAACTTCGGATAGTCGATTTTCACCAGATGGCTGGTTTTGACGATGGTCTTTAAATCACCGTAGAACAGCTGGGCTTCGAAAGTATCGTCGGGATTGGCTTTATTGCGCACGCTGCGAATGTCATAGGCTACATGGTCAGGCCGCCCAAATAGCGAAATGATCTGGTCCATCGTGTGTACGCCCAGGCCGTAGAACGCGCCGTCCGCAGGCAGGCCAGGGTTCGTTGGCGCATCCGGGCGATACATATCAAAGTGGCTTTCCACCTCAACGATTTTGCCCAGCTTACCGCTTTCAATAGCCTTTTTCATCGTCAGGAAGCAGGAGTCAAAGCGACGATTTTGATAAGGCGAGACGGTCAGTCCTTTGGCCCGAGCCAAATCAAACAGCGCTTTGGCCTCGGCCAGCGTCGGCGTAAAAGGTTTTTCCACCAGCACGTTTTTGCCGGCTTCAAGCGCGCGCTTCGCATAATCAAAATGGCTGTCGGCATGGGTGCAGACAATTACCAGCTTGACCTGCGGGTCGTTCAGCACCTCGTCGAGATCGCTGGTGAAATGAATATGGCCATACTGTGGCTGCCGCTCGATTTCCGGCTTTTCACTGCGGCGGTAAATATGGGCAACGTGGAATTTATCTTTGCGGACCAGAACATAAGGGAGATGGTAACGAGTGGTGCTTTTGCCAAAACCAATAAAAGCGCAGTGGAGGGTCATTGCTTCGTCCTTTTGACTTTGAATTCCTTTAACCCTACTTCATTCTCTGACCGATGGCACTTCGTTTAACCCCCCAACGGCGGCATGATAAAACCTATGTTAGGCAAATTAGTTAAAGTTGTAGCAAGGCGGACAGGAAGAGGCGGAATAACGAAGTGCAGCCAACGCGGCTACAGCTTCAAATAAGAAGCCTAAAAAAAAAGCCAGCACCCGGCTGGCTAAAGTAATACTGGAAGCAATGTGAGCAATGTCGTGCTTTCAGGTTGTCTCCGTAAGGGTCTCCCCTGAACGCATGGCAATAATAATCATTATCATTCGCACTTGTAAAGCTTATTTTTAAAAAATGTGCAATTGACAGCACATTGAAAGTCAATGATGTTTAAAGGGATTATGTAACCCATTGAGGAGAAAAGGATGAAAGAGATCGCGGTGCGTCACGCCGAAATCGGCGATTCGGAAGCTTTACAGCAGATTTATGCTCAGCCGGCGGTTTACCGTGACACGCTACAGATTCCTCATCCTCCGCTACACGCCTGGCGCGACCGCGTGACATCACCCAAACCGGGCAGCCGCAATCTGGTGGCCTGTATCGAAGGCAAAGTCGTCGGGCAGCTCACGCTGATGGTGGAACAGTCGCCGCGCCGTAGCCACGTCGCGACTTTCGGCATGGGCGTAGACAGCCGTCACCAGGGAAAAGGCGTCGCCACCGCGCTGCTGGAAGCGATGGTCGATCTCTGCGACAACTGGCTGCGTGTCGATCGCATTGAGCTGACGGTATACGTCGATAATGCGCCCGCGCTCGCGGTGTACCGCAAATTTGGTTTTGAAATAGAAGGCACGGGGAAAAACTACGGCCTGCGCGAAGGCCAGTATATCGACGCGTATTTTATGGCGCGGTTCAAGTCCCGGTAACCCACGTCTTTCAATTCATCGCTTATGAAACTGTCCTCTGAGCCGATAGTACAATCACTGATGGCATACTGCACATCAGGTTATTTAGATTACCGACAAAAGGAAAAGAAAGATGGATCCCGCTCAGATAACCTCTATGTCAACGGCCATGAGCCAGATGCAGTTCAACAGCGAAGTAGGTACTTTGGTGATGAAAAAATCACTCGACGCGCAGGAAGCTGCCGCGTCGGCGATGATTGCGGCGATTCCTCAGCTGCCTGCCAACCCCGCTATTGGCCGAAACATTAACGTGACGGCCTGATAGCAGCCCGCCTTTTCGGGCGGGCGTTTCAACCACGCCTACCAGTTAACCCGCACGCCAAGATTTCCGCCGTAGTCGCGCTGGTGCTCGCTATCCAGATCGCTGGTCTGGCTCGCAGCCGCGTAGAGATTTACGTTGTGGCTCACCGTTGCGGAGATTCCCAGCCCGACTTCGAGAGAAGTGCTTTCCGCCGAGGTTGAGACCGTATCCTCAGAAATATTCACTCTGCCGGTGTGCTTAAAGTCATGCCAGAGATTGGCCTTGAAGTAAGGCTGGACGGGGCGGGTGTCGCTGCCGTAATTGCCCTGCACTCGCGCGCCGATACGCCCGGTATAAACATTCTCATCTTCATAGGTCACCGTAGTGATGGCATCCTGCGCGTCGTCCATCGACAGGTGTTGGCCGATAAACTGCGCCTGCGGCTCGATTACCCAGCGCTCGCCGATCTTCAGCGGCAGCCCGGCCTCAAGGGAAGCACTAAACAAATTACCGTCAGCATCGGCGTTCATCCCGCGCCCGGATCGCAGCGACCCGTCCAGCCAGGTATGCATGACCACCGCATCCAGATAGGCCTGATTAGCCCAAAGGTGCGTCCAGTAGCCGCCAAGGCTGTTGCCGTTCAGCTTAAGCTTGCCGGCATAAGCATCGCGGAAGCCAAGAATAAAACCGTCCACGTCGCCATCCGCGCGGGTATAGCTATAAAACAGCCCGGCACGATCGCGCTGCCCGTTGTCATAGTCCGCAGAGTAAAGGTCCTGCCCTACCTGAAAACCGCTAATGGAGCCGTCAAACGAGGGTGCCGTATTGCCGGACCAGCGCTGGTCCGTATGGTTGCCAAAAACTCTGGCCCAGCTGGAGGGGAAATCGCCTTTCGTCAGCAGGGACTGATTGCCCTGTCTTTCATGGAAGGAGCCCAGAGAGGTGAGCCCCATTTTGAGAGCCACCGGCGGCAGCGCTGAATATAGCGGCGTTTCCTGGCGATAGAGCGGTACAGGATCTGCACCCGCTTTTATTTCAGGCAGTACGGGGCTACCCGGTGCGGGTTCAGGAAGCGTATCGGCTGGCTGGTCAGGATTTGTGGTCCCGGGTTCTCCAGGCGTTCCTGGCTGCCCCGGGCTACCCGGCTCTCCGGGCGCTCCAGGTTCTCCCGGCTCGCCGGGGGTACCAGGGTCCGGATCGGCCTCGGCTTCCGGAGGTGCAATGAGCGTATTACGCAGGAACCAGCTATTTTCACTGCTCTCCGTTGCGCCACCCCGGAACAGAACGTATTCGTAGGCCCCGGCAGAAATAGAGCCGCCGTTGAGTCTAAAAGCACTGCCCGTGCTGGTCGCTCCTTCAATGGCCTGTACCAGTTCAATGCCGTTGCCTCCGGTGTAGGCTCCGGAGCCGTTAATATTCGCTACGTCGATCGTTGTTTCACCGCTGATATGGCCGCCAGAAACAATTAGCTTATCGGTGGGGGAGTTCTCGTCGTCTAACACGGTTTGCAGTTTTAGCACGCCTCCGTTTCCGACATAGTTACCGACGAGGGTTAAGCTATCATCGGTGCGGTCAGAACCGTTTGTCAGGTCGATGGTTCCGGCGTTGTGCACGGTTACCAGGCTATCTGCCCCTGAGGCGCGGATAGTTGAACTCCCAAGCCCCCCGGATAAAACCCGGCTCGAGTCATCTATCGACAGGCTGCCGGTTAAGGTCCCGCTATCCCCGAGCACCAGCGGGCTATCCGTCGTCAAAGTGCTGCCGCCGATAAGATTAACGGCTTCCCAGCCGATTGCTCTCGCCGGGTGAACCAGATCGGTATTTGTCGCATTCAGCGTGTCACTTCCCGCGCCGCCGTCAAACGTTGGCGTGGAGGCCATGGTGGCCGCGGAGAGACTGCGCAACGTTGCGGTGTCATTGCCTTCACCCATCAATACCGCCCCCTTAAGCGTTCCGGCGTTTTCCCAGACCAGGGTGTCATTGCCCGTGCTCATGCGGATTTCTCCCCCCACCGTCCCGCCGGTAATGGTTACGCTGTCGTTTCCACCGCTGACGCTAATATTGCCGCCAATTGAGCCGTCGCTGAGAATAATAGTGTCGGTGCCAAAGCCGGTGACGAGGTTACCCAGAATAGTGCCGCCGGACATATCGAAGATATTGTTATCCAGCTTCATATCGACGCGTCCTATGGTCCCGCCGGACATTTGTGCGACGTCCCCATCTTCAAAGGCCCCAACAATAGTGCCGCCCGTCATGGTGAAGGTGTCGCGTGAATCTCCCTGCTGCAGCGCGGCTATTTTTCCGCCGCTCATAAAGAAATCGTCTGTTCCATTGCCCTGAGAAACCGAGCCCGTGACGGTGCCTTCGGTGATGCGAAAGCGATCTGCTCCATTGTTCTGCAATATCGTTCCGTTGACCGTGCCGCCCGTCATTTCAAAGCTGTCATTCCCGGCGCCAAAATTAACGGCGGTGCTTCCGCTACCCGTTAGCGTCCCATTATTCGTCACCTGGTTATCACCGGTGCCATTGAAAATAATAGCCGGCCCCCCGATTGCCGAAACTGTTCCCATATTGACGACGGTATTTCCTCCGTCACTAAACGTTAACCCCGATGATGTGCCACGAATATTTCCTCGGTTCACGATCTGATTATTTGCCCCTAAAGAAACGGCAGAATTACCCGAAACGTTTAGAGTGCTTCCGGCATTAATATTGACATCAACGCCTGTAGCACCGGGCTTAGCAACGATCGGCGTGGTAGAGGGATTAGGGGTGCTAGCGTTGCAGGTTACAACCGCGCTGGAACCGGGAGTGGTATTATTACAGGCAGCATGAACAGACTGGCTAATTAAGGTAAGGGAAAGACAGCTTAACAAAGATGCCATAAACACGCAGGAGTACTTTCTATGCAAAGGCTTTTTCATCGCGTTGTTCTTCTCGCTCATTTTTTATTAAAAGTAGTAGAACAATTGAGCAATGCATCAAATAAAAGTCTTTTTATCACGCTATATGTCTGGCCTGATTTTCTCCTTCACAAAAAAGGAGAAAACCAGAAAAGAAAATAAAACTTAATAACCTGCTGTTAAGTCAAAAGTTGTACGCGGATCCGAAGCGCCGTAAAGCTTTCCATCCTTGCCTGGCATGATGCTTTGCGTGCTGCCCATCGCTGCCTTCACCTCCACTTTCTGCCCTTTGTCCCCCAGCAGTTTTATCGTGTCCGGACTGAAGCCTTTTTCAACCCATAGCCGATCCGGCAGCCACTGATGATGGAAGCGCGGAGCATTTGTGGCTTCGGCAACGTTCATCTTAAAATCGATACTGTTGACCACCATTTGCAGCACGGTGGTAATAATTCGGCTGCCGCCCGGGCTGCCGGTCACCAGCCAGGTTTTACCGTCCTTCACGACAATGGTCGGCGACATCGAGGAAAGCGGCCTTTTATGCGGTCCAACGGCGTTAGCATCACCGCCAACCAGCCCGTAGACGTTAGGCACGCCCGGTTTGGCAGAGAAGTCGTCCATTTCGTTATTCATCAGAATGCCGGTATTTCCGGCAACGATACCCGAACCAAACGTGGTGTTCAGCGTGTAGGTTACGGCGACGGCGTTCCCTTCTTTATCCACCACCGAGAAATGCGTGGTTTGATTGCTTTCATAAGGAGCCAGCTTGCCCGGCTTGATTTCGCTCGACGGCCGCGCCTTGTTGATATCAATCTTTTCCGCCAGCGATTTTGCGTATGCCTTACTGGTCAGCGCCTGCCACGGGACCTTAATAAAATCCGGATCCCCCAGATATTCCGAACGGTCGACGTAGGCATATTTTTCCGCCTCGGCCATGATTTGCATGGCGTCCGCACTGCCGAAGCCGTATTTCCCGAGGTCAAAGTTTTCGAGAATATTGAGGATTTGCACGATGTGGATCCCGCCGGAAGAAGGCGGCGGCATCGAGTAGACCTGGTAGCCGCGGTAATCACCGCCGATTGGCGTACGCTCCACGGCTTTATACCCAGCGAGATCGGCCTTATTCATCAGGCCACCGTTCTTCGCCATTTCATCAGCGATTTGATCGGCAATCGCGCCTTTATAAAACGCGTCCGGCCCCTGTTCGGCAATCATTTCCAGGCTTTTCGCCAGGTTAACCTGTACGAGCCTATCGCCTTTTTGCAGCGGATTGCCGTCGGCCTTCCAGAAAATGGCCCTGCTGTTTTCATGTTCGGGCAAGACTTCCGCCCCGTACTGTTGCAGATCGTCGGCAAGCGCGTCGTTAACGGTGAAGCCGTCCCGCGCCAGCTTGATAGCAGGCTGCATGACTTTATTCAGCGGTAGCGTGCCGTATTTTTCCAGCGCCAGAGCAAAGCCGGCCACCGTTCCCGGCGTGCCGGAAGCGAGATGAGAAGTCAGGGACTTTTTGCTGTCGGCGTTGCCCTGCGCATCAAGAAACATATCGCGAGAGGCCTTTTCAGGCGCCATTTCACGGAAATCTATTGCCGTGGTTTTTCCGTCTTTGGTACGCAGCAGCATAAAACCGCCGCCGCCCAGATTACCCGCCTGCGGATGAGTAACCGCAAGGGCAAAACCAACGGCTACCGCCGCGTCTACGGCATTCCCACCTTGCTTAAGAATATCCACGCCAACCCGCGTCGCCAGCGAATCGACGGAGGCAACCATCCCATGCTCCGCAATAACCGGATGGTGAACATCGGTTTCAACGCCGTAGGAGACGGGGGCAGCGACGGGTGGAGGCGCGGCAGAGGCGTTAAAACAAAGAGCGAGCGTCAGCGCAGGGAGAGCTAGCCAGCGCCTCGCTGCCCAGGAAAGCGTTTTCCACGGCTTCATCGTGATTTTCTCCAGGTTTTTCAGGGTCAATCCCCGGTTAAGCCTGGTCCATAATTCTGAAATAATCATGGTAATGATGGAAAACGAGTAAACTTAGAAGATCCCCCAAATGGAGGAGGTGATGATGAGAAAATTACTGCTTCTGACGGCCATGCTGCCACTTTTCAGTTTCGCACAGCCGATTAACACGATGAATAACCCGAACCTGCCGGATTATCAAATACCCAGCCAGCAGCGCATGCAGGTGCAGATGCAAACGCAGCAGGCGCAGCAAAAAGGGATGCTGAACCAGCAGCTGCAAACCCAAAACCGGGTGCAACAGCAGCATCTTGAATCGCAGATTAACAATAACTCCCGCCGGGTTTTGCAATCGCAGCCGGGAGAGCTGAATATGAACAAGCAGCAGATGCTGCCGAATACCTCAGGCGGCATGCTGAGCGGCAGCAGCAGCGGGCAGGATCATATGCTACAGCCGAAAACCAACGGCAGCATGCTGAACCCGAACGGAGCGGCGAGCGCACCGTTAACCACGCCGCAGCCGAATATTCCGCTGAAGACGATTGGACCTTGATAAAAATGGCGGGTGGCACAGGCTCCCCGCCATTATTTCATTGCGAAATTCGGCCCAATTTCATCAATACGGTCGGTGCAGATCGCATCCACGCCCCAGCCGAGCAGCGTTTTCGCCCTTTGCGGCACGTTCACGGTATAAACCAGAATATGTAAGCCAGCCGCTTTCAGCGCCCGCACGCGCGCTTCGTTCAATAGCTTGTGATTAAGATGAATCGACACGCAGCCGAGCCTGTCGGTTATTTCACGCCAGTCGTCGCGCCATTCGTCCAACAGCAGGCCTCGCGGTAATTCAGGGGCGACATTCTGCGCCGCTTCCAGCGCTTCAATCGCGAAGGACGAAAGCAGCGGCGAGGTTTGCCCCTGCCAAAGCTCGCGGGCCGCTAAAGCCACCGCTTTTCCGGTTTCCGCTTCCGTGCCGGTGGTGGGCTTAATTTCGATATTCGCCATCATGCCGTGCTCGCGGCAGCGCTCCGCAACCTGAGAAAGCAGCGGCAGCGGTTCCCCCTTAAACTGCCGGCTGTACCAGCTCCCGGCGTCAACGTTCAGCAGTTCATCCCAGGATAAATCACCGGCGATACCCCAGCCGTTGCTGGTGCGTTCCAGCGTGTCGTCGTGCAGCAGGAAAATCTTGCCGTCTCTGGTAAGTTTCGCATCAAACTCAATCATGGTGTGGCCGTAGCGGGCCCCAACGTCGATGGCGGCCAGCGTATTTTCCGGTGCCAGTTTACCGCCGCCACGGTGGGCGACGATGGAAGGGTAAGGCCAGTTGCTCATAAACGTTGTCCGTTCTCGCTATCAAAGAAATGCAGATGTTCTTCCGGCAGGTGCAGCCAGAGCTGGCTGCCGGGCTGAGGTCTGATCTGATGGGAAAGCCGCACCACCGTTTTTTGCGAGCCCCAGCGGCCGTGCACCAGATTATCTGCGCCGAGCATTTCCAGCGTGTCGATGGTCCACGGAATGCCCCCGGCGGCCTCAGAGCTTAGCGCAATATGCTCCGGGCGGATACCCACCGTCACAGCCCGTCCGGCCAACCGCAGCCTTTGATTGCCGAGCGGAATCGCGACGCCGCCGTCCAGCTCAAACCGGCAGCCGTCGATGCTGACTTTGCCGTCCAGCAGGTTCATCGCGGGCGAGCCGATAAAGCTCGCCACGAAGCGGCTGGCCGGACGTTCGTACACCTCAACCGGCGTGCCGATCTGCTCGGCGATACCTTTGTTCATCACCATCACGCGCTGGGCGAGCGTCATCGCCTCCACCTGATCGTGCGTAACGTAAAGGCTGGTCGTTTTCAGGCGGCGATGCAGGTGCTGAAGCTCGAGGCGCATCTGCACGCGAAGCTTGGCGTCGAGGTTAGAAAGCGGCTCATCAAACAGGAATACCGCCGGATCGCGAACAATTGCGCGGCCCATCGCGACGCGCTGGCGCTGCCCGCCGGAAAGCTCGCGCGGGCGACGCTTGAGCAGATTGTCCAGCTCGAGGATACGCGCCGCCTCCAGCACCTTCTGATGAATGTGATCTTTGCCCATGCCGCGGATCTTCAGCCCCCACGCCATATTTTCCTCAACGCTCATGTGCGGATAAAGCGCGTAGTTCTGGAACACCATCGCGATGCCGCGCTCTTTGGGTTCCATTTCCGTCACGCGCTGACGATCGATCCAGATGTCGCCGCCGGTCACTCGCTCCAGCCCGGCCACCATGCGCAGCAGCGTGGATTTGCCGCAGCCGGAAGGGCCGACCATCACGATAAACTCGCCGTCCGCCACGTCTAAATCCAGCGGCTGGATAACCTGGGTTTTACCGTCCCAGCTCTTGCTTACTGCCTGTAACTTCAGTCCTGCCATGGGTTATTTCTCGCTATCAACCAGGCCACGTACAAACGCACGTTGCATTACTAAAACGATAATGACCGGCGGAATCAGGGTCAGCAGCATGGCCGCCATCACCTGATTCCACTGGGTTGTTCCTTCGCCGGAAGACATCATTCCTTTGATACCCGCCACGGCGGTGCCGAGGTTCACGTCGCTGACGATCAGCAGCGGCCAGAGATACTGGTTCCAGCCGTAGATAAAGGTGATGACAAACAGCGCCGCCAGATTGGTTTTCGACAGCGGCAGCACGATGTCGCGGAAAAACCGCATCGGCGACGCCCCGTCAATTCTCGCGGCTTCCAGCAGCTCGTCCGGCAAAGTCATGAAGAACTGGCGGAACAGGAAGGTGGCGGTGGCCGAGGCCATCAGCGGCAAAGTCAGCCCGGCGTAGCTGTCGAGCATTTTCAGATTGGCTATCACTTCCACCGTCGGGAAAATGCGCACCTCAACCGGCAGCATCAGCGTGATAAAAATCATCCAGAAGAAAAGGTTACGCAGCGGGAAACGGAACCAGACAATGGCAAAGGCGGACAGCATTGAGACGGCAATTTTCCCCGCCGTGATGCCGAGCGCCATAACAAAACTGTTGAACAGCATCAGGCCAAACGGCGCGCTGTTGGCGCCCACGCCGTGAACCCAGATGTTGGTCATGTTTTCCAGCAGATGTCCGCCGGGGATCAGCGTCATCGGCGTCTGGAAGACGGCGGCGTTGTCCAGCGTCGCCGCGACAAATGCCACATAGAGCGGAAAAAGGATCGTGATGATGCCGAGAATGAGCATGGTGTGGCTGAAGAGCGTCAGCCCGCGACGGTTCTCAATCATTGGTAGCGCACCTTACGTTCCACGAAGCGGAACTGAACCACCGTCAGAACGATCACCAGCAGCATCAGTACCACGGACTGCGCGGCCGACGCTGAAAGGTCCAGCCCGGCAAATCCCTCGCGGTAGATTTTATAGATAAGCGTGGTCGTGGCCTGTACCGGGCCGCCGCCCGTGGCTGCGTCAATCACCGGGAAGGTATCGAAAAAGGCGTAAACCAGATTCACTACCAGCAGGAAGAAGCTCACCGGTGCTATCAGCGGCAGCGACAGCTTAAAGAAGCGCCGCACCGGCCCGGCGCCGTCAATGGCCGCCGCCTCCACCAGCGAGCGGGGAATGGATTGCAAAGCGGCGAAGAAGAACAGGAAGTTGTAGCTGATCTGCTTCCAGACCGAGGCGAATACCACGAGGAACATCGCCTGGCCGCTGTTTTGCGCGTGATTCCAGTGGTAGCCAAACTGCTCCAGAACGTGAGTCAGCAGCCCGCGTCCGGGATTGAAGAG
Organism: Buttiauxella sp.; assembly: GCA_036489025.1. GTDB lineage: Bacteria > Pseudomonadota > Gammaproteobacteria > Enterobacterales > Enterobacteriaceae > Dryocola. The sequence goes on from DASXGN010000035.1 coordinate 128,507, forward strand.
AAAGATCCACAGCACCGCGGCAATCGCCGGAGCAACCGCGTATGGCAACAGCATCAGCGTCTGATACAGGCGGCTGCCGCGCACGACGTAATCCACCATGGCGGCAAAGAACAGCGACACCAGCAGGCCGATCCCCGCAACCAGGCCGCTGAATATCAGCGTGGTATAGAACGAATCCAGATAGTAGCCGTCGTGGAAAAGCTGAATGAAATTGTCCAGGCCAACGAAGGTGCTGGAAAGCCCGAAGGGGTCAACGCTTTGTAACGAGTACCACAGCGCTTCGCCCGCCGGCCAGATGAAGAAGATGACGGTAATAATCAGCTGCGGCAGAACCAGCGCGTAGGGCAGCCAACCTGAGCGGAATACCGGACGAGAAGATGACATAGTTTTACTCAAATATATGGATGAAGCTTAGCCCCGCACCCCGGCCCTCTTCCCCAGGATAGGGAGAGAGATTCAATCCCCTCTCCCTCAGGGAGAGGGTTAAAGTGAGAGTGGTTTGCAAATCAGGACTTAGTCGACTGCTCAAAGCGGCGCAGCAGCAGGTTGCCGCGTTCAACCGCGCTGTCTAAAGCCTGCTGAGGCGTTTTTTTGCCGGTCCACACCGATTCCAGCTCTTCATCCACGATGGTACGAATCTGCGGCATATTGCCCAGGCGCAGGCCTTTGGTGAACGGTAAAGGCGGCTTGTTCAGCATCTGGCGAGTCGCGGTATCAGCGCCCGGATTTTTCTCGTAGAAACCCTGCTGGCGAGTCAGGTCGTAGGCCGCTTTGGTGATAGGCAGATAGCCAGTTTTCTGATGCCATTCGGCGGCAATTTCCGGCTGCGCCAGGAACTGCATGAACTCGGCTACGCCCTTATACGTCGCAGGATCTTTACCCTGCATCACCCACAGGCTGGCCCCGCCGATAATGGCGTTCTGCGGTGCGCCTTTCACATCGGCGTCGTAAGGCATCATGCCCACGCCGTAGTTGAATTTGGCGTACTGGCGGATATCGGCCAGCGACCCTGAAGAAGCCGTGGTCATTGCGCAATCGCCGTTATAGAACTTCTCTGTGGATTCATCTTTGCGGCCAAAGTAGCTGAAATCACCCTTCTTATTCATCTCTTCCAGCATGGCGATATGCTTGACCTGCTCGGGCTTGTTGAACGCCAGAACCGCATCCGTACCGTCGAAGCCGTTGTTTTTGGTCGCGACCGGCAGGCCGTGCCAGGCGCTGAAGTTTTCAATCTGAATCCAGCCCTGCCAGCCGCTGGCGTAACCGCATTTCATACCGGCGGCCTTCAGTTTGGCGGTGTAATCTGCAAGTTCCTGCCAGGTTTTTGGCGGCTGATCCGGATTCAGCCCGGCTTTTTTGAAGGCGTCTTTGTTGTAATACAGCACCGGCGTGGAGCTGTTAAACGGCTGGGAGAGCAGGTGCCCGGTTTTGGCGTCGGTGTAATAACCGGAAACCGTCGGCACAAACTGGGATTCATCAAACTTAATGCCTGCATCGCTGAACACCTGGTACACCGGCTTGATAGCTTTTGAAGCCATCATGGTCGCCGTGCCCACTTCATAAACCTGCAAAATCGCCGGGGCGTTACCGGAGCGGAAAGCCGCAATACCCGCCGCCAGGTTCTGCTCGTAGTTGCCTTTATAAACCGGAACAATTTTGTAGTCAGGATGCGTTTCGTTGAAGCGGCTGGCCAGGGAGTCAACTTCTTTACCCAGCTCACCCTCCATTGAATGCCAGAACGGAATCGAGGTTGCTGCGAAGGCGTTGCCGCTCAGAGCACATCCAAGCGCCAGGCAAAGGGCTGTACGTCGTAACGATGCAGTCATGTCTTATCTCTCTTGTTATGAAGGTAAAAGCGCGATAACACGCGTTTTTGTTCGCATCACAACATGACATGCGCGAATGACAGAAAAATAACCGGGAGGTGACAGGATCGTGACGGCAGAATGAAGGAAAAATGACGGCTTAAGATTGTCATAAAAAAAGAGCCCGTAGGCTCCTTGATGTTACAGATACTGGCTTAACCGCCTAAATAGGCGCTGCGCACCGCTTCGTTAGCCAGCAGCGCATCGCCGGTATCTTCCAGCACCACGTGGCCGTTTTCCAGCACGTAGCCGCGGTCGGCGAGCTTCAGCGCCTGGTTGGCGTTCTGCTCGACCAGAAAGATGGTCATTCCTTCGCTGCGCAGCTGTTCAATGGTGTCAAAAATCTGCTGGATAATGATCGGCGCCAGGCCGAGCGACGGCTCGTCAAGCAGCAGCAATCGCGGCTGGCTCATCAGAGCGCGGCCAATCGCCAGCATTTGCTGCTCGCCGCCGGACATTGTCCCTGCGCGCTGAATGCGGCGTTCAAACAGGCGTGGGAACAGCTCGTAGACGCGCTTAATGCGTTCCTGGAACTGGTCGCGCTCCGCAAAGAATCCGCCCATCGCCAGGTTTTCTTCGACCGTCATGCGCGAGAAGACGCGGCGACCTTCCGGTACGATGGCAACGGCCTCCCGCATGATGCGTGCGGTATGCCAGTCGGTAATGTCTTTACCGTCAAAGGTAATTTTGCCGCTGGTCGCTCGCGGATCGCCGCACAGCGTGCCGAGCAGCGTCGTTTTACCGGCGCCGTTAGCGCCAATCAGGGTGACAATCTCCCCCTGCTTAATGTGCAGACTAACCTGATGCAGCGCCTGGATCTTGCCGTAGTGGGCGCTGACCTGGTCAAAAGACAACATGATATTTTCCATCTTAAGCCTCACCCACCATTATGCTTCACCTAAATAGGCGCGGATTACGTCAGGGTTATTGCGGATTTGCTCCGGCGTGCCGTTTGCAAGCGGCGTCCCCTGGTTGACGACGTAGATCCTGTCAGAAATGCCCATCACCAGTTTCATATCGTGCTCAATCAGCAGCACGGTGGTGTTGTGATGATTTCGCAGCTCCATGATGAGTTCATCAAGCTCATGCGTTTCTTTGGGATTAAGGCCAGCGGCCGGTTCATCCAGCATCAGAATTTCCGGCTGGGTTACCATGCAGCGGGCGATCTCCAGGCGGCGCTGATCGCCATACGCAAGGTTGCTCGCCTGACGGTTTGCCTGTTCGAGCAGGCCAATACGCTCAAGCCAGGTTGCGGCGCGGTCCAGCGCTTCACTCTGCGCGCGGCGGAAGCCTGGCGTTTTCAACAGTCCGGAGAACACGCCGGTTTTGAGCTGCATGTGCTGCGCAACCAGCAGGTTTTCAATCACCGTCATTTCGCGGAACAGGCGCACGTGCTGGAAGGTGCGCACGACGCCCATGCGGGCAATTTGCTGGCCCGGCAAGCCTTCCAGATGCTGATCGCGCAGCATGATAGTGCCGCCGGTCGGCTTGTAGAAGCCGGTCAGGCAGTTAAATACCGTCGTTTTACCGGCACCGTTCGGGCCGATGAGCGAAACTATCTCCTGAGGATGCAGCTCCAGAGAAACATTGTTGACGGCGAGCAGGCCGCCGAAGCGCATCATCAGGCCGTTTACGGATAACAATGGCTGACTCATGCCTGCTCTCCTTTAGCTTGTTCTACTTGCTCTTTTTTCAGCTTCAGCTGCGGGCGCGTCATCGGCAAAAGGCCCTGCGGACGCCAGATCATCATTAGCACCATCAGGCCGCCAAGCACCAGCATGCTGTATTCGTTCAGGTCGCGCATCAGCTCGCGCGACACGACCAGCAGCACCGCGGCGAGGATAACGGCGAACTGCGAGCCCATCCCGCCCAGCACAACAATCGCCAGCACAAAGGCCGATTCCGCAAAGGTGAAGGACTCGGGGCTCACAAAGCCCTGGCGCGCGGCAAACAGCGTCCCGGCAAAGCCGGCAAATGCGGCGCTAATGGTGAAGGCGGTGAGCTTAATGCGCGTTGGGTTCAGGCCCAGCGAGCGGCAGGCGATTTCATCTTCGCGCAGCGCTTCCCACGCGCGGCCCAGCGGCATGCGCAGCAGGCGGTTAATCACGAACAGCGACAGCACCACCAGCAGCAGCGCGACGAGGTACAGGAAGATAATACGGTCGCCCGGGTTATAGGCCACGTTGAAGAAGTTGCTGAAAGTGTCCCAGCCTCCTTCACGCGTTGAGCGGCTAAACTCCAGGCCAAACAGCGTAGGTTTCGGGATCTGGCTGATGCCGTTCGGCCCGCCGGTAATTTCGGTATTGTTTAGCAGCAGGATACGAACGATTTCGCCAAAGCCGAGCGTCACAATCGCCAGGTAGTCTCCGCGCAGGCGCAGCACCGGGAAGCCGAGCAGGAATCCCGCCGCGGCGGAAACCAGGCCCGCAATCGGCAGGCAGGTCCAGAAGCCCAGGCCGTAATAGTGGTTGAGCAGCGCAAAGGTGTACGCGCCGATAGCGTAGAAGCCGCCGTAGCCAAGAACCAGCAGCCCCGACAAACCGACAACGACGTTCAGACCCAGGCCGAGGATGATGTAGATCATCGTCAGCGTGGCGATATCAACCGTGCCGCGGGAAACCATAAACGGCCAGGCCACGGCGAGAATTAGCAGGGCGAACAGGAAGATTTTTTGCTTCGGCGTGGAGCCATCCAGCGCGGGCAGTACAAACTTCGGGCCGGAGACCTTTTTCAGGCCTTTCTGGAACGCAGGGCGCAGGAGCTGGAAGACGAACACCACGGCGGTGCCGATCCAAACCCATTCCCAGCGGACGGACTCGGCGCTGTGGACCACCAGTTTGGTGCCGTCGAGGCTCAGCTGCACGCCCATGAAGACGCCGGCCAGCACGAAAAACATCGCCGCCGACAGCGCGGAGAAAACAATGTGCATCGGTTTCATACTTTTTCGACCTCCGGACGGCCCAGGATACCGGTAGGCATCACCAGCAGCACAACGATCAGCAGGGCAAAGGAGACGACGTCTTTATACTCGGTGCTCAGATACGCGGAGGTCAGCGCTTCGGCCACGCCCAGAATCAGGCCGCCAATCATCGCGCCGGGAATACTGCCGATGCCGCCGAGTACGGCTGCGGTAAAGGCTTTCATACCCGCCATAAAGCCGATGTACGGATTGATAACGCCGTAGAACTGGCCGAGCAGTACGCCCGCCACCGCGGCCATTGCTGCCCCAATGACAAAGGTCAGGGAGATGACGCGGTCGGTGTTAATACCTAGCAGGCTCGCCATTTTTAGATCTTCCGCGCAGGCGCGGCAGGCGCGGCCCATGCGGGAATAGCGGATGAACAGCGTCAGAGCCAGCATCGCCAGGAACGTCACTACCCAGATAACCAGCTGCATGGTGGTAATGGTCGCGGTGAAGTTTTCACTCGAGCCCAGCACCCACTGGCCGTTAAACAGGCTTGGCAGCGCAATATCGCGCGAGCCTTCGGTGAGGCTGACGTAGTTTTGCAGGAAGATGGACATCCCGATGGCGGAAATCAGCGCGATCAGGCGCTTGGAGTTACGCACCGGCTTGTAGGCCACGCGTTCGATGCTCCAGCCGTAGGCGCTGGCGATAACAATCGCCCCGATAAATCCGGCCCCCACCAGCATCCATCCTGCGTCGATGCCCATCATCATCAGCGCGGCAATGATCATGAACGAGACGTAGCTGCCAATCATATACACTTCGCCGTGGGCGAAGTTGATCATGCCGATAATGCCGTACACCATGGTGTAACCAATGGCGATCAGCGCGTAGGTGCTGCCCAGCGTGACGCCGTTAAACATCTGCTGCAGGAAATAGAGAAACTGCTCTGACATAAAATAACCTTTTTATACCTTCCGGACGTCACGCCCGGAAGGAGGATGACTAATGTAGCCTTAGCCTTATTTCGCCACGGAGGACGAACCGTCGGCGTGCCACTGGAAGACACCGAACTCAAATCCCTTCAGATCGCCTTTCTCATCCCAGTTCAGCGGCCCAATCACGGTTTTCGCACCGTTTGCTTTTAAATCTTTCACTAAGTCAGCCGGTTCTGCGCTGCCAGAACGTTCAAGCGCGGTAGCCAGCGACTGCACGGCGGCGTAGGTGATCCACACGTACGGACCGCTCGGGTCTTTTTTCTCGGCTTTCAGCGCATCGACGATAGCTTTGTTCGCCGGGTCCTGGTCATAGCGTTTTGGCATGGTCACTAACATGCCTTCGCCCGCAGGGCCTGCGATGTTAGACAGCGATGCGTTGCCCACCCCTTCCGGCCCCATGAACTGGGTTTTCAGGCCAACGGCGCGCGCCTGGCGCAGAATCTGGCCCATTTCCGGGTAGTAGCCACCGTAGTAAACAAAGTCGATATTTTCTTTTTGCAGGCGGGCAACCAGCGTGGAGAAGTCTTTATCACCCGCGGTGATGCCGTCAAAGAAGACGATATTCGCGCCCGCTTTTTTCAGGCCGTCCTGTACGGAACGCGCCAGGCCTTCGCCGTACTGCTGTTTGTCGTGAATGATCGCGATGCGCTGCGGCTTAACGTGTTCAAGAATATATTTGGAAGCGGTTGGGCCCTGGGAAGAATCCAGCCCGGCGGTGCGCATGATCATTTGATAGCCGCGAGCGGTCAGCTCAGGGTTGGTTGCGCCCGGGGTAATCATCAGGATGCCTTCGTCTTCATAGATGTCGGACGCAGGCTGAGTAGAAGAAGAGCAAAGGTGGCCAATCACATAGCGCACCCCGTCGTTGACGATTTTGTTGGCCACGGCCACGGCCTGTTTTGGATCGCAGGCGTCGTCATATTCAACGGCAACCAGTTTGTCGCCTTTGATGCCGCCCCTGGCATTGATGTCTTTGATCGCCTGGCGTGCACCGTTGAACTCCATATCACCCCATTGTGCGACCGGGCCGGACATCGCCCCCACAACGGCAACTTTAATATCCGCAGCGGTTGCCGCGTGAGACATTGCCAGAGCAACAATCCCGGCGAGTAATGTCTTCGCGTTCGTTTTCATCCGTCGATCCCCATTTCTTTCGTGATGTGTGGTTTTATTCTGGTCAAAAAGCATCCTGTGCTTTTTATAATCAATTTTGATTTTTACCAGTGCCTTTAATGGCTTAGCGCTAAAATTTACAATTTATACGACTAAAAGCTCTATTTTTCAGGCGATTAAGTAGAGATATTATTCTGTATTTGAGCAGAGGGAAACAAAAAAAAGCACCTTTTTCAGCATAAAATAGCGGTACAAAGGGCGGAATAAAACGCTGGGTTTTAGGGTTTTATACTGGGCATAATTCAATCTGACGTGTTTCAGACTATTTAATGTTTGTCACATAATGCAATCAGCTACCCAGAGGCCGAAAAAAGATAAAGCGTCTGTGGCAAATAAATTGGTTACACTCGGTGTTTTCCCGCTTTTTGGTTAGCTCACTTATGAAACTCACCATCATTCGTCTGTTTGAGTGTAGTGCTCAGGATGAGATCGATCTCGCGAAGATCTGGCCGGAATATTCCAGCGCTTCGCTTACGCTTAGCGAAACGCACCGCATTTATGCGGCAAAATTCAACGATCGCCTGCTGGGCGCCGTACGCGTTACGCTCACGGATGCGCAGGGCGCGCTGGATTCTTTACGGGTACGAGAAATCACGCGGCGACGGGGCGTGGGGCAATATCTGATCGAGGAAGTGCTGCGCGATAATCTAAACGTGAAAAAATGGTGGATGTCCGACGTTGGCGTGGAAGATCGCAACGTGATGGCGGCGTTTATGCTGGCTTTAGGGTTTAGCGAACAGACGGGCGGCTGGGAAAAGTAAATTCCCTCTCCTGAGGAGAGGGAATAAAAACAGCGACGATTATTTCGCGTCGGTAGCCGTGCCGTTAGCATGCCAGGTGAACACGCCGAACTCAAAGCCTTTCAGATCGCCCTTCTCATCCCAGCTCAACGGGCCCATTACTGTGTCCACTGAGTTTGCCTTCAGATACTTAGCGATTGCCGCAGGATCTTCAGAGTTGTTCAGTCCCGCAGCCAGCGACTGCAGCGCAGCGTAGGTCGTCCACACGAAGGCACCGCTCGGATCCTGTTTCCTGGCTTTAATCGCATCCACGATAGGTTTGTTGGCTGGAACCTGATCGTAGTTCTTCGGCTTAGTCACCAACATGCCTTCGGCAGAATCACCGGCGATGTTAGACAGAGAAACGTTCGCCACGCCTTCCGGGCCCATAAACTGGGTTTTCAGGCCTGCCGCGCGGGACTGGCGCAGGATCTGCCCCATTTCAGGGTGATAGCCGCCGTAATAAACGAAGTCGATATTTTCTTTCTTCAGACGCGCCACCAGCGTGGAGAAGTCTTTCTCACCCGCCGTGATACCGTCAAAGAACACTACGTTCGCGCCGCCCGCCTTCAGGCTTTTTTGAACCGAGGTGGCCAGGCCTTCGCCGTACTGCTGTTTATCATGGATGACCGCGATATTTTTCGGCTTCACGTGCTCGAGGATGTATTTGGCTGCGGTTGGGCCCTGATCTGAATCCAGGCCGGTGGTGCGCAGAATCATCTTATAGCCGCGAGCCGTCAGCTCTGGCGCGGTTGCCGCCGGAGTGATCATCAGCACGCCTTCGTCTTCATAGATGTCTGACGCAGGCTGGGTGGAGGAAGAGCACAGGTGGCCGATAACGTATTTGATACCGTCATTAATCACTTTGTTAGCTACCGCGACTGCCTGCTTCGGGTCACAGGCATCGTCGTACTTGGTGATGACCAGCTTGTCGCCTTTAATGCCGCCTTTGGCATTAATATCCGCTACCGCCTGCTCAGCGCCGGTAAATTCCTGATCGCCATACTGCGCCACCGGGCCAGACATTGCCCCGACGACCGCAACCTTAATATCCTTTGCAAATGCCGCATTGCTCATCGCCAGGGCGATACAACCTGCCAGTAACGCTTTGCCCTTCATTTTCATCCTGAGAATCCCCATTCTTGTTGTGATTGGTCGTTGTTGTGTTGTTTTGGCACTGTTTTATTTATATGGAGAGGGCCGCGTATGCCTGCACAGCGCTCCGTGCTAAAAACATACCCGATTTTGCGGCTTTTGGAATAACAATTTCGTTACGTATCTGAGCTGGATATGACGGGCATAAAAAAACCGCCCGGAAGGCGGTTTTTTTGTCTGGCGAGAAAACTTAGGCTTCGATAGCCATGCGCAGTTTTTTCATCGCGTTCTTTTCAAGCTGGCGAACACGTTCTGCGGAGACGCCGTAGCGGTCTGCCAGCTCCTGAAGCGTGCTCTTATTGTCTTCATCGAGCCAGCGCGCACGGATAATATCCTGGCTGCGCTCGTCGAGACCCAGCATCGCGTCGCTGAGTTTATCAGCCGCGTGGGATTCCCAGTTGTCGTCTTCAATGCCGTCGGCAAAGTTGGACGTTTTGTCCTGCAGGAACAGCACCGGCGCCATTGGCGCGCTGTCGGCATCGTCATCGTTGCCCATGTCGAACGTCATGTCCTGCGCCGCCATGCGGGATTCCATCTCACGCACGTCTTTGCTGGAAACGCCCAGCTCGTTAGCCACCATTTCGACTTCATCCTGGTTGAACCAACCCAGACGCTGCTTGGACTTACGCAGGTTAAAGAACAGCTTACGCTGTGCTTTAGTGGTCGCCACTTTCACAATACGCCAGTTACGCAGTACGTATTCGTGAATTTCAGCCTTGATCCAGTGCACGGCAAAGGAAACCAGGCGCACGCCCACTTCCGGGTTGAAGCGGCGCACCGCTTTCATCAGGCCAATGTTACCTTCCTGAATCAGGTCAGCCTGCGGCAGGCCGTAGCCGGAATAGTTACGAGCAATATGAACAACAAAGCGCAGGTGAGACAGGATCAGCCTTTTCGCTGCTTCCAGATCGCCCTGGTAATGCAGCTTTTCAGCCAGCTCCTTCTCTTCCTCAGCCGTCAACATCGGCCAGGAGTTAGCGGCCCGGATATAGGATTCCAGGTTACCAACAGGGGCTAAAGCTAAATTTTGCATTTCTTTGGTCATTCAAACCCTCTCTTAGAGATTACGTACAGGTTGCCACAGCACTTCTTTACGGGGCAAAAGCACCGACTTCGCGTCAGGGCGCCAAACCGTACCATTCACACTACTCTCAGACAGTGATCTTATCCACAAGTTCAATGTATGGCTGTGTATAGATTACACACAAAATGTGACAGCACAATGAAAGCAAGGCAGGAGAAGCAGTGAACCGGAGGCGAGACTGGCTCCCCTGCTGACGAGACTATTGTAGCAGGGGAGAAGTATATCAAAAAATTTTTACTCTGGGGTAAAGCGACGTAAATGTTGCACGGTGGCAATCCAGGCTGCCAGCCAGCCAATCATCGCTGACACCAGCAATAGCAGCAAACATTCGTCAAAGCCAAGGCCGGAAAGATCGAATTTTGTGCCAAAGACCTGCGCCACCTGAGTCACCGCGGAAGAAAGCCTGAGCACCAGAATTTCAGACAAAATCAGCGATAAAAACGCGCCGCTGAATCCTAACAGCGCACCGCCGTAAAGGAACGGCCGCAGGATAAAACCATCCGTTGCGCCAATCAGCTTTTGCACGTTGATGGTATCGCGGCGGGCAAAGATGCTCAGACGAACGCTGTTCCCGATAACCAGGAAAACAGCGGCAACCATCAGGATGCCGATCATGGCGGAAACGCGCCCGACCAGGCCCGTCAGCGCCGCAAGGCGGGCAAACCAGCTATCGTCCATGCGCACTTCGTCCACGCCGTGGATACGCGCCACGCGGTCGCGCAGGGTATTCAGATGGTCCGTACTCTGAAAGTCCAGTTTAGGATTCACCACCGCCACCGCAGGCAGCGGGTTTTCTTCAAGCATGTCCAGCGCGCCGCCAAAGCCCGACCAGTTGCGGAACTCACCCAGCGCTTCATCGCGGGAGAGATAGTTAACTTTATCAACGCCTTCTTCCGCCTGAATCGCGCCCACCACCTGCTGGGCAGCGTTGTCATCCAGCGCTTTATCCAGATAAACGGTGATCTGCGGCGAAGGGTAATACTGCGTCGCGGCCTGGTTGACGTTCTTGTAAACCATGTAGCAAACGCTTGGCAGCGTCAGAGAGATGGCGATAACCATGACGGTCAGAAAAGTGGCCAGCGGTTTGCTTTTGAGATCCTGAACCGCACCTTCCCAGGCATAGCGGAACTGCTCGTTCACCCCGCCTTTCAGCGAGCGAGCCCTGGACTGAGGACCTTTGCCGCGTTTTTTCACCGAACGACCAAGATCCCCGAGCTTATTAAGCTTGTTGAATTTATCCAGCTTGTTGCTGAAGCGCTTGATGTGATTGAGCGCATTGCGTTTATTCACCTGCCAGGCCTCCATGCAAATGGCCATCGCTTAACGTCAACATACGATAGTTACGACGGGAGATGAGGCCCATATCGTGCGTCGCCATTAGAACCGTTACCCCCACGCGGTTGAACTCTTCGAACAGGCGCAAAATGCCTTCCGAGAGCGCATCATCCAGGTTACCGGTTGGTTCATCCGCCAGCAGAACCGCGGGCTTGTTCACCACCGCACGGGCAATACCCACGCGCTGCTGCTCACCGCCGGACAGCTGAATCGGGAAGTTTTTCGCTTTGTCCAGCAGGCCAACTTTATCCAGCGCGGCGCTGACCCGGCGGCGAATGTCTTCTCCGCTGGCGCCGGCAATAATCAGCGGGATCGCCACGTTGTCGTAGACCGTTCTGTCCATCAACAGGTGGTGATCCTGGAAGATCATGCCAATCTGGCGCCGCAGAAACGGCACCTCTCGGCTCTTCAGGCGGCTGATATCGTGGCCGCTGAAGGAAATCTTTCCGGCGCTCGGCCGTTCAATACCGCAGATAAGCTTGAGCAGGGTACTTTTCCCTGCGCCAGAGTGGCCGGTCAGGAAGGCCATCTCACCGGGTTGCATATGGAAGGTGACTCCCTGCAACGCCTGTCTGCCGCCGAGATAGGCTTTACTGACGTGTTCAAAGCGAATCATTGTTAATCCTCTCGGGCAAAAAGTGCCTCAATAAAATCATCCGCCTTAAACGGACGTAAATCTTCAATTCGTTCGCCGACGCCAATGTAGCGAATCGGAATGCCAAACTGATCGGCCACGGAGAAAATCACGCCGCCTTTGGCTGTGCCATCCAGTTTAGTCAGGGTAATGCCGGTTAGCCCCACCGCTTCGTGGAACAGTTTCGCCTGGCTTACCGCATTCTGCCCGGTGCTGGCATCGAGGGTGAGCATAACCTCATGCGGGGCGTCTTCGTCCAGCTTTTTCATCACGCGGACGATTTTCTTCAGCTCTTCCATCAGGTGCGCTTTATTCTGCAAACGCCCGGCGGTATCAGCCAGCAGTACGTCCACGCCGCGCGCTTTCGCTGCCTGAATCGCGTCAAAAATAACGGAAGCGGAGTCGGCACCGGTATGCTGCGCCACCACAGGAATATTATTGCGCTGCCCCCACACCTGAAGCTGTTCTACCGCAGCCGCACGGAAGGTATCACCCGCCGCGAGCATCACAGATTTGCCTTCCTGCTGGAACTGGCGCGCCAGCTTGCCGATGGTGGTGGTTTTACCCACGCCGTTGACGCCAACCATCAGGATGACAAACGGCGTTTTGCCTTCCACGTTGAGCGGCTCATCAACTTTCGCCAGGATCTCACCCATTTCGTCTTTCAGCAGGCCATACAGCGCTTCGGCATCGCGCAGGTCTTTACGACTCGCACCTTCCGTCAGATTGCTGATGATTTTGCGCGTGGTTTCCACGCCAACGTCGGCAATCAGCAGTTGCTCTTCCAGCTCTTCAAACAGATCGTCGTCGATTTTCTTACCGCGGAACAGACTGATAAATCCGGAACCGAGATTCTGTTTGGTTTTCAGCAGGCTACGTTTAAGGCGGGCGAAGAAACCTTCTTTAGTCGGCTTCTCCTGCTCCTGCTGGGATTCATCTTGTGCGGATTCTTCTTGCGGCTCGGCTTCAGCGCTTGCTTCAACCTCTACCGGCGCTTCAACGGCAGGTGCGTATTCAACGTGCGCGGCGATAACCTCTTCGATTTCCGCCACGGTTTCGTCGACAACGCGTTCCTGCTCCGCCTGCCATTCTTCCGCTTGCGGTTCAATTTCGGTAACGTCTTCCGGCAGCGGCAGCTCTTCATGCTCAACGGCAGCCTGCGTTTCAAGGACAGGCTCCGGTTCGCCGATAGCTTCAGGTTCAGTTGCCGCTTCAACGACGGCTTCAGGTTCTGGCGCAACGGACGCTTCTGGTGCAGCTTCAACGACCGGCTCAGCCACGACTTCAGGCTCAACGACTCCCGCCGCAGGCGCTTCGCTTTCGGCCAGCTTTTCACTGACTTCAACCACTTCCTCAGCAAAAGCCTCAGATTCCGCCTCAGGATGAACGGCAGAAGGTTCGGTTACGGCTTCCGTTTGCGCTTCTTCTGCAACGGTCTCTGACCGTTCAGGCTCAATAATTTGCTCAGCGGACGGCTCAACGAGCTCTTCGGCAACCGGCTGTTCCTGCTCTACTTTTTGTTCTGTTTCTTGTTCCGGTTCCTGCTCTTTTTGACCAAAGCCCAACCAGGAAAAAAAGCCGCGTTTTTTCTCTTTCGCCATTTGCGAATGTACTCCTCGCTGTGGATTCATGGCACAGGCCCGACGGGACTCGCCCCGGGCACTGAAAATAATCATCGATTGAATACGTTAGTCTATCACTTTCCCGACGCGGCGGCACTCTGACGGAATTAAGGTTTCCCCGCCTCCTTCGCGCCGCTAGAATAGCCGACAAAAATCGCATCGCAGTGAGTCCCATGAAGAAACCCCAATCCTCCGGCGCAGGCCAAATCCGCATTATTGGCGGCCAGTGGCGCGGCCGTAAGCTCCCCGTTCCCGACAGCCCAGGACTGCGTCCGACAACCGATCGGGTGCGCGAAACGCTGTTCAACTGGCTGGCTCCCTCTATGGTTGATGCCACCGTACTGGACTGTTTCGCAGGCAGCGGCGCGCTGGGTTTAGAGGCGCTCTCGCGCTATGCGACAAGTGCTACCCTACTTGAGATGGATCGCGGCGTTTCGCAGCAGCTGCAAAAAAACCTCGCAACGCTGAAAGCGACCAATGGCCAGGTGGTGAACACCAATACCCTGAACTATCTGGCGCAGCCGGGCACGCCGCACGCTATTGTGTTCGTCGATCCGCCGTTCCGTAAGGGGCTGCTTGAAGAAACGCTCACCCTGCTTGAGAAAAACGGCTGGCTGGCGGGCGACGCGCTGATTTACGTCGAAAGTGAAGTGGAAAACGGGCTGCCGCAGGTGCCGGCGAGCTGGAGCTTACATCGCGAAAAAGTGGCCGGGCAGGTCGCCTACCGCCTCTACCATCGCGAAGTCTAAGGAGAAACACCGTGCTGATAAATCTGGGCAGGCTGCTGATGCTGTGCGTGTGGGCATTTTTGTTACTGAATATTTTCCATCCGTTCCCGCGCCCGCTGAATATCTTCGTTAACGTGGCACTCATCTTCATGGCGATAATGCACGCCATGCAGCTGGCGCTGCTGAAATCAACGCAGCCCAAAGACGCCCCGCCGCTGAGCCGCACCCAGCAAATTAAGATTTTCGTCTTCGGCGTTTTTGAACTGCTGGCCTGGCAAAAAACCTTGCGCAAAGGTCAGTGAGAAGTCTCAGGGACGAAGCCCACAAAGCGCGTCCCTTTGTACTGCAACGTCCCTCTGTCACCCACGCTAAGCGCATGATATTGCGGGGCCTTCACGCGCATTTTCAGCTCCATTCCGCCACTCTGCGGACGAAACCAGACCTCATAGCGCATTGCGTCTCCGGCCGGAGTGACGTCACGCTGGCGCGATCGCCTGTCGTTGCCCGGCGTTTCGCGTTTGGTCGCTACAACCACGCTCTTCTGGCTTAGCGGCGCGGCGTCATTCTCCGCGTTCTGGCGGCGCTGCTGCATATAGCGAAAAGAAGCGGCCACCGCGATTAAAACGACGACGGCAATAAAAATAACGGGCGGTTTGCTCATGGATTTATCTCGAATTGTCAGGCACTTTTAAGGATAGCTCTCACGACCTGGCGCTGTCATCAACCGACTTTGACCACTAGACTGAAACTAAGAAATACCGACTTAAAAACGTTATGCAAATTCCGGCGGGTGTCGCGCAAGCCTGCTCGCCCTAAGCAAAAGGAACACGCCATGCTTTGGTCTTTTATCGCCGTATTCTTCTCCGGATGGCTCTACGTCGACGCTTCCTATCGCGGCCCAACCTGGCAGCGCTGGGTGTTTAAACCGGTCACGCTGCTGCTGTTACTTCTGCTGGCCTGGCAGGCCCCGATGTTCGAAGCCACCGGCTATCTGATCCTCGCCGGGTTGCTGGCGACGCTGGTGGGCGACGCCCTGACGCTGCTCCCCACCCAGCGCATGCTGTACGCCATCGGCGCGTTCTTCCTCTCACACCTGCTGTATACGCTGTATTTTGCCAGCCAGATGACTTTCTCGTTCTTCTGGCCTCTGCCGCTGGCGCTGCTGATCGTTGGCGCCCTGCTGGTCGCGCTGATCTGGACGCGGCTGGAAACCTTCCGCTGGCCGATCATGACCTTTATCGGCATGACGCTGGTGATGGTCTGGCTGGCGGGCGAGCTTTACTTCTTCCGCCCAACCAGCGCCAGCTTCTCGGGCTTCGCGGGGGCAACGCTGCTGCTGCTGGGCAATATCGTCTGGCTGGGCAGCCACTATCGCCGCCGCTTTAGCGCCGACAGCGCCATCGCCGCCGCCTGCTATTTTGCCGGGCACTTTATGATCGTTCGCGCGCTCTACATTTAAATCGTCCCGCCCTCTTGACTCTGGAGTCTACTCCAGAGTGTAAGATCGGTAATGAGAATTTTATCATTACCCTGGAGGGCGTATGCTCAACGGTAAAAAACCACCCCAGTTTGCGAAGGCAAAATTAAGCCCCGTTCCCGCCGAAGCGCCTTCCTGCTGCAATGACAAGCAGTGCTCCACCGCACCTGAAACCACCACCCTGCCGGACAGCGGCGATCGCTACAGCTGGATTGTCGCCGGTATGGACTGCGCCGCCTGCGCGCGCAAAGTCGAAAACGCCGCAAAGCAAATTCCCGACGTGCAGCACGTGCAGGTTCTGTTTGCGACGGAAAAACTTCTGGTCACCGCCCCGCGAGACGTCCGCCAGGAAGTCGAAAAAGCCGTGGCTGCCGCCGGATACACTCTGCGCGACAGCGCCGCCCCTGCGGAAAAAGCCCCTTCCGGCTGGCGCGAAAACCTGCCGCTTGTCACCCTGATCGTCATGATGGCGATGAGCTGGGGGCTGGAGCAGTTCAACCATCCGTTTGGCAATATCGCCTTTATCGCCACCACGCTGGTTGGCCTGTGGCCGATTGCCCGCCAGGCCGTGCGCCTGATTCGCAGCGGCAACTGGTTCGCCATCGAAACGCTGATGAGCGTCGCCGCCGTCGGCGCGCTTTTTATCGGCGCCACCGCCGAAGCCGCCATGGTGCTGCTGCTATTCCTGGTGGGTGAACGCCTTGAATCCTACGCGGCAAGTCGTGCCCGACGCGGGGTCAGCGCTTTGATGGCCCTCAAACCGGAAGTCGCCACGCGCATTCGCAACGGCGAAAAAGAAACCGTCTCGCTGAGCGATTTGCGGCCTGGAGATGTGATTGAAGTTTCTGCCGGAGGACGTTTACCGGCGGATGGGCGCCTGCTTAGCGGCGCCGCCAGCTTTGACGAAAGCGCGTTAACCGGTGAATCGGTGCCGGTCGAGCGCGAGAAAAACGAGAAGGTACCGGCTGGCAGCACCAGCGTCGACAGGCTCGTGCAGCTCGAAGTGATTTCTGAACCGGGCGACAGCGCCATTGACCGCATTCTGCGCCTGATTGAAGAAGCCGATGAACGCCGCGCGCCCATCGAACGCTTTATTGACCGCTTCAGCCGCATCTACACGCCAATCATTATGGCGGCGGCGCTGCTTGCCGCCGTGGTACCGCCGCTGCTGTTCGGGCAAAGCTGGGGCGAGTGGATTTACAAAGGGCTGGCGCTGCTGCTGATCGGCTGCCCTTGCGCGCTGGTGATTTCGACGCCGGCGGCGATCACGTCGGGCCTGGCAGCCGCCGCTCGCCGTGGCGCGCTGATAAAAGGCGGCGCGGCCCTTGAGCGCCTCGGACAGACTCAGCAAATCGCCTTCGATAAAACCGGCACGCTGACCGCCGGTAAGCCGCAGGTGACCGCCATCGAATCAGCGGCTTCCCTGAGTGAAAACGAGCTGCTGGCGCTGGCCGCCGCCGTTGAGCAAGGCTCATCGCATCCGCTGGCACAGGCGATTGTGCGTGAGGCACAGCAGCGCGGGCTCATTCTGCCCGCGACAGAATCTCACCGGGCGCTGGCGGGTATCGGCGTGGAGGCAACGATTGCGGGCGAACCGCTGTTGCTTAGCTCCCCCGGCAAGCTGGCTGCGGGCGTGCTGAGCGATGCCTGGCTGCAGCGAATTACGCAGCTTGAAGCCGAGGGTCAGACGGTGATTACCGTGGTTCGTCAGGAGAATCTGCTGGGTATCGTGGCCATGCGTGACACGCTGCGCGGCGATGCAAAAGAAGCGATCGCGGCCCTGAAAAAAATCGGCGTGCAAAGCGTTATGCTGACGGGCGACAACCCTCGCGCTGCCGCAGCTATCGCCGGGGAATTAGGCATGGACTTCCGCGCCAGCCTGCTGCCCGCCGACAAAGTTAAAGCCGTTAATGAGATGAATGCCCGCCAGCCGCTGGCGATGGTCGGCGACGGCATCAACGACGCCCCGGCGATGAAGGCGGCAACCATTGGCATCGCCATGGGCAGCGGCACCGACGTTGCGCTGGAAACCGCCGACGCTGCGCTCACCCACAACCGCCTGACGGAGCTTGCGGGCATGATTCACCTGGCACGGGCCACGCACAGCAATATCCGTCAGAACATCACGATTGCGCTGGGCCTGAAAGGGATTTTCCTGGTGACGACGCTGCTGGGGCTTACCGGCCTGTGGCTGGCGGTGCTTGCCGATTCCGGAGCAACGGCTCTGGTCACGGCAAACGCCTTAAGGCTTTTGCGCAAGAAGTAAGATTCTGCGCTATCCATCCTCACCCCAACGATCCCCCTCTCCCACAGGGAGGGGGTTTTAAAAACTCAGTTCATCCCCAGAATACGCGGCAGCCACAAAGACACCGCCGGGATGTACGTCACCATCCCCAGCACCACCAGCAGCATGCCGTAGAACGGCAGCATCGCCCGCACCACGACTTCTATCTTCTGCTTGCTCACCGCGCTGGCGACGAACAGCACCGATCCTACCGGCGGCGTGATCAGGCCAATCCCAAGGTTCACCATCATGATCATCCCAAAGTGCACCGGATCGATACCCAGCGAGTTGGTCACCGGCAGCAGCACGGGCGTGAGGATCAGGATGATCGGTGCCATATCCATCAGCGTACCGATCAGCAGCAGCATGACGTTCAGGTACATGAGGATCACGTACTTGTTGTCCGACAGCGAGGTGAAGAACTCGGTGATGCGCGCGGGCAGCTGCATATAGGTCATTACCGCGCCAAACGCCGCGGCAAAGCCAATCAAAATCATCACGATAGAGACGGTTTTGACCGTGCGGAACATCAGCTTTGGCAGCTCATTCCATTGGTAATCGCGATAGATAAACATCGTCACAAAGAATGCCCACACGCAGGCAACCGCCGCGGATTCCGTCGCGGTAAACACCCCGGTTAAGATGCCGCCGAGGATAATCACCACCGTCATCAGCCCCCAGAGCGCGTCGAAGAAAATCTTCAGCGCCTGCTTAAAAGGAATGCGCTCGCCCTTTGGATAGCCGCGTTTGTGGGCAAACCCGAGGCACATAACCATCAGGCAGGTACCAAGTAAAAGGCCGGGCAACACGCCCGCGATAAACAGCGTAGCGATCGACACGGTGCCGCCCGCAGCCAGCGAGTAAATCACCGAGTTGTGGCTCGGGGGGATCAAAATCGCCTGCACCGATCCGCTGGCCGTCACCGCCGCCGCGTACTCGCGTGGATAGCCTTTTCTCTCCATTTCCGGGATCATGACGCTGCCGATCGAAGCCGTATCGGCGACTGAAGATCCTGAAATAGCGCCGAAAAACGTCGAGGCGACAATGTTCACCAGCGACAGGCCGCCGCGAATGAATCCCACGAAAATATAGGCGAAGTTCACCAGCCGACGCGCAATCCCGCCTTCCGCCATGATGGCCCCGGCGAGAATAAAGAACGGAATCGCCAGCAGGGTAAATTTGTTCACCCCGCTGGTAATCTGAATCATGATCGCTTCGAGCGGTAGATCAATCCACAGCGCGCCGACAATGGCGCTTAGCCCGACGGCAAAAGCGACCGGCATGCCCACGGCCAGCAGCACGGCAAGCGTGGCTAATAAAACAAATGCATCCATTTGCGTTCCCCTGGCCGTTAACCGTGATTGCCAAGCAGCACTACCGGACGGTTCTCCTGAGAACCAAACAGCAATCGCTCAACGACGAATAAAATCAGCAGCACCGCGCCCACGGGCAGCGGCAGATAGGTTTGCCCGGAGGTCAAAATCGGGAATTCCGCGACCGGCTGCTCCCATAAATCCGCGCACAGAAAGTAGCTGTAGTAGAACATCACCAGCGAAATCAGCAGCATCAGCAGGTCAACGACCCGCGCACACAGCATCTGCGCCGCCTGCGGCAGCCTGTCGGTCAGCATATTGACGGCGATATGCGAACCGGCGCGATAGCTTACCGCCGCGCCGATGAACGTAAACGTCACCATGCAGATGATGGCCACCGGCTCCGGCCACGACTCCCCGCGGTTAAGGACATAGCGCGAGAAAATCCCAATCGGAATAATGACGGTCATAACGAGCAGCGAAAACCCGGCGACGACCATCGCCGCCAGGTACACTTTATCCATCCAGTTTGAGTAGCTTTGGGACATACGCCCTCCACAAAACGTTAGCGGCAAGGGTTACTGGACGTCAGCGATGGCTTTCATCAGGTCCTGATGCTTTTCACCGTACTGCTGGCGCACCGGCTCGGTAGCCTTCACAAACCAGGCCTTGTCGATTTCGTGGAACTGCACGCCGCCCGCCTTCATTTTCTCCAGCGCCTGCTTGTTGTAGGCGTTCCACAGCTCGCGCTGCTCCATCTGCGCTTCACGGGCGAGGGTCAGAATTTTTTTCTGGTCGTCGGCGCTCAGCCTGTCCCATTTCACCTTCGAATAAAGCAGCATTTCCGGCGTGATAAAGTGGCCGCTGAGGGTATAGTTTTTCGCCACCGGCATGTAGTTGTGGGCGATGAAGGTCGGCGGATTGTTTTCCGCCCCGTCGATAACGCCGGTCTGCATGCCGCTGTAAACCTCGCTCACGCCCATCGCAACGGAGTTAGCGCCCATGTCTTTCAGCGTGGCGAGCGCTACCGGGCTGCCCTGCACGCGAATCTTCATGCCGCGCAGATCTTCAGGCTTCACCACTGGATTCTTGGTAATAAGATTGCGCGTGCCGGAATCCATCCAGCCAAGAAAAACCAGGCGGGATTTAGGGTTCGAAGTGAGCTTGTCGCCAATCTCTTTGCCGAGATCGCCGTCGATCACTTTATGCATATGATCTTCATCGCGGAAAACGTACGGCAGGGTGAAGACTTCCACGTCCGGCAGAATAGCCGCCACCGGCGCCATGGAGACGCGAATCATGTCTATCGCGCCCATTTGCGCCTGCTCAATCATCTGTTTTTCATCGCCCAGCACGCCGCTTGGGAAGACTTTAATTTCAAGCTCCCCGTTGGTCTGCTGCCTGAGCTTTTCGCCCATGTGCTGTACCGCCACCACGTTCGGGTAGCCTTCAGGGTGAACGTCAGCGGCTTTAATAACCTGCGCATAGCTCGCCTGCGCAAAGAGCACGGACGCGGTTGACAGGCACAGGCCAGCGAAAGCAGGCATCAAGGTCTTCTTCATTATGTCGCTCCAGCAGATATCGGTAAGGTAGGTAAGAAGTAAAACAATGTTTTATTTTGTCGAATAAAAATTAGCCTAACCGAGAAAAAGCGTGGGTGAAGCAGTTCACAAAAGCGACAAATTTTGAAATTGTGGTTCAGAAGAGATGCAATGCAGGTTCAACTACCCTGTGCCTGGCAGCACAGGGATCTTCGCTTACTGGCCTTTGCGCAGCAGGTACTGATAAGGCAATGATTCAACCTGCTGAGCGAGAAGCTCGTGCTCCATAAAGCGGCAAAAACCGGGGATATCACGGGTCGTGGCCGGATCGTCAGCAATCACCAGCAGCGTTTCGCCCGGCTGCATATTGCGTACGGTTTTGCGCACCATCATTACGGGTTCGGGGCAGCGCAGGCCCAGAGCATCAAGCTTGTAGTCGGGGTTGGCAAACAAATCGGTCATAGCAGTCTCGAATTAAAAAAACCGCGCTAGTTTACGCCCGGTAAAATATCGCGCAAGGGACGTGAACGATTGCGTTAAAATTAACCATTGCAATGCGGGGCTAAAGCAGTATTATCGCCCCGCTTTTAAACGGCAGGACCTGGGTTCCCTCACCCCATTCACTAAAAAGGCTAAAAATGATGCAGTTTAATTCTCGTCAGCGCGTAAAAGCGCTGTTCTGGCTTTCGCTATTCCATTTGCTGGTGATCACCTCCAGCAACTATCTGGTGCAGCTGCCGGTTTCTATCTTTGGGTTCCACACCACCTGGGGCGCGTTCAGCTTCCCGTTTATCTTCCTGGCAACCGATCTGACGGTGCGAATTTTTGGCGCACCTCTGGCACGCCGCATTATCTTCGCGGTAATGATTCCGGCGCTGGTGATTTCCTACGCTATTTCTGCCCTGTTTTATATGGGAAGCTGGCAGGGATTCGAGGCGCTCACGCACTTCAACCTGTTTGTCGCTCGTATCGCCACCGCCAGCTTTATGGCCTACGCGCTGGGGCAGATTCTTGACGTGCACGTCTTCAACCGCCTGCGCCAGAACAAACGCTGGTGGCTCGCGCCGACCGCCTCCACGCTGTTTGGCAACGTGAGCGACACGCTGTCCTTCTTCTTTATCGCCTTCTGGCGAAGCCCGGACGCCTTTATGGCACAGCACTGGGTGGAAATCGCTATCGTCGACTACTGCTTTAAGGTCCTGATCAGCATCATTTTCTTCCTGCCGATGTACGGTGTGCTGCTCAATATGCTGCTGAAGCGCGCGGTAGACAAATCCGAAATGTCGACGTTACAGCCGGGTTGACCTTGGTTGAATTATCTTGTGATAAGATGCTGAGATCGGCCTCAAAGGCTTGTTAACGTAAAGGATGAAGTGATGCGTAACCTGGTAAAATATGTCGGTGTTGGCCTGCTGGTGCTGGGTCTGGCCGCTTGTGACAACAACGACAGCAAAACCCCAACCGCGGGCGCAGCCGCCGAAAGCAACGCCAGCGGCCAGCCGGTCAATCTGCTGGACGGTAAAGTCAGCTTCGCTCTGCCTGCGGATATGACGGACCAAAGCGGCAAGGTCGGCACGCAGGCGAATAACATGCACGTTTATTCTGATGCCACCGGCCAGAAAGCGGTGATTGTGATTGTCGGCGACAACACCACCGATGATTTAGCCGCGCTGGCCAAACGTCTGGAAGATCAGCAGCGCGCCCGCGATCCGCAGCTCCAGGTGGTGACCAATAAATCCATCGAGATCAAAGGCCACACCCTGCAACAGCTGGATACCGTTATCTCCGCCAAAGGCCAGACCGCCTACTCTTCGGTCATCCTCGGCAAAGTGGATAACCAGCTGCTGACTATGCAGATCACGCTGCCTGCGGACAACCAGCAGCAGGCGCAGACCGCCGCTGAGAACATCATCAATACCATCACCATCAAATAATTAATCTGATGGGGATGCCGCGGCCTCCGGTTGTTCAACCGGAGGCCGTTTTTTTAACCACCGGGCCATTATCAGCGCGATAAACGCCAGCCCCGCCGCCGCGATGTAAATCACCGATACGCCAAAGTAAGCCATCACTAACCCAGCCAGCGGCCCGGTAATGCCCAGCGAGAGATCCATAAACACCGTATAGGTCGCCAGCGCGCTGCCCTGATTTTGCTGCGGCACGGCTTTAACCGCCACCACGCCCAGCGCCGGGAATACCAGCGAGAAGCCAGCCCCCGCCAGCAAAGTACCCATTTTTGCCAGCCACGGTGCCTCGGCAAACCCCACCAGCAGCAGGCCGATGATTTCCACGACAAAACAGATCGTCGCCACGTTCAGCCCGCCAAGCCGGTTAATGCCGTTCGGGAAAAGTAAGCGAGTACCAACAAATGCGCAGCTAAAGAGCGTCAGCGCAAAAGCCGCGCCGTCCCAGCCCTTTGCATCGTAAAAAAGAGTGATGAACGTGGCGATAACCCCAAAGCCCGCCGAGGCAAGCGCCAGCGCCATACCAAACGGCCATACGCGCCCGAGCACGGCGCGAAACGGCAGCGGCCTGCCTTTGCTGGCCTTCACCGCGGCGCGGGGCAGCGCCAGCAGAAGGGCCATGAGAGCCACCGCCATGATAATGCCCGCGAGCAATTTCAGGCCGCCAAGATGGTAAAACAGCACGCCGAGCGGCGCGCCGATAGCCATTGCGCCATAAGTTACGATGCCGTTCCAGGAAATCACCCGCCCGATATGCAGCGAACCGACGACGCCCACGCCCCACAGCGTCGAGCCCGTCCCTGCAAAGCTCTGCCCAACCCCCAGAATTAAGCGGCCCAGGCACAGCAGAATCAAGCTCGCCATTGGCCAGCCGCTGCCGAATGCCGCCAGCAAATAGCTGACTCCGCTCAGGAAACAGCCGCACAGCCCGAAGACAACAATTTTCTTCGGCCCGAGCAGGTCGGCGTAGCGCCCGGCGTGCGGACGGCTCAGCAGGGTGGCAAAATATTGCAGGCTGATAACCAACCCCGCCCAGAAAGCGCTAAATCCCATAACGTCATGGACATAACCCGGCAGCACCGCCAGCGGCAGACCGATAGTCAGGTAGCTTGCAAAGTTGAACATCACCACAGAAACAATCTGCAGATTGAGGTGGAATCCGCTCGGAGCGGGCTGGTGAGAATGGTCGGGCATCAGCATTCACTTAGAAAACAGCAGAGCCCCAGTATAAACAGTTCAGGATTAAGAATTCAGCAATTCCTGGCGTTTCAGACTGGCCCTGAGCGTAATCGACAAACGAGCCGCTACACTATGAAGATCCGTCCCAGAAAGGAATCCACCATGCCTTCCGTTGAACCCGACAAAGCCGGGCTACATATTCTCCTGAAACTCTCCGCCCTTGTGATAATCCTCGCGGGAATCCACGCGGCGGCTGACATTATCGTGCAGCTTTTGATGGCGCTTTTCTTCGCCATCGTGCTCAACCCGCTGGTCACCTGGTTTATCAGGCGCGGTGTGAACAGGCCGCTGGCGATAACGATTGTTGTCTTCGTGATGCTGATAATACTGACGCTGCTGGTCGGCGTGCTCGCGGCGTCAATGAATGACTTTTTGGCCCTGCTGCCGAAGTACAACAAAATGCTGACCCAGAAGGTGCTGGAAATAGAACGGGCGATTCCGTTCATGCACCTGCGGCTGTCGCCTGAACGTATGCTACAGAGGCTGGACTCCGAAAAAGTGATGTCCTTCGCCACCACCTTAATGACCGGGCTTTCCGGCGCAATGGCAAGCGTCCTGCTGCTGGTGATGACCGTCGTTTTTATGCTGTTTGAGGTGCGCCACGTCCCGTACAAACTGCGCTTCGCGCTTTCTAATCCGCAAATCCATATCGCCGGTCTGCACCGGGCGCTCAAAGGCGTAACCCATTATCTGGCGCTGAAAACGCTGATCAGCCTGTGGACGGGCGTGATTATCTGGGCCGGGCTGGCGCTGATGGACGTACAGTTTGCGCTGATGTGGGGCGTGCTGGGCTTCCTGCTGAACTACATTCCCAATATCGGTTCGGTGATTTCGGCCATCCCACCGATGATTCAGGCTTTCCTGTTTAACGGCACCTACGAAATGGTGCTGGTAGGCGCGCTGTTCCTCGGCGTACACATGGTGCTAGGGAATATTGTCGAGCCCCGCATGATGGGGCGCGGGCTGGGCATGTCGACGTTCGTGGTCTTCCTCTCGCTGCTGTTCTGGGGCTGGCTGCTCGGCCCGGTGGGCATGCTGCTTTCGGTACCGCTGACCAGCGTCTGTAAAATCCTGATGGAAACCACTCAGGGCGGCGCCAAGCTGGCGATTCTGCTTGGGCCAGGGCGACCGAAGAGCCGCTTGCCGGGTTAGTCCTCCTTCCCTCCACCGCGCTTTCTCCCCCGCCAGGGGAGAAAGCATCCCTCACCTTCCGCTTTCACCCTGCCAATCGTCACTCCTCTGGGCAATCAAATCTTCTGCCGCTCTGAGAGGCTCCCGCGTCGTTTCGCTCATCTGCCTGGCTCACAGCTGAGTAGAATTTCCCCAACGCCAGGCAAAAAGTGGTTTACTCTGGATAACCCATTCCTCCGTTTTTATCAGGCCAGAATAGATGTCCAGAAAAGCCAATGCGTTAACCCTCCCGGCGATGGGCGAGTTTGACCGCCATAGCGGGCAGCTTAGCCTGCAGCTGGCAAGAGCGTTAAAAAAAGCCATCCATAAGGGTGAGCTGAAGGCGGGCGACCTGCTGCCTTCCACGCGCAGCTTTGCCGCCGCGCTAAATCTTGCGCGGGGCACGGTGCTGGAGGCTTTTGAGCAGCTGGTTGCCGAGGGGTTTCTGGAGTCAAAACAAGGCTCCGGCACGCGGGTTATTTACTCGCCCGATGCGCAGTCAGACAGCAAACTCGAGCCTGCCGGGGAAATATCTCTCACCGACAGCGCTCAGGCATTTGCCCGCGTAGCCGAAAGAATCAAAACGCTCGCCCCGGTGCCCTTCGCCGTTTCCGTTCCCGTTGGCGACACCGCGCCGGACGATGTCTGGCGCAAGCTTGGTAACCGAATTCGCGCCCGCGGCCCCGGCGCACCTTCAGGCTATAGCGAGCCGCAGGGAGCCCGATCCCTGCGTGAAACGATCTGCGAATACGTTCGCAAATCACGTTCGGTACGCTGTACGCCGGAGCAAATCATCATTACTTCCGGCACCCAGCAGGGGCTTTATCTCGCCACGCAAATTTTGCTGGATAGCGGCGACAGCGCCTGGGTGGAAGATCCCGGCTATCCCGGCATGACGGACATCTTCGAAACCGCTCTGCGCGACAGGAAAATGGTGCGCGTGCCCGTTGACGAAGAGGGTCTGGACGTGGAAAAGGGCAAGGCTCTGGCTCCGCAGGCAAAAGCCGCCTTTGTCACGCCGTCTCATCAATATCCTCTTGGCATGCCGCTGAGCATGTCGCGCAGGGCGGCGCTGCTCGACTGGGCGAAGACAAACCAGGCGTGGATAATCGAGGACGACTACGACAGCGAGATGCGCTACGCCGGGCACCCCTTCCCGTCTTTGCAGGGACTCGGGCCGGACAACGTTATTTACCTCGGCACCTTCAGCAAAATCCTCTTCCCCTCTTTGCGGCTGGGTTACGTCATCGCCCCCAGGCCGCTGGTCAGCGCGTTTTGCGGAGCCAGGATCCTGCTGGATCGGCATCCCCCCGGCGCCGATCAGTACGTACTGGCAAGCTTTATGGCCGAAGGCCATCTCGATCGTCATCTGCGCAAAATGCGCGGCGTTTACGCGGATAAACGCCAGGTGCTGATTGAGGCCATTGAAAAATGGATCGATCCTGAACTTGCCGCGCTACAGCCCTGCGATCAGGGCATGCATATGGTGCTGTGGCTCCGCCAGGGAATTGATGATGCGGAAATTGTCCGCCGGGGTATTCAGGCTGGCATTGCCGTACGGGCCGTGTCACATATGTATGCAGGTAAAGGAAAGTCCGGCGTACTGCTCGGGCTTGGCGGCTTCACGGACGAGCAAATCAACGCCGCGGTGCAGAAACTCAATCAGGTTATATTGTCGAGCATTGCGTAACCACCCCGGTACCCAATCAGCGAATGCGCTTAAAGGAGAAACAAGGAATGGTACAACCTCACTCATCTATCCATCTGGCGGCGGTTAAAGAGCCGCAAATTTACCTGGCGCAGCCGAGCGTAACGCTGACCGACGAAACCCTCCTGGCCCGCCGCAGTAAAGTGCTGGCGGGCATGGCGCATCAGCGGCTTGATTCGCTGATTGTTTATGCGGACAAAGAGCACGGCGGCAATTTCGAGTATCTGACGGGCTTCATCCCGCGCTTTGAGGAAGGGCTGCTGGTGCTGCACAAAAACGGTGAGGCGAGGCTGGTACTCGGCAACGAAAATCTCAAGCTCGCCCGGCACGCCAGAATCGCGGCTGAGGTAGTTCACGCCCCGTGGTTCTCTTTACCTAATCAGCCGATGGACACCGGGCTTTCGTTAAAGGAAGTGCTCAATCATGCCGGGATCAAAGATCAGAGCCGCGTAGGCATTGCGGGCTGGAAGCTGTTTACCGGCGCGCGGGACGACAATAAATCACTGTTCGATATCCCTGCCTTTATCTTGCAGGCCATCCAGTTGGCGCTGGGCAGCGATGCCGCCCTGCTGAATGCGACGGACGTCTTTATTGACCCGGCAGACGGCGCGCGCATCACTAATAACGCCAATGAGATTGCCCATTACGAATACGGCGCAAACCTCGCTTCCAGCGCCGTGCTAACCGCCCTGAACGGCGTTGAGCCGGGAAAAACCGAGAAGGAAATCGCCACGCTGCTGGCCGCCGAAGGTCAGCCGCACAACGTGGTGAGCATTGCGGCGACCGGCGAACGCTTTGAAAAAGCGAATCTTTATCCGTCGGACAAACAGATCCAGCAGGGCGATAAATTTTCGCTCACCGTGAGCTACAAAGGCGGCCTGTCCAGCCGGGCTGCTTATGTGGTGCGGAGCGCTGACGAGCTGCATGCTGAGGTAAAAGACTATCTCAGCGTGGTCGCCATTCCTTACTACAGCGCGGTGGTTAACTGGCTGGAGCATCTTCACGTCGGCGTAAAGGGACGAGAAATTTACGAGCTGATCGAGCAGGTCATTCCCCGAACGGAATACCACTGGCACCTGAACCCAGGGCACCTGGTTGCCGACGAGGAGTGGCTTTGCTCGCCGATTTATCCGGCTTCGGACATCCCGCTGCAAAGTGGCATGCTGCTGCAAATCGATATTATCCCGTCGCGCGTAGGTTACGCCGGGGCCAGCATCGAGGACACAGTTGCGCTGGCGGATGCGGCGCTGCGCCAGCAAATCGCCGCGCTTTATCCACGGCTCTGGCAGCGAATGACCGCCCGCCGGGCCTATATTCGCGACGAGCTGAACATTCAGCTTCACGAGGACGTGCTGCCGCTGTCGAATACCGTCGGCTATCTGCGGCCTTACCTGTTGGATAAGCGCATGGCGTTGAAATGCCGGAAGCCACGCTGATTTAGAGCAATAGATAAAAAGGGAGCGTAAGGCTCCCTTGGTTTTGAGACAGGTTTCTACTCTGGCGACAGAACCGCGCTGAGCTGCTCGTCCGTCAGGGCGATGCCGAAGAACTGGCGATAAAACTCACGCGTTTCTTTGCGCATATCTATGTCGGCAAAGCGATCCGGATACAGCGTTTTCGCCAGCCACAGGAACTGGAGCGCTTCCTCACTGGTTTCCCGGCACCACCAGAACATCCCTTTTGGATTCACATAGACGCGGTGATGAATGACGGCGTCCACGCCCGCCCACTGCGGCGAGGAAAGGATTTCCCGCGCGTCACGCCTGTTCATCGCCACGATGACGGCAGGATTGGCCGCCACCACGCGCTCCAGCGCAACTTCACCGGAGCGGTTAGGTTTATGCACAAACCAGTTTTCCGCCACGTTGTCTGCGCCAGCCAGATCCATCCAGTCCTGATTCAGCGAAGGCCGTCCGCTTGTCACCAGCGGATTACCCATGCTGTGATAAACGGCTATGCGCCGATCGGCCGGTAAATCTTTCAGATGCGATGCGACCAGGGCAACATTGCGGTCAAAATAGCGCTGATAGTCCTGCGCTTTTTTCTGCGCGTCCGGGCCGAGCACCGCCGCCGTTTGCTGAACTCTGGCGGTCAGCGCCCGCATGGAGTTGGCTTCAAAGGCCAGCACCCGAACTCCGGCCTGCCGCAGCATATCGGGCTGCGGCACGTTCATGTTTTGCGGCACAAACAGCATCTGCGTACCCAGGGCGATGATCTGCTCCGGGTTCAGCTCGTGCCCGCTGTTTACGCTGACGATCGGCACATCTTTAATGCGCGGCAGGCTCTGGCGCAACAAAGGAATTTGCCGGGCAATCAGCGAAGTGCCAACAATATTATCGCCGTAGCCCAGCATAGTGATGATGGTGTTTTGCGCCGGCCATGGGGAAGCTATCCGCACGTCGCTGTGCGGCTGGGCAGCCATAAGACTGCCCGTCATCATTCCTCCCAAGCCGAGAATCAGCGCCTGAAATAGCTGTCTGAATTTCATGGGCTGGCCGTCAGAAATCAACGGTTACGGACGCACGAACTTCACGGCCGCCGCCGAGGAACGCACTCGGGGAGCCGCCGTCACCGTCGGTGCCTGACGGGAAGATAGACGCCCAATAGTGCTCATCCGTGACGTTGTTCACCGCCACGCGGAAGGTCGTTGGCAGCGCGTTGATTTTGGTGGTGTAGCGTGTGCCGAGGTCAAGCGTGGTATAGCTGTCTGCCCAGGAGGTGTTGGTATCATTCGCCGCACGTTTGCCCGTGTAGTGCAGATTTGCACTGTAGACCCACTGCGGCAAGGACGGCAGGCTGTACTCTGCCAGCAGATTCGCCTGCACTTTTGGCACGCCGACGACGCGTTTGTCGCTGGTACTTTTAGAGACGGTATCTTTCAGTTTTGGATCGAGGAAGGTCACGCCGCTGTAGATATTCAACCTCTGCCAGACATGGCCGGTGGCGGTAAGCTCAAGCCCATCGTTCACCTGCTCGCCCCGATCTTTGTAAACCATATCGCCAGCGTCGACGTAGGCGAACGGACGTTTCAGGCGGAAAACTGCCGCGCCAAGATTCAGATCGCCGAGATCGGCCTTCAGGCCCATTTCATACTGCTGGCTGCGATAAGGATCGAGCGTCTGGCCTTCGTTTTTCACCCCAACGCCGGTTGGCGCGGTGCCACCCTGCTCCAGCGAATCGGCGTAGCTCACGTAAACCATTAATTCAGGAGTAATTTTATACATTAAGGCCGCGTTCGGGCTGAGGCCGTTCTCATCAACCTGGCCGGTTTTTTGCGCCTTATTATTGAAGTTTTGCGCCTGAATCCAGCTCTGGCTGAGGTAGAACATCGCCGACCACTGCGGGTTAAACGTCACCGTATCGCCAAGGGTAAT
The DNA here is from genome assembly GCA_036489025.1 of Buttiauxella sp. Classification (GTDB taxonomy): domain Bacteria; phylum Pseudomonadota; class Gammaproteobacteria; order Enterobacterales; family Enterobacteriaceae; genus Dryocola. The sequence goes on from DASXGN010000035.1 coordinate 158,855, forward strand.
ACTTTGCTGCGTATTCTGGCTGGATTTGTACCGCGAGCCGTGCTTATTGATTTTACCGTTGGCAGGCTCATCCATCGGTGACGGATCGTACATATTGGTGTTGCCAAGATCGTAGCGCTGGCTGGCACCTTTGCTGCCGTACAGCGTCCAGACATACCCGGTCGTGGAGAAGGCAAGATCGTGCCCTACGGAGCCGGTGTCGGCATGGCCGTTCAGCGTCACCGTGTTGCTAAGCACGCGGAAACGGCCCGCCGCGCTGGAGTCGCTCATCGAACGAGAAATATCGCCGCTGTTATTGAGAATTTTGCTGGAGACCGAGCGCATCGCACGGTCGGCCTGCTGCCAGCCTACGCCAGCGGTGACCGACCAGTCATCATTGAGATAATGAATCAGCCGGGTGCTGAGGGTATCGGTGGTGAGATCGTTCCCGGCGGTATTCAGCGCCAGGTTCTTATCTTTTGGATTTGGCGCGGAAGGCAGCTTAACGTTTGGCCCATAGCTGAAGCCGCCCGGATAGCCTTTTTGAAGAAATTCGTAGTGGCTGGCATCGAGCTGCAGCTGCGTGCCCGGCTGTATATTCCAGTCCAGCGCGACGGATAACAGCCTGCGGCGCAGCGTACTGTCGTCCAGATTGCCTTCACCTTCTTCATTAAGCAGGTTAACGCGATAGCCAAAGCGGTGCTCATCATCAAAATGTCCGCCCAGATCGGCGTGACCGGTTATTGCACTGCGGCTTTGGTAGCCGAGTGTGACGCGATTCAGGGTTTCTTCGGTAGGGCGTTTGGCGACGAAATTGAACTGCCCTGCCGGACTCGCCGGGCCGTATAGCGCGCCGGTCAGGCTGTTGAGCACGTCCAGCCGCTCCAGCATTTCCACCGGGAAAGCCGTGGTGGAGACAATATTCAGCCCGTCGAGCCTGCTATTGGAAACCACATTGCCCTGCATACCACGGCTTTGCGGGCGCCCAACATCCATCCCGCCACGAGCCTGCATTTGCGTGCTTGGCGAATATTTTAATAATTCGCTGACGCTTTTGGCCTGCTGGTTTTCAATCATATCTTTGGTCACGGTGGTGGAGGAATAAGGCGTATCAATCCACGCCTTATTTCCCTGCGGACCAACATCTATATCCGAAGTTTTAAAACCGGCCCCGGCCTGTATATCGCCCGCCCGCGCAGGAGCCTTTGCATTCACCACCATCTGGTCTTCGCTTTTCGCCGAGGAATCAGCCGCCTGTGACGCAAAGGGCGTAAGAAGCGGCAGGACAATCGCCAGCTTAATTGAATTATTCATAAAATGATGCACCGCTGTATATTCTTGTATATTACGAGTGCGGGGATACTAAGCGCCTCGATACGTTATTCAGTTGATCGAGATCAGGCCGGGCAACATTTCGAATAAATAGCCCCTTTATGATGACGAAAAAATAACTAATTTCAGGTATGAGGGAGTAAAAAATTGGCGAATTTAAAGATAGCTTTCAAAAAAATAGTAACTAAAGGGTAATATTCCGGAAGGGTATTCTGATTCAACGCTGTTGGTCGGTACATTATCAAAGAAGCAATAACACAACTAAATAAGGCGCTATTACTTCTTCTATATCATTGTGATTATATTTCGGAGCCCGTGGACAAATCCTGAGCGCAGGCCCAGGCAGAACTCCATGCCCACTGGAAATTGTAGCCGCCCAGCCAGCCGGTGACGTCCATCACCTCACCGATGAAATAGAGCCCCGCTACGTTGCGGGCTTCCATGGTGCGTGAACTCAGCTCGCGGGTGTCCACACCGCCTAGCGTAACTTCGGCGGTGCGATAGCCTTCGGTGCCGTTGGGCTGCACGCGCCAGTTCTGCAACGTTTCCACCAGCTCGCCCTGCTGACGCCCGTTAAGCTGTTTCAAAGTGGTATCCGGGATTTGTCCAAGCAGCTGTAAGCACTCAACCAGGCGTTTGGGCAGCACGATGGCAAGCGTATTCTTCAGGCTTTGGTTAGGATGCGCCTCGCGCTGCTGGTTAAGAAACGCTTCCAGATCGGTATCCGGCAGTAAGTTAACGCTCACATATTCACCCGGCTGCCAGTAGCTTGAGAGCTGCAATACCGCCGGGCCAGAAAGTCCACGATGGGTGAACAGCAAACTTTCGCGGAAGCTCACGCCATTCTCTGCGGTAATGACGGAAGGCACGGAAACGCCTGACAGCACCTGAAGCTGTTCCAGCAAAGGTTTATGCAGGGTGAACGGCACAAGGCCTGCGCGAGTCGGCAGCACTTTCAGGCCAAACTGCTCGGCAACCTTATAGCCAAACGGCGTTGCGCCCAGACCCGGCATCGAAAGGCCGCCGGAGGCAATCACCAGTTTCCGGGCATCTACCTCGTCACCGTTCAGCCTGAGAGTAAACCCCTCTTCGCTGCGTTCAATGCCCAGCACTTCGCTGCGCAGGCGCATTGTCACCTGACCTTTTTCGCACTCGGCAACCAGCATATCGACAATCTGCTGCGCGGAGTCATCGCAGAACAGCTGCCCGAGGGTTTTCTCATGCCATGCAATGCCGTGCTTGCCGACCATATCGATGAAGTCCCACTGGGTATAGCGCGCCAGGGCAGATTTGCAAAAATGCGGGTTTTGGCTCAGGTAGGCCGCAGGCTCGGTATAAAGGTTAGTAAAGTTGCAGCGCCCGCCGCCGGACATGAGGATTTTGCGGCCCGGTTTTTTACCATTATCGATAAGTAACACGCGGCTGCCCGCCTGCCCGGCCATCGCCGCGCAAAACATTCCAGCTGCCCCCGCACCAATAATAATGGCATCAAACTTTTCCACGACCGACTCCCGACTATGCTTAAGGGGACGAATTGTAAAGATCAAGGGCTGGTCGCACCAGCTTAATGCACGCTAACAATTGCAGGTGTTTGAAAAACAAAATGTAAATCTTTTCTCTGTTTGCCGCCCACACGATAAACATCAAGAAAAGTCTATATTTCACTTGGCGCATTAAGCCGTTGTCTTACATAATGCGCCGCGTTCATGTCCTCAAAATGGCGTAACGTCTATGCTACATTTGTTTGCTGGCCTGGATTTGCATACCGGGCTTTTGTTATTACTTGCTCTGGCATTTGTTCTCTTCTATGAAGCGATCAATGGCTTCCATGACACTGCTAACGCAGTGGCAACCGTTATCTATACCCGCGCAATGCGATCGCAAATTGCGGTGGTCATGGCTGCGGTATTTAACTTCCTCGGCGTTCTGCTCGGCGGGCTAAGCGTGGCGTATGCGATTGTGCATATGTTGCCAACGGATCTGCTGTTGAACGTAGGGTCCGCTCATGGCCTCGCCATGGTGTTCTCTATGTTACTGGCCGCTATTATCTGGAACCTCGGTACCTGGTATTTTGGTCTGCCGGCCTCCAGCTCCCATACGCTTATCGGTGCCATCATTGGTATCGGTTTGACTAACGCACTGATGACCGGCACCTCGGTGGTCGATGCGCTGAATATGCCAAAGGTCATTGGCATTTTCATGTCCCTAATCCTCTCCCCGCTGGTGGGCCTGGTGATTGCGGGCGGACTGATTTTCTTGCTACGTCGCTATTGGAGCGGCACCAAGAAACGCCGTCGTATCCACCTGACCCCGGCCGAGCGTGAGAAGCAGGACGGGAAGAAAAAACCGCCATTCTGGACGCGTATTGCGCTGATTCTTTCCGCTATTGGCGTGAGCTTCTCACACGGTGCCAACGACGGTCAGAAAGGCATCGGCCTGATTATGCTGGTGCTGATTGGCGTAGCGCCTGCGGGCTTTGTGGTGAATATGAATGCCTCTGGCTACGATATTGCCCGCACCCGCGATGCGATAACGCACCTTGAGCAATACTATATGCAGCACGGCGACGCCATTAAACACGTCGTTGAACTCACGCCAGCTATTCCAACGCCGGAAGAAGTTCCGAGCGCGGATGTGCCGAAAGAGTTCCACTGTGATGCAAGCCGCGCCATGATTGCCGTGCAGACCGCTAAGTCGCTGATCGGCAATATCGACAGCTACGATAAGCTGAGCGTCGAGCAGCGCAGCCATATGCGCCGCATGCTGCTTTGCATTTCAGATACCGCAGACAAAGTGGCTAATCTGCCGGAGACCAAACCGGACGATAAGCGCTTCCTGAAAGAGCTGAAAACCGACCTGCTGTACACCATTGAATATGCCCCAATCTGGATCATCATGGCGGTCGCTCTGGCGCTCGGCATCGGGACCATGATCGGCTGGCGTCGAGTGGCTACAACTATCGGTGAGAAGATTGGTAAGAAAGGCATGACGTATGCGCAGGGTATGTCCGCGCAGATGACGGCCGCCGTCTCCATCGGTATTGCCAGCTACACCGGGATGCCGGTTTCCACCACTCACGTGCTGTCTTCCTCCGTGGCGGGGACGATGGTAGTTGACGGTGGCGGTCTGCAACGGAAGACGGTCACAAATATCCTGATGGCCTGGGTCTTCACCCTGCCCGTCTCGATTCTGCTGTCCGGCGGCCTGTACTGGATTTCCCTGCACTTCATCTAATCGGTGAGCGGCAGTCAAACAAAAAGCGGGTCAGTTAACTGGCCCGCTTTTTTTATGTGCTGCTTACCAGGATCTAGTGCCAAATCATGAGTCCAACAAGGCTGATAACCACGAGTCCGCACAGCGCGCTGGTCAGGACAAACTGACGGCGCAGCCTTTCACAGCGGCGAATAAACTCATCGTCATGATGATCCAGATAGCGCTGCGCGTAGATGTAGCGCACCAGACGTATCTGTTTACTGGGCTGACCATGCGATGTGAAAAAGCCTCCGCCATCGACGTACTGATACAGCAAAGGATCGCATCCCCGAAGCACCACTAGCAGCGCGCGTAATGAAGAGTAATAGCGCGCCATATTCACCACACAAACTACACAAAGCGCCCAAAATAGCGCAACGGTGCTGATCATGTTCCCCTCCCGGCGTAGCCACAGAGCATCGCTCCGGGACAACCGCTCACCCCGAAAACTTCGACAGACAGTTCAGCAATCAGAAAAGCAGATCCGGCTCACATAAGTTTTCCGGAACGGCTTATTTAATAGTGTAGGAGATCCGTTAATTTTTTCGCCACTACGTTAATCATTATCAATGCGGCAAAGGCTGTTTTTCGTTTGAATGTGTAAAAGGGTGGCGCATTGACGGGTTTTATCATTCGGGATAGGGTAGAAATATCATCTACAATATGAAGTCGTTACGCTGGAATCCCAACTCGAACGGGCACATCTTATGGAAGGAGCGAAATTATGGCTTACAAACACATTCTGATCGCGGTAGACCTCTCTCCGGAGAGCAAAGTACTGGTGGAAAAAGCAGTCTCCATGGCCCGCCCTTACAACGCGAAGGTTTCCCTGATTCATGTCGATGTAAATTACTCCGATCTCTACACCGGCCTGATTGACGTCAACCTCGGGGACATGCAAAAGCGCATCTCTGAAGAGACTCACCATGCGCTGAGCGAGCTTTCCACCGGGGCAGGCTACCCTATTACCGAAACCCTGAGCGGCAGCGGTGACCTGGGCCAGGTGCTGGTCGACGCCATCAAGAAATACGATATGGACTTAGTGGTTTGCGGGCATCACCAGGATTTCTGGAGCAAGCTAATGTCATCCGCACGCCAGCTTATCAACACCGTACATGTGGATATGCTGATTGTCCCCCTGCGCGACGAAGACGAAGATTAAAACTCTGTGACAGGCGTTCGCTGATAAGCGCCTTCACCTCTGCTTTATCTCGCGCACAGGGAATGTTTCGATTAGCCCTTTCTTTCTGAAAGGGCTTTTTTATGTTCAGTATCCAGGAATAAGAAAGTCGACGGCGTCCCTAAGGTCCTGAGCGCTAGCCCTCAGATTCTCAACTGGCCGACCCAGTTCTTTCACCGGAATACCCGCCATCATATAGGTCATGACCGCGCAACGCTGACCGTCAATATTTACCAGGGGGCAAAACTTCGCGGGTCGAATGGCATTCGACAATTGCAGGCTCGTAGCAGGAATGACCAAAGCATGGTTTAAACATCCACTACCGGGTGCTGAAGATTAACCGGCCACGGATAAACGTTTTTACCCGCGCCGCGGTTTTCATAGGCAATAAACTGCTCCATCAGAATGTCCTCTGAAGCTCGCCAAACGAACATTTGTTCTCAACGAATTCATTAAGCGCAGCGATGCCCACCTTGTTTACGTCATACCGCTCAGCAAAGCTATTTTCCTGACATTTATGGCGGAAAACCTCAGGTAATGACGAAGGTGGATTCCCTTCTAATTTTTTTTCCACGGCATGATGCTCCCCATGATTATGCTGCGAGAGGGTCAAGGCAGGATGAGGTTGAACTGTTCGGGCAAGAAATAAAAGTGTGAATTCGTTAATCTTCGGGGGCTCTCGTAAAAAAATCGTACTCAAAATTGCAGCACAATTTTTTTGCGAGCGCCCCCTCAGTGCAGAGCCTGGCTACACGGCAGTTCCGGAATAAATATCAAACCGATGGCCTTTGGTCACCACGGCGTTTTGCGTGGCGATACCGCCCAGCGGCGGGGCATAATCCGGGCGTTTTACGACTACGCGTTTAGTGGCCAACAGGCGCGCAGGCTCAAGCAGCCCGTCGGCGTCTTCGTCCGGCCCCACCAGCGACTGGAACACGCGCATCTCTTTTTTCACCAGCGCACTTTTTTGTTTGTGCGGGAACATTGGATCGAGATAAACCACCTCCGGACGCGGAGTCATATCGCTCAGCGCCGTCAGGCTTGAGGCGTGGATCAGCTGCAATCTCTCCTGTAGCCAGCCGCCGATTTCTGCATCCTGGTATCCCCGGCGTAATCCGTCATCGAGCAGCGCGGCCACCACCGGGTTGCGCTCCAGCATTCTCACTTTACAACCTACGGAAGCCAGCACGAAAGCATCGCGCCCTAAGCCCGCCGTTGCGTCGACCACGTTCGGTAAATAGCCGCTTTTGATGCCGACAGCTTTGGCAACCGCTTCGCCTCGGCCACCGCCAAACTTCCTGCGGTGGGCCATTGCGCCCGAAACGAAGTCGACAAAAATTCCGCCAAGCTTCGGTTCATCGCGCTTACGCAGCTCAAGGTGCTCGGGAGTTAATACCAGCGCCATCAAAGCCTCTTCGTCGTGCTCAAGGCCCCAGCGCTCGCTCAAAAGTGATAAGGCGCCGATGTCGGCGCCTGTTTCAGTCAGTAAACAGATTTTCACGAAAGCATTCAGTCCTTGATGCCGTAATGGGCCAGCATCGCGTCCAACTGCGGTTCGCGGCCGCGGAAGCGCTTGAACAGCTCCATTGGCTCTTCGGAGCCGCCGCGGGTCAGGATGTTATCAAGGAACGACTGTCCAGTTTCGCGGTTGAATATCCCTTCTTCTTCGAAGCGGGAGAAGGCGTCTGCCGCCAACACGTCGGCCCACAGGTAGCTGTAGTAGCCCGCCGCATAGCCGCCGGCAAAGATATGGCTGAAGGCGTGCGGGAATCGGCCCCACTTCGGTCCCGGCACCACGGCAACCTGCTTCTTGATCTCCGCCAGCGTTTCAAGCACTTTCGCCCCCTGCTGCGGGTTAAACTCAGCGTGCAGACGGAAGTCGAACAGGCCGAACTCCAGCTGGCGCAGGATAAACAGCGCGGCCTGGTAGTTCTTGGCGGCAAGCATTTTTTCCAGCAGCTCTTTTGGCAGCGGCTCGCCGGTTTCGAAATGACCGGAGATAAACGCCAGCGCGTCCGGCTCCCAGCACCAGTTTTCCATAAACTGGCTCGGCAGTTCGACCGCATCCCACGGCACGCCGTTGATGCCGGAGACGCCCGCCGTTTCGACTTTGGTGAGCATGTGATGCAGGCCGTGGCCGAACTCGTGGAACAGGGTGATCACTTCATCGTGGGTAAACAGCGCGGGTTTGCCGTTCACCGGACGGTTAAAGTTACAGGTCAGGTAGGCAACCGGCTTTTGCAGCGAACCGTCAGCTTTGCGCATCTGGCCCACGCAGTCGTCCATCCACGCCCCGCCGCGCTTGTTCTCACGCGCGTAGAGATCGAGGTAGAAGCTGCCGCGCAGTTCATCTTTATCGTCGTACAGCTCAAAGAAACGCACGTCCTGATGCCAGACGTCGATGTCTTTGCGCTCTTTGGCAGTGATGCCATAAATGCGTTTTACGACTTCAAACAGTCCGTTTACGGCGCGGCTTTCCGGGAAGTAAGGGCGCAGCTGCTCATCGCTGATGCTGTACAGATGCTGCTTCTGTTTTTCACTGTAGTAAGTGATATCCCACGGTTCCATCTCTTCGACGGCGAACTCTTTTTTGGCAAACGCGCGCAGCTGTGACAGCTCAGCTTCACCCTGCGGACGAGCACGCTTAGCGAGGTCGGTTAAGAACTCCAGCACCTGCTGCGGATTTTCTGCCATTTTGGTGGCGAGAGATTTTTCCGCGTAGTTGCCGAAGCCCAGCAGCTCCGCCAGCTCGTGGCGCAACGCGAGGATTTCTTCCATTACCGGCGTGTTATCCCACTTACCGGCGTTCGGCCCCTGATCCGAGGCGCGGGTCGCGTACGCGCGGTACATCTCTTCGCGCAGCTCGCGGTTATCGCAGTAGGTCAGCACCGGCAGGTAGCTTGGAATATCCAGCGTCAGCAGCCAGCCGTCCTGCTCTTTGGCTTCAGCCTGCGCGCGGGCCGCCGCCAGAGCGCTTTCCGGCATGCCTGACAGCTGCGCTTCGTCGGTAATCAGCTTTGACCAGCCCATGGTCGCATCAAGCACGTTGTTGCTGTAGGTCGAGCCCAGTTCGGACAGGCGCGCGGCGATTTCACCGTAGCGCTTTTGCTTTTCCGCCGGCAGGCCAATCCCTGACAGCTCAAAGTCACGCAGGGCATTATCTACGGCTTTCTTCTCCGCCACGCTCAAATCTGCATAGTTCGCGCCGTCGCGCAGATCGCGGTAGGCCTGATACAGGCCTTCGTGCTGGCCAACCCAGGTGCTGTATTCGGACAGCAGCGGCAGCGTTTGCTCATAGGCTTCGCGTAATTCCGGGCTGTTTTGCACGGAGTTCAGATGGCTGACCGGAGAGAACACGCGGCCAAGACGATCGTCGACTTCCGCCAGCGGCTGGCAAAGATTATCCCAGGTGTAAGGTGCGCCCTGCGCCACTACGCTTTCGACTATTGCCCGGCAGTCATCCAGCGCCTGCTGAACGGCAGGCACAACATGTTCAGGTTTAAGCGTGGAGAAAGGAGGCAGTTCGAAAGGGGTCAATAATGGGTTGGTCATAAGCGCGATTCCTGATATCCGTTAAGTGAAGCGCTCCGCGGCGCTGCTAAGGCAATCTCTCTAACATGAGGCTTAGTGTAGTTAATTTCAATGGTGGGAGGGAGGAGTAAAGGGCGCGTTATGCAAACGCGCCCTTGGGTCAGGCGGGATTAACGCTCGCTCATCGCAAAGCGAGCGTGTCGGTAAATCGCCGGAGCCTCAAAGCTGCTGCCGCGCATCCGCAGGGCATAATTGACCAGCGCATTGTTCAGCATATACAGCCTGCCGTCGTTTTCATCTTTGACCGGTGCGCAGTTGTCTATCACCCACTGGAGGGCCGATTTCCCTTCGTACAGCGCCGTCGGGCACAGCAGTTTGTCTGCGCAGCCCATTTCCCCCAGCATCGTCAGCGAATAGCTCAGCGGATACGGGCGGTTCACCTCATCTTCCGCAGTGCAGTTCATATGGAAGAACGCATCCGCGGCGCGCTCGGTGATGGCGCTATCGATCAGATCGCGACGGCCCGTCAACATCGCGGTTTCCATAATGTAGGCGTAGGAAATTCCGTGCAGGAAGTAGTTCTGGCTAGGGGTAATGGTGGCGGTTTGCTGTACCAGCTCCTCGATCAGCTCCACAATTTCAATATAGTTTTCCTGCGCCAGACCGAGGTTATACAGGGCGATAATGTAATAGAGCCCCATGTGGGTTCTTTCCACCGGCGTAATGGTGCTTATCAGCTCTTTCACCTCGGCTATCCTGTCTTTTTGCCAGAAAAGATAGTCTTTGTTGCCGGTCAGGGCGATGGCGTTGAGCATGGTGAGCAGCGGATAGACTTTCACAAAAGCCATCGACATTGGCTGCGGGAAAGCAGGATGCAGATTCAGCTCGTCGGCCCGGTCCATATAGCTCAGGGTTTCACGCAGGTAATCCCGGCCCGTGGATGAGATAAAGCCCTGATAGCCTAACAGCGCTATCACAGAAAATAGCATCGCACCGCCGCGCCCGCGGAAGAACGGTGAAGGGATTTTATCCAGCGTATTCAGGGCGTCGAGAATATAGTTGTGCTCATCGGTAACCAGCTGTTCATGCCGGTGGAGCAGGCCAACCGAAAGCAGCACGGAAGTGTAAGCCGAGAGTTTTTCATAGTCGCCGTGGCGGCCCGCGTTTTCATCCTTAATCTGGTTTGGCTTAATTTTATCCAGCGACTGGAACAGCAGCGAAATAATATCCACCTGGCGCAGAAGCAGATCTTCGATATGCAGCTTGGCCGCCACGTCCACCAGGATTGTCATCTGCATAATCCGACGATACGGGTTGGGCTCATCCTGAATAACGAAGAGGATATTTTTTATATAGGTCATGATATAGCCTTCCGAAAGCGTCGATTTCGGAGCGGCCAGTAATAAAATTAAGTCGCAAAGCAAGGAAGAAGCGTTCACGTAGCCGTTGGAGAAATTCGTTTTCTCTTTCAAATAATCAAAGGCTTCCTGAATCCATAAAGAAACGGATTCATCATATTCGCAGGTGTGCTGCCCCAGACCGAGGCCGCGAACCACCCGGCTCCACGGCGTGGCAATTACCCGGGTTTCATTGCTTAATAATTTCAGTGACGCTAATAACTCATTTCGCTGCTGGGATTGATTGACGTTTTGCATAATTTACATCGCCTCGGCTGCCATATGTTTTAACGCGGGAACCTGCAGACCTAAAAACTCGCTGCGTTTACCCTCAAGCATTTCCAGTGCCCAGTTGAGCCACTTAATGCCTTCGCAATAAATGGCCACCGGCCGACGCTGAGAGTGGTAATTGTCGATTAATGTGCCGTCCATTTCGGAAATAAAATGGAAAGGCGGCATGGCGGTAAAATGCGTGCCCATCATAAAGACAAAGCGAATAAGCCAGAACGGGTCTTCTTTCAGGTAAGGTGAGTCGGGATTTTCCAGGTCATAAACGCTGTTCATAACCTGCGAGAAATAAGCTTCCATACCGCCGAGCGAGCTCACTTCGCGCATGCTGAGCCTGCGGGCCGTCGCGTCCACCACTTTGTAGGCCTTCTGATACGGGTTGCCCTGCACAAAGTTCACCCGGACGTGCGGCGTCGGGGAGTCGTCAAACGACATGCTTAGCTCAAACAGCTCGTTGTGCAGCTCATCGTAGTGGCCGATGGCGTTGTGCCACGGCTTGTTATCGTACATATAGTCGTCGCGGCAGCTGGCCCCTTCGCTGTTGTAGCCAATCGCCCGCGGGTCGAGGAAACGAATTTCCATCGCAGCGGCAGTTATGGCCTGCAAAGCTTTTTCAATTTCAGCTTCGCTGCTCTGGGCCGTAATGGCGTGGTGCGCGGCGAGCAAAGGCGCGATATTGCCAATCTTGATGTTCTCAGTGTTGGTATCGCCCATCACCAGCGAGTGATACTGAGGTTCCAGAACCTGGCAGTATTCGGGCCGCGAGCGAAACGCCGCCAGCAGCCCCTTCACGTTCAGGTAGCTCACGCCGTTAATGACAATTTTGTCCGCGTTAAGCAAAGAAGAATTAAACGTCTGCGGGGCCGTCTTCTTACAAAGCTCGAGACGGTCTTCAATCTTTTTAAAATATGACAATTCCAGGGTATTGCCCGGGGCCGGTACTTTATTCACGGAATGGACGTTATCGCGCAGGAAAATCATTATCTGCTCGTAGATTTTCGCCACTACCCGCGCCGACGGCTGGTATTTCATCACGAACTGGCCAACTTCTTCGCCCGGCACGTAGCTCATCTCGTAGATCACCTCTTTGCAGGTGGTTTTCCCCACGCGATGCTGGCTTGCCGGAGTCGGAATATCACGCTTAATAACTTCATAAACGCGAGGGAAGTAAGGCTGAACCGCAGGTGGCAGAGCGCGTAAATAATCCACTTGCTTAGCGGCCTTGGCGAAAGGTGGCAGCATCACGCCTTTGCCGTTGGCGTTCCATTTGGCGGCGGTGAGCGCCTCGCTCAGTATTTTACGCACGACAATTTCTTTGCTGTCGTCACGCAGGATAAACATGGTCATCGACTCGCTGCCGCCGTTGCAGAACTGCAAAATATCCTCGCCCTGATTAACGTAGGAGTTAATCGTGCTGCACAGCAGGCGTCTTCTCAGCGCGTAATTGAGCACCTTTTCATTGTCGTCGGTGATGTTGGAGGTGGAGAAAAGCTCCAGGTTATCCAGCGCGAGGTTGCTGCCCTTCTGCCACACGTCTGAAAGCGCAACGACCGAGGTCGTTTCCGTGTGATAGCCCTCGTTGATGACGCGGCGGGCATCCAGGGCTTCCCCCAAGGAAAGCACATTGAGGTTACAGTTGAGATTGATGCTGAATTTGTCAGAACCCTGCTCGTCGAGCATGATCTTATAGGTCACGTCCGCCAGGTCTTTTCTTGCCTGAACCGGCGTACCGGAAAGGGAAAGCACCGGTACGGACGCCTTTTCCAGCGTGCTGACAAATTCGGTCACCAGCTGCCATGCAGAGGGCTGAGAGCCGCCCGGCGTGTAATATTGCAGCGCAAAGTCCAGCACGTTGCCAAGCGTTGCCGCCCCGGAAACCACCAGGGATACCAGCCAGCCCAGCACGTCGGTGGCGCCGAGGTAATAATTGTCATTATGGACAATAGATGGACGCAGCTTTTTAATCAGCTCCATCATGATGACCTGATGCAAAATGCGGCTCAGGGCCATAATGCCGGTGGTCGGCTTTTGCTGGCGGTTATATAAGAAGCTGTCGAGCAGGTGCTGGATGGACAGACGCTCGCGAATAGTCTCTTTGATGCACAGCGGGAGGTCCGCGGTTTCAAAGTCGTACAGGCTTGAGAACACATCGTGGTTGCTCATGCTGTCCAACCCGGAAAAATACACCACCGTGTTTTCAGGATGCTGAATATTGTCCGTGGTCTTGTAATAAACGCTTCCCTCACGGGACAACACCTTCAGCTCGGCGTACACCGTGGCGGTGTGCTTCCCTTCCCCGGCTAAATCCCGTTTGAGCCTTGCAGAGAGCACCAGCTCGCCGCTATCCAGATCGATAAACTCCTTATAGCGGTAGGTATTCTTGAACACGCGTTCCATGTTCGAATAATAGAGGTTATTTTTGATCGCCGGATTTTCAATCTTCGCCTTAATTAACTGAATGATTTTGTTATACATCATGTCGTTAGCGAAGACTTTGCTTTGCGCCAGGCGGAAGATTTCCCGCAGCGCGTTGAACAGCAGTTCGTTGTCGTTCTGGTTGGCGATAGCCCCGGAGACAACGCAGGCGTCGAGAATTTCCGCGGTTTCTTTCTGCGAGCCGGAATAGGCGAAGAACGGCGTGCGCATATCGTTATCCGCCATCAGCCTGACGGATTTTTCACCTGGGCCAAACTCAATGACGTAATCCGCCTTCATTTTGTCGGCAATCTGGCAGGTGCACTGGGAGCTCATCACTTCGTCAACGATCGCCAACACGCCGTGCTTAATTTCTTCCGCCGTGGTCAGCGTGCCGGCACCGTTATTGGAAATAACAGCGGTATGCGGCGTATGGAAAACAATATGGTTCTTCACCATAAACTGTTCAAACACGCAGCGCAGGCTGCTGAGGTGCTTCGAATGCGTTAAGAAACGAGTCGGCGGCTTAAGCTGAATGAGTTTAATCTGCGGGTAGTTTTTTAAAAATAATTCAAAAATAGGTTTAATACTGGCCCGAATGTAAATATTTACCTGCGTCTGGCTGTAATATTTATGGACGCAAACATCCGCGCAGTCGAAATGGTTGCCGATAGCATCCAGAGTTTCATTTAATTCAGAGTATTTTCCAGAAATTGCTGAAACGTAATAAGGCTCCTCAATCAGCACCCGGGCTCTTAACTCCGCCGGATAATAATCCAGCACCGACTGGCTATAGGCATCGTAGTGATTCTTCTCAGAGGCCAGAAGAATAAGCGGAGTAAAGAACTGGGCGATTTTTGCGCCGTCAGCATAGCTTAATGAACCGCTGGCGACGGCAGCAGTAATCATCCCGAAGCTTTCGCCGGTGTAAGCCTGCACCTGCATCGCCAGATTCCTTTCGCCGGCGCGGGAGCGTAAGTTTGCTTCCAGCGCCAGGCTGTGAACCAGCATGGCAGCGCCGATAAATCCCTGCAGCTCCATGCGGTGCGGTGGATAATTGCTTTCATTCAGGATAAGTCTTTCCGGTGACTCCGGGAAACCTAATGCCGTGGCGGCATCTGAATAAATCTTTTTAACTAAACGCGATCCATTTATTAATAAGTCATCATCCAGATTTTGATAAGCCTGGCGGCTTCCCAGCCCAGGGAAGAAACCAATAATATTATTGCTGTGCATTGCTTCGTTTTCAATGCATCCCATTGATATGTTATTTACCATTTCTTAAAGCCCTTCTTAAAATATTATCTGAGCTATGGATGTTAAATGCGGCGCGAGCGTGGGGAAATACGGCCTGAATTAACCGGCCGTATTCCTTCGTAACGAATGCTTGCTAATATCAAAACATGCAGAAAAGAGGGTCGGGAAAAACGTTATCCCTGCGCTTTAGCTTTGCTGGTTTGGGCTGAAGCAACTGTTTTGATGCTGCCGGAGAGGAGCACGATAAAGGCGAACAGCGACAGTCCCGCGCCCACCCACAGGGGGGAAACAAAACCGTAGCCGCTTTGCAGCGCCATACCGCCCAGCCATGCGCCGAGCGCATTGCCGATGTTGAAGGCGGCGATATTGGCACCCGATGCCACGTTTGGCGCATCGCTTGCGTGGCTCATAATGCGCAGCTGCAGGCCCGGTGCGGTCGCCAGACCTACGCCGCCCATCAACAGCAGTGAAATCACGGTCATGATTTGGCTTTCGGCAGTCAGAGCAAAGACGGCCAGCACAACGGTGAGCAGCAGTAAAATGGTCCCGAGAGATTTATTCAGGGATTTATCTGCGGCTTTACCACCGTAAATATTACCGATGAAGGTCCCGACGCCGAACAGCACCAGCAGCCACGGAACGGTGGAGGTCGCAAACTTAGAGACTTCGGTTAACGTGAAGGCAATATAGGTGAAGCCGCCGATAACACCGCCGAAAGACAGCACGCTCACCAGGGCAGAAATCCAGACCTGCGGACGGCGGAAGACGCCAAATTCACGTGCCAGATTGGTTTTAGTATCGGCCTGAATCACCGGCACCAGCGCACGAACGCCAACCATGGTGATCACACCGATCACGGCTAGCGCCCAGAATGTCGAACGCCATCCCATTTCTAAGCCCAGGAAGGTGCCCAGCGGCACGCCGACAATATTAGATACGGTCAAGCCGGCAAACATTAAAGATATCGCGCCCGCTTTTTTATTCGCGGCCACCATATCTGAGGCGACCACCGCCCCTACGCTAAAGAATGCGCCATGACACAGCGCGGCAATAATGCGCCCGGCTAATAAAGTGTCGTAGCTGGTAGAAAGCGCAGAAATCAGGTTCCCGGCAATAAACAGGCCTAACAGCAGCAGCAGCGTTAAACGGCGCTCCATACGAATCATTAATGCCGTCAGGCCAACGGCGCCGATAGCAACGCTTAACGCATAACCCGAGACAAGATAACCGGCAACCTGTTCGGTGACATGGAATTCAGCGGCAATTTGAGGCAGCAGACCGACAATACCAAATTCTGTCAGACCGATCCCAAATGCTCCCAGCGCTAAGGCTAAAAGTCCAATTGGCATTTACTACTCCTGTTCATTTTGAGAAAATTTAATTAATCAAAGCTTTTATTCTGTCGATAAAAAGCCGTTTATTTCTTCAATAAAGAAATAATAACGATTCATCTCCACGAAAAATAAGCGTCGGGGGGTGTGTAAAAATATATTCTTTTGCGTCTTTTTTAAGCCATACTGGCTGCAAGTTAAGTCTTTTCACGCGGACTCGTTTGAATGGATGTTACGAAGGTGTAATCTGTAATTGAAATGATTTTGCGCTATACCAGGTATTACTATGACTAATCTCAGGAAACTCGATCTCAATCTTTTGCTAACGCTGGACGCACTTTTGAAAGAACCAAACGTGACGCATGCGGCAAAAACATTGAACCTGTCTCAGCCATCGGTGAGCGTTCATCTTGCGAAGCTGCGGGAAAAATTAGGCGACCCGCTGTTTCTTCCCGGCCCGCGCGGTATGCGTCCAACGGCCCGAGCAGAGATGCTTAAAGAGCCGCTCAGCCAGGCGCTGGAAATGCTCAGTCAGGTCATTGCTTCACCCGGTCCTTTTGAACCAGCAGGGTCTCATCGTACCTGGCGAATCATTGCCGCAGACTACTGCCAGGCCGCGGTGATTATTCCCTTGCTGCGCAATTTGCGCGTCGAGGCACCGGATACAAAACTGGCAATATTAGGAACAACCCCTTCAAATATAGCCAGCGCCACCGAGCATAATAAAGTCGATCTGGTATTTCATATTCGTGAAGAAGCACCGCCAGGTTTACGTAGCCGAACATTATTTTCCGAAAAATACGTATTAGTTTGCCGTGCGGGCCACCCTACGCTGACCAAAAATCCGGGCCTGAAACAATTTCTTGAACTCGATTATGTGATGGTCTCCCCCGACGGCGGCGGCTTTGTCGGAAATACCGATCAGGTCCTCGCATCAATGGGGCTTTCGCGCAGGGTCGTGCTTTCGGTGCCCCATTTTATGTTTGCCGTTTCCGTTATTTCGCAAACAAACCTGGTGGCCATGCTGCCTTCGCGCCTGATTAAAGATAATCCTTTGCTGCAGTGTTTTGATGCGCCGATTGATATACCAGGCTTTGAAATGAATATGATGTGGCATGAAAAACTGCACCGGGAACCGTCGCACAAATGGCTGCGGGAGCTGATTATGCAGTCCATCCCCTGAAGGCCCGTTGCTGATTAAACAACACGCATCCCCGGGCAGGTCAGTTTCCGGTATACTGTCCACATTACGCAGTCCTTCTTAGTCTTTTGGAAACCCAGCAAGCATGCTCAGTTATCGCCACAGCTTCCACGCCGGCAACCACGCCGACGTTCTGAAACACACCGTTCAAAGCCTGATTATTGAATCATTAAAAGAGAAAGAGAAACCGTTCCTCTATCTCGACACTCACGCAGGCGCAGGCCGATACAAACTGAGCGGCGAGCACGCCGAACGCACCGGTGAATATCTCGAAGGTATCGCCCGTATCTGGCAGCAGGATGATTTGCCAGAAGAGCTGGAGCCGTATATCGGCGCGGTTAAAGCGTTCAACCAAAGCGGCCAGCTGCGTTACTATCCGGGTTCCCCGCTGATTGCGCGTCATCTGCTGCGCGAACAGGACAGCCTGCAGCTTACCGAACTGCACCCTTCCGATTTCCCGCTGCTGCGCTCTGAATTTCAGAAGGACAGCCGCGCCCGCGTTGAACGCGCGGATGGTTACACCCAGCTGAAGGCCAAACTGCCGCCGGTTTCCCGTCGCGGGCTGATACTTATCGACCCACCGTATGAGATTAAAACTGACTACCAGGCAGTAGTCACCGGCATCAGCGACGGCTACAAGCGCTTTGCCACCGGCACCTACGCGCTGTGGTATCCGGTGGTGCTGCGCCAGCAGATCAAACGCATGCTCCGTGATTTGGAAGAGACCGGTATCCGCCGCATTCTGCAAATTGAACTGGCCGTGCGCCCGGACAGCGATCAGCGCGGCATGACGGCCTCAGGCATGATCGTGATTAACCCGCCGTGGAAGCTCGAGCAGCAAATGGCCAACGTTCTGCCGTGGCTGCACAAAACGCTGGTTCCGACGGGCAACGGTTCTACCACGCTGAGCTGGGTCGTCCCTGAGTAAATCAGTTACTCGCTCATCGCCAGTGAGACGCCCGCAGCCGCTTCTGCGGGTTTCTCCGACTGATTCTTTTTGATCTTCACTACGCGCTCGGCCTCCGGCTGTTTCTTCACCGTCGCCAAACGCTCGGACTGCCCAATAAAAGACCCTCCCGGGCGGATAGAAAGCGAGCCGCTGCGGCTGATGCCTTCCATTTCACCGTGCTCGTGAATCTCGATGTTTTCACTGATGCAGGTGCCTTCAACGCGTCCGTTAATGATGATGCTCGGCGCGGTAAATTCACCGTCGATAAAGCCGCCGCGCATGACGTACAGAATGCCGTCCTTCAGATCAATTTGGCCCTGCATTTTGCCGTAAACCTGAATATCACCTTCGATTTCGGTATTGCCGGAGAACACGGTATTCGCTGCTACGACGGTACAGCGGCGCGAACCCTGCGCAGCCTGAACGCTTTCCGCTGCCGGTGAGGTGCCTTTTTCGGCTACAACGCCAGTCTTTTCAACGAGCTCAGCCGTTTCTTGGGGCTTTTTACGAAACATATAAAATCCTTTTTTAAAAAAGAAAAAATACAGAACAAAAGTCAGCGACAGCAGTGCGGCAGCAATGACGGCTTCTCTTTTCCATTCAAACACGTAGCAAAAAAGCGTCATCAGCCAGCCGGTCCATAAAAACCATAACAGGCCATTGCTGCTTCCCTTGATTAACGTCTTCATTTTCTGGAAGAAAAATGGCAAACAGGAAACAGCGAAGCGCTCAAAAACGTCGGGTTATTGAGAACAAGACGGGTATAGATCATAGATGTGAAATAAGGCATCCTTTTCCTCACTGCGCCGAAGACAGCTCGCAAAACCGCCAGTCTATTCCGAAGGCATGCACAGCCGCTATCAAAAGATAATACGTATTTTCTGAAATTATACATCAGGATAGTCTCACCCTATCGCAGTCATAGAGCTACCCTTTGCGGCTTTATTGGCGAAAGCGCTACAATCCGGGCAACTGAAGTTCTAACTTAGGGAAACCTGCAAATGACCAGACATTATGACTACCTCGCCATCGGCGGCGGCAGCGGCGGTATCGCCTCCATTAACCGTGCGGCAATGTACGGCCAGAAGTGCGCGCTGATCGAAGCAAAAGATCTGGGCGGCACCTGTGTGAACGTCGGCTGCGTCCCGAAAAAGGTGATGTGGCACGCGGCGCAGATTGCCGAAGCCATCCACAACTACGGTCCTGATTACGGCTTTGACACCACGCTGAATCACTTCGACTGGGACAAGCTCATCGCGGCACGTACCGCCTATATCGACCGTATCCACACCTCTTATGACAATGTGCTGGGTAAAAATAACGTTGACGTCATTCGCGGCTTTGCCAAATTTGTTGACGCGCACACCGTGGAAGTTAACGGCGAAACCATCACCGCCGATCGTATTCTGATTGCTACCGGCGGCCGCCCAAGCCATCCGGGAATTCCAGGCGCGGAATATGGTATCGATTCTGACGGTTTCTTCGCCCTGCCCGCGCTGCCTGAACGCGTCGCTGTGGTTGGCGCAGGTTATATTGCGGTAGAAATCGCAGGCGTGGTTAACGCGCTGGGTTCTGAAACGCACCTGTTCGTGCGTAAACACGCTCCGCTGCGCACCTTCGATCCGCTTATCGTTGAAACGCTGCTGGAAGTGATCAACACCGAAGGCCCAACGCTGCATACCCAGGCGATTCCAAAAGCGGTTGAGAAAAATGCCGACGGCAGCCTGACGCTGCATCTGGAAGATGGACGTTCTGAAACGGTTGACTGCCTGATTTGGGCCATTGGCCGCGAACCGGCAACCGATAGCTTCAACCTGGCCGCCACCGGCGTCAAAACTAACGCTAAAGGCTACATTGAGGTCGATAAATTCCAGAACACCAGCGTGGCGGGCATTTATGCCGTGGGCGATAACACCGGTGCGGTAGAGCTTACGCCGGTGGCGGTTGCCGCGGGTCGCCGCCTGTCAGAACGCCTGTTCAACAACAAGCCGGATGAACATCTGGACTACAGCAACGTCCCTACCGTGGTGTTCAGCCATCCGCCAATTGGCACCGTAGGTTTAACCGAACCGCAGGCGCGCGAGCAGTATGGCGATGACAATGTGAAGGTCTATAAATCTTCCTTCACCGCGATGTATACGGCCGTGACTTCCCATCGCCAGCCGTGCCGCATGAAGCTGGTTTGCGCCGGGCCTGATGAAAAAATCGTCGGCATTCACGGCATTGGTTACGGAATGGATGAAATGCTGCAGGGCTTTGCGGTAGCGTTGAAAATGGGTGCCACCAAAAAAGACTTCGATAATACCGTAGCGATTCACCCAACCGGTTCTGAAGAATTTGTCACCATGCGTTGATTAGCCGGTGCCGAAGATAAAAATCTCCCTGCGGGGAGATTTTTTTTGGCCCGTTTCCAGGAAAATTATTTCATGCAGTACAAAATCGGTAGCCCGGCCCATGAAAATATTCGGTCACCGTTGCCTGCCCTCACCCGGCTTAATAACAATGTTACTCCTGTCTGAGTAAAGAAAACGGACATGGTTTGCGTTATTACCTTATTAATTACATTCTGATCGTCCCCAATGCCAATCTCGGTACTTTTAAGAATGAATTTATCTCTTTGTTTAACATAGTCAAAAAACACATCACGGTGTATTTCAAACTTTTTATTATCTCTGTTTTTATAAAGACCACGGATCTCAACAGCACCTTTCCCGTTATAAAAATAAATATCCAGGAGTGCAGTTATCGAGTTATCCTCGGAGGAAATAACCAAATCACTTTTGCATGTTTCATAATGTTCTTTCTTTACTATTGAACGATTAATCGAGAATTGGATAGCACAAATTGTCGCTATTGAAATAAATAGCACTATTAATATCTCTTTGTTCTTTAGTATGTTAAACATTTGCCCCGCCTTTAACTTTACGAAAGTAGAATACCGTACAGTTGCCAATATTTTTCTGGTGCAGATAAAAATTTCGGCATCTCACTACGCTTACATCTTCGCGTGAGAAATAGGTCGTGACATAAAGAATCGAGTTTGGAATACAGAGGTCCTGATAATGCTCTATGAATTGATTGTACTGCGAAGTGTCGTAGGCATCGGAGTTGTAGCGTACTGAGCACCCCTTCGCCAGCAGTTTAGCCGGAGTATAAAGATCAAATACCCCTTCAAAACGTGAGTAGAAATAGGCCGCCGCTGCCGCAATAACGACCACCATTAACAGCATGCTTATTATTATCTTTTTTTTCTGCAATGCCGCTTTAGAAAAGCAATTAACATCTGCGACCACTGTTGCTTTTTCAGCCAGCTCCCCCAAAACACCTACACTGTTGCTATTTTCTACAATCTCGCAATCAAAGATGATCCCTGATTTTCTTATTGTTTTAATAAATCTACAGTCAGGTTCAAGCTCCAGAAATGATTTTCTCAGCACTAAAAGAGCCTGATATAGCGAACCGTAGCCAATAGTTTTGTGCCTCTCCTCCCAAATGAAACACATGATCTCTTCGTATGAGATCAATACCTTTTCATGCGTGCAAAAATAATACAGCATTTTATTCACAATCCGCGTGAGCGTTATTTTTTTGTTTCCATCCGTGGAGCAAAGCATTTGCTCCTGTGGATAAAAACAAATTTGGTCATTTATCAAAAACCATTCTTTATTTGACATGTTTCGAAGCAATTCGCTGGGAAAAAACGCACGCATTATATCCATCCCGGGCGCAAAACATAAGATAAACTTTCGAATGAAAGTTGATTTCATTACGTTGATAAACCACAGGCTCCAGAAAAATTCTTTTATTTCATGAGGATATATATCAATTGAACCTTAAAATTCTCGATCAGTTTTCTTTAAGGCAAATGGACGAATAAATGAACTAATTTATCTATGCGGCAACCCTTTTTTTTGATTATATTTCCAGCGCACTTAAGGCAGGCACACAGCAAAGTAATTTATAACTAATTGTATTCATTTTAAAAGTTAGCTTCTTTTACCCTGCGCTATGAGGAATATATGAAACATTCGGCCATTGAAAATGTTGTTAACAAAACTCTGTATATTGTTGCTAATGTTAATTAAAAAAATGGCTCCAGGTGATGAATCTGCACTTAGTTTGATAAAGCTAATCAATGATAACGGAGATCATCTTTCATGATTTTAATAATGCATCAACACCTTATGAGCGCTGCGTGCTTAACGCTCTATATTTGTATATTAATGCACCGCTTGAGTAAAACACTTGAGAAAATCTCTGGTTCTGTTTTTACCCAAGCTAATAATATAGGGTAGATCCATTTTGGTATTAAAGGATGACGTAATATTTTACGCTTACTTCGGCTAAATTATTAATACATTCCATCTTAATTACACTGATGTCCTGTAACATTGATGCTTTAATGGCTGTAGATTGTTTATAATAATTCTCGTTATGATACGTAGATAAACAGGATAATAGTCTGCATTTTCTGTTTTGTTTCTAAATATGTAATATAGCATTAAATACATTAGTCATAGTTGAGTTTTCATACATAAAGATAATGCAAACCCAATTTTTTAATCTAAACACAAGCATTCAAATTGTGAAGGTTACATGTATCTAATAAATAAAAACATTGAGTTTCATCCTGAACTTTACCAGTTGATCAACAGAGAACGAGATGGGCAACAGTTCTCATTGCCCGTTTCAGCCAGTCGATGTCTTCTAATATTGCTAATGCACAAAAGACCCGTCTCACATCAAGAACTTTATGAGTTTGCATGGGGAGATCAGCATGAAGAGATTACGCCTAATAATCTTTATCAGAATATCAGTATTCTACGCCGAACGCTTAAAAACATTGATGAAAATACCAGTAACTGGATAAACACCATCCCCAAAAAAGGATTTATTTTTAACGTCAGCATCCCAACAGAAGAAATTAAGCTCGCAAGCCCTGTCGAGGAAGCATTACCGACGATAACTTCTCGCCCAGAAACGAGAGATATTAAATCGAAGAGCTTACTTTTAAAATTAACAGGTAAAAAAGAAAAATTAAAAATCTTCTTATTCGCAGCCTTTTTTGTGATGGTTTTTCTGCTGATGAATCTAGTGCCACAAAATAAATCGGTAGCTGAATCTTTTGTTTTTTATAAAAAGGTAGGGGCATGTCGCCTTTATGTGAATGACGATATGCAGGAAAGATCCATTCATGAAAGGATCCTGAATGAATTAGCGCCTAATTGTGAAAAATTTCCATATGTCTATGCCAGTGCCTACAGCATTATGCACTCAGCAACCATACTTGCCTGCGACAAGCCAATAAATGGCGTTAAACCACACTGCATTTCGCTGTTACTCAGAGGAGTTAAGGGCCAATGAAAAAAGCCTATCTAATAACAGCAGCAATGCTAATCTTCATCTTTGTGGCCTACCCTCTTTACCGCAGCCATCAGGAAAAGGTTTTTTCCTGTACGGCTCATTTTCAGTCAAATTATAATGACACGTATTTACGGGCCATGTTCCGTTTGACCTTCCAGGGAACAGAAGGCACAGCCTCGCTTAGGGGGGAGGTTAAAGATAGTCAGGATAAAATATTGCCACTAAGCCGAGTAATATTCTTTACCTTTAGCGAAAATGACCAAATTTATAAAATACGCTCAGAAAATATTTCCAGAGAAAACACCGATCGTGTCGATGATGATTTACTGAGCAAACTGGTGGACTCTTTCTATCTTAAAGAAGATGAAACGGTACAATATCATGCTTTGCGGCAGCCTAATGGTGACTATATTGTTTATAATGGCAGCCTGCCATTAATCTATTGCCATAAAAACGAAAATTTATAGTTTGTTAATAGATCAAAAAAAACAGCCAGTTCGTGGCGCAACGTCGCCTATCACTGAGAGAGAGCCAGCGACGAACAGGCTCGATGGAGGCCTTATAACCAAAGCCATGCATCCCTGTTGAACAAAGTTAATAGCTGACGAAGCCAGCCGCTCTGGATATGTATGCCTTTACATAGGGGATTGATTTCAAACTAATCCTGGCGACGCCAAGTTTAAGTAACGCCCTGGCCCGATAGGCCGATATGGTCTTAATGGATAACTTTAATTTATCCGAAATTTCTCTTTGTGAGTTACCCTCCATGTGATAATGAAGAATACTTAACTCGTGGGATGACAGCCCGAAATCATTATTCCCCATAATTTTTCTTGGTATTTTAGGAAGCTGAATAAGCGAGGAGATTATTTTGTCAACGCTGGTATATCTGGATACCATGGAGACAAAATTATTTCTTGATAAATAATCATCACTATAATGTTCAGAAAGACAGAAAATCCTTTGCAGGCTATGGGTCGTCACCCCCATCACGCAGGCGAGGCAATCATTAACCCGGCTGGCATCAACAAAGATCACGCAGGGCGGCCCATGAAGAAATAGCTTTTCATCAATTTTGTCTTCAAAGTGTAAAGCGTATGCCGTAAAGCAAGCATGGGCCATTAACCGAACCATTCCTTCCGCAAAATATCTGTTCTCAGAAAGAACATACACTCTCATACAAAGAGCTCCTGGTGGGGTGAGAATCCATCGCCAATTAAAAAGACCGGATGCTTGCTAAACATCCCGGGAACAATAGTCCCTACTATCGACGGCGGTATAGCACAAATCAACCCAAATCATTTTATTAAGAAATTTATATTAACCAGCGGAATGAGTCAGGACAGGAATTAAATTAAAATCAATACAAACAGTAAGTTATGCAAATAAACACTCAAACAAAAAAGTCTTAAGCGATCTTAATTTATATTAATTCACAGCCCATTGGCGATCGAGCAGGCTGTTTTTGCCTGCTCAAGAAACCTGAAGTATTATGCATCACACATTTTTATCACTTGAACATCTCATTGAACCAGGGTAGCTCGCCAAATATTTAGCGTTTATAAGCTGATGTAAATAAATCTTATTATCCTCCCATGTTGGAACGTCTTTTTTATCGTGTTGTATAAGAACCCGTAACAGAACGGCCATGTCGCTTGTGTTCTTAGATTCGTCCGCCGCATACAATCCCCGCCCATAGCCCAGCGATAGAGTAACGGGACTTTCTGACGGCGAGTTTTCGCCCTATCTTCCCTCAATGTGAGCCACATGCGTAAAAATATTGATGGCCTGGCCATATTTTTAATGGTGATGATCTGCGGCGTCTGGGGATGTCAGCAGGTCGCCATTAAATCCGTCGCTGAGCAAATCTCGCCCGGATTACAGGTTGGCATTCGATCGGCCGTTGCCGCCTTCTTTGTCTATTTGCTGTTTAATCGTAAAGACCGCATTTTCCACCGTCTGAAAAATCGACGCGTGCTAATACCGGGGCTGGCCGTAGGAATATTATTTGCGCTGGAGTTTCTGCTCGTTGTCACCGGTATAAGGCTGACTTCAACGTCGCATACCACGCTGTTTCTGTATACCGCCCCGCTATTTACCGCCGTCGGTCTGCACTTTCTAATTCCGGAGGAAAAACTGACGCGGCTCCAGTGGATTGGCATCCTGCTGGCTTTTACGGGGTTGATTATTGCGGTGCGGTTTACCAGCGCCTCGGCAAACACGGAAACCCAAAGCCTTCTCGGCGATCTGTGCGCCATTCTGGCCGGGCTGTCGTGGGGCATCACCAGCATCATTATCCGCTGCTCTTCGCTGTCATCCATTCCCTCTTCCTGCACGCTGTTCTACCAGCTGGCGACCGCCGCCGTGATTATCCTTCTGGCGTCAGTTTTCACCGGCCAGACGACCTTTATTGCCACTCCCGCCGCGCTTGCCAGCTTAATTTTCCAGACCGTTGTCGTGGCGTTTATCAGCTACCTGGCCTGGTTCACCCTGCTGCGTTATTATCAGGTTTCGTCGCTGGGCACCCTGATTCTGATGACGCCCGTCATGGGGATCGTCGCCGGCGTCTATTTCCTCGGCGAAACGCTTTATCACGATTTTGTTATCGGTAGCCTGCTGATTCTTACCGGCCTCGTAGTGTGCCGTCTCGGACGCAGAAAATTGCCCGTCCCCCTGTTCACCAGCATCCAGCGGCGCTAGTCAACGCCGCCTTTTGCGAGCCAATAAGCATTATGAAAACAGACAACCCATTATCAACGATGGCCGGGCCCCTGCCCTGCGACGTGGTAGCCGACATCGAACGCCACGATCGGAGCCCCTCTTCCACCGGGCCTGAACTGAATATTGGTATCCTGCTATGGCCGGAATTCGCATTGCTGGCGCTGGCCGGACTCGTTGACGCGCTGCGGCATGCGGCGGATATGGGCGATAACAGTCAGAAAATGCGCTGCTCATGGAGCCTGATGGGACACAACCCCGCCAGCCCGGTGCTCAGCAGCTCCGGGATTGCCATTCCGCTGGACGGCGGCTACCAGCCCGTCGAACGTTTCGACTACATCGCCGTCGTCGGTGGTCTACTGCGCAGCCTGCACCTTGGCAGCGGCGCCGACCGGGAATATTTGCATCGTGCCCATCTGGCGGGTATCCCGGTCCTTGGAATATGCACCGGCAGCTTTATCCTCGCCGAAGAGGGGCTGCTCGACGCGCGCCGGGCCTCCATTCATCCTTTCCACATAAATGATTTTCGCGAACGCTTTCCCGCCGTTCGGGCCGAAACGGGGCAGGATTTTATCGACGGTGGCGACGTGCTCACCACTCCCGGCGGCATCTCAACCCTCAGCCTGGCTACCGAGCTCATCAGGCGTCATTGCGGCCCGGACAGGGCGACCAAAGCGATTCATCAGATTTCGGTGCCCAATAAAATTGATGCAACTTCAATATCAGTTTCCCGCGCCATCGGTTTTACTCGCGTAAGCGATTCGCGCCTGCGCAGCGCGGTCTTCCTGATTGAACAGTCGCTGGTCAAACCCATTTCGACACGGTGGCTAGCGGCGCAGGTCAACCTCAGCGCGCGGCAGCTAACCCGGCTGTTCAACGCGGAATTTGGCAAAACGCCGGGGGAGTTTATCCGTGCCACAAGGCTGAAGTACGGCAGATGGCTGCTAAGAAACTCGGCGGAAAGCGTAACGGAAATAGCGCTGCGCACCGGTTTTAGCGACTGCGCGCACTTCATCCGCAGCTTTCACAAGGAATATGGCTGTACGCCAGGATTTTACAGAAGCGGGCCCGGCATGGCGTCAGGCCCGGCTGGCTAACAAAACCCGCGGGAATATTAGCGGAGCGCGTTGTAAATCGCCCGCTGGATGTCCACTTCGCTTTTATCCACCGCTTCGCCCGCAGCGCCCTGCGCTCTGGCCGCGTCAAAACGTTTCTGCGCCGCCGCCTGCCGCAAGACCGCCCTTTCGAGTTCTTCTCGCTGACGCTTAATTACCCCCGGCGTACTACAAAAGGTTTGCAGAAACTGTTTGCGCATCGAAGTCAGACTTTGCCCGTCCTTCATGGCCTGCGCGATGGTGTTGGTCATTCTTCGACAGGGACGCGCCTCATCCATCTGCGAGCGATACTGCAACAACGTGGTCAGCACGTCGCGGTAATCCGTCGCCAGCGCCGATTCGGCAAATGAAATTTTCCAGTTCATCCCGCCCTGCATAAACAGCCGGACAATGCGCGAATCCCCACGCTCAATGGCCAGCCGCAGGCTATTTTCATCCCAGGTGATGCCCATATTCGCCAGCATATCCCGCGGACTGTCCTTTTCCGGCGCAAGATCTTCGGCCATTACCGTGGTCGTCATCCTCGGCGCCGCCGCTTGCTGTCCGGGGCGATTCATATCGCTGAGGAGATACAGCACAAAAATGACCGCGCCGAGTACCGCTACGCCGACAATGCCCCAAAGCGCAGCGGAAGCCGTCTGCGCAGCATCATGACGCCTGCCGGTCTTGCGCGAATCCGGCCGTTCAATCGCGTCTTTAATATCCTCGTTGTCACCGCCGTTCGCGGCGTGTTTTTTCTGCGCCTGGGCAATATATTCCTGTAACGGCTCAGCCTCTCCGGCAAGTAAAGCCGCGGGGCTAACTTTGGTCCGCCCTTCATCAAACGCGCGCTGAACCGGCGCGGAGCTTTCGCGAAAATAGTTATCGAGCAGCGCGATTTGCACGGTAGTAAGCGGGCGCTGCTGCATCACATCGTTGCGGATCTGGCGCACATCGTCGAGGAAGGTTTGCAGGGTTTTGCGTTTGTCGATAAACAGGCTGAGCTGGGGAGCATTTTGGTACAGCGCCGCGTAGTGTCGGGCGAACTCTTTTTTATCCACCAGCAAAAGCGATAGCTCGCTAAAACGCATGCCGCTCAGAATGTCGCCCCGATCGGCATTTTTCAGCCAGCGGCGAACCTTATCCCCGCCAAACTGCGTTTTAAGCTGATTCACCAGCTGAGGCTGGCTGCTCCAGGCGTTATTAACCAGGCCGCGAATCATCAGCTCCAGCGCGCGAATCTGCCGCTGCGCCGTTTGCTGCTGCGCGTCGCCGTCGCTGGATAAGTCGGTGGAATAGCCCAGCAGCGGCTGCTTGCCGCGCACCAGCTCCAGATAGCGAACGAAACGCAGAGCGGAAATCAGCTGGTTGTCGCTCACCTCCTGCCCGCTTTCGTACTGCGGCACCAGCTGCTGAAGATGGCGCAGCGAAAGAGTGAACTGTGAAATCTCCGCGTCGTTCAGATTCAGCCGCCGGGCCACCGCCCCCCAGCTGCCCATTGCCTGTCGCGCCTGCTCGAGCTGCTGGAAAAACCACTGCGGATCTTTGCCTTCTGCGGCGCGAATTTTCAGCAGCGGGAGGATCTGTAGCGACGCCTGTCGGATAGCACTCAGGCAAGTCTCAAACTTATCCCGCACAGCCAGTGCATTACTGGTCATGATTATCCTTTATTAGGTAAAGGGCGCATGAGCGCCTGACGCGTACACAGCGCGCCGCCCCTCGGCGAGGGTATTTTTATGCTTATGGTATAGGGGCGCAGGTGCGCCATTAAACCGGAGTTTAGCGCGCCTGCATCTGGGCCAATGCCTGAAAAAGAAGGGGAAAATTAAACGTTTTCGAGAACATGGCTCAGGGCTTCACCGGTTTTTCGCAGCGCGGCCTCAATGGCCGTATCGACCGGCAAAGCATAATTCAACCGCAGACAGTTGCGATATTTCCCCGAGGCGGAAAGCAGCGAGCCGGGGGCGATATGAATGCCCTGCTCCCGCAGCGCGCAGCAGATCGGCATGATGTCGATATTTTCCGGCAGCTCGACCCACATCAAAAAGCCGCCCTGAGGGCGACTCACGCAGATGCCGCACGGGAAATACTGCCGCACCCGGCAGGTGAAGACGTCGAGATGGCGCTGATACTGTTGGCGCATACGCCGGAGGTGGCGATGATAATGGCCCGCACGAATAAACTCCGCCACCGCCATCTGTGAAAAAGTATTGGTGCTGCCGGTGACGATGTACTTCATATGCAGCGCACGATCGAGGTAGCGCCCCGGTACAATCCATCCCACCCGCAGCCCCGGCGCCAGCGTTTTTGAGAACGAACTGCACAGCAGCACGCGGCCTTCCAGATCGAGAGATTTGATGGTCATCGGGCGCGGATATTCATAGGCCAGCTCGCCGTAAACGTCATCCTCGATAATGGCGATATCAAACCTTTGCGCCAGGCAAAGCACCGCCCTTTTACGCGCTTCCGGCATGATAAAGCCGAGCGGATTATTGCAGTTCGCCACCAGGATAACCGCTTTGATCGGCCATTGTTCCAGCGCCAGTTCAAGCGCCTCAACGCTGATCCCCGTTACGGAATCAGTAGGGATTTCAACTACTTTTACGCCAAAAGCGCGCAGCATCTGCATCGTGCCGTGAAAGGACGGTGACTCCACGGCCACAATATCGCCCGGCTCGCAAACCGCCCTAATGGCAATCGACAGCGCCTCATGGCAGCCGTTGGTGACCAGGATATCGTCGGCACCGAGCACGCAGCCGCTGTCCAGCATCAGGCGCGAAATCTGTTCGCGCAGCGGGCGCATGCCGTGAACGCTGTCGTAGCCCAGCAGTTCAGGCTCCTGATACTGGGCAATTTTGCTCAGCTCCCGCCACAGCGGTTTGACGGTCGGCTGCGTGACGTCAGGCGCGCCGCTGCCAAATGCCACCATGTCGCACTCTTCGCGCGCCACAAGCTGCTCCAGCACCGCGTCCCACTGGGTAATTTCAACGGGGCGCTGCGCCGGGCGGGTGAGCGGCGGCACCGGCGGCTGGGCTTTGCGGGGGCTGACGAAATAGCCGGATCGCGGCTGAGGTGAAATCAGCTGCTGGTCTTCCAGAATGTGATAGGCCTGCTGCACGGTGCTGATACTCACGCCATGCTCGCTGCTTAAGCTGCGCACCGAGGGCAGGCGCTCGCCGCTGCGGTATAACCCCTGTTCGATGCGATCCGCCAGCAGGGTGGCGAGATGTTGGTAGCGCGTCATGCTGTATCCTCTCGGTTAACCATACAGAAGCCAAAACCAGTACAGAGTGAGGCAAAAAGTCTCATTCAGATCGTGTTTTAGCCTTTCTGTATGTTAAATAAAAGTGATTTTTGAATCTGTATGCCCTCGGTTACCCGGCGCATCATAAACGCCAGAGACCAGGAGGAGCAAAATCATGGGTTACGAAGAAAATCGTCCTCACAAACCCTTTTATGGCTTTGTGATGATTTATCAGTATTTCCGCCAGAGATGGTTGCACCGCCAGACCGCCCGAGCCTTACAGGGATTAAGTAAGGAACAGCTGCGCGATATTGGGCTAACGACGGACGATCTCTCGCGCTGGAAATAATTTCGCCGGACGGTGCCCGGGATTGGCACCGTTAGATTTTTCGATCACAATGCAATAATTAACACAATCATAACAAGGCACCGCCATGTTTCCCCTTTTCACCCCTCGTCTCAGCCTGACGCAAATTACCGAGCAGGAATGGCCTTTCTTCCTGCGCTTACAGCAGGACCCTGAAGTCATGCGCTACGTCAGCGAGGGGCGAAAAGAAGCGGAGATTCGCCACACGTTTAACGCCCGGCTTGTCCCCTGGGAAATCCTTAGTCGCCACTGGCTCTGCCTTGCCCTGCGCGACAGGCAAAACGGCATGCTGATTGGCGTCACGGGTTTTGTACGCGAGGAGGACGATCGGGCGGAGGTAGGCTATATGCTCGACCCGGCGTTTCACGGCCAGGGATACGGGCTCGAATCTCTGCGTGCGATCTGTCAGTTTGCCTTCCGTCAGTGCGCCATACGCAGACTCACCGCGACGGTCACCGTCGGAAACATCCCTTCGAAAAAGGTGCTGGAAAAAGCGGGTTTTCAGTGCGAGGGCGTACTGCGAGAAAACTACTATCTGGGCGGAATCTGGCAGGATGACTGGATTTTTGGGCTGCTGGCCCATGAGTTCAGATAAAACACGGGCCGCTCAGGGCGGCCCATACTGCGTGATGCTGCGGCTAACCTAGTTATATATTTCGGCCACGCCAAACAGTTTGTTATCGCCACCGGCAGAGATAATACGAATGGATTTCGCCCCGGCCTGCTCGGCTTTTTCCTGCAGCTTAGCCTGAAGGTTATCAAGGTTCGCTGCGCCACTGACGGAGACGGTGCCCATTTTCTGGCTTTCTACGGAAGCCGGTGCGGCGGCGAAAGTTGAGAACGAAGCGGCCATTGTCATAACTACGGCAAAATATTTGATAGATTTCATAATAGATACCCTGTGAATTTGTTAAGCGTGAAAGCGCACTTGCTTTCGATGAGAGAAGAATAACGCTGACAAACATTGGGTGATAGCGGAACAATTAGGACAAGTTATTCAATTTTTCTGACAAAAAAGAAGGGCCAGTTCGGCCCCTCTTTTTCTCTCTTGTGGGGAGAGTGCCCTCGCACAAAATCTGCGGACAAACGCTAGCGCGCCGCCAGCCCTACCAGCATTTTCAGGCTCGCCGAATAATAATCTTCCTGAGCAGCGATCTGCGGCTGGGCCGCCGCCGGGTCGCCCAGCACCAGATCTCTGACCGCCAGAATGCCGCCTTCCATCATATACGGGGCGGGATCGTTGGTGGTGATATTGACCCAGGCCGGCGTCTGGCTGCGCGAATAGCGGCCCCAGTAGGCTTTGTAAGGCGCCAGCAGCGGGCTGGTCGAGCTGAACCACTTCACATATAGCGGTACGCGAATAGCGTCATAGCTGAACCGTGCAGGCCACTCTTTGGCTGGCTCTACGCGTCCGTCGGCGTACAGCGAAACCCAGTCTGCCGGAAGCTGCGTATTGCCAAAGCGCATTTTGCCGAGCAGCTTCTGCCCGTCGTTAATCAACTCCTGCCAGACCACTAAATGACTGCGGCTGGCGAAGTCCTGCCAGGCCGGGAAAACAAAGTAAGACGGGTTGAGATTGACGTAGCTGTTGAGGTTAAACCCCTTCGCGCCGGGGAGCATCACCCGGTAGCCCGCAAAGCTGATAACGTTATGCGCCACCAGCGCTTTAGTGATGGCGTCGGATGCTTTCAGATAGCCGTCATCATGCCAGAGATTGCCCGCCTTCAGCAGCGACCAGGCGATAAACGTGTCGCCGTCCGTCGCGTTGTTTTTGTCGGCAACCGGGCTGGCGGCGACCGGATTATAGCGCCAGTAAAACAGGCCGTTTTCTTTGTTCCTGAGATTTTTGTCCGTCCAGCGCCAAATCTTATCGAAGCTTTCGCGGTCGTTATTGCTTACCGCCATCATCATGGCGAAGCCCTGGCCTTCGGTATGGCTGATGCTGTTATTACCGGTGTCGATAATGCGGCCATCCGCCATTAAAAACCGCGATTTGTAGCTATCCCAGGCACTATCGGCCAGCGCCTGCTGACTGACGGCCAGTGCCATTACGGCGAAAATCAGCGCTCTGCATCGCTGCCACATTCACGCACCTCTATCTGCTGTTCTGATACCGGAAATGAATAACCGTGGACGAAGGCGAGGCTTCGCGCCACAGCGAGACATGGGCTTTTCCACCCTGATCGCGCAGCCAACGGGCGTACAGCCCCTCCAGCACCGCGCTAAACGCGAGGTTCCAGGCGGGCTGCTGCGACTCTTCGGCGGGCACGGGCAAAGCCATATGGCGAAGGCGCATCGCCGTTTCGCTGGCTTCGATATCAATATAGCCCCAGTTAAAGGCGGCCAGCTGAACATTTATCTGCGCTTCGAGCTCGCCGACGGTTCTGGCCAGCATCAGCGGAAAACGCGCGCCCAGCGTATCGCCCATCTGCACCAGGAAAGGACGGCTTTGCGCTTCGCCCACGTTGGTGACCATTCCGTCGATCATGATATGGATCAGCGAGAACCAGCCGGGCTGCGCCTGCTGAGTCTGGAAGTAGTTCAGAAGCTGTTGGTCATTCATTATTTGTTCCCCAGCAGGTAGCGGAAGTACACCTGCGCGGTACTTTCGTTGTAGTCACCAAAGGTGTCGTAGCCCACCTGGCCGCCCATGGTCATGTCTTTGTTAATTTTGTAGTCGGCGGAGGCCCGCAGGTTGTAGCCCAGGCCGTTTTCGCTGCCGCCGCTGTAAAACGCCTCTTTGGCAAAGCCGTTGGCGACGTAGTTTTCAAGCTGCGACTGCATGGCCGAGTCGCCCGGGAAGTACGGACTTTCATCCTGGGTATAGGACTGATAGCCCAGCGACGCGCCGACGCCCAGCTTCCAGCTATCGAACTTCTGGGTGTAATCCACCGGGAAGGAGACGCTGACGTAGTCCTGCGGGCTGAAGTAGCCGCCCTGCCCGTAGCTGAAGTAGCTGAGGTTTTTGGAGAAATTCATGTAGCCCATGCTGATGCCGGTTTTCAGCTCGCGGTCGTCGGCGTGGAACGGGCGCAGATAAACGCCCGCCGACCCGGTGACGCTGCTGTTGCTCGGCACGTTTTCACCAAGGTAGTTATACAGCCCGACGCCAGCGTAGAATCCGGCGTCGCCGTTATCGTAGCTGAGCTGCGCGCTGCCGCCGTTCTTCGTGACCTGGCCCCATTTCTTGCCGCTGTATTTGTCTTCCACCCCGACGTAAGACAGCAGGCTGTCAACTACGGCGCGGCGTTCGCCGGTCAGCATCAGCTTCAGATAATCCGTCAGCTGCGGCGACCACTGCACGCCGCCCACCACGGTATTCAGATCCTGGCCGAGCGGCGTAGAGCCAACGTCGATCTTATATTGATCGCCGGTCAGCGCCATGCCCACTTCCACCCCGGAAGCGCTCTGCGAGCCCTGGGACGGCACCTTGATTTTGTCGACGTCGGTCAGCGTTTTCGGCGTCGTGGTTGAGGCGTTGTACAGCTCTTCACCCACCGCGCCCTGAATCAGCGCGCCGGTGCCAAAGCGGCGGCTGGACTCTTCGGACGAGCTGCCCGCGTTGAGGCTGATTGGCGTAACGTTAATATCAAACCGCGAGTCGCCGAACGGCACGGTGGACCATTGCAGCGGCGATTTAATTTCGGTGAGCTTGCTCAGGCCGCTTTCGCCGTCGCGCCCGCGCACGGAGACCGCACCGCGTGCCCATGTGGCGGTTTTATCGGTGAGCTGCTCCATCATGCTGTCCACCTGGCGCAGCGTTCCGGCCTGGGCGCTTTCAACCGGCAGATCGGTACGCGTCGTGCCCGGAGGTGCGGTTTGCGGATTCCTGGCTAACTGGGCGACCTGCCACGGCATGGCCTCCCCGTACAGCGAGGTGGAATCAGGCTGAGCGCTGCGGCTGGCAACGCCCACGAACGGGTTATCCGCCAGCGCCAGACCGCCGAGCATCGGTGCGGTTTCGCCGTCGCTGCCCTGCAAACCAAGCAGCTTGCCGCGAGCGGTGCGCAAATAGCCCATCGCCTGCTGGTGATTGCCTTCGGCTTCCGATACGCGGGCCAGCAGCAGCAGCCGCTCTGGAGATTCATCCTCGCGCAGTCCGGCGGTAAGCTGCTTCGCCTTATCCACGTCGTTGCTGGCCAGCGCTACGTCAATGGCCCCGGCGCGCGCATCCTGCTGCGGCGTATCGAGTGTCATCAGGTAGTCGTAAACCACGCCCGCTTCTTTGTTCATCTTGCCGGACTGGTACAGCCGCGCCATCGCGAACATTAAGTCGGTATTTTGCGGGTCGCTTTGCATCGCGCGAATCAGCTTATCGTAGGCCGCGGCGTAATTGCCCTGGGCGCGAAGCTGGTCGGCTTCGTTAATCACGTAGCCGTTACGAATGCTTGCCAGCTGGGTGGTGGTGCTGCGCGACTGAAGTTCAGGGCTGGCAAGCCACGCCTGCGCTTCCCGACCCAGACCCGCCTGGTTCAGCACGGTGATTTGATCCGCATAGTCCCCGGCGTTGCCCTGTACGCCGCGCGCCATGTTGCCGCGTACGATGCTCACGGCTGTATTGACGTCGCCGCTCTGGGCCAGCATGCTGGCCAGCTTGCCCGCGTCTGCCGGGCTTTGCGGCGGACGGACGGCTAAAGCTTTCAGCGTGTTTGTCGCCGCGGCGGTATCTCCCTGGGCGAGATAACGTTCGGCCACCGCCATTTGCAGGTTGTAGTTCACGCGCTGGGACAGCTCGCGCATGTCGCCGTTCTGGCTGCCCGCAGGAATGCGCGACAGCAGCGTTTGCGACTGCTGCCAGGCCTTGTTTTCGCTGGCAAACAGCGCGCCCGCGTACAGCTCGGTGTTGCTCGCATTGGGGCGGAACGACGGAGACATAACGTTAGCGGCTTCCGCGCTGCGGCCCTGCTTTTGCAGCTGGCGGGCTAAATCCAGACGCAGCCACGGATCGGACGGGTACTGCGCCACGCCGCGTTGCAGGATGGCAATCGCCTGCTGCGCGTCGCCGTTCGCCGCCGCCTGCTGCGCCTGACGGCGGACGGGATCGGTAGGATTGCCGCCCGACGCGCGCGGCTGGAGCTTCGCCCGCAGACCGGCGGGCAGCGTTTGCAGCATGGCCGTGGCCTCTGCCGTTTTGTTTTGCTCGCGCAGCACGTAATAGAGGTTTTCCCGCGCGGTGCCGTTGTTGGGCTGGTCGTTAAGCACGTCGCGCAGCGTCTGCTCGGCGGCGGTGTAATCTTTGTTGTGGCGCTGCACGTCGGCGCGGAACAGTTTGGCCGAGGTGCCCTGCTCGCCGCTTTGCTGGGCCAGCGGAGCGCTGAGCGCCAGCGCCTGGCTGATGTTGCCCTGTTTGAAGGCCGCCTGCGCGCCGGCAAGCTGCCCGTAGAACTGCGCGTCGGCGGCCTGCTGTTTACGTTCGGCAGAATCTGCCCCGCCCTGAGCCGCCGCGCGGTTTAAGTACTGCGCCCCGGCGGCGTAGTCGCCTTTACGCAGGGCAACATAGCCCATCCCGGCGAGCGCGTCGGCGTCTTCCGGGTTGGTTTGCAGAACCTGCTCGAACTGGCTGCGCGCCGCGTCGGTATTGCCGCTGTTAAGGGCGGTAAAGCCCTCGCCTTTCGCCGTCCCGCCGATGCTTTTACGGAAATAGTCCTGCACGGCGGCGTCTTTAGGATGGCGCTGCAAATAAGTCTGGTAATACTGGTCGTCGCCCTCTTTCGGCCCCAGCCACAGCAGTGCCTGGCGCAAAGATTTGTCCGCGTCCTGGCTGCCGCTCGCCATATCCTGCAGTAAGTCCATGCCTTCACGGCGCGTGCCCTCCTGGTAGGTCAGCACTTTCCCGAGCGCGATACGCGCGCTATTGTCCTGCGGATACTGCGCCACAAGCTGGCGCAGTCCGTTG
Source organism: Buttiauxella sp. (assembly GCA_036489025.1). Taxonomy (GTDB): domain Bacteria; phylum Pseudomonadota; class Gammaproteobacteria; order Enterobacterales; family Enterobacteriaceae; genus Dryocola. The sequence goes on from DASXGN010000035.1 coordinate 195,650, forward strand.
ACCGCCTGCGGGTAAAGCGACTTATCCCCGGCCATCGTCAGATAATATTCCGGGGCGAGGCTCGGCGGCGGCTGGTCACCGTTAAACAGCGAACGCCAGGTGGCGAGCGCCGCCGGAACGTTGCCGCTGCGCGCCTGCTGACGCGCCAGATCCAGCTGCCCACGAGGCACCTGCTGGAGCTGTTTGGCGTTATCCAGCGACTGCAAACCGGCATCCTGCGGGGAAACCGCCGCCAGCCGTTCACGCCACTGCGCCGCCCCTTTCAGATCCCCCGCCTGCTGCGACCAGAGCGACATCAGATACAGCGCCTGAGTGTTGTTGGCGTCCACCATCAGCACTTTTTTCAGGGATTCCATCGCCAGGTCGTCATGCGATTTTTCATGCCAGTAGTTAGCCTGGTCGAACAGCGCTTTGAGCGCAGGATTATTATCCGCCGCGTGGGCGTGCATCGCCCCCATCGCCAGCCCGCCAAACAGGCAGAGCGTCGACAGGCGTCCGGCGGTTTTATTTTTATGATTCATTTTGTGACCACCCTTACTCACGATCGGAATCCTGCGGGTTAAGACGTTTGCGCGCGCGCTGTTTGAGCAGGGCATAAAGCGTCAGACCAATAATCGTTGCAAACAGCAGACCCAATACCGCCAGCAGCGCCGAGTGCTGGTTGGCGTACCAGACCACCATCATGTACCAGGGCATCTGGCCGCTCGGGAACTGCGGCCCCACGCGGAAGCTGCGCACGCCGTTTTCATCCGTGATGATGGCGGCATCGCCGCGAACCCCGGCGTTAATCCGCGCCGAGCTGAGGTCGTTATGCAAACGTGAAAGCTGTTCGTCGTTGCTGCCAATGGCCAGCACGACCAGCCCCGACGGGTTCCACTGCGAGCGGAAGCTGACGAACCCGCGCCAGGCTTCGTTGGACGAGAAGTAGCGATCGGCATCCACGCCGGAGGCGTTCCAGTCGCCCTCCAGCCAGCGCTGCACTTTTTCCCACGCCGTTGGCTCACGCACGCCGAAGGTGTGTTCGTTGCTGGTGAACGAGGACTGAGCCAGCAATGCGCGGTTGAAGGCGCTTTGTTCGAGGGTGGAAACCGCCAGCACGTCGCTTTGGCTCAGGCGCAGCTGGTTGGCCCCGCCTGACGGCATGCCAAACATCACGCGGTTATTATTCAGCGCGGTGCCGGTCGCATTGCCCGAACGAGCGGCTAAGTCCAGCAAAGTGCCAATCTCACTTTCCGTTGGGTTTTCCGGCAGCATCAGCACCGTTTGCGAGTAGTCCGCCAGCCGCGTGAACGGGAAGGAAGCCCCCACGAAGTACGAGAGGTTCGGCAGCAGCGTGAAGTGCCGCGTTTTGCTCAGATCAATCCACGAATCTTCGTCGATGCGGCTCTTAATGTTGTTGTTAAGCAGCACGCTGCACGGCGCGTTTTCTTTGGTTTCAATCTTGAAATAGAGCTCAAGCTGGTTGTCACCGTAAATCATGTACGGCTCCAGCGGCATGTCGTAGCTTTCCTGGCGCGCATCGCCGCCGACCTTATGCCACAGCGTTTCCAGCGCGCCCTGCTTGTTGACCGGCAGGTTGTGCAGGAAGGTGCCGTTGAAAGTCATCGACAGATAGGAACGATCTTCGTCGATCCAGCTTTCCGACGGGAAACGGTAGCCGATCTTCAGCGGAATGGTGTCGCCGTCCCACATAAACAGATCCGGCGCGGCGCGGAAAGCCAGGCGCAGAGAATCGTGCCAGATGCCGGTGGCGGTGAGGCTCTGATCTTTACGCATCAGCTCGCTCAGGCGCACCGGGCGTTCGGTCGAAATCCAGCGCGGCGCGTCATACGGCTTGCTGACCGGAATAGTCTGCGCCTCTACCGGCTGGCTGGAGGTCAACGATTTGAACTGCCCGCGGGTCAGCCGCCACGCCGCGCTTCTCAGCTGCTGGTCGTTATTGCCCACCACCAAAAGCAGCTTGTAGACCGGGTTGCCGGGGTTGTCGATGATTTGCAGCATCGGCCCCGGACTCTTCGGCAGCGTAAGGCCGCCGATGGATTCCCCCGCTTTGCCAAACAGGATGCCGTTTTTCTCCGGCAGCGTGTCGTGCAGCGCGTCAAAGGAAATACCGCGATAGTCCGCCTGAATGCCCAGCCAGGAGGCAACCAGCGCCGCCGCGCCGACCTGTTCAGGCAAGGTTTTCGCCGGGAAGGCAAACGACATGGTCGCAGGCGTCATCTGCATTTCATCGAAGAAAGGCCGCGGGAAGTGGCTGAGATCGGCCCCGATATTCAGCTGCTGGCTTTCAAGATCCAGCCGGGTCGTCGGCAGTATCGTGACCTGATATTTGTCCGACAGATCGCGCTGGCAGAGCAGCGCGTCGCCGTCGTTGATTTTGAAGCTGATGTTGTTACGCGAAACGACCATCGCCGAAGGGATTTCAAGCTGATAGGAAGAAACGTTGCTGTCCGCCGAGCCGAGCGGAACCACGCCCAGCGGCTGCCCGTTGAGCATCAGCTGTAGCGTAGTGCTGCGCGCCGCCATCGCCGGGGAAACCTTCAGGTTCAGCAGCAGCTGTGCGTTGGTGACCACCTGGTCTGCGGACAGGGTGAAATCTATCCCGCCCTGTAACTGCCCGCCGCTCAGCACCACGCCGAGCGGCTGGCCCATTTGCGCTACGGTGACGCTGCTCACGTTGCCCGGCGTAAACGCCGAAGGGCTCATCGCAGCCGGAGCCGCCGGGGCTGGAGCCGGTACAGATGTTTCGCCAGCTGGCGCTGAATCACTCGCCAACGGCGGGAAATCTAAGGGTAAAACAGAGTCGACGTTCGTCGGTTCTTCGGCCATGACGGGCGCGGCCAGTACGCTAAAAGCCAACAGCATCTGACAGGCTCTGCGGGTCATCCGTTTCATACTGCGGTGTCCTCGTTGGCGTTATCCACACGGCGAGCTTCGGCCTGACGCAGGCGGCGGTTTTCCCGCCGTGATTTCCAGGTCAGCCAGAACAGATCGAATACGCTACGGATGATGGTCAACAGCGAGCGGAACGGGTTGTCCTGCGGCTTCGGCGGGTAAATCCACGCGTCGGCACGCGCCAGCACCACGCGCACCAGTTCACGGCGGCGGGCGAGCGGGATTTCGTCAAACATCAGGCGGATAGACTTGTCGTCGCTGGCAATAGTCTGCACCGGAATGCTGATCGCCCCGGACTGAAGCTGAAGCTCCACCTCTTCGATTTCATCGCTCAGATGGCGATCGTCCACCACCGCAATCCGGCAGCCGCCCATCGACAAATCAAGGGTATGGCTGCGCGAGGAGATGCCGCTGGCGTAATGCACCACCACCGGCACGCTGACATCAATACGGATGGTTTTGCGCGTCTGGCGGGTTTCCCTCGCCACGGCAATGGCCGCCAGCAGGAAGATCAGGCTGTACAGGCCCCAGCCGACGTTAAGGGCGATAACGCGCGGGTCAACGCCGAAGTAATCGTGGGCGCAGGCGCGCACAATCCCGGCGATAACCCCGACGGCAAGCAGCACCGCAATAACGATATGCGGCCGCACGATGCTGAAGTCGAAGTAGCCGACGTCCAGCAGCGCGCCCTTGTCCGTTACGTTGAACTTGCCGCGCTTCGGGAAGATGAGCGTGATGATGGTCGGCAGGATCAGGTGGAACGCCAGCACCAGGTCGTAAATTTCACCCCAGAAGCTGTAGCGGAACCGCCCGTTGAGGCGTGAGTTCAGGTAAATACACAGGAACAGGTGCGGCAGCATATAGGCAAAAATCAGCCCCGCCGAGGAGTGAATGATGTTCAGGTTGAACAGCAGGTAGGCCAGCGGCGCGGTCAGGAAGGCCACGCGCGGCAGGGCGAACTGGAACGAGAGCATCGCGGTCAGGTAGCACAGCCGCTGCTGCCACTTCAGGCCGCGGCCCAGCAGCGGGTTATCGAGACGCATAATCTGCGTCATACCCCGCGCCCAGCGGGTGCGCTGAATCACGTGTAGCACCAGGCGTTCGGTCGCCAGCCCGGCGGCCAGCGGGATATCCAGATAGGCCGACTTCCAGCCCAGACGCTGCATTTTCAGCGCCGTGTGCGCATCTTCGGTCACGGTTTCAACCGCAAAACCGCCAATCTCTTCCAGCGCGCTGCGGCGGATAACCGCGCACGAGCCGCAGAAGAAAGTGGCGTTCCAGTTATCGTTCCCACGCTGAATCTGGCCGTAGAACAGCTGACCTTCGTTAGGAATATTGCGCCCGACGGAAAGATTGCGCTCGAACGGGTCCGGGGAATAGAAGTAGTGCGGCGTCTGCATCAGCGCCAGCTTAGGATCGGCCAGGAACGCTCCAACCGTCGCCTGCAAGAAGATGCGCGTCGCCACGTGGTCGCAGTCAAACACGCAGATCAGCTCACCTTTGGTTAGCTTCATGGCGTGGTTAAGGTTGCCCGCTTTGGCATGCGAGTTGTCGTTGCGCGTGATGTAGCCGACGCCGACGTTGGCGGCAAATACCGCAAATTCATTACGCTTGCCGTCATCAAGAAGATAAATTTTTAATTTATCCGCAGGATAATCAAGGCACTGTGCGGCCAGCACGGTATCGCGCACCACTTCCAGGCTTTCGTTGTAGGTTGGGATATAAACGTCGACCGTCGGCCACAGCTTTGTATCGTCGGGCAGCGGCACGATCGGACGCTTAAGCGGGAAAATGTTTTGCAGGTAGCTCAACATGATAATTATCCAGATGTAGAGCTCTGCTAAAAATAACCCGATGCCCAGTATGGCTTCTATTTCAGAATTAAAATGCAGGGTTTGCGTCGCCCGGAAATAGATATATCGCGTCGACATTAATACCGCGACGACCATCATAATGACGGAAATGCTGTGTTTTTTACTGAATCCCAATAAGAACAGCACGCCAATGCTGATTAACCCGAAGATATATTGCTTCTGGCTGTCCATAGGCGTAATGACGATCAGAACCGCTATTGGCGCCAGCACCAACAGCAGCAAATAAAACAGGGCCTTTTTCATAGGACTTCCTGAAATTATGGTCAGAAATTAGACGTTTTCAGACTGGCGTGCACCGCCCCGTCACCAATTTTGATGCCCAGAATGCCCGCAACGCGCTTGCTTATCAGTTCAATATCAAAGGCCGCGGCTGAGGCGGCGCTGAAATCGAAGATCGACTGCTGCGAGGCGTTGGCTTCCGCCACGCTTTCATCCCGGTTGATGATGCCGAGCAGGCGATCGCCCAGGCGCTGCTGCATAAAAGCAGTCACGTCCCGGCTGATATGACGGCGGCTATCGCTTTGGTTGATCAGGAAATAGTAGCCAGCCTTGTGATTCAGAGGCTCGCCGCCGGTCAGGCGGTGATTTTCAATGTGCGGCAGAAGCGACAGCGAGGCGGTATCCGCCAGCAGGGTAATCAGGTGCAGGTCGGCCAGCTGCGACATCGCCTTCAGCGCCGGATTGGGCCCCGGCGGGAAGTCGGCCAGAATCACCAGCCCCGGATAGTTAAGCAGCGTGCTTAAGCCCCGAATCAGGAAATGGCTGTCGTTGGTGAGACGCTGTTCGAAGTCAAGGCGCTGCTCTTCGGTGACGTCGCCATAGGGCAGCACAAACATATTGCTGCCCGCGGTGAGCACCGACTGGCTCCAGTCCGCGGATTCACCCGCGCGAGCCACAAAGCCGCGCCCGTCGGAAAGCGGGACGCCGAAGTGCAGGCGCAGGGCGTTTTGCACGTCGAAATCAATCGCCAGCACCTTGCTGCCGGAGCGGGCCAGCGCGTACGCCAGATTGGCGGTGACGGTGGTTTTTCCCACGCCGCCTTTTGGAGAGCAAACACAAACTAACGGCATGAAGCGATCATCTCCAGCAGCGGTTGTAACGGGAGGTCTTTGGCCGGATGGCCTGCCGCCGCCGACCCTTTGGTGGCGAAAAGCTGTTTAAAACCAACGTGTTCAGCATTTTGTTTGGCTGGTGCAGGGGCGGCAGCCAGCTCAGGCAAAGGCGCAGGCTCCGGGGAAAATGCCGGAACGGCGGGCGCAAGCTGGTCAAGAAGAGAAACGGCTGCGGATTTTGCTTCCGCAGGAGGTAATTCGGCAGTTTTTTCTGCCGGCACGGAAGACGCCAGGCTGCCGAGAATTGAACGCTGGGCGGCAACAGGTTCGGCCGCTGAAGCCGCGGCGGGCTTAGCAAAGGCGGCGTCAAATTCACCCGGTTTCACCGCCTGAGGAATAGCAACCGAAACGCTTCCGGCCTGCGCCAGTACGCTATCTTCCTGGTCACCGGAAAGCTGTTTGATAATGGCCCAGCTGCTGGTATTGAGCTGCTGGTTTTGCGCCGACATATCCTTGAACTCAATGGCGCCCGTGCGTGTCTTATCCTTGAAACGCTGCAAATCATCATAATTTTTCATCGCAATACTCATGATTTACAAGTAAAAAATATTTTTAGTCTCACGCACGACTTTTAGGTCGCCAGGCTTTACTGGAAATATGACTGTAGTTCTTAATAATTAAATATGCATAAACGCCACGCGGGTTATTTCACTTGCGCGTGGTGATAATTACAAAGTTTATTATTTTTCCTAAGAGTTATAGGGCGGCGTGCTCGGAATATAATATCGGCAGGCACAGGCGCTTCTCCATCTTTTTTTCCAGCTCTGTCACATATAAGCATAAAGGGGTAGCACATAGCGTCATACTCATCACATTTATTCCATCATAAGATAAACAATCAGAGCTTTATCGTGGGTTGATTTTTAAAAACAGCATGATCGCCAAGTATTATTTCGCTTGAGAAATTAACAATTAAATAAAGATTTTTATTTTGTGGCTTTTCAGCACACAAATAATAAGAGGATAAATTCGAGGTTTAATTTTTTATTTACTGAAGATCCCTCCTGGCAGAAGAGGGAAAGGGAGTTTAATCCACCCTCCCGAGGGAGGGGGTTAGTATCAGGACGCTCTGAACTACCGAATTTCCACGTTCTCATCCTGGTCCACGGCAAAACAGGCTACCAGCTGCCCGCCGTACTCTTTTAGCTGCGGCTGGAGCTGGGTGCACGGGCCGAAGCGGCGACGACAGCGGGCGTTAAACGCACAGCCCGGAGGCGGGTTCAGCGGGCTTGGCAGCTCGCCGGTGAGCTTAATGCGCTCGCGACGGTCGTCCGGATTCAGGCGCGGCGTAGCAGAAAGTAACGCCTGGGTGTACGGGTGACGCGGGTTCGAGAAGATTTGATCTTTCGTCCCCTTCTCCACGCAGCGGCCCAGGTACATCACCATCACTTCATCGGCGATATGTTCCACCACCGACAGATCGTGGGAAATAAACACGTATGACAGCCCCATTTCCTGCTGCAAATCCATCATCAGGTTCAGCACCTGCGCGCGCACGGAAACATCCAGCGCCGAGACGGGTTCATCGGCGATGACCACGTCCGGGTCGAGCATCAGCCCGCGGGCAATAGCGATACGCTGACGCTGGCCGCCGGAGAACATATGCGGATAGCGGTCATAATGCTCAGTTTTCAGGCCGACTTTCGCCATCATCGCCAGCGCTTTTTCACGGCGTTCGGCTTTGCTCAGGCTAGTGTTAATTTGCAGCGGCTCTTCGAGAATTTGCCCGACTTTTTTACGCGGATTCAGGGAGCCGTATGGGTTCTGGAATACAATCTGGATTTTCTGACGACGCAGCTTTTCAGCCGTGGCATCGGGCTTCAGCAGGTCCTGGCCCTGATAGTACAGCTCGCCGCCGGTCGGGATTTCAATCATCGTCAGCAGACGTCCCAGGGTGGATTTCCCACAGCCTGATTCGCCCACCACCGCCAGCGTTTTGCCGCGCTCCAGCGTGAAGGACACGCCGTCCAGCGCCTTAACAAGGCGTTCCTGACCAAAAATTCCCTTTTTCACCGGGTAGTGTTTTTTCAGATCGATGGCCTGCAAAAGCATTTGCGCGGTGGCCTGTTCGGTACTCATAGGGTGGGCCTCCCGGCATCATCGAGTGGGAAGTGGCATTTGGACTGGCGTCCGTGGTCCACGACGTTCAGTTCTGGCTCTTCGGTGCGGCAGCGGTCCGTCGCATACGGGCAGCGCGGGTTAAGCAGGCAGCCGTTCGGACGATCGTACTTGCCCGGCACTACGCCCGGCAGCGAGGCCAGACGCGCTTTATCCTGCGCAAATTCCGGCAGCGCGCGGAGCAGAGCCTGAGTGTATGGATGACGCGGCGCGCGGAAGATATCTTTTGCTTCGCCGGTTTCCACCACCTGACCTGCATACATCACGATGATTTTGTGGGCCGCTTCGGCGACCAGCGCCAGGTCATGGGTGATGAGGATCAGCGCCATGTTCTCTTTTTGCTGAAGCTCCAGCAGCAGCTCGATGATCTGCGCCTGGATGGTGACATCCAGCGCGGTGGTCGGCTCATCGGCAATCAGCAGCTTTGGCCGACAGGCAATGGCCATCGCGATCATTACGCGCTGGCTCATGCCGCCGGAAAGCTGGTGCGGGTACACGTCGAGGCGCGAGGCCGGATCGGGAATACCCACCAGGTTCAGCAGGTCGATGGCACGCTGAACGCGGGTTTTCTTGTTGCCGCCCTGATGCACTTTGATGGCCTCCATAATCTGGAAGCCCACGGTGTAGCAGGGGTTCAGGCTGGTCATCGGATCCTGGAAGATCATCGCCACTTCCGCGCCCACCAGGTTACGGCGTTCTTTTTCGGAAATGCGCTGAAGATCCTGGCCGTTAAACGCCAGTTTTTCCGCCATCACGCGGCCAGGGAAATCGATAAGCCCCATAATCGCCAGCGAGCTGACCGATTTACCGGAGCCTGATTCCCCCACGATGCCGACCACTTCGCCCTGCTTTACGCTGTAGCTGATACGGTCCACGGCACGGAACGGTGTTCCTTCGTCGCCGAAGTGAACCGATAATTTATCTACATTCAATAACGCCATTACGTGCCTCTTTACTGCTTGAGTTTGGGGTCAAGCGCATCACGCAAACCATCGCCCATCAGGTTAAATGCCAATACCGTCAGCAGGATCGCGACACCCGGGAAGGTGACGACCCACCAGGCACTTTGCGCGAACTGCAACACGTCGGAGAGCATGGTGCCCCACTCCGGTGTTGGCGGCTGCGCACCCATACCAAGGAAGCCAAGAGCGGCCATATCGAGAATGGCGTTTGAGAAGCCAAGAGAGGCCTGCACGATAAGCGGTGCAAGGCAGTTCGGTAAAATGTTGATGAACATCTGGCGCAGGGGGCTTGCACCTGCCACGCGGGAAGCGGTGACATAATCGCGGTTCACTTCCACCAGCACCGCGCCGCGCGTCAGTCGCACATAGTGCGGCAGGGCAACGAAGGTTAGCGCCAGCGAAGCGTTGACAATCGACGGGCCGAAGATCGCCACCAGCACCAGCGCCAGCAGCAGGCTTGGCAGGGCCAGCATGATGTCGACAACGCGCATGATGATGTTATCGATAAGCCCGCCGAAGTAGCCCGCAATCAGGCCCAGCACCACGCCCATGATCAGCGACAGCACGACAACCAGACAACCCACCAGCAGCGATAGCCGCGCGCCGTACATCAGGCGAGCCATAATGTCGCGGCCCACGTCGTCGGTACCGAGGAGGAACTGCCAGCTGCCGCCGTCCTGCCAGACCGGAGGCGTCAGCAGCGAGTCACGGAACTGTTCTGCCGGGCCGTGAGGCGCCAGCACGTTGGCAAAAATAGCGATCAGGATCATCGCGGTGACGTACACCAGGCCGACAACCGCGCCTTTATTACGTTTGAAGTAGTGCCAGAATTCCTGGAATGGCGTCATCGGTTTTGGCGCCGCCGCTACTTTACTCTCAGTTACTTGCGTCATGATGGCCCCTTATTTCTTATGGCGTATACGCGGGTTCACCACGCCGTACAGAAGATCGACGATGAGGTTCACGAGGATAATCATCGTCGCCACCAGCAGGACGCCACCCTGTACTACCGGGTAATCACGACGCTGCAAGGCGTCAATCAGCCAGCGGCCAAGGCCCGGCCAGGAGAAGATAGTCTCCGTCAGAATCGCCCCGGCAAGCAGCGTGCCGACCTGCAGTCCGATAACGGTCACAACGGGCAGCATAGCGTTACGCAAGGCATGGACCACGATAACGCGCATGCGCGTCAGGCCCTTTGCGCGAGCGGTGCGGATATAGTCCTCACCGAGCACTTCAAGCATCGCCGAGCGGGTCATACGCACGATAACCGCCAGCGGAATAGTGCCGAGCACCACGGCAGGCAGCACCATGTGCGCCAGCGCATCAATGAAGTCGCCCGGTTCGCCCCAGATTGCGGTGTCGATGAGCATAAAGCCGGTGAGCGGTAAGGTGTCGTCGAGGAAGACCGTATCGCTGACTCGCCCGGAAACGGGGGTCAGGTTCCAGTACACCGAGACCAGCATAATCAGCATCATGCCCCACCAGAAGATAGGCATGGAGTAGCCGGTCAGCGCCAGGCCAACCGCGGTGTGGTCGAACACGGAGCCGCGTTTTACGGCGGCCAGCACGCCAACGGGAATGCCCACGGCCACGGCAAAGATCATCGCGCAAACGCCGAGTTCCATGGTCGCTTTAAAGCGCGGCACGAACTCATCCCAGACCGGGAGGCGACTTTTTAACGAGATGCCTAAGTCGCCGTGCATGACGCCCCAAATGTAATGGAGGTACTGCTGCCACATTGGCTTGTCGAGGCCAAGCTCGGCCAGCAGCTGGGCATGGCGTTCAGGAGAGATACCACGCTCGCCGGCCATAATCATCACCGGGTCACCGGGAATCATATGTACAAAGGCGAAGGTGAGAAGGGTAATACCGATAAACGTCGGGATAACTAGCCCCAGACGTCGGAGGATGAACTGCAACATATCCCGGATTCTCTGTAATGACGGAGTGCCTGGTGACACTCAGTCTGTATTGCTCACAAATCTTTCACCCTCTCCCCGGCGGGGAGAGGGAATAAAGCACGCTGCTTTTATTATTCGACTGACACGTTCTCGAAGTGGTGTTTGCCAAGTGGATCGACCACGTAGCCTTTCACTTCTTTGCGCACTGGCTCGTACACGGTGGAGTGAGCGATGATCAGTGCCGGAGCCTGATCGTGCATCACGACCTGAGCCTGCTTGTACAGCTCAATACGTTTGTTGTGATCTTCTGCGGCGCGCGCAGGCTGGATCAGGTCTTCAAACGGCTTGTAGCACCAGCGGGAGTAGTTGGAGCCGTCTTTCGCCGCGTCGCAGCTGAACAGGGTGGCGAAGAAGTTGTCCGGATCCCCATTGTCCCCGGTCCAGCCCATCATCACCGCCTGGTGTTCACCCGCTTTGGCGCGCTTCAGGTACTCGCCCCACTCGTAGGTCACAATCTTGGCGGTTACGCCCACTTTCGCCCAGTCTGCCTGAATCATCTCAGCCATGCGGCGAGCGTTCGGGTTGTACGGACGCTGAACAGGCATCGCCCACAGATCAACGGTGAAGCCTTTGTCCTGGCCTGCTTCTTTCAGCAGCGCCTTCGCTTTTTCAGGATCGTAGGTGTAATCCTTCACGTCGTCGTTGTAGCCCCACATGGTCGGTGGGATCAGGTTTTTAGCCGCGGTGCCCGCGCCCTGATAAACCGCTTTGATGATCGCTTCTTTGTTGACCGCATAGGTCAGCGCCTGGCGCACTTTCACGTCGTCAAACGGTTTCTTCTCGGTGTTGAAGGAGAGGTAGCCAACGTTCAGGCCGGCCTGTTCCATCAGATTGATGCTCTTGTCCTGCTTCATACGAGCGATATCAGCCGGGTTCGGGTACGGCATAACCTGGCACTCGTTTTTCTGCAGTTTGGCGTAGCGCACGGACGCATCAGGGGTGATGGAGAAGACCAGACGGTCGATCTGCGGTTTGGTGCCCCAGAAGCCCGGGAACGCTTTGTACAGAATGCGGGAGTCTTTCTGGTATTGCAGCAGCTGGAACGGACCGGTACCGATAGGGTTTAGGTCGGTTTTTTCCGGCGTGCCGGCTTTCATCATATTGTCGGCATATTCTTTGGACAGGATTGAGGCGAAGTCCATCGCCATATCCGCCAGGAACGGCGCTTCAGGACGGGTCAGCACGAACTGAACGGTATTGTCGTCCACTTTCTTAATTTCGCTAATCAGATCCGGCAGGCCCATGCCTTCGAAGTATTCATAGCTGCCGCCAGAAACTTTGTGATACGGGTTGTCTTTATTTTTCTGACGATCGAAGGAGAACACGACGTCGTCGGCATTAAAGTCGCGCGTCGGTTTGAAGTCTTTATTGTCCTGCCACTTCACGCCTTTACGCAGGTGGAAGGTATAGGTTTTGCCGTCTTCGCTCACGTCCCACTTTTCAGCCAGGCCCGGAATAATTTCTGTGGTACCGGTTTTGAATTCGACCAGACGGTTATAGATAGGGACTGAGCTGGCATCGTAAGTGGTGCCAGAAGTGAAAAGCTGAGGGTTAAAACCTTCAGGGGATCCTTCTGAACAATATACGAGAGTCTTGGCCTGTACGCTTGCTGCAACGGTCAAAGCTACCAGGCTCAGACCAAATTTCAGCATCCCTGACTTCTTCAAGGAAATACTCATTCTTCCGCTCCAATGTGAGATGTGTTGTTTTTATCCGTTAGACCTTTGTTATTTGTGTGCGGTCCGTTCGGTGTGCCCGGAGGCGATGGTGAGGCCAGGTATTCCTTTCGTCTGGCTAGCGGTGTGGTAGTGCGGACTGTCCATAAATTGCCCCTCACGCCCTACAATCTGTCAACAGATCGTTAAAACGTCAATACAGGTATCGGGGATTTACAACCGGGGTGAGAATCAGCGAACAAACTGAAAAAAAAGCCTGCCGGGGTATTTCCAGCAGGGAAATTTATGCTACAGGCTTGTTACCAGAATATTACACTGCTTATTTTGCAGCCATCAGGAGTAATCGGTTGCGCGCATTTTAAAAAAATTCTTGTCAGATGATGATTATATGACCGATTAATTTTGTGATCTGCATCTCTTGCAGCGAAAAATGCTGGCGGTAAACATAAGCAATGGCGCAAAAAACCACGATTTTTCATAACAAAAAACAATGGAATATGTCACAAAATCATATAAAAGCGCGCGTTGGGCGATGGAATGAGGATTTTGAGTATTTTAAGGAGTGGGAAGAAAAGCTCGGTGAGAGAGGATAAAGAGTTTTTGCAAAACACGCCCTGCGGGCCGTTGCTGAAGCAACGTTGTCTCGCTGCGCTCGGCTCAAACCTCCTTCGGAGGTTCTCATCCTCTGTAAGCTTCAGATGCAAAAAGGCCAGCTACAAGAGCTGGCCTTTTCTGAATGTGGTCGGCGAGAGAGGATTATTCCCCTGCGGGCCGTTGCTGAAGCAACGTTGTCTCGCTGCGCTCGGCTCAAACCTCCTTCGGAGGTTCTCATCCTCTGTAAGCTTCAGATGCAAAAAGGCCAGCTACAAGAGCTGGCCTTTTCTGAATGTGGTCGGCG
>DASXGN010000023.1:0-41885 GCA_036489025.1 Buttiauxella sp.
CGCATGGTTGGCATTTTCAGCGTTGAGCGCAACGGTGGAGGTCAGCTCTTCCATGCTGGCAGCCGTTTCAACGACGGCAGCCGACTGCTGCTCGGTGCGTGCAGATAAATCCATATTCCCGGCGGCGATTTCCGAGGAGGAGCGTGCCACGCTGTCCACGCCTTCCCGGACGTTATGAATAATGCCTTTCAGATTATTATTCATGGTGGAAACCGCCTGCATCAGCAGACCTGGCTCATCGCGACGGGTGCTGTTCATGGTGCTGGTCAGATCGCCCTGGGCAATTTGTTCGGCCAGCTCCAGCGTTTCAGCCAGCGGGCGAGTAATTGAACGGGTGATACCCCAGGCGAGAAGAATGCCCAGCAAAATACCCATCGCAGCAATGCTGGCCATAATTCGTGTGGAGCTGGTCACTTCGCTTTCGACAATATCCTGCTCCAGCAGGAAAAGAGCGTTGACCGCACGATTCAGTTCGGTCGCCTTAGCCGTCAGCTGTTTTGCCAGCATGTCTTGCTGTGCCCAGGCCATACGGTATTTTTCTAGCTGTGGCAGATAGGCATTAATTTCCTGCACCGCCTCCTGTACCCAGGCTTGCTGATCGGCGGGAACCCGCGCGATCATTTGCTGGCAGTCAATGATGCCGCTGGCAAAACGCTTCTCTAAAGCGTGCTGTGCCGCTTCGGTCGGATGGGCTTTATAATCACTCAGCATCGAATCCACATCGTTGAGAACAAAAGAAACCTGTGATGCTTCAACGGCCTGTTCCGGCGGCATGGTGCGGCTTAATTTGTCCGCGCGCACGGATTTCGCATACAGCCCTTTTGAGTCCAGCAGGCTTTCGATTTCGTTGCGTTGTTTCAGCGCATTGAGGAACGGTACCGCGGAGGTGTTGTATCCGTTGACCGCGTTCTCTGTCTCAAGCAGCGTTTGATTGCCGGTTTCCGACCAGCTAAATGTTTTTAACTGGTCAATTATTTCTGACATCTGCGCCGTAGCCTTCTGGGTTTGCTCCAGGTACTGGCGGTCGTGCGTATATTGATAGTTGGTTCTGCTGACGCGTGCATCGTTAAGGCTATTAAAAAGTTCTACGCTTAATGCGCTTTTGGTGACCTTATCCTGAATGTTTTTCATGCTGATCAGGCCGGAAGCTGCAATGGTTAAGGTCACCAGCAGGATTAAAGCAAACCCCAGGAATAGCTTCTTACTTATTTTTAAGTTAGCGAAATAGTTAAGTAGACTCATTTTATTGTCCAGTGCAGGCGCGGAGCCGATGTGAAAATATCAGGATGAAACGTGTTTAATGCAGTGCAATTGTCTTTTTTATTAATGACTTCACCGTGTGATAACCATTGAGGTTGAAAAAGATGGGTTGAGATATTAATAAAAAATCCCTGAACACCCGAGTGTTCAGGGGAATAACCAAAGCCGACATCACTCGCTTTGGATTTCTACTCTCGCGCTGTCTTTTTCAAGGCAGTTGAGAAGTTCACTAGTCTTATAATAAATAGGGATGACATTGCTATAATTTATTTTATAGCCTCTGCCTTTGGTATTCAGAATAAAATCATCAGGCAAACCTAATAAATTCAGCTTCTGGGTTAAATTTTTCATCACCTGCCACAGGCGCTGCGCCGAGGGAGAGAGATCGTTTTTTTCCCAAATATTCATGAGCAGTTCTTCCTTGCTGACTGCATGGTCACGTCCGTACTGCAGTAAATAAAGGAAAAGCTGCAGCATTGTGTCATTAAAGAAGATGCTGCCGAAAACAATGTGCTTTTCTGAGCTGCCAGAAGGCAGTCGATAAAGCCTGCGGTTATCTATATCGAAATGAATCTCTTTTCCGATCATAAAACCATGCAGCTGATATTCAGTTTTTGCCGTGCTCATATAAAATTAAACCGATCGTTGTGTCGCTGCACACGTTCATTTCCTATAAGCCATACTCTTTATAAGGTGGATTATAGGTTGACAATGAACAGTTTCAATCTACGAGCAGATTCACTATTTCATTGTCGTGAGTGAACGCGATTAAGGTTCTGATGTTTCCATGGTTGAAATTCACAGTGTGAAATCTCGCCTGTATCACTTAGGTACATATTAAATGCTGGATTTTATCTCCGCCAAAACAATCAAATTAATATTCCGAATTAAAGTAAAACTAAAGATGTTTATACTTTATCAATGGGTAATATTCTGATTTTAAGGCCTTAATTAAAGAGTAAACACAGTCTAAATCAACCCTCTAAACAGCGCAGGTATTACACCTTTCTTGCTGCTTATCTTGTTTCGCTCTGCGTGCTGTGACCCAGCGGCAGTCCAGGAAACCTACGGAATGGGCCGGCACTTGATGGGCTCCAACATATACTTTTTGTTCTCAAAGACGAGTGAAGTTATGTGAATTATACTGAGAGAAAGCGCCAGGAACGGGCCATTTTCGCGACATTTCGTGAATGACCAACTCGGCTAATACATTGAATAAAAAAGTTATAATTATGATTAAGATTTTTCTCGCGAATCATCTGATCTTGTGTGATTCTTCATACGAAACGCGCTTTCCCTGGAGGAACGATGACCAAACTCTTCCTCATTAACGACGCGCTGCTCTTCGATCCTTCCCGGCGAAGCCTGTTCCTTGTTACTGACTATCCTCAGCGGGCGGTGGTTCTGCACGGACCGAGCAGCGAATGTCTGGCCAGACTGCTGGAGCAGAACAACCAAATTGTGTCGCAAAAGTATTTATTTGCCGAAATCTGGGAAAAACAAGGGGCCGTTGTTAGTACAAACACGCTTTATCAAAATATTGCATCCGTCAGGAAGGCACTAAAATCAGCGGGTCTTAGCGAGGACATTATAATAACCCTCCCCAAGGTGGGGTTTAAGTGCGTAGCATCGGTTCGCGAAGGGCAGATAAGCGATTTTATCCCTGCTGAGGAAAAGACGAATAAACCCCCGGAAGCGGTAGCATCTTCTGAAGTACCGCAAGATGAGCAAGATAATAAGAAAGGGGTTTTAGCCTGGGTAATCATCTTCGGGACGGCAGGGGTGCTTTTCTTTCTCTCCTGTGCGGCTCTTTATTTAAAAGTAACGGAGCAGGAATCTGTCTATAAGGATTATAGTGATATTGGCGAGGTGAACGGCTGTCGGCTTTTCTCTTCTTATTCTGGGGAGGATAAGAGCATCAGTACTTTTAAAGAGCTGGGCGAGCGCTATGCGCTGGATTGTAAAAATAATAAAATGGCTTATCTGACCATTAATCGTTTGCAGCAGGGCCAGTCTTTACTGATCTGCAATCACCCTCTTCAAAATAAGAGTGCGCACTGTAAGTCATATCTTTTCAGAGAGGAATACCATGAAAAATAGGCTGGTTATTCTCTGGAGCTGCTGTGCTGTTCTTCTCGTTATCGCGCCTTTTGTCGTGCGGCAATATATTACCTGGCAAAACGATCATTTTTCTTGTGAAAGCCATCTCACCATTGTGGATCACGCTTCTACTTACGACGTGATTATGCATTTCGCTTTTAATGGCGGAGAAGGGAAATATGAGTCAACGGGGCGGTATTTACAAAATGGCATCCCTCCGGTGGTCATGACGAATAACTTTAATTTCAAGTACTGGCGAGAGAATGGCAGGGTTGTGATGGTTTCTGTGGATAATAATGTTTCCCCGAAAAATATTAACTATTTCCTGCCTAATCTACCGGATTTCTTTCGATTCAAAGATCGAGGTATGAGCGTGCGCATCGTGCCTGAAAACGCAATGAGCTATACGTTTATCTATGAGGATGCGCCGCTCTTTTACTGCACGCGCAACCGTTAAGCGTCTGGCCTAAACGCACCTCTGCCTCAGCGAGTTTAATGGTCGAGGTAAAGATAGTGCGTCCAGCTGCTCATCCGCAGCAGAACTTTGCGCAGCAGCGCCAGATGTTCAAAGTGCGCGGTATAAACCGCCGCTTCCGCCGTGGTGCCCTCCGGCAGCCCGGCGGTAGCCGTATTTTTATCCAGCGTGATTTCGGCATAAATACCGTCGAGGCGAGGGTTCTGATTTATCCCCTGTAGGCGGCCCTGAGCCTGATAGCTGCTGTTAGGGATCACCGGCAGAATTTGCTTCACGCGGCCGGTGAACACTTTGCCGGGCAGGCCGTTGAATATCACTTCGGCTTTATCGCCCGCGTTTAAACGCAGCGCCGAATTTTGCCGGAAGGCCGCATAGATATTGGTACTTTGCTCCGGCACAAAAACCATGGCGGGTCTTAGCGGTAAAGGCCGTAAAAACATGCCCGGCTTTAAAAGCACCTGGGTGACATAGCCGTCAGCAGGGGCGCGAACAATAGTCTTATCAAGATAGTACTGCGCCGCTTTCAGGCTGGATTTGAGCTTATAGACCGTGGCGTTTTCACCGTGGACCAGGGCGGCAAGCTGGGCGCTGGTCTCTTCGCGTTTTGCCTGGGCCGATCGCCATTGCGCCTGAGCCGCCAGATAATTTTGCTGCGCGCGGACAACTTCCCGATCGGTGAACGGGCTTTTCAACCGGTCACGGCTGCCGTTGCGGTAGCGCTGGGCATCTTTTAGCGCTAAATCCCGGCTGGCTTTAAACCGATCGACGTCCGCAGACTGCGAGGCGAGTCGGGCTTTCAGCACTTCGACATTTTGCCGGGCGCTTTTAAGCTCGCCTTTGATTTCTTCCACCTGAGCCAGATAGGTTGTCGGGTCGATGCGAAACAGAAAATCGCCTTTTTTCAGCCTTTGGTTGGCGTTAGGGGTGACTTCAATCACCGTGCCCTGCACCTCAGGGATTATCGGTACCGTTACGGTTAGCATTTGCGCACGTTCCGTGTAGGGATGGTTATAGTTCATGGTTAATACCAATCCGCTGAGTAAGATCAACCCGCCGAGGCAAGCGGTTGGCACGGTCCATTTATTCAGCGGGATTTTAAATATTTTGAAGATGCAGATACAAATGGCTGCATACATAAGCACAAGTAATAATTCCACGGTAATTCCTGATGACGTAATTAATCGCGCTGTGATATATCGCGAGAGTCGGAAGAGTCAGCTGTTATTAAATGTTCCAGCTGCGCGAGCCGGGTTTGCAATTCGGCAATTTGCTCATTTTGCTCTTTCTCTTGTGCATTAAATCCCCAACCGCGATCTTTTCGATATAACATCGCCCAAATCCAGATAAACGGCCACAGGACGTGCAGCGTGAGCAGGCTTACCCAGCCAGCGGCGTGAATAGCATCCTGATGAGGATGGTTTCGCTCAGCGGCAATCTCATAGGGAATATCGTGAATGGCAATAATGCCGTAGAAAATAACAAGGCCACCGAAGCATAATGCGCCCAGTGCAAAATAGTTCAAGAACATAGGAAGTGACTCCGGCGACAGGGGAGCATCAGGTTAATTTCCTACAGGGAGTTGTGCCAGCCTTTATCTGTTTAAAAATAAATAAGCTATCGATTATGATTATTGTGATTTGTTACATTTTGTCAGAATACTGAACGATAGTTGATGTCATCATAAGGGCAGATGAGCGTTATATAATCAGGCTATCATGGCAATATTTACTTCCCCGCTCAATATGATTTCTATTTTAATTTAAATACGTTAGCAGGCGTAAGCCTGCTTCTGAGCATTGTCGTCTATAATTGTTCAGCGGGAACGCACTATCTTGTGATGAGGATGATTCATGACGCTTTCTGTACCTGAACGCCCGGCAGAAACTATCGACCGACTTCTTTCCGCTCTGCTGCCCGTCAGCACCGCTTTTGACGTGGTTCCCCGCAAAAGGCTGCACTGGAACTATAGGGGGAAGCCCCAGTTCTACCTGTTCTTAGAAGGTGAGATTTCCGTCCTGCGCGCGTTGGATGGCCTGGTTATCGCCACCGCTTACGATCCGCACCTTTTTGGCATCGCTGAATCCATGCAGCCGCTGCACTGCCATAATCTCAGAATTGATACGCAGGCCAGACTAATGCGTGTAGATGCCGATCTGGCAAAGGAGAAGTTTACCGAGCTTAATTTATGGCAGGATGTTTCGCTCACGCTGTCGTATTTCACCAGCTATCTTTTTTATCGTGACGCTCTGGTGGTTCAGCAACGAACTTATTCAGTTATTCGCAACCATTTAATGGAGATGATCCATCTGCCGCTAGAGACGCGGCTACGGGTTTCTATCCTCGAATATATTCAGGAGCGTACTTATTTATCCCGCAGCAGCGTGCTGAACATGATTTTTGCGCTCAAAGAGGCCAATTACCTTGAAACTAAACGTGGCGGTTACCTCCTTGACCTGGCTGAGTTGCCGGAGAGTTTTTAAATAGCGCACGTATTGTTAATATTGTTTTTTGACTATGGGCAATCACATTTTAACTATTTTACGTTCAAGGTTTTTCATCGTCATTAATTTAAAAATAAACTAACGATCGTTTTCACTAAAAAAACTTTTTCATTATTATTCTCGTCACAAATGCACCGGCGGTGGATCTTTTAGCCTGCCGAACCATAATAAACGGGAAAACGGTAATATATGAAAAAGACGCTTATAGCTTTGCTGGCGATAAATGCCTTTGCGGTATCCAATGTCTACGCTGCGGCGGATGCGAACACCTGGTACGGCGGGGCTAAGCTAGGTTGGTCGCACTATTTTGATGCCAGCGGTGATAATAACTTTAATGATAATAGCCATAACGCCACCGACTTCGATTTTGACAAAGATAATATGAGCGGCGGCGTCTTTACCGGCTACCAGATCACCCCATGGCTGGCGGTGGAAGGCGGCTATGATTATCTCGGTAATATGGATATTCACGGCAACAACGGCGTTTCAGGATCGAAACTGGAAAGCCAGGGCCTGCAGCTGTCGTTAAAAGCCAGCTATGGCCTGACGGATAACTGGGATATTTATGGCCGGGCCGGGGCCATGGGCTACCGCGCGGAGACTAAGACCGCGGGCCATAGCGAATTTGAAACCGGCGTGCGCCCTCTGGCCGCGTTGGGGACAGAATATGCCTTCAACAAAAACTGGGCGGGTCGTCTGGAATATCAGTGGGTTAGCAATGTGGGTAACGCGAACCAGATTGGTATCAGCAGCGACGTCAGCTCCGTCTCCGCAGGCCTCGTCTACCGTTTCGGCCAGCATGATGATGCGGTAACCGCGGTGGCAGAACCCGCCGCAGCGGTGGTTGCCGCTCCGGAAGTAAAAACATTTAATCTGAAGTCTGACGTGCTGTTTGGCTACAACTCCGCCGTGCTGACCACGGACGGCCTGGCGGCTATCCAGCAAATGTACAATAGTCCGGACATGCAGGCAGCGAAAAATAGCTCGACTACCGTGGTGGGCTATAGCGATCGCCTGGGCTCAGCGCAGTACAATCAGCAGCTTTCCGCCCGGCGTGCTCAGTCCGTGGCGGATGCTCTGATTGCCCAAGGGATGCCAGCTCAAAATGTACGCGTCGAAGGCCGCGGTGAAACTGACTCTGTGACCGGCAACACCTGTAATAATGGCCTCGCGAAGCCGCAGCTGGTGAACTGCCTTGCGCCAGACCGTCGCGTAGTGGTTGAAATTGCAGGTCAGAAGTCAGTATCCCAATAAAAAGCGATCCGCTACTGAGATCGTAGCAGTTTACTAAGACAAACCTCATTGATGTCCGTTGCCCGAGTTAATATCGGGCTTTTTTTGTTTTTTATAACGGATTACGCTGAAACATATCTTGCCAACAGATTGATTATTTTGCATAAGTGAAAATCTGCTACAAATCATTATAAATCGCATTGTGATGATGCCAGATTATACTTTCATAGGTGACATAGATCATTTCTTCCGGATGCTTTCTTTTTTCCTGAGTATGCGGGTAGAGAATTGTTATTTTTTCCAGTACGGCGTTATTTAGCTCAATAGAGTAGATGTTTCTTAGATTTCCATACCCGGCGGGTTGATGGAAGTCAAACATCATATTGAATACTTCTCCGGTGACGATAGCCTTGCCTAAAAAAGGTGTAAATTTATCAATAGGTTTGCTGAATCCGAAAATGTGCTGGGATTCAAAGTTGTTTTTACTAATATTATGGTCGATTGAGGTCACGTTAATTTTTGTACCATTATTACTGAAGATATTCTCTTCGCTGGCATCCGGTGTATCACCCGGCGATGGCTGAATGCGAGTTATGGTTAAAAGAACCGGGGTGATAATATTCTGGTTTTCCATCATCATGATTTTACCGAAGCGTGATTTCCCTGTCCCTGTATACCGTTGAAGATAAAATCAAGTCAACGATCGCTCCGTTAATAGGCTTCTTTTGGGCATAAAATAAGACTCGGCGCAGCACGGTTTTAATTGCGTGCTAATTATTTTGGCCGCTTTCCTCACCCCGATGTTAATCAGGGTGAGGCCAGGGTTTAGAACAGCCCTAACGGCTTATCAGAATAGCTGACCAGCAGGCATTTGGTCTGCTGGTAATGCTCCAGCATCATTTTGTGGGTTTCACGCCCGATGCCCGACTGTTTATATCCGCCGAACGCGGCGTGGGCCGGGTAAGCGTGGTAGCAGTTGGTCCAGACGCGTCCGGCCTGAATACCGCGGCCCATTTTGTAGGCCAGATTGCCGTTGCGGCTCCAGACGCCCGCGCCAAGGCCATACTCCGTGTCGTTCGCCAGCTCCAGCGCTTCCTCCATAGTTTTGAAGGTGGTGACTGCCAGCACCGGCCCGAAGATTTCCTCCTGGAAAACGCGCATGTTGTTCTTGCCGAACAGGATGGTCGGCTCCAGGTAATACCCCGCCTTCAGGTCGCCTTCCAGCGCTTTGCGGCGTCCGCCGGTCAGCACGTCTGCACCTTCTTTTTTACCGATATCGATATAGTTGAGGATGGTTTCCATCTGCCCCTGCGAAACCTGGGCGCCCATTTGCGTGTGGGCATCCAGCGGGTTGCCGCTGCGGATGGATTCCACGCGGCGAATGGCACGCTCCATAAAGCGCTCGTAGATGGATTCCTGAACCAGCGCGCGGCTTGGGCAGGTGCAGACTTCGCCCTGGTTGAAGGCGAACAGCGCAAAGCCTTCCAGCGCCTTATCAAAGAAGGCGTCCTCCTCGTCCATCACGTCGGCAAAGAAGATGTTCGGGGATTTGCCGCCCAGCTCCAGCGTTACCGGAATAATGTTCTGCGTGGCGTACCGCATGATTTGCTGGCCGACTTCGGTCGAGCCGGTGAAGGCTACCTTGGCTATGCGTTTCGAGGTGGCCAGATATTCGCCGATTTCGCCGCCCGCGCCGTTGACGACGTTAATGACTCCCGGCGGCAGCAGATCGCCCACCAGCTCCATCAGCAGCAGAACTGAAAGCGGGGTGAGGCGTGCCGGCTTAAGCACGATGCAGTTGCCCGCCGCGAGCGCCGGAGCCATTTTCCAGCTTGCCATCAGCAGGGGAAAGTTCCACGGGATGATCTGCGCGACAACGCCCAGCGGCTCATGGAAGTGATACGCCACGGTTTCGCCATCAACTTCGCTGATCCCGCCTTCCTGAGCGCGGATACAGGAGGCAAAGTAGCGGAAGTGATCTACGGCGAGCGGCACGTCGGCGCCGCTGGTTTCGCGAATTGGTTTGCCGTTATCCCAGGTTTCGGCGGCGGCCAGCAGGTCGATGTTCTGCTCCATGCGGTCGGCGATTTTTAGCAGAATATTGGCCCGGTCCTGAACGGACATGCCGCCCCAGCCCGCTTTCGCTTCGTGGGCTGCGTCCAGCGCCAAATCGATATCGCCTTTACCGGAGCTGGCGATTTCGCACAGCGGCTGGCCCGTTACCGGGGTAAGATTTTCATAATATTTACCGTCTACCGGAGGCACCCACTGGCCGCCGATAAAGTTGTCGTAACGTGGCTTAAGCTTGAGCGGAAAACCATACTCGCCGGGGATGATGCGGCTATCGGGAGGATTGTTGGTCATGGTGTTCTCCTTATCGTGGTGACTCCAACAAGGGTAGACGGCAGCGCCTGTTTCTTCGCCACCGATTGAAGGCTTTACGACGCGGCTCACGGATAAAATTTCGGGGTTTCGGAGTAATCGACCAGCAGCCTGAATGATTTGATTCATACTTGATGATGACCTTTTTCCCGTTTCGCCAAAAGGATTGCTCATGCGCCTGTTTATTAGTTTTGATGTAGGCGGTACCCATGTAAAACATGGTTTATTTACCGAAGAGGGGGAGGTGCTGATAGCCGAAGAATACGATACGCACTACGATCGCCAGCTCTTTCTGGACGCCTGGCAAAGCGTGGTAGCAGGCTACCGGCAGCATAATGAAATCGCAGGCATTGCCATCAGTTTTCCCGGCTATATCAACCCGCATACCGGCCAGGTCCCCAAAGCCGGGTCGCTAACCTTTCTCGACGGCTGCAATCTGCTGGAATTGTTCGGCGAACTCACCGATTTACCCATCACGGTTGAAAATGACGCCAACTGCGCGGCGCTGGGTGAAATGTGGCTGGGCGCGGGCAACGAATATGATTCGCTGGTTTGCGTCACCATCGGCACCGGCATCGGCGGCGGCATTATCGTTAACCGCGAGCTGATGCGCGGTTCACATTTCCGCGCCGGGGAGTTTGGCGTGTTGCCGGTAGGAAAATACGGCGAGGACATGCACAAGCTGGCCTCCGCCAAAGGTCTGATGGACGCCTGCCGCCGTGAAATGAACATTCCCGCCGACGAGAAGATCCATGGGCAGGATATTTTTGCTCGCGCCGAGACGGATTTACACATTCAGGGCGTGATCGATAACTGGGTGAAGTACCTGGCGCGCGGGATTTATAGCGTCGTTTCTTTGTTCGATCCGCAGGCGGTTTTGCTGGGCGGCGGCGTGAGCTCACAGCCCATGCTTTACCCGATGCTGGAACGCCATCTGGAAGGGTTCAAGTTCTGGGACGTGCTAAAAGTGCCGATCCGCCCGTGCAAGCTGGGGAACAAGGCGGGCATGCTGGGCGCGGTTTGGCTGGCTAAGCAGAAGGGATGAGCAGGAGGTGAACTCATCCCCTGCGAGAGGCATTATCAAATTTCCTCACCTTCAGGGAGAAGGTGAGGGGGAAGTCGACGATCAATCCTGCTGAAACAGCGCTTTATCCCGCAGCAAATGGTCGTTTCCCCGACGGCGGGTGAAGCCAATCCGGTCAAAATATTCGAGGATTTGCACCGCCAGCTTGCGGCCCACGCCGAGCCTGTCACGGAAATCTGCTGCGCTGGTTGCACCCTGAGTTTGATCCAGCTCGCGGATCAGGCTGGCGAATTCCTGAATCCGATCGTTGCGGTAATAACGATCTTTTAAGATCGCCGTAACGAGGCCCAGCTGGGCGGCAAAGCGCAGCAGCTGGCGCACGGTTTGCTCGTCCTGATTAATCTCCTGCGCCAGGTCCCGGACCCACCACGGCTCGGCCCCGAACAGGCTGTCGATTTGCTCCCAGATGGCCTGCTGCTGCGCGGAGAAACCCGGATGATGATCCGGCAGATGCAGCCAGCCCTGACGGCTAACCAGCGCGCCTTCGCGACGCATTTTCTCAATCAGCGCCAGCACCAGCGGTTCGTCTTCGCTCGGCAGCGCCATGCGGCGTAAGCGTTCGCGGCCAGGTCCCGGCTGGTCATCGTGCTGCTGGTGATAGCGTTCCAGCGTATCGAGCAGCTTTTGCTGCCAGCGCGAGGCAACGTCATCGCTCAGCAGGCTGTCGCCCGCCTGAAGGTAACCCGGTGCGTCGAGCAGGGCCTGAAGGCCGCCGGTGGTCAGCTGGCGGGCCCAGGCAAAGGCGCTCAGCGAGACGGCCCCGCGCAGCAATGCTGCGTCTAAAGCCTGCTGGTCGTCCCCGGCCTGTTTTAACTGATGCAGCCACGCCAGGTAGGCCGCCTGTCGTTTGCCGCGTCGCGGGGCGTGAAGCTGAATGGCGCGTGCGCCCGCCAGCGTTTGCCGGGCGGAAATGTCGCGCAGCACCAGCCTGTCGTTTTCGGCCAGCCACAGCGGTTTGTCCAGCACCAGCTCGGCCAGGTCGTCTTCCAGCAGCGAGACTCGCCCGGTAACGTGGCTGGCGGCGTGGTGAATATGCAGCGGCTGCCACTGTTGCAGCGGAGCATGCGTCCGCAGCTGGACGATGACCCGTTCCACGGGCTGGAGAGGCTTTTCCGTCAGCAGCCAGTCGCCGCGGCTGATATCCGCCTTTTCTGCGTCGCCGCTGATATTTAAAGCAATACGCTGGCCCGCAAAGGCGGATTCTGTCGGCTGATTTTGCGCGTGAAGGCCGCGAACGCGCATCGGCTTTTCTGCGCCGGTGAGCCACAGGGAATCGCCAATGCTCACTTCGCCGCTGAGCGCGGTGCCGGTGACTACAAGTCCGGCACCTTTAACGGTAAAGGCCCGGTCAATGGCGAGGCGAAAACGATGCTGGCGAGGATGCGGACGTTCCGCCAGCGCCTGCAAATGTTCGCGCAGGGCGGCAATGCCGATTTCTGCGGTGGCCGCGGTGACGAAAACGTCTGCCGCAGGCCAGCTGGCTTCGTTGAGCATCGCCAGAACCTGCTGGCGGACTTCCTCTACGCGGTTCTCGGTTACCCGGTCGGCTTTGGTGAGCGCCACGGTCAGTGCAGGTTTGCCGGTTAGCTCAAGAATGGCAAGGTGTTCGCGAGTTTGCGCCATCACGCCGTCGTCGCAGGCGACAACCAGCAGCGCGTGATCGATCCCGCCAACGCCCGCCAGCATATTGGCGAGGAATTTTTCATGCCCCGGCACGTCGATAAAACCGATGACCCGCCCGTCTGGCTGCGGCCAGTAGGCGTAGCCGAGGTCGATAGTCATCCCGCGCTTTTTCTCTTCCGGCAGGCGGTCAGCGTTGATGCCGGTTAGCGCCTGGAGCAGGGTGGTTTTGCCGTGGTCGACGTGTCCGGCGGTGGCAATAATCATTGGGTAAACATCTCCATGAAGGCCGATTCATCTTCCAGACAGCGCAGATCCAGCCACAGGCGGCCATCGCCGATGCGGCCAATCACCGGTCGGGACAGGCTGCGTAAATGCCCGGTCAGGCCGGCAAGCGTGGTGCCGCGTCCGTCTTTCGGGGTGAAGGTCAGCGCCGCGCTCGGCAGCCTGTCCACCGGCAAAGAGCCGCTGCCAATCTGCGATAGACACGCTTCGACGCGGACTTCAAACTGCTCGCCGAAACGCGCGCTCATGGTCGGCAACAGCTGCTCAGCCAGAGCCTGGATTGCTGCGGCACTGCGGGTGAGCAGGCGCAGCGTCGGCAGCCTTTCAACCAGCGTTTCAGGATGCTGATACAGACGCAGCGTAGCTTCCAGCGCTGCCAGGGTCATTTTGTCGGCGCGCAGCGCGCGTTTGAGCGGATGGCTTTGAATGCGGGCGATAAGCTCTTTTTTGCCGACGATAATGCCCGCCTGCGGCCCGCCGAGCAGCTTATCCCCGGAGAAGCTCACCAGGCTTACGCCTGCGGCAATCAGCTGTTTTGGCATAGGTTCCGGCGGCAGGCTCCACTGGCTGAGATCGACCAGCGAACCGCTGCCCAAATCGGTGACAACCGGAATATCGAGCTCGCGGCCCAGTTCGGCCAGCTCGACCTCGGATACCGCTTTGGCAAAGCCTTCAATCTGATAATTGCTGGTATGAACCTTCATCAGCAGCGAGGTATTTTCCCCTGCGGCCTGACGGTAGTCCTTTAAATGCGTGCGGTTGGTGGTGCCGACTTCAACCAGCGTGCAGCCCGCCTGGCGCATAACGTCCGGGATACGGAACGCGCCGCCGATTTCGACCAGCTCGCCGCGGGAAACCACAACTTCACCGCCCGCCGCGCAGGCCGCCAGCATTAGCAGCACCGCCGCCGCGTTGTTATTGACGATGCAGGCATCTTCCGCGCCGGTGAGTTCGCACAGTAAATCCGCCAGCGCCCGGTCGCGATGCCCGCGTGCAGCGCCGTCGAGATCGTATTCCAGCGTAATCGGCGCACGCATAACCTGCGCGACGGCTTCCACGGCGGCCTCCGCCTGAAGCGCGCGTCCGAGATTGGTGTGCAACACGGTACCGGTGAGGTTGAAGACCGGCAGCAGCGCGCTGCGCTGGCCCGCATCGAGAATTTTCTTCGCCTGCATTGCCCAGTCATCGTTCCACAACGGCAGCGCTTCGCGCGTGCGGATGTATTCCCGCGCGTCATCCAGCATTGCCCGCAGCGTGTTAACCACGCGCGTATGGCCGAAGTCGTGCAGCAGAGAGCTGAAAGAAGCGTCGCGCAGCAGGCGGTCCGCCGCCGGGAGGTGGCTATACAAATTACGATGGGAGGTCATAGCAAGCCGTAGGTTGAGAAATTTCGCGTCATTTTACATCAGACTGACGACAAAGCTCATACTGTTAATAGGGCTAAGTTCATTTTGAAATAATCAGGAAAATCAATTTTTTGATTTTCATCTGCTGGCTAAAAAGAAGAAAAAGCCAGGCTTTTTCCTTCTTTTTAGCCACTTGAAAGGGGGAATAAACCCTTTGTCATCGCGGCAGATCACGCCGTTGGCGGTTCGGTGCGGGCAAAACTTTCGCGCTGGAAGAGCTCTTCCACCAGTTTCACCAGGTTTGGGCGCTCCACGCACCAGCCGGGAGAGACGCGGCGGAAGTTGAGGTAGCCCACGGCGCAGGCGACGGCAATGCTGGCCACGGAGAGCGGCTCAGCGCCGAGCGTTTTGTCGGCGGCAAATTTTTCCAGCAGGTCCAGCCCGCGGCTGATTTTTTCCCGCTGGCGCAGCAGCTCCGTTTCGGACTGCTGAGCGGCAGGGCGCTGCTGCTCGCGAACCGAGACCAGCGCCGCGTCCATCACGCCGTCTGCGAGGGCTTCCAGCTGGCGCATTTTCAGCGCGGCTTTTGGTTCACGCGGAATCAGCGCCGGAGCGATATCCAACAGTTCGAGATATTCCGCAATGATCGGGGAATCGAACCAGTATTCGCCGTCAGCCGTCACTAAGGCCGGGACTTTACCGAGCGGGTTGTACTGCGGCGTATGGCTTTCCGCAACCCACGGGTTGTCGTTCACAAACTCAAAAGTGATGCCTTTTTCCAGCAGGATCACCGAAATTTTGCGCACGTACGGGCTGGTGTAATTGCCTATGAGTTTCATCACATCGTCCATTTTTAAGCCAACAAAGGGTAAGTATGGCCTGGATTTTCGCCCGCTTACAGGCGTGAGGCTTTTATATAGTCCAGAAAAGCGCGCAGCCCGCACGACATGTACTGCCGGTTGGGATAATAGAGCTGAAGGCTCGGGCGCTCGGGAAGCCATTCGTCGAGCACGCTGATAAGCCTGCCGCTCGCCAGATGATCCTTGACCTGGTCGTAATACAAATAGCCGACGCCCGCGCCGCACAGCACGGCTTCCAGGCCGGAATCAAAGTCGTCGAGCACGATATTGCCCGTAGGGGCTATCTCCAGCCTGCCGTCCGGGCCGTCGAATTCCCAAAGATAGGGCCGCCCGCTGGTAAAGCGAAAGACGATGCACTGATGATCGACCAGTTCGCGAGGATGCGCGGGCGCGGGGTGGCGGGCGAAGTAGTCCGGCGTCGCCACGACGGCAAGCTTCATCCTGGGGCCAATCGGGACGGCAATCATGTCTTTCTCAAGAGTTGTGCTCAGGCGAATGCCCGCGTCGAACTCGTGCTGAACGATATCAACCAGCTTATCTTCGGTGGTGATCTCCACTTTGATATCCGGATACCGCCGTGAAAATCCGGCGACCAGCGGCATCAGCACCAGGCGTGAGCCCAGGCGGGAGGTGTTAATTTTCAACGTGCCCATCGGCGTGTCGCGAAAGCAGTTCACCTCGTCGAGCATGGTGTTGATTTCATCGAACGCCGGGCGCAGGCGTTCAAACAGGTTTAGCCCGGCTTCGGTCAGCGACACGCTGCGGGTGGTGCGGTTAAAGAGGCGAATTTTCAGCCGCTGCTCAAGCTGCTTAATCGAGTGGCTGATGGCGGAAGGCGATAGCCCCAGTTCGTCGCTTGCCGCGCGAAAGCTTTTGTGGCGAGCGACGGCGATAAAGGTCGCAAAGTCGGAAAAGTTTAGCCGCATTAGTGAAAATCCCTCATCAACTTATCTCAAATCATGCGTTTCACAGAATTATAGCGCGGGCGTAGAGTTACGGCTATTCACCCATAGATTGAGATAACGCCATGAAATCAGAGAATATGTATATTATTTGGGCGCATCCGCGCAGCGACTCGTTAACCGCGCAGGTGGTACAGGAGATTCAGGGCCAGGCCGCGCATCACGGTATGAACGTTTCCTCTCTCGATCTCTATCGCAGCGGCTTCGATCCGGCGCTTGGGATTGAGGACGAACCGGACTGGAGCAACCCGGCGAAGCAGTATTCGCCGGAGGTCCACCGCCTGTTTGGCGAGCTGGAAGATAAAGATACGGTGGTTATCGTGTTCCCTGTCTGGTGGTACAGCTTCCCGGCGATGCTTAAAGGCTATCTGGATCGCGTCTGGAATTACGGCCTCGGCTACGGCGAAGGAAGCAGGCTTGGCGGCAAGAAAATCCGCTGGGTCGCGCTGGTGGGCGGCTCACGGGACGGCTTTGTGAAGTACGGTTGGGAAAAAAACATGACCGATTTTATCAACGGCTCGATGGGGTATCTCGGCGTTAAAGATGCAAAAATCGACCTCTTCTATAACACCATCGGCGTGGAAGAAGGGGTGAGCGACAGCCATTATCAGAACCTGTTCGCCCAGGCCCGCGACATCGTGGACGAGCTTGCGAAGTAATGACTTCAGCGCGGTGCCGCCGCCGCGCTAATCCTTCCCCGGATGTTTATTCTCTTCTCCCGCTCCGCTGTAACTAACTTTCACGCGTCGTCCGCGCGCAGGCTCCTGCTGCCGCTAACTTTTACCTGGATCACACTCGGATAAATCCGAGGGAAAATAGTTTGTGATGCAGATCACAAACAAATAACAAATTCGCAAAGTGAAAATGTGACAAATATCACAAATATGGCCGTCTTAAGGTTAAAAAATTATCACTGTATTATTTTTACACCGGTGTTTTGTGACGGTGATCACTGAGCTACGCCCCTCCTCACCCGAAAATTAGTGATATCTGTCACATAAAAAGTTGGCGACTGGACAGTTAAACGATTCAGTGCCAGATTCGCCTCACTTAGAACATCAGGCCGGCGACTTCGCCGCCACGTTAACAATAAACCTCGGGCTGCTCTCCAGCACGTAAACACAATAAGGGGTGTGCGTATGTCATCCGATATCAAGATCAAAGTGCAAAGCTTTGGTCGTTTCCTCAGCAACATGGTTATGCCTAACATCGGCGCCTTTATCGCCTGGGGTATTATCACGGCTTTATTTATTCCTACCGGTTGGATGCCAAGTGAGACGCTGGCAAAACTGGTAGGCCCAATGATCACCTATCTGCTGCCGCTGCTCATCGGTTATACCGGTGGCCGCTTAATCGGTGGCGATCGCGGTGGTGTGGTGGGTGCGATTACCACGATGGGCGTTATCGTCGGGGCTGATATGCCGATGTTCCTCGGCGCAATGATTGCAGGTCCTCTGGGCGGCTGGGCGATTAAACACTTTGACGCGTGGGTAGACGGCAAGATTAAATCCGGCTTTGAAATGCTGGTGAACAACTTCTCCGCGGGCATCATCGGGATGATCCTGGCGATTCTGGCGTTCCTCGGCATTGGCCCTGCGGTAGAAGTGCTGTCCAAAATTCTGGCGGCGGGCGTTAACTTCATGGTTGTCCATGACATGTTGCCGCTGGCTTCCATCTTCGTTGAACCGGCGAAAATCCTGTTCCTCAACAACGCCATTAACCACGGTATCTTCTCGCCGCTGGGCATTCAGCAGTCCCACGAGCTGGGCAAATCAATCTTCTTCCTGATTGAAGCCAACCCGGGCCCTGGCATGGGCGTGCTGATGGCGTACATGTTCTTTGGTCGCGGTAACGCGAAGCAGTCTGCGGGCGGCGCGGCTATCATC
Organism: Buttiauxella sp.; assembly: GCA_036489025.1. Taxonomy (GTDB): domain Bacteria; phylum Pseudomonadota; class Gammaproteobacteria; order Enterobacterales; family Enterobacteriaceae; genus Dryocola. The sequence continues at coordinate 17,995 of DASXGN010000023.1, forward strand.
CACTTCCTGGGCGGTATCCACGAAATCTACTTCCCTTACGTGCTGATGAATCCACGTCTGATCCTGGCCGTTATCCTCGGCGGCATGACCGGCGTGTTTACGCTGACCATTCTGAACGGCGGCCTGGTTTCCCCGGCGTCTCCGGGTTCGATCCTTGCTGTGCTGGCGATGACGCCAAAAGGTGCCTACTTCGCGAACATCGCGGCTATCGTTGCGGCAACGGCGGTTTCCTTCGTAGTTTCAGCTATCCTGCTGAAAACCAGCAAGGTTAAAGAAGAAGACGATATTGAAGCCGCGGCTCGCCGCATGGCAGAAATGAAGGCTGAATCTAAAGGTGGCGCAGCGCCACTGGCCGTAGGGGCTGGCCTGTCTAACGACCTGAGCCACGTGCGTAAAATCATCGTCGCCTGCGATGCCGGCATGGGTTCCAGCGCGATGGGCGCTGGCGTGCTGCGTAAGAAAGTGAGCGACGCGGGCCTGAAAAACATCTCCGTCACCAACTGCGCTATCAACAGCCTGCCGGAGGACGTTGACCTGGTGATTACGCACCGCGACCTGACCGAGCGAGCTATGCGTCAGGTGCCGCAGGCGCAGCATATTTCCCTGACCAACTTCCTCGACAGCAGCCTGTATTCCAACCTGACCGAACGTCTGGTGGCTTCCCAGAACCTGAGCGAGAAAGAAGTGAAGGTGATGAGCAGCCTGGAAGACAGCTTCGTGCCAAGCGAAGAAGGGCTGTTCCGCCTCGGCGCGGGCAACGTGTTCCTCGGCCTGACGGCAACCACCAAAGAAGAAGCGATCCGCTTTGCCGGTGAGCAACTGGTGAACGGCGGTTACGTGCAGCCTGAATATGTGGACGCGATGTTTGAACGCGAAAAACTGACCCCAACCTACCTGGGCGAAGGCATCGCGGTTCCGCACGGCACCGTTGAAGCGAAAGACCGCGTGCTGAAAACCGGCGTTGTCTTCTGCCAGTATCCGGCGGGCGTTCACTTCGGTGAAGAAGCTGACGATATTGCTCGCCTGGTTATCGGTATCGCCGCGCGCAATAACGAACACATCCAGGTCATCACCAGCCTGACCAACGCGCTGGACGATGATTCGGTGATTGAGCGCCTGGCGCACACCACCAGCGTGCAGGAAGTGCTCGACCTGCTGGCCGGTAAAAAATAAGGGCTTGCCCTTTGCCCCGAGCCTCCTCCCAAAGGGGCGAGGGGAAATAAACGCAGTATCCCCCTCTCCCTCAGGGAGAGGGTTAGGGTGAGGGGCACAGGCAACTCTGCACTCACCCCAGCCCTCTCGGGTGATTCAAATTTAAGAAGGTGACACACATGAAAGCATTACATTTTGGCGCAGGTAACATCGGTCGCGGCTTCATTGGCAAACTGCTGGCGGACGCGGGCATTCAGCTGACGTTTGCCGACGTAAATCAGGTTGTGCTGGACGCGTTAAACGCGCGCCACAGCTATCAGGTTCACGTGGTGGGCGAGCAGGAGCAGATTGATACCGTCTCCAACGTGAATGCCGTCAGCAGCGTTGGCGACGAGGTTATCGACCTGATTGCCGAAGTGGATCTGGTCACCACCGCAGTTGGCCCGGTCGTGCTGGAGCGCATCGCGCCGTCGGTGGCTAAAGGCCTGGTTCTGCGTCGCGCTAACGGCAACGTTAAGCCGCTGAATATTATCGCCTGTGAGAACATGGTTCGCGGCACTTCTCAGCTCAAAGATCACGTCATGAAGGCGCTCTCTGCGGACGACCAGGTTTGGGTTGAAGAGCACGTCGGCTTCGTCGATTCCGCCGTGGATCGCATCGTTCCGCCGTCAGAATCCGCGACCCACGATCCGCTGGAAGTCACCGTGGAAACCTTCAGCGAGTGGATTGTTGATAAAACTCAGTTCAAAGGTGAGCTGCCAAACATTCCCGGCATGGAACTTACTGATAATCTGATGGCGTTTGTCGAGCGTAAACTCTTCACGCTGAATACCGGGCATGCTATAACCGCGTACCTCGGCCAGCTGGCCGGTCATCAGACCATTCGCGATGCGATTCTGGATGAGAAAGTTCGCGCCGTGGTGAAGGGCGCGATGGACGAAAGCGGCGCGGTGCTGATTAAGCGTTACGGCTTCGATGCCGACAAGCATGCGGCCTATATCCAGAAAATCCTCGGGCGTTTCGAAAATCCGTATCTGAAAGACGATGTGGAGCGCGTGGGCCGTCAGCCGCTGCGTAAATTAAGCGCGGGCGACCGTCTGATTAAGCCGCTGCTCGGCACGCTGGAGTACGGTTTGCCGCACGCCAACCTGGTTGAAGGGATTGCGGCGGCGATGCATTACCGCAGCGAGCAGGATCCGCAGGCGCAGGAACTGGTTGCACTGCTCGCGGAGAAAGGACCGCAGGCCGCGCTGGCACAGGTTTCTGGCCTGGATGCCAACGGCGAAGTCGTGGCTCAGGCGGTGAAAGCCTATAACGCCAGGGCTTAATGGAGAACGGGTGCGGTGGACGCTGCACCCAACACTAAATTTCAGTGATGCAGGCAAAGATGGAAGAAACACAGGCCTTTGAAAACCGAGTGCTTGAGCGGCTGAATGCCGGCAAAACCGTCAGAAGCCTGTTAATTGCCGCCGTCGAGCTCCTGACCGAAGCGGTCAATATCCTTGTGCTTCAGGTGTTCCGCAAGGACGATTACGCGGTGAAATACGCCGTGGAGCCGCTGCTTGACGGCGACGGCCCGCTTGGCGATCTCTCCGTGCGCATGAAGCTTATCTACGGGCTGGGGGTGATGAATCGCGCCGAGTACGAAGACTGCGAGCTGCTGATGGCGCTGCGCGAAGAGCTCAACCACGACGGCAACGAGTACAATTTCACCGACGACGAAATTCTCGGCCCGTTCGGCGAGCTGCACTGCGTCGCGGCATTCCCGCCTGCGCCAACCTTCGTTGACGGCGGTGACCCCGAGCTGCAGGCTATGCAGCGCCAGCGCTACCAGCAAATTGTTCGCTCAACGATGGTGCTTTCCCTGACCGAGCTGATCTCCCGGATCGGCTTAAAAAAAGCCTTCCAGAAGTAGTGCCGCCCACAGTCCCTTTTCGCCCTCCCGGCTCTAATGGTGTATCCTTGCCGCAAAGTAATTTATTCACGGTTAATCAAAAATGAAAGAAATCGAAAAAGCAGAAATTAAACGTCTGAGCGATCGTCTCGACGCCATCCGCCACGAAATGCCCGAGCTGCATTTAATCAACGACGCGGAAAAATACGCCGAGATGGAAAAAGAGAAGGCGAAGCTCGAGATTGAAATCGTTCGCCTGCAGGCGGTGCGTAACCAGAAGCTGAGCAAAGAAGCGCAAAAGCTGATGGCGCTGCCGTACAAACGTCCTATCACCAAGAAAGAGCAGGCGGATATGGGCAAGCTGAAGAAGGCCGTGCGCGGTCTGGTTATCGTGCATCCCATGACGGCGCTGGGTCGCGAAATGGATCTCGAAGAAATGACCGGTTTTTCTAAGACTGATTTCTGATTTCTTGTGCAGTGCTTCAAAACGGGGTGAGCCCTTGGGCATCATCCCTTTTTTTGCTTAATTAATGAGGCATTTGCGAAGCGCCTCCAGCCGTTTCCCTTTCCCCGTTCAACGCCCTTTTGCTGTCATTTATTCTTCGATAATCCATTAGCGAATCAATGTTGCGTAGCAGGGAACATTGATGTGTAGAGGCGGATAAGCGTCAGCGCCCTCCGCCATCACTGGCTAACTCAATACCTGCGGGTTCACGCAGTTCTCTTTGACTTCCCCTTTCAGCGCGGCAATCAGGTTATCCACGGCGCAGGCGGCCATGTTGTAGCGCGTTTCGTGCGTGGCGGACCCAATGTGCGGCAGCGCGACGACGTTGGGCATTTCCAGCAGCGGGGAATTAACCGGCAGCGGTTCCTGCTCGAAGACGTCCAGCCCGGCGGCGTGAATTTTGCCGTCTTTTAGCGCCTCAATCAGCGCTTTTTCATCGACAACCGGGCCGCGCCCGGCGTTGATTAAAATCGCCGATTTCTTCATTTTAGCCAGCTGCTCAGCGCCGATCAGGCGGTGCGTTTCTTCGGTCAGCGGCAGCGAGATGCAAACAAAATCAGATTCCGCGAGCAGCGTATCCAGATCGCAGTAGCGGGCGTTGAAGCGCTCTTCCGCCTCCTGGTGATGGCGACGGGCGTTATACAAAATCGGCATGCTGAAGCCGAAGTGCGCCCGCTGCGCCAGCGCAAGACCGATGCGGCCCATGCCGAGAATGCCCAGCGTTTTATGGTGCACGTCGACGCCAAACCAGTCCGCGCCGATGCTGCCCGTCCATTCACCCACTTTTACACGCTCCGCCACTTCAACCGCGCGGCGGGCTGTCGCCAGCACCAGCGTCATCATCGTGTCGGCGACGGTTTCCGTCAGCACGGTTGGGGTGTGCATGAGCGCAATGTTTCGCTCATTTAGCGCGTCAACGTCGAAATTGTCATAGCCGACGGAAACGGTTGAGGCGGCCCTTAGCCTCGGCGCTTTAGCCAGAAACGCCGCGTCGACTTTGCCGCCGGAGCCCAGAATCCCTTCCGCACGGGCGAAGGCATCGGCATTTTGCCCAATGGTTTCCGGCGTCAAATCGTTGACCTGGGTGACGGCGAAGTGGCTTTCAAGGCGGGCAAGCAGGTCGTCAGGCAGCTTTTTGTAGAGGATGACGGGCGGCTTCATGTTGTTCTCCATAATGAATTTAAACGCGTGCCGGGCGGCAGGAACACCGCCCGGTCAGGAGCTATGCGTGGCGGGCGCCGGCCGGGATCTGCTGGCTGGCTGCCGGTTTAACTATCAGAGTTAGCCACACGGAGGCGAGCAGCGCCACCCCCATAAAAATGTAGGATGCGGAAGGGCTGCCGGTGCTGCCGTTGAGGTAGCCAACGAACCAGGAGCCGAAGAAAGAGCCCAGCGCCCCCATGCTGTTAATCAACGCCATCGCGCCGCCTGCCACGTTTTTCGGCAGCATTTCCGGGATGATGGCGAAGAACGGTCCGTAAGGTGCGTACATCGCGGCCCCGGCAATCACCAGCAGGGTGTATGAAACCCAAAAGTGGTTAGCGCCGACCAGCCATGAGCCGAGGAACGCCAGCGCCCCAATCAGCAGCAGCGGCCAGACGAACAGTTTGCGGTTCTGCATTTTGTCCGAGGCCCAGGAGACGGCAATCATCGCGATGGTGGCGGCCAGATAAGGCACCGACGACAGCCAGCCTACCTCGACCATGCCCATGCCCGCCGTCCCCGCGCCGCGAATAATCGACGGCAGCCACAGCACGAAGCCGTATACGCCGATGCTCCAGCAGAAATACTGCATGCACAGCAGCACCACGTTACGTGAGCGAAATGCCTCGCCGTAGTTGCGCACGGCCTTGATGCCTTCCTGCTCTTTTTGAAGCTGCGCCTGCAGCGCGGATTTTTCATCGTCGGACAGCCAGCCGGCCTGTGAAGGTTTGTCTTTAACCAGCACCCACCAGGCAAATGCCCAGATAACCGCCGGGATACCCTCGAAGATAAACATTTCACGCCAGCCGAACGCCTGAATCAGGTAGCCGGATACCACGGACATCCACAGCACGGTGACCGGGTTGCCGAGGATCAGGAAAGTGTTGGCCCGCGAGCGCTCTGATTGGGTAAACCAGTTGCTGATGTAGATCAGCATCGCAGGCATGACCGCGGCTTCCACCACGCCGAGGACAAAGCGAATCGCCGCCAGCGCGGGAATATTGCTGACCATCCCCGTCAGAGAAGCGCAGCCGCCCCACAGAATCAGGCAGACGAAGATAAGTTTGCGCACGCTGCGGCGTTCCGCGTACATCGCGCCGGGGATTTGGAAGAAGAAATAGCCAAGAAAGAACAGCGCACCGAGCAGGGAGGAAATCCCTTTGGTAATGCCGAGGTCATCGTTGATGCCCGCGGCGGAAGCGAAGCTGAAGTTGGCGCGATCGAGGTAGGCCAGGCTGTACGTGATAAACACGATTGGCATGATATACCACCAACGTTTTGGCGCGATTGTGCTGGTTTTCATAGAGTTGACCTCTGTGTTGAGGAGGGCGCATCGGGCCGGATGTAGGGTACAGCCGATGCTGCCGCTGATTTTTATTAAAGGTTTATTCGCCCAGTGCGCTTCGGGTCGGTAGCCCTTCGCTGTCACCGATAACCTGTATCGCCAGCGAGCCGATCTTATTGCCGCGGCTCACGGCCTGTGGTAAGGATTTTCCCTCGAGCAGGGCGCTAATCACCCCGACTGCAAAGCCGTCGCCTGCGCCGACGGTATCGACCACGTTGTCGACCTTCACCGCCGCAACCGCGCCTTTTTCCCCGCCGGACGTTTTAAACCATGCCCCGTCGGCTCCGGTTTTCAGGACGACCGTTTTCACCCCTTTATCCAGATAGAAGTCGGCAATGCCTTCCGGCGTTTTTTCGCCGGTAAGCATCACGCCTTCTTTCAAGCCCGGCAGCACCCAGTCGGCCTGGTATGCCAGCTGATTGAGCTGTTTCACCATTTCGGCTTCGCTTTTCCACAGCACCGGACGCAGGTTCGGGTCGAAGGAGATGGTTTTCCCTTTTGCCTTCATGGCCTGTGCCGTGTGGTTTAGCAGCTCAAGCGAAGTGCCGGAGAGCGCGGCGGCGACGCCGCTCAGGTGCAGGTGCCGCGCGCTGAAAAAGTACTCTTCGTTAAAATCTTCGACGCTGAGATGGCTCGCCGCCGAGCCTTTACGGAAATACTCCACGATGGGATCGGTTCCATCTTCAACTTTAGATTTAAGCTGAAAGCCTGTGGCGTACCGTTCGTCGGTCGTCACGCCCCGGCTGTCGATCTGCTCTTTGGCCAGCTGTTGCAGCACGTAGCGCCCAAAGGAGTCGCTGCCCACGCGGCTGACCCAGCCGACCTTCAGGCCGAGGCGAGCCAGCCCGGTTGCGACGTTCAGCTCCGCTCCGGCTGCGCGCTTGACGAATTTTTCCGCAGCGGCTAAATCGCCGGTTTCGGTGGCGACAAACATTGCCATCGCTTCGCCAATGGTGATGACATCAAGCGGGTTCAGCATCGCTTACTCCTCGCGTAACAGGTTAACGTAATGGCGGGTGACGGCGGTCAGGTCGCGCCCTTCCAGCGGGAACTCAATGCCGCGTGGCGCATCGGCAGGCAGCATTTTTAACAGCGCCAGCCAGCGCGGGTCAGCGTCGTCCAGCGCAACGGCGCGGTGGTGATAGTGATGAGGAATAGCCGCCTTAACGTGGACATAGCTAACCGAGGAAGCCAGTTCGCGCGCCGCGGCTTCCGGTGATTCATCCACCCACAGCCAGTTCGCCATATCAAAGGTTAGCGTTACCGGGAGATTTAGCCCCCTGCAGGCTTCCCGGAAGCGCCGCATCGGAGCCAGCTTGCCGCAGGCGGTCTGATCGTTTTCCACAACCAGTGAGACGCTGGTTTGGGCCAGCCACTGCTGTAGCTGAGAAAATGGCTGGCTGCTGCGAAATTCGCCCAGCGAGAGTTTCAGCCAGCCGGCGTTGAGCTGACGGGCTTCGAGCAGCAGGGAGGGGATCAGCGGGTTAAGTTTGCCCTCTTCGGTAAAGAGCGGTTCGGGGGCGGAATAGCACGCCTCAAGACCGTGCCCGGCAATTTGCCTGGCCAGCTCCGGCAGGGAATCCAGCTGGGTGTGGCTCAGCAGTTCGCGGCGGATTTCTACGCCGTCCGCGCCTGCACCAGCAATGACAGGCAGCAGAGCCTGCTGGCCGCCGAGGGCGGTAATGCGGTCATGCCCGTAAGCGGCAGTGACGACAATAATCTTTCTCTCCATCGACTTCTCCGGAGTGGTGACATCTGGCTAACATGATTATTACGCTAGATGGAACCGGTTCCAAAGAGAAGCCAGGCGTGCTGAATTTATGATCGCTATCACGAAGAAAGATTTAGCGGGCGGTGGAACCGCGCACGATGAGCTCGCCGGAAAATACCCGCTCGTGGACCGAATCCGCCGTGCCTTCAATACGTTTCACCACCTGCTCAAGAGCGGCATAGCCAATCTGCCAGGTGGGCTGCTTCAGGGTGGTGATCCCTACGCCCGCCAGCTCCGCCCATTCGAGCTCGTCAAAGCCGAGCAGGCCAATGTCGCTGCCCCAGTGCAGGCCGATACGGCGCAGCGAGCGGGCGACTTGCAGCGTGAGCGCGCCGTTGGCCGAGATAACGGCTTTGCGCATGCCGCGATGGCGGGTGTGGAACTGACGCAGCGTATTATCCAGCAGATCGGCTTCATGCAGCGGAATCTCTGAATTTTCAGCGACGATGCCGGGATACTTATCAATTGTGCTGCGGAAGGCGCGCAGCCGTTCTCGACGGGTATTCACCGTGCCCAGCGGTTCGCTGAGGAAGAGAATGGCCTCAAAACCCTGCTCGACGAGGTGTTCAGTGGCGGTTGTGGCGGCCTGGACGTTGTCCAGCCCGACCACGTCGCAGGCGAAATCGGGGATTTTACGGTCAATCAGCACCATCGGCAGCGCCGACTGTTGCAGACGATTCAGGCCTTCTTCACGCATGCCCACGGCGTTAACCACGATGCCTTCCACCTGATAGCTGCGCAGCAAATCCAGGTAGTGCAGCTCCTGATCCACTTCGTTATTGGTGTTACAAACCAGCGGCGTGAAGCCTTTCTCGCGGCAGGCGGCCTCGATGCCGCTTAGCACATCGACGGAATAGGGGTTGGTGATATCGGCGATGATCAGGCCAATCAAGCGCGTCCGGCCCCGCTTCAGACCGCGGGCCATCTGGTTGGGGCGATAGTCCAGTTCGGCGATGGCCGTTTCAATACGGGTGCGCAGGTCGTCGGACAGCACGTTTTGCTCGCCGTTAAGATAGCGGGAAACGCTGGTTTTACCGGTTTTTGCCGCTTTCGCGACGTCGCTTATCGTAGGGCGCGCAGCCTTGCCGTTCATGTCCATCTCCTGGAGGGGTAACTTTTTGGAGAGTAACATATTTTCGTAAAGATGCCTGAGGCGAGGCGGGGAACCCTCTCCCGCAGGAGAGGGGGAGCAAATCAGGAAATTGGGCTTAACGTAATTTCTACGCGGCGGTTCTGCGCTTTCCCTTCTGCGGTGCTGTTGCTGGCGATTGGGTTTGCCGGGCCCGCGCCGGTGGTGCGCACGCGGCTGGCTTCAACGCCCTGGGTAATCAGCGCGCTGCCCACGCCGTCGGCACGCTGCTGGGAGAGCTTCATGTTCAGCTCGTTGCTGCCGGTGCTGTCGGTATAGCCCACGACGTTAACCGCGGTTTTTGGATACTCTTTCAGCACCATTGCCACGCCGGTCAGGGTGTTTGCTCCCGCAGGTTTCAGCGTCGCGCTGCTGCTGTCGAAGGTGACGTTATTCGGCATGTTCAGCACGATTTTATCGCCATTTCGCGTCACGCTGACGCCCGTTCCTTTCATTTTGTCGCGCAGTTTGGCTTCCTGCGCGTCCATGTAATAGCCGACGCCGCCGCCCAGCGCCGCACCGGCCGCCGCGCCAATCAGCGCGCCTTTACCGCGATCTTTTTTCGAGGAGGACAGCGCGCCTACGCCCGCGCCAACCAGCGAGCCAATGCCTGCCCCGATGCCTGACTTGCCTGCTTCTCTTTCACCGGTGTAGGGGTTGGTCGTACAACCAGAAACTGCTAACGTGCCGCAAACCAGGGCGGCAATCATGACGCTTTTGTTCATCTCATTTCCTTTGTGAATTATATTTCTGTGCCGCCAGGCTGCGGCGGCGATTGATTATGCCGTGTGAATGTGTAGAAAATTCCCGGAGTCGTCTGAAATTTGTAACCAATATCGAGCGGCCTTAGGCCGCCACCTGCAAATACCGGAGCCCCGTTTGGCTAATTCATCCGCAACATCTAAACACATCTTAACCGCCGCCCACTGGGGACCGATGCTGGTTGAAACTGACGGTGAACGTGTGTTCGCTTCGCGCGGCGCGCTGGAGACCGGGCATGAAAACTCGCTCCAGCTGGCCGTTCCCGATCAGGTCCACAGCAGGGCGCGGGTGCAGTATCCGATGGCACGCAAAGGATTTCTGGCCTCGCCAGACGCGCCGCAGGGCGTGCGCGGAAATGATGAATACGTGCGGATTAGCTGGAATGAAGCGTTACAGCTGATTCATCAGCAGCATCAGCGTATTCGCAATCATTCCGGCGCGTCGTCGATTTTTGCCGGTTCTTACGGCTGGCGTTCCAACGGCGTGCTGCACAAAGCCGCCACGCTTTTGCAGCGTTACATGAGCCTCGCGGGCGGCTACACCGGCCATCTGGGGGATTATTCCACCGGCGCGGCGCAGGTGATCATGCCTTATGTCGTCGGCTCAAATGAGGTTTATCAGCAGCAAACGAGTTGGCCGCTGGTGCTTGAACACAGCGACGTGGTGGTGCTGTGGAGCGCTAACCCGCTCAATACGCTGAAGATTGCCTGGAACGCCAGCGACGAACAGGGCGTGAAGTATTTCGAACAGCTGAAAAAGAGCGGCAAAACGGTGATCGCCATCGATCCGATGAGATCGGAGACGGTCGATTTCTTCGGCGACCGCGCGCAGTGGATCGCCCCGAATATGGGCACTGACGTGGCCCTGATGCTGGGCATTGCCCATACGATGGTGCGTCACGGCTGGCACGATATCGAGTTTCTTGCCCGCTGCACCTATGGCTATGACAAGTTTTCAGCCTATCTGCGTGGCGAAACGGACGGCCAGCCGAAGCATGCCGAATGGGCGTCGAATATTTGCGGCGTGCCGGTACAGACGATTGAATATCTGGCGCAGCTATTCAGCGCCAACCGCACCATGCTGATGTCCGGCTGGGGCATGCAGCGCCAGCAGTACGGCGAGCAGAAACATTGGATGCTGGTGACGCTGGCCGCGATGCTCGGGCAAATCGGCACGCCGGGCGGCGGCTTCGGACTTTCTTACCACTATGCCAACGGCGGGAATCCTGCGCGGCGTGCGGCGGTACTCGGCTCGCTCCAGGGTTCAGTGGCCGGTGGGACGGACGCGGTAGAAAAAATCCCTGTGGCGCGCATTGTTGAAGCGCTGGAAAATCCCGGCGGCGAATATCAGCACAACGGCATGAGCAAAATCTTCCCGGATATTCGCATGCTGTGGTGGGCGGGCGGCGGCAACTTTACCCATCATCAGGATACCAACCGCTTAATCAAAGCCTGGCAGAAGCCCGAATTCGTGGTTATCTCCGAATGCTTCTGGACCGCGGCGGCCAAACACGCGGATATCGTGCTGCCCGCCACCACGTCGTTTGAACGCAACGATATGACGATGACCGGCGACTACAGCAACCAGCATCTGGTACCGATGAAGCAGGTTGTGGCCCCGCAGGCGGAAGCCCGCAACGATTTCGACGTGTTCGCCGAGCTGAGCGAGCTTTGGGAGCAGGGCGGAAGAGCACGCTTTACCGAAGATAAATCAGAGCTGCAATGGCTGGAAACGTTCTTTGAGATGGCGCGTGAACGCGGAGCCTCCCAGCGGGTTGAACTGCCTGATTTCTCAGCGTTCTGGGAAGCTAACGAACTGATTGAAATGCCAGAAAACGCCAAAAGCGCCGATTTTGTTCGCTTCGCCGACTTCCGCCGGGATCCGCAGGAAAATCGCCTCAATACGCCGAGCGGGAAAATCGAAATTTACTCCGAACGTATTGCCGGCTTTGGCTACAAAGATTGCCCACCGCATCCGACCTGGCTTGAGCCTGATGAATGGCAGGGCAACGCTGAAAAGAGCCAGCTTCAGCTGCTGTCGTCCCATCCGGCGCACCGTCTTCACAGCCAGCTTAACTATTCCGCGCTGCGGGAGAAATATGCCATTGCCGGGCGCGAGCCGCTGACGCTTCATCCTGCCGACGCTGCGGCACGCGGAATTGCCGACGGGGACGTGGTTCGCGTCTGGAATCAGCGCGGGCAGGTGCTGGTGGGCGCGCTGGTGACGGATGGCATCAAGCCCGGCGTGGTCTGCATTCATGAAGGCGCCTGGCCGGATTTGAACCCCGATCGGCTATGCAAAAACGGCGCGGTAAACGTGCTGACGCTGGATATTCCCACTTCCCGGCTGGCCAACGCCTGCGCGGCTAACTCCTCGCTGGTGTGGGCCGAAAAATATGACGGCCCGCTGCCTGAAGTTACGGCGTTTGATCCGCCTGCGAGCTTACCCGAGTAAAGCTGCACAGCTGTTCAAGAATGAGCTGATTGAGCGGCAGGCAGCGGAAATCGGTCATTATTGGCAGTTCCTCGGTTGAGTTCACGGCGGTCAGATAACGTTTTCTGAACGCCGTTGGCGTCATTCGGCAGTATTTGTTGAAGGCGAATATGAGCGGCTTATGGCCGTTAAAGCCGCAGGTATAGCTGATCTCAGTGATGGGAATATTGGTGTCTTTGAGCAGCAGTTTGGCCTTATTAATCCTGATCATAGTCAGATATTCTTTAAAGTTGTAGCCGCTGATTTTTTTAAAGGTGCGTGAGAAATGGTGATAGCTGACGCCGACGCTATCGGCAATCGCGGTTAGCGTCAGCTCATCGTCGAAATGTTTGTTGATGAATTCAATACCGTATTTTACCAGCTGCTGGTCTTTTTTTCGGACGGTTGCCTGCTGCCTGTCGTCGTGTTTTGCTCCCGTGGCGGCAAGCGTTCCCAGAAGCTGATAAACCAGAGCAATGCGGTGAAACGAAGGAAGATCGTGAACCAGATTTTCTACCAGCGCTATCACGCAGTTTCTGATTTGCCTGTCGGCCGGGCGATCTTGCGGGCTAGCCAATAGCGCATAATTAGTTTGCGGCGCCGGATGGGTTTCATCAAACAGGTTCGGGGCGAACTGTATGGTCAATAAGCGGCTGTCGGGCGCGCAGGCCTCCAGAGAATGAATTTCATCTGGATTGATATAGAGCATACTCCCTGCCGCGGCAAGCGAGGTGGCATGGCCCAGGGTAACGGAAAATGCGCCTGACAGAAAACAGATAAGTTCAGGCGCCGAATGCCAGTGGGGTTCGCAGTAATAGACCTCGGCGGCAAAGACATTCAGTTTCTCGGCGTCAAAGGAGATAAGCTCATAGCCGCTACCCTCGTGGATTGCCGCTGCTGCTTGCCGCGGCGAATGAAGCCTTGGCTGCTGAGTAACAGAAAAAGGAAACATCCGCCGGGCCTCCGTCAGAAAATGGCATTAGGCCCGGGTTATGCCCCAGGCCTCTGTAGGGCTGCCGCCAGTTCCTGGCGAGTAATATCAATAGCCAAAAACTCCGTCAGGGCGATAAACAGGCCGCAAAACAGGTCTGGCGCAATGGCGATTAGTTTTTCCCTAACCTGCGATTCAGGCAAGCCGTTTTTACCGGCCAGCAGCTTCACAACTTGAGCAAAAGCGGGTGGGTTACCGATCAGCTGTTGCAACGAGTTATCAATTTTTAGCGGTATATAGTAAGGCCTGGCCTGCACGCTGATAACCGTACTCAGCGCAATATCGCGAGAGGAACGGGCTGCATGCAGATGATATTCACCGGCATCCACTGTCCAGCGGGAAAGACCTGGATTAAAGCAGGCAAAGTCTTGCCAGTTCACTTCCAGATGAACGGTGCGGGTTTCGCCCGGCTCAAGATGGACTTTTGCAAAGGCCTTCAGGGAAAGTTCTTCACGGACGAGTTCGCCTGCCGGGGCGGACATATAAAGCTGCACGACTTCTTTGCCGGCCATTTTCCCACAGTTAGTAATATCAACGCTAACCGTCAGGGTCTCGCCTTCTTCCAGCTCGCTTGCGGAAGTGCTCAGGTTCGCATAGCTAAAAGTGGTGTAGCTCAGTCCAAAACCGAACGGAAATAATGGCGCGAGCCTGCGGCGATCGTAATAACGGTAGCCTACGAACAGCCCTTCGCTGTAGTGGTGCCGCAGGTTTTCGCCGGGATAGCTTAGCCAGGCAGGCGATTCCTCAAGCGTGTTGGGTACGGTCACGGTCAGCTTGCCGCTCGGGTTGGCATGGCCAAACAAAATGTCTGCCACAGCACGGCCCATGCCCTGTCCGGCAAAGAAAGTTTCCAGCAGGGCTTTGCATTCGGATAGCCAGGGCATGACCACTGCATCGCTGTTTGCCAGGACGACGACCACATTAGGTTGCACCTTTGCGACGCTTCGAATTAACGCCTCGTGGGTGGGCAGAATATTCAAATCTTTGCGATCGCCGTTTTCTCCATCTTCACCAATTGCCGTGCTCACGAAAACAACGGCGGCATCGGCGTGTTGGGCGACCCGGACGGCCTGGTCCAGCGCCTGCTTATCCAGGGTGTTATCGTCCGGAGTGCCGATTGCGTATTCGATATTAAAATCGCCGCCCGCCACGTCAAAAATCTCATCCAAAGGGCGATCCAGTGTGTACGGCACCGTCGTCGCGCAGCCGGACCCCTGAATAACGGGTTCCTGGGCCGGTTTACCCAGCACGGCGATGGTTCGCAGTTTGCCCCGACGGAGCGGCAGGATAGCATCCTCATTTTTGAGCATAACGATGGATTCTGCTGCAAGGCGCTGCGCCAGCTGGTGGTGCTGGCGGTAATCCGCACGGGTGTCGGGTTTGCGGTGCCGCTGTACTTTTTCAACCAGGGTCAGCATGCGCAGACAGGCATTATCGAGCAGATCGGCTGGGATCTTACCCTGGTTTATCGCCTCCAGCAGATCCTGCTTGTCGCGCTGGGTTTCCGGCATCGCCAGATCGTTACCCGCCAGCAGGGAAACGGGGCGATCTTTAATTCCGTACCAGTCGGACATGACCAGCCCGTCGTATTGCCATTCTTCACGCAGCACGGTGGTGAGCAGCCACGGGTCCTGTGAGGTTTGTATGCCGTTAAGGAGGTTGTAGGAGGACATCACCGTCCACGGGTTGGATTTGTCTATTGCGCGCCTGAAACCGGAGAGATAAATCTCCCGCAGCGCCCGCTCTTCAACTACCGAGTCCATTTCGGTACGGCGGAATTCAGAGTTGTTTGCGGCGAAATGTTTCAGGCTGGCACCTACGCCGCCGCTTTGCAGGCCATTTATCAACGCGGCGGCGATATCACCGCTGACAACCGGATCCTCCGAATAGTATTCGTATCCGCGACCGGCCAGAGGAGTACGGCGAATGTTGATTCCCGGTCCGAGTAGAATACCCACGCCCAGCTCCTGACATTCTTTCGCCAGCGCCTCACCCATCTGATAGACCAGTGAGATATCCCAGCTACAGGCAAGTGTCGAACCATTTGGGAAGCAGGTCGCCGGTTTTGACTGGCTGAACAGGGCTTCAGAACCACCTTTTTGCTCCTCCTGTTCTATATCGCCCGCGCTTTGACCAACAACACTCAGGAAATCAGTAATATTCCAGTTTTCCCCCTGTTCAATCTGGCTGGTGCTGTAGCGTACGCCGTAGGTTCCGTCGGTCATTACGATGCCTTCAATATCGTGCTGTGGCAGGCTGGCGGTGCGCCACAGGCCGCAGCCGCTCAGCAAGGCAACCTTCTCTTCAGCGCCCATGGCGGCAATGATGGCGTGGAAATCTTTTTTCATATTTTTTACCTGTTGATTCACAGCGCGGTTATCTTGCGCAGTTCAATTTCTTTGATGATGTTCCGGTAGGTGTGTTCATCCAGGGTGTAGAAGAAAATAAACACCATGCCCAGGGCAAACATCAGCCCCGGGAACAGGGTCATCATCAGATTGATGCCGTTTAAGGCGCTGGCGCTGATATGGTCAGAGGAGTAGTTGAAGTAATCGAGCATTATCCCTGCGCAACCTCCGCCTATCGCCATGGCAATTTTGGTGATGAAGTTGAAGAAGCCGTAAATTGCCCCTTCGGTTCGCACGCCCTGTTTCCATTCGGCGTATTCCACCGTATCGGCAATCATCGACCACATCGCCACGAAGCCCATGCCAAGCGTGATACTGAACAGGCAAACGCCGGTCATAATCAGGTAGCCGTTACTGCCCGCCAGGAAATACTGGAACAGCATGCCGAGGATCCCGATAAGCAGCCCGAACTGAACCATTTTCTTTTTGCCCATCATGTCGATGAGTTTTCCTGAAATTACCGTGCCAGCCACGTAGGCAGCCGACTGGATAGCAAAGAATTTTGCGGTAAATGCCTCATCGCCAAGGGTGTATTTAATAAAGTAAATCGCAATGGCCATCCACACTGTATAAGCGATGTAGAAGAATACGGTGAAGGCGGAAAGATTTATAAGCGGCAGGTTGCCGGATACCGCGGTAATCATTTCCCTGAGCGTCGGTGGCTTCTGATCCGGCAGGTTTTTAACTCGCTCTTTGGTCATGCCAAAGCAGGCGAGGAAGAAGAAAGTGGCCAGCAGGCTGAAGCAGCTGACGGCAAATACGTAGCCCATCTTCTGGTCGGTAAACTGCGAAATCAATAAATCGGCGCTGGTGGAGACAATCAGATAGCCGACAATGGCCAGTACGAAGCGATAAACCGACAGGGAAGCGCGCGATCCTTCATGCTGGGTCAGCATGTTGGTCATCGCTGAATAAGGCGTATTGACCGCTGTATAGGCAAGACAATAGACGGTGTAGGAAATTAGCGCGTAGTAAAACTTCAGCTCGGTGTCGAACGTGCTGAAACAAAGCACGGTCAGGATGCCAAGCGGCACCGCGCCAAACAACAGATACGGACGCAGTTTGCCATAACGGGTATGGGTTTTATCAATAAAGTAACCCACGAAGATATTGAACAATGCGTCGAGCACGCGGGCGATGACGAAAATGAGGCTGGCCTGGACGGCCGTGATGCCATAAATATTGGTGTAGAAGAACAGCAGGAAAAGTGAGACAAATCCAAAGGACAGGTTAGAGGCTAAATCACCAAAGCCGTATCCTATTTTTTCCCGCACGCTGACTTTTACGTAACTGTCTGAGGCAATTTCTGCTGTTTTCATTGTGGCTTACTCATTCAGATTGGCTTCGTCCTGAGTATATCGAGCGGGCCGATGGTGGCTTTCCAGCCTTTGTTTAAACAGTTCCCATTTTTTGCTCAGCGCTGACTTCCTGGTCGAGTTGTGAGCGAAGTCACAGGCGATGGCAAACGCTATGTCTGCCAGCTCATAATCCACGTCGGGTGATGCGTTTCATCCTGCCACGCGCTTTCCTCAATGCGAAAGCCGTGGCGGTGATAGAAATGCACCGCCCGCTGGTTTTTTTGATAAACCTCAAGGCTGAGCTCTGAAAAGTTCGCCTTCGCCCGTTCAATCAGCGCGCCGCCAATCCCTTTGCCGATATAACTCTCCTCAACAAACAGCGCGCCGACGAAGCGCTTGTCCAGCACGCTGATAAATCCGGCCATTTTCTCGCCTTCCTGATAAATCCAGGTGAGCGACTGCGGGATGTAAACATTGCGCACAATGGATTCGCTTTCAATCCAGTAGCTTTGCGGAATAAAAGGGTGCGCCTGAATGGTGCTGGCCAGCCACAGCTCAATCAGCGCATCCATCTCCCCCGGCAGCAGGCGACGGATCATTTATCGTTGTCGGGATGGCAGAAGCAGGTGGTGACGTGGTCATTCACCAGGCCGCACGCCTGCATAAACGAGTAGCAAATTGTTGAGCCGACAAACTTAAATCCGCGCTTTTTCAATGCCTTTGAGAGCGCGTCGGATGCGGGGGTTGTCGTGGCGATTTCTCCGAGCGTGGCCGCCTGCGTCACCTGAGATTTGTTATCCACAAACGACCAGACGAACTCCGGGAATTTCTCGCCGTTCGCCTCCATCGCCAGGAAAGCTTTCGCGTTATTGATGATGGCTTCGATTTTACCGCGATGGCGAATAATGCCCGCGTCCAGTAACAGCTCATCGACGTCTTCCGGCTGCAAAAGCGCCACCGCCTGCGGGTCAAAGTCTTTAAAACAGCGGCGATAGTTTTCGCGCTTTTTTAACACGGTTATCCAGGAAAGCCCCGCCTGCTGGCCCTCCAGGCAGATCATCTCAAAAAGTTTTTGCCCGTCGGTCACCGGGACGCCCCACTCCTTGTCGTGATATTCCAGGTAAAGCGGGTCCTGGGTTACCCATCCGCAACGCTGCATAATCTGTTCCCTCTGATGAAATATTGATGAGTCGGCTTGACGTGTCTGATAAAGAGACAATAGTTAATTCAGGGGTATCCGCAAGCCCGTCAAAAACACAAAAAATAACGCCGGATTTGGCTCTTTCCTGGAGTCGTTTTGATGATAAAAAATTCTCTACGCAGTGGTCGCCGTGTCACGCTTTTCACGGTGCTTGCCTCATGTTGCCTGCTCCATGCAGCCAGCGCTTTTGCCTGGCAGCAGGAGTACGTCGCGGAAGAATCAACGGGCGATGCACAGGATCGTTATACCTGGGATAGCGAGCGAGCGCCAAGCTATAACGATATTCTTGCCGAACGTATCCACTCCTCGCAGGTTCTGCAAAGCCAGAGCGGGCTGGCCGTTGCCGCTGGAAACGACGCCGCGAGCGCCGATAATACCCGGCTGGGCATCGGCTGGAATATCCCCGTGCTGGGCAATATTACCACCGGCCCGACCGCGGAATATAGCTGGGACGGCAGCTCAACCGGCATTTACAACGAATACGGCGACAGCGTGGTGGCCTCGCGGTTTAACGACCAGCTCTGGCACGCCAGCGTGTCGACCGTGGGCTGGCGGCTGGACTCCTCATTGGGCTATTTCCGCCCGTGGGCGCAGGTAAGCTACAGCCATCAGTACGGCGATAATATCTGGAAAGCCCAGAGCGGCTCGCGGCCTAATGCGGCCAGCGTGCAGGATACCAGCTGGATGGATGTCACCGTCGGTGCCGATATGCCCATCGGGAAAAACGTTGCCGCGTTTGCCTCAATGTCGCAGGCCGAAGGGGCGTCTTCCGGTGAAGCCTATCTGTACAATCTTGGCGTTAGCGCCCGTTTTTGATAATGGTCACTTACATACATTTTATTCCGCTACAGATTTTCCAGGCCGGGGCACGTTTTATCTGATGCCATCCGATCGGAGGGCGGCAGATTTTTTTCGCTACAGTCTGATACAAATAACCCATTCCGTTAACCCGATCACATTAAAATTTAACATCCTATATACAGGTTATATGCGGCTTTCGGTGATAGTAAGCACTCACAAATTCCTTCTTTTTTCCTCTTCGCAGGCCGTTCATTCCCTCACAGATGCATTTCATTCCGCCTGCCGGGCAGTTCATGCCTTTTTCTCCTGGAATAAAATGCGCTTCGTTACCCTTATTGGCAGATAACTTCCCTTAGATTCGCAGGACAACTGCCATGAACACAGTTCAGTACAACCGCACGCGTTGGTTAACCCTTATCGGGACAATCATTACCCAATTTGCGCTGGGTTCCGTTTATACCTGGAGCCTGTTTAACAGCGCGCTGTCTGAAAAACTCAATGAGCCTATTAGCCAGGTGGCATTCTCTTTTGGGTTATTAAGCCTGGGCCTGGCCATTTCCTCATCCGTTGCCGGTAAGCTGCAGGAACGTTTTGGCGTTCGCAAAGTGACGATGGCAGCCGGCGTGCTGCTCGGCGTCGGCTTCTTCCTGACCGCGCACTCCAGCAATCTGATGATGCTCTGGCTGAGCGCGGGCGTGCTGGTGGGCCTGGCAGACGGCGCGGGCTATCTGCTGACGCTCTCTAACTGCGTGAAGTGGTTCCCGGAGCGTAAAGGGTTGATTTCCGCGTTTGCGATTGGTTCTTACGGCCTTGGCAGCCTCGGTTTTAAATACATTGATACTCATCTGCTGGCGACCTACGGTCTGGAAAATACCTTTATGATCTGGGGTGGGCTGGCGATGGTGATGATTCTGTTCGGGGCCACGCTGATGAAAGACGCGCCGAAACACGAAGCGCAAACCGTGAACGGCGTGACCGAGAAAGATTTCACCCTCGCAGAATCGATGCGTAAGCCGCAGTACTGGATGCTGGCGGTGATGTTCCTGACCGCCTGTATGAGCGGCCTGTATGTGATTGGCGTGGCGAAAGATATTGCTCAGGGCATGGTGCATTTAAGCGCCGAGTCTGCGGCAAATGCGGTGACGGCTATCGCCATTGCGAACCTGAGCGGCCGCCTGGTGCTGGGCATTCTGTCCGACAAAATTGCGCGAATCCGTGTCATTACCATCGGCCAGGTGATTTCGCTGGTGGGCATGGCGGCGCTGCTGTTCGCCCCGTTAAATGAAGCGACCTTCTTTGCCGCTATCGCCTGCGTGGCCTTTAACTTCGGCGGCACCATCACCGTTTATCCTTCCCTGGTGAGCGAGTTCTTTGGCCTGAATAACCTGACCAAAAACTACGGTGTGATTTACCTGGGCTTCGGGATTGGCAGCATCTGCGGCTCTATTATCGCTTCGCTGTTTGGCGGCTTCTACGTGACCTTCTGCGTCATCTTCGCCCTGTTAATTCTGTCGCTGGCGCTTTCCACGACTATTCGCCAGCCCGCCCGTGAAGCCGTGCAGCACGGCAAACACGCTCACGCCTGATGGCAGGCTGAAAGCTCCACAAACCAGGCCGCCGGGACATTTTACGGCGGCTCGGTTTATTCAGCCGCCCCGTCAGACCTTTCCGTTAATCCACAAAATTCAGCCCGGGCGACTATCCTTTGTTATCTACCCCAACAAAAGGAAAACGCAATGTCCTTAGAAAAAGTGGTTTACCGCGCCAAAGCTAAAGCAACCGGTGGCCGTGATGGTCGTGCAACCTCCTCTGATGGCGTGCTGGACGTTAAGCTGGGCGTGCCGAAAGAGATGGGCGGGGCGGGCGGTGAAGTCACAAACCCTGAACAGCTGTTTGCCGCGGGCTATTCAGCCTGCTTCCTTGGCGCGCTCAAACACGTAGCCGCGCAGGAAAAGAAAAAAATCCCTCAGGATGCTTTTATTGAAGGCCAGGTCGGGATTGGGCCACTGCCAACCGGATTTGGTATTGAAGCTCAGCTGGATATCCATCTGCCCGGCATGGATAAAGCCGAAGCCGAAGCATTAGTGCAAAAAGCGCATATTGTTTGTCCCTATTCCAACGCTACGCGCGGGAATATTGATGTGAAGCTTAACATCATTAATTAACGGCGTTTACCCGGCCCGCACCGTGTAAATAACGGGCCGGATCACTCTTTTTGACGATACTTTTCCCCGCCTCTGTGCTCTACTAGCCCGCGCCAGTCTTAGGATTCACGGCCTCAGAATCATCCCGATTCCCATGCAACGCTTTCTTACTCAGAACTCCCTCACGCTTTTAGGGTCTGAGTAACGTTTTATACGTCTTCTTTTATTGCGCCAGGACACCCTGAATGAATTACATTAAATCGATGACCCAGCAGAAATTATGCTTTCTGTTAGCGGTATACATCGGCCTGTTTTTGAACATCTCGGTTTTTTATCACCGCTTTGATGGATTAGCGCATGATTTAAACGCATGGAAAGCGTTTGCCGCCGTGGCTGAGGTCTGCGCTACGGTTTTAGTTACCTTCTTTTTACTGCGTGTGCTTTCGCTATTCGGACGCTTAGTCTGGCGAATACTCACCACCTTTATCGTGCTGTGTTCCGTGGGGGCAAGCTATTACATGACGTTTCTTAACGTCGTGATCGGCTACGGTATTATTGCTTCGGTCATGACCACGGATATCGACTTATCCAAAGAAATTGTCGGCTACCACTTTGTTTTGTGGATGATCCTGGTCAGCGTTATCCCACTGGTACTTATCTGGAGCAATACCTGCCGCTATACGCTGCTCAAGCAGCTGCAAACTCGTGGGCATCGCGTGAAGAGCGTAGCGATTGTGCTGCTTGCCGGGCTAATGGTCTGGGCTCCCTTGCGTTATCTGGATAAGCAGCAAAACCGCATTGAAAAACGTTCCACCGTTGATATGCCAAGCTACGGCGGCGTGGTGGCTAACTCTTATTTGCCGTCCAACTGGATTTCCGCGCTGGGCCTGTTTGCCTGGGCGCAGATTGATGAGTCGAACGACAACGGCTCGCTGCTGAATCCGGTGAAGAAATTCACCTACACGGCACCAAAAGATATCGATGATACCTATATGGTGTTTATCATCGGTGAAACCACCCGCTGGGATCATATGGGGATTCTGGGCTATGACCGGGATACCACGCCAAAGCTGGCCCAGGAGAAAAACCTGGTGGCCTTCCGCGGTGAATCCTGCGATACCGCCACCAAGCTCTCCCTGCGCTGCATGTTTGTGCGTGAAGGTGGGGCGGAAGATAACCCGCAGCGCACGCTTAAAGAGCAGAACGTTTTTGCCGTGCTGAAACAGCTGGGCTTCTCCTCGAATTTGTATGCGATGCAAAGCGAAGTCTGGTTCTATGGCAACACGATGGCGGATAATTTCTCCTATCGTGAGCAGATCGCTGCCGAACCGCGCAACAGCGGCAAACAGGTCGACGATATGCTGTTGGTGGAAGAGATGAAGCGCTCCATTGACGAACATCCGAAGGGCAAACATCTGGTTATCCTGCACACCAAAGGCTCGCACTTCTCCTACGTGCAACGTTATCCACGGAGCTTTGCGAAGTGGACGCCGGAATGCGTGAGCATCGATAAAGAGTGCAGCAAAGAACAGTTGATTAACGCGTTCGATAACTCGGTACTTTATACCGACACGGTGATCTCTGACGTGATTAATCAGCTCCGCGATAAGCGTGCCATCATTTTCTATGCCTCGGATCACGGTGAGTCAATCAGCGAGCATAAGCATTTGCACGGCACGCCGCGAGGAATGGCTCCTCCGGAGCAGTTCCGCGTTCCGCTGTTGGTTTGGGCTTCTGATAAGTATCTTGAGGACCCCGACCGCGCTCGTTCATTTGAGCATATGAAAGAGCAGGCTGCGATGAAGGTGCCGCATCGTCACGTTGAACTGTACGACACCATTCTCGGCTGCCTTGGTTATACCTCGCCAAATGGCGGGATTAACGAGAACAACAACTGGTGCCACGTGCCGCAGAAGGCCGCGCAGTAACAATTGTTCTACAAGCGCTTGCTTTTAAGCCAAACGACAGGGATTTTTAAGTTAAGGGATTGACGACCAAAACGGTGCGCAGTAAGATGCGCTCCGCATTCGGCGAGTAGCGCAGCTTGGTAGCGCAACTGGTTTGGGACCAGTGGGTCGGAGGTTCGAATCCTCTCTCGCCGACCAAATTTAGAAAAAGCCAACCTTCGGGTTGGCTTTTTTGCATCTGAAACCCAGCTATTACTTCAGCTCGTTAAATCGTGCGCAACTTTGTTATATCCGCGAATCCTTTTTCCCACAGTACCTTTAACCCTCATTCAAACTGATTGCCAAGTTGGGCTGGTTAACTTG
The DNA here is from genome assembly GCA_036489025.1 of Buttiauxella sp. Lineage (GTDB taxonomy): Bacteria > Pseudomonadota > Gammaproteobacteria > Enterobacterales > Enterobacteriaceae > Dryocola. The sequence continues at coordinate 41,341 of DASXGN010000023.1, forward strand.
TGTTGTTTTAGCAATCTGGATAATCAGTTCGAGTGAATCGTATTTTAATGTTCTAACCAGGTCTTTTCTATTTAAAATCGTTTACTAACAATTGGTTAGTAAATGAAAAAAAATAAAAACTCTTCCTCGGCGGGTCTTGCTCGCGGTATCGACCTTATGTTGCCGATTTTGTGACATTTTCCATCGTATTTTGTTATGGAAAATCGTGGATTAAAGCGCGGTTGCTTATGTTTTATTCCAGCATGATTCGCTGTAGGAGATATAGATCACAAAATATATCGTTCAGATAATCATCATTTAGCAATAAATTTTACAAAATTCGTACAACCGATTACGGCTATAGGTTGTCTTTTAAGCAGTGATATATTCTACAAACATGGCAGTAGCATAAATTTCCCTGCTGGGAATGCCGCGACAGGCTTTTTTTTCACTTTGTTCGCTGATTCTCACCTCGGTTGTAAATCCCCGCTACCTATATTGACGTTTTACTCATCTGTTGACAGATTGTAGGGCGTGAGGGGCAATTTATGGACAGTCCGCACTAC
>DASXGN010000028.1:0-532815 GCA_036489025.1 Buttiauxella sp.
GCCTGGAAATAAACCCGATGTTCAGTCGCTGACCCTCCCCGCCGGGCCGGGGAACGGGCCGATCACGCTGCATATCACCAATACCAGTACGGGCGGCAGCGTTGGCGATATTAATAATTCATCCGGCGGTGCGCATAGCGCCCAGCCTGGCCTTAGCACGGCTGATTTAAAGGAGATTCTAGCCTCCGATCTGGATAAAACCGGTAAGGAGAAACTTACCCATAAATATCTGGAGTTGATTGCGGGGGCCCAGCGCTTCGCGAATAAAATCGAAAGCGTCGGAAATCTTAAGCCTGCGACTAATGACGGCGTTCCGGCCGTGAAGCCGGGGGAAGTTTACACGAGCACTTTAGAAATCCCCGTTCTTATCGCGGCTTCGGAAGAGAGTGGCCTAAGGGGAGACGTCACGCCGCTGCCGCGTCGGGTCGCTTCCGATGAGCCTGATTCGAATAGAGTTAACCTTAAGGAGAACTCCACGGCGCGTCCTGAAAGCAAAGAAATGCCCTTGGGATGGGTTCGCATGCAGGCGCAGCGCCTGGTGCAGAGAGCGGGTGAAGAGCGAACCCTGACATTTACACCGGGTCCTGGCGCTTTCACCGGCGAGGCTGCCCGGGGTGATCGAATTGTGACGTCCCAGCCTATCCACAGCCATATGAACAGAAAAGATCCGAATCCTACACATTTTAATCGTCCGGTATCTTCGGCAGCCTCCGATCCAACGGGAACAAAAAAGATTGAGATAGCGCCTGCACGGAATAGTGATATTCGGCATGCAGGTTCATCTCATATCCATACTGTTACTGAAGAGGTCAGCGTAGTTCGACATCAGAATATGGACGGCCCCTTTTATGCGGAGCCGGTTTTTATTGACTCTGAGGCAGGGGGTGATTCATCCATAAGCGGGGTCGAGGGCTTAGGTACCGCAAATGAGCCTACGTTTGCGCAGCAAGATTCTGTGAAAATGCGACAATCGCCAGCGCCGCGGGTTAATGAGAAACAAGCCGAGGTATCAAAAAAAAATAGCTGGCAACCGGCGAAGCTCACTCAGAATGCGCCGGGTAACACCGGCAATTTGACGGGATATAAGCAGCTTCATACCACCTGGCGGACAGTTGATCCGCTCAATCGGGAACCGGTCCTCAGGGACAAAATGATTCCGCAGAGCGATGGTAGAGACAACTGGTGGATTCGTTCAGGTAACGCCATTGAGGATGAAGACGTTACACCAGCAGAGCCAGTGCAGACCGCGATTAATGGTGCGAAATAATGAGCAATATCGCCGTTGAAAACCCGGTCCAGTCTCTGGTCGCCAATCTGATTTATCAGGTTAACGGGGTGCTGCCGGTCAATATTAAGCCGCAGGACAGCCTTGTTCACGATCTTGCGATGGATTCCGTTGAGCTGATCGATCTCCTGATGCGCCTTGAAGAAATTGGCGTAATCATTCCTGAGTCGGATATCAGCAGCAATCTGACCGTCAACGACGTTATTCAGCGAGTGCAGGCTATCGGCTAATATTATGGGTAAATATCGCCATTCGGGGTTGCCACCGCAGCCCTGAGCTTAATTTTTACTATAAGGCCTGGCGTACAGGCCTTTCCTTAAACATCCGCTGTTAAACATTTGGACGGAGCCGTGCAGATTATATCCTGCGACAATTATTTTATATTGGGCGTTAAGCTGTTAAATAAAGAAATTAATATATGTCCGCGCCAAGGGACCATTGTTTTTGATTCCGGGAGTCAGTGCGTTTATTTACTTTATGAGGACGGGGCCGCTGTAAAAAAACTAAACGATCCGTTTAGCGCATTAGTGCACTGCCGACATTCCTATTTATACCGAAATTCATCTTTAGCCGAGTTTCGAGCATGGCTAAAAGACAGTTCTCAGAATGATAGTCAGAAGGCTTGCCAGGAGCGCCTCACGTTCAACGAGGAAAGAGTGGTCAAAGCCGTTTGTCATGTTTCTAGCCAGAAAACGATGGCCAGGATGCTGAATGTTAGTGATAAAACCATTAGCGCGCATAAGAAGAGCGGGCTGCGAAAGTTGGGGATAAAAAACGCCATTACGCTGCACAGCATTTGGCTTGCCTGGGATGCCGCCTGGCCACTTTTAAGTGAGCCAGCAGCGACTGAAGAGGATGTGGAAAAATAATATTCGTGCCGTGGCGCTGGGCATAAATTAGCCCTCGCATAATATCTCGACCTTGAGTTTTAACTACCCAAACGGTATCAGACAAATGCTTCAACCGTAGGCAGCACCAAACAGTGCAGCTTCGCCGTCTGCTGCCGGTCCGTGGAATAAAGCAGGAGCAAATAGTTGCAGGGAAAGTTGTCATCAGGCAAGAACTGCATCGGAAGGCCACTTTCCAGGCTCTGGCGCAGTCAGTTCTTAGGTTCTGCAAGCCATGGTTTTTAATGGCGCATTTTCCTGGCTTCAACGCGGCCTGCTGTCCTCGGATCTTTCCTTTGGTCACGCACTGTCTGCCGCCGATATGCACACAGCGTATTTATTCCTTTCCTCAACATCGTCATGAGCGCGCTGCGGGCGTGGCCGTTGAGCAATCTCACTTTTGAAGAGACCCCAATCCTCAGCGGATACTGGCTCATTTGCATCGGATTGATGGAAATGCGGACGGCAATTTTTTGCATCTCACCGATCGGTTTTCTTTTACTGCTTAAGGCTAATAAAGCAGGGCTGGTATCCCGATCCCATCCTTCCACCTGTCCGTCGAAAATCACGTTATTGCCGTACATTTCCGTCACAATCGATGCTTTCTGGCCGATGCTGACGCCCAAAAGCTGCGTGGCGGTGAAGTTGGCATTTATCCACATTCGATCGGCGGGCACGACGGCCATGAGCTTTTGCCCCGGGCTGACTGTCAAACCGGCATGCACATTTCTTTGCGCAACATAGCCTGTGACGGGACTGCGTATTGCCGTGCGGTCAAGCGCCTCAGCGGCTTTTTGCAAAGCCTCTCTGGCCTGGAGAATCAGCTTTTGCCGGGCAATATCGGCATCCCGTAGCGACAGTAAATTGCGGCGATAGAGTTGAATGGCAGTATCCAGAGCCGCTTTGCTATTATTGACGCTGCCGAGAGCCTGCCGGAGATCCTCTTCAGAAATTGCTCTGGGCCCTATTGACTGTAACCGGCGGTTGTAATCATTTAGCGCCTGCTGGTAAGCCATCTGGGCGGTGAGAATATGGGTATTATTTTGGCTATCTGCGATGTAACGCTCTTTAACTTCTTTTCCAGTTTCCAGCAGCGCCCGTTCGGCTTTTTTTACATGAAGTGCCTCGCGGGTATTATCCATATGTAGCAGGATATCGCCTTTGCGGACTCTGTCGCTGAGGGTCGGCGTGACGAGCGCGACGCGCCCGCTTATCTCAGAGGAGATAAAAACTGGATTACCGGTAATATAGGCATCGGTGGTTTCGGGCACACGATGATAGCTAAAACTCGACCAGATGCAGAAAATAAAATATGGGATGATAATTAACGCGACGTATATCATCCGTTTTTTATTTTTCCGTTGTGGACGGACTTTGCCAAAAGCTATTTCGGCACAGCGCAATTCTTCCATGCGAAAGAGCATCCATTTAAGGTGGGTGGCAGGTGTTAAAATATTCAGACAGGTTAAACATCGGTGCAGATCAAATACAGTGGAGATATCGGAAACTTTTGCAGGGGATATCCTACACGTGAAGTCCACGCGACAAATTGCTGCGTTTTTGCCATAAAAAAAGGTTAAAACATCACTGTGAGATTACTTTAAACCTTTCCTTAACGAATTTTCTTAAGCCTGTCGCGTTTCTTTTTGGCGTGATAACCTTTGTCTCAATGCTAATAGAAATAATGTTGCAGAGGCTGTAGACTTAATCTTCCTGATTTCCATTCAAAGCACTGAATAATAACAGGCAGCAAAAAACTTTCGTTATCCTGCGGCGCGTTATAATTACGGCATCAGCCGTGGTGGGGTGCGCTGTGTCGCGGGTGATTTCGTCGACTTCGAAACCCGAAGAACGATGCTAATAAGGAGCTAAGATGAGTAAAACCAATAAGTTACAAGCTGTCATCGTTGACGATCATCCGCTGGCTCGTATGGCGATTAAAAATCTGCTGGAAAATGAGGGGATTACCGTCGTTGCCGAGGCCGGTGATGGTTTACAGGCGTTGCAGCTTGTTGGGGAGCACTGCCCGGATTTGGTTATCGTTGATGTGGATATTCCAATAATGAGCGGTATTGAAGTAGTGGAAAAACTTCGCAAGCAGGCGTTTAGCCGGATTATTATTGTGGTTTCCGCCAAGAACGATTTATTTTATGGCAAACGAAGCGCCGATGCGGGAGCGAATGCATTCATCAGTAAGAAAGAGGGCATGACCAATATTATAGCCGCGGTGCATGCGGCACAAAACGGTTATAGCTATTTCCCTCTGTCGTTGCAGACGTTCATGGGTAGCCTCTCTTCTGAGCAGGAGATGTTACAGTCGCTATCGAGTCAGGAAATTAAAGTGATGCGTTATATTTTGAACGGTGACGATAATATGAAAATCGCATCGGAAATGTGTATCAGTAATAAAACCGTGAGCACCTACAAAAGCCGCCTGATGGAAAAGCTAAACTGCAAATCACTGATGGATCTTTTCTCTTTTGCAAAACGAAATGCTATCGGGTAACACCATGATAAAGCGGACCATAGCGGTGCTGTTAATCTTATTGTTCGTGCATTTTCCCGCGCATTCAGCAAAACCTGAACCCGTGACGCTTTCGCTTGCCAGCGATAATCAGGTGTTTACGCCCGCCCTGCCTTTAGGCCATTACGATCTGCTGTGGCTGGCGGCAAAGCGTTCGCTGACGATAGCCGTATACGGGCAGGAAACCCCGCCGCTGAGCATGAATTCCACTACGGGGCGCTATCAGGGGATGAATGCTGATTATCTGCTTTTGATGGAAAATTCTCTTCAAATCAAAGTGATCATTACGCATTACGATGATCTTGATGCGGCATTAACAGCGCTAAAAGCAGGCGAAGCGGATATGGTGCTGACGTCGCCCGCCGGTGAGCGTGATTTGAACCCCGCGTTTGCCGCCTCGCTGCCGCTGATCCGCGCTTATCCAACCCTCGTCGCGCGGCAGGCCGACGTGATGAAGCCGTTGTCTGACGCTAAGCACGAGATTTCTATCGCTATCAAGCAGGATTATCCGCCAGAGCAGTTTATTAAAATGGTGTTCCCTAAGGCCAGAATCACTTCCTATGCGGACAACTATCTGGCGCTGGCTTCGGTGGTCAATCACGAAAATGACTATTTCTTTGGCAACAATCTCACCTCCAGTTTTATCCTGGTGCGTGATTTTTATCAGTCGCTGGAAATGGTGAAATTTTGGCGGGAACCGCAGACGGGTAATCATTTCATCGTTCCGGCTGACCAGCAGCAGCTGCTTGGCATTCTCGACACTTTTATCAGCTCTCTGACGGAGCAAACCCATAAACAAATTGCCCAGTCGTGGGTGGATACCGGCAATATTTCCTTCCTGAATAAGGCGATGAAATTGACGCCGCGTGAAGAACGCTGGATAGCCAAACATCCGGTGCTGCGCGTGCTGATTAATCCTTATTACGCACCGCTAAGCATGGTGGATGACGATCGAGAAATACGCGGATTACTGGGCGACATTCTTAATCTAATCCAGCTGCAAACCGGGTTGATTTTCCAGCCGGTGATTGCCAATTCGAATACGGATATGGTCGATATTATGCGTAAAGGCGGCTGGGACGTGCTGCCGACGGCGACGTTCAGCGCCGAGCGGGAAGAGGAAATGCTGTTTACCCATCCTTTTATTGCCACCCCCTTTGTCCTGGTGACGCGTGCCTCATCGGAGCAAAAAGACATGCTGACGCCGGGGTCAAAAGTGGCCATACCCGCTTATCATCCGCTGACCGATAAACTCAAAAAGAAATACCCGGGCGTAGAATGGGTTATTGCGGAAAATACCAGCACGGCGCTCAGTAAACTCATGCTCGGCGATGTCGACGCCGTGGTCTCTACCCAGCTCGCCTCGCGGTTTATTATCGACCATTATTATCCCGGCACCATGAAATATACCCGCATCCCGGATGAACCCTCGGCACAAATTGCTTTCGCGATCCCGCGCGACGCCTCCGAACTGCAAAGTATTTTGAATAAGGCGCTGGATGATATTCCGCCGAAAGAGATCCTGAATCTGGCCGGTAAATGGACCAAGGCCCCGGATGTCAAAATCGGTACCTGGAATCTGTATAACCGGCCATTTTATCTGGTTATCGGCCTGGCGATTTTACTGGTGATTTCCAGCCTGCTGTGGGGGGTCTATTTGCTACGCGCGATTGGTCGTGGCAAGGCCGCGCAGGCCGAGCTTTATTATCAGTTGACGTTCAGCCAGACGTTATCCAATTCAATTCCAATGCCCGTTTATGTCATCACCGTTGAGGGTGAACTGGAAAATTATAACAGCGCGTTCAGCGATTTTTTTATCCCTGAACTGCGCGGTTCGATGGCCCACTCCCTGTTTGACCGCCGCAGCCCGCTGACGGATGTTTTTCATGCCGTCCAGCCGGATATTCAACGGGGCCTCACGCCAGGCAACGTGCTGACACATTCCCTGACGTTAAATAATGGTGAAGAAAATCGCCAGATCCTGCACTGGCTAACTTTGTGCAAGATGCCTGAAAGCCGCCCCGCCATACTGATTTGTGGCTGGCAGGACATCACGGAATCCCGGCAGCTGATGAAAGCTTTGCAGGTGGAGAAAGATAAAGCCATCGATGCTAACCAGGCCAAAAGTCAGTTCCTTGCCAGCATGAGCCACGAAATCCGCACGCCGATCAGTTCGATCATGGGCTTCCTTGAGCTGTTAACCACCCGTAAACAGAGCGCGGAAGAAACTCAGGAAGCCATTCAGCTGGCCTACAGCACGGCGCAAACGCTGATTGCGCTGATCGGCGACGTTCTGGATATGGAAAAAATTGAGTCCGGCAATTTCACGCTGGCGCCGGAGTGGGTCGATCTTGAACCGGTGATTAACGCTACGGTGGCCAATTTTGAGGGGCTGGCGCGGCAGAAAAATCTGCGGCTGACGGTCGATTGCCGCCTGGAAGAGGGAAAAACGCTGTGGCTCGATCCGCAGGCGGTGAAGCAGGTGCTGTCTAATTTGTTGAGTAACGCGATCAAATTTACGGCCGAAGGCGGAGTGGATGTGATTGCCCATACGCAGGCGGTGGGTGAAGAGCGGGTTTATCTTACGTTCAGCGTGCGCGATACCGGCGCGGGGATCGCCCAGGACGAACAGCAACAGCTGTTTAAACCCTTCAGCCAGACTCAGGTAGGGAAACGGCAGATTGGATCGGGCCTCGGGCTGGTGATTTGTCGTGAAATGGTGGAGCGCATGGCGGGGCAGATTAGCATGACCAGCCAGCCGGGCATGGGAACCACCATGATGGTGACGCTGATCGCGCAGGCTTCGGACAATGCCGCCGCAGTGCCGCTGATTGCCGAACAGGAGGCGACGCTGCCGGTGGGGTTAAGAATCGTGATTGCTGAAGATAACCCGACCAACCGCCTGCTGTTGCGACGTCAGCTGGACATTCTCGGCTATCACGTTGATGAGGCGGAAGACGGGCTTCAGGCGCTGAATCTCATCCGCACACAGGATTACGATCTGCTGATTACCGATCTGAATATGCCTAACATGGACGGCATCACGCTGACCCAGCGGGTGCGGGAGCTGAATCAGTCGATGGTGATTTGGGGGCTAACCGCCAATGCACAAACGGAGGAAAAAGAGCGCTGTCTGTCCGTGGGTATGAATTTGTGTCTGTTCAAACCCATCGATCTGCAACAGCTGAAGGCGGCGCTCAGTGGAGTGAATGGGCCAGCGGATACACCGCCGATCGAGGCATTTATCGACATGCCCACTCTGGAAGCTCACAGCCTCGGAGATAAAAAGCTGATGTGTCAGATGCTTGAGCAGGCGCGGGTTGAAAACGATAAAGATATCGCCGCCGCGCTTCTGGCGCTAGAGCGCGAAGAGTGGGATTTGTTGCATCACTCTCTGCATCGGATTAATGGCACCCTACAGCTTCTGGGGGCAACGTCATTGTATGAACTGGCTGAAACGCTGGAGAATCAGCTGGTGGCCGGGCTTCATCCACCTGCATTGGAAAAAGGCGTCGCGCAGCTGGAGGAGCAAATCAAAATGCTGGGTACGGCTATACAGGCCTATTCCCGGTTAATCGGCAAATAGATGTCGTCGCTAATATAAGCCATCTTTGTATGGCTTTGCTTTTATTGCAGGCCATGCTAGTTTTTGAGTGCGTTCGTTTATTATTTTTCATTTATTCACGTCCTACATCTGTAGTCGGCAACCTTCATTAAATTCATCTCCCTCCCATGGTTAACCATTCTGTTACCGCCTATTATTCTCCACATCAGCCACGGCAGGCTGAGATAAATGATTGTACTGAAGATGACTCTATTTTAACGAAGGATTAAGTAATGAAAAAAATTATCGCCCTTGCACCCGTTGCTCTTGTTATGGGTTTCGCTGGTAACGTTCAGGCTGCCACTCAGGCTGATGTCACCCTGCAGGGTAATATTGTCGCCACCACTTGTGAAGTGACGGCTAATAATGGTGCAGCGACCCTGAACGTGGGTTCTTTTGCGAAGACCGACTTCACTGCCGCCAAACAACAAGTGGGCGAAGAGCCACTCGTGGTAAATCTGACAAACTGTAGCGCAGATGAAGCAGGCGCTTTGCAGGTGAGTGGCGTGGTGGGCACAAATAACGACATGTTCCTGAGCGACGTTACCCAGACCGCTGGCTTCATGCTGAAGCAGTCTGACAATGCCACTCAGGTTACCAACGACACCAGCATTCCGGTTGTGGCTGACGAAGGCGGTGTGCTGAACTATACCTTCACCGCGGGTATGGCAGTGATGGATACGGCAAACGTAGTGCCAGGAGCTTACAGCGCGCCTGTCAAAATTTCTTACGTAAGCAACTGATTGGACTGAATTCGTAGCACCCATTAACCCTGGGGGCAATACGAAGAGTGAGGGAAGGGGGGCGCTTCAGGGCCTCTCTTCTCCATTGAACTGGCAGAGAATATTATGAAGTTTCATCGCAAAGCAGGCGTTATTTTAAGCCTGACTCTTTTTTTAATTCAGCCGGCATTAGCAAGTATCAGCCTTGGCACTTCGCGCGTTATTTTTTCCGGTCATGACGGCAGCCAAAGTGTTGACATTAATAACCGATCGCCGAATCAACCCTACCTTATTAATGTCGGTATTTCAGAAAGCCTGTCAGCGAAACCTGCGGACAGCGTCTTTTTGCCTGTGCCAGCATTATTTCGTATTGAATCTGACTCGACGAATAAAATTCGCATTCTGAAAAAAACAAATTCGCTGCCGAGCGACAGGGAATCCGTTTTTTATCTAAATGTCATGTCAATTCCGACCGGTAAAGCGGGTCAGGGGAGTAATGATAATACTGTCGGTGGAACCCTTCAGGTGGCGACCGGTAATACGGTAAAGCTATTTTATCGCCCGGATAATTTGCCGATGACGCAGAAAGAGGCGATGGGAAAATTACAGTTTTCGCGAACCGGCCAGGGGGTGAAGGTGTTAAATCCGACGCCTTATTATATTTCTTTGAATAAGCTGATGATTGACGGCAAAAAAATCAAACTCGATGTTATCAAAGGTACCAGCATGGTTGCGCCGTTTGCGGCAAATACCTACCCGATAAGCGTCGGGCAGGGAAAAGCCGAGTGGGCGGCGATTAATGATTTTGGTGGCGTGGAGGCGTTCCGTGGCTCCGTCAATTAGAACGGCCGCTGCTTGTCTGGCTGTTGGGATCGCGCTGATCGGGTCCGCTGCGGTAGCTCACGGGGCAACCACTGACATTAAGGCCAATATCGTGGACGGCAGCTGTCAGGTTTCACTCGACAGCAACAGCCTCACCTTTGACCGCCAGAACATCACGCAATTTGCCACCGGGACGGCGCAAATTATGCCGCTGGGCGTGAACCTGAACTGCGTGGAAATGCGGGGCAAAGCGCCTTCGTTGAGCGTGATCGGTGAATCGACAGGGCTGACGGACTCGCGGTTATTCCGGGTCGGTAGCTCAACGGCAAAATACGCCGGTTTTATGCTGAAAAAAGGCACGCTCACCAGCCTGAGCGATTTTTATAACGCGGAGAATACCGTTGCGCCCGGCGATACGGTGCTCATCAGTCAGGATGACGGTAACTCCGTGCAGCCTTTCTCCGTTGGGCTGGTGCGTAGCGCGGGTGACCCAATGCTGACGCAGGGCAATGTTAACGCCAGAATCACCTTCGCCTTTATTTTCCCTTAACGCTTTTAACAGATAAACCCGATGAAAAATAGAAACTTTAGTTCAGGGCATTCACTCGCTCTGAGGGTGAGCCTTGGCCTGTTTTTGCCGGCGGTCACGTTCGGCACTCCGGCGGCAGATGTGCAGTTTAGCGCGACATTTCAGGCGCCGACCTGCCAGGTTTCAGCGCCTGCCGCCCTGGATTTCGGGGTGATGTTGTCCTCTGACATTCGACAGGGCGTCAGCCTGGCCGATCCGTTGCCGCTGGAAATCAGCCTGTCGCAGTGCGGCGGATTTATCGGTGCGGTGCAGCGTCCCGGCGTCACGGTTACGGGAACGGGCAATACCGCCTCCGGTGATTTTCTGTTCCGGCAGGCTACCTCTCAAGCGGTGAATTACGGCGTGCGAATTGCGACGGCCGCGGGCGAAGTCGTAGCCGACAACACGTTTATTCCAGTGCGGGTGGATTCTTCCGACTTTAACGGTACTGGCATCACCACTATTCCACTGAAAGTGGCGCTGTCCTGCGGCAGCCAGTGCGCCAGCGCGGCTACAAAATCCGGAACGCTGAATGCCAGCGTCACGTTCGATTTTTCCTATCAGTGAGGAGTCAGCCGTGCATTTCATGACATCTGTATTACGCCGTTTTTTGATGCTGGCCGGGATTCTGGCGGTGTTGATTCAGGACGCGTCCGCTTCGGAGGGGGGGATCAGCATCACGCGTACCCGCGTTATTTTTCAGGCCTCGGATAACGCGCAGACGCTGACCCTGCAAAACCACGGAACCTTGCCCTATCTGGTGCAGCCAGCGGTTGTCGCTACCCCGAGCGGGCGGGAGCCAGCGCCATTTCTCACCACCCCTCCGCTGTTCCGCCTGGAGGGCAACAGCCAAAACGCAGTGCGTATTTTGCGTAAGGGCGATGCGACGCTGCCTGAGGATCGTGAGTCGGTGTTTTATTTTACCGCCGTTGCCGTGCCTTCCATGACGCAGCCCAAAGAGTCCGATGACGCCTCGCTGGCGGCCCGTGTTTCCGTGGGCATCCAGAACACCATCAAGCTGTTCTATCGCCCGGCAGGACTGGCGATGTCCCAGGAAGAAGCGGCGGGGCGATTAACGTTCCATCTTCAGGGCGGGAAAGTGCAGGTGAATAACCCGACGCCCTACTACCTGACGTTTTCACGTCTGGCGTTTGATCGGGCTGAAGTGAACGTGAGCGGCGGCCTCATGATTGCGCCATTTTCGCAGGCCAGCATTGCCGTCGCGGGCAGCGTCCAACGCGCGCAGTGGACATTGATTAATGATTTTGGCGGCATTAGCCCGCAGTTTAACGCCGCGGTGCTCAGCGGAGGGAAGTTATGAAACTTGCATTGATATCCCTGCTGTTTCTCGCCGGCTTTACGGGGGCGCAGACGTGCACGGCATCTCAGGAAATTGCGTCCGGTTTTTCGCTTAATCAGTTCCGGATTGTGTATCCGGCAACGGAGAAAAAGGGCATCACCTGGTCGATGACCAACAATACTGACCGCGCCTATCTGATGCAGTCGTGGATCCGTCCGGTGGATTTCACCACCGGGTTACCCGCGGCGGAAAGTAACGATAAAGCGTTCGGCGGTGCTATTCCGCTGATGGTCACGCCGCCATTAAAACGCATTGATTCCGGTGAGCCTCTTACGCTGCGTATCCGCCTCACCAGCACGGCACTGCCGCAGGACAGGGAGTCGGTCTTTTACCTTTCCGTCAAGGGCATCCCGGCGATGCCGGATAAAGCCAGCCAGAGCGACGGCCGGCTGGTGCTCGCCGTGGTGAACAACATGAAGCTGTTTTACCGGCCAGAAGGGCTGCCGGAAGAGGGGGTAAAAGGTGCCGCAAAGCAGCTTCGCTTCAGCCTGCAAAACGACGTGCTGGTGGTCGATAACCCGACCCCTTTTTACCTCAACTTCAGCCGGCTGACCGTCGGAGGGGAATCTCTTGCGGCGGATGAGCTGCGCAGACTGGTCCCTCCAAAAGGACAGCAGCGTTACCCCGTGTCAGCAGGGCGGCGCGGCGCGGTGGAGTGGCAGTTACTGGACGAAGACAGCCTCGTCACGCCTTTGCGGCGTCAGACACCGTAGGTTTCGGCCCTTCCGGGACGGCATAAGACAAAGAATCATTCATGGTAGAGCAGGGAACGATCTTGAGTAAGAAATTGACATCCTGTTTCAGGATAAACGGCACGGTAGCCGCGACACGCGCGGTTCCGCGCAATTCACTTGCCCTTTTAGTCCTTCTGGGCTGCCAGGGGGCGTGGGCTGAGGATTACTTTGATCCTGAGCTGCTCTCACTGGGGACGGGCACGACGGAAGTCGATCTCTCAGCCTTTTCCCATGCGGGCGGTGTGGCAGAAGGCGATTATCTGGTCACCATTTTTGTTAATCAGCGAGAAGCTGAATCACTCGAGCTGGCGTTCAAAAAGAACGCCAGCGGCAACGTAGTGCCGCAGCTAACGCCCGCACTGCTGAAAACGCTGGGCGTCAACGTTGAGCAGCTGCCCGCCCTGAAAGATTTACCCACAGACCAGCCGGTAGGCGATCTCACCGCGCTGATCCCACAATCTGCGGTGAAGTTTGATTTATCGCGCCTAAGGCTGGAGGTCAGCATCCCGCAGGTTGCCATGCAGCCAGGCCGGGAGAGTCAGAGCGATTCCACGCTGTGGGACGATGGGATTCCGGCGATGCTGTTTAACTACACTCTCAGCGCCGGGCGTAATGAACAGACGGTGAACAGCGATCGGCGCGCGTCCAACAGCGTTTTTGCCAACGTGCAGAGCGGGGCGAACGTCGGGGCATGGCGTCTGCGCAGCACCGTTACGCACAGCCATGCGGATTCAGATGGCGGCAGCAGGACTGACAGCACCCGTTTTTCCAATACCTACCTCGCGCGCGATGTTCGCGACTGGCATTCCCGCCTGCTGATGGGCGAAGCCAGCACCGGGGGCGACGTGCTGGATACTATACCGTTCCGCGGCGTGCAGCTGCGATCAACCGAGCAAATGATGCCCGCGCGATTACGCGGTTTTGCCCCGTCGATCGCTGGCGTAGCCAACAGTAACGCACGTGTCACCGTGCGCCAGAACGGCTACGTGGTGTATGAGACTTACGTTGCGCCCGGTCCTTTTGAAATCAAAGATTTGTATCAGGCGGGAATGTCCGGCGATCTGGCCGTGGCGGTGACCGAAGCTGACGGCAGCGTCCGCAGCTTCGTCGTGCCCTATTCATCATTGCCGGTCATGCTGCGGCCGGGTGCGGCGAAATATGAAGTCACCGCCGGGCGCTATGACGGTGGCTCAACGCAAGGTTCGCGCCAGTCTGACTTTGTGCTGGCGACGCTGATTTATGGTTTGCCAAAAAACCTGACGCTCTACGGCGGTCTGCTGGCCTCGCAGCGCTACAGCGCGCTGAGCCTGGGAAGCGGAGCCTCCCTCGGCGGTCTGGGCGCGGTGTCGGCCGACGGCACGTTTTCCAGCACGCAGTTTGAGGGGCAGGAGCGTCAGGACGGAGGCTCGTGGCGAGTGCGTTATTCCAAAAGTCTGCTCGCCACCGGCACCTCGGTGGATCTGACCGCGCTGCGCTATTCGACCCGAAACTACTACAGCTTCTCGGAATACAACAGCATGGGTTATGCGCCACGGGAAGATGTTTCGCCGTGGATCATGAGCCGTCGTCGCAGCAGTTTCCAGACCCAGGTCACGCAGCAGCTTGGCGATCTGGGTTCGGTCAGCCTGCGGGCGAACCGCGACGATTACTATGGCTCGACGAAAACGCTCACCAGCCTTTCTGCGGGCTATAACGGCAGCTATCAGGGCGTCAGCTATGGACTTTATTACACCGTTGACCGCATGAAAGGCAACGGCGAGTGGCCGGAAAACCGCCAGCTGTCTTTCAACCTGAGCGTGCCGTTCAGCATTTTCAGTTTTTCACCCGCGCTGCAAAACACCTATGCCAGCGGTCAGTTCACGCATGATAACCAGGGGCGGACGCAGAATCAGGTTGGCATCGCCGGGAGCAACGGCGACGGCGCGTTTTCTTACAGCGTGATGCAGGGCTGGGGCAATCAGGATCGGGTCAGTAACAGCACGTTAAATCTTGGCTATCAGGGCAGCAAAGGCAACGTTTCCGCCGGTTACGGCTATGCGGCGGACATGCGCTCGATGAACGTCAACCTGAGCGGCGGCGCGGTGGCCCATTCGGCAGGCGTGACGCTGTCAAGGCCGCTGGGCAGTTCGGTTGCGCTGATCGACGCCCCCGGCGCGGAAGGCGTGAGCCTGTCCAATAATGGCGGAAAGACCGACTCACGCGGGTTTGCCGTCGTGCCTTATCTCTCGGATTACAGCCGCAACAGCATTGGCCTCGACCCGAGCACGTTGCCGGATAACGTCGATTTGCCGCACAACCAGCTGACGGTTTACCCGACCAACGGCGCGGTGGTGAAAGCAAGCTTTGCTACCCGTATTGGCTATCAGGTACTGATGACCATGATGCGAGAAGGCGGCGCGGAAGCGGTGCCGTTTGGGGCAACCGTCGCGCTGGACAAAAACGCCGCCCGTGAAGAAAACACCGGCATTGTGGGCGATAACGGGCAGGTTTATCTGACCGGTTTGCCGCAAAAAGGCGAGCTGTCCGTGATATGGGGTAAAGGTCACGATAAGCAGTGCCGCGTGAATTACAGCCTGCACGACCTGGTGCCGACCGCACGGATGCCGGTGATTCAGATGAAGGGCGAATGTCGCTAAACGTGAACTAACGAAGAAGTGTGTCGCAGGGCTGCGAAACCCGCGCGCTGCGACGCTAAAGGAGTAAGAGATGACAGTAGAAATCCCACGTACAAACAATCCGTGGAAACACCAGGCAAAATGTCTTTTAGGTGCGGCAGCACTGCTTAGCGCTGCGAATTGTTCCGCACTGGAACTGCGTTCTGGCTACCAGGTGATCGCTGAGCCGGTGAGCACAACGCTGCCGTGGACCACCGGCGCCATCGTGCCCGGTAACAAGCCCGGCTGGTATTTCTCGGCAAACCTGGTGCCATTCCTCGGCTACGGGCAGGTCGGCACGATTCTGGTTTCTGCCGCCCCCCTCGCCACCGGGGAGTGCATCAACATGTACCCGATGGCCACTTACGACGGCTATCGCGGCTACGAAATTGCCAGCGGGATTCTGGTTATCCCGTTCGGCACCATGTCAGGCCCGATGGTTGTGACGGCGGGTAACATGAGCCCGGTGACTAATGGTGGGACGTTTACCCCGAACAGCAATCCCGGCCTGAACACCACGTCCTCCGCGTCATGGGATAAATTCGGCACCGGTAGCGGAGATCTAAGCTCTCGTACGGACTGTTTTGGCGTGGGCACAACCTATACCGTCTCAACCGGCGTCGTCGAAATGAATACCGGCGGCGGCACGCAGGCGGCAATTGGTTATGGGGTGTACGTGAAACCCGGAGCGGCAAAAATGGCGACAAAAACCGTCTACGCTCAGGCATCGCGCGGATACCGCTGGAACGCTACCCCCTCGACCTTCGAACGGAAAACGTTTTCGCTTACCTGGACCGGCGTCAGCTGCAGCGTAAGTACGCCTGCATCTATATCCTTCGGCGACGTCA
Organism: Buttiauxella sp.; assembly: GCA_036489025.1. Classification (GTDB taxonomy): domain Bacteria; phylum Pseudomonadota; class Gammaproteobacteria; order Enterobacterales; family Enterobacteriaceae; genus Dryocola. Next base: position 16,009 of record DASXGN010000028.1, read on the forward strand.
CGCCAGCGGACGTCGGCAAACCCGGCGGCATTCCCGTGAGCTCAACTTTAGACGTGACCTGCGTCAACCCGACCGGAACCTCGTTGCCGGTGTCCTATTCGGTGACGCCCAAATCGCCGGCGGGTGATAAAAACAGCCTGCCGCTGATGTCGGTAAAGGGTGCGATCAACGGAGATATTCGCGGATTCCGGGGAACGACAGCTTCCGCCGACGCCGGTTGTACGGACAAAAGTTCCTCCGTGCCGATGGATGGCTCCAAAACTAATCTGCGCACCATCACGACGGAAACATCATGGTCCGATCCGCTTGTATGGGTGCTGTGCCCGCGGGCGAGCGCGGATCCCGGAGTGGCGACCGCGGCGGTGGCGATTGATTTGAACTGGTAACAGGCTGTTGACGGTGCAGAGTAAAGGCGTGATTTGCTAAAAACGCCTTTTATTGCAGGCCTGTTAAGTTAACATGCAATTTCGTCATACGTGAGAATGTTCAATAAGCAATGACAGTATTACGTATATGAAATGAAAAATCTTAAAGGGAGTATTATGAGCTCGTCGCACGTTATTATTTCGGATGACTACTTCTTCGCCGTTGCGCTGAATTCACTATTTTTATCAAAGCCGCTGCGTGGAAATTATCTGATTATCGATGTGGAATCAACAAGCCGTTTGCAGGTAAAACAATGCTTATCTCAGAATGTGAAGGTTTTTGCATTTATCTCCAATGACTTTGATTATTACGCATTGCGTCATCTTGAGAATGTGGTTTTTATCGATCGTCAGAGTGAGATGAGCGAAGTACTATCATGCCTGTCGCGCAACCATGCGCTGTTCAATTATCGTTTGAAAACGAAACTTTCGGAACGCGAAGTCAACGTGCTTTCCTGCCTTCAGCAAGGGCTGGATACCCACGAAATAGGTGAACGGCTGGGGGTGGATATAAAAGCAATCTATGCCAGTCGTAGCCGTCTGGTTTACAAAATGCGCGCCGGGAATCGTATTTATTTGTACCGAAATATTATGCGCCCTTGAAGGGGGGATGCTTAACGACTTTTTTAATACCTGGGATGTCACGCTCACCGAAAGCGCCCACGGATTTAAACTTCTTCGGCATTTATTTTGTCACTTCGTAATAACTGCTATATCGAGTTATTGCTGCGGAAATTGGCACCCGGTTCATACAATGGTTGATCGGCCCGAGCCACGATAGCTAAACGCGACAAATAAAAAACCACGCAGGCGCGTAGATTTTTAAAAACTTATCGATCGCCATGAGGTTTATTGAAATTTCATGAGTCAATAGAAGATATTTATACGTTAAATGGTCAGTTGTGGCTTAACTTATTGAAGTTTATTATCGTCAAAAGCAACATCAAATTTCGTCCGAATAGAGAGCCAGGCTGCCACGATTAAGTTATCAGGTTTTTCCAGATCCACGGGGAATTTAGTAAATATGACGTCAGCAAAAAGATAATCTTTTTGGCGGGAATTTATGACGTTTATATCAGTACAGCCTTTGCTGAGAGAAGGGTTTTATCATGCAGTACCCTGTTTCAGAACGTCGCGGGGCTATGGGGGAAGATGGGTTGTCCAGAGAGAAACAGTAAAATAGAAACGTTCAACATGTTTCTTGATGCTTATCACGATAAGTATTATTCTGATTCTCCGATGAAAGGAGGATCTAATGACTGAAACTGAAGATGAGCGATTCGCCAGACGGCCAATGGGGATGCGTATGGCGATGGTCGTGCGCCAGTGGCGGGGGATCATCGATCGGGCAATCATTGACACTGGTCTGACGCAGTCTGGCTGGACAGTGCTGATGCAGCTTCATCAAACCGGAGATAATGTGTCGGTGAGCGAATTGGCACAAACTCAGGGTATTGAGCTGCCACCTCTGATGCGAACGCTCGGCCAGCTGGAAGCTCAAGGCTATTTGTTGCGGACAACCTCACCCTATGACAAGCGTATTCGCCTGCTGACATTAACGTCTGCTGGCAAAGAAATACTGGAAAAAATCTCTCAGGTTGTTGAAATATATCAGAGCCGAGTGTCACAAAATATTTCAGCTCTGGACATGGAACAGTTCAGTGAAACCTTAAACAATATCGCACGAAATTTGAGAATTCTCCGTGGCGAAGATTGCCAAAACGCTAAGTCACCATCATGACACCGGAACAAAAATTTGCCCGCTGGGTAAGATTGAGTATTGCTCTTTTCCTGCTGATGTTCGTTTATTTCATTATTGCAGATATCAGGATCCCGCTGACGCCAGATGCTACCGTGATGCGTGTAGTTGCCCCAGTATCACCGCGTGTAACGGGTTACGTAGCTCAGGTTCATGTTCAAAATAATGAGCAGATAAAGCAAGGGGAACTGCTGTTCGAACTTGACCCTGCACCGTTTATCAACCGGGTCGAACGGGCTGAAATCGCATTGCATCAGGCGCTCTTATCCAATCAGCAACTGGATGAACAGCTGGAGGCAGCAAGATCCAGCCTTAAGCAGAATCGACTTAACGCTCAAAACAATAAAATGACTTTCGACCGTTACCAGCGGCTCGGAGCCGTGCAGAGTGTGCCGCAGCAGGAAGTCGACAATGTGCGTACTGCCTGGCAGAGCAGTGAACAGGTGATAAAAGGACTCGAGGCAAATATCCGCGCGCTGGAGGTTGAGCGCGGGGACAAGAACGACAGCCGCAATGTCACCCTACAAAAATATCGCAATGAACTGCAGGAAGCGCAGCTCAATCTGGGGTGGACGAAAATTTATGCCGGAACATCCGGCACGGTAAGTAATTTGCAGCTTAGCGCAGGGTATTATGTGGCCGCAGGCTCTGCCGTACTGGCTCTGGTCAGTGAAAATACCGATATCGTGGCAGACTTCCGCGAGAAGAACCTGCGCCATACCCAAGTGGGAACCGTTGCTGCTGTTGTCTTTGATGCTCTGCCGGGGAAAGTTTTTCGTGCTCATGTCACCAGCTGCGATGCAGGGGTTCTCGCCGGACAGGAAGCGGTAAGCGGCCAGCTGTCTCAACCAGAGCAGTCCAACCGCTGGGTTCGCGACGCTCAACGGATGCGTATCCATATTGCGCTTGATGAGTCGCTACCCGATCGCCTGCCAACAGGCGCCCGGGCTACCGTACAGTTGTACAACAGCAACGGCCCTTTTGCTCACTTCTTCTCTGGTATGCAAATTCATTTAGTAAGTCTGTTGCACTATGTCTACTAGCAAAAGATCTGTGGTTCAGGGAACGATGAACACCCTGGCCTGGGTCTTCACTCCACATGGTAACGTGGTCTACACCGCAAACGATTTTCGCCAGACGCTGCGTATTGTCTTTGCAGGGATGTTCGCACTTAGCCTCTCCAGTTTTTATAACACGCAGTACGGGGTATTTTATGTGGTTTACCCGATTATGCTGCTGTCACTGGTACCCGTGTTTAGCCGCCACGTGGCCCGGCAGTTTATCTTCAGTGCGATAATAAACTGCGCAGAAATGGTACTCATCTGCGGCTACCTTTCACACTGGCCTGTATTGATGACGGCCCTCGTCTTCGGATTGTATGTCATTCGCTTTCGTTTCATGAGCCAGGGGCCGCTGTTTTTGTTCGGGTCAATGGGCGTGGTGGGCCAGAGCGTAATGCTCAATTTTATGAGCTATTCGGTCAATGACTGGCACGTGCTGCTCTTCTCGAATATTGAAGCCTGCATCCTGGCGGTATGTCTGAGCGGGCTAATGCATTACCTGCTACCGGACGTAGAGCCTCGCATCCGGCTTCCAGTTATTGAGAAAGACATCACACGCGTGCGGCATGAATCGCTGCTTTGTGGCACGGTGGCAACTCTCATTTTTGTTATTTTTCAGATTTGCGATTTGAGCGATTCTTTGTCAGCGCTGATGGCGGGGATTTTGATCCTGTTTCCGCTGCACTATCGTGGCGCGGTGATGAGTTCAATATGGCGCGTTACAGGCGTGGTATTTGGTTGTCTGTACGTACTGCTGGTGCAGGTGCTGCTCTACAACCACAGTGACCATATGATGTTAATGATGCCTTTGATTGGCCTTGGCCTGGCGTTCAGCGCTCGTTTACACGTCATGGAAAAAGTGGGGGCTGGCGTAGGTTTTGCCAGTATCACAACCGTGGGTATCATGTTTGGTCAGAACCTGCGCCCGGATCAGGATCTGATATTCAGCGATTTTTACCGTATCGCATCCGTTGCGGTCGCCCTGTCAGGGACGCTGACGCTGGTATTCCTGGTACATTTGTTACTGAATTGTTTTGCTGCCACCCGTTACATTGTTGAAGATCGTTCATCGTCCACATAAAGGGAGCATTCCTGATAACTTCAGGGATAGATAATGTTATTCCGTTGACGGCAAGATATTTTCAGACGGAAGAAACTGTCACACCGGGAAACGCTGATTAAACACTTATTTTTAATGTTTATTATGATTAAAAAATAGCGAGCATGTTCCTGCGCCACTTCACTTATAGTTGCGCTGCTATGAGACTGTTTGAATGTTACAGATATAAAAAATCCACGCAAGTACGTGGATTTTAAGTTTATTTCTTGTTCTGTGAGACAGAGTCTCTACGAAAAAAAGGTTTGATTAGACGTTAAACAGGAAGTTCATCACGTCGCCGTCTTTGACGATGTAGTCTTTGCCTTCGGCGCGCATTTTGCCCGCTTCTTTAGCACCCTGTTCACCTTTATAGGTGATGAAGTCTTCATAGGCGATAGTTTGTGCGCGGATGAAGCCTTTCTCGAAGTCGGTGTGAATTTTACCGGCGGCCTGCGGAGCGGTAGCGCCAACCGGGATAGTCCACGCGCGCACTTCTTTCACGCCGGCGGTAAAGTAGGTTTGCAGATTCAGCAGCTCGTAGCCTGCGCGAATCACGCGGTTCAGACCCGGTTCTTCAAGGCCCAGCTCGGCCATGAATTCGTCACGATCGGCGTCGTCCAGCTCAGCGATGTCGGATTCAACCGCCGCACATACAGCAACCACTACGGAACCTTCACCCGCGGCAATTTCGCGAACTTTATCGAGGTACGGGTTGTTTTCGAAACCGTCTTCGTTAACGTTGGCGATGTACATGGTTGGCTTCAGCGTCAGGAAGCTAAGGTATTTGATCGCCGCTTTGTCTTCTTCGGTCAGGTCCAGCGCGCGCAGCATGCCTGCGTTTTCGAGCTGTGGCAGACATTTTTCCAGCGCGGCCAGTTCGGCTTTAGCGTCTTTGTCACCGCCTTTGGCTTTCTTCTGCACGCGGTGAATTGCGCGTTCGCAGGTGTCGAGGTCGGAGAGCGCCAGTTCGGTGTTGATAACGTCAATGTCATCAGCCGGATCCACTTTATTATTTACGTGGATGATATTGTCGTTTTCAAAGCAGCGTACAACGTGGCCGATGGCTTCGGTTTCGCGAATGTTGGTCAGGAACTGGTTGCCGAGGCCTTCACCTTTGGATGCGCCTTTAACCAGACCGGCGATGTCCACGAATTCCATGGTGGTCGGCAGAATACGCTGGGGTTTTACGATTTCGGCCAGCTTGTCCAGACGAGGGTCCGGCATTGGCACGACGCCGGTGTTCGGCTCAATGGTACAGAACGGGAAGTTGGCAGCTTCGATTCCCGCTTTGGTCAGGGCATTGAACAGAGTGGATTTACCAACGTTCGGCAAGCCGACGATACCGCATTTGAATCCCATGGTTTAAATCACCTTAATTGCTTGGTAATCAAAGAGTTGATGTTAACTCAGTGACAAAATGTAAAGAACTTCGCCTATTATACACGTAAACCCGCTATAACGGGCGCAGAAATAGGCTCGTACGGCCCGGAAACAGGCTACTGTGCTTTGAAAGCGTGCAGACGATTAGTCGCTTTGGTCAGGCCTTCTTTCAGCCAGACTTCCGTGCAGCGTGCCGCTTCGTCTACCGCGTCATCAATCAGTTTCTGCTCGCTGAGCGGAGGTTTGCCGAGCACAAAGCCGACAACCTTGTTTTTATCGCCCGGATGGCCAATACCAATGCGTAAGCGATGAAAGTTAGGGTTATTGCCCAGCTTATTGATGATGTCTTTCAGGCCGTTGTGGCCGCCGTGACCGCCACCAAGCTTAAATTTAGCCACGCCCGGAGGGAGATCGAGTTCGTCGTGAGCGACGAGAATTTCATCCGGCGCGATGCGGAAGAAGGTGGCCATGGCGCTGACGGCTTTGCCGCTTAAATTCATAAACGTGGTGGGCACCAGCAGGCGGACGTCTTCCCCTGCGAGATTGATTCGGGCGGTATAGCCGAAGAATTTTGCCTCTTCTTTTAACGACTGATTATGACGCTCGGCCAGCAGATCGACATACCACGCCCCGGCGTTATGACGAGTTGCCGCATATTCCGCACCCGGGTTGGCCAGGCCGACAATCAATTTAATACTCACGTTTCATTTCCTGAAAGCAGACACAAGCCGCGTAGTTTACTGCGCCGCCGCGGCGATGACAAAGCGCAATGCACGTCTGGCCTAATAATTGAATAGTTCAGAGGGTGAACCATTAGAATTTCATGCTATTCAGCGGGTTATTTGTAAGTTTTTGTCATACTTTCATTGGTTATTGTGATCGCTCACGCACATATTTCGAAGCGGTGTTGTCTATACTTTACACACAAGGAAAGGGGATATTCCCCGCCGACCCAGGAACCTTCCGGAGGTGACACATGAAACGCAAAAACGCTTCGTTACTCGGTAATATTCTCATGGGGTTGGGGTTGATAGTCATGGTGGGTGGCGTTGGTTACTCCATTCTGAACCAGTTGCCTCAGTTCAATTTCCCACAGATCTTTGCGCATGGAGCCGTGCTGAGCATCTTTGTTGGTGCAGTGCTTTGGCTTGCCGGTGCGCGAGCAGGCGGACGCGAGCAGGTTTGCGACCGCTACTGGTGGGTCCGCCACTATGACAAACGCTGCCGCCGCGACGAGCATCACCGCCACAGTTAAGTCGACATTAAGATTTGATAAAGCTCCGCCGTTTGGCGGAGCTTTTTTGTTTCAGACGGCAAGCGCCGCCTGCACGTCAGGGAAAAACGCAAGGCGTCCTGGGATTGGCTGAACGCCGGCGCGGGCCAGCGTGCGAAGCGGCTGAAACTCAAGGTTGGTCACGCGTAGCTCACAGCCTTCCGGCAGCTTATCCACGAAGCGCTGGAAGGCATCAAGGCCGCCTGCATCCAGCACCGGCACGGCATCCCACTGTAAGATAATGATTTTATTTTTTTCGATGCGCTGGCTCAGGTCGATAAACAGGCCTTCTGCCGCGGCAAAGAACAGCGGACCTGTTACGCGCAGTGCCAGAACGCCTTCCGGCACGGCGACGTTGATCTGCGCCAGGCGAGTCATTCTGGCGATGCGCCGCATGAATAGCAGTGAGGCCAGCACAATCCCCACGCCTATCGCGATCACCATATCGAACAGTACGGTCAGCGACATGCAGATCAGCATCACAATAATGTCGTCTTTCGGAGCGCGGCGCAGCAGGCTGACGACCTTATGCGCTTCGCTCATGTTCCAGGCCACCATCAATAGCAGAGCGGCCATGGCGGAAAGCGGCAGCCAGGATAGCAGGGGGGCCAGCACCAGCAGCGCCATGATCACCAGCAGGGAGTGAATAATCGCCGCCACGGGAGAGGTTGCTCCGGCGCGTACGTTGGCTGCGGAGCGGGCAATAGCCGCCGTAGCGGTGATCCCGCCAAAGAACGGCGCGATGATATTGCCCAGACCCTGGCCGATCAGCTCACCGTTGGCGTTATGTTTGGTCCCGGTCATGCCGTCGAGCACCACCGCGCAAAGCAGGGATTCGATAGCGCCGAGCATCGCCATAGAAAAGGCGGCGGGCAGCAGAGCGGTGAGCGAGTCCCAGCTTAGGGTAAAGTCAGAGGCGGGAAGATTCCACGGCAGCATCAGCTGTGGCAGAAGCTGGGGAATGCCGTTGCCCTGCGAGCCATCGGCCAGCACGTAGTGGAAGCGCGAGCCAATAGTTGCTACGTCGCCGCCCATCGCATGAACGAAAGCCATCACGGCACAGCCCGCAAGCAGCGCGGGTAAATGGCCCGGCAGGCGGATGCCTAGTCGTGGCCAAAGGATCAAAACGGCAAGCGTCACGATGCCGATAGCGGCATCACCCGGGTTTAGCGTGGGCATGGCCATCGCCAGCGCGGCCACTTTATTCAGGTAATGTTCCGGCACGTGGGTGAGCGTCAGGCCGAAAAAATCCTTCACCTGCATGGTGGCAATCGTGATGCCGATCCCGGAGGTAAAGCCGAGCGTCACCGGCAGCGGAATATATTCAATCAGGCGGCCAAAACGTGCCAGGCCAAAAAGAATAAGAAACACCCCGGACATCAGCGTAGCGACCAGCAGGCCGGCCAGGCCAAACTGTTGGGCGACGGGATAAAGGATGACCACAAACGCGGCGGTAGGGCCGGAAACGCTGTAGCGCGAGCCGCCGCTGAGTGCAATCACAATGCCTGCGACGGCGGCAGTGTAAAGTCCATACTGCGGAGCCACGCCGCTCCCAATAGCTAAAGCCATTGCCAGAGGGATGGCGATGATGCCCACGGTAACGCCCGCAATCGCGTCGCGGGTCAAGCGGGACAGGGTGTATTTTTCGCGCCAGCAGGCGTCAATCAGGGCGCGGAAAGGCATAACCGGGGAAGAAGATACGTTTTTCACAATGATTTCATCCGTGTGCGCATCATCTGTCATCACTGGCAGGTGAAGGAGGCCGAACTAAAAATAGGGTCCTGTAAACGAAAAAACCCGCCGCAGCGGGTTTTTAATGCGAGTCCGATCAGTGCTCGAACATCGCAGAGATTGATTCTTCATTGCTGATACGGCGGATTGCTTCGGCCAGCATACCGGACAGGGTCAGGGTGCGGACGTTAGGCAGCGCTTTGATTTCATCAGACAGCGGGATGGTATCGCAGACAATCACTTCATCAATAACCGAGTTACGCAGGTTGTGAACCGCGTTGCCGGAGAAGATTGGGTGGGTGGCATAAGCGAAGACACGTTTAGCGCCACGTTCTTTCAGCGCTTCCGCTGCTTTACACAGGGTGCCACCGGTATCGATCATATCGTCAACCAGCACGCAGTCACGGCCGCTCACATCGCCAATGATGTGCATAACCTGAGAGACGTTAGCGCGCGGACGACGTTTGTCGATGATAGCCATGTCGGTGTCGTTCAGAAGCTTGGCGATAGCACGGGCACGCACCACGCCGCCGATGTCCGGGGAAACCACAATCGGGTTTTCCAGGCCGATTTGCAGCATATCTTCCAGCAGGATTGGGCTACCGAAGACGTTATCGACCGGCACATCGAAGAAGCCCTGAATCTGTTCTGCGTGCAGGTCCACGGTGAGAACACGGTCAACCCCAACGCTTGAGAGGAAGTCAGCGACAACTTTCGCGGTGATCGGCACGCGGGCAGAACGTACACGACGGTCCTGACGAGCATAGCCAAAGTAAGGGATAACAGCGGTAATACGACCTGCAGATGCGCGGCGCAGGGCGTCGACCATAACAACGAGTTCCATCAGGTTGTCGTTGGTAGGAGCACAGGTGGACTGGATGATGAAAATATCACCACCGCGTACGTTTTCGTTGATTTGTACGCTTACTTCTCCGTCGCTAAAACGACCGACGGCGGCGTCACCAAGAGAGGTGTACAGGCGGTTGGCAATACGTTGTGCTAGTTCCGGGGTGGCGTTACCAGCAAAAAGCTTCATATCAGGCACGAGAAAAACCTCAGGCATGCGTCCAGTGGCGGATGGCTGCTACCGCATCAGTGCGGGTAGGCGGGTGGGGCAACACCCATCCAGGCGGTGTATAAAGAGCTTGATGCAACGTCTGAAACGAGGTGACGTTGTCACCAATACTCAGCTTGCCCGGATATGGCCTGATGCAGCGGGGAGAGATTAACGCCTCGCGCAACAAACCCGTGCAGCCATTCCGGGGCTTGCTCAAGCACCTGGCGGGCAGCGGACTCGGTGCTAAATTCAGCAAACACACAAGCGCCGGTGCCAGTCAGGCGCGACGGCGCGTATTCTAACAGCCAGGAAAGCAGCTCATCAACCTTACGAAAACGTTTTCTTGCGATAACCTCACAATCATTACTAAATTCACAATCCAGCAACGTCTGAATTGATCGAATCGGGGTATTTCTTGGCAGCTCAGGATCTTTAAAAATGACCGGGGTTGGAATGCTCACGCCAGGGTGCGCAACGAGGTACCATTTTTCCGCTGGCTCGACCGGCGTAAGGATCTCGCCCACGCCCTCAGCAAAGGCCGCGTGACCGCGAACAAAGACGGGGACATCTGCGCCGAGCGTGATCCCAAGCGCGGCAAGCTGGTCTTCGCTAAGGCCGGTTTTCCACAGATGATTAAGGGCAACCAGCACCGTCGCCGCATTTGAGGAGCCGCCGCCGAGGCCGCCGCCCATTGGCAGCTTTTTGTCCACGGCCAGACTGGCACCGGCACCTTTCGGCAGCGTGCCCAAACGTTCCGCTTCTGCCATCAGCAGGCGGGCAGCACGAATAATCAAATTCTCTTCGTCCGGGACGCCTTCAACGGCGGTCAGCAGCTGGAGCACGCCGTCATTGCGCGTCTCAATTGACAGGGTGTCGCCATAATCCAGGAACTGAAACAGCGTCTGAAGATTATGGTAGCCATCCGCACGACGGCCAGTGATATACAGGAAAAGATTCAGTTTTGCCGGAGACGGCCAGCGGGTCATCATTATTTTACGGTCCAGCTATCCATTTTCAGCTTGATGCGCTGGTCGCCTTCGCGCAGCTCCATATTAGACGGCAGGGACGGCTGCACTTTGTCGCTGTAGTCGCTGTAAACCACTTTCCAGGTTTTACCGTTTTGGCTGTAATTCACTTCGCTCAGGCGATACTGGTCGTCAAGCTTGTAGTCGGTGGCTTCGCCCGGCAGGCCGAGCATCCACTGGCGCAGGCTATTTAAAGGTATCGGCATCCCGGTCAGACGGCCAACCATATCTTCCGCGTCCTGAGCTTCATAGCGCTTGCCGTTGCGGTCAACCAGCTGGACTTTGCCCGGCTGGGCATTGAGCTCCAGCTCGGTGCTGCCAAGCGGGTTGGTCAGCAGGAGACGATATCGGTCCGGCGCGGTTTGCTGCCAGTTAAAGCGCGCGTAAACCTTTTGGCTATCGGAGAGATAAGCGAAAGCGCCACGCGTTTGATATTGGGTGATTTTTTGTACTTGTTGCTGGTGTTGTAACCACTGCGGAGAGTCCGGACTCTTGCCCGGGCCTTTCGGTTGATTGAGCGCACAGCCGGCCAGAACCAGGCTTGCAAGGGGCAGAAGGCGCATCAGACGGGCTTTAGGCATAAACATAGCGGCGGCAAATCCTTATTAATCGTTATTGCGGTTAACCGTTCATGCTAGCGGCGAGCAACCGGGGCGTCTACGGTCAAGTTGTCTTAAATCATAAATTGCACCAATACTCACCGTGGGGAAGCTCCCTTTTATTGACCGCGCTCATCCTGTATGATGCGCCCAGAAATCCTTATCAACATCGGTATTACTCTGACCGTTCAATGACCCTGTTAGCGCTAGGCATCAACCACAAAACTGCTCCGGTATCGCTGCGAGAACGCGTCACGTTTTCGCCGGACACGCTCGACCAGGCTCTGGGAAGCCTGCTGGAACAGCCGTTGGTACAGGGCGGCGTGGTGCTTTCTACGTGTAACCGCACCGAGCTTTATCTGAGCGTTGAAGAGCAGGACAACCTGCATGAGCAGCTGGTGCGCTGGCTGTGCGATTACCACAACCTTAATGAAGAGGAAGTGCGTAAAAGCCTGTACTGGCATCATGATAACGATGCGGTCAGCCATCTGATGCGCGTCGCCAGCGGCCTGGATTCCTTAGTGCTCGGCGAGCCGCAAATCCTCGGCCAGGTGAAAAAAGCCTTTGCCGATTCGCAGAAAGGGCACTCCCTCTCCAGCGAGCTGGAGCGCATGTTCCAGAAGTCATTCTCGGTCGCCAAACGCGTTCGCACGGAAACTGAAATCGGCGCCAGCGCCGTATCCGTAGCTTTTGCAGCCTGCACGCTCGCTCGCCAAATCTTCGAATCACTTTCAACGGTAACCGTGCTGCTGGTCGGCGCGGGCGAAACCATCGAACTTGTTGCCCGTCATCTGCGCGAACATAACGTGCAGAAAATGATCATCGCTAACCGTACCCGCGAGCGCGCTCAGGTGCTGGCGGACGAAGTCGGTGCCGAGGTGATTAGCCTGAGCGATATCGACGAACGTCTGAAAGACGCCGACATTATTATCAGTTCCACCGCCAGCCCGCTGCCGATTATCGGCAAAGGCATGATGGAACGCGCCCTGAAAGCGCGCCGCAATCAGCCCATGCTGCTGGTGGATATTGCCGTGCCGCGCGACGTAGAACCGGAAGTTGGCAAGCTTGCCAACGCCTATCTCTACAGCGTGGACGACCTGCAGGCCATCATTCAGAGCAACCTCGCGCAGCGCAAGGCCGCAGCGGTTGAAGCTGAAACCATCGTGGCCCAGGAATGCAGCGAATTTATGGCCTGGCTGCGCGCTCAGAGCGCATCCGAAACCATCCGTGAATACCGCAGCCAGGCGGAGCAGGTCCGTGACGACCTGGCTGGCAAGGCGTTAGCCGCGCTTTCTCAGGGCGCCGATGCCGAAACCGTTCTTCAGGATCTGGCATGGAAGTTAACCAATCGCCTGATCCACGCACCAACCAAATCGCTCACGCAGGCTGCCCGTGACGGGGATGAAGAACGCCTGCAGATTCTGCGCAACAGCCTCGGGCTGGATTAGCACAACAACTCTTATTACAAGGTGATACACCGCCCATGAAGCCTTCTATTGTTGCCAAACTGGAAGCCTTGCAGGAGCGCCATGAAGAAGTTCAGGCCCTGCTAGGCGACGCAGCCACCATCGCCGATCAGGACCGTTTTCGCGCGCTGTCTCGTGAATACGCTCAGCTGAGCGACGTTTCGCGCTGTTTCCTGCAGTGGCGTCAGGTTCAGGAAGATATTGAAACCGCACAGAGCATGCTCGATGACCCGGAAATGCGCGAAATGGCGCAGGAAGAGCTCAGCCAGGCGAAAAGCGACAGCGAAGAATTAGAACAGCAATTACAGGTTCTGCTGCTGCCGAAAGACCCGGACGACGAGCGTAACGCCTTTGTCGAAGTTCGCGCCGGAACCGGCGGTGATGAGGCCGCTCTGTTTGCCGGCGATTTATTCCGCATGTACAGCCGCTACGCGGAATCGCGCCGCTGGAAGGTCGAAATCTTGAGCGCCAACGAAGGCGAACACGGCGGCTTTAAAGAAGTGATTGCGAAGATCAGCGGCGATGGCGTGTACGGCCGCCTGAAGTTCGAGTCCGGCGGCCACCGCGTGCAGCGCGTTCCGGCCACCGAATCGCAGGGCCGGATCCACACTTCCGCGTGCACCGTTGCCGTAATGCCTGAAATTCCTGAGGCCGAGCTGCCGGATATCAACCCTGGCGACCTGCGCATTGATACCTTCCGTTCATCCGGAGCAGGCGGTCAGCACGTCAACACCACCGACTCGGCAATCCGTATTACTCACCTGCCAACCGGCATCGTGGTGGAGTGTCAGGACGAACGTTCTCAGCACAAAAACAAGGCGAAAGCTTTGTCCGTGCTGGGCTCTCGCATCCGCGCGGCAGAAATGGCGAAGCGCCAGCAGGAAGAGGCATCAACCCGCCGCAACCTGTTAGGCAGCGGCGATCGTTCAGACCGTAACCGCACCTACAACTTCCCGCAGGGCCGCGTAACCGATCACCGAATCAACGTGACGCTCTACCGCCTGGACGAAGTGATGGAAGGCAAGATTGATTCGCTGATCGAACCTATCGTGCAGGAATACCAGGCCGACCAGTTGGCGGCGCTGTCCGAGCAGGATTAATGGATTTTCAGCACTGGTTACGGCAGGCGATTGCCCGGCTGCAGGAAAGTGAAAGCCCCCGGCGCGATGCGGAAATCCTGCTGGGGTTTGTCACCGGCAGGACGCGCACCTTTGTTCTCGCGTTTGGCGAAACCGAGCTTAGCGCGGCGCATGTGCAACAGCTCGAGGCGCTTTTGGCCCGCCGCGTAAGCGGTGAGCCCATTGCCCATCTTGTTGGCGAGCGCGAGTTCTGGTCGCTGCCGCTGCGCGTCTCGCCGGTGACGCTCATCCCACGTCCTGATACCGAATGCCTGGTTGAGCAGGCGCTGGCCAGAATGCCCGTCGAACCTTGTGCCGTGCTCGATCTCGGTACCGGCACCGGTGCTATTGCGCTGGCTATCGGAAGTGAACGCCCGGACTGTGAAATCACCGCGCTGGATCTCATCCCGGAAGCCGTTGAGCTGGCGCGAGCTAACGCCGATCGGCTTGGCATTACCAATGTTAAGGTCTTGCAAAGCAACTGGTTTGCTGCGCTCAATACTCAACGTTTTTCGATTATCGTCAGCAACCCGCCTTACATTGATCGGGACGACCCGCATCTCTCCCGGGGCGATGTGCGCTTCGAACCGGCAAGCGCCCTGGTGGCCGATGAGCAGGGGCTGGCGGATTTACACTCGCTGATTAAAACGTCGCGGCAGTTTCTTGAACCCGGCGGCTGGCTGCTCCTTGAGCACGGCTGGCAGCAGGCGCAGCAGGTCCAGCAGCGGTTTACGGCCGCGGGCTTTGTTGAGGTTCAGACCTGTCAGGATTACGGCGGCAACGACCGCCTGACGTTAGGACGCTATTTCGCATGATAAGGAACTGAACAGTTGGCCACTTACTTTGCATTCAAACACCTGCATATTCTGACGGTTTTCATTTCCGTGAGCCTGTTTATTTTACGTTACTGGTGGCAATACCGTGATTCCGCGATGGCGCACAAGCGCTGGGTGCGTATCGTTCCGCACGTGAACGATACCCTCCTGCTGGGCAGCGGCGTTGTGCTGGTGATGTTGACGCATTTCTATCCGTTTACCCCGCAGGGGACATGGCTGACGGAAAAACTGTTTGGCGTTATCATCTACATCGCTTTGGGTTTTATCGTGCTGGGCCGTCGCCCGCGCAGCCAGCAGGTACGGTGGTTTGCCTTTCTGCTGGCGCTGGTGGTGCTCTACATCATCGTTAAACTCGCCACCACAAAAATACCGTTATTGGGGTTAGTATGAGGTCGTTAGCCGATTTCGAATTCAATCAGGCGCCCCTTTGCGAGGGGATGATTTTAGTTTCGCAATTAATCCGTGATGATTTTCCTGAATCAGAAGTCCGCGCCCAGCTCGAGAAGTTAGTTAGCCAGGCGCGGGAAGATATCTGCGAAGCGGATCACGCGGACCAGCAGCTCGAAAGACTGCTGGAGCTGTTTTACGGCGAATGGGGCTTTAAAGACGCGGGCGGCGTTTACCGTCTGTCGGATGCCCTGTGGCTGGATAACGTGCTCAAAAACCGTCAGGGCAGCGCCGTTTCGCTCGGGGCGATTCTGCTGTGGGTTGCCGAACGCTTAGATATCCCGCTGATGCCGGTCATCTTCCCGACGCAGCTGATTCTGCGCGGGGACTGGATGGACGGCGAAATGTGGCTGATCAACCCGTTCAACGGCGACACGCTGGACGAACACACGCTGGAAGTCTGGCTCAAGGGCAACATTAACCCCACCGCCGAACTTTTTGAAGAAGACCTCGATGAGTCCGACAACGCCGAGGTGATTCGCAAGCTGCTCGACACGCTGAAATCCGCGCTGATGGAAGAGCGTCAGATGGAGCTGGCCCTGCGCGCCAGCGAAGCTTTGCTACAGTTCAGCCCGGAAGACCCGTATGAAATTCGCGATCGCGGTCTGATCTACGCGCAGCTCGACTGTGAACACGTGGCCCTCAACGATCTCAGCTATTTCGTTGAGCAATGCCCGGAAGATCCGATCAGCGAAATGATCAAGGCGCAGATTAACTCCATTTCGCACAAGCAGATCACCCTGCACTGATGCTAAATTTTTAAATGTTTCCCAATAAGGCGAGATAAAGATGGAACAAAAAGTGGTTAAGATTGGCGACATCAAAGTCGCAAACGACCTGCCATTTGTGCTGTTTGGCGGTATGAACGTGCTTGAATCGCGCGATCTCGCGATGCGCATTTGTGAGCACTACGTTACCGTTACCCAGAAGCTGGGCATCCCCTACGTGTTCAAAGCCTCGTTTGATAAAGCTAACCGTTCATCCATTCACTCTTACCGTGGCCCGGGTCTGGAAGAGGGGATGAAGATTTTCCAGGAGCTGAAGCAAACCTTCGGCGTGAAAATCATCACCGACGTGCATGAAGCCAGCCAGGCGCAGCCGGTTGCCGACGTGGTTGACGTTATTCAGCTGCCGGCGTTCCTTGCCCGCCAGACCGATCTGGTTGAAGCGATGGCGAAAACCGGCGCGGTGATCAACGTGAAGAAACCTCAGTTTGTCAGCCCTGGCCAGATGGGCAACATCGTGGATAAATTCCACGAGGGCGGCAACGACCAGATTATTCTCTGCGACCGCGGTGCAAACTTTGGCTATGACAACCTGGTTGTCGACATGCTGGGCTTCAGCGTGATGAAACAGGTTTCTAACGGCGCGCCGGTTATCTTCGATGTGACCCACGCCCTGCAGTGCCGTGACCCGTTTGGTGCAGCTTCAAGCGGCCGTCGGGCGCAGGTTACCGAACTGGCTCGCGCCGGGATGGCGACTGGCCTGGCCGGTCTGTTTATCGAAGCACACCCGGATCCGGACCACGCGCGCTGCGACGGCCCGTCCGCGCTGCCGCTGGCGAAGCTGGAGCCGTTCCTGAAGCAGATTAAAGCGCTTGACGATCTGGTGAAGAACTTTGAACCGCTGGATACCAGCCGCTAAATTTTGTGAGCATCATCCATAAACAGAAAAAGCCCTTATCCTGCGATAAGGGCTTTTTTTTGGCGCTAAGCGACGAGCAAATCAGGCAAAGATCGTCATCAGGTACGCGGCGAAGAGTGCCAGGTGTGCGGTACCGTTCAGCACGTTGGTGCGCCCGGTGGAGAATGAAAGCTGGCACAGCACAAGCGAAGTCAGCATGACCACCATCTCAGGCTTGCCGAGGCCGAAAATCAGCTCATTACCGGTTAGCATGGCAATCAGCGTCACCGCCGGCACCGTCAGGGATATGGTTGCCAGCACCGAGCCGAAGAACAGGTTCATGGCGCGTTGAACCTGGTTGTTCAGCACGGCTCTCAAAGCGCCCAGGCCTTCAGGCGACAGAATCAGCAGCGCGACGAGGAAGCCGGTGAACTGCTCCGGGGCGTTCAGCTTGCTGAGCAGCGATTCCAGCGGGTTAGCATTCATTTTTGTGACGGCGATAACCGCAACCAGATGCACGATAAGCCAGATGGCGTGCCAGGTGCTGCTGTGCGCGGACGGCTTGCCGTGGTGCGGGTCATCGTCATCCGCTTCGTCTTCGTGTTCGTACACGAACAGGCTCTGGTGGGTTTTGGTTTGGATTAGCAGGAACACGCCGTACATTGCCGCCGAAATGGCCGCGACCATCAGCGCCTGGCCGACGCTAAAGTTACCGCCCGGCAGCGCGGTAGGGAACACCAGTACGATAACCGCCAGCGGTACCAGCGCAATCAGATACTGCTTGATGCCAAACAGATTCATATACTGCGTGGCAAATTTACGTCCGCCCAGCAGTAGTGAAAAGCCAACCAGCCCGCCGGTCACGATCATAATGATGGAATAAAGCGTATCGCGCATCAACGTGGGCGCGGCGTCGCCGGTGGCCATTAACGCGGAAATAAGGCTGACTTCAAGGATAACCACGGAAAGGCTGAGAATGAGCGAGCCGTAGGGTTCGCCGAGCCTGTGTGCCAGCACGTCAGCATGGCGGACGACGCTAAAGGCGCTGCTTAAGATAGCCACCAGCGCCAGAATATTGATGCCAACCACCACCGGCAGCGACTGACTGGACCCCCACACAGCCAGCACGGCCAGTGCCAGCACCGGGAAAATGAGGGAACTCTCCTTATGACGGGTTTTCACCGCCTCATGTTGTGTTTTTGGCATTATGATTCTCCATATGCGCAGGTGCTAAGCGATTTATTCATTATAGTCGTAATTTTAGACCGCCATAAAATAGCAAAAAAATGCTGTCAACTCGGAAATATTTACTTAATTTTACGGCTTTTGCGTAGATATGATGAATATTCACTAAAAAAAGATATTATCAGTATATATCCCTTTTAAAACATAGTGATAATTTCTATATAAAACAAATAACCCCTGGCGGCTGGCAGCATTCGATGGGCTGATTCACACTTAGCATTCATCCACAAAGGAGGAAGATAATGCCCTATAAAAGCAAAAGCGACCTGCCTGACAGCGTGCAACACGTTCTGCCTTCTCACGCCCAGGATATCTACAAAGAAGCGTTTAAAAGTGCCTGGGACGAATACAAGGATAAAGAAGACCGCAAAGGCGATGCCAGCCGGGAAGAAACGGCTCATAAAGTTGCCTGGGCCGCGGTGAAACATCAGTACCAAAAAGGGGAGGATGATAAATGGCACAGGAAAAAGTAAAAGTCCCGTAAGGCAATGACATATCGCGCGTTAGCTTACACACGCCCTGAGTATGGCAAGCCTGAGTGACATTTTTATGATTTTGCGATCGCCGTCAAACTTGCCAGCGTCACGCTAATTGCTTATCGTCACTGATATGCTGCTCTATAAGTGAGCAGTGAAAATAGCCGGGAAGGCGAACCAGGCGTAGTCACAGGGAAGTAGGCAGTGGCGGAGGTGTATGATGTTAACGCGTGATTTCTTAATGAAAGCGGATTGTAAGACGGCTTTTGGTTCCATTGAGGAATCGTTATTGTGGACCCCCGAGCAGCGGTCAGCCTCCCTGGCGGCCACGCTTGCTTGTCGACCCGATCAAAGCCCGATATGGATTTTCGGCTACGGTTCCCTGATGTGGAATCCGGCATTTGAATTCGAAGAGTCAGCCCCCGGTACGCTGGTGGGCTGGCACCGGGCGTTCTGCCTGCGTTTGACCGCAGGACGAGGAACCGCCTGCCAGCCCGGAAGAATGCTGGCGCTGAAAGAGGGCGGGCGCACCACAGGTCTGGCCTATCGCCTGCCGGAAGCCATGCTGGAAGATGAGCTGGCGCTGGTCTGGAAGCGTGAAATGATCACCGGCTGCTATTTGCCGACGTGGTGCAGGCTGGAGCTGGACGATGGCCGCACGGTAAACGCGCTGGTTTTTATTATGGACCCGCGTCATCCGCTGTACGAGGCCGACACCCGCGCCCAGACTATCGCGCCGCTTATCGCCGCGGCCAGCGGCCCGCTGGGTACCAACGCGCAGTATCTTTTCTCCCTCGAACTCGAGCTGAAAAAGCGTGGTATGCACGATGACTGCCTTGATGAACTGGTCAGCCAGGTCAGAGCCTGGCTGCAAAAGCCCGCGGAAGAGGGCGGCAGCTTTCAGCCCGGTTTTGCGTAGCCATCGTCACCGCCGCAGTAGGGCGTGCTCAGCGTAAAATCGCTGTTAAGCAAAGACAACTAATTCATTGATTTTCGACACGAAGACGGCGGAGAGGGAAAAATCATGTTTTTCCCTCTCCGTTAATACTTTGAGGCGTAAAAATTAATACAGTGACGCTTTTCCCGTCGAACCGAACAGCTGCATTTTATGGCGGATAACATTCCGTGCCGCATCTATTGCTCCGGGATAGATCACGTTCGGGTCCCACCAGGTTTCCTGGGCGAGAATCTCACGCACTTTCTGAAAGTAGGCGTGCTTCATATCGCTCGAAATATTGATTTTACCGACGCCGTAGGTTACGGATTCCGCAATTTCTGCGTCCGGGTTCGCCGAACCACCGTGCAGCACTAGCGGGATATCCACGCGCCCGGCAATATCACGCAGGATGTCCATTTGTAGTTCCGGCTGTATGCCTTTCGGATAGATACCGTGCGCGGTACCAATCGCCACCGCCAGCGTGTCGACCCCGCTGCGGATGATAAAGTCGCGGGCCTGCGCCGGGTCGGTATAGGTAACCTGTGATACGCCGCCTTCGACTGATGTTCCCGTCTGCCCAATAGTCCCCAGTTCGGCTTCCACTGAAACGCCAACCGCATGCGCCAGGCCGACCACTTCCTGAGTCAATGCCAGATTCTCTTCATAGGGCAGTAACGAGCCATCAATCATTACGGATGTAAATCCGCACTGAATGGCCCGCAAGACATGTTCCACAGACGCGCCATGATCGAGGTGCAGAGCGAAGGGGACCGGGCTGCGTAGCGCAATATCCCGGACGTAGCTAAAGAACGCATCGCCAAGAAAATCATGCTCGCTGGGATGAATAGAGATAATGGCAGGTGTGCCGGTGGCTTCGGCTTCTTCTACTACGGCACGAACAAAGCAGCTGTCTGCAACGTTAAATGCTCCGATAGCAAAACCTTGCTGACGGGTGGGCTTCAGTAATTCCTTCATTGAAATTAACATGTTAATACTCCAGTTTCAGAGGGTAGAGGTCTCCTTGCCGCCGCGCCATCGCAGCGGCATAAAGGTGTGATGATCAATAAATCAGGCTTTGCCAATCGCGCCGTGGTTCTGTGGGGACTGGATAAGTGCTTCCGTCAGCAAATGGCTTCCGCTCCGGCTGATAACGGGCCCGGCGACGGCAGGTCGCGTGATAAGATCGACACGTCTGGCATTTTTCATACCGGCAAACCTGCGGTTCCGATTATTCCAGGGTGAAAGCGATCTCTTCGTCTTTCAGTTTTTGGCCGCTGAGTTCGTCAAATTCTTCGTCACGCCCGGTTACCGGTTTTTTCCACAGGGACAGCATCACGCCGCAAATAACGGTTCCGATGCCCATGGCCAGACAAAACAGCAGCGGATGGGTAAAGAGAGGGACCACGAACATACCACCGTGTGGCACAGGACTTTCCACGCCCCATGCCATGATCAAACCCCCAGCCATTGCCGAGGCCACCACACAGGAACCCACCACGCGCAGCAGGTCCCGTGCCGCGACGGGAATCACGCCTTCGGTGATCATGCAAATCCCCATAGGTAAAGCTGCTTTCAGCGCCTCGCGTTCAGCACGGGTGTATTTGTGCCGCGTCAGAAGGAAAGAGAGGGTAATGCCAAACGGTGGAATCATAGAGCCGGCAAACTTCACTGCTTCCGGACCGTACACGCCGCTTACCAGCAATCCATCGGCGAAGAGCGACATTGTTTTGTTCACCGGACCACCGAAGTCGAATGTTGCCATTGCACCGAGGATCGCCCCCATCAGGAAGCGCGAGCCGCCTTGCATCGACTCGAGCATATGGATCAGCGCTTCCTGCAGCCAGGCTATGGGCTGACCAATAAGCGTCATCATCAGTAGGCCGCTCACTATGGTGCCCAGAACCGGTAGCACCATAATCGGCATCAGCCCCTGCATGGATTGCGGCAGATGAATGTAGCGTTTGAGCAGCAAAACGGTGTAGCCCACCAGAAAGCCTCCCAGCATTCCCCCGATGAAACCTGTATGTATTTCGCCACAGAGAAAACCCACTATCAGCCCTGGCGCGAAGCCGGGACGGTCGGCAATGGAGTAAGCAATGGCGGCGCTTATCAGTGGTACAATCAGCCCCATTCCCCAGCCGCCAATCTGGTTAAGCATCCAGGGAATAGTTCCCGTTTTTTCTCCAACATTCGTGCCGCCGAGTATCTGACCGAGAGCAATACAAATCCCTGCCGCCACAATCAGTGGAATCATCCACGAGATACCCGTTAATAAATGCTTTTTAATTTCCTGCGATAGCGGAGTTTTATTTTCACTCATGTACGGTCCCTCCAGAATATGGCTCATGAATTAGTTAATGATTTTTCGACCTTTTCAAGGAACTGAATGGGCGATTTAATAACGATCTCGGTTTTTACCCGCACAATACGTTTTTTAGAAAAACGCTCTTCCCCTTTTATTTTGACGTCGATGGCGAGGATAACAACGTCGGCGATTAAAATATCATGCGTCCGTAGTTCATTTTCTGTGCCAATGGTACCCTGCGTTTCTACTTTAATATTATGTCCAAGCGCTTTCGCACCTTTAATTAATTTTTCGCGGGCAATATAGGTGTGGGCTATTCCCGCCGTGCAGGCGGCAACACAAACAATATTCATATGATATTCCATATTTTATTTAGTAGGCATTTGATTCAGCATAGTGACTAAAGAGTTCAATGATCTTTTGTGGACTGCTTGCTTTCAGTAATTGCTCAACGATCGCCTCATCCGCCAGCGCACCTGCAATTTGGGAAAGCAGACGGATATGCGTGGTGTTCTGATCCTCAAGCCGCACGGCAAACAGGATGATGCAGCGTACATTGCTGCCATCAAGGGTTTCCCAAGGAATGTCGTAACGTATGCGACCAATAGCCAGCGTAGTATTGATTACCGCTGACGATTTGCCATGCGGTATGGCAATATGATTTTCAAAGCCGGTGGAACCTTTGGACTCTCGTTGCCAGACATCCCGAATAAACGTTTCCCGGCAGCTAATGGCCCCATCCTTTAGCAGAACGTTCGTTAATTCTTCGATCGCTTCCGTTTTATTGGTCGCTTGCATATCCATAATAATACGATTCATATTCAGAATGTTCGTTATATCCATCACTTTTACCTCATGGAATTCAGACATTAACTATCGGCGAGCAGAAACGTCGTACGATATAATTTTTCAGCGATGAGCATTTCCGTAACCCGCTTGAGATCTGCGTCATTAAAAAAAGCGCTGACATACACCGCTGGTATCGCAATGGCTGGCAAATTAATTGTGGAAACGACCAGTTCGATATTTTCGGCCAGTGCCGATGGCAGACTGCCTGCCGATACTACTCCGACAATGGTCCAGTCCGGGAAGGCGCGCAGAATACGATTTTTTAGTAGATGAGAGGTTCCGATGCCTGTCGAACAAACCAGCAGCACTCGCTTGCGTGCTATTTTTCGCTCAAGCGCTGCCTGAAAATGTACGGTTAAGTACCCGACTTCATCTTCTGAAACTATCTGCTCGCTCCGGCCGCCAAATACCCGCTTCACCGCGCACTGGGTTAATCGCCAGACATCCTGCAATTCTCCTTTGATATCTTCCAACAGCGGGTTACGAATATGGATCTGATAATTAAGACGATTAATTAATGGCTTAATATGAATGAGTAATCCGTCATGCAGCACGATATCCTGACTGAAATCGCTGTCCACCAGCTCGCCGAAGGTTGTGATAAGCTGACGGGTAATCATTCGCGCTTCGTCGCTGGAGTGCATATATCCAGTGATACTGACATTGTTATGTTCTTCAATCACCACGCCTGAAGATATAATATACTGATAAATAAACCAGACTTCGTCTTCCGATAGCGGATGAGCAATGCGTTTTTCGATGTGTTTTATCATCCGAGATGCGACGGAAAAGATATTCTCATCGTAAAATTTGCTGTTTTCTTCTTTACGTGGCAGCGCGTTGCCCCGCGTGCTGCGATACATCATGATTAAAATATGGGTAAAGATGTTAACGTAATACGGCTCTCCCAGCGACCAGCACAGGTCATTTTCCATTTCTTCCAGAAGTGATTGCACAAATAAAACGTCCTCTTCCCCGAAGTAATGCATCAATGCTTTATAGCTGCCAGGGTCAAGACGAGAATAGATCACGTAGCCCGGCTGATTGTGGTGAATAAAACTATTAATCAGCGAGGCCATCGCCAGACGTACGCTGCTTTCACTGCCTTCAATGTGTGTTCCGCTCTGGCTTCGCATCAGTGATAGCCCCAGCGGTGCAATCCAGGACTCTATCACCTTCAGGTCGTTTACAATTGACGCGCTGCTGATGAAATAACGCTCAGACAATTTGCTGATCGACGTTTCATGCGGCGTTTCACTCAATAGCTGCGAGGCAATTTTTACGCGACGAGAGTTGCTCATTATACCATCGGTATCATCGCTCTCGGCGCCCATTAGCTGGTCAAGATGCAGCAGCGTCGTAATATTACCGGCGCTCAGCTTAACGCCTGTGCCAGCACGTTTATCAACTATAATGTTCAATTCCATTAACCATTCTTCCAGCAATCGGAGATCGCGTTGAATAGTTTTTTCTGAGACCTCCAAATACTCGGCTATTTTTAATAGCGTGGTATACCCCTTGCGGGAGAGAAGGAATTTTAATAATCTGCTCTGTCGTGAGGTAATCATTTTCATTATTTACCCTTGTTACATACCAGATTAAGTAATCAGGAAGCTCTTTATTTGTGAGATTGGTTTCTCAGGAATGATGGTAAATATAAAAGGATAATAACCTGGCAACAATACTAAATCCTGTCCTGAATCCGGACAGAAATAAGATAAGAAGAGGGATAGTTAAAGATATTTACAACGCAGGTCACACTTTTTCTGGGCGTTATAGTGACGGCTCTCGCAATTACGAGGCGGTGAAAATCTGACCTGGGTAAAGAAATTTTTTACCTGTACTGCGAAACTTATGTATTACTGGACGCCGTAAATATCTCTGGCCTCGACTAATTCTCCGGCAAGGCTTTGCAACCTTCCTGCTGTATTATTTTCGAAAGGAATCGGCAAACACGGCAGGAGAGTTGCTGGCCAGGCAGGACGCATAAGAAAAAATATTATCCGAGCAAATGCTTAGAAAGTTAAAACCTTGTCTGCTTCCAGCGTCCACTCCGCCAGTTCGACCAGCGTACCGATGGTCACTCCGTCAATCAGCGGCAGTTCGCTAATGCCGCGTCCGTCGGTACAGGTTTTGCAGAGTTTTACCGTGACGTCCTGCGCGGTAAGAATCTCCAGCATCTGCTGGATGTTGTAGCCTTCCGCAGGTTTTTGCCCGCGCAGCCCTGCGGTAACCGCATCGGACATCAGAAAAACCTTCAGCGCTACGGGCTCTGCCCGGTCCTTTAATGCGATGGCCAGACGCAGGCTGTTGAACAGAGATTCGCTGCCGTAGGCGGCGCCGTTGGCAATAATAATCACTTTCTGCATGAACATTCCCTCATTGTGCCGGGCTGCGGCATCGATTTTAAACCCGGCTATATTAAGCCCCTTCGGTATAGAGGGAAACCGACTATTGCCCGAATCGGCCGATGAGCCCTGCGGCGGCCAGCGAATGGCCTTTGAGTCTGTCAAAAAGCTGCTCGCGGGTCAGCCCTTTGGGAAGGGCGCCTGCCTGCAAATCAGTGGCAATCAGCGTCCAGGTGTAATGGTGCGCGCCGCTGCCGGGCGGCGGGCAGGGGCCGTAGTAGGCTGATGTCCCGGGCGTATTCTTCCCGCCGGTAAAACCTTTACCGTCACGCAGCTCGTTGGCGGCAAAACCCGTAACGCTTGCCGCAATGTTATAGGCAACCAGGTGCGTAACGCCCAGACCTTTTGCGCCTTCCGGATCGTGAATAATCAGGGCATAGCTTTGCGTTGCCGCCGGGGCATTGCTCCATACTATCGCCGGAGAAGTGTTTTCACCGGTGCAGTTAGGATTGTCCTTCGCGTTCCCGGCGTATTTTTTATTCAGCAGGGCGTTATCGGCAAATTCGGGAGACTGAAGCATAAACAGCCCGTCGGCCTGAGCCGCAAAGCAGCCGAGCAGCAATACGGCAGACAAACAGCGTAGCGAGATTTTCATAGGTTTTAGCTCAAAAGGCAGGAGCTATAAGCGTAGCGCCGAAATAACAAAGCGCCGCGGGAATAGCGGACAGCGACGAATAATCTTAATATGCCAGCCGCACAATGCCTGAAATTCAGGCAGTTAGCGGTCTTATTTTCTGCAATCGGCGGCCGGAGCGGCGAGTTTAGGAGTGATCTGCCATAGCCAGCTGTTATAATTTCCAGATGTTTAGAAAAGCTGTTCCGCTGCTTACCCTGTCCTGTGCGCTCCTCTCTGCTGGAGGAGTGGCCGCTACCCGGCAGACCTTCATCGAACAGGCCGACACGCCTTTCTCTAAAGAACCCGTCGGGCTCCCGGATATGGGCCTCGCCCCGGAAACCGATGCCGCCGCAAAACGTATTGCCGAAATGGCGAAAAAATTTGGCGAAGACAGCATGGTCGACAACGGCCTGGACACGGGCGAACAGGCCAGGCTGTTTGCCTTTACCAGCCTGCGCGACCTGCTGACGGATAAAGTGACCGACGAAGCGGAGTCGCTCCTTTCCCCGTGGGGCAAAGCCAGCGTTAACCTGCTGGTGGATCGGCACGGCAGCTGGAACGGCAGCAGCGGCTCGATGTTTACGCCCTGGGCGGATAACAATCGCTATCTGACCTGGAGCCAGCTGGGCTTTACCCAGCAGGACGATGGCCTGACGGGGAATGTCGGCGTTGGCCAGCGCTGGGTTGCCGGTAAATGGCTGCTTGGCTACAACACTTTTTACGATAACCAGCTCGCCAGCAACCTGCAGCGTGCCGGATTCGGTGCCGAAGCCTGGGGAGAATACCTGCGCCTGTCGGCAAACTACTATCAGCCGCTTAACGGCTGGCAGGGTGAAACCGAAACGCTGGAACAGCGGCTGGCGCGGGGCTATGACCTCACCGCCCAGGCCTGGCTGCCGTTTTATCGGCATATTAATACCAGCGTCAGTCTGGAACAGTACTTTGGCGATCGGGTGGATCTGTTCGACAGCGGTACCGGCTATCGCAACCCGGTTGCCGTCACCATGGGGCTGAACTACACGCCCGTGCCGCTGGTGACGCTGACCGCCCAGCACAAGCAGGGCGAAAGCGGCGTGACGCAGGAAAACCTCGGCCTGAAGCTTAATTACCGCTTTGGGGTTCCGCTTGCGAAACAGCTTTCTTCGGCGGAAGTGGCCGCTACCAGCTCGCTGCGCGGCAGCCGCTATGACAACGTTGAGCGCGGTAATTTACCGGTGATGGAATATCGCCAGCGTAAAACGCTGTCGGTCTTCCTTGCCACTCCGCCGTGGGAGCTGCATCCGGGGGATACGGTCGAGCTAAAACTACAGGTGCGAGCTAACAACACCATCCGCCACATTACCTGGCAGGGCGATACCCAGGCGCTAAGCCTGACGCCTCCGGCGAATAACCGGAATGCGGAAGGCTGGAGCGTGATTATGCCTGCGTGGCGAGAAGGAGAAGATAACGCTTATCGCCTGTCGGTGACGGTGGAGGATGAGAAGGGGCAAAAGGTCACGTCGAACTGGATCGTGCTGAAGCAGGCGGAGCCGCTGCGGGTCAACCCGGCAGAAGATCCGCGATACAATCTGCTTCAGGAGCAGGGCGCACAGCCCTAAAAAATACGTTCCTGGTGTACCCAAACCGCCGCTTCAACGCGGGACTTAAGCTTCATTTTTTTCAGCAAATGCTTCACGTGGACTTTCACCGTGCTTTCGGTAATGTCCAGGCGGCGGGCAATCATTTTGTTCGGCAGCCCCTGAGCGATAAGTTTAAGAATATCGCGTTCGCGAGGCGTCAGCTGATTAACATCACGGTCGGAAGTTGCACGGTTGGCGCGCAGGCTGGCGGCCAGCACCGGCGTTAACGCTTCGCTCAGCACCATCTCTCCGGCGGCGGCCTGTTGCAGGGCCTTAAGCAGGTCCTCCGGCTCCATATCCTTTAGCAGATAGCCGTCAGCGCCGCGCTTGAGCGCCGTCACGACGTCTTCTTCATGATTCGATACGCTGAACACCACGATGCGCCCGGATAGCGGCTTTTCGCGCAGACAGTCGAGCGTTTCCAGACCGTTCATGCCGGGCATATTGAGATCCAGCAGGATCAGATCGGGATCGAGCTCTTCCGCCAGCTGAACGCCCTGAGCGCCGTTGCCGGCCTCACCGACAACCGCCAGCTCGGGGGCCATGCTGATTAACTGCTTGACGCCGGTCCGTAGCATCGGGTGATCGTCTATCAGCAAAATGGTCGCTGCATCTGGGTTATTCATCGTTTACTCCTGTGGCAGAAGACAAGTGCGCCTCGGGCATAAAGCTGACGACTACTTCGGTGCCGCCGCCTGCACGAGCTCCGATCTGGCAATCGCCTTTCAGGCTTTGCGCACGGTCTCGCATGATAATAAGTCCGTAATGATTTCTGCGCTCGCCGTTGCCGGGTATTCCGCAGCCGTTATCCCAAACGGTTAATTTGACCTGCTTATCTTTATGAATCACGCTGACTCCGCAGGCGGTGGCCTGAGCGTGCTTAAAGCTGTTGTTTAACGCCTCGCGGGCAATCTGCACCAGGTGAATGGCCTGGTGCGAAGGCACAAACCGCGGCGGCAGCTGATAGTCCAGCTCCACCGTAAAGCCGAGCTTATCGCTAAATTCCTGGCAGCTGGCTTCCAGCGCCGGGCGTAAACCCGGTTCGGTGAGCTGTAAACGGAAGGTGGTCAGCAGTTCGCGCAGCTGGCGCCAGGAGGTATTTAGCTCGTTGCGCATTTGCCCCAGCAGCTCGCGGCTCTGCTGCGGCAGGGATTCCCCCTGCATTTGCAGACAGCTGACCTGCATCTTCAGGCAGGAGAGCGACTGGGCGATAGAGTCGTGCAGTTCGCGGGCGATGGCGGAGCGTTCTTCCATGACCATCAGCTGCTGCTGATGTTCATACTGCCTTTCCACTGCCAGGGTGGCGGTGAGCTGCTCAACCAGCGTTGAGATAAGCTGCTGCTGATCGGCCGTCAGATTTGTGCCCTGCGGCAGCTGAGCCAGTATCAGGCCGTAGTGAATATGATTGTCGGTCAGCCGCCACTTCAGCGGGGTGGTTTCTACCGGCTCACGAACCGGGCCGCGCGGGCAAAGATTGCAGCCCTGTTCAATGCAGCTGCTGTCCGGCTGGTAGGTATATTCGTCGTAGTTTTCTTCGTCTTCGTATTCATACACCCGCAGCTCAATGTCGCGCAGAGGCGTCAGCTGTTGCAGCTCGCTTAACACGGGTGAAAGCCTTTGGCAAAGCGGAGCCTGGGAATGCAGGCGGCGGTTAGCCTGATAAAGGAAGGACAGGATTTGGTTCTTCTGCTCCAGCCCCGCCGTTTTTTCCCTGACGCGCTGTTCCAGCACCGCGTAGCTTTCTGCCAGCTCCACCGACATGCTATTAAGCGCCACGCCCAGCGTCGCCATTTCGTTGCGGCCGGTCACGTTTACCCGGTAGGTGAAATCTTTCTGGCCGATGGCCGAGGCCATTGCCAGCAGCTGCCGCCACGGACGCAGAAGCCGTTTGCGCAGCCAGACTACCGTGAAGATAAGCAGCAGCCCCATCAGCGCGGCCATCCCCTGCTGCAAGAGAATCACGCCGTGCAGGCGTTTTTCGGTGGTTTGGTCGAAGGAACTGACCAGCCGATCGAGCCGGGCAACAAACTGCGCGACGTGGGGCGTGACCTGGCGGGTGTTTTTCGCCGCTTTCATCGCCGGCTCAAGGGATTCTCGCCAGTAGTGCTGAATTTCTTTGAGCTGGGCCTGCTGTCCGTCGCGCTGAGCGGCCTGAATGAGGTCGTCACTCCAGGTCGTCCGTTCCATTTCATCCAGCAAAGCGCCGTCTTTTTCGCTAAGCGGAATGGCCGCCAGCAGGCGATAGCTCTGCATGCGCAGTGAACCCGCCTTGTTGATGGCGTGAGCATTCCCCTGAATTCCCTGCGCCAGCCAGCTGGCCAGACTCATCCCGGCTATACCCAGCGTGGCCAGCAGCAGCACGATAAGCGCCAGCTGGTTGACGAGGGTTAACGGGGAAAGCAGGCGTTTCAGCATCGAGGGAGTAGCTCCATAAGAGGGATTAATCATGAAAACAGAGGCACATTCTCGGCCATACCCTGGAGTATACCCATACCCCCTAATGATTACTCCCTAATTGCCGGAGGTGGCATAGCCACTGGGTAAAGGTAGCCGAGGGTGAAGCAGCCCGGTGAAAAACCACGTCTTTTTTCCGTGCTAAGCTTACTCATAAAGAATCATGGTTAAATTTCAAGCGTGATTCTGTTCGGTTATCCATTGATTTACATCAAATTAGAATCATCAATACTCCCTAATGTGGCCGCAATTACTCTCACTAACTTTGAGGTGTTTATGTCTCAGTCATCTGCCAATGGACAGAAATCGGGGGCGCTGATCACGGACTGGCGTCCGGAGGAGCCAGAATTTTGGCAAACAACGGGCCATCGTGTCGCCAGCCGTAACCTGTGGATCTCGGTGCCGAGTCTGCTGCTGGCGTTCTGCGTGTGGATGTTGTTCAGCGCAGTTGCGGTCAACCTGCCGAAAGTCGGCTTTAGTTTTACCACCGATCAGCTGTTCATGCTGACGGCGCTGCCTTCGGTTTCCGGCGCGCTGCTGCGTGTGCCTTACGCTTTTATGGTGCCGATTTTTGGCGGACGCCGCTGGACTGCATTTAGCACCGGCATTCTGATTATCCCTTGCGTCTGGCTCGGCTTTGCCGTGCAGGACACCACAACGCCGTTCTCGGTGTTTATCATCATCGCGCTGCTGTGCGGCTTTGCCGGGGCAAACTTTGCGTCGAGCATGGCGAACATCAGTTTCTTCTTCCCTAAGGCCAAACAGGGCGGAGCGCTGGGCATCAACGGCGGTTTAGGCAACATGGGCGTCAGCGTCATGCAGCTCGTTGCCCCGCTGGCGGTTTCGCTGTCCATGTTCGCCATCTTCGGCGGCACCGGCGTTGAACTGGGCGACGGCTCAATGCTGTTCCTTGAGAACGCCGCGTGGATTTGGGTGCCGTTCCTGGCCATCTTCACCTTCGCCGCCTGGTTTGGCATGAACGATCTGTCCGCTTCGAAAGCTTCGCTGCGTGAACAGCTGCCGGTCCTTAAGCGCGCTCACCTGTGGATTATGGGCCTGTTGTACCTTGCCACGTTCGGCTCGTTCATCGGTTTCTCTGCGGGCTTCGCGATGCTGTCGAAAACCCAGTTCCCTGACGTGCAGATCCTGCATTTTGCTTTCTTTGGCCCGCTGTTGGGTGCGCTGGCTCGTTCTGCCGGTGGCGCAATCTCCGACCGCTGGGGCGGCACAAAAGTCTCGCTGATTAACTTTGTATTTATGGCCGTGTTCAGCGCGCTGCTGTTCACCACGCTGCCTCATAACGGCGTTGGCGGTAACTTTATCGCCTTCTTCGGCGTGTTCCTGATGCTGTTCCTGACGGCCGGGCTGGGGAGCGGTTCTACCTTCCAGATGATCTCCGTTATCTTCCGTAAGCTGACGATGGATCGCGTTAAGGCTGAAGGCGGTTCTGAAGAGAAGGCCCTGCGTGAAGCGGCTACGGATACCGCAGCGGCGCTGGGCTTTATCTCGGCGATTGGCGCCATTGGCGGGTTCTTTATTCCTAAAGCATTCGGCACCTCACTGGCCCTGACCGGTTCTCCGGCAGGGGCAATGAAAGTCTTCCTGGTGTTTTACATTATTTGCGTGGTGATTACCTGGGCCGTCTACGGTCGTAAATCATCCCGGTAACCTTTTGACCTTTTGGTTATCCCTTGCGCGGCTTCGGTCGCGCTTTTTTTTAGGGTGCCGCATGCTCCCGCGCATAGCGCAAAGCTTTGTCGAGCATCCTCCAGCTGACGTCATGCCCCGTTTGCCAGCCCAGCTGGTGATACGCTTCCCACTGCGCCTCGTCAAAGAACTGATCCGCCGTTGACTGCTGGGGGAAGGCCCGGTTGCGAGCGGCATAGCTGAAGGTATCTAAAGGCATATTTTCCAGCCAGTGCGGTTTAGCGACGATCAGCACGCCGGGCAGGCAGTCTGGATAGTTAATTCTCGCCATCAGCAATGGTGGAGCCATCGCATTTGCTTTCATCTGCTCCTGATTGCCAAACGACGCTAAGGGCGAAGCGGAGAAATCGTAAAACGTAATTGGCGTCTGATAGTCAATCTGCGCTTTGCGCACCAGATTCTCCATATCTTCAAATCGATATTCCGGATCTGCGCCGCAGTCGGTCACGATAATTATCGGCAGCCTGCGTTTCAGTAATGAATAAACCGCGGTGTTTTCAAAGTGCCCTCCGTCCGACAAAAACCATTGCTTGTTGCCCAGTCCGGGGAACCGAGCAAAGAGCTCGCCGAATAAATATCCCGCGGGCGCAAACAGCGTGCTGAATGTATTCCAGAACGGTGAGTTTTTTTCAGGCATAGCCGGATCTACGGCGGCCGAAGGTAATAGTCTTTTCGACCAATAGCCGAGCCGTGCCCCAAAGAAGAACATCAGAAACGCCAGCCCCGGTGACGTTAGTGAACCCATTCCCGTGCTGACCGCCGCGCCGGAAATAGCCAGCCAGGATGAGAGTTTTGTCCTGTCGGGATCGTCAGGCAGCTGAGGCTGTTGCGTGCCTGTTTCCACGCCAAACTTGCTGACGGTCAGGGCAATGCCTTTGCGGTCGGCGCTGTAGTTTCCGGTTCGGTCATCCACGGTTTGGTTAATGCAGCAGTTAATCAGGTGCAGCGGCCCGCCATATTCCGCCGGGTTATAGCGGGTGAAATTAATATCGTCGTCGGGCAGGGCGGTGGTGACTTTTACTATGCCGTCGGTAGTCTGACGGGTATAGGGTTGCAAAGGATCCGTCGGGAAACGGGGGCTTCTGTGCTTTGCCGAACGGTAGTTGGCTACCGAAACCCAGGCCCGCTCAATGCGGGCGCGGTAAAGATTATGCAGGGAACTGAGGTTGAGGTATTCAGGCAAGCTATGCCAGCAGATTAAAATAATAAGCGGAGCGAGCGCCTCGATAAGCAGCAGATAATGAGGATTTAGCGACGCAAAGTCGTGTGCCCGATGATTGGTGAAATTAATTAACCCCGCGCAGCCCGCGACCAGTACAGCAAAGGCGAATAACAATCCCGCCAGGTTGATCGGCGTTTGCGGATTCGCTTTCTTGCCTGCCGCCGCTATTTTTTTTCCGGCCTGCTGCACGGGCCGCAGTTCCCCGATAAGTTTGGCCAGCGTCAGGCCAGCGGGAATGGCGTAATAAAGGCTATCGGCATTTTCAAGCCAGCGGTACAAACCGTAGCCCAGCCGATTTAACAGCCAGATAAATGCCAGCCCTGTCAGCACCATCAGGCAGGTGGTCAGTGAACGGGTGAGAAACAGGCGAAAAGCCGCAACGCCTTTTTTCATTGACTGAGCTTGAATAATCGCAGGCCCCGCGCACAGCAGAAAAATGACAAGGCCAGGAATTCTGGGGGGCTGAGCCAGAAAAACGAGCCAAAGCAGCGCCAGAATTAACAACGGCAGCGCAATGACAAAATACAGCTTTCTTCGTTCGAAAAGCCAGTAGGCAGCGCACTGCCATGCGCCGAGCGCCAGAGGAATCGCAAATATCTGGCTAATACCTTTCAGGTCGGGGCCGTAAAAACTGCGCAGAGAAATAGCCAGGGTGCAGACCAGCGTTGATAACAGCGTGATCAGGAAGAATGTAAACAGAAACGAGCGGACGATCTGTGCTGCGGACTGCGCGAGGTCGCTCATCCCGGCAGGCGTGAGATAACGTCCGTTGTTGCGCAGCCACCAGAGTAGCAGCGTATCATCTTTGGCTAAGGCTTTTTCCACGCGGTCAGGGTTATTTTGTTGGCTGTACAGGCGACCAAGCATGCCACCGGTGTAGCCCCCGCCAGAAACGGTAGAAAGGTAATCCACCCGATGAAGCAGTTCGTTTTTAGCCAGCCGTCGAAGAAAGCCCAGGCTGAAAGTTGCGCTTCGTATTCCACCCCCGGAAAGCGCCAGGCCAATATGAGGCTGTTCAGGTTCAACGCCGGCTAGCTTACGGCGCAAGATGAGCGTTTGAGACTCGGACAGCGGTTTGTCCGGATGGGGCAGCGGTTCGGTCATGATTCACCTGGCAAACGAGCGAAGCGATAAGGTTATATAAACTTTAGCGGTGAAACGGTGTGCGAACGAAAACATTTCGCCACGCTGTACAAAAGTGAGTTACCCCTTAATACCTCCATAGCTTGTTTTTCTACCCACATCAAACCAAAACGTAAAATAACTCTATAAAAAATAATAAGTTGTACTTTTTCTGTGGACTATACTTTGGTGGTATATGGGGCTTTTTGTAAGACAAACAATTTCTACACAGTTGATCGTTATCAATTATCCCTACATATGAGCGCGTTACCGTGCCTGCAAATCAGCAATGTCGATTTCACCAGAAGAGCCTCCAGGCTCCACATCAGGAGAACCCCGATGAGCAAGTTTCTTGACCGGTTCCGCTACTTCAAACAGAAGGGCGAAACCTTTGCCGACGGACATGGCCAACTGCTAGACACCAATCGCGATTGGGAAGAAGGCTATCGCCAGCGTTGGCAGCACGATAAAGTTGTCCGTTCGACGCACGGCGTGAACTGTACCGGCTCCTGTAGCTGGAAGATTTATGTCAAAAGTGGCCTTGTCACCTGGGAAACCCAGCAGACCGACTATCCGCGCACCCGCCCTGATATGCCTAACCATGAGCCACGCGGCTGCCCACGCGGCGCCAGCTACTCCTGGTATCTCTACAGCGCAAACCGCCTGAAGTATCCGCTGATGCGTAAACGCCTGATTAAACTGTGGCGCGAAGCTAAGACGCAGCACAGCGATCCGGTAAACGCATGGGCTTCTATCGTTAACGACCCGGACAAAGCAAAAAGCTACAAGCAGGCCCGCGGCCGCGGCGGCCTCGTGCGTTCCAGCTGGCAGGAAGTGAATGAACTGATTGCTGCCGCTAACGTCTACACCGCTAAAACCTATGGTCCTGACCGTATTACCGGCTTCTCACCCATTCCTGCGATGTCGATGATTTCGTATGCTTCCGGCACGCGTTATCTGTCGCTGATTGGCGGGACCTGCCTGAGCTTCTACGACTGGTACTGCGATTTGCCGCCGGCTTCCCCGCAAACCTGGGGCGAGCAGACCGACGTGCCGGAATCGGCAGACTGGTATAACTCCAGCTATATCATCGCCTGGGGCTCAAACGTGCCGCAGACCCGTACGCCGGATGCGCACTTCTTCACTGAAGTCCGCTATAAAGGGACGAAAACCGTCGCCGTTACGCCGGACTATGCGGAAATCTCCAAGCTGTGCGACCAGTGGCTTGCGCCAAAGCAGGGCACCGACTCCGCCATGGCGATGGCGATGGGCCACGTAATGCTGCGTGAATTCCACCTCGATAAGCCGAGCCAGTACTTCACCGACTACGTCCGTCGTTACACCGACATGCCGATGCTGGTGGTGCTGGAAGAACGTGATGGTTTCTACGCGCCGGGCCACATGATGCGTGCTTCAGACCTGGTTGACGGCCTGGGCCAGGAAAACAATCCGCAGTGGAAAACCGTCGCGCTGGACAATCAGACCGGTGAACCGCTGGCCCCGAACGGCTCCATCGGCTATCGCTGGGGCGAAAAAGGGAAATGGAACCTGGAACAGCGTGACGGCACCAGCGGCGAAGAAGCCGAGCTGCGCCTGAGCCTGCTGGGCAACCATGACGAAGTGGCCGAGGTGGGCTTCCCGTACTTCGGTGGCGAAAGCTCTGAGCATTTCAAAAACGTAAAACTAAAAGATATTCTGCTGCACAAGCTGCCGGTGAAACGCATGCAGCTGGCGGACGGTACTACCGCGCTGGTCGCAACGGTTTACGATCTGACCATGGCTAACTACGGTCTGGATCGCGGTCTGGGCGATGAAAATTGCGCGACCAGCTACGATGACGTTAAAGCCTATACGCCAGCCTGGGCTGAACAAATTACCGGCGTGTCCCGCCACGATATCGTGCGCATCGCGCGTGAGTTCGCGGATAACGCGGATAAAACCCACGGTCGTTCAATGATTATCGTCGGTGCGGGCGTGAACCACTGGTTCCATATGGATATGACCTATCGCGGTCTGATCAATATGCTGGTCTTCTGCGGCAGCGTCGGCCAGAGCGGCGGCGGCTGGGCACACTATGTGGGCCAGGAAAAACTGCGTCCGCAGACCGGCTGGACGCCACTGGCGTTCGCGCTGGACTGGCAGCGTCCGCCGCGTCACATGAACAGCACCTCGTACTTCTATAACCACTCCAGCCAGTGGCGCTATGAAACCGTTACGGCGCAGGAGATGCTTTCTCCGCTGGCGGATAAATCTCGCTACAGCGGCCATCTGATTGACTTTAACGTGCGTGCTGAGCGCATGGGCTGGCTGCCGTCTGCTCCGCAGCTGGGCACCAACCCGCTGCGTATTGCCGATCGGGCAAAAGAAGCCGGTCTGTCGCCGGTGGACTATACCGTCGATCAGCTGAAGTCAGGCGGCATTCGCTTTGCAGCGGAGCAGCCGGATTCCGGCTATAACCACCCGCGCAACATGTTTATCTGGCGTTCAAACCTGCTGGGCTCTTCCGGTAAAGGGCATGAGTTCATGCTGAAATACCTCCTTGGCACCGAACACGGTATTCAGGGGAAAGATCTTGGCGTGGAAGGCGGCGTCATGCCGGAAGAAGTCGAGTGGGTAGATAACGGCCTCGACGGCAAGCTGGATCTGGTGGTCACGCTGGACTTCCGCCTGTCGAGCACCTGTTTGTATTCAGACATCGTCCTGCCTACCGCCACCTGGTATGAAAAAGAAGACCTGAATACTTCGGATATGCATCCGTTTATTCACCCGTTCTCTGCCGCCGTGGATCCTTGCTGGGAATCGAAAAGCGACTGGGAGATCTACAAAGGTATTGCGAAGAAATTCTCTGAGGTTTGCGTAGGCCACCTGGGCGTTGAAACCGACGTGGTAACTTTGCCAATCCAGCACGACTCCGCAGCCGAGCTGGCGCAGCCGTACGGCGTGATGGACTGGAAGAAAGGCGAATGCGACCTGATTCCGGGTAAAACCGCGCCGCATATCATGGTGGTGGAACGCGATTATCCGGCAACCTACGAACGCTTTACCGCTATCGGACCGCTGATGGAAAGCATCGGTAACGGCGGGAAAGGCATCGCCTGGAATACGCAGAGCGAAATGGATCTGCTGCGTAAGCTGAACTACACCAAGACTGACGGCCCGGCGAAAGGCCAGCCGATGCTCAACACGGCCATTGATGCAGCGGAAATGATTCTGACGCTGGCGCCGGAAACTAACGGTCAGGTAGCGGTGAAAGCCTGGGCTGCGCTCAGCGAATTCACCGGTCGTGACCATACGCATCTGGCACATCCGAAGGAAGAAGAGAAGATTCGTTTCCGCGATATTCAGGCACAGCCGCGTAAAATTATCTCCAGCCCGACCTGGTCCGGCCTTGAAGATGAGCACGTGTCCTACAACGCCTGCTATACCAACGTTCATGAACTGATTCCATGGCGTACGCTGTCAGGTCGCCAGCAGCTGTATCAGGACCACCAGTGGATGCGCGACTTCGGCGAAAGCCTGCTGGTTTACCGTCCGCCAATCGATACCCGTTCGGTTGAAGGCGTGATGGGCGCGAAATCCAACGGCAACCCTGAGAAAGCGTTGAACTTCCTGACGCCGCACCAGAAGTGGGGGATTCACTCCACCTACAGCGACAACCTGCTGATGCTGACGCTGGGTCGCGGTGGGCCGATTATCTGGATGAGCGAAGCCGATGCCAAAGAGCTGGGCATTGCGGATAACGACTGGGTTGAAGTGTTCAACAAAAACGGTGCCTTAACGGCGCGTGCGGTGGTGAGCCAGCGTGTACCGTCCGGTATGACCATGATGTACCACGCTCAGGAACGCATTATGAACCTGCCGGGTTCAGAAATTACCGGTCAGCGCGGCGGTATTCATAACTCGGTGACGCGTATCACCCTGAAACCGACCCATATGATTGGCGGCTACGCGCAGTTAGCCTATAGCTTTAACTACTACGGAACCGTGGGTTCTAACCGTGATGAGTTCGTAGTGGTCCGTAAGATGAAAGAAATTAACTGGCTGGACGGCGAAGGCAACGACCAGGTACAGGAGAGCGTAAAATGAAAATTCGTTCACAAGTTGGCATGGTACTGAACTTAGATAAGTGCATTGGATGCCACACCTGTTCCGTGACCTGTAAAAACGTCTGGACCAGCCGCGAAGGGATGGAGTACGCGTGGTTCAATAACGTGGAAACCAAACCCGGTATCGGCTACCCGAACGACTGGGAAAACCAGGAAAAATGGAAGGGCGGCTGGATCCGTAAAATCAACGGCAAGCTGCAGCCGCGCATGGGTAACCGTGCCATGCTGCTGGGTAAAATCTTCGCTAACCCGCATCTGCCGGGGATCGACGATTATTATGAGCCGTTTGATTACGACTACCAGAACCTGCATACCGCGCCGGAAGGCAGCAAGGCTCAGCCGGTGGCTCGTCCGCGCTCGCTGATTACCGGCAAGCGCATGAACAAAATTGAAGCCGGTCCAAACTGGGAAGAGCTGCTCGGCGGTGAGTTTGAAAAACGCACCAAAGATCAGAACTTCGAAAACATGCAGACCGAAATGTACGGTCAGTTTGAAAACACCTTCATGATGTATCTGCCGCGTCTGTGCGAACACTGCCTTAACCCGGCCTGTGTCGCCACCTGCCCGAGCGGTGCCATCTACAAGCGTGAAGAAGACGGCATCGTGCTTATCGATCAGGATAAATGTCGCGGCTGGCGCATGTGCGTCACCGGCTGCCCTTACAAAAAGATCTACTTCAACTGGAAGAGCGGCAAATCTGAGAAATGTATTTTCTGTTATCCGCGCATTGAAGCCGGGCAACCGACCGTCTGCTCCGAGACTTGCGTAGGCCGTATCCGCTATCTCGGCGTGGTGCTTTACGATGCGGATGCGATTGAAGAAGCGGCCAGCACCGAGCACGAGAAAGACCTGTACGAACGTCAGCTCGGCGTGTTCATGAACCCGAACGACCCGGCGGTTATCGAACAGGCTCTGAAAGACGGTATCTCGCAGAACGTTATCGATGCTGCCCAGCAGTCGCCGGTTTACAAAATGGCGATCGACTGGAAGCTGGCGCTGCCGCTGCACCCGGAATATCGCACGCTGCCGATGGTCTGGTACGTGCCGCCATTGTCGCCAATTCAGTCCGCGGCGGATGCGGGCCAGCTGCCTCATACCGGCGTTCTGCCGGATGTGGAAAGCCTGCGTATTCCTATTGAATACCTGGCGAACCTGCTGACCGCGGGTGATACCGCGCCGGTTCTTAGCGCCCTGAAACGTATTATGGCAATGCGCCACTACAAGCGTGCTGAAACCGTCGAAGGCGTACACGATATCAGCGCGCTGGAAGAGGTCGGTCTGACTGAAGACCAGGCGAAGGAAATGTATCGCTATCTGGCAATTGCTAACTACGAAGATCGTTTCGTTATCCCAACCAGCCACCGTGAACTGGCGGCTGATGCGTTTCCTGAGCGCAACGGCTGTGGCTTCAGCTTCGGCGATGGCTGCCACGGAAGTGACACCAAGTTCAACCTGTTCAACAGCCAGCGTATCGATGCGATTGACGTTTCAAACAAAACGGAGCCGCACGCATGATTGAGCTTTTAGTTATTTCACGTTTGCTTGAGTACCCGGATGCTGCCTTATGGCAGCACCACCAGGAGCTACGTGAAGCGCTGGTTGAAGGGAATGCTGTGAATCTGCAGCAGGCTGCGGTGCTGAACGAGTTCATTACCCGGGTATGCGGCCGCGATCTGTTGGACGCGCAGGAAAGCTACAGCATTTTGTTCGATCGTGGCCGTGCGACTTCGCTGCTGCTGTTTGAACACGTTCACGGCGAGTCGCGCGATCGCGGCCAGGCGATGGTCAATTTAATGACCCAGTATGAGCAGGCGGGCATGGTTATCGATACCCATGAGCTGCCCGATCATCTGCCGCTGTATCTGGAATATCTTTCACAGCGCAGCCCTGAAGAAGCTCGCGGTGGCTTGCAGGATGTCGCGCCGATTCTGGCGCTGCTGAACGCTCGCCTGAAAGAGCGTGAAAGTGATTACGCCATGCTGTTTGACGTGCTGCTTGGCCTGTCTGAAAGCAAGGTGAGCGTTGACAGCGTGCGTAAACAGATCGCAAACGAAGCTCGTGATGACACGCCGCAGGCGCTTGATGCGGTGTGGGAAGAGGAGCAGGTGAAGTTCATTGCCGACGAGAGCTGCGGAGAGTCCGAAATTTCCGCGCACCAGCGTCGCTTTGCCGGGGCCGTCGCTCCGCAGTACTTGAATATCGGAGGAGAGCAATAATGCAATTCCTGAACGTCTTCTTCTTTGACATCTATCCGTACCTCTGCGGCACGGTGTTCCTGGTGGGGAGCTGGCTACGTTACGATTATGGCCAGTATTCCTGGAAAGCGGGCTCCAGCCAGATGCTGGATCGTAAGGGCATGACGATTGCCTCAAACCTGTTCCACCTCGGGATCCTCGGCATCTTCGCCGGTCACTTCCTGGGGATGCTGACGCCGCACTGGATGTATGAGTCATTCTTACCGCTTGATGTGAAGCAGAAAATGGCCATGTTTGCCGGGGGTGCCAGCGGCGTGATGACGCTGGTGGGCGGCCTGTGGCTGTTGAAACGCCGTATTTTCAACCCGCGCATTCGTGCTACCACTACCACCGCTGACATCCTGATCCTCAGCCTGCTGATGATTCAGTGCGCGCTGGGCCTCGGCACCATTCCGTTCTCTGCGCAGCATATGGACGGCAGCGAGATGATGAAGCTGGTGCACTGGGCGCAGTCGGTGGTGACTTTCCACGCCGGCGCTTCCGGCTACCTGGACGGCGTGGCGTTTATCTTCCGCGTGCACCTGGTGCTGGGGATGACGCTGTTCCTGCTGTTCCCGTTCTCGCGTCTGGTGCACATCTGGAGCGCACCGGTTGAGTATCTGACGCGTAAGTATCAGATTGTCCGCGCTCGTCGCTAACGGGCTTTGAGAGCAAGATGCTAAATACCCGGCTTAGGCCGGGTATTTTTTTGTCCTTTATCCGGCGGCGAAAGCCCGTTTGCAGAGCCTCCCCAACGGGAATATGAAACGGGGTGCGATTTTGAATTGATCTGGAATGTTTCAAAGGATGGTGGCGGGGGAAGGATGACCGCGCAGCGCGCGTTCTCACTGGCGTGAGTCGAACCTTAATCGAAGCTTCTCGTCCTTCCCCAACGGGAATATGAAACGGGGTGCGATTTTGAATTGGTCTGGAATGTTTTAAAGGATGGTGGCGGGGGAAGGATTCGAACCTTCGAAGTCGATGACGGCAGATTTACAGTCTGCTCCCTTTGGCCGCTCGGGAACCCCGCCAGGGGTGTGGTGCTGAAACTTAAAGACGATGGTGCTTGAGATGGTGGTGGGGGAAGGATTCGAACCTTCGAAGTCGATGACGGCAGATTTACAGTCTGCTCCCTTTGGCCGCTCGGGAACCCCACCACGGGGTATTACTTGTTGCTTAAAGCCTTCGGCTGGAGGCGGGGCGCATCATATCAAATGACGCGCTGCTGTAAAGCTTCCGCGGTAAGAAAATGAATCGTTTGCCGTTTTTTTACGCGTAACGTTGTAAAGCTAAACGATTCATCCTCAGATGCTTACAGAATGATGGTGCGGTTGCCGTAGACAAACACTCTTTGCGCCAGCACCTGGTACAGCGCGCGGCTCAGGACATTTTTTTCGACGTCGCGGCCTGCTCGCATCATATCTTCCGCCGTGTAAGTGTGATCGACGTGGATAACGTCCTGCATGATGATCGGACCTTCATCCAGGTTGTCGTTCACGTAGTGTGCGGTGGCGCCGATTATCTTCACGCCGCGCTCATAGGCCTGGTGATAAGGGCGAGCGCCGATGAAGGCTGGCAGGAAGGAGTGGTGGATATTGATAATTTGGTTCGGGAAGCGGGAGACAAACAGCGGCGTCAGAACGCGCATGTACTTCGCCAGCACCACGTAATCCGGCTCGTAGGCGGCGATGGCGTCGGCCATCTGCGTATCGTGCTCTTCTCGGCTCATACCTTCGTGGCTGACCAGCTGGAAAGGAATATCAAAGCGTTCAACCAGCGTGCGCAGCGTATCGTGGTTGCCGATAACGGCGGCGATTTCAACGTCCAGCCCGCCGTAGGTGGCCTTCATCAGCAGGTCGCCCAGGCAGTGGGCTTCTTTTGTCACCAGAATAACAACGCGACGGCGGCCCGCTGGCGTTAACTCACGAACCGATCCCTCCGGCAATGCGCCGTCTAAGTCCGCAAGCAGCGTATTGTCGTTAAAGATGCCTTCCAGCTCGGTACGCATGAAAAAGCGGCCGGTGCGATGGTCAACGAATTCGTTGTTCTGCACGATATTCAGCTCGTGCTTGTAGCAAATATTAGTGATCTTGGCGATCAGCCCTTTTGCGTCAGGGCAGATAGTGCGGAGAACTTTTCGTTGTTGGGCTTGCATCACTTGGTAAATCCTGTTGAACGGTGTTTGCTAACAATAGTGTGGTTACGGACTTAAAGCTTACCGACCACAGCATTTTTTGAATTTTTTCCCGGAGCCGCAGGGGCAGGCGTCGTTCCGGCCCAGCTGGGGCCGCGTGCCGTCGATATAGTACCACCGGCCAGATTCTTTTAAAAAACGCGAACGTTCGATAATGGCGCTTTCGTGGCCCTGGTCCGCGAAGCGAGCCACAAAGCTGACAAAACCTTCATTATCGTCTTTGCCTTTCGCTTCTTCATACACCGTCAGGCCCAGCC
This sequence comes from Buttiauxella sp., assembly GCA_036489025.1. Taxonomy (GTDB): domain Bacteria; phylum Pseudomonadota; class Gammaproteobacteria; order Enterobacterales; family Enterobacteriaceae; genus Dryocola. The sequence goes on from DASXGN010000028.1 coordinate 58,659, forward strand.
ACTGCGTTTGGGCAAAGCCTGCGCTGATATCGGATTTCAGCGTGTCATGACGAACAGCGAGGTGCCATGTTGCCACCAGATAATCTGCGTCCTGGATCACATAGGCGCTATAGCGTGAGCGCATAAGCAGGGAAGGCGTCAAGGCGTGGCGCTCCCCGCGTAGGTAAGGCTGGCAACATAAGCTATACTGCAAACCGCTGCCACAAGGACAAAGTTGCTCCACGGTAACTCCTGGTAGAAAAATAAACGGCGTGCGAACGCCTGGCCTGCACTATGTTAACCGAGCAGTGGCGATGGCGCCACGGGGCGCAGGTCCTGGAAAGATTGACCGAGGCGGAATGAGACAGGTAAAAATCGGCCTGGCGTTAGGGTCGGGAGCGGCAAAAGGATGGGCGCATATTGGCGTCATCAATGCGTTAAAGCGGGCGGGTATTCAGATTGATGTGGTGGCGGGATGTTCGGTCGGTGCGCTGGTCGGGGCGGCCTACGCCAGTGACCGATTGCCCGTAATGGAACGCTGGGTGCGATCGTTTGGCTATTGGGATGTTCTACGGCTGATGGATCTTTCCTGGCGTCGAGGAGGCCTCCTGCGCGGCGAAAGAGTTTTCAACAACATCCGCAAAATCATTCCTGAAGAATCTATCGAAGGCTGTAACCTGCGCTTTGGCTCTGTGGCTACCAATCTCAGCACCGGGCGCGAGCTCTGGTTCACCGACGGCGATTTACATCAGGCCGTGCGCGCCTCGTGCAGCATGCCGGGACTTCTTTCACCTGTCGGTTACAACGGTTACTGGCTTGTTGATGGCGCGGTTGTTAACCCGGTGCCGGTTTCGCTAACCCGTGCCCTCGGGGCTGATATTGTGATTGCCGTTGACCTTCAGCACGACGCGCATTTAATGCAGCAGGATTTGCTGTCCGTGAATATGACCGGGCCGTTAACGGAAACGACTGCACAAAGCGATACCTGGCGCGGTCGGCTGCGTGAACAGCTGGGTAAAATGAAATCGCGTCGCGCGAATACCACTCCCACGGCAATGGAAATTATGACCACCTCCATCCAGGTGCTGGAAAACCGCCTGAAGCGCAACCGCATGGCGGGCGACCCCCCGGATATCCTGCTGCAGCCGTTTTGCCCGCAGATTTCCACGCTTGATTTTCATCGCGCAGCAGAAGCCATTACCGCCGGAACGCTGGCGGTTGAAAAGAAAATGGACGAGCTGTTACCGCTGGTTCATACCCATGAATGAGTATAGGTTTTTTCGTTATCTTCAGGCAATTCTGACAGGCGCTCAAAGCCATACCGTGCCACTATTTATTGATTGCCAGTCAGGGGAGAGAGAATGACACAGCCACTTGTGGGAAAGCAGGTCCTCATCGTTGAGGACGAACCCGTTTTCCGCTCTCTGCTGGAAACCTATCTTTCATCGCTGGGGGCCATCACGTCCGTGGCCTGGGACGGCGTGGATGCACTCGAAAAGATGCAGGGTATCGAACCTGATTTGCTGATCTGCGATTTGGCCATGCCGCGAATGAACGGTCTGGCGCTGGTAGAACACCTTCGTAATGAGGGTAATCAAACGCCTATTCTGGTCATTTCCGCCACCGAAAATATGTCCGATATCGCGAAGGCGCTGCGTCTTGGCGTGCAGGACGTGCTGCTGAAGCCGATCAAAGACCTCAATCGTCTGCGTGAGACGGTCTTCGCCTGCCTCTATCCGGCTATGTTTAACTCCCGTGTAGAAGAAGAAGAGCGGCTGTTTCAGGACTGGGATGCGTTAACCAGCGATCCGCAGGCGGCGGCAAAACTTTTGCAGGAGCTACAGCCCCCGGTGCAGCAGGTCATGTCCCACTGCCGGGTGAATTATCGTCAGCTTATCGCCGCAGATCAGCCCGGACTGGTGCTGGATATTGCTCCGCTCTCCGAGAATGACCTCGCCTTTTATTGCCTTGACGTGACTCGCGCCGGAGATAACGGCGTGCTGGCCGCGCTGCTGCTGCGGGCGCTATTCAATGGGCTTTTGCAAGAGCAGCTTTCACATCAGCGTCAGCGCCTGCCTGAATTGGGTAATTTGCTTAAACAGGTGAACCAATTATTGCGGCAGGCCAATTTGACCGGACAGTTTCCGCTCATCGTTGGTTATTATCACAGCGCTTTAAAAAACCTCATTTTGGTCTCCGCCGGGCTTAACGCCACGTTAAATACCGGCGAACATCAAATCCAGGTCAGTAACGGTGTGCCTTTGGGCACCCTGGGTAATACTTACCTTAATCAAATAAGCCAGCGATGCGAGGCCTGGCAGTGTCAGGTATGGGGTTCAGGCGGCCGTTTACGCCTGATGTTGTCTGCGGAATGAGCATCTGTTTCATTGATTACATTTAGCTTTTCTCCCCCGCCAGGGCTAGTGGTAATATCGCGCCATCCCGACTCGTATTAGTCTTAAATTACCCACGCAGCGGGGAATCAGCGGCAGATTTGGATTTTAAGCTGATATACTCGAACGCGTTTTTTAATTGACGAGCAAGTTTGAAACTTGAACAGTCCAGGAGGTTTTTCAATGGCTGCCATTAATTCCAAAGTGAGAAAAGCAGTAATCCCCGTTGCAGGACTGGGAACGCGCATGTTGCCAGCAACAAAAGCAATTCCTAAAGAGATGTTGCCGCTGGTTGATAAGCCTTTAATCCAGTATGTGGTCAACGAATGTATCGCTGCGGGTATTACTGAAATTGTGCTGGTGACGCACTCTTCGAAAAACTCCATCGAAAACCACTTCGACACCAGTTTTGAGCTGGAAGCCATGCTGGAAAAACGCGTTAAGCGCCAGCTGCTGGAAGAGGTTCAGGCGATTTGCCCGCCGCACGTGACCATTATGCAGGTGCGCCAGGGCCTGGCGAAAGGCCTGGGACACGCGGTGCTGTGCGCCCATCCTGTTGTGGGCGACGAGCCGGTTGCGGTTATCCTCCCGGACGTCATCCTTGATGAATTCGAATCCGATCTGTCCCAGGATAACCTGGCAGAAATGATTAAACGTTTTGATGCTACGGGCCACAGCCAGATTATGGTTGAGCCGGTAGCCGATGTTACCGCCTACGGCGTAGTGGACTGTAAAGGCGTTGAGCTGAATGAGGGCGACAGCGTGCCGATGGTGGGCATCGTTGAGAAACCTAAAGCCGACGTTGCTCCTTCGAATCTTGCGGTTGTCGGGCGCTATGTCCTGAATGCCGATATCTGGCCGCTGCTGTCGAAAACGCCTCCGGGCGCAGGGGATGAAATCCAGCTGACCGACTCCATTGCTATGCTGATGGAAAAACAAACTGTCGAAGCCTATCACATGAAGGGCGTCAGCCACGACTGCGGTAATAAGCTGGGCTACATGCAGGCGTTTGTGGAGTACGGCATTCGTCATAAGACGCTGGGTGAAGAGTTTACAGCCTGGCTTGAAGAGACCGTTGGCGCGAAGAAGTAATTCAATTCAACGCAGGATAGAAACATGAAAGTTACCGTATTTGGTATCGGCTACGTTGGGCTTGTGCAGGCCGCAGTGCTTGCAGAAGTCGGCCACGAAGTCATGTGCATCGATGTTGATGCAAAGAAAGTAGAAAACCTGAAAAACGGCATCATCCCGATCTTTGAACCGGGCCTGACGCCGCTGGTGAAGAAAAACTACGAAGAAGGCCGCCTGCAGTTCAGCACCGATGCTGAAATGGGCGTTCATCACGGTGAAATGCAGTTTATCGCCGTGGGCACGCCGCCGGATGAAGACGGTTCTGCCGATCTGAAGTATGTTACCGCCGTAGCCCGCACTATCGCGCAGCACATGACCTCTCATAAAGTTGTGCTGGACAAGTCTACCGTGCCGGTTGGTACGGCGGAAAAAGTCCGCAGCGTGATGGCGCAAACGCTTAAAGATCGCGGCGTTGAAATCCCGTTCGACGTGGTTTCAAACCCTGAATTCCTGAAGGAAGGGGCAGCCGTTTCCGACTGTATGCGCCCTGAGCGCATCGTTATCGGCACCGACAACGAAGGCGTGGTTGATTTACTGCGTGAGCTTTACGAGCCGTTTAACCGCAATCACGACCGCATGATCCTGATGGACATCCGCAGCGCAGAGCTGACCAAGTATGCCGCCAACTGCATGCTGGCGACGAAAATCAGCTTTATGAACGAGATCTCAAACCTTGCTGAAAGGCTGGGTGCGGATATCGAGAAAGTGCGTCAGGGTATCGGTTCCGATTCGCGTATCGGCTACAGCTTTATCTATCCAGGCTGTGGCTACGGCGGCTCCTGTTTCCCGAAAGACGTTCAGGCACTGATTCGTACTGCGGAACAAATTGGCTACACGCCGCGTATCCTGCAGGCGGTGGAAGAGGTCAACCACGACCAGAAGCTGAAACTCCCTGAATTTATTCAGCGCCACTTTGGTGACGATCTGAAGGGTAAAACCTTTGCGCTGTGGGGACTGTCTTTCAAACCTAATACCGATGATATGCGTGAAGCCTCCAGTCGTGTTCTGATGGAAGCGCTGTGGGAACGCGGGGCTCAGGTACAGGCGTTCGATCCGGAAGCAATGGACGAAACGCAGCGCATCTACGGGCATCGTACCGATCTGAAACTGATGGGCACCAAAGAAGCAGCGCTTCAGGGTGCTGACGCCCTGGTCATTTGTACTGAATGGCAGAGCTTCCGTGCGCCAGATTTTGACGTCATCAAGAATTCCCTGAAGCAACCAGTTATCTTTGACGGCCGTAACCTGTATGATCCTGAAAGACTCAGCAAACGCGGCTTCGTTTATTATGCAATTGGCCGCGGAGCGTCCATTAATATTGCGTAATAAATGAGGGTTGTATGAAATTTTTGGTTACCGGCGCAGCAGGCTTTATTGGATTTCATGTTAGCGAGCGTCTGCTTGCTGCCGGTCACCAGGTTATCGGTATCGATAACCTGAATGACTATTATGATGTCAGCCTCAAGCTAGCCCGCCTCGATTTACTCAAACCTAATCCTCAATTCCAGTTCGAAAAATTGGATCTTGCTGACCGTAGCGGAATGGCGCAGCTATTTGCTTCGCAAAAATTTGATCGGGTCATTCATCTTGCGGCGCAGGCCGGTGTACGTTATTCCATCGATAATCCGCACGCCTATGCCGATTCAAACCTGGTTGGCCATCTGAATGTGCTGGAAGGGTGCCGTCATAATAAAGTCGGGCATTTGCTGTATGCCTCCTCGAGCTCGGTATATGGTTTAAATCGTAAGCTGCCATTTTCAACCGATGATTCTGTCGATCACCCGATTTCCTTATATGCGGCCACCAAGAAAGCCAATGAATTGATGTCGCACACCTACTCACATTTATATGGCTTGCCGACCACCGGGCTGCGTTTCTTCACCGTTTATGGCCCATGGGGCCGCCCTGATATGGCGTTATTTAAATTCACCCGCGCAATTGTTGAGGGTAATAGCATTGATGTGTATAACCACGGGCAAATGCGCCGTGACTTCACTTATATTGATGATATTGCCGAAGCCATTGTTCGTTTGCAGGATGTCATTCCACAGGCAGACGCGGAGTGGACGGTGGAGACCGGCTCACCGGCGACCAGCTCAGCGCCATATCACGTGTACAACATTGGTAATAGCAATCCTGTCACCCTGATGGATTATATTACTGCGCTTGAGACGTCCTTAGGAAAAGTCGCACAGAAAAATATGATGCCAATGCAGCCCGGTGACGTGCTTGAGACAAGCGCGGATACCAGAGCGCTGTACGAAGTCATCGGTTTTAAACCGCAGACGTCGGTGGCTGAGGGTGTTGAGCGATTTGTCGAATGGTATAAAACCTTTTATAAAGTAAGTTAATCAAAAAAAGGAAGCTTCGGCTTCCTTTTTTGTTACTTACATAAATAAAAAAATCCCGCCGGGGCGGGATTTAATAAGCAGCACACTTAAAGCGCAAGATTAGGCAATCAGGAAATCTTCCAGTTTTTTACCCTGATCTTCCATGGCTTTTTTGATTACTGCAGGCGTACGGCCCTGACCAGTCCAGGTCTTGGTTTCGCCATTTTCGTCAATGTACTGGTATTTAGCAGGGCGCGCTGCGCGCTTAGCTTTACCGGCTGATTTAACAGCGGCCATGCTGTTCAGCAATTCGTTAGGATCAATACCGTCAGCGATCAGCATTTCACGGTACTGTTGCAGTTTACGAGTGCGTTCTTCAATTTCCGCAGCCTGCGCATTTTCTTCTTCGCGGCGCTCATTAACGACAACTTCTAATTTTTCTAACATTTCTTCCAGGGTTTCAAGAGTACATTCTCTTGCCTGTGCACGAAGAGTACGGATGTTGTTCAGAATTTTAAGTGCTTCGCTCATTTTAGTAATCTCAAACTTATATTAGGGGTGGCTTGTTGGGGTAATAATAGAGCCTTAAATTAAGTTCTGCAATAGCCCGGAATGTAAGGAACTAAAAATTTCACGTTATTTACCGTTTGTATTAATGCTCGTTAACTTAAATTTGGCTTGATGCGACTCACAAAAAAAGAAAGACCACTCACTTTTTCAACAACAACCCTGCGTAGATCAGGGATTGATTAGCAGCTAAATCAGCAGGCGTGCCGCACTAATGGCTAAATATCCACCTTTGGTATTATTGCCTGAAAGCAGGAATACTCTTAACAACTTAATATTAATTTCTGTGATATTTAAAATGCTTAAAGCAATAAAAGCGTAGAAAACTCTTGATGTTACGCCTGCTTTTCACTGGAAATGCCATAGTTATAAGCATCAGTAACTATTAGAAATGGTTTATATTTCTCATATCTGTTGTGGCGAATTTTTAGCACCCGCACCGCGAGAGATGCCGTGGCTGCTGCTTATGGTATAATCTGGCGTAATCATTATTTACACTTTGACTTAGGCTCCCGGCGAATGGCGCAACTCTATTTTTACTACTCGGCGATGAACGCCGGAAAATCTACGGCGTTACTTCAGTCCTCTTACAACTATCAGGAAAGAGGTATGCGCACGCTGGTGTATACCGCAGAAATTGATAATCGATATGGTTCCGGCAAAGTCAGCTCCCGTATCGGGCTGTCCTCGCCTGCGAAGCTGTATAACCCCGCCACGTCGCTGTTTGACGATATACGTGATGAGCACGCCCGCGAGCCTGTACATTGCGTTCTGGTCGACGAGAGCCAGTTCCTGACGCGTGATCAGGTGCATGCCTTATCGGATGTGGTAGATGAATTAGATATTCCAGTCCTGTGTTATGGGCTAAGAACAGATTTTCGCGGCGAACTGTTTGGCGGTAGTCAATATTTACTGGCCTGGTCAGATAAGCTCGTTGAGTTAAAAACCATCTGCTTCTGCGGGCGCAAGGCCAGTATGGTGCTGCGCCTCGACAGCGAGGGGCGGCCGTATAACCAAGGCGAGCAGGTGGTCATTGGGGGTAATGAGCGCTATGTCTCGGTTTGCCGCAAACACTATAAGGAAGCGTTGGAAAAAGGCTCTTTGCAGGGCATTCAGGACGAATAAAAAATTCGGGCTAATCGAATTTCATTTAGCCTCGGTTGAGGCTTTTTTTGAAAAGTATGAATAGCCACTTAATTTAGATATAAAAAAACCCGCCGAGGCGGGTTTTTTATTAAGGCTTAACAATTACGCGGTTTTTTTCGCTTTCTTGTCAGCTTTTGCTGCCGGAGCTTCTTTCGCAGCTTCACCTTCGACAAATTCGCGGCCGTAGTAGGTATCCAGCAGAATTTGTTTCAGTTCGGCGATCAGCGGGTAACGTGGGTTAGCACCGGTACACTGGTCATCGAATGCATCTTCAGACAGCTTATCAACGTGTGCCAGGAAGTCAGCTTCCTGCACGCCAGCTTCGCGGATGGACTTAGGAATACCCAGTTCAGCCTTGATGCTGTCGAGCCAGGCCAGCAGTTTCTGAATCTTAGCAGCAGTGCGGTCGCCCGGTGCGCTCAGACCCAAATGGTCTGCGATTTCAGCATAACGACGACGCGCCTGCGGACGGTCATACTGGCTGAAAGCAGTCTGCTTGGTTGGGTTGTCATTCGCGTTATAGCGGATAACGTTGGAGATAAGCAGGGCGTTCGCCAGACCGTGAGGAATGTGGAACTGAGAACCCAGCTTGTGAGCCATAGAGTGACACACGCCCAGGAAGGCGTTCGCAAACGCGATACCTGCGATGGTCGCGGCGTTGTGAACACGCTCACGCGCAACTGGGTTTTTAGAGCCTTCGTTGTAGGACGCCGGCAGGTTTTCTTTCAGCAGTTTCAGAGCCTGCAGAGCCTGGCCGTCGGAGAACTCGCTCGCCAGCACGGAAACGTAGGCTTCCAGGGCGTGAGTCACGGCATCCAGACCGCCAAAGGCACACAGAGACTTAGGCATATCCATCACCAGGTTGGCATCAACAATCGCCATGTCTGGAGTCAGCGCGTAGTCCGCCAGCGGATATTTCTGACCTGTTGCATCATCGGTAACCACCGCAAACGGCGTCACTTCTGAACCGGTACCTGAAGTGGTGGTGACCGCGATCATCTTCGCTTTTACGCCCATTTTTGGGAACTTGTAGATACGTTTACGGATGTCCATAAAGCGCAGCGCCAGCTCTTCGAAGTGGGTTTCAGGGTGCTCGTACATCACCCACATGATTTTCGCAGCATCCATCGGGGAACCGCCGCCCAGCGCGATAATTACGTCCGGTTTGAAGGAGTTAGCCAGCTCAGCACCTTTGCGAACCACGGTAAGCGTCGGGTCAGCTTCAACTTCAAAGAAGACTTCAGTTTCAACGCCGGCCGCTTTCAGAACGGAGGTGATCTGGTCCGCATAGCCGTTGTTAAACAGGAAACGGTCGGTCACGATCATCGCACGTTTGTGACCATCAGTAATCACTTCGTCCAGCGCGATTGGCAGCGAGCCACGGCGGAAGTAGATAGATTTCGGAAGTTTATGCCACAACATGTTCTCAGCTCGCTTAGCAACAGTTTTCTTGTTGATCAGGTGCTTAGGACCAACGTTCTCAGAGATGGAGTTACCACCCCATGAACCACAACCCAGCGTCAGGGAAGGGGCGAGTTTGAAGTTGTACAGGTCGCCGATACCACCCTGAGATGCAGGGGTGTTAATCAGGATACGTGCAGTCTTCATTTTGTCGCCGAAGAATTTAACGCGTGCTGGCTGATTGTCCTGGTCGGTGTACAGGCAGGAGGTGTGGCCAATGCCGCCCATCTCAACCAGTTTTTCCGCTTTAATCACCGCATCTTCGAAGTTTTTAGCGCGATACATGGCGAGCGTTGGCGACAGTTTTTCGTGAGCGAAAGGCTCAGATTCATCGACTACGCTAACTTCGCCAATCAGAATTTTGGTGTCTGCTGGAACCGTGAATCCAGCCAGCTCGGCAATTTTAGTCGCCGGTTGACCTACGATAGCGGCGTTCAGACCGCCGTTTTTCAGGATAATATCCTGGACGGCCTTCAGCTCTTTGCCCTGCAGCATGTAGCCACCGTGGGAAGCGAAACGCTCACGCACGGCATCATAGGCAGAATCAACCACGATGACGGACTGCTCGGAAGCACAGATGACGCCGTTATCGAAGGTTTTAGACATCAGGATAGAAGCGACAACACGTTTGATGTCAGCGGTTTCATCAACCACGACAGGGGTGTTACCCGCACCTACGCCGATTGCTGGTTTGCCGGAGCTGTACGCGGCTTTAACCATGCCTGGGCCACCGGTTGCCAGAATCATATTGATATCCGGATGGTGCATCAGAGCGTTAGACAGTTCTACAGATGGCTGGTCAATCCAACCGATCAGATCTTTCGGTGCACCAGCAGCGATAGCAGCTTGCAGAACGATGTCTGCGGCTTTATTGGTCGCGTCTTTTGCACGTGGGTGCGGGGAGAAGATGATTGCGTTACGCGTCTTCAGGCTAATCAGAGACTTAAAGATAGCCGTTGAAGTAGGGTTAGTCGTTGGCACGATACCGCAGATGATGCCGATTGGCTCAGCGATGGTGATAGTCCCGAAGGTGTGGTCTTCGTCCAGCACACCGCAGGTTTTCTCATCTTTATAGGCGTTATAGATGTATTCGGAAGCGAAGTGGTTTTTAATCACTTTATCTTCAACGATACCCATGCCGGATTCGGCAACGGCCAGTTTCGCGAGGGGGATTCGAGCATCAGCGGCAGCCAGAGCGGCGGCGCGGAAGATTTTATCAACTTGCTCTTGAGTAAAGTTGGCATATTCACGCTGGGCTTTCTTGACGCGCTCTACGAGTGCGTTAAGTTCAGCGACATTAGTTACAGCCATAATGCTCTCCTGATAATGTTAAACTCTTTTAGTAAATCAGCTGCTCGAGTCGACAGTATAGTCAGCGGGCAACAGCTTGCGTAAAACACGAACCTGACGATGCAAAAACTTCCAATAACGTCCCGCTGATTTACTAAAAGAGCCTTACCTGGCAAACCTATTCATTTTCTGAATATCTTGCTCTTCAGGTGTAACCAAGAGTACCCACTTCTGAGTAGTGATTTTGTGATTTGCATCACATAATTTTAAGGCTGACTCCATTCAGCAGCCCTTATTTATGTGCCTGAAAAGTCTTTAAAACTTTAGTCACAGCGAGGACAAATCAAACTACCATAAATTCAACACATGGGTAACATTATCGATTAATGTCGCACAACGTAACATATGTGGTGTTCTGTGCTGCTAAATGGCATGGCGCCAGAACGGCTTTTCCATTACATTACGCCTGCCTTTGCTATGTTCACTTGCGGAGTTTCGAGTGGCTCAATCCCTGTTTGATTTGCCGACCTATTTTAAGTTTTTTATTGGCCTGTTTGCCCTGGTAAACCCGGTGGGGATTATTCCCGTCTTTATCAGCATGACCAGCTACCAAACTGCGGCGGCGCGAAATAAAACCAATCTTACCGCCAACCTTTCCGTGGCGATCATTTTGTGGACTTCGCTGTTCCTCGGCGACGGTATTCTGCAACTTTTCGGGATCTCTATTGATTCTTTCCGCATCGCCGGCGGCATTCTGGTGGTGACGATTGCGATGTCGATGATCAGCGGCAAGCTGGGGGAAGATAAGCAGAACAAACAAGAGAAGTCAGAAAGTGCCATCCGTGAAAGCGTGGGCGTTGTGCCGCTCGCGCTGCCTCTGATGGCGGGGCCAGGGGCTATTAGCTCCACCATTGTCTGGGGGACTCGCTTTCACAGCTGGGGTCATCTGATTGGCTTCTCTATTGCTATCGCGGTTTTCGCCCTGAGCTGCTGGATGCTGTTCCGTATCGCTCCCTGGCTGGTTCGCCTGTTAGGTCAGACCGGCATCAACGTCATCACGCGAATAATGGGCCTGCTGTTGATGGCACTGGGCATTGAATTTATTGTCACCGGCGTGAAGTCCATTTTCCCCGGCCTGTTAAGTTAGTTCCTCTAAAACTTTCATATGAAAAAGCAGAATATAGATTCTGCTTTTTTTTGTTAAAAATTCCTGACTGCAAAAATAATAGCCATTTAGCAAATGGAAGTTACGAAAATCATCCATAAGAAAATGCTTTGGAAACCGGGCATTGCGTGTAAATACCCGGCGTAGCAGCCTATAAAAGTTCCCGTCGCTCTGTTATTTAACTCACACTACACAATGACACTTGCTGCGGCTTTATTGAGATGATATTAGTAATTCAAGCGTTCCCACAGAGGAATGTGCTAAAAAATAATCAATTGTTAATTTTTTGTTGGTAGCAGTGTAGGGGCAGAACGTTTCACATCCGCGAGCGAACTTCACCCATCTATCTCATTGATTTTATTTCTTTAAAATCGATTGGATAACCTGCCGAACCGCCCTCAAAAATCCACGCTGCGATTGATAAAAGAGAAATGGTTAACAAATTTGCAAATTGTATTGGCGGGACCTGGGGGCTTTTGATACTTTCCGGGCAACACAATTTGCTGAAAAACGTTTCATTTCCAGACGAGAATGATTTCTGTGTGAAATCATGTTCCTCTGAAACATGACGCACCTCAGAACCAGTCCTGGTACAGGGTGGGCTGGTAAGAATCGACGGAACAGGATGCCTTTAAGAGCGTCCGCAAAATAAAGTCGGTGATAGCAGCAAAAAGTAAAAGCAGTACTCCTTACAGACGCTTAACGCTCCGCGCTGTAACGGTACCCCAAGGGGAAGAGGCTGGCTTACGGGCCAGTAATTATAATGAGTGGAGTATCAACACAATGACCATCATCACAAGAAAAAGTCTGGTAGCAGCAAGCATTTTAACCGCGCTTATCGCGGGCAGCGCGGCCAGGGCGGCTGACGTGCCTGCAGGTGTACAGCTGGCAGAAAAGCAAACGCTGATTCGTAATAACGGCGCAGAGCCGCAGTCGCTTGACCCAAACAAAATTGAAGGTGTACCAGAGGCAAACGTTAGCCGCGATCTGTTTGAAGGCCTGCTGATCACCGCGCCGAAAGACGGCCATCCGATTCCGGGCGTGGCAGAGTCCTGGGATAATAAAGATTTTAAAGTCTGGACCTTCCATCTGCGTAAAGATGCAAAATGGTCTAACGGCGAGCCGGTTACCGCACAAGATTTCGTTTACAGCTGGCAGCGTCTGGTCGATCCTAATACCGCTTCCCCGTACGCCAGCTATCCGCAGTACGGCCATATTTTGAACGTTGATGAAATCATCGACGGCAAAAAGAAACCTTCCGAACTGGGCGTGAAAGCCCTCGACGACCACACGCTGGAAGTGACGCTGAGCGAGCCGGTTCCCTATTTCTATAAACTGCTGGTTAACCCGGCAATGTCCCCGGTAAATAAAACCGCCATCGAGAAGTTTGGTGAGAAGTGGACCCAGCCTGCGAACCTGGTTTCCAACGGTGCCTATAAATTAAAAGACTGGGTGGTTAACGAACGTATCGTGATGGAACGTAACGCTAACTACTGGGATAACAAAAAAACCGTTGTCGACCAGATCACCTACTTGCCTATTTCTTCTGAAGTCACCGATGTGAACCGCTACCGCAGCGGCGAAATCGACATGACCTATAACAACCTGCCGATCGAGCTGTTCCAGAAGCTGAAAAAAGAGATCCCGGCAGAGGTTCACGTTGACCCTTATCTGTGTACTTATTACTACGAAATCAACAACCAGAAAGCGCCATTCACCGACGCACGCGTGCGTACCGCGCTGAAGCTGGGCCTGGATCGTGACATTATCGTCAACAAGGTGAAAGCGCAGGGCGATCTGCCTGCCTATGGCTACACGCCGCCTTACACCGACGGCGCTAAGCTGACCAAGCCTGAGTGGTTCAGTTGGACTCAGGAAAAACGTAACGAAGAAGCGAAGAAACTGCTGGCCGAAGCGGGCTACACCAAAGACAAGCCGCTGACCTTCAACCTGCTGTACAACACTTCCGATCTGCATAAGAAACTGGCCATCGCCGCCGCTTCTATCTGGCAGAAAAACCTCGGTGTGAACGTCAAGCTGGTTAACCAGGAGTGGAAAACCTTCCTGGATACTCGTCACCAGGGCAACTACGACGTGGCGCGCGCCGGCTGGTGTGCGGACTATAACGAACCGACTTCCTTCCTGAATACCATGCTTTCAACCAGCTCCATGAACACCGCGCACTATAAGAGCCCGGCGTTTGATGCAATTATGGCTGAATCTCTGAAGGCAACTGATGAAGCGCAGCGCAGCGCTGCCTATGACAAAGCTGAACAACAGCTGGGCAAAGACTCGGCCATCGTTCCGGTTTATTACTATGTGAACGCCCGACTGGTGAAACCGTGGGTGGGTGGCTACACCGGTAAAGACCCAATGGATAATATCTATACGAAAGATATGTATATTATCAAACATTAATGGCAATTCGTGGGGCAGGTGACTGGCCTGCCCCATCGTGTCTTATTCATCGCTACTCAAAGGCACACGCCAGAAGGTACGGGCAATGTTGAAATTTATTCTACGTCGTTGTCTGGAAGCAATTCCGACACTCTTTATTCTTATTACCATCTCCTTCTTTATGATGCGCCTCGCCCCGGGAAGCCCTTTCACCAGCGAGCGAGCGCTGCCGCCGGAAGTTATGGCAAACATCGAAGCCAAATATCATTTAAACGATCCGATCACTACGCAGTATTTCAGCTACCTGAAACAGCTGGCGCACGGTGATTTTGGGCCATCATTTAAATATAAAGATTATTCCGTTAACGATCTGGTGGCTTCCAGCTTCCCGGTCTCCGCTAAATTAGGCGCGGCGGCCTTTATCTTTGCCGTCGTCCTCGGCGTATTTGCTGGGGTGATCGCAGCCCTGAATCAAAATACCAAATGGGATTACGCGGTGATGGGGATCGCCATGACCGGGGTGGTTATTCCCAGTTTCGTGGTGGCTCCGTTACTGGTGCTTATTTTTGCCATCACGCTCAGGTGGTTACCCGGCGGGGGGTGGAACGGCGGGGCAATTCAATACATGATTTTGCCGATGGTTGCGCTGTCGCTGGCCTATATCGCGAGCATCGCGCGTATCACGCGTGGTTCGATGATTGAAGTGCTGCACTCCAACTTTATCCGCACCGCCCGCGCTAAAGGTTTACCGATGCGCCGCATTATTTTACGCCACGCGTTAAAGCCTGCGCTGCTGCCGGTTCTGTCATATCTTGGGCCAGCCTTCGTCGGGATTATTACGGGTTCAATGGTCATTGAAACGATTTACGGCCTGCCGGGCATCGGCCAGCTGTTCGTCAACGGAGCGCTGAACCGCGACTATTCGCTGGTGCTGAGCCTCACCATTTTGGTGGGCGCGCTGACTATTCTTTTTAACGCGATTGTTGACGTGCTGTACGCCGTTATCGATCCGAAAATCCGTTACTAGCGCTGGAGTTGGCCATGATGTTAAGTAAGAAAAACAGCGAGGCGCTGGAAAACTTCAGTGAAAAACTTGAAGTTGAAGGCCGCAGCCTGTGGCAGGATGCGCGTCGCCGCTTTATGCATAACCGTGCGGCGGTAGCCAGCCTGATTGTGCTGGCGCTGATTGCGCTGTTCGTGACCTTTGCGCCCATGCTGTCGCAGTTCACCTATTTCGATACCGACTGGGGCATGATGTCGAGCGCGCCGGATATGGCTTCAGCTCACTACTTCGGGACGGATTCCTCGGGCCGCGATCTGCTGGTGCGCGTGGCTATCGGCGGTCGAATCTCGCTGATGGTTGGCGTGGCCGCCGCGCTGGTAGCCGTGGTGGTCGGCACCTTATATGGTTCTCTGGCCGGCTATCTCGGCGGGAAAACCGATTCGGTGATGATGCGCCTGCTGGAAATCCTCAACTCCTTCCCGTTCATGTTCTTCGTTATTCTGCTGGTCACCTTCTTCGGGCAAAATATCCTGCTGATCTTCGTGGCTATCGGGATGGTGTCCTGGCTGGATATGGCGCGTATCGTGCGCGGCCAGACGCTAAGCCTGAAGCGTAAAGAATTCATTGAAGCAGCCCAGGTCGGCGGGGTTTCTACCGCCAATATCGTCGTGCGCCATATCGTGCCGAACGTGCTGGGCGTCGTGGTCGTTTACGCTTCGCTGCTGGTGCCGAGCATGATCCTCTTCGAATCCTTCCTGAGCTTCCTCGGCCTGGGGACCCAGGAACCGCTGAGCAGCTGGGGCGCTTTGCTGAGCGATGGAGCCAACTCCATGGAGGTTTCACCGTGGCTGCTGCTGTTCCCGGCGGGCTTCCTGGTGGTGACGCTGTTCTGTTTCAACTTTATCGGCGATGGCCTGCGTGATGCCCTCGACCCGAAAGATCGTTAAGGAGTTACCGCTATGAGCACAATTGAAAACCCTGCGGTGGTGCCTCCGCTAAACCAGACTTCTGCGCTGCTGGACGTGAAGGATCTCCGCGTAACCTTCAGCACCCCGGACGGCGACGTGACGGCCGTCAACGATTTGAACTTTAGCCTGCGGGCGGGAGAAACGCTCGGTATCGTGGGCGAATCCGGCTCGGGCAAATCCCAGACGGCTTTTGCTTTGATGGGCCTGCTGGCGGCGAACGGCCGCATCGGCGGCTCGGCAAAATTCAACGGCAAAGAGATCCTGAATCTGCCTGAGAGCCAGCTGAACCGCCTGCGCGCCGAGCAGATTTCGATGATTTTCCAGGACCCGATGACCTCGCTTAACCCGTATATGCGCGTGGGCGAGCAGCTGATGGAAGTTCTGATGCTGCACAAAAAACTGGGTAAAGCCGAAGCGTTCGAAGAGTCTGTTCGCATGCTGGACGCGGTGAAAATGCCGGAAGCGCGTAAGCGCATGCGCATGTTCCCGCACGAGTTTTCCGGCGGCATGCGCCAGCGCGTGATGATTGCCATGGCGCTGCTGTGCAGGCCTAAACTGCTGATCGCCGATGAGCCAACCACCGCGCTGGACGTCACCGTACAGGCGCAGATCATGACGCTGCTGAATGAGCTCAAGCGCGAGTTCAACACGGCAATCATCATGATCACCCACGATCTGGGCGTGGTCGCCGGGATCTGCGACAAAGTGCTGGTGATGTACGCCGGGCGAACGATGGAATACGGCAAGGCCCGCGACGTGTTTTATGAGCCGGTGCACCCTTACTCAATTGGCCTGCTGAACGCGGTACCGCGACTGGATGCCGAGGGCGAATCGCTGCTGACCATTCCAGGCAACCCGCCGAACCTGCTGCGCCTGCCGAAAGGCTGTCCGTTCCAGCCGCGCTGCCCGCATGCGATGGAAATCTGCAACACGATGCCACCGCTGGAATCCTTTGGTGAAGGCCGCCTGCGCGCCTGCTTTAAGCCGGTAGAGGAGCTCGTATGAACGCCGTGACTGAAGAAAGAAAAGTGCTGCTCGAGATTGCCGATCTTAAGGTTCACTTCAACATTAAAGACGGCAAACAGTGGTTCTGGCAGCCGCCGAAAACGCTGAAGGCCGTCGACGGCGTGACTCTGCGGCTTTACGAAGGGGAAACCCTCGGCGTGGTGGGCGAGTCCGGCTGCGGCAAATCAACGTTTGCCCGCGCTATTATCGGCCTGGTAAAAGCCACCGACGGCCGCGTAGCCTGGCTGGGCAAAGATCTGCTCGGGATGAAGCCGGATGAATGGCGCGACGTGCGCAGCGATATCCAGATGATTTTCCAGGATCCGCTGGCCTCGCTGAACCCGCGGATGAACATCGGCGATATTATCGCCGAGCCGCTGCGCACCTATCATCCAAAAATGCCGCGTCAGGAAGTGCGCGACCGCGTGAAAGCGATGATGATGAAGG
This sequence comes from Buttiauxella sp., assembly GCA_036489025.1. Classification (GTDB taxonomy): domain Bacteria; phylum Pseudomonadota; class Gammaproteobacteria; order Enterobacterales; family Enterobacteriaceae; genus Dryocola. Next base: position 75,941 of record DASXGN010000028.1, read on the forward strand.
TCGGCCTGCTGCCAAACCTGATTAACCGTTACCCGCACGAGTTTTCGGGCGGCCAGTGCCAGCGTATCGGCATCGCCCGCGCGCTGATTCTGGAGCCGAAGCTTATCATCTGCGATGAGCCGGTCTCCGCGCTGGACGTGTCTATTCAGGCGCAGGTGGTTAACCTGCTGCAAAAGCTGCAGCGTGAAATGGGCCTCTCCCTGATCTTTATCGCCCACGATCTGGCGGTGGTGAAACACATCTCTGACCGCGTGCTGGTCATGTATCTGGGGCATGCGGTGGAGCTGGGAACCTATGACGAGGTTTATCACAACCCGCTGCATCCTTATACCAAAGCGCTAATGTCGGCGGTGCCGATTCCCGATCCTGACCTCGAGAAAAATAAGGTTATCCAACTGCTGGAAGGGGAGCTACCTTCGCCAATCAACCCGCCGTCGGGCTGCGTTTTCCGCACCCGCTGTCCGATTGCCGGACCGGAATGCGCGAAAACGCGGCCGGTTCTGGAAGGCAGCTTCCGACATGCCGTTTCCTGCCTGAAAGTAGACCCGTTATAATCGTAAGGGCTGACACACTGTCAGCCCTTAACGTTTCTGACGAAGAAGGAAAAAGCGTGGTTTTTCCTTCTTCATGATTATCAGCCGAAAATCAATGAATAGATTTTCCCGTTAATTTTTTGGGTGATACATTCAGCACCTTATCTAACGATGACGTTTGTCATCGGTCTGGAGGGCTGACATGCTGTCAGCCCTTAATTTTTACGAGGTTAACGTGCCGCTTTCTCTTCCTTCAGCTCGACGCAGGCTGTATCGTTTTTTATTTGACCCCGAGACGCGTTCCGGTCGGCGTTTTGAAGGGCTCTGCGGGTTATTTGCGCTGCTCAGCGTCCTCGTTATCTTCGTTGAATCCGGGCTGGGCACGCAGTATCACCTCACCGCCGATGAGTGGCACGTCTTTGTCTGGCTCGAGCTGGCCGTTACCCTTGTATTTACCCTCGAATATTTGCTGCGGATATTTTGCTGGCCGAATCCGGCGAAATACGCATTCAGCTTCTGGGGAATCATCGACCTTGCCACTATTTTGCCGCTCTATGTCATGTGGCTGTGGCCGGAGATTAGCCTCAATTATGTGTTTGCATGGCGCGCGATGCGGGCTATCCGCGTGCTGCGTATCCTGAAGCTTCTGCGTTTTATGCCTTCGCTGCGGGTTTTCTGGCGAGCGATATTGAGCGCTCGCCACCAGCTGATTCTTTTCTATTCGTTTATTGCCATCGTGATGATTGTCTTCGGCACGCTAATGTATTTAATTGAGGGGCCGAAATACGGATTTACGACGCTGAACGCGTCGGTGTACTGGGCAATTGTCACGGTCACAACCGTAGGCTACGGGGATATTACGCCGCACACGCCGCTCGGGAGAATCGTGGCGTCGGTGCTTATTTTAATTGGCTATTCGGTGATTGCTATTCCGACCGGGCTGATTACCACCCATATGAGCAGCGCGTTCCAGAATCAAAAGCAGCGTAAGTGCCCGAACTGCCAGCAGGGCAACCATGAGCACAGCGCAAGATTTTGCAGCCGCTGCGGAACGGGCCTGCCGGACTAAATCAAAAAGGCTGCGATTGCAGCCTCATTAATTATTCGCGCCAGAGAATATGACATAGCTTGTGGTCTTTTTCGCGACACAGTAAAACGCGTGCGAAAATATCGTTCAGCTCGCCGCCGTCAGTATCGGCCAGGCCAATAACCACTTCCGCGAAGAAGTCCGGGTTCAGGTCGAAATCGACATGCTCCTGCCAGTCTTCCGCGGGATCGAACAGCTCAGCACCGCCGCGCTCTTCAAACTGAAGGTTGAATAAAATGACGTCTGCCGGGTCCAGATTATCGACCGCCAGTTCAAGAAAGATATCGTAGGCCTGCTCCAGCGTTTCGTCTTCTGTCAGGCGGTTATTCAGATCCATTTCCATTTTTACATCCACTTATCGAGTGCTGATGCGCCACGTTTTACAGCAACGGGCTGAAGAAGTAAAACAGTCGCTCGACGACGCGTTGCCACAGCGGGCGTTTCAGCCACAGACGGGCATCGACAAGCCTTGAGCGGGAAATATAATCGTCCTGCACGGCGGCTAAATCGGTGGCAAAACCCGAGTCATCGATAACCAAAGTAATTTCAAAATTCAGCCACAGGCTGCGCATATCGAGATTGACGGTGCCCACCAGGCTCAGCTGTCCGTCGACCAGCACGCTCTTGGTGTGCAGCAGGCCGCCTTCGAACTGATAGATTTTGACGCCTGCGGCCAGCAGTTCGGTGAAAAAGGCGCGGCTCGCCCAGCCGACCAGCAGCGAATCATTCTTACGCGGAATAATAATGCTCACGTCCACTCCACGCTGCGCGGCCGTGCAGATGGCGTGCAGTAAATCGTCGCTCGGCACGAAGTAGGGCGTGGTCATAATCAGGTACTCACGGGCGGCATAAACGGAGGTTAGCAGCGCCTGGTGAATCAGGTCTTCCGGAAAACCCGGGCCGGAAGCGATGGTGTGAATCGTATGCCCGCTGGCCTCTTCAAACGGCATAATATTGGCGTCCGGCGGCGGGGGTAAAATGCGCTTGCCGGTTTCGATTTCCCAGTCGCAGGAATAAACGATGCCCATGGCGGTTGCCACCGGGCCCTCCATGCGCGCCATTAAATCAACCCATTGCCCTACGCCGGACTCCTGCTTGAAGAAGCGCGGGTCGACGAGGTTCATGCTGCCGGTATAGGCAATGTAATTATCGATCATCACCATTTTGCGGTGCTGGCGTAAGTCCATACGGCGCAGGAAAACGCGCATCAGGTTCACCTTCAGCGCTTCGACTACCTCAATGCCAGCATTGCGCATCATGTTTGCCCACGGGCTACGGAAAAACGCCACGCTGCCCGCCGAGTCGAGCATGAGCCGACAATGAATTCCGCGTCGCGCCGCGGCCATCAGCGACTCAGCAACCTGATCGGCCATGCCTCCCGGCTGCCAGATATAGAACACCATCTCAATATTATGGCGCGCCAGCTGAATATCGCGGATTAGCGCCTGCATGGTTTCGTCTGAAGAGGTGAGCAGCTGTAGCTGATTCCCTTTTACACCGCCGATGCCCTGACGACGTTCGCAGAGCTGGAACAGCGACGCCGCAACCTCGCTGTTGTCTTCGGCGAAAATATGTTTGCAGCTTTTAAGGTCGGTCAGCCATTTGGCCGTTGAGGGCCACATAGCGCGGGCACGTTCTGCACGGCGTTTGCCGAGATGAAGCTCTCCGAAAGAGAGGTAGGCAATAATCCCTACCAGCGGCAGAATGTAAATGATTAGCAGCCACGCCATGGCGGAAGGTACGGCCCGGCGTTTCATTAATATGCGTAGCGTCACCCCGGCGATGAGCAGCCAGTAGCCTAAAATGACCAGCCAACTAACGACGGTATAGAAGGTTGTCATACCTTAAAAAATCCTTTTGAAATCGTATGGTTTGGAGTTTACGCACAACCGTAACTTGTTAACACTAAAACTAGTCGTAAAACGGCTGGTCTGCCGGGAATAAGGATCTATAATGGCGCGTCTGTTTTAAAGTAGAGACGTAAAAATGAGGCGTAGTAGAACTGAGGTCGGGCGCTGGCGAATGCTGCGTCAGGCGCAAAGGCGCAAGGCGCGCTGGCTGGAAGGCCAGTCCCGCCGCAATATGCGCATTCACGCCATCAGAAAGTGCCAGGTCAATAAGCAGCGTAATTCCCTGCTGTTTGCCATCCACGATCGATGGGCGTAAAGCCAGGGGCACCGCTAGCGGTGCCCAAAATATTTTAACAGCGTCGGCAGAACGCTTTTATTTATTTTTACTATCAGGCCTGTTCTTAATTTCGAGGAAATTTAGCTTCCCTTTTCTGGAAGTGTTATTTCCATTTGACAGCTTATTTCCACTCATATGATCCAGATCATCACGCTTACGTCTGAGATCTGTACTTTACGCGCTTTTATTCTGGGGCGTTGAGGAGTGGAAATTGATTTCCGAGCTAATTAAAAAGGATTTTTCGTACACCAAAAGAGTTAATTTTCTTTTTGTGATTATCGTGGCCGTGCTGACATTTTTCAGCGCTGCAATCTCCTGCGTAAATTATAATCATCTTGAAGGGTTGGTTCATCAGGAAAACGAAAAGTTTGTCTATAATGTGGCGACTTTTTATTCCGAACAGCAGCTGAAACCGCTTGAATATTCGCTGGTTAAACTATCTTCTATTTTAAATGAGGAAAATGTTTCCCAGTTTGTTAAAGGCGAGGAAGCGATTATCAGGGACAGCCTAATGGCGGTGCTGTCGGTTACACCTGCGGCAGGAAATATCATTATTGCCAAGCGCGATGGCAGTATTAACAGTGTGCCTACGTTTTATACCAGAGAAAATGTGACGGCAACAGAGAGGCCGTGGTTTAAAAACGTCAGCGGTAAAAGCTCCGTCGTGACCTATACCGATCTTTATATGGATATGCTGGATGAAACGCATCTGGTCACCATATCCAAATCATTATTAGATGAAAAAGGCGAGCAGTTTGGCGTTTTTGCACTGGATTTGAATCTGACGCTTATGAGCTATCCTCTGCGCCAGCTAAAAAGCCCCAGCGCAGGGCGCTTCCTGTTCGTCGACCGCATGGGCCGTGCTTTGCTGGATTCTGATACCGAATCCATTGCCTCAAAGGTGGTACCTGAGAGTATCATTCGTCAGATGACCAGCGCGACCGGAACCGTTTACGATGCGGAAGAAGGGCGCTACTACTATTATTATTCTTTCTCCAACCCGGACTGGTTTGTGGTGCTGGCGGTGAACAGTACGGACATTAATGCCTTTACCCTGTTCGACATTAAGATAATTTTAGTGGCTTTCATTTCCTGCGTCAGCATCTATTTAATGCTGTGGTTCTTCATGAATCAGTCAATCAAAACGATGATTATTGATATTGTTGCCATGATGCGCTTTGGCCGATTGGGAAAAGACGCCGATGCGGATAAGCAAATCATCAATGAGCTTTTCGAAAATAAAAATGAAATGCAGAAGGTACGTAATGTCTCACTCACTGACGGCTTGACTAACTTGCTTAACAGAAGATGTTTTGACAACGATCTGCATTATCTGATTGATTCCGGATCGTCTTATGTTATAGGCATCATCGATATTGATAACTTTAAAGCTATTAATGATGAATTCGGCCATTTGATTGGTGATACGGTATTGAAAATCATCTCCCAGATTGGCCTTTCCGTGCTGGATGAACATGCCAAGATATATCGCTATGGCGGCGAGGAAATTGCCTTTATTTACTTCTCAGAAAATCAGGTCAGAGCTATAGAGATTATGGAGAAATGGCGCAGGCTGGTGGAAAGTAAAAAATGGCGTGAAGAGTCGTTAACCGTTACTTTCAGCGGCGGACTTTGCCCTGGCCATCACGAGGACTATCAGGGAATTATTAGTAAAGCGGATAAACTGCTCTATAAGGCTAAATCGTCAGGTAAGAATAAAATCGTTATTGCGACCAGCTAGTGCTCAATAATTAATTAAGGAAATAGGATGGAAAAGAGCGTCGATTATATCGTCAATCGCGTAATGAAGCACAACTTTGACCTCACGGTCGACATGATGCTGCAGCCGGTCTTCGACACATCAACCTTCAAATGCGTTGGCTGCGAAATGCTGATGCGCGGTATCCATCGACGCAACCACGTTGCGCCTAATCTGTTCATTAACCGGCTGGAAGAGAACGGCGGCATCGTCAGCCTGGGTGAACACGTCATTGCCCTGGCCTTTAGCTATCTGGCCTCCGCCATTGCTCCTTTGAACCATGCGTTTTCACTGCATGTCAATATTTCCCCGGTACAGTTAAACAACGCCGAATTTGCCGGGCAGGTTATCGCCCTGAGTGAATATTACGGCGTACAACCGGTTCGCATCGTGCTGGAAATTACCGACAATAATATTTTGCTGGACGAGCAGGGGCTAAACAGTGCGCTGAGGCTGCGGGAGGCGGGCTTCCTTCTTGCCTGGGATGATATTCACAGCGTCGAAATCCTTGATGAAAAGCTCTCGCGGCTGGAAACGGATTTCATCAAGCTCGACCGCTCATGCTTCAAAGAATCCTCTTCGACAGAAACCGTGCGGATTATCGAAGCGGCCAAAGCTCATGAAGTGGATGTGATTGCGGAAGGGGTGGAAACATTCTCGCAGATGAAGATGCTGTTTAACAATGACGTGAAAATGGCCCAGGGCTATCTGTTTTCCCGTCCTCTGGACAGAGACAGCTTCCGTAAAAAATACCTTCTGGGCGAAGAGGGGTAAGCGAGGCCGCCTCACCATGAAAATAACGGCGAGGCGGTTTGAGGTTTAGAACACCTGTTTGTAAGGTTTGACGGCGACGCGCTTATAGACGCCCGCGGCAATATAAGGGTCTGCTTCCGCCCAGGCCTGGGCTACTTCCAGCGAGCTGAACTCTGCTATCACCGTTGAGCCTGTAAAACCGGCGGCCCCCGGCTCGTTGCTGTCCACGGCGGGCATTGGGCCTGCGGTCAGCAGACGGCCTTCATCACGTAATAATTGCAAACGAGCCAGGTGGGCAGGGCGCACAGCCAGGCGTTTTTCCAGCGAATCGGCATTGTCTTCCGCGTAAATGACGTATAGCACGAGCAGAACTCCTTCTTAAATGGATATGTAAAACACCGTAAGGGAATGACGGCAGGACTGCAAATGAAACATAAACAAGATGTTAAATCCCTGACGCAGGTGCCAAAAAAAGAAGCGGGTTTGCAGAAAAGTTGCGGCGACGGGTAATGCGTTGTTGAATATGATTGCTATTTGCATTTAAAATTACGGCCTGTTTAAGCTATCGAAGCCATTATGACGTCAATGACCCTTGATTTACCTCGCCGCTTCCCGTGGCCGACCGCGCTCTCCGTCGTGCTGCACGGTGCAGTAGTGGCGGGGTTGCTTTATACCTCGGTACATCAGGTTATTGAGATGCCCGCACCCGCTCAGCCGATCAGCGTCACCATGGTGGCGCCCGTTGACCTTGAGCCGCCGCAGCCTGAAGTCGTGCAGCCGCCGCCTGAGCCTGTCGTTGAGCCTGAGCCTGAACCGATTCCCGAACCGCCAAAAGAGGCGCCGGTGGTGATTCACAAGCCTGAGCCAAAGCCGAAACCTAAGCCGAAGCCAAAGCCGGTGAAAAAGGTTGAACAGCCTAAGCGTGATGCTAAACCGGTTGAGCCGCGAGCAAGCGCGCCGGTGCAAAGCCTGACGCCAGCGCCAACGGCAAAACCAGCGCCTGCAGCGAACGTGGCGCCAGTTGCGACGGGGCCGCGGGCGCTGAGTCGTAACCAGCCTCAGTATCCTTCCCGCGCCTATGCGCTGCGGATGGAAGGGAAGGTAAGAGTTAAGTTCGACGTAGCGGCAGACGGTAGCGTAAGCAATGTCACCGTGCTTTCAGCGCAGCCGGCTAACATGTTTGAGCGTGAAGTTAAGCAGGCGATGAAGAGGTGGCGATATGAAAGCGGCAAGCCGGGACAGGGCTTGATTGTGAATATCGTCTTCCGCATCAACGGCGGCGCGACAATGGAATAATAAAAAACCTCCCAATCGGGAGGTTTTTTTTAGGCTATCTGCGGCAGCTGGCGGGGTTTGCCGTCGTTATCTACCGCCACGTAGATAAAGATGGCCTCCGTGGCCTTGTAGCGCTGGCCAATCGGCTCTGATGAAACCTTCTTCACCCAGACTTCAACATTGATGGTAATCGATGTATTTCCGCGCTTTACACAGTTTGCGTAGCAGCACACGACATCGCCTACCGCCACGGGCTTCAGAAACGTCATGCCGTCTACCCGAACGGTGACTACGCGACCATGAGCTATTTCTTTCGCCTGAATGGCGCCGCCCATATCCATCTGTGACATCAGCCAGCCGCCGAAGATATCCCCGTTGGCGTTGGTATCGGCAGGCATAGCGAGGGTGCGCAGCACCAGCTCGCCAAGAGGTGCAGCCGGATTCATTTCTCTTCCTGCGGCATATGTCGATAGATATAAACGCCGCTGAGCAAAGTAAACACCAGCGTAGCCGCCGTCAGCCCGAAGACTTTAAAGTTGACCCACACGTCCTGCGGCAGCCAGAAGGCAATGTAGATATTCGCTACGCCGCAGACGATAAAGAACAGTGCCCATGCGACGTTAAGTTTCGCCCAGACGTGCTCCGGCAGGGTGATCTCTTTGCCAAGCATGCGTTGAATCAGCGGCTTTTTCATCACCAGCTGGCTCACCAGCAGCGCGATGGCAAACAGAGCGTAAATCACCGTTACCTTCCATTTGATAAATTCATCGTTATGGAAGAACAGCGTCAGGCCGCCGAACACCGCAACCATCAAAAAGGTAATCAGCGTCATTTTTTCCAGCTTGCGGTATTTATACCAGCTGTACACCAGCGCCAGAGCGGTGGCGGCAATCAAAGCGCCGCTGGCGGCATAGATGTCATACATCTTATACACGGCGAAGAAGACAATCAGGGGCAGGAAGTCGAGAAACTGCTTCATAATCTGTTCCGTAAAAGAGCACTCCTGACTGACTATAGCGGGCCGTCAGGAGCGGGTGAAAGTTATTGGCGAATAAGCATGTATAAACGGAATAAGTAGATCAGCAACACGCCTGAAATGAGGTTGCTTATCGTATTACCAATGACCGCGCCAACTTCTGGCGACAGCGCTGCAAAGGACGATGCCAGCAGCAGCAACGCCGTTTTGGCTAACAGCCAGCTGATAACCGCTGGTGCAACCAGACGCATGTTGCTCCAGACCAGACGAATGCTGCTGCGCATGGCCTGGAAAATCCCGGCTTTATCCTGCACGACCATGACCGGCGCCAGGGCCAAAACGATGGCCAGCAGTACGCCCGGAACCACCACCAGCATGATGCCAATCTGCACCATAAAGGTGGTCAGGAACATCAGGATAAACATTTTAGGCAACACCGGTGCCGCGGTTCCGATCGCGCGCAGGGCGCTGACGCGGTGTCCTGCGGAAACCATCTGCATCAGCACCAGCATGCTTCCGGCGAGAATGGCATTGCCGATAAGGCCCGAGAATGTCGATGCCGCGGACGCTTTAAGCAGAACCTGCTGCTGTTCCGGCGTCATGTTTTGCACAAGGTCAAACAGGCCTACGCTACCGGCCAGATTGTCGCCCTCGCTCAGGATAGACATCTGCTCATCGCTGGGTGAAAACGCATGGCCAATAATCATCGAAATAAAGGCGCAAAGTAATGCAATCAGTAGGATGGTAACGAACTGATTGCGTAGAAAATTCCCCGTGTCACGGTACACAGAACCTGCCGTGATAGACATGCACTCTCCTTTGAAATTGCCCGGTGATAACTCAACGCGCAATTGTACCCTGAAAGCAGGAACTGTGGCACCTCTAAGGCTACCCGGGAAAAGGTGTCCGAAGAGCCTGTGTCGGGACAAAACGCACTTTGGCGGCCCTTATGAATAAAAATAACTCACCCTGCGGCGTATTTTTGTGCAAAAGCAGATCGTAAAGATTTTAAAAGGTGCCTGCGGGGTAAAAATTTGACTCTGGATCAAAAAAGCCACTATGGGCTTATTACTAAAAATTAACCCAGATCATTGAATGTTAAATTAGCTAACAAAGTGTGATCGGTGTTAGATCACTTTGTACCTAAAAGTAAGTATATTCAGCCCGCTTATTAAAACCACAACAAGGGAAGGGCAATGAAAAAATTATCTGTGGCAGTACTCGCGCTCGCCTGTTTATCGGGCGATGCGTTAGCGCATGAAGCGGGCGAGTTCTTTATGCGTGCCGGTCCGGCAACGGTGCGTCCTACCGAAGGTTCTGACAACGTTCTTGGGATGGGCGGTTTTAACGTCAGTAACAATACCCAGCTGGGGCTGACTTTTGATTACATGGTGACCGACAACATCGGCATCGAGCTTCTGGCTGCCACGCCGTTTCGCCATAAAGTGGGTCTCGGCGCAACGGGCGATCTGGCCACGGTGAAACAGCTTCCGCCAACGCTGATGGCGCAGTGGTACTTTGGCGATGCGAAAAGCAAAGCCCGTCCGTATATTGGCGCCGGGATTAACTACACCAAATTCTTTGATACCGATTTCAACCAGACGGGTAAAGATAACGGTCTGACGGATCTGAGCGTGAAAGATTCATGGGGGGCTGCGGGTCAGGTTGGGCTGGATTATATGGTCAACCAGGACTGGCTGCTGAACATGTCCGTCTGGTATATGGACATTGATACCGAAGTGAAATTTAAAGCGGGCGGCGAGCAGCAAAATATTAAAACGCGCATCGATCCGTGGGTATTTATGTTCTCAGCGGGCTACCGCTTCTGATGAAAAAGGCCGGATACTTTCCGGCCTTTCCCTTTACTTATGCGGCCCGTGTCGCGGCCTTCATTGCCTGCACGAAGGCTTTCAGCTCGCTGAGCATCGCTTCAGGCTTATCAAGATTCTTCTCAATAATCTTCACGATGGCAGATCCTGAAATCGCCCCGGCGGCACCGGCGGCGATGGCGTCGCGCACCTGAGACGGTTCGGAAATCCCAAAGCCTTGCAGCGAAGGCGCGGCGTTCAGCTCGGTGAGTTTTTCTACCAAATGATGAAGCGGCAGCTGGGCGCGAGTTTCCGCCCCGGTTACGCCCGCACGTGAAAGGAGATAGGTATAACCACGACCGTGGGTGGCAATCTCTTGCAGCAGCGCATCGTCAGCGTTTGGCGGGCAGATAAAGATTGGCGCAACGTTGTGGCGCATTGCGGCCTGGCGGAACGGGGCCGACTCTTCCACCGGCACGTCGGCAATCAGCACCGAGTCCACGCCAACCCTGGCGCACAGAGCGTAAAACTCATCGATGCCGCGGTTATAAACCAGGTTAGCGTACATCAGCAGCCCGATGGGAATAGTCGGGTGCTTCTGGCGGATTGCCGCAAGCATTTCAAAACACTGGGTTGGCGTCACGCCCGATGCGAAAGCGCGTAGAGCGGCATTCTGAATTGTCGGGCCGTCGGCCAGCGGGTCGGAGAAGGGAATGCCCAGCTCGAGGGCATCGGCACCCGCCTCAATCAGCGTGTCGATAATTTTAAGCGACTGCTCAGGAGACGGATCGCCGAGCGTGACGAAGGGAACAAAAGCGCCTTCCTTTCGCGCCTGTAGCTGCTCGAATGCGTGCTGATAACGTTCCATTACATTTCCCCTCGCGCTTTTAAAATATCGTGCACGGTGAAGATATCTTTATCACCGCGGCCGGACAGGTTGACGACTAATAGCTGCTCTTTTTCCGGATCTTCGCGCATCATTTTTAGCGCGTGCGCCAGCGCGTGGGAAGATTCCAGCGCCGGGATAATCCCTTCTTTGCGGCACAGCAGCTTGAAGGCGTCGAGCGCTTCGTTATCGGTAATCGATACGTAATCCGCGCGGCCAATGCTGTTCAGGTGAGCGTGCTGCGGCCCTACGGACGGGAAGTCCAGCCCGGCAGAAATGGAATAGGACTCTTCAATCTGGCCTTCTTCAGTCTGCATCATCGGCGACTTCATGCCGAAATAGATACCCACGCGACCGTGTTTTAGCGGTGCGCCGTGCTCGCCGGTTTCAATACCGTGACCCGCTGGCTCAACGCCAATCAGGCCCACTTTGGTTTCATTGATGAAGTCGGCAAACATGCCGATGGCGTTGGAGCCGCCGCCGACGCAGGCGATAACGGCATCCGGCAGGCGGCCTTCTCGTTCAAGGATTTGCGCTTTGGTTTCCTCGCCGATCATGCGCTGGAACTCGCGCACGATGGTCGGGAACGGATGCGGGCCAGCCGCCGTGCCAAGCATGTAGTGCGCGGTTTCGTAGCTGCCAGACCAGTCGCGCAGCGCTTCGTTACAGGCATCTTTCAGCGTGGCGGATCCGCTGTGCACGGGGATCACTTCGGCACCCATCAGACGCATGCGGAAGACGTTCGGAGACTGACGCTCAACGTCTTTAGCGCCCATATAAATGCGGCATTTCAGGCCGAGCAGGGCGCTGGCCAGCGCGGAAGCGACGCCGTGTTGACCCGCGCCCGTTTCGGCGATGATTTCTGTTTTGCCCATTTTTTTTGCAAGCAGAGCCTGACCGAGCACCTGATTAGTTTTGTGCGCTCCGCCGTGCAGCAGATCTTCACGCTTCAGGTAAAGCGTGGTTTTTGTGCCTTCGGTAATATTTTTACACTTTGTCAGCGCGGTCGGGCGGCCAGCGTAGTTTTTCAGCAGGTCGTTAAACTCGGCCTGAAACTCGGCATCGCTTTGCGCCGCCACGAACGCTTCTTCCAGCTGGCGCAGAGCAGGCATCAGGATCTGCGGCACGTACATGCCACCGAACTCACCAAAATAGGGATTAAGTAACGTCATGATTATTTTCCTTAGTAAGCCCGCAGCGTCTGAAAGACGGCAGCCAGCTTGTTAGCATCTTTAATGCCCGGCGCGCTTTCGACGCCAGAATTGAAATCGAGGCCTGCGCAGCCCGCTTTGGCAGCTTCAACGCAGTTGTCGGCGCCCAGACCGCCCGCCAGAATCACGTTGTCCAGCTTCTGGCCCGCCAGCAGCGACCAGTCGAAACGCTGGCCGGTGCCGCCCTGGCCGTTGTCGAAAACGTACTTCGCTACGTGGTTCAGGGTGCGGGCCGGGAGAGAATCCTTCACGCTCAACGCCTTCCAGATTTGCACGCTTTCCGGCAGCGCGGCGCGTAATTCGTCGATATAAGCCTGGTCTTCGTCGCCGTGCAGCTGAACCGCTGACAGCGCGAACCGGGCTGCTTTCTGCGCCACTTCATTGACCGGCGCGTTGCGGAATACGCCTACATAGCGTAGCGGGGCCGCCGCTATCACCGAGGCCGCTTTCTCTTCGCTAACATAGCGAGGAGAGGCCGGGACAAAGATCAGCCCGCCGTAGATGGCGCCGGCTTCGTGCGCCGTTTGGGCATCTTCAGGGCGGGTCAGACCGCAGACTTTGTTTTCGCCTAACGTGACGCGACGTACCGCGGCGTTAAGATCGTCTTCACCCATCAGGGCGGAGCCAATCAGGAAACCGTTGGCAAAATGGCTTAGCTCGCGGATTTGACCGTAGGTGCTGATACCGGACTCGCTGATCACCGTGACGCCGTGCGTGAGGCGAGGTGCCAGCTGGCGCGTGCGGTCCAAATCGATAGATAAATCACGCAGGTCGCGGTTGTTGATGCCGACGACTTTAGCTTTCAGCTCAATGGCGCGCGCTAACTCTTCTTCATTGCTGACTTCGGTCAGCACGCCCATGTTCAGACTGTGCGCCACGGCGGCAAGCTGGCGATACTGCTCGTCGTCCAGAACGGAGAGCATCAGCAGGCAGGCGTCGGCCTGGTAAAAGCGCGCCAGGTAAATCTGATAGGCGTCGATAATGAAATCTTTGCACAGCACCGGCTGGGTCACGATGCCGCTGACGATCGGCAGGAAATCAAAGCTGCCCTGGAAATATTTCTCGTCGGTCAGCACTGAAATGGCGGAAGCATAGTGCTTGTACACGCCGGCAATTCTCGCCGGGTCGAAATCATCGCGGATGACGCCCTTTGAAGGAGAAGCCTTTTTGCATTCAAGGATGAACGCGGTGCGAGCGCCTTGCAGCGCATGATAAAAGTTACGCGTTGCCGGAGTAACCTCATTCTGGAAGCTGGCCAGCGGCTGCTGCTTTTTACGCGCTTCAACCCAAATCGCCTTGTCTGCGACGATCTTCGTTAATACGGTGTCCTGCATGTCTTATCCTCTTGCTGCCAGGGCGGTAACACGGTCGTAGGCTGCGCCACTGCGCAATACTTCCACTACCCGTTGTGCGTTTGCTTTGAGATCTTCCTGCCCGTGCAGCCGCATCAGCATGGCTACGTTTGCCGCCACGGCTGACTCGTGGGCGATCTCTCCTTTACCTTGTAGCAGGCGGGTGAGAATGTCACGGTTTTCTTCCGGCGTGCCGCCTGCCAGCTGATCCTGGTGATAGGCGGGCAGACCGAAATCTTCGGCGGTCAGCTGATAGCTTTTGATATCGCCATTATTCAGCTCGGCAACCTGCGTTGGCGCATGCAGCGAGACTTCATCCATCCCGCCGCTGTGAACGACCGCTGCGCGTTTGTAGCCCAGCACGCGCAGGGTTTCGGCAATCGGCAGCACCAGCTCAGCGCTGTAAACGCCAATCAGGGCCAGCGGTGGGTGAGCCGGATTAATCAGCGGCCCCAGCACGTTAAACAGCGTGCGGGTTTTTAACTGCTGGCGAACGGGCATCGCGTGGCGGAAACCCGTGTGATACTTCGGTGCGAACAGGAAGCAAACGCCCAGATCGTCCAGCGCCTGACGGGAGCTTTCCGCGCTCATGTCCAGATTGATGCCGAATGCCGCCAGCAAATCCGAAGATCCCGATCGGCTGGAGACGCTGCGGTTACCGTGCTTGGCCACTTTCAGCCCGACGGCTGCCGCCACGAAGGCGCTTGCGGTAGAGATGTTGATGCTGTTGCTGCCGTCGCCGCCGGTGCCGACAATATCGGCGAACTGATAATCCGGGCTTGGGAACGGCGCTGCGGCTTCGAGCAGGGCGGATGCCGCTCCGGCAATTTCGTTCGGGTGCTCACCGCGCACTTTCATGCTTACCAGCGCAGCGGCCAGCTGTTCGGGCTTCAGCTCGCCACGCACGATGCCGGAGAACAGCTGGTGGCTCTCTTCGCGGCTCAGGGTTTGCGCCTGGTACAGCTTGTCGAGAATCGGCTGTAGCGTGTTGGTCTGCTTCAGCTTCAGCAGCGCCCATTCCAGCGTTTGTTCCAGCAGGCGAGCACCCTGCGTGGTCAGGATAGATTCCGGGTGGAACTGGAAACCACAGACGCGGTCGGCGTCGTGGCGTACGGCCATCACCATGCCGTCAAAATGCGCGTTGATGGTAAGGCCCGCAGGAATATTGCTCCCGACCAGCGAGTGGTAGCGCGCAACCGGCAGAGGATTAGGCAACCCGGCAAACATTGCCTCGCCGTCGTGAGAAATAATGGAGGCTTTACCGTGCAGAATTTCCCCGGCCTGGCCTACGTAGCCACCGTAGGCTTCTACAATCGCCTGATGTCCCAGGCAGATACCGATAATCGGCAGCTTGCCGCGCATGCGGGTTAAAAGCTCGGGCATACAGCCAGCTTCGCTTGGCGCGCCCGGGCCGGGAGAAAGCATCAGTACCGGGTTATCCATGGTGGCCAGACGTTCAATTAACGTTTGAGCAGGCACGTGGTTGCGGTAGATAACGACGTTGTGCCCGTTGGCGCGCAGCTGGTCTGCCAGGTTGTAGGTGAAGGAGTCGATATTATCGAGCAGCAGAATGTCAGCCATTAGAAAATCTCCTTTGCGTGGTGCGCGGTGGCGATAGCGCGCAGGACGGCGCGGGCTTTATTACGGGTTTCGTCGGCTTCGGACTGCGGCACGGAATCAAGCACTACGCCTGCGCCCGCCTGCACGGTGGCAATGCCGTCTTCGACATAGGCGGAACGAATAACGATGCAGGTATCTAAATCGCCGTGTGCGGTAAAGTAGCCCACCGCGCCGCCGTAGCTGCCGCGCCGAACGCCTTCGGCTTTGGCAATCAGCTGCATGGCGCGAACTTTCGGTGCGCCGCTCAGGGTGCCCATATTCATGCAGGCACGGTAGGCGTGCAGTACGTCGAGGTCGTTACGCAGCTCGCCGACAACGCGGGAAACAAGGTGCATAACAAAGGAGTAGCGGTCGACTTTCGTCAGATCGGCAACGTAGCGGGTGCCCGGCGCGCAGATGCGTGCCAGGTCGTTGCGGGCCAGGTCGACGAGCATCAGATGCTCGGACATCTCTTTATGGTCGGTGCGCATTTCCAGCTCAAAGCGGCTGTCGAGATCGCGGTCAAGCGATCCGTCCGCCCGGCGGCCACGAGGGCGGGTTCCGGCGATTGGGTAAATCTCAATCTGGCGGGAAGCGGCATCGTATTTCAGGGAGCTCTCAGGCGACGCGCCGAACAGCGTGAAATCGTTATCCTGCATAAAGAACATGTACGGGCTTGGGTTGCTCTTTTTCAGGGTTTGGTAGGCGGCCAGCGGAGAAGGGCAAGGCAGCGAGAAACGGCGAGACGGCACCACCTGGAAGATCTCACCTGCGCGAATCGCCTTTTGCATATGGCGAACAACGGTGCCGAACTCTTCGTCGCTCTGGTTACACTCGCAGGTCATGTGTTCGATTTTCTGCACCGGCAGGGCCGCTGGGGTTTGTTTCAGCTGCTGGCTTAGCTGTTCGTTACGCTGCAACAGGCGGCTTCTTTCTACTTCAGACGGCGTAAACAGGCTGGCCTGGATGCGGGTTTGTTTTTTCTGATGGTCGATAACCAGCAGGGTTTCGGCCAGGTAGAAGCAGTAGTCCGGGCAGCTGTTGTCCTGCTTAAGCGAGGGCAGATCTTCGAAGCCCGCAACCAGGTCATAGGCAAACAGGCCGCCGAAAAACATGGCTTCACGCTCGTTTTCCGGCACGCTCACCAGTTCCTGCATGATACGGAAAGCGTCAAATACGGACAGGGAACACAGGCGCGCGTCTTCATCAAGCAGCTGGCTGACGGCAGGGAAGCGCAGCACGCGGCCGTCGGGCTGATGTTCGTTCTCAACGCCAGCTGGCAAGGCGGCGTCCAGCAGCGGCAGCAGATTAGCACCGTTAGCAGAGAGTGCATGAATAGTGACAGTGTCACCTAATGCGGTAATGCGCAGCGCGCTGTCAACAAGCAGCAGGCTTTTCAAATCGTCTTTACTATCGATGTCGGCAGATTCGAGCAGCAGGGTTGCCGGGCGAGCGCCGCAAAGCTGGTGGAAGACGGCGGTAGGGTTATCCCGGTACGGCGCATCCTGAGTTAAGAGTTCGAGCGCTGGTTTTTGTGTTGGCATAATTTGCTCTTCAGATGGTGTTCAAAAAAAAGCCCGCTGCAATGGCGGGCCTGGTATCTGGACTGATTAACAGCCGTAGCGATGACACTGCCCGTTTCAGGAAGTGCGCCACCAGCTGTCGTGCATGCTGTGAATTGCTTTCATTTTCAGATACCTTTTTGCGTGAACTTGCGTACTAGTTAACTAGTTCGATGATGTAATGTCAATAGCGATTTTTAGTTGGGTGGGAATATCGCTATCATGGGCGGCGTTTTCCCCTTTATTAACTGTTTCGGAGCCATGCTTGAGCGAACCTACCCTTGCGGTGATTTACGACTTACATAGCCATACCACCGCCTCAGATGGCCTTTTAACTCCTCAGGAATTAGTGAACCGGGCGGTGGCAAACCGCGTAGGCATCCTTGCGATTACCGATCACGATACCGTTGCCGGGCTGCCTGCGGCGAGAGCAGAAATCGCTGAGAAGCAATTACCCTTAAGATTGATCGGCGGCGTGGAAATATCAACCGTCTGGGAAAACCACGAAATTCACATCGTCGGCCTGGGCGTGGATGAGCGGCACCCTGAGCTGGTAACATTTCTGGCAGAGCAAACTTTGCGCCGTACCCAGCGGGCGGAGCTGATCGCTGAACGCCTTGATAAGGCCCACATTCCCGGCGCGCTTGAAGGCGCGATGCGCCTGGCCAACGGCGGCGCGGTGACCCGCGGGCATTTTGCACGTTTCCTCGTTGAATGCGGCAAGGCCAACACGATGGCCGACGTATTTAAGAAGTATCTGGCGAAGGGTAAAACAGGTTACGTTCCGCCACAGTGGTGTACAATAGAACAAGCTATTGATGTGATTCATCATTCTGGCGGGCAGGCGGTGCTGGCGCATCCAGGCCGTTATGACCTGACCACTAAGTGGCTGAAAAGATTGCTGACGCATTTTGCGCAAAACGGTGGCGATGCCATGGAAGTTGCGCAGTGTCAGCAGGCCCCCAATGAAAGAACCGTACTTGCCGGCTATGCGCAGCAGTTCAAGCTGCTGGCTTCGCAGGGCTCTGATTTCCATCAGCCCTGTTCATGGATTGAGCTGGGACGCAAGCTGTGGTTGCCCGCAGGCGTTGAGCCGGTCTGGCGGGACTGGGGGGAGAGCCGCCATGCACAAGAGAGGGCAGTATGAGTCAGTTTTTCTATATTCACCCGGATAACCCGCAGCAGCGCCTGATTAACCAGGCCGTCGAGATCGTCCGTAAAGGCGGTGTGATTGTCTATCCTACCGATTCCGGCTACGCGCTGGGCTGCAAGCTGGAAGATAAATCGGCGATGGAGCGTATTTGCCGCATCCGCCAGCTACCGGACGGTCACAATTTCACGCTGATGTGCCGCGATTTGTCGGAGCTGTCGACCTATGCTTTTGTCGATAACTCGGCGTTCCGCTTAATTAAAAACAATACGCCCGGGAACTACACTTTTATCCTCAAGGGGACGAAAGAAGTCCCGCGTCGTTTGCTGCAGGAAAAGCGTAAGACGATCGGCCTGCGCGTGCCGTCAAACCCGATTGCGTTAATGCTGCTGGAAGTGCTCGGCGAGCCGATGCTTTCGACATCGCTTATGCTGCCCGGCAGCGAGTTTACCGAGTCGGATCCGGAAGAGATCAAAGATCGTCTGGAGAAGGTGGTGGACCTCGTTATCCACGGCGGCTATCTCGGCCAGCAGCCCACGACGGTCATCGATTTAACCGATGATTCCCCGGCTGTGGTACGTGAAGGCGTTGGGGACGTTAAACCTTTCTTATAAATGCCGCTGCGGCTATACTGTGCGGCCTAAAATGGGGTAGCCGCCCCATTACCCGTATTCGACGCCTGGGAAGGCGACACCCGAGGAAGCTCAATGAGCGATAAGAGCGAAAAGTTACAAAAAGTGCTGGCTCGCGCCGGCCACGGTTCACGCCGTGAAATCGAAACCATTATTTCAGCAGGGCGCGTCAGCGTGAACGGCAAAGTTGCCACGCTGGGCGACCGTGTTGAAGTGACTCAGGCCCTGAAAATTCGTATTGATGGTCACCTGATCTCTATTAAAGAATCCGCAGAACAGATTTGTCGCGTGCTGGCGTACTACAAGCCGGAAGGCGAACTGTGCACCCGTAACGATCCGGAAGGCCGTCCAACCGTATTTGACCGCCTGCCTAAGCTGCGCGGCGCGCGCTGGATTGCCGTGGGGCGCCTGGACGTGAATACCTGCGGCCTGCTGCTGTTCACCACCGACGGAGAGCTGGCTAACCGCCTGATGCACCCTAGCCGTGAAGTGGAACGCGAATATGCCGTACGCGTATTTGGGCAGATCGACGAAGATAAAGTGAAGCAGCTGGCGCGTGGGGTTCAGCTTGAAGACGGCCCGGCCGCCTTCAAAACCATCAAGTTTACCGGCGGCGAAGGTATTAACCAGTGGTACAACGTCACCCTGACCGAAGGCCGTAACCGTGAGGTTCGTCGTCTTTGGGAAGCGGTTGGCGTACAGGTTAGCCGCCTGATTCGCGTTCGCTACGGTGATATTCAGCTGCCAAAAGGCCTGCCTCGCGGCGGCTATACCGAACTGGATTTGGGCCAGACTAACTATCTGCGTACGCTGGTGGAATTACCGGCTGAAACCGAAAGCAAAGTGGCGGTGGAGAAAGATCGCCGCCGTATGAAAGCGAACCAGATTCGCCGCGCCGTTAAGCGTCATACGCAGGTTGCTGGCGGTGGTCGTCGCTCCGGCGGGCGTAGTAGCTAACGTTCAGAAAGCTCGTATCAAGCCCCTTATGTAAACCGACTCGTCAAAGTTGGGCGGTTCATGATAAGGGGCTTAATCCTCAACCTTCATGCTGTTCTTTTCCCATCCAGGAATCCCCATATTCCATCTAAGCCAAACCGTTCAATAGCTTGATATCTTAGCGCTACAGCCTCAATCATATTTGGACTGCCGGAGCCGGGAATATCGGTGTGGTATTCGTTCACCGACATAATCACCACGCTTTCCAGCGAGGCTCGGTAGGTTTCGCGTTCGATACCGGCATCGTTATCGTTTATTGCAAAATACTTAATTTCTGCTTTTTGGTGCCTCTTCCCCCTGCATACCGCGTTCGCAAGGTACGGCCTTACTTTAAGTACGTGTTTAAGTAAAAAATTATTGTCCGCAAAACTATCGAAGTCATTCTCTTGCAGTGGGTTGGGCAATAAATTATGCGTTCATAACCTTAGTGAACTGAGGGTTAACGGGCAGCAGACGAAAAAAAAGCCCATCGTTGAGATGGGCAAAGACTACACACAGCAATTCGTTGTTTCACTCAGGGGATTTCCATGCTTATAAATCAATGTGTTGATTCATAACCGTGACGTAATAGTAGGCATGCGCGCCGCAGGAGTCTCTCAGATTCGTCTCAATAGTTAACGGCAGGTTAACGATTAACATCTTATCCAGGCGCATTATCAAAACTGTAGGGATGATTTACGAGCAGAAGGTAGGGAACTAGTTAGATTTATTAATCATTATGGAAAGCCCCCCACAAATGTGTGGGGGGGGGGGAGCGTTACTTCGCAATCTGCTCCTGTTCGTGTTCTTCAAGCAGTTCTACCACTTCGCTTGGGTCATCCTGCGGCAGCGGCGCTTCGTGCATCCAGACTGAGATCAGGCGGTAGGACACGGCCAGCAGCACGGGGCCGATGAACAGGCCAATCATTCCGAAGGCGATCAGGCCGCCGATAACGCCGGAGAGGATGAGTATCATCGGCAAATCGGCGCCCATACGAATCAGCACCGGACGGATGAAGTTATCCATCGTGCCCACCACGCAGCTCCACACCAGCAGCACGGTGCCCCAGGTGTTATCGCCGGTCCAGTAAAGCCAGGCAATGGACGGCACCAGCACCAGGAGTGGGCCTATCTGCACCAGACAGCACAGCATCATCACTACGGTCAGCAGGGTAGCATTTGGAATCCCGGCAATCGCCAGCCCAATTCCGCCCAGCACCGACTGAGCCAGCGCGGTAACCACCACGCCCAGCGCAACGGCACGAATTGCCTGACCTGCCAGCAGAACGGCCGCATCGCCACGTTTACCCGCCAGGCGGAACGCGAAATGGCGGATGCCGTTGCCCAGCGTTTCACCTTTGGCATACAGCAGCACGCTGAACAACAGCATCAGGCCGCAGTGCATCAGGAAGCTGCCGATATGCACCGCCTGGCCCAGGAACCAGGTTGTTGTGGTGCCGATATAAGGGCGAACTTTTGCCATGATGGCGCTGCCGCCGCTGTCGACGAGGGCGTTCCAGGCAGAGTAGAGTTTGTCGCCAATTAACGGAATAGCATGCAGCCACTCAAACGTCGGCAGCGCCATATTGCCCTTAGTTGCCCAGTCAATGACCGGGCCGCTGTTATCGACGAGGCTATTCACCAGCAGTGCAACAGGGATGACAAACAGCATCAGCAGCAGCAGGGTCATCACCAAAACGGCCAGCGAGCGCTTACCCCACAGTAAACGCTGGAATTTCAGCATCACCGGCCAGGTGGAAAGCACCACGGTTCCCGCCCAGGCAAATCCCAGAATAAAAGGCCGAACAATCCATAAGCAGGCGATAATCATCACCGAAATAAACAGCACTGACAGCAGGATCTGTAGCAGATCCTTTGGCTGACTGACTTTGACCATAGAAAAAATCACCTTAAATAAAGACAACAGGCACAGTACCTGCGTCAAAACCGCCAAGCGGATAAATTAATGATGATGTATTTTCTCGATTTTTGACAGGAGCAAATGTCGCAGGCATGTCTGAAAAAAATGTGTTAAAAAATCAGGGGCAGTACACGCAAACGATAACTCACAACTTAATCACGTCAGGCAGGGTCGACATTCAATGATCCCACAAATTTCTCAGGCACCGGGGCTTGTTCAACTGGTGCTCAATTTTTTGCAGGCACTGGAGCAACAAGGTTTCACCGGCGACACCGCAACCAGCTACGCTGACCGCCTGACTATGGCGACCGACAACAGCATTTATCAGCTGCTGCCGGATGCGGTGTTATTCCCTCGTTCAACGGCAGACGTGGCGCTATTGGCCCGCCTTGCCGCTGAAGAACGTTTTAAATCTTTAGTCTTCACCCCTCGCGGCGGCGGCACCGGTACCAACGGTCAGGCGCTGAATAAAGGCATCGTCGTTGACATGTCCCGCTATATGAACCGCATCATTGAAATAAATCCTGAGCAGGGGTGGGTGCGGGTTGAAGCCGGGGTGATTAAAGACCAGCTCAACCAGTATTTGAAACCGTACGGCTATTTCTTTGCGCCGGAGCTTTCTACCAGCAACCGCGCCACGCTCGGCGGCATGATTAACACGGATGCTTCCGGGCAAGGATCGCTGGTTTACGGCAAAACTTCTGACCATGTGATGGGGGTGCGTGCCGTGCTGCTGGGCGGTGATATTCTTGATACGCATCCCATGTCCGCCGCGCTTGCGGAAGACCTCGGCCGCGATGAAAGCACCATCGGTAAAATCTACCGCACGGTTTATGAACGCTGCCGGGAACGACGCCAGCTGATCATCGACAAATTCCCTAAGCTTAACCGTTTCCTGACGGGCTACGATCTGCGCCACGTCTTTAACGACGATCTCTCGCAGTTTGACCTTACGCGCATTCTTACCGGCTCTGAAGGCACGCTGGCTTTTATCACCGAGGCTAAGCTGGATATCACCCGATTGCCAAAAGTGCGCCGCCTGGTGAACGTTAAATATGACTCTTTCGATTCAGCCCTGCGCAACGCGCCATTTATGGTAGAGGCGCGCGCGCTTTCCGTTGAAACGGTTGATTCAAAGGTGTTGAACCTGGCGCGGGAAGACATCGTCTGGCATTCGGTGAGTGAACTGATTACCGACGTGCCGGACAAAGAAATGCTCGGCCTGAATATCGTTGAATTTGCGGGTGACGATCTGGACCTCATCGAAGGTCAGGTTGCCTCACTCTGCGAGCGTCTCGACTCGCTGATTGCACAAGGCGAAGGTGGCGTTATCGGCTGGCAGATTTGTAGCGAGCTGAACGGAATTGAACGCATCTACGGCATGCGAAAAAAAGCCGTTGGCCTGCTCGGCAATGCCAAAGGGCAGGCAAAACCTATTCCGTTCGCCGAGGATACCTGCGTACCGCCGCAACATCTTGCGGATTACATCACGGAATTTCGCGCCCTGCTGGACGGCCATCAGCTGAGCTACGGCATGTTTGGCCACGTTGACGCCGGTGTACTGCACGTGCGCCCGGCGCTCGATATGTGCGATCCGCATCAGGAAGTGCTGATGAAGCGTATTTCTGATGAGGTTGTTGCGCTGACGGCGAAATACGGTGGCCTGCTTTGGGGTGAGCACGGCAAAGGCTTCCGGGCGGAATACAGCCCGGCGTTCTTCGGCGAGACGTTATTTGAGGAGCTACGACGGATTAAAGCCGCGTTTGACCCGGATAATCGTCTAAACCCCGGCAAAATCTGTCCGCCGCTGGGCGTGGACGATCCGATGATGCAGGTGGATGCGGTTAAACGCGGGACTTTTGACCGCCAAATCCCCATCGCCGTGCGGACTTCCTGGCGCGGGGCTATGGAATGCAACGGCAACGGCCTGTGCTTTAACTTCGACGTCAAAAGCCCGATGTGCCCGTCGATGAAAATCAGCAGCAACCGCATCCATTCGCCAAAAGGGCGAGCGACCCTTACCCGTGAGTGGCTGCGCCTGCTGGCCGATCGCGGCGTCGATCCCGACGCACTTGAAAAACAGCTGCCGGAACAGCGCGCCAGCCTGCGCGGGCTCATTGAACGAACCCGCAACACCTGGCACGCGCGCAAAGGGGAATACGATTTTTCACATGAGGTGAAAGAGGCGATGTCGGGCTGTCTGGCCTGCAAAGCCTGTTCGACCCAGTGCCCAATCAAAATTGACGTGCCGGCGTTCCGTTCGCGCTTCTTACAGCTCTACCACACCCGCTACCTGCGCCCGGCGCGCGATCATCTGGTGGCGACGGTGGAAAGCTATGCGCCGCTAATGGCGCGGGCACCGAAGACGTTCAACTTCTTCATGAGCCAGCCGTGGGTGCGTAATCTATCGCAAAAGCACATCGGCATGGTCGATTTGCCCATGCTTTCAACGCCAACTTTGCAACAGCAGCTTGTCGGCCACCGTTCTGCAAATACCACGCTTGAGCAGCTGGAGAAATACAGCGCCGAGCAGCGGGCTAAGACGGTGCTGGTGGTGCAGGATCCGTTCACCAGCTATTACGATGCGCAGGTTGTGGCCGATTTTGTGCGACTGGTCGAAAAGCTCGGTTTTGAACCGGTCGTGCTGCCTTTCTCCCCGAATGGCAAAGCGCAGCATATTAAAGGCTTCCTGCAAAAATTCGCCCGCACGGCGCGGAAAACGTCTGAGTTTCTTAACCGCATTGCGAAGCTGGGCATGCCGATGGTTGGCGTCGATCCTGCGCTGGTGCTTTGCTATCGGGATGAATACAAGCAAACGCTGGGTGAAGAGCGGGGTGATTTCCACGTTCAACTGGTTCATGAATGGCTGCCGGGCGTATTGGCTGACCGCGAAACCGCAGACGTGGGCGGGGAAGCCTGGTATCTGTTTGGCCACTGCACCGAAGTGACCGCGCTGCCGGCCGCGCCGAACCAGTGGGCCGCTATTTTTGCACGCTTTGGCGCAAAGCTTGAGAACGTCAGCGTCGGCTGCTGCGGAATGGCGGGGACCTACGGGCATGAAGTTAAAAATCACGCCAGCTCGCTGGGCATATACGAGCTGTCGTGGCATCAGGCAATGCAGCGCCTGCCGCGTCAACGCTGCCTGGCGACGGGCTACTCCTGCCGCAGCCAGGTCAAACGCGTTGAGGGGAACGGCGTGCGCCATCCGCTACAGGCGATACTGGAGATTCTGGGATGATCTGGCGAAGAGAAACGAATCTTGAAGCGCTCAATAACATGAGCGCGGGCAATATGGTTGAACATATTGGCATTCAGTTCACCCGCATCGGCGAAAACGAACTGGAAGCCATCATGCCGGTGGACAACCGTACTCGTCAGCCGTTTGGTTTGCTACACGGCGGCGCATCCGTTGTGCTGGCCGAAACGCTCGGCTCGGTTGCAGGATATTTGTGTACCGAGGGTGAGCAAAAAATCGTTGGGCTTGAGGTCAATGCCAACCATCTGCGTTCGGCGCGAGAAGGCATCGTTCGCGGCGTTTGCAGGGCGGTACACGTTGGGAGACGGCACCAGGTCTGGCAAATTGAAATCAGCGACGAGCAAGGTCGACTTTGCTGCACCTCGCGGCTGACAACCGCCGTGGTTTAATACTGAACCTACCATTCCCTCTCTTCCCGGAGAGGGACTCATCCTTGCCAGTCAAAATACCGCGCTAAAGAGCGAGCAGCACGTTAATCATCGCTGGGTTATGTTCCAGCATCAGCAGAATTTTCAGCGCGGAGCCGGAAGGGATGCGCCGCTTTTGTTCCCAGCTTTGCACCAGCGAAGGGCTAACGCCGACGGCTTTTGCAAATTCCTCCTGCTTCAGGCCCGTTGTTTCACGCAGCGCTTTTACATCGGGCAGGGGATGGCGGTGAACGGCGGCCGGCTGCATGGCGCCATTTTCGATGGCCACCATCTCTTCCATGCTCTGCACAAGGTCGTTAAAAAGCTGTTTGTCCATGACATTGTCCTTAAGTTTCGAGTCTGCTTAACCGGCTGGATTCGTGCGAGCCGGTCGGTTAACTGCTTGAGCACGGCCTTTTCAGCGGCGGTCAGATTATCTTTGATGTTTTTGGCATACAGCGTCAGCAGATAAATCCTGCCTTGTTGGGTGACCGTGTAATAGATAACCCTAACACCTCCGCGTTTACCGCCGCCGGGTCTGCACCATCTCAGCTTCTTGCAGCCGCCTGTATGCCTGATGGTGTCGCCGTCAAAATGCTGCTTAAGCAGCCAGGCCTGTAAAGCCTGAAAGGTATCATCGTCAAGTAAACCTTCACGCTGCCTGACAAACGTCGGCGTCTCAATAAATTCAAAATATTCCATTATCTGAATTCCTTGTGGCTGATTTTTGATCGCCCGGCTAAGGCCGTCAATGTTTTTTTACGTACAGGGTACGATTTTGTGCTGAGAGTGTGACCACCGGCATCGCCGGGAGCCAGAACTGTAATGGCAATCGGGACGCAAAAACATTCACGCCGTTTCGTTCTGGAAAATGCCTCGCAATTATTCTTTCCAGACGTCTCGTAACCACGACGGCCGAGAGAGTTTCTGCTAAGGTCTGAGGCGTTAAAAAGACAATCGGAGGTCATATGCGTCAGAGAGTTATCGTTTGCCCAATCATCGAAAATAACGGCGAAATCCTGCTTTGTAAGATGGCAAATGACCGGGGAGTTTTCCCCGGCCAGTGGGCGATTTCAGGCGGCGGAATGGAGCAGGGTGAAAACACAAAGGAAGCGCTACTGCGTGAGATAGCCGAAGAGCTGGGCGCGGAATTAAAAATTAGCCAGGTTCAGCCCTGGACCTTCCGGGATGACGTGCGCATCAAAACCTATGCCGACGGCAGCAAAGAACAGATCTACATGATTTACCTGATATTTGACTGTGTCAGCAGCAACCGCCAGGTGACTATTAACGAAGAGTTTCAGGACATTGCCTGGGTGAAGCCCGTCGATTTGCACAAATATGATTTGAACGAGGCGACAAAAGCGACGTTCAGCATGAAAGGCTGGCTGTAACATTCATGGCAAAAGCACTGATCTGGTTAATTTTGACCGCTGTCTCCTGCGGGGGCACCGCGTTCTATGCTTTGCACCAGCAGTACGAGGCGCGCAGCGCGGAGTTTCGTATTCTCTACCGGGATATTACGGTCAAGCTTTCGCAGAACGATGTCATTCTCTCGCTGCTTTCGAACAGCAGCGATCCGGCCGTTGTGCAGCAGAAGTTTCCCTATATCCTGCGCTGGCAGACGCAGCCTCTTCAGCCGCGTTTTCCCGACCTGAACCCGGCGCGAGCCGGCACCTACTGGCTGAACTCACCGCAGGGGTCTTTACTGATCGATTTGCCTGCGCTGTTGACTGATGTGGTCAGCGATCGGCCTTTCCGTAACGTCACCCTGAGCTGGAAAAAGGTTCCGCTCATCGAGCTGAAGCAGAAGAAGGTAAACGACTGGTGGCGCTGGAACAAACAAATCGCCAGCCCCTCGCAGCCGCTCACGCTTTCCGTCACCGCTAATCCTGACTGGCAAAGTTTGCCCTGGCTGGCGATGTTTTTTCTGGGGTTGTTGTCGGCCGGGGGGATTTACTTCTTCTCGCAGTATCAGGCCACAAAGCGCCAGCGTAATATCGCCGATCTGCGTGCGCATTTCTCGGAGCTGGCAAGGCTAAATGCGATGGGCGAAATTGCGGCCGGGTTGGTGCATGAGCTGAATCAACCGCTAACGGCGATTCTCAGCTATACGCAAACCGCGCAGCGTCTGATTGGGCTGCATCAGGCGGACAGGGCTTTGCCGCTGCTGGATGCGTCCGTGGTGCAGACTAAACGCATCAGCGCGCTGCTGTTGGCCTTTCGGGAAAAGCTGCGCAGTGAAAAACCCACGTTAGAACCGGTCGTTCTGCGCCAGATTTGGGCTGACGTGGTCACTCTTTTAGGGACGGAACTGGAGCGCGGAAAAGTCGCGGTTCGCACCCTGATTCCCGAATCGCTGCCCCGCCTGCTGGCCTCGTCGCTATGGGTTGAGCAAATTCTCCACAATTTATTGAGCAACGCGATTCAGGCGCAGCACAATACGCCGCAGCCCTGGGTTGAGATTCAAATTCGGGAAGTGGGGTCGACCCTCGTGCTGACAATAACCGACGGCGGGCCGGGCTTAAGCGAGCAGGCTTTGCAGCACGTCTTTATGCCATTTTTCACCACTCGTCAAGAAGGGCTGGGGTTAGGCATGGCGCTAACCGAAACGCTCGTTCACAGACTCAGCGGCAGCATCAGCGCGGAAAACAGCGCATCCGGCGGGGCCTGCTTTACCGTGAAGTTTCCACTTGCTAGCGAGGAGGCAAAAGAATGAGGCAGTTAATCTACCTTATTGATGATGACGAGGCTATCCGCTGCTCGCTGAGCGCGCTTCTGGCAACCATGGGCTGGGAGACAAAAGTCTATGACAGCGTGCAAAGCTTCCAGCAGAGCGAGCCTGAGCCTCAGACGCTCAGTGGCTGTCTGCTGCTGGATATTCGTATGCCGGGCAAGTCCGGCCTCACGCTTCTTGAACAGGGGCAGCAAAGCGGTTTTACGCTGCCCGTTATCATGATGACCGGGCATGGCAATATTGATTTATGCCGCCGGGCATTTAAGAACGGAGCATTTGAGTTTTTGACTAAGCCAATTGATGCCGATTTGCTGATAGAAACCGTCGGAGCGGCGCTTGAGCAACAGCGGGCTCAGCAGCAGCAGCGTGAAAAATACGCGCGGCTGGAAGCGAAGCTCGCCACTCTCTCCGCCAGGGAGCAGGAGGTGATGTCGCTGATTATGCAGGGCAAATCGAATAAGGAGATGGCAAAAGAACTCGATCTTTCTCCCCGCACCGTTGAAGCCCATCGGGCCAGCCTGTTTGCCCGGCTGGAAATCAACTCCCTTGCCAGGCTCATCAACATCTACGGCGGGTTAGTTGGGCCAGGGGGCACTACGTAAAATTACCTGGTTCGCCAGGTAATCACCCGAATGGCTTCGCGGCAGGACGTTAGTTACCTTAATTCACGTCAATCCATCACAATGAGTTAAGGGACAAGCCATGAATAAATCATTTTTGCTAGCCGCCGCCCTGTTCGGCAGTGCCGTAGCCGCTCCGGCCTTTGCAGCAAGCGCGCTGACCGAAAAGAACCTCTCGCTGGAATATGCCGAACAGCTGGCGCAGAAGGCAATTGAGTCCTGTAGCGCAAAGAACTACAGCGTAGCCGTTACCGTGGTGGACCGTGGCGGCGTGATTAAGGTGCTCAAGCGCATGGATAATGCAGGCCCGCACACGGTGGAAGCCAGCCGCATGAAAGCTTTCACCGCGCTGAGCACGAAATCTGTCACCGGCGACGTAATGAAAAACGCCCAGGAAAATGCCGGGGCGCAGAACCTGCGCGATATACCAGGCTTCCTGCTGCTGGCGGGGGGCGTTCCGGTTAAGGTTGATAACCAGACTATCGGCGCAATCGGTATTGGCGGCGCGCCCGGCGGGCATCTGGACCAGCAGTGCGCCACTGAGGCCCTCGAAGCCACGAAGTCCCTTTTGAACGCTTCATAATCCGCAAATCACCTTCTCGCGCAGGCCCGCCCGGCCTGCACGTTTCCCCCGGCTGTCCCTTTCGCAATAATCGGTATTCTCTATACATCTTTTGTTTTCTATCGTTCCTGCCCCGCCAGCGCAGCTAAAACCTCTTTATTTCAGCGGGTTAAATAGCTCTTTTCGCCATCTGCAAGAGTTTCAGCAGGGTCTATCCTTATCTTAGACGCCCAAAAAAACAGCATTTCGTGAATACCCCTGTTATCAGGATGTTGTATTGATAATAGTTATCATTAACATAGGGGCATCGGCCTTTGGGCGGCAAATAAAAGAGGTGAACGATGGATGTGCAAACAGGTAGCTTCGATCCCAATGAATTCGCCTGGCAGGGGTTGACCCTGACTCCCGATGCGGCCGCGCATATTCGCAGGCTGGCCGCCAGCCAGCCCGGTTTGCTCGGCGTGCGTCTGGGCATTAAACAAACCGGCTGCGCGGGCTTCGGCTACGTGCTGGATACCGTAAAAGAACCCAGCAAAGATGACCTGCTGTTTGAGACAGAGGGGGCGAAGCTGTGGGTACCCCTGTCGGCCATGCCGTTTATCGACGGCACTGAGGTCGACTATGTGCGCGAAGGATTAAACGAGATCTTCAAATTTAACAACCCGAAAGCGCAGCACGAATGTGGCTGCGGTGAAAGCTTTGGGGTTTAGGCGGGATTATGTCACGTAATACTGAAACGTCTGAAGAAGTGCAAACCTGGGCGGGCGGCCATCGCTACAAAGAAGGCTTCTTCACCCAGCTCAACACTGACGAAATGGCTCACGGCATTAATGAAGAGGTCGTGCGGGCTATTTCTGCGCGTCGCAACGAACCGGAATGGATGCTTGAGTTTCGTCTTAGCGCCTACCGCGCGTGGCTTGATATGGAAGAGCCGCACTGGCTGAAGGCCAACTATGCATCGCTGAACTATCAGGATTACAGCTATTACTCTGCGCCTTCCTGCGGCAGCTGTGACGATAGCTGCGAATCCCAGCCGGGCGCCGTCCAGCAGCCGGGCAGCAATGCCTATCTGACGGGCGAGGTTGAAGAGGCCTTCAAACAGCTCGGCGTGCCGGTAAGGGAAGGCTCAGAGGTGGCGGTGGATGCCATCTTCGACTCGGTTTCGGTGGCTACAACCTATCGCGAGAAACTTGCCGAACAGGGAATAATCTTCTGCTCGTTTGGCGAGGCTATTCACGAATTTCCGGACCTTGTGAAGAAGTATCTCGGCACCGTTGTCCCGAGCAACGATAACTTCTTTGCCGCCCTGAACGCCGCCGTGGCCTCCGACGGCACGTTTATTTACGTGCCGAAAGGCGTGCGCTGCCCGATGGAACTGTCCACCTATTTCCGCATCAACGCGGAGAAAACGGGGCAGTTCGAGCGCACCATTCTGGTGGCCGACGAAGGCAGCTATGTGAGCTACATCGAAGGCTGCTCGGCACCGGTTCGCGACAGCTACCAGCTTCACGCGGCGGTAGTGGAGGTCATCATCCACAAAGACGCCGAGGTGAAATATTCCACGGTGCAGAACTGGTTCCCCGGTGACGGTAATACCGGCGGCATTCTCAACTTCGTGACCAAGCGCGCCCTGTGCGAAGGAGCGAACAGCAAGATGTCCTGGACCCAGTCCGAAACCGGCTCCGCCATAACCTGGAAATACCCGAGCGTGATTCTGCGCGGCGACAATTCGATCGGCGAGTTTTTCTCCGTGGCGCTAACGGCGGGCCATCAGCAGGCTGATACCGGCACCAAGATGATCCACATCGGCAAGAACACCAAATCGACGATTATTTCCAAGGGGATTTCCGCCGGGCACAGCCAGAACAGCTACCGCGGCCTGGTGAAAATCATGCCGACGGCGACCAACGCCCGTAACTTTACCCAGTGCGACTCGATGCTGATTGGGCCGGACAGCGGGGCGCACACTTTCCCGTACGTGGAGTGCCGCAACAACACCGCCCAGCTTGAGCACGAGGCCACCACCTCGCGGATTGGGGAAGATCAGCTGTTCTACTGCCTGCAGCGCGGGATTGCCCAGGACGATGCGATTTCAATGATCGTCAACGGCTTCTGTAAGGACGTGTTCTCTGAACTGCCGCTCGAGTTCGCGGTGGAAGCACAAAAATTATTAGCGATAAGCCTCGAACACAGCGTCGGTTAAGCACTAAGGGAAAATTATGTTAAGTATTCAAAATTTACAGGTAAGCGTTGAGGACAAAGAAATCCTGCGCGGCCTGAGTCTGGAAGTCAAACCGGGCGAAGTTCACGCGATTATGGGGCCGAACGGCTCCGGGAAAAGTACGCTTTCGGCTACGCTCGCCGGACGCGAAGATTATGAAGTCACCGGCGGGCAGGTGCATTTCAAAGGTAAGGATCTGCTGGAGCTTTCCCCTGAGGATCGCGCTGGGGAAGGGATTTTCATGGCCTTCCAGTATCCGGTTGAAATCCCCGGCGTCAGCAATCAATTCTTCCTGCAAACCGCGCTGAACGCGGTGCGTGAATACCGCGGCAAAGAGCTGCTCGATCGTTTTGACTTCCAGGATTTGATGGAAGAGAAGATCCAGCTGCTGAAAATGCCGGAAGATTTGCTGACTCGCTCGGTGAACGTAGGTTTCTCCGGCGGGGAAAAAAAGCGTAACGACATTCTGCAAATGGCGGTGCTTGAGCCGGAACTTTGCATTCTGGATGAGTCCGACTCCGGGCTGGACATAGACGCGCTGAAAATCGTGGCCGAAGGCGTTAACTCGCTGCGCGACGGCAACCGCTCTTTCATTATCGTGACGCACTATCAGCGCATTCTGGACTACATCAAGCCAGATTTTGTGCACGTGCTGTACCAAGGGCGCATCGTGAAATCAGGTGATTTCAGCCTGGTGAAACAGCTGGAGGAGCAGGGCTATGGCTGGCTTACCGAACAACAGTAGCGGCAACGCTCTGCAACAGTGGCACCATCTGTTTGAAGCGCAGGGCGCAGGGCGTACCAAAGAGGCGCAGGAACATATGCAGCAGCTGTTGCGCCTTGGCCTGCCGACCCGCAAGCATGAAAACTGGAAGTATACGCCGCTGGAAGGATTGCTGAACCATCAGTTTGCCCTGCCGCCAGCAGAATCGCTGGCTCCTGTTCAGCGTGACGCGCTCGCCTTGTCCGTCGACGCGTGGCGCATGGTATTTGTCGACGGACGCTATAACGCCGAGCTAAGCGACAACCTTGCCGGCAGCGGCTTTGAAGTGACGGTGAACGACCAGCGTCAGTCGTTGCCCGCGGCGGTACAGGGTGAAGTCTTTTTACATCTGACCGAAAGCCTGTCTGAAACCGTGACGCATATTCGCGTGGCGCGTAATCATTGCCCGGCCAAACCTCTGCTTCTGATGCACATCAGCCGCGGCAGCGCCGGAGGCGAAATGAATACCGCCCACTACCGCCATCATCTCACGCTGGGTGAAGGTGCCAGTGCGACGGTGATTGAGCATTACGTCAGCCTGGACGAGCAGCCGCATTTTACCGGCGCGCGTTTTACCGCTGAGGCGGCGGCTAACAGCCATCTGCACCATTACAAGCTGGCGTTCGAGAATGCCCAAAGCTACCACTTCGCGCATAACGATGTGGCGGTGGGCCAGGATGCAACGGTGGAAAGCAATAGCTTCCTGCTCGGAGCGGCAGTGCTGCGCCACAACACCAGCACGCAGCTCAACGGTGAAAATACGACGCTGCGCATCAACAGTCTGGCGCTGCCGGTCAACAACGAAGTCTGCGATACCCGCACCTGGCTTGAGCACAATAAAGGCTATTGCAACAGCCGCCAGCTGCATAAAACCATCGTGCGGGACAAAGGTCGCGCCGTGTTTAACGGCATGATCAAAGTGGCCCAGCACGCGATTAAAACCGACGGGCAGATGACCAACAACAATCTGCTGCTGGGCCGTCTGGCGGAAGTCGACACCAAGCCGCAGCTGGAAATCTATGCCGATGACGTGAAGTGCAGTCACGGCGCAACGATTGGCCGTATCGACGACGAGCAGATGTTCTATTTGCGCTCGCGCGGCATCAACGAGCAGGCAGCTCAGCAGATGATTATCTACGCCTTTGCCGCGGAGCTGACGGAAAGCATTCGTGATGAAGCGCTGAAACAGCAGGTGCTGGCGAGGATTGGCCAGCGCTTTGCAGGGGGCGAAGCATGAGTTTTTCTATCGAACAGGTGCGGGCGGATTTTCCGATTCTGGCCCGGGAAGTAAACGGCCAGCCGCTGGTTTATCTCGACAGCGCCGCTAGCGCGCAAAAACCGCAGGCGGTGATCGATGCCGAGCTGGACTTCTACCGCCACGGCTATGCGGCGGTGCATCGCGGAATTCACACGCTGAGCGCCGAGGCGACCCAGCAGATGGAAAACGTTCGCAATCAGGTCTCACGTTTTATTAATGCGAGCTCGCCCGAAGAGATCGTTTTCGTGCGGGGCACAACCGAAGGGATAAACCTCGTCGCCAACAGCTGGGGACGCGCCAATATTCAGGCGGGGGATAATATTATTATCTCCGCGATGGAGCATCACGCGAATATCGTTCCCTGGCAGATCCTCTGTGAGCACACCGGGGCCAGCCTGCGCGTTATCCCGCTGAATGAAGACGGCACGCTGCAGCTCGACGTTTATCCGACGCTGATTGATGAGCGGACAAAGCTGCTGGCGATTACCCAGGTTTCCAACGTGCTGGGCACGGAAAACCCGGTGCAGGAAATGATTGCCACGGCGCATCAGGCCGGCGTGAAAGTGCTGGTGGATGGCGCGCAGGCCATCATGCACCATGCCGTCGACGTGCAGGCGCTGGACTGCGACTTCTATCTTTTCTCGGGCCACAAGATTTATGGGCCGACGGGTATCGGCGTGCTTTACGCGCGGGAAGACATTCTCCAGGGTATGCCGCCGTGGGAAGGCGGTGGCTCGATGATAGCGACCGTCAGCCTCAGCGAAGGCACAACCTACGCGGCGGCACCCTGGCGTTTTGAAGCGGGCACGCCGAATACCGCTGGCATTATCGGTCTGGGAGCCGCTCTGCGCTACGTTGAGAGCCTCACGCTTGCCGAGGTTAGCGAGTATGAGCATTCCCTGATGCGCTACGCTCAGCAGGCTTTACAGGCGGTGCCTGACCTGATGATTTACGGCCCGGAGCATCGGCTGGGCGTTATCGCTTTTAATCTTGGCAAACATCACGCCTACGACGTCGGCAGCTTCCTTGATAACTACGGCATTGCCGTGCGCACGGGCCACCACTGTGCGATGCCGCTGATGGCGTTCTACAAGGTGCCTGCCATGTGCCGCGCCTCGTTTGCCATGTACAACACTGAAGAAGAGGTGGATCGCCTGGTGGCGGGCCTACAGCGCATCCATCGCCTTTTAGGATAACAGGGAGAAAGTTATGGCCTCGCTGCCGGACAAAGAAAAGCTGCTGAAGAACTTTAGCCGCTGCGCGAATTGGGAAGAGAAGTATCTCTACATTATTGAACTGGGCGGGCGTCTACCCAAGCTTGCTCAGGCTGAGCATCGGCCTGCAAATGTCATTCAGGGCTGCCAGAGTCAGGTGTGGATCGTCATGCGCCAGCAGCCTGACGGCGTGATAGCGCTGGAGGGCGATAGCGACGCCGCGATTGTAAAAGGGCTTATCGCCATCGTCTTTATTCTCTACCAGCAGATGACCGCCCAGGATATTGTCGCCTTCGACGTGCGGCCCTGGTTCGAGAAACTTGCGCTGGCCCAGCACCTTACTCCTTCACGTTCCCAGGGACTTGAAGCGATGATTCGTTCAATCCGCACCAAAGCTGCCAATCTTAGCTAAACTTAAACCTGTCTATGCTCCTGTTTACGAGGTGGTTTTCCACCTCGTCTGTCTTTCGACTTTCTGGCGTCCTGCCAGCGACTACAGGAAAAAAACTATGAAACTCGCGTCTTTCATTTCACTGTCTCTTCTTGGCGTCTCCGTCGCCGCACCCGCTGCTTTTGCGCTGGATTATCCTTTACCGCCGCAGGGCAGCCGACTCATTGGTCAGAATCAAACTTATACCGTGCAGGAGGGCGATCGTAATTTACAGGCGATAGCGAGGAAGTTTGATACCGGCGCTATGCTCATCCTTGAAGCGAATAACACCATCGCACCCGTTCCACGCGCCGGAACCTTGATTACCATCCCTACGCAGCTACTGCTGCCGGATGTGCCGCGAGAGGGCATCGTGATTAACCTGGCGGAGCTGCGGCTGTATTATTTCCCGCCGGGGGAGAATATTGTGCAGGTCTACCCCATCGGCATTGGCCTTCAGGGGCTGGAAACGCCGGTGATGACGACCAGAATCGGCCAGAAAATACCGAACCCAACCTGGACGCCAACGGCGGGCATCAGACAGCGCTCTCTTGAACGCGGACTTAAACTGCCGCCGGTAGTCCCTGCCGGGCCTAATAACCCGCTGGGGCGCTTTGCCATGCGCCTGGCTTACGGCAACGGTGAATATCTCATTCACGGTACCAGCGCGCCGGACAGCGTGGGCTTACGGGTCAGCTCCGGCTGTATCCGCATGAATGCTCCGGATATTAAAGCTTTATTTAGCGCTACCCGAACGGGCACAACGGTCAGGGTAATTAACGACCCGGTAAAATATTCAGCTGAGCCAAACGGTATTCGTTATATCGAAGTGCATCGTCCGCTTTCTCAGGCGGAAGAACAAAACACGCAAACCATGCCTTATGTTTTACCAGCGGGCTTTAGCGAGTTTCGGAACGGGAAGGATGTAGAAAAGACCGTGCTGGATAAAGCTCTTTATCGCCGGGCGGGTTATCCGGTAGAGGTCAGTGCGGGAAAGATACCCACCACGACGGTAGCCGCACCATCGGTGCAGTCTGCGCAGAACCAGGATGCTTTAACGGGGGATAGCCGGATAACGCAGTAAAAATGAATAAATAAAAGGCAAAAAAAATGGCGCACAATGTGCGCCATTTTATTCCAAGAACTCTTACTTACGGTAAGAGTGAGCTTGGTTGTCCAGACGCTGGTTAGCGCGAGCTGCGTCATCTTTAGCAGCCTGAACGTCAGAACGCATTGCGTTCACGTCGTTGCTCAGCTGATCAACTTTAGCGTTCAGAGTCTGAACGTCAGAAGACAGTTGATCGATTTTAGCGTTAGAAGAACAACCTGCCAGCATAGTAGAAGCCAGGATTACCGCGCCCAGTACCAGTTTAGTACGATTCATTATTAATACCCTCTAGATTGAGTTAATCTCCATGTAGCGCTACAAGTATTACACAAAGTTTTTTGAGTTGAGAATAAATTTTTGATGGGAATGCACTTAAATTTGATCGTTCGCTCAAAGAAACACCGAACCGGCGAAGAAAGTAAAAAAAAACTGAGAAAACAGGGCGCTTTCATCGGATTTCTCTTAATAAAATTGTATTTAAATAGCTTAGGCCGATTTGCTTTTTTATTAATACGGTCTATTGAAGGAATAAAAAAAGCGCCCGCAGGCGCTTTTTAACAAAATATTCGTTCGCAGAGGAATTACAGAACGTGAACGGAAGCGGTGTTGGTGGTGCCGCTTGGTACCAGCGCGCCGGAAACCATCACCACGATGTCCCCTTTACGCGCCAGACCGCTTTCCAGAGCCACTTCTTTACCCAGACGATAGAAATCATCGGTAGAAGCAATTTCTTTCACCAGCTGAGCAACCACGCCTTTGCTCAGCACGAGCTGGCGAGCGGTCACTTCATTGGTGGTCAGCGCCAGAATAGTCGCGTTCGGGAAGTATTTACGTACGGCTTTAGCCGATTTACCGCCCTGGGTTGCTACCACGATCAGCGGAGCTTCCAGTTTTTCTGCCGTTTCAACCGCGCCGCGGCAAACCGCTTCGGTGATACGCAGTTTGCGGCTGTCGTTGTTATTGTCCAGGCGGCTGGTCATCACGCGGTCGGTACGTTCGCAGATGGTTGCCATGATGGTCACCGCTTCCAGCGGGTATTTACCCTTCGCGGATTCACCGGACAGCATAACCGCATCGGTACCGTCCAGGATGGCGTTAGCAACGTCACCGGCTTCAGCACGGGTAGGGCGCGGGTTTTTGATCATTGAGTCGAGCATCTGAGTTGCCGTGATAACAACTTTACGAGCGCGAACGCATTTTTCGATCATCATCTTCTGCGCGAAGATAACTTCTTCTACCGGGATTTCAACGCCCAGGTCACCACGAGCAACCATGATGCCGTCAGAAGCTTCGAGGATTTCATCGAAGTTGTTCAGGCCTTCCTGGTTTTCAATTTTGGAGATGATCTGGATCTTCTCGCCGCCGTGGGCTTTCAGGTGCTCACGGATTTCAACCACGTCGGAACGCTTACGGATGAAGGAGGCAGCAACGAAGTCAACGCCTTGCTCGCAGCCAAAGATCAGATCCTGTTTGTCTTTCTCAGCAAGCGCTGGCAGCGCGATGGAAACGCCCGGCAGGTTAACGCCTTTATTTTCGCCAAGGTCGCCGTTGTTCAGCACTTTACAAACAACGTTTTTGCCTTCGATGGCGGTGACTTCCATACCGATCAGGCCATCATCAACCAGAACGGTGTTGCCCACGCTCAGATCGCTGGTGAAGCCTTCATAGGTCACAGCGACGATGTCGTTGTTGCCCACGACGGTTTTGTCGGTGGTGAAAGTGAAGGTCTGGCCCGCTTTCAGAGAAACGTCATTGCCGCCTTCCAGTTTGATGGTGCGGATTTCTGGACCTTTGGTGTCCAGCAGGATAGCTGCTTTCTTACCGGATTTGCTCATCACGTTGCGCAGATTCTTGATGCGCTGACCGTGTTCTGCATAATCGCCGTGGGAGAAGTTCAAACGCATCACGTTCATGCCCGCGTCGAGCATTTTGGTCAGCATCTCTTCGGATTCGGTTTTCGGACCGATGGTGCAAACAATTTTAGTCTTTTTCATGACAGTCTTATCTGTAAGTTGAGAAGGATTGTTAAAGCCAGGTTCCGGTGAACGCGTTCGCCGGAGCGGAAATTCTTGCTGGTATTGTTGAAACGACACCTGGTAAGGATAGGTGACAGAAATAAAGCGTGCAGAGGAAAGTATGCTTGCGGTTCAGCCTGCCGGAGAGAGGAGCAATTTTGTCTATTATAAAGGCAGTCCAATGCGCTGAAACCATTCAAGTTAGAAACGCGCGTATTATAGGGGGAAGTGAGCGGGAAAGGAATTAAAAACGATGTTTCAGGCGAGGTTCGTACACTTTTGCCGCACCATGTTATTCAACTGTAACTCAGGTATTACGACTGTTGATGAGAATAGAACGGCACACGCTAAGAAGATAAAAATCTAAGCCAAAACACAGTTCCAGGCTAGCGACTGCAAAGCGATTTGGCTGACCCGGTGCTTCTTCGTCTGGCCGCCGCCCGGCAAGTAACCCGAAACTGCCCGTGAACACGACCTAAACAAATTCCGAATCATCCAGAAAATCTCCTAAGAATTATCCCGCTGTATTTTTCTTATGA
Source organism: Buttiauxella sp. (assembly GCA_036489025.1). Lineage (GTDB taxonomy): Bacteria > Pseudomonadota > Gammaproteobacteria > Enterobacterales > Enterobacteriaceae > Dryocola. The sequence goes on from DASXGN010000028.1 coordinate 114,737, forward strand.
TAATGGTTCCTTACGGGCTGTTATTTAAATTACTCACGGCGGTTCATCTATCTTTCTAAGAAAGATCTTATCAAAAGCGCTCAAAATGAAAGCAGGATAGAATCCTTATTCAGCAGGGTTTATTGCTTTAAATTACGGGTTGTCGTTATTCTAACGCCGATTCAACTGAGTCTTTAATGTCTATGGTTGAGTTTCAATATGTATGCTTGTTCATCAGTCTTGTTTATTAATTTTATAAGCAGGGAGCAGGTATGCTCATAATTTAAAATAAGGAGATTACCATGAAAAAGTTAAACGTTTCTGAAGCACAGGTTGTTATTGGCGGTACTTGCAAAACTTGCACCGATTCTTTTGAGTGGGTTGGCGACAACGTATGTAATTCAGTGAAGACCTGCACAGACAAAAATGGTGTTGTAACAAAGACCTATAAAACTGCTCCAGCCTCAAGCTGCAAACAGCCTGGCTAAGGTAGGCCATCCTTAACGCGTTAAGGATTGTTGACCTGAAAGGGGTGCGGCAGCGATGCCGCGCCCATATTTATTATTTATTCAGGCGGATACGTTCTGTAGACAAAGCATATTGGTCATTGACCCTCCGGGCTGCAGAAATGGAATAACTGCCTCATTGATTCTGGAATAATGCCATGCAGTGCAAGCCTCGCTTTTTAATCGCCTACACCTTCGCCATTATTATCATCTCTGCGCTGATAACCACCGGGTATTTCCACTATTTTGTTTTAGGTAATTCAGGCTCACCAGAAAATGAAGTCCCCGCGCTGCAATCCGTTAGCGATGAACAAGTTAAAAACAGCCCAATAAAAGATAAAAACACCATCGTGGAAGTCTTTTCCTACGGCTGCCACTACTGCGCTTTAAACGAATCTAATGTCAAAGAACTTGAGAACAGAATGCCTGCGGGCACTCGCTTCGTGCGCATTCATATCAGCAATGAACAGCACTCCGGGCTTGCCAGCTATGCGTCCGTTTTTGCCACCCTGACGGTGATGGGCATTGAAAGTCAGCATCGCGACAGCGCCTACGACGCGGTGATCAAGAAAAACATTGATTTAGCGGATAAAAAACAGTTGAACGACTGGCTTAGCGCGAATGGCATTGACGTTGAGGCCTATGCGAAAGCCAGCGAGTCCGCTGAAAGCCAGGCTCTAATGAGCTACATGACTTCCGTTAGCCGCTTCTACACCCTTCGCGCTACGCCAACGTTTATCGTCGGTAAGAAATGGCTTGCGACCCAGGATCGTGATTTCCCTGAGTTTTCTGACCATCTTCTTTCGCTGTTAGAGCACGACAAACCGCTGGAGAAATAATGAACTTCTTCGCCGTCTGGACCTGCCTGACATGGCTGAACGGAGTCGATCGGCTCACCCGCCGCGGCGTGAAGGCGCGGCGGGCTGCTGACGGTTTTGCCTGCCTGCTTTTACGCCATCTTAACTATCGGGTTGTACTGTGGGGATTACGCGGTCTTTACGCGCTGCCTTTTTGCGGGCGCAGCCTCAAAAAGCGGGCGACGGTTGCCAAAGCAAATCAGCGGTCAATCCTCGGGCCGGAGAGGAATGTTGACTATGCCGGAATGGCATTGCGCCGACAGGTTCTCGAAGTTGCGGCGACGCGCGGGCAGAACAAGCGCGTGCTGGCCGAACTGGCGCGCTGCACGGCGCAGCTTAACGAGGTTGTGCAAGAGATTCACCGCTCAGGTTCGCCGGTTGTCCTTGCCCCGCTGCATATGGTTTCTGACGTGCTGGCCGGCATGGTTGGCGCGGGCGTATCTCCCGGGCGTACCACGGTGCTTGTCTCCTCAAGCGTAGAGGTTTATGAGCAGGCGGAACGGCAGAAAGTGGGCCTTAACCTGGACTATTGCTCAATCCACAGCGACAGCCGAGAGATTGCGGCCAGCCTGATGACCGCGCTGACCGAAACCAGCGAACTAAAGCGTAACATGATGATTTTTCCGGATATCACACCTGATTTTACGCACTTCACCAACAAATCTGATACCGCCAAGCTGCCTTGCCGCCTGTTCGATCGCCCGGCGAATCTGCACAGCGGCATTATTCGTATGGCGAGAATGCTGACGGCGCAGACGGTGCCTTATTTTCTCTACTTTGACGGCCAGCTAAAAATTCATATTTATCCGCCCGTCGCCGCCCGCGACTTAAAAAAACAGCTGCCTGGCATTATCGAGAAAAGCCTGCGCGGCAGACCCCAGGACTGGATGCTCTGGCACGCTCATTCACTCTATTTTATTAACGAATAACCGGACTGCTGAAATTATCATGGAAAAGATCATCCCGACGGCGGTTTATCAGGGAGAAACCAACGAATGTGGTTTGGCCTGCATCGCGATGCTGGCCCAAACGCAGGGCATTGATGCTCCCCTTGAAACGCTGCGTGAACGTTTCCCCGCCTCGCCGCACGGCACCTCGCTTGCGACCCTGGGAGACATCCTGTCAGAGCTCGCCATTCCTGCCTGTCCGGTTCTGTTTGACGTGAACGAGCTGGGGGATTTGCCGCTGCCGGCCATACTCCATTACGGTGCCAACCACTATGTTGTGCTGGCCTGGCGTAAAGGTCACTACGTCTGCGTAATGAACCCGGCGATGGGGCAGCAGCTGCTGCCGGTGGATGCCTTAAAAGCGGATATCAGCGGCTATGCGCTGGTGCTTGATGAAGAAGCTCAGCCCGATCCGCAGGCGCTGCGAAAGGCCACCCGCACCGGACGCTGGAGCTGGCTACAATGCATGAGCCTCGCAGAAACGGCGCGCCAGCCGGGCATTTATCGCCTGATGGTGCTTGCCTTCCTGATCTCGCTGACGCTGTTCATCATGCCGATGATGGTCAGCACCGCTATTAACGGCGTTCTGACGCCGGATAAAACGGCGGAATTTCCCTGGGCTATCTTCCTGCTGGCTTTTGCCTGCTCCACTTTGCTGGCGCTGGGCGTGCGGGTGCTGACGGAACGGTTTGTTAAGCGCTTTGTTGTCACCCGCAGCGTGTCGGGCTTTTCACGGCTGCTGGCGAACTCGCTGACCTTCTTCGATAAAAGGGCGCCCGGCGAGGTCTTTAGCCGTTTTGCCAACTGGCAGATGGCCGCCGCGCAGAAAATTGAGCTGGATAACGGCCTGCGAACCAACTGGCTGGTCGGGGCGATCGCGCTGGGCGTGATGTGCTACATGAGCCCGGTGCTGGCGGCAATCTCCGCCACCGGCGTGACGCTGATGGGGCTTATCAGCGTGTGGGCCATCTATCGCGACCGCTACTATACCCAGCAGCTGCAGGCCAAAAGCGCCGCGCAAAGTGATTTCCTGCTGGAGACAATTCAGGGTTTCTCGACCATAAAGTCCGCCGGGCTGGCCAGCTTCCGGAAAGGTGAGTTTGCCAGTTTTGCCCAGGCCTTTTTTGCCTGCCGACAAAAGCAAAAGGTGTATGAACAGGTAAAAAATAGCCTCTACCAGCTGATTGGCAGCCTTGAAATGGTGTTCTTCATGCTGCTGGCGCTGCCGATGCTGAAAAGCGGCACGCTGAGCGCCGGGGAGTTTTTTGCCTATAGCTTCGTGCGCGAAATCTTCACCGGCTACATCACGCAGATCTTCTTCGCCGTGCTGCAAAAAAACCAGCTGCACGTCATCGACACGCGAGCAAAAGATCTTTTCCCTGCGCGAAAAGAAGGACGCCCGGCGGAATTGCCCGCAGCGGCTGCGAGCAACTTCAGGCGTATTGAATATCGCGGCATCGGTTTTTCCTGGGACAGCCAGCAGCCGGTGCTAAAGGATTTATCCCTGAGCCTGGCACGCGGTGAACACATTGCTATCGTGGGGGAATCCGGGGCGGGTAAGAGCACGCTGCTGAAAATTATCGCCGGACTGATGCCGCCGCAGCAGGGCTGCATCGCCGTGGACGGCGAGACCGTAACGGAAGGGCCGCTGCACGGCTTATTTTTCCTGCAAAGCCAGGAGGATATTTTATTCAATGCTTCGGTTAAGCAGAACATTGCGCTGTTCAAACAGAGCCTCAGCGAACGCGATCTGAACCGGATCGATAAATCGCTTAGGGATCTCCAGCTGGCGGAGGTTATTGCGGGCCTGCCCGGCGGCAAAAATGCCTTAATTCGCGAAAGCCATGCGGCGCTCTCGCTAGGCCAGCGCCAAAGGCTGCTGCTGGCCAGGGCGTTGTTCAGCGATCGGCCGGTGCTGGTGCTGGACGAACCTACCGCCAATCTGGACGAGAAAACGGCGCAGCGGGTGATGGCCAGCCTGCTGCAACACTGCCGCGACTACGGCAAGACCCTGATTACCGTCACCCACAGCGAAACCGTGCTGCCGATGTTCGACCGCGTTTATCGCATGCGCGAGGGGCGGCTGGCTGGCGTTACACCGCGTGTGGCAGCCGCTGCCGAGGCTGCATATTCATGAAACGGACCGTTATGAAAGGGAAAAAGCGCCGGGCATTATTGGCCGTTGGCCTGGCTATCGCTGCGGGCCTGATTGCCGCGGGCGTCTGGCTGTCTATCACGGCAAACGGTGCCCGGCCGCAGGTGCTAACCGAGCCGGTGACACGCGGCGATATCGAAAAAACCGTGCTGGCGACCGGCATCCTGAAACCGGCGGAGCAGGTGAACGTTGGCGCACAGGTTAACGGTCAGCTGAAGAAACTGTACGTTGCGCAGGGAGACCAGGTGCAGAAAGGCCAGCTGCTGGCGGAAATAGACGCCACGCTTCAGGAGAACGAGCTGCGTAAATCGCAGGCCGAGCTGCAAAGCGCCCAGGCACAGAAGGTGGCCGCCCAGGCGCTGCTTAACCAGTATCAGCAGGAGCTAAAACGCCAGCGCATGATGGCGCGCGACGGCGCGGCGGTGCAGAGCGACGTGGAAAAAGCGCTGGCGCAGTTCGAAGCTCAGCAGGCTCAACTGCGGGTGAACGAGGCGCAAATTGTTCAGGCGGAAACGGCGCTTGAGACGGCCAAAGCCAATCTCGGCTTCACCCGTATTGTCGCCCCGGTTGACGGCACCGTGCTGGGTATCATCACCAAAGAGGGGCAGACGATTGTCTCGTCCCAGACCGCGCCTACGATCCTCGTTCTCGCCAAAGTGGACACGATGAACGTGCACACGCGCATTTCAGAGACGGACATCCTCAAAGTTCGCCCCGGCCAGCCGCTGTGGTTCTACGTGGTGGCCGATCCTAAACATCGTTACCAGAGCGTGATGGGCTCCATTAAAGAAGCCCCGGACGACGCGCTACAGCAGGATAATCCCAGCAGCGGCGGCGCGCAGCAGCCGTCGGCGGTCTACTACAGCGGCGTGTTTAGCGTGGCAAACGATGACCGCAGGCTGCGGACCTCAATGACGGCCCAGGTGTTTATTATCACCGCCGCCGCTAAAAGCACCCTGCGGGTTCCCGTCGCGGCGCTCGGCAAGCAGCAGGGTAAAGACCGCTATCAGGTACAGGTGCAGCACGGAGCGCAGCTGGTTTCTCGCTGGGTCACTATCGGGATTAACGATCTCCAGTATGCCGAGGTCAAAGAAGGGCTCAAGGAAGGTGAGCTTGTGGTGCTCGGGCAGGCGGAGCAGGCCCATGGCTAAGGACAGCGCGCTGATTGCGCTTGAAAATGTCTCGCGCAGCTTTTGGGCCGGAACGGAAAAAGTGGCCGTGCTCAGAAACGTTTCCCTGCGTATCCAGCGGGGGGAAATGGTCGCCATCGTGGGCGCCTCCGGCTCGGGAAAATCGACGCTGATGAATCTTATCGGCTGCCTTGATAAGCCCTCCGAAGGTGAAGTCGTCATTAAGTCGCTCTCCACCCAGCGGGCAACGGCCGACGAGCTGGCCCAGCTGCGCAGCGAGAACATCGGTTTTATCTTCCAGCGCTATCACCTGATCCCCTATCTGTCCGCCACAGAGAACGTCGAGATCCCGGCGCTGTATACGGCGATGTCGGCCGGTGAACGCAGGCTGCGCGCCGAACATTTACTGACCCGGCTGGGGCTGGAGCAGCGGATGCTGCATAAACCCGCGCAGCTTTCCGGCGGGCAGCAGCAGCGGGTAAGCATTGCGCGCGCGCTGATGAACGGCGCGGAGATTATTCTCGCGGATGAGCCTACAGGTGCGCTGGACCGCGCCAGCGGCTACGAGCTGATGGGGATTCTGCATTCTCTTAATCGCGCCGGACACACGATTATCCTCGTAACCCACGATCCGGACGTAGCCGCCCAGGCGCAGCGCATTATCCGCATCAGCGACGGTGAAATTGTTTCCGATGAGCCGAATCCGGCGGCTAGCGAACAGGGCCATCGTCAGGCGCTGCCCGCCACGCAAAATACCGGACATTCGGCCCTCTGGCCCGGCGTTCGTGAAGCCGTGCGCATTGCCTGGCGAGCTATCGTTGGCCATCGGATCCGCGCCTTTCTTTCCATGCTGGGCATTATTATCGGCATCGCCTCGGTGGTTTCCTCAATGGCCGCCGGGGAAGGGGCCAGGCAAACGATTCTGGCCGAAATCAGCCAGCTAGGCACCAGCACGCTGGAGATAAGGCCCGGCTTAGGCTGGGACAAACCGCGCCCGGACTACGAGCGCTCCCTGACGCTTGACGACGTTGCCGACCTGGCAAAGCAGTCCTTTGTGGACAGCATTTCTCCGGTAGTCAGCAAATTTACGCGCGCCATTCGCGGTGGCAAAGACGTGATGGTTTCGCTGTCCGGCGTGAGCAACGGCTATTTTCGCGTGCAGGGGTTTAACTTCCTCAGCGGCAACGGTTTTACGCAGGGCGATCTCGACGAGCGCGAGCCGGTGGTCATTCTTGACCCGGAGTTGGCAAAAACGCTGTTTGGCGCGGGAGAAGACGCAAAGGGTGAAATCGTGCAGATCTCCGGCGTGCCGTTCCGGGTGTTGGGCATCGCGGAAAGGAAAGGCCAGAAGTTTAGCGGCTCCGTTCCCAGCGCCTGGATGCCCTATACCTCACTGCTGGCCCGCATGTCCGGTGATATGCCGCTGGAGGCGATTTCCCTGCGCGTGCAGGACGATTATCCGCTGCCAAAAGCGCAGGCCGAGATTGAAAAGCGGCTGGACCGCAGGCACGGCCAGCGGGACTTCTTTACTTTGACCAACGATCAAATGACCCAAACCATTCAGAAAGCCTCTGCTTCTATGCGCCTGCTTATTACGGCTATCGCCGGGATTTCCCTGCTGGTGGGCGGGGTGGGCGTGATGAACATCATGCTGGTCTCCGTCACCGAAAGAACCCATGAGATTGGCATCCGGCTTTCCGTCGGGGCAAGGCCCGGCGACATCATGATTCAGTTCCTGATCGAGGCGATGGTTATCTGCGCGCTCGGCGGCATGATTGGCATCGCCAGCTCGGCCCTCGGCGGGCTGATTTTCTCCTGGATAACGGACGAGTTCACCATGGTCTTTACCTGGCCGCCGATAGCGCTGGCCTGCGGTTTTTCCGCGCTCATCGGTCTGGGCTTTGGCTTCTTCCCAGCGCGTAACGCCGCGCGTTTACAACCGACGGAGGCGCTGGCACGCGAATGAAACCGGGCATTTTAGCAATACTCATCTTCGCGCTCAGCGGCTGTGGTTCCGTGCTGGAAAGCGACTACCAGCGACCGACGGTTTCCGTACCCGACGGCTGGCGCGTGCGCGATAGCGGTCCGGCGTGGCTGCACGGCACGCCGCACTGGTGGGATAACTTCCAGGATCCGCTGCTGTCCTCCACCATCGACAGCATGCTGCTAAGCAACAGCGATCTTGCCAAGGCGGGGCTGCTGTTACAGGAAGCCCGGCTCAGCGCGGGCTTGGCTAATACCACTCTTCTGCCGGACGCGACGCTTGGCGGGAGTGCGAACCGGAGCAGCAATCTTAAGGGCAGCAGCAATACGGCTGAAAGCTACAGCGCCGTTTACTCGCTGAGCTACGAGCTGGACCTTTGGGGCAAGCTTTCCAGCAGCCGCAGGCAGGCGGAATGGCTGGTCAAAGCCTCCGAGCAGGACAGGCAGAATACGGCGCTGACGCTGGTGGGCACGACGGCCGATTTCTACTGGCAAATCGCCATGCTCAATCAGCAGATTGACGCGCAAAAATCCGCCGCCGGGCTGGCCGAACAAACGCTGCGGCTGGTGGATTCTCGCTATCGGGCCGGTGCCGCCGGGCGAGTTGAGTATTTACAGGCGCAGCAGTCGCTGATGGATAAGCAAAACCAGCTAACGGCGCTGGACCAGCAGCGTGAAGCCGCCCGAAATTCGCTGGCGCTGCTGTTTAACGGATCGCCGCTGAGCCGCCGGGCCGAAAAGCGCAGTCAGGATTACACGCAGCAGATTGCCGTTGCTCAAAGCCTGCCGGTGGCAACGCTTGCCGCGCGACCTGACGTACAGGCCGCGGAATGGCGACTGCGCGCGGCGCTATCCGGATCGGATGTCGCCCGGCTCAGCTTCTTCCCGTCTGTCTCGCTGAATGCTTCGCTTAACGCCGGAAGCACCGTTTTTCAGCAGTGGTTTAATAATCCGGTTGGCGCGCTCGGCAGCGCCGTCGCATTGCCTTTCGTGCAGTGGAACACCGTGCGGCTAACGATTGCGCAGTCCGATCTCAAGGTGCAGGAGGCGGCAATCGATTTCAGACAGGCGGTTTATACCGCGCTGTCGGAGGTGGATAACGCCCAGACGCAGCGGGTGAGCTATCTCCGGCAGCGGGAACAGCAGCTTGAAAATCAGCGGCTGAGCGAAGAGCGAGTGGCCCTTGCGCAAAGCCAGTATCGAGCCGGAGCCATCTCATTACAGAGCCTGCTGGACGCTCAGGATGCCCTGCTCAGCAGCGAAATTAGCCTCGCGAATCTGCACTACGGCTATCTGAACGCCACGATGAAACTGTGGCTGGCGCTGGGCGGCGGCGTCGCTTACCCAAAAAATGAACAAGGACACTCTGATGAACAATAGTTTACCCCGCCGCGTGGTTGTCACCGGCTACGGTGCGGTTACCCCGTTAGGCAACAGCGCGGCCGAAAGCTGGGCGGCCATCATGGATTATCAGCTGGGATATCGTTTTTACGACTGGCGCGAGCACGGTATTAAGGCGCATTTCTTCGGCCTGATCGACAAAGAGCCCGGTATTAAACAAATTCCCGCAGCGATTCGTCGGCGCCTGCCTCGCTTCGCGCGTCTGGTGGTGGCCGCGGCTCAGGAAACCATCGGCATGGCGTTTGGCGAAGGGACGCCGGGGGATTATTACGATCTGCTGGAGTGCGGCGCGATTGTTGGCACCGGCTGGGCCGGACAGGATGAAACTCACGCCAACTACGAGCAGTACCTGGCCCTGAAGCTGGGGTCGCCGTTCGGCTGCATCATGTCGATGCCTAACGCCGCGACGGCGGCCTGTAGTCTGAACTGGGGGCTACGAGGCTATCAGAGCACGCCCGTCGCCGCCTGCGCCACCGGCACTATGGCGATTGGCGACGCCTATGAGGCTATCCGCAGCGGGCGGGCGTTAATGATGCTGGCGGGGGGCGGGGAGTCGCTGCGCAGCCCGGCCTCCGTGTGGAACATTGACGTGCTGGGTGCGTTGACCAGCGAGACGAATGACGTTACCCGGGCGTGCTGCCCGTTTAGCCTCGATCGCAGTGGCTTTGTGCTGTCGGAAGGCGCGGCGCTGGTATGTCTGGAAGAACGGGAATCTGCCCTCGCTCGCGGGGCTAAAATACTCGGGGAAATTAAAGGCTACGGCAACTATTCCGACGCCTTCGATTTTACCGCGCCGGCGGAAGATAAAGTTGCCCGCATCAAAACGATTGAGCGGGCGCTACAGCAGGCCGGATTGAAGCCGGAGCAAATTGATTACATTAACGCCCATGGGACATCGACGCCGCTAAACGATCTTAATGAAACCGACTCCATCAAGCGGGCGTTTGGCGCAGCGGCCTGGCAGACTCCGATTTCCAGCACCAAGTCCTACACCGGACACCTGATTGCCGCGGCGGGCAGCTTCGAAACGATAGTCTGCCTGCAGGCGCTTGAACACCAGATAATGCCCGCTACCTGCCACCTGAACCGACCCGATCCGCAGTGCGATCTGGACTATATTCCGGAAGGGCATCGCCCCGGCAGGCTGGAGAATGTCCTTAACCTTAGCTTCGGCTTCGGCGGCGCGAACGCGGCGCTGGTGATAGGAAAAGAGCGGGCATGAAGTGCTGCTACACCTTAAAGGACGCTGAGCGCTGGGCTGAATTTTCCGGCGATAATAATCCTATTCATTTCGATCCTGAACACGCCCGCAGGATGGGCAGCGAGCATCTGCTGGTTCACGGCATGCGTGCGATGCTGGATATGAAGCGCGGGCTTGCTGAATGCCTGCTGGAAAGCACTCCGCACTCGACCTGGCTGAAATTCACCGCCAGGCTCCGTCGTTCTCTGTGCTGCGGCCAGCTTTACGACCTGAGCGTCGAGCAAAACGGCGCCCGGTTTAGCGGCGGGATAACGTCTGCCGAAGATCAGATTGAGCACTACGCCGCCCGTCTGGTGCCAGGCCTGCCGCAGGCCTGGTCGTTCGAACCGGCGGGTAACCTGCACGACATAACGATCGCGAATGACCTGAAGGCTCGTTTCCCCGGCCGCGCGGATGAACCTGCGGAACGCTGGGTGTTCCTCGACGCGCTGCTTTTTCGGCAGCTTTTGTCTTCAACTGACCTTTTATCGGCGCTCAGAGAGCTTAATCCCTTCTGCGAGGCGGCCACGCTGCCGGCGTTTTTCGCCTCCACGGCGGTGGTGCAAACCCATCACGAAGTGCTGTTCAGCGCGGAACTCTTTGACGTACCGCTCGGCACGCTGTTGCAGGCCGATATTCTGGCCCCGCAGATCGTGGGCAGCGTCGAAACGGGGTTTGTCATGCATATCGATATACGGGGCTGGATTGGATCTCGCCCGCAGATTTGTACCAGCGTCACTTTCAGAACGCTGCCGCAGTAACCCACTCATTCACAAGGAGATACGCAATGAAAACTTACCAGGAAGCCTACGAGCTGGTGTGTGAAATGCTCAGCGATGCCAAAGACCTGGATATCAACGAGCTGTCCGCCGATATGCCCCTGCATTACATCAAGCTGGACAGCCTGGATTACGTTGAGCTGATGGTGCTGGCCAAACGCGAATTTGGCTACACGCTTAACGCCGAACTGTTTATCAGCCAGCCGAATATGACGCTGGGTGAGCTGTGCCATTTACTGATCGCGGAAGATAAGTAAAGTGGCGGAGAGAAAATGGGTTTTAGTGACGGGCGGCAGCCGGGGCATTGGCCGAGAGATTGTTGCCGAGCTTGCCCAACGCTGGAATGTGGTTTTCACCTGGCGAACGGGCCAGCAGCAAAGCGAAGAGGTGATTTCTGCCTGCTGTGAACTGCCGGGCTGGGTTGAAAGCGTTCAATGTGACGGGGCGGATATAAATCAGGTTCGTTCTGTGACGGCGGATTTGTTAAGCCGACACGGTGCACCGCATGCGGTTATCCATAATGCGGGTATTACCCAGGACGGTTTGCACCTTCACCACGACGCGGACAGCTGGGCCAGGGTTATCGAAACGAACCTGAACGCCGTATTTTACTTCAATAAGCATTTGCTGCCCGATATGATGGCCCAGCGAGGCGGGGCGATAGTGCTGATGTCTTCGGTTACCGCCATCAAAGGCAATATCGGCCAGACGGCCTACGGTGCCAGCAAAGCGGCGATGATTGGACTGGGGCGTTCGCTGGCCCTGGAACTGGGCCGGTTTGATATTCGCGTCAACTGCCTGCTTCCCGGGCTGATTGAAAGTGATATGACGCGGAACATGCCTGTGGATGCGCTGAAGGCGCTGCGAAAGCAGATAGCGCTACGGCGATTGGGCACGGCAAAGGAAGTGGCACAGGCCGCAGGATTTCTGATTGGCGATGACAGCCGCTATATGACGGGACAGAGCCTGATTCTCGACGGCGGTATTACGGCATGAGTATGTCTTTGGGGTAAACAGCGGAAGGCGTGTCAGATGACACGCCTTTTTTTTACCAAAAATTCACAAAAGAGTTAATAAAATTCCTAATATAAGGTCGGCGTTTTCTTATCTCACAAATAAAAGGTAAAGCGCTTCTGTTTTGAATAGGTTCAGCTATGCCGTTTTTTGCCCTTGTTGTGTAAGATCTTTCTTAGGAAGATTCTCGTTATTCATGATTGTTTCTAATGGTTGTCGCTTATTTGTATTAGATGAACCTGGTTTTAGACGTTAGGCTTGCATCTTAACCATTTGATTATATTAATTATCTGTTCAAAGCTCTATTTTGGCGGTTGAATGCTATATAACCTTAAAGGCGTTATCGAAATTTCTGAAAAATATATTGGGGCATATATTTCCGGCCTTTGCTTAGTTCATAATCTGTGAAAATAATTGCGGCGCTAAATATTTTTATTAAAAGCTCTTTCTACTTGTATTTAATGGGAAATATGAGAGTATTAAATCACTTCATTGCTTAAAAATCTTACTATACTTTGCAAAGGATTATGGATCTTTTCCTGATTTGGTTAAAGGAAACTTCTGGCAGCTCTGCCATTAATTTAAACCACGAGGCAATATGAAAAAGCGTAAGCATTTAACTCCTTCTGAAGTCAATCGACTGCTGGAGGCCACTCTCAAAGGAAACAGCCCTGAACGTGATTTTTGTCTTATCTGGATGTGCTTCATTCACGGCTGTCGCGTCAGCGAAATTAACAGCTGGCGCCTGTGCGATCTTGATCTGGAGGGCGGTAACATTTACATCCGCCGCCTGAAGAACGGCTTCTCGACGGTACATCCGCTGTACGTGCGTGAAAGGAAGTGCCTACAAAAATGGTTAGAAAAAAGAAAATATATGCGCGGGGCAGAAACAGAATGGCTATTTTTATCCAACCGCGGAACGCGAATTTCTCGCCAGCGTATTTATTGGTTAATTCGTAATTACAGCGAGGCCGCAAATCTGGATATTCATGCGCATCCTCATATGTTACGTCATGGATGTGGATTTGCATTAGCAGATCGGGGAATAGACACTCGCTTAATTCAGGATTATTTAGGGCACAGGAATATTCAAAATACCGTTCTTTATACCGCCAGCAACGCCCAAAGATTTAAGGAGGTCTGGTAAGCGGAATGGGGAATAACAATAAAAAGAGTCATTTTGAACTAAAGTGTGCACATCCTGGACTTTACCAATCATGAAGTCAATACGGCCTATAATGATATTGTTTTTATTAATGCAAATCTTTATAAAACAAAAGGATGGAGTAAAACCCCTTCAATTGACTACTTTTGGCAGCCTAAGAAATTTCCTCAGGAAAATGTAACACTAACAAAGTCAAGTCATTCATAAAAGAGTATGTCAGAATATAAATCTATATAGCAGGGTCTCATTTAGGTTTTCCTCACGACAATCCCTGTCGCGGCCTGTTTTGCAGTTAAAAAAACTAAAAGAGTCACTTTAGTTCAAAATGAATCGTTCAATTTTTATGTTGAGCGCTATTTCCGTAGCGTAAATCATAGAATGAATTCAAGAGCTAAATAAAAGGGATGGCATTAATTGATGCCAAGAATGATTTGCAATATGCCTGGGCATATATGTTTTTTAAAGGAACAAGTTATGAAAAAGAATCTGATCGCTGTTGCTGTTCTGGCTGCTTCCGCTATTTCTTCTGCTGCGTTTGCTGCTGACGGTACCGTTAACTTTACCGGCTCTATCACCGATATCGCCTGTACTGTTGATACTACCTCTCTGAATCAGATTGTTGATCTGGGTAAAGTGTCTAAAACCGCGTTCACCGCCGACAGCAAAACCGCGGGTGCGAAAGACTTCTCCCTGATTCTGAAAAACTGCCCGGAGACGGTGACCAGCGCGATGGTTCGTTTTGATGGCCAGCAGGTTCCAGGCGACAACTCAGTGCTGGCGCTGAGCGATGCCGCTGACAAAGCGACCAACGTGGGCATTCAGCTGACTGACAACCAGAATAACGTGATCAATCTTTATCAAAACTCTGCTGCTTACAACCTGACCGCTGACGTCAACACCCTGAAATTCGTTGCTAAATACTACGCAACGGGTACTGGCGCTGACGTTGGCGTGGGTTCTGCTAATGCGGTAACTGACTTCACAATCATTTATCCATAAGGCTTAGTTTGCCTGCCAGGCAGGCAAATACGTAGCTTAACCAGAGGAAGTGAAAGCTTCCTTTGGTTTTTCATTAAGGGATTAGCGGGCAGGCCATAGCCATGAATGTTTTTCAAAAGTTGCTTATTATCGTACTCGGCATCACCTTTTTCAGCCAGGCGCAGGCAGGTGTTGTGATTGGCGGTACGCGTGTTATTTACGATGGAAATAAAAAAGAGTCTTCTTTAAGCCTCAGCAATCCGGATAAAAGCCCTTATCTGATTCAGTCCTGGGTTGCAGGGCAGGAAGGGGATAGCGGCAAGGTTCCTTTCATTATTACGCCACCCATTTTCAGACTGGACGGCGGGCAGGATAATATCCTCAGGGTTATGCGTGCGGGAGGCAATCTCCCGGAAGATAAAGAGTCCCTGTACTGGCTAAATATCAAATCAATTCCGTCAGCTGAAAAAAAGAATAACACCTTACAAATTGCGGTTAAGACGAGCATTAAGCTGATTTATCGCCCCGGTGGCGTGCAGGGAAAACTTGATGATGCGGCTAAAAATCTAAAATGGCAGCGCAGCGGAAATCAACTGCGGGTGAGCAATGACTCTCCTTTTTACATTACGTTCTTTAACGTCAAGCTAAACGGTGTGGCATTAAAAGACACCACCATGGTTGCGCCGCGCTCCAGTGCAAACTTCTCCCTTCCCGCGGGAAGGGGTGGCGCGCTGACATGGCAAATAATTAATGATTTCGGCGGTGCCAGTAAGGTCTTTAACGCCGCTCTGTAAATACAGCCGAAAAACACAAACTAAATTCCTATTAATTTACAGGGAATGGACTTGGCTTGCCTGAATTCGTGAGGGCGGGCGAAGTAAGGGAGTTAAATGGATGAAAAAACAGAAGCAGTTGAGACCCGATAAATTTAATCGCACACCGATTTCCTGGTTAATTTCCTGGCAGGTGGCGATGCTAATGGGATTTTCCGGCCAGGCGCTGGCTCGTGATTTCTTTGACCCGGCGTTTCTTGAAATTGATAACCCGGCCCAGCGGGGAGCGGACCTTTCCGTTTTCGCCGAAACCGGGAAACAGGCCCCGGGGGTTTATCACGTTGACCTCTACCTCAACGGAGAAATGATCGATTCTCAGGATATTAATTTCAAAGCATTGAAGGGCCCGGACGGGAGTGAAAGCCTGCAGCCTTGCCTGTCCAGCGGGCAGCTGGAAGCCATGGGCGTACGCGTTGATTCGTTCCCAATAATTAAAACGATGGGCGATTGCGTAAACCTTTCGCAGGCTATTCCGCAGGCGGGTGCAACCTTCCTCTTTAATCAGCAGCGGCTGAATTTAAGCCTGCCGCAGATTGCCCTGAATCAGCAGGCCAGAGACTACGTTTCACCTGATAAATGGGATTCAGGGATCCCGGCTCTGCTGTTTAATTACAATTTCAGCGGGGCAAATAACCGGGCGCGTAACTCAAATACCAGCGACAGCGACTCACAGTATCTGAACCTGAGAAGCGGGGCGAACCTCGGTGCCTGGCGTCTGCGAAACTATTCTACCTGGAACCGTGATTCCGATGGCAATACCCACTGGGATTCCATCAATAGCTATGTGCAGCGCGATATCGTGGCGCTGAAAAGCCAGCTGACGCTTGGCGACAGCTCCTCGCCGAGCGACGTTTTTGACAGCGTGCCGTTCCGCGGCGGGCAGCTTGCCTCCGATGACGACATGCTCCCGGACAGTATGAAGGGCTATTCGCCGGTGGTTCGCGGCATCGCGCGCAGCAATGCGCAGATCGTTATTCGCCAGAACGGCTACGTCATCTATCAGCGCTACGTGGCTCCAGGTGCTTTTGAAATCACCGATCTTTATCCCACTTCGGGCAGCGGCGATTTGAATGTCACTATTAAAGAAAGCGACGGCAGCGAGCAGCATCTGCTGGTGCCTTACGCATCGGTCCCCGTTTTGCAGCGTGAAGGACGCCTGAAATATAGCCTGACCAGCGGGCAATACCGCTCGGCAAACGGCGATGTCAAAGACACGCCGTTTAGCCAGGGCACGGCTATTTACGGTCTGCCGTGGGGGGCAACGCTGTACGGCGGTTTCCAGGCCGCGAGTAAATATCAGTCCGTTGCCGTGGGCTGGGGCCAGAATATGGGCCGTGTGGGCGCGCTATCCGCAGACGTCACCCAGGCGTGGACGACGCCACAGCATGAAGGAAAAGACAGCGGACAGTCCTGGCGCGTGCGCTACGGTAAAAGCTTTGTTGAGACGGGTACCAACTTCTCGCTGGCAAGCTATCGCTATTCGACCAAAGGCTTCTATTCCCTCCAGGAAGCGCTGGAAACCTATACCGAAAATGGCCGCCCGGCCTCATACAACTGGCAGCACAAGAAAAATCGCGCCGAGCTGACGATGAGCCAAAACCTGTGGGAAAACGCAGGCTCGCTGTCTTTCAGCCTCATCAGCGAAGAGTACTGGAACGACAACCAGCGCACCCAGTCGTCGAGCATCGGCTACAACAACAACTGGGAAGGCGTCAGCTACGGGCTGAACTATACCTACAGCAAAAATGGCTACGACAGCAGCGGCAACCGCGTGAACAACACCGATCACATCGTGGCCTTTAACGTCAGCGTCCCGTTCAGCAAATGGCTGCCTGACAGCTACGCCACCTACAACATGAATACCAGCCGTCACGGCAGCACCACTAACACCGTGGGCCTCAATGGCACCGCGCTGGAAGACGGCAACCTTAGCTATGGCGTCAGCCAGGGGTATACCAGCCAGGGGCAGGGCGCGAGCGGCAATGCCAACGCCGACTATCGTGGCGGGATGGGCGAGGTCAGCGTGGGCTATGGCTACGATCGCGACCAGCAGCGCCTGAATTACGGTTTACAGGGCGGGATTCTCATCCATGAAAATGGCCTGACGCTTTCTCAGCCGCTGAGCGAAACGGTCGCACTGGTGAAAGCGCCGGGCGCAAATAACGTCAAAGTCATCAACCAGACCGGGGTCACTACCGACTGGCGAGGCTATGCCGTGGTGCCTTATCTCTCGGTCTACCGTCGCAACACGATTGGCCTCGATAACTCAACGCTCGGCGACAACGTCGATGTCGCGCTGAGCAGCCAGACGGTTGTGCCAAACCGTGGGGCGGTGGTGCGCGCCGAATTCAAAACCAATATCGGCCAGCGCGCGCTGATTGCCTTGCTGATGCGCGATGGCACGCCGGTTCCATTCGGGGCAACGGTGACGGATCTTGTCCGCGAGCAAAATAGCGCGGGCATCGTGGGCGATGCGGGGGAAGTGTATATGACCGGTCTGGCGGACAGCGGGAAACTTCAGGTTAAGTGGGGCACGGCGTTAACCCAGCAGTGTCAGGTGAGCTACAGCCTGCCGCCGCAGACGCAGACCAGCAGTATCTCCACGACTAACGCCCGGTGCTTATAAGGTGATGACGATGAAATTAACTTATTTAAACCAGTGCCTGGTTTCGGGCATGCTGCTCGCCGCCGGCCTGACCTTTTCAACGACGGCTTTAGCCATACCGCCTGCCGGGCAGTGCGAGGCTAATTCAGGCACCAAGGCTTATTCTTTCGCTTTTAACTCGACGTTTACCGATCCGGCACAAAATATTGCAGGCAAGGTTATTGAAAACGCCGCCGGTAATAACTGGAACTCAACGTCCACTTATATTGCAACCTGCGGCTGTTCCACGATGACGGCGGCCTATATTACCGCGACCTCATCCCTGCCGACGCTGGATCACAACGACGGCACGCTGGATTATTTCGTGTTGAATGACTACCTGGCCGTGGGCAGCAAGGTGTGGATTGCCGGTAGCCGCGGCGTATTCTTACCCGTGCCGTTTACCAATGAAAGCAATAAGGCTACGCAGTCAAGTACCTGTATCAGCCAGCCATATTTAAGCGGCGCGCGCGGCCAGATTAACCTCTATTTCCGCCGTCCTTTTGTCGGGCAATCGGTCATCCCGAGCACTAAGCTGCTGGACGTTTACCTGTCTTCAACAAGCGGCGTGACCAGCGCCACTCCGGTTTCGACGGTCTCCATGAGCGGTACGGTAACCGTACCGCAAAACTGTGAGATTAATCCGCAGCCGGTGACGGTCAACTTTGGGGATATTTTATCCGGTTCGTTCGCCACAAAAGGGGAGAAACCGAAGGGCTTTACGCCGGTCAATAAAGTGCTGACGCTGGCATGCCGCAATATTTCTGAAGGCGTGAAAATCAGCCTTTCATTCCAGGGAACGCCTGACCCGAATGAGCCAACGGCGTTAAAAAGCTCGAACGGCGATATTGCCGTGAAAATCGAAGACACCGCCGGAACAGCTATTACGCCGCAGAGTGGGCGTCTGCCCGTCAATCTGGATTACGTCAGCCAGTCGGGCACCACGTCAATTAATCTTTATCCGATCAATACCACGGGCAATACGCCATCGGTAGGGTCGTTTAACGCAACGGCTACAATCAGGGCGGAAATAGAGTAACCCTCGGGCTGCTTGATTTGTGGCAAAGGAAAGCTGGTAATTAATAAGGAAAAGAAATGCAAAAAGGTAAATCAGTCATCTTTAAAAACGCAGTGGCCCTGGCCCTGTTAGCCGGGATGGGCTTTAGCCAGCAGACGCTGGCCGACACGCAATTGAATATTACCGGTACGATTAAGGCTTCTCCGTGCGTGGTGGACGGTGATTCCGGCGGCGGCATTGACGTCGACCTCGGGACCAATATTCAGGCTTCAACCCTGGCTACGGCTTCGAGCGCCAGCGACTGGAAGGCTTTTAATGTAACGTTAAGCAACTGCCCGCTGACGACTAATAACGTGACCGCAACCTTTAGCGGCCTGCCTGCGACGGAAAGTGACACGCTGTATAAAAATACCGGCGATGCCACAAAAGTGCAGGTTGAGCTGCAGGACGCCGCCAATAATAACCTCGGCAACGCCAAAACGATGACCCAGCCCGTGAACCATACCACGAATACCGCCGTATTCGGTCTGAAGGCCCGCGCCTACAGCAGCGAGGGCGGCGCGACGCCCGGCAGCATCATCGGTACTGTGCAGGTGGCATTCACCTACCTGTAACGTTCATCCCCTGGCGGGGAATGTCCTGCCAGGGCCATTTATAACGATGAGAGGTGGAAGTCTCAATGTGCGCGATCGTGATGGAAGCCTGCGCATTTACCGCGCGGGGGATTCGAGAGGTTTTACAGTTTAAAGCCGGATTTGAGGGGGAGGTGAAAGTGACGGACACGCTCAGCGGTTTGCCTGCCATGATGGCTCAATACCGACCTCGTCTGCTGATTATTGAGCTGTGCGGCACCGACGAGTCAGTCATGGACGGACTGTCCTTTATCGCCCAGTGGCAGGCCCGCTGGCAGCATTGCAGGCTTATCGTCTGCACGGGCCTTGACGATCCTAAAGTCCTGCAGCTGCTGTGCGCCGCAAAAGTGAGCGGGATTGTACTCAAGCAGGAGCCGACGCTCGCTCTCGTGCAGTGCGTTGACCTGGTGCAGAAAGGACGGAGAAGCTACAGCTACAAAGTCAGGCAGCGCTTAGCCCATACACCGCCGGTGGATAAGCCACTTACTCTGCGGGAGCTCGAAGTTCTGAAATCACTTTTTGCCGGTAACAGCGTAACCCGTACGGCGCTCGACATGCAGCGGGATGTGCGCACCGTCAGCAGCCAAAAGCGCAGGGCAATGCAAAAGCTTGGCTTTATAAACGATGGCGCAATGTTTATTCAGGGGAAATGGCTAAACAATATAAACCCGGTGTTTACCAACACATTTAGCTAGGCCCCAGGATGGGAATAAGGCTTTTAAAAAGGAGTTTTTATGCAGCCGATAACGAATAAAGCAACCACTATCGCTCTGATGAACGGTTTTCCCCTGTTGCTCGACGGGCTGGCCGAATTTATTAAAGAGAACCATGAGAGCGTAGAGATAGTTTCACAGGATATCAGCGTGCTACAGGCCAGTGAGCGCCTGCAATACCAGCAGGCCGACGTGCTGATCACCGATCTTTGCGGCCAGAATGAAACGACATTCATTGGCTGTAGCAGATTACTCGATCTTTGCGCAACGCTGCCCCGGCTAAGAGTGCTGGTTTATACGCACTGCAAAGAGAGCGATGTATTAAGCAAGCTGGCGGCCAGAAGAAGCATCAGCCTTATCGAGAGAAGTGGTTCCATCAGCAGGGTGGGTGGCTATTTGCAGCGTTTCCTGTGCGGGGAGCAGGTGATAAGCCCATCCATTAATCATCTGCTGGCGCGCAGGCCGGACTGCGATTTTGGCAAGCTTCACAAGCTGACCCGCAGTGAAAATGACGTGCTTTTGTATCTCTTTAACGGACTGAGCCTCGGGCAAATCGCCGAGCGTAAAAATCTTAGCGTGAAGACCATCAGCGCGCATAAGTGTAACGCGATGCGTAAATTACATCTGGCCAACGACAGCGAACTTTTTTCACTGCGCAACAGTTTTACTTTTCTTTGATTTATGTTTGGCAGGACGTCGGGAATAGCCGTCTGCGGCATTAATATTTGCATGCCGTTCTGAGTGCTATGGATTTTATTCAGCACCTTAAAGGATTGAACATGATTAATATAATCATTGATTGCAAGGATCAGCTCTACCGTCAGGGGATAGAGCTGATGATAGCGAATATTTTACATTTAACATCCAGCAAAAAACTCACCTTCAGCAGCAAATTAGATAGCGGCGCCATCGAGAAGGCCGATATTCTGGTTAAGTATTTTTCTGCCGGAGAAGAATATATTTGTCAGCCGGTTTTTCTAGAACGCAAGAAGCAGAGCCTGGTGATTGGCCTCTACGACGGCGGGGATGAACACTTCGCTTATCTGCCGCAGTGCATTGAAGACATCGTTTTCATTAATTGTAATAAGCCTCTTAATGAGGTGGTAGATCTCATCCAGAACGGCTGGCAAAGATGCCAGACGGAGACCCATTCTCCGCGGGTGGTGAATTGTCAAAACTGTCGGCATCGCACGCTGTCTGCCCAACAGATTAAAGTGGCATCTTATATTCACGCCGGGATTGACGTGCGGCTGATTGCCGAGCATCTAAACATTACGCCAAAAACAGTCTGCGCCCATAAGCGAATGATTATGATGAAGTTCAATTTAAAGAATGATAAAGAGCTTATCACGCTGCTGAGCATTATTAAGCAAAATGAGACCTCACAGCATTTGAACTACAGCGCGGACCGGCGGATATACGGCTGAAGCTTGAGCCTTAGTTAATTTTTGGTATAGCTTAGCCGTTTAAATTCGTTGTCACTTCTGGCCCTTCCTTACATCTTCATCATGAAAATCATATTTATTTCATTGGCGAAAGGTGGGGCATGGGGAGCAGGAAAACGGCAGCTTATCTGGACGAACAGCAAAGGGAAGGGATTAAACGGCTGGCACGGTCGTGGCTCTGGCGCAGCGAGCTGCCGACCTGGGGGCTGATTGTCGTGGTTTACGGCGGCTGGTTTCTGACGCTCGCCAGCTGGCAGCTGCTGGGCCTGTTGCCCGCTACGCTGCTGCTCGTCTGGTTCACCACCTGGTACCTCTCGCTCCAGCATGAGCTGATTCACGGTCATCCCACGCGCTGCGCATGGTTTAATCACCTGCTTGGCGTGATGCCGCTCGCCGTCTGGTATCCATTCGGTCTTTATCGCGATCTGCACCTCGCGCACCATGACAACGAAACGTTGACCCTGCCGGGGCGGGATCCGGAGACCTATTACTTCTCCGCAAGGGCATGGCAGAATTTTAGCGTCCGCCAGAAGCAAATTATCCGCTGGCGCAACACCTTTGCCGGGCGCCTGCTGCTGGCCCCCGCGCTGGACATATTACAAACGCTTAACAGCCTGATAAGCGCCCTGCGCAACGGGCAGCGGCCTGCCATTCGCATGTGGCTGGTTCACGGCGTTTTGCTGGCGGCCCTTTCCAGCTGGATGGCGCAGCGCGGTTTCCCCGTCTGGTATTTTATCGTCGCCGTGAGCTATCCGGCTTTAGCCATCACTAAGGTCCGTTCTTTCCTCGAACACCAGGCGGCAGAAGATCCTCTGGCCCGCTCGGTTATTACTGAAACGTCCTTCCCCTGGCGCCTGCTGTTCCTGAACCTTAATTACCACTCGGTGCATCACGATCTGCCGGGTATTCCCTGGTACGGGCTGCGCAAAATTTATCTGTTAAACCGCGAGGATTATCAGCGGCGCAACCACGGCTTCGTGGTGAAAGGCTATGGTGAATGGATGCGGCAATTCTTTATGAGGCCGCTGGACGTGGATTTGCATCCCTCAGCCAAAGCAGACAGCCGGGTGACCGAACCATGAACAGTCTTCTTTCCCTGCCCATGTACGATGTAAACCGGCCCGATACTCAGGCGCTCTGGTCAGCTCTTATGCCGCTGCTGGTGGCCGAGGGGCTGGCGGCAGAGCGCCTGAATATCGTCTGGCCCGAGGATAATTTACCGGCGCACTGGCAGGATGAAAACCTGTTGCTAAGCCAGACCTGTGGTTATCCGCTGGCAAAGCTTCTGCCCCGGGTGCAGCTGGTTGGCAACTTTCACTATTCTGCACCGGGCTGTGAGCGAAATCTTTACCGAAGCTTTCTGGTTGCGCGGCAGAAAGACGGTGAGAAAAAGCTGGAGGATTTTCGCGGGCGCAGAGCGGCGTGCAACAGTCGGGATTCACAGTCGGGCTATAACATCCTGCGCAGTATGATTGCGCCGCTGGCGCGAGAAGGGCGATTTTTCGCGCAGGCCGTGATAACCGGCAGCCATCGGCAATCTATGCTGGCCGTGGCACAGCAGTCCGCGGATCTTGCATCGATTGACTGCATCACCTGGGCACTTCTGGCCCGCCACGAGCCGCATTTGCTGAGCGGGCTGGCGGTTATCGGCCAAACGCCTTCGGCACCCGGCCTGCCGCTGATAACGTCGAGGCAAACTTCGCCAGAAACGCTGGCGTGCTTAAGGCGAGCGCTAACGCGATTGGCATACGATCGGGCTTACAGGACGCAGCGTGAGGCGCTGTTGATAACAGGATTTAGCGAGGTTAGCCGCAGGGATTACCAGGTGATTTTGCAGCTCGAGCAGCAGGCCAGAGAGCAGAAGGTGATGATACTTTAGGAATGGGTGTACTGCGAGAAACTGCTTTGAAATGGTGCGTCCGAGTGGACTCGAACCACCGACCCCCACCATGTCAAGGTGGTGCTCTAACCAACTGAGCTACGGACGCACTGGGTGAAGCATTAAAATGGTGCGTTCAATTGGACTCGAACCAACGACCCCCACCATGTCAAGGTGGTGCTCTAACCAACTGAGCTATGAACGCATCAAGCTGTCTGGTGACAACGGGGACGAATATTAGCGGCAGCTCATGAGCCTTGCAAGCGGAAAACCGTAATTTTCTTCAAGATTTTAGCCAACTGCTGAGTAACTGTGCAGTCCGTCGAAAAAGCAGCCGGGCGGCGATGATTAATTACGCTGTCGCGGCAAAAAAGCCTGAGCCTTTCGCCGCGACCAATACCTGCCGCCGTTTTATCTGGCCGCGCGCTGCAAAATATTCACCGAAGGCTGACGCTGTAGCCAGCGCATGCGCAGCATCATCATGATGGCCGCCGAGGTGAGGCCGATAATAAAGCCCATCCAGAACCCTGCGGGACCCATAGGCTCCACGACCAGGTCGGTCAGCGCCAGCACGTAGCCGCTCGGCAGGCCGAGCACCCAGTAGGCGATGAAAGTAATAAAGAAGATGGAACGCGTGTCTTTATACCCGCGCAGCACGCCGCTGCCGATAACCTGGATCGAGTCTGAAATCTGATAAACCGCGGCCAGCAGCATAAGATGTGCGGCCAGCGCGACGACCGCCGGGTTGTCGTTGTACAGCAGGGCGATATGCTCACGCAGCGTTACGGTAAACAGCGCGGTACACATTGCCATACACACGCCCACGGCGATGCCCGTTCGCGCCGCGGTTTGCGCGTCCAGCGTGGAGCCTTGCCCAAGCCGGAAACCCACGCGAATGGTGACCGCGGCGGCCAGCGACATCGGCAATACGAACATCAGCGAGCTGAAGTTGAGCGCAATCTGGTGACCGGCGACGTCGACAATCCCCAGCGGCGACACGAGCAGGGCGACGACCGCGAACAGCGTGACCTCAAAGAACAGCGCCAGCGCGATGGGCAGGCCCAGCTGTACCAGACGCTTCACGACGTTCCAGTCAGGCGGAGTGAAGCCTGCCGGGCTGCGAATATCGCGCATGGAACGGGCCTTGCGTACAAAAGAAATCATGCTGAAGAACATGACCCAGTACACCGCCGCCGTCGCTACGCCGCAGCCTACGCCGCCTAATTCCGGCATGCCGAAATGGCCATAGATAAAGATGTAGTTCACCGGGATGTTCACCAGCAGGCCGATAAAGCCCATTACCATGCCGGGCTTGGTTTTGGCCAGCCCCTCACACTGGTTACGTGCCACCTGGAAGAAAAGGTAGCCCGGCGCACCCCAAAGCAGCGCGCGCAGATAGCCGACGGCTTTCTCTGCCAGCAGCGGGTCGATGTTGTGCATGGAACCGATGATGTAGCCCGCGTTCCACAGCACGACCATGATCAGGACCGAAACCATGCCCGCGAGCCAGAAGCCCTGGCGAATCTGATGGGCAATGCGTTCGCGTCGTCCGGAGCCGTTGAGCTGGGCAACAACCGGCGTTAACGCCAGCAGCAGACCGTGACCGAACAGAATGGCCGGCAGCCAGATAGAGGTGCCAATAGCTACCGCGGCCATATCGGTGGCGCTGTAGCCCCCGGCCATCACGGTATCAACAAAGCCCATGGCGGTTTGCGCGACCTGGGCCAGGATCACGGGTATTGCCAGCGCGAGTAGCTGGCGGGCCTCAATAAAGTACTTCTGCATACGTACACCTGATTATTATTCGTTATAAGAGACACAAAGACGCCGCCATGTATGGCAGCAAGAAGAAATTGCAGGGGAATGAGCCAGACTATTGTAGCGAGAGTTATTTAAATCTCCAGCCAAATAATGAGGAGCAGTGATGATGACTGGCAAGCTTTTTTTCCAACTGCTAAAGTGCCGGGCACAGATGCGAGCGTTCCCCCTGATGGGATATTATTGCCCCTAGTTGAATCGCCAGGAGTTTTAGGATGTTTACAGGTATTGTGCAGGGCACCGCGACCCTGGTTGCTATCGAAGAAAAACCCAATTTCCGTACCCACATAATCGAGATGCCCGAGGCCATGCTGCCCGGCCTTGAAACGGGCGCGTCCGTGGCGCATAACGGCTGCTGCCTGACGGTAACCGACATCGCCGGCAATCGCGTTAGCTTTGATCTGATGAAAGAGACGCTGCGCATCACCAACCTGGGAGAGCTGAACGTCGGTGATACCGTTAACGTGGAGCGCGCGGCGAAATTTAATGATGAAATTGGCGGCCATTTAATGTCGGGTCATATTATGACCACCGCCGAAGTCGCGAAAATTCTCACCTCAGAAAATAACCGCCAGATCTGGTTTAAAATTCACGACAGGGCGCTGATGAAATATATTCTCCACAAAGGGTATATCGGCATCGACGGAATTAGCCTGACGGTGGGCGAGGTGACGGCGACCCGTTTTTGCGTGCACCTGATTCCGGAAACCCTGCAGCGTACAACGCTCGGTGCTAAAAAGCTGGGTAGCCGCATTAATATTGAAATCGACCCGCAGACGCAGGCGATTGTCGATACGGTCGAGCGCGTGTTAGCGCAGCGTGAGGCCTCGCTGGCTTCGATGTTGCCGAAAGAATAACGCCGTCGGGTGGCGGGCGTCGTTGCTTCTCCACCCGCGATTTCGCTCAGGCGGTCAGCAGGCTTCCCCGCACCAAATCGCTGTTCTGGCGTTCGCCCAGCAGCAGTCCCACCGCACGTGTTGCAATACTCTCCAGGGAATAGCCAATGGCCGGAATGCTGCTTGCGCCGGGCAGGCGAGTCGAACCGTCGAGGCTAAATACCATGACTTTTTCCGGCACCGCGAGCTGAAACTGATTGAGCATCATGACGGCTTCCTGAGCCTGGCTGTCGTCCGTCACCAGCAGGGCAGAAAACTTCACGCCGCTGTTTATCAGCTTTTGCAGCCCGATGCGCAGCGACGGCTCGCTCTCGATAACCAGCTGGCGATTAAACGGCACGACAAAATTGTGCAGCGCCTGGCGATAGCCGTCGAGGGTCAGCGCCGCGGCGTCTCCGCCGGGGAAATTAATCAGCGCAATGTGCCTGCGCTGCTGTGAGCAGAGATAGTGCACCGCTGTTTCTGCGGCAAAGATCCTGTCGCACTGAATGCTGTGGGAGGTCGCCGGGCTGAGGCAATCGATTAAAATAATATCGTCCGCCAGTTCGGGAAGCGGGAAGCGCGCGCCGACGACGACCAAAGCGTCGCACATGCCGCTGGAAAGCTCCTCCACGGCGAGCGTCACGCTTGTCGGAGCGTTGGCAAAGCGCAGCAGAAGATGCTTTCTGTGCTGGCTGAGCTGTTTTTCCAGCGCCTGCAAATAGCCCGTGGACTGCTGGATATGCTCCGTGGCGCAAATCACGCCGATACAGTTGGTTGACTGGCTGCTCAACGACTGAGCAATCGCGTTAGGCCGATAGTTAAGGATTTCAGCCGCGCGCAGCACCGCCTGGCGGCTGTCTTCTTTGACGCCGCGGCTGCCGCTCAGCACCCGGGATACGGTGGCCTTGGAGACCTGCGCAAGGCGCGCAACATCGTTGATATTCGACATGGTGAATTCCTGCACTGCCAGAAGCGGGCCGCGTGGGCCCGCATAAATACCTTAACCCCGGTCGTCAAAACCGTTTTGTGCCGCCGTTTCGCGGAACCATTCGCCGCTCTTTTTGATGGTTCGCTTCTGGGTGGCGAGATCCAAAGCGACGAAGCCGTAGCGGTTTTTGTAGGCGTTGCACCAGGACCAGTTATCGATAAACGTCCACATATGGTAGCCAAGGCAGTTGCTGCCCTCGCTAATGCCTTTATGCAGCCACTTCAGGTGATCGCGAACGAAATCAATACGGTAATCGTCCTGAATCTGCCCGTTGCTATCGAAACGCCGTTCGTTTTCCACGCCCATGCCGTTCTCGGAAATATAGCAGCGCGGGTTGCCATAGTTTTCGCGCAGGTTGGTCAGAATATCGTAGATACCCCGCTCGTAGATTTCCCAGCCGCGGTACGGGTTCATTTTGCGGCCCGGCATTTCGTAGGCCTCAAAGAACCATTCCGGCATAAACGGGCTGTCGGGATTGACCAGCGAATCACGGCACTTAATGCGGCGCGGCTGGTAATAGTTGATGCCGAGCAGATCGACAACGCCCGCGGCGAGCAGGGCTTTATCTTCCGGCTGGCAGACAGGAAGCTGGCCGTGTTCTTTGAGCAGCGCCACCAGTTCAGCCGGATATTCGCCGCGCAGGGCCGGATCGAGGAAGCTACGGTTGAACATCAGGTCAGCGATGTTCGCCGCCTTCAGATCGGCCGGGTTTTGCGAGCGCGGGTAAGAAGGGGTGAGATTCAGAATGATGCCGATTTCCCCGCCTTCGTTGCGCTCATGCCAGGCTTTAACGGCCAGCGAGTGCGCCAGCATGGTGTGGTAAGCCACCGTTGCCGCACGTTTGAAATCCACCACGTTCGGGTAGTGGAAGTCGTAAAGATAGCCGCCTTCAACGGGAACAACCGGCTCGTTAAACGTGAACCAGTGTTTCACGCGGTCGCCAAACAGCTCGAAGCAGGTCTGCGCGTATTCGCCATATGCCGTGACAACGTCACGACTTTCCCAGCCGCCCAGCGCCTGCATCGCCATCGGCATGTCGAAGTGGAAGAGGTTGATAAACGGGGTGATACCCTGCGCGTGCAGCTCATCAAAAACCTGATTGTAAAACCTGACCGCTTCCTGATTCACTTCGCCGCGGCCCGCGGGAATAAGGCGTGCCCAAGAAATTGAAGTGCGGAAGGTATTGTGATTCAGCTCTTTGAGCAGCGCGATGTCCTGCTTCCAGTTTTGATAGAAGGTGGATGTCTCGGCCGGACCAACGCCGTTGTGGAAGCGAGTGGGCTGCTCTGCAAACCACTGGTCCCAGATGGTTGCGGACTTGCCGAAAGAGAGCGTTTCACCTTCGGTCTGCGGCGCGGAACAGGCGCTGCCCCACCAGAAATTATCAGGAAATGCGTATTTCATAATTGTTCCTCTGTTGACGAGCCAGCCACATCGGCAGGCTAAAATAGTTAACTGGCAGCTATCGGGCTTTCGTTTTCCCGCGTGCTGCGTTCCTCATCCTGCCTGAGCAGCGTGCGCTCGTAGGCTTTGAGGAACGGGTAATACATCACAGCCGACATCACCATACAAATCAGACACATGATTACGGGACTTACCGCCCAGTTTGCGGCCCATGAGGCGCCGATTGGCGCGGGCGTGGTCCACGGAGTGAGGGACACGACCTGCGCAATCCAGCCGAGCCTGGTGGCAATATAGGCCAGCGTGGCGTTAATCATCGGCACCAGCGTGAACGGCAGGAAGAACACCGGATTCATGATGATCGGCGTGCCGAACAGAATCGGCTCGTTGATGTTGAAGAAGCTGGGCACGACGCCCATTTTACCGATGGTGCGCAGGTGTACGGCGCGGCTGCGCAGCAGCAGGAAAGCCAGCGGCAGCGTTGAGCCAACTCCGCCAATCAGCAAATAGTGGTCCCAGAAGCCCTGCAAATAAATATGCGGCAGCGCTTCTCCTGCGGCCAGCGCGGTCTGGTTAGCGGAAAGGTTTGCCATCCAGAACGGGTTCATAATGCCGGTGACGATTAGCGCCCCGTGAATGCCGGCAAACCACAGAATCTGGCAGATAAAGACGGAGATAAGAATGGCCGGCAGCGAATCCGAAGCGGAAACCAGCGGAGCCAGCAGATGCATGATGGCCTCCGGCAGAATCATACCGGTGGCCGATTCAATCAGCAGATTAAGCGGATGGAGCGTGAAGACAATCACCACCACCGGAATCAGAATTTCAAACGATCGCGCTACGCCGGTAGGGACTTCTTTTGGCAGGCGGATGGTTATTCTACGGCGTTTAAGGAAGGCATACATTTCGCTGGCGTAAATTGCCGTTATCAGCGCGGTAAAAATGCCCTGGCCGGAGAAGTACTGCGTGGAAATGTGTCCGTCTTTGTATGGCGCGGCAACCAGCAGAAAGGCCATAAAGGCCAGCAGGCCGGTCATAATCGGGTCGAGCTGATAATGCTTGCCGAGGCTCGCGCCGATGCCTACGGAGATAAAAAACGTCATCACGCCCATGCTGAGGTTAAACGGCAGCATCAGCTGGTCGCGGTAGGTCAGCGAGAAGTTAAGCCACGCGCGGGCGAAGCCCCAGCTGCTGTCCGGCGAGAACGGAGGGAAAATAAAAACAAGCAGGAACGAACCAATAATCATAAACGGCAGGGCGGCGATAAACCCGTCGCGGATGGCGATAACATGGCGCTGAGAGCCCATCACTCCGGCCATCGGCGTAACTTTTTGCTCAATCACATCGACCATTTTTTGGTACATGCTCATGGCGAGATCCTTGCTGTTGTATCGGGAAGTGTTCAGATTGTGGAACAGAACGGAAACCGGTTTCCATTGCATCTGTCAAAAACTGTTAGCGCGATCATAGTGGGGAACGAAAGGGCGGCTGAAGCGTGAAGACAATCACGCTTTACGATGTAGTTGCTGCAAAAAGAAGGGGACGACCCCGGCCAGAGCCGGGGTGAGCGGGCTAGCGCGGAACGCGCAGGCCGTTTTCAACACCGCGGCTGAATACCACCTGCCAGAGTTGAATATCGCGGGCGCGGAACGCGCCGGCGCAGGCGTTGAGATAATAGCTGAACATGCGTTTGAAACGTTCTGAGTAGTTATCCGCAATTTCTGGCCAGCTGGCGAGAAAGCGCTCGTGCCAGGCCATCAGCGTTTTATCGTAGTCCGCACCGATGTTGTGCCAGTCTTCCATCACGAAATGCCCTTCGCTGGCGTCGGCGATTTGCCGCACGGAAGGCAGGCAGCCGTTAGGGAAGATGTACTTATCGATCCAGGGATCCACGTTATTGTCTGTCTTGTTCGAGCCGATGGTGTGCAGCAGGAAAATCCCGTCGGGCTTCAGGTTGCGATCGGCAACGTTGAAATAGGTCGCGTAGTTTTTTGGGCCAACGTGCTCAAACATGCCGACGGAGACGATGCGGTCAAACTGCATCTCAAGATCGCGATAATCCTGCAACAGAATAGTGACGTCGAGCCCCGCGCAGCGCTCCTGAGCCATTTTCTGCTGTTCGGCGGAGATGGTTACGCCGTGTACCGCGACGCCATAATGACGCGCGGCAAATTCGGCAAGTCCGCCCCAGCCGCAGCCAATATCCAGCAGCGTCATGCCCGGCTCCAGCTTCAGCTTGTCGCAAATCATTTTTAGCTTGGCGGTCTGAGCTTCGCCGAGGGTGGTCGCATCTTTCCAGTAGCCGCAGGAGTACTGCATGTGTTCGTCGAGCATACGGCTGAACAGATCGTTGCCCAAATCGTAGTGCTCTTTGCCGACGATCCAGGCGCGCTTTTTACTTTGCAGATTGATCAGCCGGGAGGCTGCGATACGAAGCGTGTCTTTCAGATGATGCGGGAGCTGGCTTTCCAGCCCGGCCCGAATGACTTTGCTGAAAAAGATATCCAGGCGTTCACAGTCCCACCAGCCGTCCATGTAGCTTTCGCCCAGCCCAAGTGAGCCTTCCTGCAGAACGCGTTTAAAAAAATTGGGGTGCTTAACCTGAATATCAAAAGGGTGGGAGCCGTTGATGGTAATTCCCGCCCGGGTGAGCATTTCGTTCGCGATACGATACCACTCGTTGTCTCGTATGCTGACTTCTTCTATACACGATGAACTCATAGCTTCTCCATCACCTGTGTGACCAGAACCTTAAAACAGCGTAGACGCTATTTGGGGTATGTGAGAAATCGCACGGAAAATTCCGTGTGCCTGATATCCGACGTAGAACAGAGAAAAGGGCGAAAGCCCTTATAAAATGTCTATCCATAGACAAACGGGAGCGCAATGGCTCCCGTTAATACGTTAATTATAGTGAAATTAATCGAGCCGCTTTCGAGTATATGCCTGTGAATCAGATGATTCAATGCTTTATCGTTAGCAAGCTAATTACGTGCTTTTAACATTATCGCCAACGTTATTGCATCCGCGACGAGGTGGCCTGCGCCGCCTGCCAGGTTTGCGCTGCGCTGCGGCGCTGGAGGAGATAGCCCAGGGCTGCAAGTACGACGGTTGCCAGCATGACGCTGGTGGTGGTCAGCAGCGGCGTGGCAACCAGCCAGGAAACCATCAGGCTGGCGAAGAAGCACAGCCCGAGCTGCAGGGTGTTTTGCAGCGCGGCGGCTTTGCCCGTGGCCTGCGGGAAAGGCAGCAGGGCTGCGGCGACCACGATAGGGTAAATCGCGCCGTTGGCCATTGCCATAATGCAGAAGGGAATCAGCAGCAGCGTCAGATTAGCGTGGCCGCTAACGGCGACGGCCCAGGTCCCGAAGATGCTTAAAGTGTAAAGCGCCAGCAGCCACGGCAGCATCTGTTTGCCCTGCCATTTTTGCAGCGCGCTGCGGCAGCCGTAGCCGCCAATCAGGAAGGCGATGGTCTGCGGCATATAGCTCAGGCCAATAACCGCCGGGCTGTAACCCATCTCATTAAGGATAAACGGCGAGCCGGTTAGCCAGGCAAAAAAGCTCGCCGAGCAGGCCGCGTAGACCAGCACGTTGCCGCCGTAAACGCGCGAGCGCAGCAGCGACATAAAGCTAACCCTGTTGTCTTCGGTCTGCGGGTGATGCTGGGTGCGCGGCTTCAGGCGCAGTGTCGGCACCATCAGGACCAGGGTGATAACAAACAGCGTGGCGAAAATAGCCTGCCAGTCAAAGTGATTCAGGATCCAGCTGCCTAATAGAGGTGCCAGCGCCGGGGAAAGCCCGACCAGCGGCATAATAGTGGCAAAAATACGGTTTGCGCGGCTGGCGGGATAATAATCCGTGACCAGCGCCTGCCAGCTTACCGCGGCCGAACAAACGCCCACCGCCTGAATAAAGCGCAGCACCAGCAGCGCCGTAGCGCTTTCGACCCACAGCATGCCGATGCAGCTTACGGCAAAAATGCTTAGCCCGATCAGCAGAACGGGTTTACGACCAAAGCGGTCAGACATTGGCCCCCACATTAATTGCGCGAAGGCAAATCCGGCCAGGAACAGGCTCAGGCTGGCGCTGACGGCGGAAGCCTCGGTATTTAAATCCTGCTGAATGGCCGCAAAGGCGGGCAGGTACATATCGGTGGCGAGGAAGCCAAGCACGCTCAGTCCGGCCAGCCAGATAAGAAATCCTTTTGATGGTTGCATAGTTTTCTCTTTGGATTATTTGCAGGTTTTAGCGGCGAGAGTGTACGGAGTGCAAACTGGCTTGTGAAACGCTAATATTTGCAGATTGCATTCAAAAATTTTGCAGGCAGAACTATGTGGTCGGAATATTCGCTGGAAGTCATCGATGCGGTGGCGCGCAACGGCAGTTTTAGCGGCGCTGCGCAGGAGCTGCATCGGGTGCCTTCTGCCATCAGCTATACGGTGCGGCAGCTGGAGGACTGGCTGGCGGTTCCGCTGTTTGAGCGGCGTCATCGGGACGTGGAGCTCACCCCCGCCGGCGCCTTCTTTTTGAAAGAAGGTCGTTCTGTTATCAAAAAAATGATGACGACGCGGCAGCAGTGCCAGCAGATCGCCAACGGCTGGCGCGGGCATTTAGCTATCGCCGTCGACAACATCGTGAAACCTGAGCGAACGCGGCAGCTGGTGCTTGATTTTTATCGTCATTTTCCGGACATCGAGCTGCATATTTTTCAGGAAGTCTTTAACGGCGTGTGGGATGCGCTGGCGGACGGAAGGGTTGAGGTGGCGATTGGTGCGACGCAGGCGATTCCGGTTGGGGGACGCTATGCGTTTCGGGACATGGGCGCGCTGAGCTGGCGTTGCGTTGTTGCAGCCGGGCACCCTCTGGCGCTGCGCGAGGGCACGCTGAGCGACGATGAGCTACGCTCCTGGCCTTCGCTGGTGCTGGAAGATACCTCCCGCTCGCTGCCGAAGCGTATCACCTGGCTGCTGGACAATCAGCAGCGCGTGGTGGTGCCGGACTGGCCGTCGGGCGCAGACTGCCTGAGCGCCGGGCTGTGTATCGGCATGGTGCCGTCGCATATTGCTAAGCCGTGGCTCGAAGTGGGAACGTGGCGTGAGCTAACGCTGGAAAATCCATTCCCGGACGCGGCCTGCTGCCTGACGTGGCGACAGAACGACGCTTCGCCTGCGCTAGGCTGGCTGCTGGACTATCTGGGGGACAGCGAGACGATGAACCTGGAATGGTTAAGAGAGCCTGAAGCGGACGCTCAGGCTCAGGGATAACGCTTAGCGACGGTAGTCGCGGAACGGACCGTCGGCCACGGAACGACGCTCGATCAGACGCGGATGCACTTCAATCGTCTGCGACTCTTCGCGCTTGTTGACGATGCGGTCGAGCAGCATGGCAAACGCGGTTTCCCCCAGCGAATCCTTCGGCTGGTGGATGGTGGTTAACGCCGGGGAGAAGTAGCGGGCGTTGCGCACGTTGTCATAGCCGATGATGGAGATGTCCTGCGGGACGCGCAGGCCCATTTCGTCAGCCGCGCAGATAGCACCCATCGCCATAATATCCCCGCCGCAGAACACCGCGGTAGGGCGGTGCGACTGGCCCAAAATCTGCTGCATGGCGCGATAGCCGGATTCCGGCTCAAAGTCGCCCTGCACGATCCAGTTTTCCGGGATGGCAATTTTGGCCTCTTCCAGCGCTTTCATAAAGCCTGCATGGCGGCCGCCGCCGGTGTTGCGTTCCATCTGGCCCGGAATAGCGCCAATTTCGCGATGGCCGCGTTCAATCAGATAGCGACCGGCGAGGTAGCCGCCGCGGAAGGCGTTGTCGATCACCGAGTCGGTAAAGTCCGCTCGCGCTTCGCCCCAGTCCATCACCACCATGGGGATATGGCGATACTCTTCAAGCATGGTCAGCAGCGTATCCGGATATTCAGAACACATCACCAGCAGGCCGTCGACGCGCTTTTGCGCCATCATCGACAGGTAGGCGCGCTGCTTTTCAAAGTTGTTATGCGCGTTGCCCAGAATGAGGGTATAGCCCTTTTCAAAGCAGCTGTTTTCCACCGCTTCGATAATTTCGGCAAAGTAAGGCGCTTCGCTGGAGGTGGCAAGCAGACCAATCGTTTTCGTGTGATTAACTTTCAGGCTGCGCGCCACGGCGCTTGGCGAGTAGTGCAACTCTTTGATGGCCGCCCATACCGCGTTGCGGGTTTCTTCCGCCACAAAACGGGTTTTGTTAATGACATGTGATACGGTTGTAGTGGAAACGTTTGCGCGCTTCGCCACGTCCTTGATTGTCGCCATTAGATGTCACTCCAGGCCATATCGTAAACTCCTGATAACTAATATGTTAAACGTTTGCGTCCGCTCACTCCACGGGCAACTTTTTGGGTTGCGGTATGCCAGGATTGCGACATAAAAAGGGAGGAGGGCATTGAATTGATAGCACGCAGTAAATTAGCGTGGGATTTTGGCTCATCTTTTAGCAAAGTGGAAGAGGGAAAAACTAATATCATTATAAATCCCGGAGGATTTTTGCGTCTGATTGTGGGAAAATCGAGCCACACACCGTTTGTAGGGTAATAAAAGGAGATTTACGATGAGCACCGATCTGAAATTTTCCGTCGTGACGACGGTTATTGTGCTGAGCCTGATTGTTGCAGGTGCCTTAACAGCCGTTATGCATTAATTAAAAAGGGCCGATGATTCGGCCCTTCAGTTTTAAGCCGCCAGGTTTTTCGCGACAAACTCCCAGTTCACCAGCGCCCAGAAATGCTCGAGATAGTTCGGGCGAGCGTTCCGGTAATCGATGTAATAAGCATGTTCCCACACGTCCACGGTCAGCAGCGGCTTCGCATCCGTTGTCAGCGGCGTGCCTGCGTTTGAGGTGGAAACGATAGCCAGGGTGTTATCCGCACGTTTAACCAGCCACGTCCAGCCTGCGCCAAAGTTCTTCACTGCCGCATCGGTAAACTGCTGCCTGAATTCGGCAAAGCTGCCGAAGGACGCGTTGATAGCGTTCAGCAGTTCACCCGCTGGCTCGCCGCCGGCATTGGGTGCCAGGCAGTGCCAGTAGAAAGTATGGTTCCAGACCTGGGCTGCGTTGTTGAACACGCCGCCTTCGGAAGTGCGGACGATCTCTTCGAGGGATTGACCTTCAAACGGCGTGCCCTTAACCAGATTGTTCAGGTTAGTGACGTAGGTTTGATGGTGTTTGCCGTAGTGATATTCCAGGGTTTCAGCCGAGATGTGCGGGGCCAGGGCGTCTTTCGCATACGGTAATGCAGGTAGTTCGAACGACATTGCTTCACTCCTTATTATTAGTTACAGCTAAATAACCACATTTAGTGTGGCTTTAGGGTAACAAATTGAAAGGATAAGCAAAAGAGGAACCCAGCCTGCTCAGGGACAAGCAGGCTGTGGCTTAACGAATGGTTTTTGGCGTCATGACGCGTTTGGCACCGACGTAGTGGCGCTGCCAGTAATCTTCGCTCAGCGAGGTGATTTGGATATCGCGTCCGCTGCGCGGGGACTGAATGAACTTACCGTTGCCGACGTAAACGCCTACGTGATCGGCGGTGCCGCGTCCGCGGGTGCGGAAGAACACCAGATCGCCGCTTTCCAGCTCGCCGCGATCGACCGAAGCCGCGTCGCGCAGGTGATACATTTCATTTGCCGTGCGTGGGATACGGAATTTAACCAGATCTTTATAGGCGTAATAAACCAGCCCGCTGCAGTCGAACCCGGTACGCGGCGAGGTGCCGCCCCAGCGGTAGGGTTTACCAATCTGGCCCATCAATTTATTCATCGCCGTTTTTTGTGCTTTTTGCACGCGAACCTTGTGCGCCTGGGCAATGGTCAGGTTTTTATCCGTTTTCACCGTCACGCATTTTGCCTTATGGCCTTTGCGGGCTTTAGTGCATTGTTTGGTGAGGGAAGGGACCTGAACTTTGGAAACCTGAGCGGTTTTTAGCGAAGATTTTTTGCCGGTGCTTTTTGCGAGGGTTTTAGCGTTAGCCACTGAGGCTGTTTTTTTCTTTACGGGAGAGGCTGTTTTCTTGCTGGACTTCTTTGTAGAGATGGAACTGGTCTTTTCTTTACTCTTGCTGGTCTTTGCTGTGCTTTTCGTTGAGCTTTTCACCGCGTGGGCTTTATGCGCAGCAACAGGACGGGCGTGCTCGGACGCCTGCGTCAAAGGTGTGTAAGGCAAGGTAAAAAGCAGAGCACAGAGCGTGATAGAGATTTTTGTTATCCGCGCCACTCGACAATCCCCTGATAAGATGAAGACACGATGAACGCCATCATGCCTGCGTATGATTTTCAGAAACCCGCCGATTCTAATGCATAAGAAGCCAGAAAGTTAATAGCCTTTTGCTTCGGATGCCCGGAATCGTTATCGGTCGCAAATAATTTAACCAATTATTGGATTAAAAGAAGATTTATTGATCGAGAATGGGGCTTTTCAGAGATTGGCGATATTATGAAAAGTGTTATTCTTAAAACATGTTTAGCACTCCCCGATGGGTTCAGAATACCCCTGCAAAATTTGGTGTTTTCTGACGGGGGCGCAACTCGCTACAATGGCAGGCTACTGCCGTAAAAAGGTTTGAGGAAGCAAGACAATGAGCACAATCGAAAAAATTCAGCGCCAGATCTCAGAGAACCCGATTCTTCTCTATATGAAAGGCTCACCGAAGCTGCCTAGCTGCGGTTTCTCCGCCCAGTCCGTGCAGGCGCTTTCCGCATGCGGCGAACGTTTTGCCTATGTAGATATCCTGCAAAACCCTGACATCCGCGCCGAGCTGCCTAAGTACGCCAACTGGCCGACTTTCCCGCAGCTGTGGGTAGACGGCGAGCTGGTTGGCGGCTGCGACATCATTATTGAGATGTACCAGCGCGGCGAACTGCAGACGCTTATTAAAGAAACCGCTGAAAAGCACAAGTCGGAAGCGCCAGACGCGGAATAAGCTTCCCGCCCTGACGAACAACCAGCCGCTTATCCCGGCTGGTTTTTTTATGGGAAATTTTTGCCGCCTTGCCACTGTTACCTGCAAGTGTTAAAACGTGCCCCCTCAATAAAAGACACAGGAGAAAGGCGTGAATAACACGTCGACTGCGGCCGACCCGCAGAAAACTACGGATACGTCATCAGAGGGTGAGCAGACGCTAAAGCGCGGCCTGCAAAACCGCCATATTCAGCTAATCGCTTTAGGCGGGGCGATTGGCACCGGGCTGTTCCTCGGCATTGGGCCCGCGATTCAAATGGCGGGTCCTGCGGTGCTGCTGGGCTACGGCATAGCCGGGATCATCGCCTTCCTGATCATGCGCCAGCTCGGCGAGATGGTCGTGCAGGAGCCGGTCTCCGGTTCTTTTGCGCACTTTGCCTATAAATACTGGGGGCCGTTCGCAGGCTTCCTGTCCGGCTGGAACTACTGGGTGATGTTTGTGCTGGTGGGCATGGCCGAGCTAACCGCCGCCGGGATTTACATGCAGTACTGGTTCCCGGCAGTGCCGACCTGGACCTGGGTGGCGCTGTTCTTCGCGATCATCAACGCCGTGAATCTGGTGAACGTTCGCCTGTACGGCGAGATGGAGTTCTGGTTTGCGCTGATCAAAGTGCTGGCGATTATCGGCATGATTGGCTTTGGCATCTGGCTACTGGCTTCCGGGCACGGCGGCGAACGCGCCAGCATCAACAATCTCTGGCAGCACGGCGGTTTCCTTGCCACCGGCTGGCACGGGCTGATTTTGTCGCTGGCGGTGATCATGTTTTCCTTCGGCGGTCTGGAGCTTATCGGCATTACTGCCGCAGAGGCTCGTTCCCCGGAAACGACCATTCCGAAAGCCATCAATCAGGTTGTCTACCGCATTCTGCTGTTCTACATCGGCTCGCTGATTGTGCTGCTGTCGCTCTATCCATGGCTTGAAATTAAATCCAGCAGCAGCCCTTTCGTGATGATCTTCCATGAACTGAACAGCAATATCGTGGCCTCGGCGCTTAATTTTGTGATTCTGGTGGCCTCGCTATCAGTCTACAACAGCGGCGTTTACTCCAATAGCCGCATGCTGTTCGGACTTTCGAAGCAGCGCAATGCGCCGGCCATTCTCGCCAAAGTTAACCGCGGTGGAGTGCCGGTAAACTCGCTGATTCTGTCCGGGGTCATAACCTCGCTGGTGGTGCTGCTTAACTATTTGCTGCCGCACGATGCGTTTGGACTGCTGATGGCGCTGGTGGTTGCCACGCTGCTGCTCAACTGGATTATGATTTCGCTGGCCCACCTGAAATTCCGCTCGGCTATGCGTATGCAGGGGCGTGAAACGCGCTTTAAAGCTTTGCTATATCCGTTTGGCAACTATCTGTGCATCGCATTCATGCTGATGATACTGGCGCTGATGTGCAGCATCGACGATATGCGTCTTTCGGCCATGCTGCTGCCGGTGTGGATCCTTGTGCTGTTTGCCGCCTTCAAAGTCATGCGCCGTAAAACAGCTTAAGATTTAGCTTGCGACGCTTTCTGCACTTAATCAGTACAGAAAGCGTCATAAAACTGAAATAAACCAAGAGCCGCAGTTTACCTTAAGTAGATATATTATATTGCCCACCATTCTTTTAATCACAGATGTTTCACAATTAATAATTGATTTAATGACAACCTCACTTTCGACCTTTCCGTAAGTAAATTCCGCTTTGCAATCTTTTAAAATTGGAAGAATATATTGCGTCACTGGCCCGCGCCCTGTGCGGACTCACTATAAATAGCTTCATTTTTTGCCACTGTTCGTGGCGTTCTGCTTTTATTTTACATCACGGGATTCGTATGCGAATAAATGACCCTGTCAGCGCGCAGGAGCATCTCCTCAATGATGGAGAGGCTTTAATGTCGACCACAGATATCCATAGCCATATTACCTATGCTAATTCCGCATTTATTAAAGCCTGCGGATATAACGAAAAAGAATTAATGGGTGAGCCACATAATTTAATTCGTCATCCTGACATGCCGCCGGAAGCCTTTGCGGATATGTGGGCGACGTTAAAGCAGGGAGACAGCTGGACGGGAATGGTCAAAAATCGCTGTAAAAACGGTGATTATTACTGGGTAAGGGCGAACGTGACGCCGGTTTATCACGGCGGAGAGCTGACCGGCTACATCTCGGTGCGCACCGTGCCTGGCATAGAAGAGGTGCAGGCCAGCGACGAGCTTTATAAAGCAGTCAGAGAAAAACGGGCCGGTCATTTGCGATTTTATAAAGGGCTGGTTATTCGCCGGGGCTGGAAGAGTGCGCTGTCGCTGTTTCAGCGCCTGTCGCTTGCCGGTCGGCTAGCCGGAGCCGTGCTGGTCCCCTCGTTAGTGATGGCAGTCCTGCCTTTTTGCGGGCTTAGCCCTGCGGCGCAGATTTTCGCAGCGGCAGGGTTGTTTATCGTCATGAATACGGCGCTTCAGCGCCAGGTGGCGAAACCGGTTAATACCATCGTCAGGCAGATGCAAAAAGTAGTTTCGGGCCAGAAAGCTGAGCTGGTGCATTTCAATCGCGTGGACGATATTGGCCTGATGATGCGGCTGGTAAACCAGTCGGGCCTGAATCTGCGTTCGCTGGTGGATGACGTGGGCACGCAAATCGGCGGTATCAGCGATATTACCCGGCAGCTGGCGGCCAGCAGCAGGGCGATGAGCGAGCGCACGGATGAAACCTACGCGCATTTGCAGCAGACTGCGGCGGCCATCGAAGAAATCTCGGGTGCCGTAGAACAAACCGCTGACACATCGGCCCAGACCACGCAAATGGCGGTCAAGGCCAGCACGATGGCGGTAGCAGGCGAGGACATGATGAAACAAACGCTGGGCATGATGGAAGCGATGTCGCAGGCGAGCCAGCACATTGTTGAGATCGTCAGCGTTATCGACCAGATTGCCTTCCAGACGAATATTCTGGCGCTGAACGCGGCGGTTGAGGCCGCGCGAGCTGGAGTCGCGGGGCGTGGCTTTGCGGTTGTTGCGGCGGAGGTTCGCCATCTGGCTCAGCACTCCGCCACGGCGGCGAAGGAGATCAAAAGCCTGATCGATAACAGCGTGGCAAGCGTTGGCTCGGGCGTCAGCATGGTGAAAAATGCCGAGCAGCACATTAGCGAAATGGCGGCGGAAATCGTTAGTATGACCGCGCTTATCAGGGAAATTGGCGACGCCACGCGGGAGCAAACCAGCGCGCTGGCGATGATCAACCGCTCGGTCGAGCGCATTGGCACCATGACGCAGAACAATGCCGATATGGTTGTGGACGCAGGCACGGTAGTAGAAAATCTTAATCAACGCTCGGTGCGCCTGAGCAGCGCGGTTAGCGTCTACGGCAGTTAACCTTGCCGGGCCGGACAAAGCGCGGTGCAAAGTCCGGCCTCTCATTCTGTATGATTTACGCTATCATGCTGCCCTTGATTCTTAAGGGAAAGGGCAGGGAAATGAGCGTGAGTCGGAAAGGTATGCTGTATGTTTTGTTTGCGGCGGTGCTGTGGGGCAGTTCGGGGGTGTGTGCCCAGTATATTATGGAGCAAAGCCACATCTCTTCTGAATCGCTGACCATGCTGCGTCTGCTGTTTTCCGGCCTGATCCTGCTGAGCCTTTCTTTTATGCACGGCGATAAAATCTTTGCCATCTTCAAACATCGTCAGGACGTTATTTCACTGCTGGTTTTTACGCTTTGTGGCGCGCTGACGGTGCAGCTCACCTTCCTGTTAGCGATTGAAAAATCAAATGCGGCTACCGCGACTATTCTGCAATTTCTTTCACCGACAATTATCGTGGCCTGGTTCGCCATTGCCCGTAAAAAGCGGTCAGGGAAATTTGTTTTTGCCGCCATGGGCACCTCGCTGCTGGGGACGTTTCTGCTGGTGACTCACGGCGACCCGACGACGCTTTCTATCTCGACGAGCGCGCTGTTCTGGGGCGTAGCCTCGGCGTTTGCTGCCGCGTTTTATACCACTTATCCCTCGGGGCTGATTGCCCGCTTTGGTACGCTGCCCGTGGTGGGCTGGAGCATGCTGCTCGGCGGCGCGATGCTGGTGCCGTTTTACGCCAGCCAGACGGGGAGCTTCACCGCCTCGGGCGAGGTGCTCTTTGCGTTTTTCTACCTGGTGGTGGTTGGCACGGCGATTACCTTCAGCCTCTATTTGACCGGCGCGCAGATGATTGGCGGCCCGAAAGCCAGCATTCTTAGCTGTGCGGAGCCGCTAAGCAGCGCGCTGCTTTCTCTTCTTCTGTTGGGCATTACCTTCACGCTGCCGGACTGGCTGGGGACTTTGCTGATCATGTCTTCGGTGATTTTGATTTCGCTGGATTCACGCGGCAAGCTGCATACCGACCGGGTTTAAGGCAAAAAAAACCGGTCACTTTTGGTGACCGGCTCTCATCAATCCTTCCCGGCTACTCTTCTGACGGGCTCGCTTCCGCTATCGGCAGCGGCCAGCCGCCGAGACGTTTCCAGCGGTTAACGATTTCACAAAACAGCAGGGCGGTTTGCTCGGTATCGTACAGGGCCGAGTGCGCCTGGCTGCTGTCAAACTGCATGCCAGCGGCGATACACGCTTTAGCCAGCACCGTTTGCCCCAGCGCCAGCCCGCTGAGCGCGGCGGTATCAAAGGTGACGAACGGATGGAACGGATTGCGCTTAAGCGAAGCGCGTTCGGCCGCTGCCATCATAAAGCTGTGGTCGAAAGTCGCGTTGTGCGCCACCATAATCGCCCGATTGCAGCCCGAGTCTTTGATGCCCTTGCGCACCATTTTGAAGATGGCGTGCAGCGCGTCGTATTCGCTAACGGCACCACGCAGCGGATTGTGCGGGTCAATGCCGTTGAAGGCCAGCGCCTCCGGCTGGAGGATAGATCCTTCGAAAGGCTCGACGTGGAAATGCAGGGTTTCATCGGGGGTTAGCCAGCCATCGGCGTCCATCTTTAGGGTAATGGCGGCAACTTCCAGTAGGGCGTCAGTTTTGGCGTTAAACCCGGCGGTTTCAACGTCGATAACGACGGGATAAAAACCACGAAAACGGTCGCACAGGCCATGCAATTGCGTGTTGTCAGACATCAGGATCTCTTAAGACGGAAAAGTGCAGCGCGCATTATGGCAAATTTCGAAGGGGGATGCAGTAACGGGCGTAGGATACGCACGTTCAAACTCATGACTATTCTCATTTTTTCACCAGGCGGACATAGATCGCCTATGAAAAAACCAAGGAAATCAATTTATTGATTTCGGCTGAAAGGCACAGGAAAGGGAAAACCACGTTTTTTCCTTTCCTGTTAGCCACATTAACGGGCGTAGGATACGCCCGTCCTTAGGTTATTAGTTGCCCAGACCACGACCGGCGTCTTTGCTTTCAATCAGTTCGATTTTGTAACCGTCCGGATCTTCGACAAATGCTATCACGGTGGAGCCGCCTTTAACCGGGCCGGCTTCGCGAGTCACATTCCCGCCGTTGTTGCGGATACGTTCGCAGGCTTCGGCGGCGTTATCGACGCTCAGCGCGATGTGGCCGTAGGCATTACCCAGGTCGTAGCTTTTCACGTCCCAGTTGTAGGTCAGCTCGATAACGGCTTCTTCGGTTTCCGGGCCGTAGCCCACGAAGGCCAGAGAGTATTTATATTCCGGGTTTTCGCTGGTACGCAGCAGGCTCATGCCCAGCACGTTGGTGTAAAATTCGATGGAACGTTGCAGGTCGCCAACGCGCAGCATGGTATGAAGTAAGCGCATAAAA
This sequence comes from Buttiauxella sp., assembly GCA_036489025.1. Lineage (GTDB taxonomy): Bacteria > Pseudomonadota > Gammaproteobacteria > Enterobacterales > Enterobacteriaceae > Dryocola. Next base: position 157,857 of record DASXGN010000028.1, read on the forward strand.
TCCTCTTAGAATTAAACGTTTAACATCCAAAAACGTTTCAAATGTGAGGTAAGTATAGCGGCGATTCAACGCCGCTCCAGACTGATGACAAACCTCTTGGTTTGCGAAGTTAAGAAATATATCACCTAAAAATTAACTGGAAAATCAATTCATTGATTTTCGGCTGCTCACCACAAAGAAGGAAAAACCACGTTTTTTCCTTCTTTGTCAGCAGGCTAAGCGGCGATTCAACGCCGCTATCAACGACGGGAATTATAAAGTTGGGTAATCGGTGTAGCCTTCCGCGCCGCCGCCGTAGAAAGATTCCGGGCGCTGAGCGTTCAGTTCGGCGTTGCGATGCAGGCGCTCAACGAGATCCGGGTTGGCAATATAGTCACGACCAAAGGCTACCGCGTCGATTAAACCTTTCTCAATCAGAGATTCAGCTTTTTCAGGCGTATAGGCCCCTGCGCCGATGATCACACCGCTGAAGCGATCGCGAACTTTCTGACGGAACTCGTCGCTGTAAGGCTGGCCACCGGCCCAGTCCGGCTCTGACATGTGCAGGTAAGCGATGCCGCGCTTGTTCAGCTCTTCAATCAGATACAGCGCGTCGGCTTCTTCATCCGGACCATTGTCGACGTTCTGGAAGGAGCCGATAGGGGAAACGCGAATACCGATGCGGTCGGCGCTCCACTCTTTGCTCACCGCGTCCACAACTTCAAGCACCAGGCGGGCACGATTCTCGCGGCTGCCGCCGTACTGGTCGGTACGCTTATTAGAGCTTGGGGACAGGAACTGGTGCAGCAGGTAACCGTGAGCCGAGTGCAGCTCGGCCATATCAAAGCCCGCGTCGCGAGCGTTGCCTACGGCCTGGCGGAAGTCATTCACGATCCCAGGGATTTCTTCCGTTTCCAGCGCGCGCGGCATAGAAGTATCGACGCGGATCGCATGGCCGTTTTCGTCACGCAGGGAAGTTCGGGTCCCGGCAGAAAGCGCGGATGGCGCAACGGGAGCCTGTTGGCCAGGCTGAATGCTGGAGTGGGAGATACGTCCGGTGTGCCATAGCTGAACGGCAATATGACCTTTTTCAGCGTGAACGCCCGCGGTAATGTTCTTCCAGGCTTCAATCTGCTCGGGACTGTGCAGGCCCGGCGCACCTTCGTAACCTTTTGCCTGCGCGGAAATCTGCGTGGCTTCAGTAATGATCAGGCCGGAGCTGGCGCGCTGGCGGTAGTATTCACCCATCAGCGGCGTGGGGATATCGCCCGGCACAATGCTGCGCAGGCGCGTCAGCGGAGCCATAAAGATACGGTTTGGTGTGGTAATAGCACCCACTTTCAGTGGGGTAAACAATTTATCTGCTGGCATGGAATTTCCCTTGAGTAGACCGGTCGTCTAGTGATCAGGTAAATAAAAAGAACCCGTCAGGAGACGGGCTCCGCTATTAAACGATTCACATAAATCATGGCGCTTTCCATCGGCACCGCGCTTCGTGAAATTTTCGCCTGCAGGCTGGCACCCAGCCACAGAGCATAAATAGTTTGCGCCAGGCTAAACGCATCGCCTTCAATCGTCAGACTTTTTTCGGCCTGGCCTTTTTCCAGCGCATTCGCTAACTGGGCGATAATTTGCGCGGCACCTTTATCCAGCGCGCCGCGCATATCTTCCGACAGATCGCACACTTCGGCGGAAAGCTTGACCGTCAGGCAGCTGATTAAGCGGCTGTGCTGGCAGAAGTAGGTCAACGCTTCTTGATACCACCCCAGCAGCTTCTGACGGTAATTCCCGCCCGGCTGGCCAAAATGCTGCTGTAATCTCTGGTTATACGCTTCGTAGTAGCGTTCCAGCATCACCACGCCAAACGCTTCTTTCGAGCGGAAGTAGTGATAGAAAGATCCTTTCGGCACTTCGGCTGTCTTCAACAGTTCGCTCAGGCCCATGCCGGTAAATCCGCGCTGCAGGCAAAGCTGCTCGCCGGTGGCAAGGAGATGTTCGCGAGTGTCGTGTGCAGGGTTTCTGTTCATGGCGAACACTGTAATAGACCAATCAGTCTAGCGCAAGATGTCGGCGACCGTTTTTTTACGATCGCCGGACCGTTACGCTTTGCGGCAGCTGGCAAGAATGTCCATATTGGGTTGATAAACCGAGCTTTTAATGTCCATCATGCCGAGCATAGTTGAGAAAAGATTGTCCTGTGAAACTTCGCTGCCCGCGGCTTTCTTCGCCAGGCAATCCGGGCTGACGGCGAAATTCTGCTGATAATCTTTCGACAGCCAGAACAGGAACGGGATGTGCGTCTGCTGTGAAGGCGCGAGCATATAAGGCGTGCCGTGCAGATAAATGCCGCTCTCGCCGAGGGATTCACCGTGGTCGGACAGGTAAACCAGCGCCGCGTTGAATTTATCCTCATGTGATTTGAGCTTATCAATGGTGCGGCTTACCACGTCATCGGTATAGAGAATGGTGTTGTCGTAGGTATTAATCAGCGCCTGGCGGTCGCAGTCCTGAATCTGGTTGCTGTCACAGGTTGGCGTAAAGCGGCGGAATTTGTCCGGGTAGCGCTGGTAATACGCCGGACCGTGGCTGCCCATCAGGTGCAGAACAATCACGGAATCCTGCTGCACGCCGTCCAGCACGTTATCCAGACGGTGCAATACCGCATCGTCCAGACAGGACTGATTTTTGCACAGGCTGTCGAGCTTCCACTGCGTCATATCAGTGTGCGGAATACGGTTGCAGGCACCTTTACAGCCGCCGTCGTTATCGCGCCACAGCAGATTCACACCCGCGTGGGCCATCACGTCAAGTAAGCCTTCCTGATGGCGAGCCAAATCAGCGTCATACTGCCTGCGCGGCATGCCGGAGAACATGCAGGGCACGGACACGGCGGTTTCGGTGCCGCAGGAAGAGGCCTGAGGGAAATAAATAACGCCCTGTTTTTTCAGCTCCGGGTTGGTTTCGCGGGAATAGCCGCCGAGGGAATAGTTTTCCGCGCGGGACGCTTCGCCCACCACCAGAATGACCACGGTTTTCTTTTTCTGCTGGCTGATGAGCGGGCCTTTTTTGGCATCTTCGCCGATTTTGATCAGCGTCTGGTCGCCGGCAAACCAGCGGTCTTTGCTGTAGCGGCTAATAGCGCTGATATAGTTTGCAGGCGTAACCATTTTCACCACGCCTTTATTGTTGCGGAACAGCGAGGCATAGTCTTTATAGAACACCGAGGCGACAAGGATGATCACCAGCAGACCGGCCAGAACGCCCACCATCCGCGTAAGCACCGTGTGCCACCAGCGGGCCGGTTTGATTTTAATCGCCGCGAGGATCAGTGCGGGAACGGCTCCGGCCAGCGCCAGCCACAGCAGCAGCTGCGGCGTAATGAGCGCGGTGGCCTCCTGTGAGTCGGTTTCAAACACGTTCACCATCATGCTTTTATCAATGACGGCGCCGTAGGTGTGCATAAAATAGTTGCTGGCCGCACAGCCCAGCACCAGCAGCACCAGCATCGGTTTACGCAGCCACGGAAGGTTGATGACGCTGAAGATAATCAGCCAGGCGCAGAACAGCACCACGGGAACAGAAATGGCAAACAGCCAGCTGTGCAGCGAGTCGGGATTAATGATCTGCCAGCTGCGGCGAATAAAGAGCACGTTGATGAGCGTGAAAAACAGAGCGCAGCAAAGGTTAAACTTCGCATCGTTACATTGTAACTTTTTTGAGAATTCCATAACGTCCGGTAGAGAAGGTGGAAATTGCGCTCAGACTAATCAACGAAGATTAGCTGAACCTTAATTTGTTGATGAATGCGAATATTTGTCCGTGAGCGGCAAAGGAGGGTAAAAATCAAAGCCTTTACTTGCCAGCCGGAGATTGTCGGGCTTCAATTGGAACAGGCGAGTCAGCGAGGGGTAAGGCGTGGCAGAGCAGCTTGAGTTTTTCCCAATTCAGAGTCCCTGTCGGGGGATTTGTCAGTCGGACGAGCGCGGCTATTGCCGGGGCTGCATGCGCAGCCGCGATGAACGATTTAACTGGCAGAAAATGAACGACGCTCAGAAGCAGGACGTATTGCGTCTTTGCCGCCAGCGCTTTTTGCGCAAGTTACGAGCAAACGGTACCTCTCCAGCCGAAGAACCGCAGCAACCCTCACTTTTTTAATGTCTCAACCCCGTTATACTCCGTCGCAGAATTTATCCATTATTGAGGTCATGCTTTTATGGTACAGCGCACTACGATTTCCCCACAGGGACCAGAGTTTTCACGTTTGGTGATGGGATACTGGCGTTTGATGGAGTGGAACATGTCTCCGCGCCAGCTGGCGAGTTTTATTGAAGAACATGTTGAACTGGGGATCACCACCGCAGACCACGCCGATATTTACGGTGGCTACCAGTGCGAGGAAGCCTTTGGCAACGCGATGCGGCTGGCTCCCCACCTGCGTCAGAAGATGGAAATCGTCACCAAATGCGGCATCGCTACCACCGCTAACCCGGATCACGCTATTGGCCACTACATTACCGACCGTAGCCACATCGTCGGCAGCGCCGAAGCCTCGCTGCAAAAGCTGGCAACGGATTACCTCGACCTGCTGTTAATCCACCGTCCCGATCCGCTGATGGACGCCGACGAAGTCGCTGAGGCGTTTACTCATCTGCATCAGAGCGGCAAAGTGCGCCATTTTGGGGTGTCTAATTTCACCCCGGCACAGTTCGCGCTGCTGCAATCTCGCCTGCCGTTTACCCTGGCAACTAATCAGGTTGAGATTTCACCGGTTCATCAGCCGGCGATTCTCGACGGTACGCTTGACCAGTGCCAGCAGCTGCGAATTCGCCCCATGGCGTGGTCGTGCCTCGGCGGCGGCAGCCTGTTCAACGACGAATCCTTCCAGCCGTTGCGCGACGAGCTGCAAACGGTCGCCGATGAAATTGGCGCGCAGACTATCGAACAGGTGGTTTACGCCTGGGTGATGCGCCTGCCGTCGCGGCCGCTGCCGATTATCGGCTCGGGCAAAATTGAGCGCGTGCGTTCTGCGATACATTCTTTGTCGCTGGAAATGTCCCGTCAGCAGTGGTTCCGCATCCGTAAAGCTGCGCTGGGCTATGACGTTCCTTAAGCCGTAAATCCGTTGCCTCCCGGTGAAATCTTCGCTTGTGGCCTATGCTTAACAGGCGAAAAACTAACCCGGGAGGTTACATGAAGCGTTTTACTCTGGCATGTCTGGCGCTGCTGGCCTGTGGCGCAGCCCAGGCGGCAAGCGAAGATGTCACCATGAATCTCGTTACTCCGCAGGGCATCGGCCACTCGCTCGGCACCGTCAAAATCACCGAAACCGACAAAGGTCTTGTTTTCACCCCCGATCTGAAAACCCTTCCGCCCGGCGAGCATGGCTTTCACGTCCACGCTAAGGGCAGCTGTGAACCGGCTTTAAAAGAGGGCAAACCTGCTGCGGCTGAATCCGCTGGTGGGCATCTTGACCCGGAACATACCGGTAAGCATATGGGGCCGCTAGGCGTTGGGCATCTGGGCGATCTGCCCGTTTTAGTAGTGGATAACGACGGCATAGCCACTCTCCCGGTCACGGCTCCGCGGCTTAAAAAGCTTGCGGACGTGAAGGGGAAAGCGCTGATGGTTCACGTTGACGGCGATAACATGTCCGATACGCCTAAGCCGCTTGGCGGCGGCGGGGCACGCTATGCCTGCGGCGTCATCAACTAGATTTAGCTGCCGCCTGCCAGCGAACCGGCAGGCGGGGCCTGTTCCAGCTGTGACAGCGAGCAATAAAGCCGCCAGATGATTCCCGCCAGATCCCGTGCCGCAGGGTTGGGATGATGCGACAGCGTGTCGCAAATCCTTTGCAGTTCCCTGAGCGCCTCACCTAACGGACGCTGCTGCACGCCGCGCTCGCTCATGACATCTCGCAAGGTATGAATGCAAACGTCGCGCACGTTGGAAAGCGGGTCCGAGCGCGTTTCCCAGCTGCGCAACTGCCAGACCACGTGAGAGCAGTTCAGCAGTACGACACCCCAGCGCAGCAGCCAGCGGCGGGCCGTTTCATCTTTGCTGGCGCTAAGCTGGCTGACGTGGTGGTAAACCAGCGATTCAAACTGATTTTCGCTGCGCTGAGGTTTGCGGCTAAGCTGGTCGACAAAGCCGCGCCGCAGGGAGCGAATGTGGCGGCGGCTTTTGCGCGTGTCAGAGCTTGGGCGCAGCAAAGAGAACGCCACCCAGGAGAGGCCGACGCCGATTATTTTGGCCAGATTGTCATTGAGAAATTCGGCGAGATCGTAGACCGGCGGGTTGGTAACGGAAATAAACGAGCCCATGAAGACGATCAGCTGCCCCCAAAGCCCGGCATATTTCGGATGCTGGAGTTTGAACAGCTGCATCGTGGCGAGCAGCGGGAAGAGAAACAGCAGGAACTGCCACAGGTCGGTGATTTGCACCATCAGGCCAAACTTCACCAGGAAGCTGAACAGCGACAGCCACAATAGGGTGCGCATCAGCAGCGTCAGCGAGCCGAGCGGCGAGGCGACGGACGAATAAAGCACGCAGCTGATGGCCGCCAGCGAAAGCGCGCCGCCTGCCGCCTCCCACTGCGTACCAATCCCCCAGGCGCCGGTCACGGTAATGACGCAAAAAGTTCTTAGCGCACTCCAGCTGGCCTCCGCGTTATCGGTGTGGCGGGCGAGGGAAGCCGTTTTGGGCGGCGTCAGGACGGAAACGGGCGTGGCGTTTTCCAGCTCCCGCAGCCAGCGGCTGCCGTCCAGATAGAGCCAGCAAAAATAGCGCAGGCGGTGCCAGAACGCCTGATGACGATAATCATCCTGCGAGGTGGGGGCGATTTGCTGCAGCAGCCGGGCGATTTCATATTTATGCGCGTCCGGACGGGCCAGCTCTTTGAATAGCGCCTCGAGTATCGGCCAGAGCTTGTCCGGCGGATTGGGCCAGTTGAGCAGCATGCGGCGCAGGCTGGAGATCACGCTGGTCAGACGCAGCTGCTGGTGGAGCAGGTAGTTGAGTAAATTATTCTGACGGCGGAAGCGGTAGTGGCTCCAGAAGGCCTGAATGCGCAGCAGGTTCATCGTCAGGATCTGGCCGATGACTCCTTCATGCGCGGTGCGAATGGCATCGGTCGTTTCCTGCCTCCACAGCAGGCTCGCGTGTTCGAGCAGCCGGGCGTGCATGGTTTTTAACGCTTTGATTAGCGCCGTGCCGTCTGAGGTGCTGGGCAGCACCATCATCATTAGCCCGCCGCATAATATCCCGACGATAACTTCACAGACACGCGCCTGGGCGACGTCCCACAGCTCGGTGGTCTCCACGGTATTGATCATCGGGAAGGCAATAATCGCCGCCGTGTAGCCCGCCAGCATAAACGCGTAGGCCGCATTATTCTGGAAGTGGCTGGAAACCCAGGTGCATAGCGCGAGCCAGGCGGCCATCGCAAAGATAAATAGCCAGGGATCGTTAAGGGTGTTGCCGGCGATAATCAGCGCGGCGGTGGCACCAATAAAGCTGCCCGCGATGCGCCCCAGACTTTTACTGACCACGCCGCCGACGGTGGGAAAACTCACTACCGCGGCGGAGGTCATCGCCCAGTAAGGCTCGTCCAGGTTCAGATAATAGGCGATGGTTAACGCCAGGCACATAGCAATAGTGTTGCGCAGCGCATAGCGCCACTGTCCGCCGTTTGCCTTTCCCCACGGGGAACTGCGCCATTCAAGCCAGCTGAGTTTCATGCGCGGCTCAGCGTTGAACGGTGACGGTACAGGTGGTGCCGGAGACCAGCGTCACGCCCTGCGGAATATTATCGAGCCTGATGCGCACCGGCACGCGCTGCGCAAGGCGCACCCAGGGCACGTTCGGCTTGATGTCCGGCACCAGATCGCTTTCGCTTTCAATGCTCTGATCGTAAATGGCGCGGCCAATGCTCTCTACCTTCCCGGACAGCGGCTGATGCCCGCTGTAAAGAATGATGTTGGCCAGATCGCCGGGCTGGATATAGCGCAGCTTGGTTTCTTCAAAATAGCCGACGACATAAAACGAATGGCTGTCCACAAGGGCGAAAACGGGCTGGCCCGTGGTGGCGTAATTTCCCGTTCTTGTCGAGAGATTGGTAACCCAGCCGTCGACCGGGGCTGTTACCGTAGTCTGGGTAATTTGCCACTGCGCCTGCTCGAGCGTGGCCTGCGCGGCTTTGACCGTTGCCTGAGACGCCTTCACATTGATGTTAGCCGTATCCATATCTTCGGCAGAAATATAGTTGCGCGGTAGATTATGGCGGCGGGCCGCTTCGTTACTGGCTTTTGCCAGCTCAGACTGCGCCTGCGCCAGCTGGGCCTGAGCGTTCAACTCGGCGATGTGATAGGGCGTTGGGTCGATAGTGAAGAGCACGGTGCCCGCTTTGACAAACTGGTTGTCGGCCACGTTGAGTTTGGTAATCGTGCCCGATACCTGCGGGGTAATGCTGACCTGCTCGGCGCGTACCTTCCCGTCTCGCGTCCAGGGGGATTGCATGTAATAATTCCACAGTAGCCAGCCAATCACTAGCGCCACGGCGAAGACCAACAGCGTAGAAAAATACTTTAAAGTTTTAAAATTCATAACGTTACCACACAACCAGAATGACAAGAGCGGCGCTCACCGACAGGGCAAAAAGCGATAAATCCATTAACGTTGGGTGCCATATTTCGCCGGAATACATCCAGTCGCGTAACAGGCGATGCAGAATGAGCCAGACAAAAAAGCCCAGCAGCACCGCTTTAAACAGTGGGGGGAAGTAAATGGAGGCGCCGATAACCAAATCCTTGATAGGGAGGCCTGATGCGGTGAATGTGAAGCTCACGTCGGATAATCCTTTAAAAAGCGGGGATGACTGCCGTTTCCCCTGACTTAGCTGTAGTATTACAGTGTAGCTGGTTACATAACACCAGCAAAAGTAAGGGATTTGGTTTTAAAATTTAAAGCCTGCAAGATAGTCTAAAATCAGTATAATAAGTTAGCAAGCTAATTATAAGGAGATGAAATTGGAAACGCCATTAGGATCAGATCTGGCCCGCTTAGTGCGTATTTGGCGTGCTCTGATTGACCATCGCCTGAAACCTCTGGAATTGACACAGACGCATTGGGTCACGCTGCATAACATCCATCAGCTGCCGCCCGAACAGTCACAGATTCAGCTGGCCAAGGCGATTGGCATTGAGCAACCTTCCCTGGTCAGAACCCTTGATCAGCTCGAAGAAAAAGGGCTTATTTCGCGCCAAACCTGCGCAAGCGACCGCCGGGCGAAACGTATCAAGCTCACCGAACGCGCATCGCCGATCATTACCGAGATGGAAGATGTGATCAACAAAACCCGCGGGGAAATTCTTTCCGGCATCAGCGCCGAAGAAGTTAATCTGCTGGTTAACCTGATTGGCCGCCTCGAACAAAATATTATCGAACTCCAGACGCGGGATTAAGCCGTACAGCGTCCTGACGAAGGCCTCACTGCACAATGAGTGGGGCTTTTTTATGGACATAAAAAAGGCCTGCTTAGCAGGCCTCTTCGTAAAGCATTTATTAACGCGGAGAAACGGTCAGCTGGTTTCCGCTGCCGGCGATGGCTACGCGTTGGCCTGCGGAGAACTGAGTGTTGCCCTGTTTCTGCACAACCATAATGCTGTTGCCATCGTCTTTACGGATTTCCAGCTCAACGCCCTGAGATTTGTTCATTGCGCCCTGAACGCCCTGGCCCGCAACGCCACCTGCAACGGCGCCCGCGGCGGTTGCCAGTGAACGACCGGTGCCGCCGCCAACGGTATTGCCCAGGAAGCCGCCCAGTACCGCGCCGCCGATAGCGCCGATCACGTTGGTGTCATCACCGCCCTGAATCTGAACAGGTCGAACGTGAACCACGGTGCCGTAGGTTACGCTTTGCACCTGCTTGGCATCGGAAGCTTTATAGACGTCGCCGGAAAGCGAGCTGTCGTTAACGCAACCCGCTAAAGATAAGCCAACTAACGAAACAGCCAGTACGCGTGAAAACATTTATGAATCTCCTGTTCATCTGGAAACGCCCAAGCGAGCATCCTTCATGGGTAAATTATATGGTATTTAGGTGCGAAATTTCATATTAGTTCAGCCCACTGAATATAAAAATAGTAAATGGGCAGTCCTCAACCGAGGCTAAACGGCTATCTTACTGGCATCTTCCTGCCATTAAGCCATGCGCAAACTCGCGATATTGTTAAAAAATAATAATAGATGATCGTATTAATCTTAAGTTTATGGTGGAGTATTTGACCAAACCAGCGTGGTCTACAGGAGTGACGGATGAAATCAGGACGTTATATCGGCGTGATGTCGGGCACCAGCCTCGACGGTATAGATGTTGTTTTAGCGGCTATTGATGAACATTTAGTGGTGCAGCTTGCCAGCTACAGCCATCCGATTCCCCTCGCGCTGAAAAACGATATCCTGGCAATTTGCCAGGGCCAGCAGCTGACGCTGTCACAGCTCGGCCAGCTTGATACGCGCCTGGGGAGGCTTTTCGCCCAGGCCGTGCAGATACTGATGGAAAACGAAGGTCTGACCCGCGCGGACATCGCCGCAATTGGCTGCCATGGGCAAACGGTGTGGCATGAACCACAGGGCGATGCGGCGCACACGATGCAAATCGGCGACAATAATCAGATCGTTGCGCTAACCGGTGTGACCGTCGTAGGGGATTTCCGCCGCCGGGATATGGCGCTCGGTGGCCAGGGCGCGCCGCTGGTTCCTGCTTTCCACCACGCGCTTCTGGCACATCCTACGGAACGCAGAATGGTGCTGAACATCGGCGGCATCGCGAATCTCTCCCTGCTTATTCCGGGCCACGCCGTGAAAGGCTATGACACCGGACCGGGCAACATGCTGATGGACGCCTGGATCTGGCGACAAAAAGGCAGGCCGTACGATAAAGACGCCGAGTGGGCGAGCGGCGGTAAAGTTATTCTCCCGCTGCTCCAGCAGATGCTGTGCGATCCTTATTTCGCCGCCCCGGCACCGAAAAGTACCGGGCGGGAATACTTCAACTATGGCTGGCTGGAGCGTCAGCTCAATGCTTTTCCCGGGCTTGCCGCAGAGGATGTGCAGGCCACGATTACCGAGCTGACGGCGGTCACTATCGCCGAGCAGGTTCTGCTCAGCGGCGGCTGCGAAAGGCTGATGGTCTGCGGCGGCGGCGGGCGTAATCCTTTGCTGATGGCGCGTCTGGCCGGACTGCTGCCGGGGATCGAAGTCGGCACTACCGACGAAGCGGGCATCAGCGGCGACGATATGGAAGCTTTGGCCTTTGCCTGGCTGGCTTACCGCACCCTGTCCGGCCTGCCGGGCAATCTTCCTTCCGTGACTGGCGCGCAGGAAGCCTCCGTTCTCGGCGCAATTTTCCCGGCTAATCCCCTGCATAATCAGAGTTAACTGAAATTATCTTGCGCCCTGACTCTTTAAACTAAAGAACAAAAGCGAGGGCGCAAGCCCTCCGGGACAAGAAGATCTTCAGGATACGCAGATGAAAAAACTACTCGTTGCCGCTCTCCCCATGCTGCTCGCCAGCTGCAGCTACTACAATTCGTTCGTAGAGCGAATGCAAACGGATACCCTGCAATATCAGTGTGACGAAAAGCCGCTCACCGTGAAGCTCAACAACGATAAACAGATGGTCAACTTTGTTTATGACAATGATTATCTGTCGCTGACCCAGGGCATTTCCGCTTCCGGCGCGCGCTATACCGACGGCGTTTACGTCTTCTGGTCGAAAGGCGATAGCGCGACGGTGTACCGTAAAGACGCCATCGTGCTGAATAATTGCCAGTTACAAAATCCTCAGCGTTGAGATTTCCCGAGGTGGAGCGCACAATAGCTCCACCTGAGGATAGCCTGACGTAACGCCATGTCTGATAACGACTCTTTGCAGCAAATCGCGCATCTGCGCCGCGAATACACCAAAGGTGGCCTGCGCCGCCGCGATCTGTCCGACAAACCCCTCGATCTCTTTGAGCGCTGGCTAGCCCAGGCCTGCGAGGCGAAGCTTGCCGATCCTACGGCGATGGTGGTAGCGACGGTGGACGAAACCGGGCAGCCGTATCAGCGCATTGTGCTGCTCAAGCATTTTGACGAGCGCGGCCTGGTTTTTTACACCAACCTCGGCTCGCGCAAAGCACACCATCTGGAAAACAATCCGCGCATCAGCCTGCACTTCCCGTGGCATATGCTCGACAGGCAGGTGATGGTGCAGGGCACGGCAGAGCGTCTGTCCACGCTCGAAGTCATGAAGTACTTCCACAGCCGCCCGCGCGACAGCCAGATTGGCGCGTGGGTATCAAAACAGTCCAGCCGCATTTCTGCGCGTGGGATTCTGGAAAGTAAATTCCTCGAGCTTAAGCAGAAATTCCAGCAGGGCGATGTGCCGCTGCCGAGCTTCTGGGGCGGCTATCGGGTTTCTGTCGAGCAGATGGAATTCTGGCAGGGCGGGGAACATCGCCTGCACGATCGCTTTTTGTACCAGCGCGAAGGCGATGCCTGGAAAATCGACCGCCTGGCCCCGTAACGCCGAGTATTTATTGCGTTAAGCGCTGGCACTCCGTGGGCTGGCGTTTTATTCTATGCCCCCTAAGAAATGAACTCCTTTCGCCACGAGGCGAAAAGCCGTGTACCGGCAAAGGTGCAGTCGTATATACATGGAGAATTTGATGGCGAGCATCAATTTGATAAAACAATTGCAGGAGCGGGGCCTGGTGGCCCAGGTAACGGATGAGGAAGCGCTAGCGCAGCGTTTGGCGCAGGGGCCAATCGCGCTCTATTGCGGCTTCGATCCGACCGCCGACAGCTTGCATTTGGGCCATCTGGTTCCGCTGCTTTGTCTGAAACGCTTCCAGGAAGCTGGCCATAAGCCAGTGGCGCTGGTGGGCGGTGCGACGGGTCTTATCGGCGACCCAAGCTTTAAAGCCGTTGAGCGCAAGCTGAATACCGAAGACACCGTGAACGAGTGGGTGGAAAAAATCCGCCGCCAGGTTGCGCCTTTCCTCGATTTTGACTGCGGCGAAAATTCCGCGGTCGCCGCCAATAACTACGACTGGTTCGGCGGCATGAACGTGCTGACCTTCCTGCGTGATATCGGCAAGCATTTCTCTGTTAACCAGATGATTAACAAAGAGGCGGTCAAGCAGCGTCTGAACCGTGACGATGTGGGCATCTCCTTCACCGAGTTTTCCTACAACCTGTTACAGGGCTACGATTTCGCCTGCCTGAATAAGCTGCACGGCGTGGTGCTGCAAATTGGCGGTTCCGATCAGTGGGGCAACATCACCTCCGGTATCGATCTGACCCGCCGCCTGCACCAGCAGCAGGCCTTTGGCCTGACCGTGCCGTTGATCACCAAGTCCGACGGCACCAAATTCGGTAAAACCGAAGGCGGCGCGGTGTGGCTGGATCCGAAGAAAACCAGCCCGTACAAGTTCTACCAGTTCTGGATCAACACCGCCGACGCCGACGTGTACCGCTTCCTGAAGTTCTTCACCTTTATGAGCCTTGAAGACATCAACGCTCTGGAAGAAGAGGACAAAAACAGCGGCGCAGCGCCTCGCGCCCAGTACGTGCTGGCCGAACAGGTTACGCGTCTGGTTCACGGTGAAGAAGGTCTGGTGGCCGCTAAGCGCATCACCAGCAGCCTGTTCAACGGTAATCTGAGCGACCTGACGGAAGCCGACTTTGCGCAGCTGGCGCAGGACGGTGTGCCAATGGTTGAAATGGAACGCGGCGCAGACCTCCAGCAGGCGCTGGTTGATTCTGAGCTACAGCCGTCCCGCGGGCAGGCTCGCAAAACCATCGCCCAGAACGCTATCACCATTAACGGTGAAAAGCAGGCCGATCCGGAATACACCTTTGCCGAAGGTGACATTCTCTTCAACCGCTACACCTTGCTGCGCCGGGGTAAGAAAAACTACTGCCTCGTTTGCTGGAAGTAATTTAGTCAGGCCGCAAGGGCGTGGGATTGCAATCCACGCCCTTTATTTTTGCCATAAACACAACGCTGTTGTTCCATCGGGGTAGAAAAATGAAAAACATCCTGGCCATCCAGTCTCATGTGGTATTCGGTCACGCGGGCAACAGCGCCGCTGAATTCCCGATGCGCCGACTGGGCGCTAACGTCTGGCCGCTGAACACGGTGCAGTTTTCCAACCACACCCAGTATGGCAAATGGACCGGCAGCGTGATGCCCGCCAGCCACCTGAGCGATATTGTGCAGGGCATCGCCGACATCGGCCAGCTGGCGCGCTGTGACGCGGTGCTAAGCGGCTATCTTGGTTCGGCGGAGCAGGGCGAACATATCCTGTCGATCGTGCGCCAGGTGAAAGCGGCTAACCCACAGGCGAAGTATTTTTGCGACCCGGTCATGGGCCATCCTGAAAAGGGCTGCATCGTCGCGCCGGGCGTGGCGGAATTCCATACCCGCCACGCCATGCCGGCAAGCGATATCATCGCGCCTAATCTTATCGAGCTGGAAATTTTAAGCGGCCACGCGGTGAATACCGTGGAAGAAGCCGTCAGCACCGCGCGTGAGCTGATTGCCCAGGGCCCGGAAATCGTGCTGGTTAAACATCTGGCACGCGCGGCCCTACAGCAGGATCGTTTTGAAATGCTGCTGGTGACCGCCGACGAAGCCTGGCATATTCATCGTCCGCTGGTAGATTTCGGTGAGCGTCAGCCGGTTGGCGTAGGCGATGTGACCAGCGGCCTGCTGCTGGTGAAACTGTTGCAGGGTGCCACGCTGCGCGAAGCGCTGGAACACGTGACCGCCGCCGTTTACGACGTGATGGTGATGACTAAAAAAATGAACGAGTATGAACTGCAGCTGGTGGCCGCGCAGGAAGGGATTGCGAAGCCGGAACACTTCTTTACCGCGGTAAAACTCTAGCTTAAAGGCGGGGACAGCCCGCCCTGTGAAGAAGTGGATGCGCCGCAGGGCCATCCACTTTTTTTATGACTAAATCCCTTCCGCCGCCAGTGCAGCGGCAACGGCAGGGCGCGCCTTCATGCGTTCCATAAACGCGTCAATATGGCTCAGGCCAGCCATATCCAGCTTCACGGCGTACGCCCAGCGCAGAACCGTAAACAGGTAAGCGTCGGCCACCGTGAAACGCAGGCCCATCAGCCACTGCTTATCGCTCAGCTCATCGTTAACGTACTGGAATTTCTTTTCCAGCGCCTTACGCGCAATGGCCTTGTACTCTTCCGGCGTGGTCGGGTTAAACAGCGGCGAAAAGCCTTTGTGCAGCTCGGTGGCGATATAGTTCAGCCACTCCAGCGTGTGATAGCGCGTCATGCTGCCCGCTGGCGCAAGCAGCTGACGGTCGGGCACCTTATCGGCAAGGAACTGCACGATGGCCACGCCTTCGGTCAGCAGGGAGCCGTCGTCCAGCAGCAGCGCCGGGACCTGGCCTTTCGGGTTGACTTCAAGGAAGTCGTCGCCGGCTTCGGTTTTTTTAGTGGCCAGGTCGACTTTGACCAGTGAAAAATCAACGCCGCTTTCGCGCAGGATGATATGAGGGGAGAGGGAACAGGCACCAGCTTTATAATACAGTTTCATGACGAACTCCTATGGGGCGCTAAGATACCCTATGTTAGTGCGCATGCAGGCAAAAAAAAAGCCGTTAGCGAAAGGCTAACGGCTGAAAATCAAATGTTTCCCGCTACGTTACGCAGTGGCTGTTTCTTTCGCGCCTTCCGCAGGGGCATCAGTTTGCTGCGCCATGCGGTTCAGTTTCGGTGCGGTGAGCAGCATCAGCACGGCGATAACGGCGGTGGCGATACCAATCTGCATGAATACGTGACCGTAAACCTGCAGCGACTGCAGCGGGTCGGTAACGTCTTCCGGCACCGCCATCAGGTTAGCAACTTTACCGGCGATAATGGCCGCGCCCGCGGTGGTCAGGAACCAGCTGCCCATGATGAAGCCCATCAGACGCTGCGGCACCAGCTGTGCAACCATTGCCAGACCCAGACCGGAGATCATCAGCTCGCCGATACTTTGCAGCGCATAGCTCAGAATCAGCCAGTTTACGGAAACGATACCCGCATCAGAAGCAAACTTGGTGCCCAGCGGCAGCACCAGGAAGGCGAATGAACACAGCACCATACCGATGGCAAACTTGTGCGGCATTGGCAGACGGTCGCCCATTTTGTTATAGATGGCGGCCAGGATCGGGCTGCCAATCATAATCCAGAACGGGTTCAGGGCCTGGAACTGCTCAGGCTCGAAGGTAATGCCCAGAATCGCGTGCTCAACGTTACGGATAGCGAAGAAGTTCAGGGACGTTGGCATCTGGCTGTACAGCACGAAGAAGACAATCGCCTCAACCATCAGGATGAAGGCCACAATCATCTTACGGCGCGCGGCACCTTTCATCGCAAAAGCTTCTTTAGCGAAGATGATCACGATACCCAGGGCAACAATACCGAGCACGCCGCGAGCGATCCCCTGGTTATGCAGCAGCCAGGTCGCAATAGCCACCAGCACGACGATACCGGCGATGGTGGAAACCAGCTTGCCGAAATGCACCGGCAGGAAGTCAGGTTTGGAACCGTAGTTCTTCACCCACTTCTTGCAGAACATGAAGTTCACCAGCGTAATCAGCATGCCCACGAAGCTCAGGGAGAATGCGACGTTCCAGCCGTATTTCGCCGCCAGCCACGGCGTGGCCAGCATGGAGAAGAAGGAGCCGATATTGATGGACATGTAATACATGGTGAAAGCGCCATCAAGACGCGGATCGTCTTTCTCATAGCAGGTGGACAGCAGAGAAGACGGGTTAGCCTTGAACAGGCCGTTACCGACGGCAATGGTTGCCATCCCCATGTAGACGATGCCTGCATCATGCCCGGAGAAGGCGACCAGCGCGTAGCCAATGGCCAGCACGATTGTCCCGAGTACGATGACACGTTTTGTGCCGAGGACCTTATCGCCCAGCCAGCCGCCGATGGCGACCAGGCCATAGACTAAGGCGCTGAAGGACGAGAACAGCGTGATGGAATCGGCTTCGGACATGCCAAGCATTTTGACCAGGTACACGGCCATGATGCCCTGTAGCCCGTAGTAGCCAAAACGCTCCCATAATTCGATAGAGAAAATCAGGTAGAACGATTTAGGTTGTTTGAAAGCGTTCAGACTCACGCTTTCTGCTGGTTTCTTGTTTGCAGTCGACACATATACCTCTTTTTTTACATCCCACTTTTACAGGAGTCTTCTCAGCGTGATGGCCAGTGGCATTCACTTTATAGTTATGAAGGGAGGGGGAAACGGCGGGTAATGTTCACTATATGGCACCGTCAGGCAAGAGGTTTGCAATACTCTGTTACATATATCCGTGACGGGATAATGCTCTTTTGTCTGAATTGTTATTCAGCGTTAAATTTTAATAAATCAATCTTTGCCGAGCGAATATCTGTCTGGATAACAAAAACGGCCTCACTTAGGGATATGTTCTGCTGATTAAGCTGCAAAGCAGTCATATGGCCCATTCATATAAAAACATCCAGCGTATTGTATTGGCTTAAATCCCGTGGCAGCCACGATCGCCATGTCTAATCGAGAATAAAATGACCAAAATTTAACACCGTGTTATCAATGTGATCTACGTCACATATCAATAGAAAATTCTTATCATAAAAAAACGATAACCTGGTCAGGTGATTAACTGCCGGACGATGCACAGGTGGGTAAAGCCATTTGCGGGACAAATCATTGTAAAATGGCTTATTGACGGCAGGGATAAATAGTCGGGGAAGTTACCCGCCGGTTAGCCGACGGGCGGGATGAAATCAGAGTTCAACTTTCTCTTTAAATTCGCACAGATCTTCGATGAGACACGAGCCGCAGCGCGGCTTGCGGGCAATGCAGGTGTAGCGCCCGTGCAGAATCAACCAGTGGTGGCAGTCGACTTTAAATTCTGTCGGAACCACCTTCAGCAGCTTTTCCTCCACCTGCTCAACGTTCTTGCCGGGAGCAAACTGCGTGCGGTTACAGACGCGGAAAATGTGCGTATCAACGGCGATCGTCGGCCATCCGAAAGCGGTATTTAGCACCACGTTCGCCGTTTTACGCCCTACGCCGGGCAAGGCTTCGAGAGCCGCCCGGTCCTCCGGCACTTCGCCGTGGTGCAGATCCAGCAGCATGCGGCAGGTCTTGATGACGTTCTCCGCCTTGCTGTTAAACAGGCCGATGGTTTTGATATACGACCTGACGCCGTCCACGCCTAAATCCAGCATTGCCTGCGGCGTATTGGCCACGGGATAGAGCCTGGCCGTGGCCTTATTAACGCTGACGTCCGTTGCCTGAGCCGAAAGCAGCACGGCAATCAGCAGTTCAAAAGAGGAGCTGAAGTGTAGCTCGGTGGTGGGATGAGGATTATTGTCACGCAGGCGCGTGAGGATCTCGAGCCGCTTAGCTTTATTCATCGGGCTTCCTTAGGCTTTTTCAGCGTTTCCTTCCACGACCACGCTTTTAGCGGCGCGGCGCGCTTTCATTTTTTCGTCGATCAGATACTTCACCGCCAGCATGAGTCCAAGGCCGATAAACGCGCCCGGCGGCAGCATGGCAAGCAGGAAAGGGGTATCCGAGTGGAACACTTCGATGCGCAGAACTTTCGCCCAGCTGCCGAGCAGGCCGTCGGCGCCGTCAAACAGCGTGCCGTTGCCGATAATTTCGCGCAGCGAGCCGAGCACGAACATCGCGCTGGTGGCACCTAAGCCTATAGCAAAGCCGTCCAGCGCGGCCAGCGGAACGCTGTTTTTTGCGGCGAACGCCTCGGCGCGGCCAATAACGATGCAGTTGGTGACGATCAGCGGAATGAAGATCCCCAGCGACTGATATAGCCCAAACGCGTAGGCGTTGATCAGCATCTGCACGGTGCTCACCACCGAGGCAATGATCATCACATAAACAGGAATACGGATTTCCGAGGGTACCCAGCGGCGCAGCGCCGAAACGGCCGCGTTGGTTAAGGTCAGTACCAGCGTGGTCGCCAAGCCAAGGCCGAGGGCATTGGTTGCGGTGGAAGTCACCGCCAGCAGCGGGCAAAGCCCCAGGAGCTGCACCAGCGCGGAGTTATTTTTCCACAGACCCTGAACCAGAATATCTTTTACGTCACTCATGGCTGTTCTCCACAGGCGGCCAGCTGTGCCAGACGAGGCGGAAGCGATTCTGCAAGCAGTCCTGCACGCTTCACGGCGTTAACTACGGCGCGCGGCGTGATGGTCGCCCCGGTGAACTGATCGAACTGGCCGCCGTCTTTTTTAACCGCCCAGCTGGCGTCGTTCGCCCCCTGAATGGTTTTCCCGGCAAAGTGGGTAATCCAGTCGCTCAGGCGCAGTTCAATTTTATCGCCAAGGCCCGGCGTTTCATGGTGCGCAGTGACCCGGGTACCCAGCACCTTGCCGCTAAAATCTGCGGCAACCAGCAGTTGAATCGCACCGGAATAGCCGTCCGGGGCGGTAGCTTCCATCACAACGGCAACCGGCTGGTCGCCTTTGCGCGCGATATAAATATGGCGGTCGCCCGCGCCAAGCTGCGGGTCGTTTATCACCGAGCAGCTTTGCTGAATGTCGTTATCGTACATCTCAGCGGGCAAAACCTGGTCGAACAACATTTTTTGCTGAATGGCGGCCTGACGCTCAATGGTCGGCTTGGTTAGCTCATTAACTACCGCCGTTAAGCCCGTCGCCAGAGCGGCAAAAATAGCCAGGGTTACGCCATGTTTCTGCATTGTTTTCAGCATGACGATTCCTTAGCGGTGGCCGTAAACGCGCGGACGCGTGTAGTAATCAATCAGCGGCACGGTGATATTCCCCAGCAGCACGGCAAAGGCCACGCCGTCCGGATAGCCGCCGTAAGTGCGAATCAGCCAGACCAACAGCCCGACCAGCGCGCCGAAAATCAGGCGGCCACGGTTGGTTGTCGAGGCCGTCACCGGATCGGTAAGAATAAAGAACGCTCCGAGCATCGTTGCGCCGGAGAAAAGATGAATCACCGGGGATACGCATTTTTCCGGAGAGAACAGCCAGCCGAGGGTGGCGCACAGGGTCAGCATCAGCAGGAAGCTGACCGGGATATGCCAGCGAATTGTGCCGCGCCAGAGGAGAAAGATGCCGCCGGCGAGGAACGCCACGTTAATCCACTGCCAGCCGAGCCCGGCCAGAACGCCGCTGTAAATCGATGAGTTCAGCAAGTCTGCCGCCGGATGCCCCGCGCGAATACCCGTTTTAAAGGTATCCAGCGGAGTCGCCTGGCTTATACCGTCCACGCCCATACGCAGCTGGGTCATGGTATCGCCCAGCGCCGTGCTGCCGGTGAAAATAACGTGCAGCACGTCAGTGATGCCGGGCACCGTAGCGGCGATAGACTGCGGCGGCAGCCAGGAGGTCATCTGCACCGGGAAGGCAATCAGCAGCACGACATAGCCGATCATCGCCGGGTTAAACGGGTTGTGACCGAGGCCGCCGTAAAGCTGCTTGGCGATAATGACCGCGAAAACAGTGCCCAGAATCACCATCCACCACGGTGCCAGAGGAGGGATGCTTATCCCCAGCAGCAGGCCGGTCAGGGCCGCAGAATAGTCGCCCAGGCTATGGCTCAGGGATTTTTTGCGCAGCCTGACGACCAGCGCTTCGGCGGCGACGGCGCTGACTACGCCGAGGGCGATTTGGATCAGGCTTCCCCAGCCGAACCAGTAACATAGCGCTGCGATGCCCGGCACGGCGGCGGCAATAACCAGCAGCATAATTCTTGCGGTGCTGCGCTGGTTGTGGGTATAGGGCGAGCTGGCGATTTTAAAAACCATTTAATCCTCTTGCACGCTCTGCTGGGCGGCTTTACGTGCCTGAACACGGGCGATGGCCGCGGCAACAGCCGCTTTTCTTGGGTCTTGTTCTTCGGGGGATTCTTCTGTGGTCGCTTCAGCCTGCTGGGCCGCCTTACGCGCTTTTGCTCGCGCAATGGCGGCCTCAACGGCGGCTTTACGCGGGTCGACCGCTTCGGCAGGTGCTGTTTGCTCGACCGGATCGCTGTTTGCCTGCGCGGCTTTTTTCGCCTTGGCGCGGGCAATGGCGGCCTCAACGGCAGCTTTACGCGGGTCGACCGCTTCGGCAGGCGCGGCTTGCTCAACCGGCTCGCCGCCTGTCTGCGCGGCCTTTTTCGCCTTGGCGCGGGCAATGGCCGCCTCTACGGCGGCCTTACGTGGATCGGCCACCGCGGCTTCAGCTGGCTGAGCCTTTTCAGCCTGTCTCGCTCGCGCCTGCGCCTTGCGGGCCTCGCGCGCGGCGATGATTTCGCTGTTATCCGGCCTGCTGCCAGCCTGAATGATAATGGGCTCATTGCCCTGTGCTTTTTTGCTTTTCACACGGGCGAGGGCAGCCTGAATGGCGTCCTGATCTTTGCCCGTCGGCTGCACGGCCGCTTTTTTATGACGTTCCAGGCGCGCTGCCTTATCGCGTTCAAGACGAGCCTGGCGCGCTTCAAAGCGAATCTTTGCCTCCGCCGTGCGTTTGGCTTCCAGTTCAATCTCGCGAATCTCGGCTTTTTCCTGACGGAAATACTGCACCAGCGGAATGCTGCTTGGGCAAACGTAGGCGCACGCGCCGCACTCGATGCAGTCCTTAAGATTATGCGCGGTGGCTTTGTCGTGCTGCTGACCTTTGCTAAACCAGTACAGCTGCTGTGGCAGCAGATCCGCCGGACAGGAGTCCGCGCAGGCGCTACAGCGAATACAGCTCTGCTCTTCGGGCTGCTCGCCCATTTCGCCAGCCGACGGCGCCAGCAGGCAGTTGGTGATTTTCACTACCGGCACGTCGAGCCATGGCAGGCTGAAACCCATCAGCGGGCCGCCCATAATCACCTGCTGATCGTGCCCCGGTCGGAAGCCCGCAAATTCGAGCAGATGGCGTACCGGCGTACCCAGTCTGGCCCAGACGTTACCCGGTTGGGCAACGGCTTCACCCGTTAAGGTCACTACCCGCTCGGTTAGCGGTTCACCGTCGATAACGGCACGCTTCACCGCGTACGCCGTGCCGACGTTCTGCATCAGCACGCCGATATCGGACGAACGGCCGCCGTGCGGCACCTGTTTGCCGGTAAGGATCTGCGTGAGCTGCTTTGCGCCACCGGAGGGATATTTCGTTGGGATCACCCGCAGCTGAATATCGTGCGCGTCGGCCAGCACCGCGCGCAGCATTGAAATCGCCTGCGGCTTATTGTCTTCAACGCCAATCAGAATGCGCTGCGGCCGGAGGATATGCGCCAGAATGCGCACGCCTTCAATCACCTGGGCCGCACAGTCCTGCATCAGACGATCGTCGGCGGTGATGTACGGCTCGCATTCCGCCGCGTTAATAATCAGCGTTTCAATTTTATCGCCGCCGCCGAGCAGTTTATTGCCGGTCGGGAAGCCCGCGCCGCCGAGGCCCGCCACGCCAAACTGATGGATGCGTTCAATGAGCTCTTCGCGGCCGCGCCGGCGGAAATCGGCCCAGCCGTCTCGTTCAATCCACGTATCTTCGCCGTCGGCCTCGAGGATCACGCTCAGCTCTTCAAGGGCAGAGGGATGCGCCGTAGAATGTGGCGCAACGGCGGTTATCGTCCCGGAGGTTGGCGCGTGAACGGGCAGCATTCTGCCGCGTCCTTTCGTCAGCGGCTGGCCGCGCAGAACTTTGTCACCCGCTTTCACACACAGCTCGCCCTCGGCCCCAATGTGCTGCTTAAGGGGCAGAACGAGCTGCTTAGGTAGAGGAACCTGGCGTAAAGGCGTGCCGTTAGACTGGGTTTTCATCTCCGGCGGATGAATGCCGCCGTCGAAATCCCAGATGCGATCTTTTTGTGAACGTTTGAAGAAATTAAACATGTTGTTCCACCGGAATATTGCGTACCGGAATGGTCTGGAGATCCCATTTCCAGCTCTCCGTGGTGGTGGCTACCGGGCGCAGCTCAATGCAGCGGGTAGGGCACGGGTCGACGCACAGATTACAGCCGGTGCACAGATCGCTCAAAACGGTGTGCATGGCGCGCGTGGCGCCAACGATGGCGTCGACCGGGCAGGCCTGGATACACTTCGTACAGCCGATGCAGTTGGCTTCATCAATAATAGCCAGCATGCGTACGGGGGCCTGCGCCGAGGCGTCGCCTTCAATGGGCTGCGGATCGACGTTCAGCAGGGTAGCTATTTTTTGCATCACCGCTTCGCCGCCCGGCGCGCAGAGATTTATCTTCGCGCCGTTATTGCCGACGGCCTCCGCGTAAGGGCGACAGCCTGGGTAGCCGCACTGTCCGCACTGGCTTTGCGGCAGAATTTCTTCAATCTTCTCGACGATAGGATCTTCTTGCACGGCAAAGCGTCGTGAGGCGTAGCCCAGCACCAGGCCAAACAGCAGGCCCATCAGCGTTAGCGCAATAACAGCGATAAAAACGGTGCTCATCAGAACTTCACCAGCCCGCTAAAGCCCATAAAGGCCAGAGACATCAAACCGGCGGTAATCAGCGCGATGGAATTACCTTTAAAGGGGGCGGGGATATCGGCTACCGCCAGGCGTTCGCGAATGGCGGCGAACAGGACCATGACCAGCGAGAAGCCAATCGCCGCAGAAAAACCGTAGAGCGCCGATTGCAGGAAATTGTGGCCGAGGTTGACGTTTAACAACGCCACGCCGAGCACCGCACAGTTGGTGGTGATCAGCGGCAAAAATATGCCCAGCAGACGGTAAAGCGCCGGACTGGTTTTTCTCACCACCATCTCAGTGAACTGCACCACCACGGCAATCACCAGAATAAAGGCCAGCGTGCGCAGGTAAACCAAATCAAGGGGGATGAGGATCAGATCGTTGATCACCCAGGCGCAGATAGAGGCCAGCGTTAACACGAAGGTGGTGGCCAGCCCCATGCCGATGGCCGTCTCCAGCTTTTTGGAAACGCCCATAAACGGACACAGCCCCAGAAACTTCACTAACACGAAGTTATTTACCAGCACCGTACCAACAAAGAGCAGCAAGTAGTCTGTCATTTTCTAACCTGAAACAAAAAAAGCCGTCCATTATCGGCGAAAAGACCTGCGGCGACAACGGGGTGTTTATAGGGGTATTAGGGATTAATAAAAGTTTGCTTCACGCGTTGCGAACGCTTGAGATAAGGCACCAGCGTGGATGCCGCAAGCAGCGGGAACAGCAGCTGGCGCAGGGCAAGATTGTCACTCACCGGAGAGAACGCAAAAGCTTTAATGGCCAACAGCACGGAAATAAGCAGCCAGAGAATATAGTGGCGAACAACTTTTTGGCGGCGTTTGAAAAACGCGACGGTCAGCCAGACCGTATAGCCCCACATAGCAATGGCGCAGGCCACGGAGAAATACCAGAACAGGACCATATTCTGCCCCTGGGCGCTCATCAGACGATGGCTTTCCGGGGAGATAAGCATCATTAAATAGATAACCAGCGCGATGGAGCTGCTAAGCAAAGTTAACAGCAGCCAGGCGAGCGGGGCGAGGAGCCAGCCTGCAATACGCGGCGCTTGCGTGGTAGTCATAATGCCTCCCGGATGCCAGAGAAAAGAACATGTTCCTTATGTGTGACATAAGGCGGGGGGGATTATAAGACTTTTTGCGCGCAATGCTACCCGCAAGCCGTTACACAACGTAATGCCAGACGGTTTTCGGCACGCAGCCCATGTCGTACAGGCGGCCGCCAGAAACCAGTTCAGCGCGGCGATGATCGGCTGCGCGGTACATATTCACGACGTCATGGTTATCGGTGAGCGAGTAATTGAGATGGTCGAACAGTTTTTCCAGGCTTTCAAGGGAGTTAATTTTTCTGAATTTAAGTAAATAGTCTTGCGCTGTCATAGTGCTGCGGTATCCATGCAAATAAGAGAGTAGGGTATTGGAATGACGCATTTGCGTTAAAGGATAATAAACGCAGAGTGAAGGTTTCTTTTAACGGATTTCGAAACTGCGCGGCTCTTTAGGACTTTTCCCCGTACATTAAAAGAAACTAACCAGGCGCCCTAAAGCGCCGGGCAGTGACTCTTAATTTTATTATCTTTTCTCCCCGCGGCTGGCAATCAAATCCTGATACCAGAAAAAGCTTTTTTTACGCTTGCGCGCCAGGGCGTTGGCGCGATCGACATAAACGAAGCCGTACTGCTTCTGGAAGCCGTTCAGCCAGCTGAGTAAATCAATAAACGACCAGGGGTAGTACCCGCGCACCTGGGCTCCCTGCCGCATGGCGGCCTCAATCGCGTCGATGTGGATTTTCAAATAGTCGATGCGCGGGTCGTCGAGAATCTCGCCGTCGACAATAGGATCTTTCGCACCGAGTCCGTTCTCAGTGATATATAGCGGAATATCGCCATAGCGGGCCTTAATCTGCAATATACCGTCGGTTAATCCCTGCGGATAAATTTCCCAGTCCCAGTCGGTATAAACCCCCGCAGGATTGCGCACAAATTTGA
The DNA here is from genome assembly GCA_036489025.1 of Buttiauxella sp. Taxonomy (GTDB): domain Bacteria; phylum Pseudomonadota; class Gammaproteobacteria; order Enterobacterales; family Enterobacteriaceae; genus Dryocola. The sequence goes on from DASXGN010000028.1 coordinate 183,337, forward strand.
ACAGATCTTTAAAACCAAATTCGTGGCCGCTATTACGCTCGCCGCTGTGGTTGGACTGTAAATGCGTTTCCTGCTTATTCGCCGCCACGGTTTCGCGTTTGTAATAGTTCAGCCCAATAAAATCACAAATATTTTCTTTTAGTAATTTCTCATCACCCGGCGCACATTGTGGGACGTTCCACAGCGCCTGAGTTTTGGCTAATAGCTCGGCGGGATATTCACCTTTTAAAACCGGATCGTATAGCCAGTGCGTCCAGATTCCATCCGCCAGGGCCGCAGCCTGCACATCTTCTGGCGAATTTGTTAATGGCGTATGGGTTTGCAGCACGTTGACGAAGCCGATGGTGCCCTCAATGTGGCTGGCGCGAAATGCGCCGACGGCCGCGGCGTGGGCTACAAAGACGTGATGGCAGGCCTGAATAGCGCGAGCCGGATCGCGCACGGACGGCGGATGGCTGCCGGTAATATAGCCGTGTCCGATGAACACGACCGTTTCATTAAAGGTGGACCACAGCTTCACGCGATCGCCAAAGCGGGCGTAACACAGCCGGGCGTAGTCGACGAAGGCATCCGCCGTGGCTCTGTTTTCCCAGCCGCCTTCGTCCTGCAGCGCCTGCGGCAGATCCCAGTGGTAAAGGGTAATCATCGGTTCGATATGGTTTTCAACCAGGCAATCAATCAGGTCGCTGTAAAACTTCACGCCGGCTTCGTTTATCTCTCCGCGCCCCAGGGGGAACAGGCGAGGCCAGGAAATAGAGAATCGATAGCTTTGCAGGCCCATTTCCGCCATCAGCGCGACATCTTCACGAAAGCGGTGATAGTGATCGACGGCAATATCGCCGTTGGTGCCCTGGTAGGTGGTGCCGGGCTGATGGGCAAACATATCCCAGATGGACGGGCCCTTGCCATCGGCATCGTGACCGCCCTCAACCTGATACGCCGCGGTGGCGGCACCCCAAAGAAAGTTCTGCGGGAAAGCTGACATGACTGCGCTCCTTGAGTTAACTCGACCCGGGAAGTTTAGGCAGGGTAATAATGTGTCAGCAACCGGTTTCTGAAACCGGTTACATGTTTGCGAGGCGGATCACTTTTCGTTTTTTGGCCGCCGACGCCTGACAAGTGCTCAACCGATTCGCAACAATTGAACTACCTGTTGTTACACTGAAGGCGATGGTGTCAAATGAAAGCGTTCATAAACGTGAGGAATACAAATGAGTGATAACATTCGTGTCGGACTAATCGGCTACGGCTACGCCAGTAAGACTTTCCATGCGCCGCTCATTGTCGGCACGCCGGGGATGGAGCTGGCCGCGGTATCCAGCAGCGATGAGACAAAAGTCCACGCCGACTGGCCGAATATGCCGGTTGTCTCCGACCCGCATCACCTCTTCAACGATCCTGATATCGATCTCATTGTGGTTCCTACCCCAAATGATACTCACTTCCCGCTGGCGAAAGCGGCGCTGGAGGCGGGCAAGCATGTGGTGGTCGATAAACCTTTCACCGTCACTTTGTCTCAGGCCCGCGAGCTCGACGCGCTGGCGAAAAGCCGCGGCCTGCTGCTGTCCGTGTTCCACAACCGCCGCTGGGACAGCGACTTCCTGACGCTGAAAACCCTGCTGGCCGACGGTACGCTGGGCGAAGTGGTCTATTTTGAATCGCATTTTGACCGCTTCCGTCCGCAGGTGCGCAACCGCTGGCGCGAGCAGGCGGGCGTGGGCAGCGGCATCTGGTACGATTTAGGCCCGCATCTTATCGATCAGGCGCTCAATCTCTTCGGCCTGCCGGTCAGCCTGACCGTTGACCTTGCCCAGCTGCGCCCCGGCGCGCAGGCCACGGATTACTTCCATGCGGTGCTGGCCTATCCCCAGCGCCGCGTTGTGCTGCACGGCTCTTTGCTGGCCGCCGCCGAATCCGCGCGCTATATCGTGCACGGCACGCGGGGCAGCTATATCAAATATGGCCTCGACCCGCAGGAAGATCGCCTGAAAGCGGGCGAGCGCCTGCCGCAGGAAGACTGGGGCTATGACATGCGCGACGGCGTGCTGACGCTGGCGCAGGGTGAGGTCATGGCGGAGCAAACGCTGCTGACCGTACCGGGGAACTATCCGGCGTACTACGCCGCCATCCGCGACGCGCTGACCGGCCACGGCGAAAATCCGGTTCCTGCCGCGCAGGCCATTCAGGTCATGGAGCTGATTGAGCTGGGCATGGAATCCGCGAAAAAACGCGCCACGCTGAACCTGGGCTAAGCCCGCAGCGTCCTCTCCGGCTTTAGCGGCTTCAGAGCAAGGCCGGAGAGAATCTTCCGCATCAATAAAGGACAGGTAATGGGCTGGCTGCAGCGACTGAAAATCGATAATTTTTTACTGGTTATGATCGGCGTCGTGATTGCCGCCTCACTTTTTCCCTGCGAGGGGATCGTCAAAACGGGATTTGAATATCTGACCGCCGCCGCCATCGCTCTGCTGTTTTTTATGCACGGCGCTAAGCTTTCGCGCGAGGCGATTGTCGCGGGCATTGGCCACTGGAAGCTTCATCTGGTGGTGTTTCTCAGCACCTTTGCGCTATTCCCGCTGCTGGGGCTGGCGATGGGCTTCCTCTCCCCGGCCATTCTGAACCAGCCGCTGTATATGGGCTTTCTCTATCTCTGCGCGCTGCCTGCTACCGTGCAGTCGGCCATCGCCTTCACCTCCGTGGCGGGCGGGAACGTTGCGGCGGCGGTTTGCAGCGCCTCAGCCTCCAGCATTCTGGGGATTTTTCTCTCGCCGGTGCTGGTTGGCGCGCTGATGAATACTCAGGAAGGATCGGCCGACACGCTGCACGCCATTGGCAAGATTATCATGCAGCTGATGGTGCCGTTTGTGATAGGCCACCTGTCCAGGCCGCTGATAGGGCGTTGGGTAGACAAGCATAAAAAATTAATCAGCCTGACGGATCGCTCATCGATTCTGCTGGTGGTTTACGTGGCGTTCAGCGAGGCGGTGGTGGAGGGGATCTGGCATCAGGTCAACGGCTACTCGCTGCTCGCCGTGCTGGGCTGTTCGCTGTTGCTGCTGGCTATCGTGCTGGTGGTCAACACGCTGGCGGCGAGGCTGCTGGGCTTTAATACCGCCGATGAAATTACCCTCGTCTTTTGCGGCTCGAAGAAGAGTCTGGCGAACGGCGTGCCGATGGCTAACGTGCTGTTCCCGGCGGGCGCGGTGGGGATGATTGTGCTGCCGCTGATGATTTTCCATCAGGTTCAGCTGATGGTGTGCGCGGTGCTGGCCCAGCGCTACGCGAAGAAAACGGCGCAGGAAAAGCGGCAGCTCGGCTCAGCGTCCTGACCGAGCTGCCGCTCAGGCATTAAGCCGCGCGTACCTTAGCGGTTAACGCCTGCTTTTCTGCCGCGCTCAGGAAGGCAATTTTCAGACCATTCTCCTGCGCGGTACGAATTTGTGCCGCGCTCAGCCCCGCACGCGGTGCCGCCACGGTATATTCATGCACGATATCAATACCCTGCACCGCAGGATCGTCGGTGTTGATCGTGGCCAGCACCCCGCGATCGAGGAATTTGATCAGCGGGTGCTTCTCCAGCGAGGCGACGGTGCTGGTCTGAATATTGGACGTCAGGCAGGATTCAATGCCGATAGCCTGTTCGGCCAGGAAATCCATCAGCGCCGGGTCCTCAATTGCCTTCACTCCGTGCCCGATGCGCTCTGCGCCCAGCTCGCGAATTGCCTGCCAGATGCTTTCCGGACCCGCCGCTTCGCCTGCGTGAACGGTGATATGCCAGCCGGCATCGCGAGCGCGGTTAAAGTGGTTAAGGAACAGGCTGCCGGGGAAGCCTAATTCGTCGCCTGCCAGATCCAGGGCGGTAATCTGGTCGCGGTGGGCCAGCAAAGCCTCGAGTTCTGCCTGGCAGGCGGCTTCCCCAAAGGTACGGCTCATGATGCCAATCAGCCGGGCTTCCACGCCAAAATCGCGGCAGCCTTCGCGCACGCCTTCAATCACGGCTTCCACCACGCCCGCGACGGGCAGACCGTGGGTCATCGCCATATAGCCCGGCGAGAAGCGCAGCTCAACGTAGTGCAGCCCGCTGCGCGCGGCGTCTTCAATATTTTCGCGAGCCACGCGGCGGCAGGCGTCCAGAGTGGCCAGCACTTTCACACCCCAGTCCAGCTTAGACAGGAAGCTCACCAGATCGGGGGCGGTGTCGACGACCTGCACGTGGGGAATTAAGTCTTCAATGGAGTTTGCCGGAAGCGACAAATTATACTGGCGGCCGAGATCGAGAATGGTTTGCGCGCGAATATTACCATCGAGGTGGCGGTGCAAATCGGTTAACGGCAGGGTGGTATCAATCATGGTCGCACTCTTCTTTTGATTAAAGTGCGGAGCATTATAAAAATAATCGAGGGTGAATTGCTATCGGGCGCGGAGAATTAAGTTGCGCAAATGGCGAGGGGAGTTGCCTCCCCGTTGCGCTACAGGAGCGATTTAATGGCGGCGACCAGGCGTTTTACGCCTTCTTCAAGCTTCACTCTCGGGCAGCCCGCGTTCAGGCGGATAAAACCGTTGCCTTCTTCGCCGTAGGTATATCCCGGCATGATGGCGACTTTTTGCCCTTCAATAAGCGCTTTTTGCAGCTCTTTATCGTCCAGACCGAGCGGACGAAGATCCACCCATGCCAGGTAGGTTGACTGCGGCGGCTGCCAGTTGAGCTGCGGAAATTCGCGGTTAAGCGTTTCGGCCACGTAGCGCAGGTTATCCTGCAAATAGCTACGCAGCGCATCCAGCCACTCTGCGCCCCGCTCGTAGGCGGCCACATGGGCAACCAGCGCCAGCACGGCCGGAGAAGAAAGCCCGTCCTGCCCTTTCAGCACGTTTAAATAAGCCTGGCGATCGCTTTCGTTATTAATCAGGCCATATGCGCCGGTCAGCGCCGGGATGTTAAAGCTTTTTGAGCCGGAGGTGAGCAGCGCCCATGCACCTTTACCGACTTCGCTCCACGGCGTGTGTTTGCTACCTTCCCAGACCATATCCATATGGATTTCATCGCTGATCGCCCGCACGCCGTGGCGCTCGCAGAGTTCGGCCATGGTTTCCAGTTCGGCACGGGTCCAGACTTTGCCCGTTGGGTTCTGCGGGCTGCACAGCAGCATCACTTTGCATTCAGGCTTAGCAAGCTGCGCCTCAAGCGCTGCCATATCGCACATCCATCCGGCGGCGGTGTTTTGCAGCGGCGCGCTGAGCACCCGGCGTTTGTTGCCTTCAATCGCTTTATAAAATGCGTCGTAGGCCGGGGTGTGAATCAGGACGGCATCGCCAGGTTCAGACCACTGGCGAATCAGCTGTGACACCATATAAATCACGGAAGGTCCGTACACCACGCTTTCGCGATCGATAGCTGCGTTAAAGCGAGTCTGGTACCAGTGGGCGATTGCGCCGATGAACTCGTCATTCTTCCAGCGGCTGTAGCCGAGCACGCCGTGGCTCAGGCGCTGGGCGAGCGCGCTGAGAATGACCGGCGCCGTTGGAAAATCCATGTCGGAGATCGTGAAGGGCAGTAAATCGGCCGCGCCAAAGCGGTCTGCTACGTAATCCCACTGGGTACACCAGGTGCCGTGGCGATCGACGGGAACGGAGAAATCAAACATAATACCTCGCAGAAAAAAGGGCGCCGCAGCGCCCGTTTTTTATTTATGCCTGAGCCGGACTCATCAGGCTGGCCATCTCATCTTTAACCGACTGGACCTGCGGCCCAATCACCACCTGCAGACTGTGCTGGTTTAGCTGCACCACGCCAATTGCGCGGAGGTTTTTCAGCGCGGCGCTGTCGACCAGCGACATATCTTTCACCGACATACGCAGACGGGTCAAGCAGTTATCAAGCGAGTTGATGTTGTCCACCCCGCCCAGGGCTGCGAGCATCGCCGGGACGTTATAGCCGGATTTACCCACCTGGCCGACAATCGCCTTTTCCGCGCTGGTCGCGTTATCGATATCGCGACCCGGCGTCTTGATGTTAAAGCGGGTGATAGCGAAGCGGAAGATCCCGTAGTAGGCGGCAAACCAGACTGCGGCAACAACCGGCACCATGTACCACTTGGTGGACAGGCCGTGCAGGATCCCGAACACCACGAAGTCGATAATGTTGCCGTCGGTATTGCCGATGGTGACCCCCAGTACGGCCATCAGCGTAAAGCCAAGGCCGGTCAGCAGCGCGTGGATAAAATACAGCACCGGAGCCACGAACAGGAACAGGAATTCCAGCGGCTCAGTGGTACCGCCGACGACGCAGGCAATGACGCCGGAAATCAGCAAACCTTTAATCTTGTGACGGTTTTCAGGGCGGGCGCAGTGATACATCGCCAGCGCCGCACCGGGCAGGCCGCCGAGGAAGGCGGGCATTTTACCCTGCGACAGGAAGCGGGTCGCGCTTTCAGAGAAGCCCTGTACCGACGGGCAGCCGAGCTGCGCCTGGAAGATAGTCAACGCGCCGCTAACGCTGTGGCCGCAGACTTCCATGGTGCCGCCCGCGTCGGTGAAGCGAATCAGGGCGACCAGGATGTGCTGTAGGCCAAACGGCAGCAGCAGGCGTTCGCCGGTCCCGAAAATCATCGGGCCAAAGATACCCGCGCTGTTGATGACTTTGCCAATGCCGGAGATACCTGCGGCGAATACCGGCCACACCAGAGGGATTAGCAGGCCAACGATGCCCATCACCACCATGGTAATAATCGGCACGAAGCGCGTACCGCCGAAGAAGGCCAGCGCGTCCGGCAGGCGAATATTGTGAAAACGTTTGTGCAACATCGCGACAATGACGCCGGCAATCACCGCGCCGAGGATCCCGGTATCAATAGACTGAATGCCGAGAATGCTTTGAATATTGTTCGCTTTCAGAACGGCGGCGTCGGTTGTCGGCAAAATGCCTTTAGCCGTCAGCCAGAAGTTGACGCCAAGGTTCATTACCACGTAGCCAACGAAACCGGCGAAGGCGGCGACGCCTTTGTTTTCGCTTGCCAGACCCAGCGGGATAGCGATACAAAACATCACCGGCAGGAAGGTGAAGGCGAACGAGCCGATTTTGCTCATCCAGATAAAAATGGCCTGGAGGAACGGCTGATTAAGGGCAGGAATCAGCGTAATAACGTCATGACTGCTCAGCGAGCTGCCGATACCGAGCATGATGCCGCAGAAGGACAGCAGCGCCACCGGCAGCATAAAAGTTTTGCCCAGGTTTTGGAAAAATTCCCAAACCGTAATTTTTTGAGGTGAACCAGCCGCCATAACGACTCCTGTAGCCTGGTTGATAAAAGTTAGTAACCCTACGAAACGATGCGGATGATAAAACGTTTTACCAAATCATATTGCGCCACAGGTCACAGAATAAAAACGTGGCAAAGCGCCTAATGTGCGCACTTGGGTAAAACGTTTTATCCTGTGCAATACCTTGATTCAGGGAGGACCTGTTCCACCAATGACCACGATGGCAAAAAAAATAACCATAAACGACGTTGCCGATGCCGCAGGCGTCTCGGTGACGACGGTTTCGCTCGTGCTGAGCGGCAAAGGCAGAATTTCCGCCGCCACCGGCACGCGGGTCAACGAGGCCATTGAAAAGCTGGGTTTTGTGCGTAATCGCCAGGCCGCATCGCTGCGCGGCGGGCAAAGCGGGGTGATAGGGCTGATTGTTCGCGATCTGTGCAATCCCTTTTATGCGGAGCTGACGGCCGGGCTGACCGACGAATTAGAAAAACAGGGCAAGCTGCTGTTCCTCACCCAAAGCGGCGGCAAAGGCCAGCATATGCAGCGCTGCTTCGATACGCTGGTTTCCCAGGGCGTGGACGGGATTATTATCGCCGGTGCGGCGGGACAGGGCGCGGAGCTGCGCGAGCTGGCGGAGCAAAAAAATCTGCCGCTGGTTTTTGCCTCACGGGCAAGCTATCTGGACGAAGCGGACAGCATCCGCCCCGATAATATGCAGGCGGCGCAGCTGGTGACCGAGCATCTTATCAAGCGCGGGCATCAGCGAATTGCCTGGCTGGGCGGGCGCGGTTCTTCATTGACACGCGCAGAGCGCCTCGGCGGCTACTGTTCCACGCTGCTGAAATTCGGCCTGCCGTTTCACAGCGAATGGATAATCGAGTGCGAATCCAGCCAGAAGCAGGCGGCCGACGCGATCACCACTCTGCTGCACCACAATCCCACCATCACGGCGGTGCTCTGCCATAACAACACTATCGCGATGGGCGCATGGTTTGGCCTGCTGCGGGCAGGGCGGCAAAGCGGGGAAGGCAACTTCGACAGCTATTATGACCGGCACGTGGCGCTGGCGGCGTTTGCAGAAGTGATGGACGACGAGCTGGATGATTTGCCCCTGACCTGGGTTTCAACCCCGGCGAGGGAAATTGGCCGCAGCGCGGGCCAGCGCATGTTGACTCGCGCCCTGACGGGCGACGATGAGGCGCGCAACCAGATAATGCCTGCGCGGCTGGTGGTGCGGGGAAACTAAATACCGGGGGAATGCTCTCCCCCGTCACAGGATTAGTTATCCGTAACATCTTCAATGTAGACATCTCTGTTATTTAAGGTGAGTGCATCAACTCGCCCTGAATATATACAGCTGAATATATGTTTAAATACAATACCAGGAGTAGAAGGTGAATTGCTCTCATTATCTGCGTACCTGAAGTAACTATGCCCTTTAGGATTGTCGTAGCGGTTATTTACCTGATCGCAATTAACTGAAAAGACATTTTTAGGGACAAGACCCATCTCTCTTGGTCCTAAATGACCTAACCGATGTGTGAATTTTCTATTTGCTACTTTGCTTGCGCCAAGTGCGAAATCATCTGCTGCATAGTAGACCACAACATTCTTCGATGCGGAACAAATGCCTTCACCCAACGCATGATATTCCAGAGAATCGTTTTCTATGTCTGCCGCTATCAAAAATGTATTTCTGAACATCAGTGGAACACCATTTGAGGCAAACTGTTTTTGCCAGGTATTAATGGCCCCACGTAATACACGGTTTCCCATGGAGTGAGCAACAACATTGATTCGCTTTGTACAAAGATCGTTATCCGCCTGATTGCTATTCCGCCAATCCAGAAATCTTGCTAACACCCTGGCAAAGGCGGTATTACTTGCATCGGCGGCTATTTCATCATCCCAGTAATCTTTGATTATACCGGGATCATCATCACAAGGCCAAATCAGAGGTATGACTAAAACTTCATTTTCAAGCTCTAAGTTACATAAATCCTGAAATTCTTTTGCTGCTTTAAACGCCATATCAGGCAAATTTGAAAAGCCATGAATATACAAAACAATCTGCTTTTGTGTGGCTGATTTCACCTTGTTAAGAAACATTGCACTGCCCAATTCTATCGAGCTTTTTTTATTTTCATTATATTCACAGAAATACATTGATGTTGAAGGTGTATTATTCTTTAAATCGAAAGTGAATTGCCTTCCTGCGGTTGTCACCCATGACCCTTTGGGTAATCTATTCGTAATGAAAAGCATAGGACCTCCTGAGGAACATCACAAAATTGAGATGCTCAGAAAGTATGATGCACTTTTTTGTTTGCCAAGTGTTAATTTAATTGAATTGTGATACGTGACAAAATTACTATTTAACGGTAGTTCTTAAAAGAGTGAAAATAACGCGCGGAGAATGGGAGGATATATCGAAAACCGCCATAGAGTAAATCGGCGGTTTTCGCTGTGTGATGAAGTGAAAAACTCTATTGCGCAGGCGGTATCGCCGGGGCAGGAGCTTCGAGCTCCGGCGCAGGTGCCGGTTGAGAAGGTGAAATATCCATGCCCGGCAGGGCGAACATGCCAATCAGCTCGGCCAGCGACATCTGCTCACCGTTCAGCGAGACTTTGCCGCTGCCGTATTGCAGGCTGGTGGTGATGTTGTTGTCTTCAACTTTGGTGACGCGGAACATCTGGCCCATGGCCGCCAGGCCTTTGATCTGCTGGCCCGCAAGCTTCGCCGCATCTTCTGCTTTGTAACCTTCGAGCTGGGCAACCTGGGTCATCGCCTCTGTCGCCATATCCATCGGGATAACCAGCTTGCTGTCGAGGGACTTCACGTAGCGGTCAAGCTGCTCTTCCGCTGAGTTTGCCGGGCCGGTTGCGCCAGCCGGATCCTTCATAAACAGCGACAGGTTAAAGGTGCTTTCGCCTTTGTCGTTCTTCCAGCTCAGCGGGGCAACGGTGATAACCGGGTTGCCTTTCAGCAGCAGCGGGAAGTTATCCGCCAGCGCTTCAATAAGCTTCTGCTGATAGACTTCCGGGTCCTGAGCGACGGCCGGATCGGCCAGCAGGCGCTGGGATTCAGCGTTATATTTCTGAGTGAACTGATGCATGGCCGCGCCGTCGATATTGCCGACTTTCAGCGACAGCTTGCCGCTGCCCATATTCTGGTTCTGCACCTTCAGCGCGTCGATAGCGTAGTCAATCTGGCCGGTCAGGTGCTTTTTATCGTCCTGAACTTCAGATTTTGCGTGAATGCTGATGCCGTCGAGAACGGCCATCTCTTTGCCTTCAACGGCAATCGCCAGCTTCTCAATCGAGGCTTTTTGCTCGCCAATGCGCTCATCAAACTCGCTGCGCTGCGTGCTGCCGTCGGTTTTCACGCCGTTAAAGCTCATCTGGACGTGCTGTCCATACTGGTTAACGGTGTTGATCAGGCCGCTTTTGGCTTCGCCGTTAATGGCGATGTTGTTGCTGTCGCCGTCAACGTCGGCGGTGAACTGACCGCCGCTGAAGGCCAGCTTGTTATCACCTTCTTCGTAGTTTAACGGCAGCAGGTTGACGTCGGACGAAGTGGCGCCGTTGTAGCCAATACGCGTCTGCGCATCGATAAAGGACTGGCCTTTCGTCATGTCAAACAGCGGTTTGGTGGTGGGGTTATTGACCAGCACGGTCTGCACGGAAGCCATGCTCGGGATTAAATTGAATTTTTTCAGCTGGGCGAACGGGAAGGGGCCATGATCGATGGTTTCAGCGAACACCACGCTCTGATCCGCTTTCATCAGCGCGCTTTGCGCGCCCGGCGTAGGCTTAACCACCAGCTGCATCGTACTGTGGAACAGGCCACGATGATAATCCTGATAGCTCAGCGTCAGGCCAGCTTCCGGTGACGCTTTATTTAACTCGGCGTTAGCGTTGGCGATAAGCTCCGCCATCCGTCCTTCAAGCTGTTTACCGGTATACCAGGCCGAGCCCGTCCACACCACGCCCAGCGCTACGATGACACCTACCGCAACCAGAGATTTTTTCATCTTGTCCTGTCCATTTTGAAGCGGTAGCCGGATATCCCCCGGCCGCCGAATGAAAAACGCCCGCAGGCGTTTGAGATTGTTGACAAAGAGGGAAAAAGCGTGGTTTTTCCCTCTTTGTGGTTATCAGCCGAAAATCATTAAATTGATTTTCCTTGTTTATCTTTGATGACCTCAGATATTCCTTCTACCGTCTGAGGTGGCTCATCAGTCTGAAACGCCCGCAGGCGTTTGAGAAAACTATCTCAGTAAGCTTAGCAATCCAGACATAAAAGATCAGTAAGTTACTTAGATTCAGAGTTTGTTAAACACCCGGGCGATACGTCCTACGCCGCTGGCGCTTACCGGGGACTCGCTGGCCGCGATAAACGCTGATTCACCGGGCTTCAGCACCAGCTGCCGGTCGTCCCTGGCGAGCACGGTTTCACCTTCAACGCAGAACACGATTGCCGCACTGTCCTGGGCGAGCTCTGCCGGCGTGGCGCTTAAATCATGCAGCGAGAAGGCAAAATCTTCCACCGGAATCGGGAAGTCCAGCTCGCTGCCGTTTTTGACCGGCTGGGTCAGCAGCTCGCCCGCGGGCTTAGCTTCAAACTTAACGTTTGCAACCAGCTCGGGGATGTCGATGTACTTTGGCGTCAGGCCCGCGCGCAGCACGTTGTCCGAGTTAGCCATCACTTCCAGCGCTACGCCTTTCAGGTAGGCGTGCGGCGTTTCGGCGAACAGGAACATCGCTTCGCCCGGGGCCAGCTTCACGACGTTAAGCAGCAGCGGCGAGAACAGGCCGCTGTCGTCCGGATAAAACTCGGAAATCACGCGGATGGTTTCCCACGGCTCGCCCTGCTGGCTGTTCAGCGCCGCTTTAAGCACGCCGATGGCGAGGGATTTTTCATCGCCCTGCATGTTGAGCAGGCTGGCAAAGAGCTGCGCCAGGCTTTCGGCGTCTGGTTTTTGCAGGAAGTGCGCGATTGCCGGGTGCGCGCCGGAAACAGGCTGCAGCAGCGAAACAATTTCAGAGAACTCGCGGAAGGCGTTCATCGCGAGGAACGGCGTGAGGGCGAAGACCAGCTCGGGCTTATGGTTAGGATCTTTGTAGTTACGCTCGGCGGCATCCAAAGGAATACCGTCGGCGTTTTCTTTGGCAAAACCAATTTCGGAGGCTTTCTTGTTCGGGTGAACCTGGATGGAAAGGGGCTGGTCGGCACACAGCACTTTGAAGAGGAACGGCAGCTCACCAAATCGCTCTGCAACGGCCTGGCCGAGGACGGCGTTCTGGTCGGCGTCAATCACGTCGCGCAGGGAACGCGGCTGGCCGTTTTCCAGCACCTTTGAGCTGCTTTTAGGATGCGCGCCCATCCACAGTTCTGCCATTGGCAGATCCTGCGGGTTTTGTACGCCGTAGAGTTCTGTTAAGGCAGTTTTACTTCCCCATGCATAATTTTGCACTGAGTTGATTAATTTTTGCATTATCAAGCCCTGTTGTAATGAAGATAAGATTCGGACTATTAAACCAATTATCCGCAGCGAAGTAACCAGGGGATCAAAAAGTCGTATTAGTCTCAGTTTTTGTTAAAAAATTGTGTAGCATATTGTACCCATCATCTTTCAGGCTCGGGGGGCTGGCTGCATTCGCTAACCTCAGTCACCAACTTAAGCAGGCTCCTGAGGCGGACGCCCTTGCCGGCTACCAGCAACCTGAAATCTAAAAGTGACAAAAGATAATTATTGATGCCGTAAGTGAGAGAACAATGTCGAATAAAGCCTTTCATTATCAAGAGCCGTTCCCGTTAAAAAAAGATGAAACCGAGTACTATCTGCTGAGCAAAGAGCATGTTTCCATCTCAGAGTTTGAAGGCCAGGAAGTGCTGAAGGTCGACCCTCAGGCCCTGACTCTGCTCGCGCAGCACGCCTTCCACGATGCCTCTTTTATGCTTCGGCCCGCGCACCAGCAGCAGGTTGCCGATATTCTTCACGACCCGGAAGCCAGCGAGAACGACAGGTACGTTGCGCTCCAGTTCCTGCGTAACTCTGAGATCGCGGCGAAAGGGATTCTGCCTACCTGCCAGGATACCGGGACTGCGATAATCGTCGGCAAGAAAGGCCAGCGCGTCTGGACCGGAGGCGGCGATGAGGCCGCGCTGTCACAGGGCGTGTACAACACCTATCTCGAAGATAACCTGCGCTATTCGCAAAACGCGGCGCTGGATATGTATAAAGAAGTGAACACCGGCACCAACCTTCCCGCTCAAATCGACCTCTACAGCGTGGACGGCAGCGAGTATAAATTTCTCTGCATCTCCAAGGGCGGCGGTTCGGCAAACAAAACTTACCTGTACCAGGAAACCAAAGCGCTGCTCAGCCCCGGCAAGCTGAAGGATTATCTGGTCGAGAAAATGCGCAGCCTCGGCACCGCGGCCTGCCCGCCGTACCACGTCGCCTTTGTGATTGGCGGCACATCCGCTGAGTCCACGCTCAAAACGGTCAAACTCGCCTCCACCAAGTATTACGACGGCCTGCCAACTGAAGGGAACGAGCACGGCCAGGCGTTCCGCGACATCGCGCTGGAAGAAGAGCTGCTGAAAGAGGCGCAGAACCTCGGCCTCGGCGCGCAGTTCGGCGGCAAATACTTCGCGCACGATATTCGCGTGGTGCGCCTGCCGCGCCACGGTGCGTCGTGCCCGATTGGCATGGGCGTGTCCTGCTCTGCGGACCGCAACATTAAGGCGAAAATTAACCGCGACGGCATCTGGCTGGAAAAACTCGAACATAACCCGGGCAAGTTTATCCCCGAGGCGCTGCGCCAGGCGGGCGAGGGCGAAGCCGTTAAGGTCAATCTGAACCGTCCGATGAGCGAGATCCTAAAGCAGCTCTCTCAGTATCCCGTTTCCACACGTCTTTCCCTGAGCGGAACGATAATTGTGGCGCGCGACATCGCACACGCTAAGCTCAAAGAACGTATCGACAGCGGCGAAGGGCTGCCGCAGTACGTCAAAGATCACCCGATTTACTATGCGGGGCCGGCCAAAACGCCGGAAGGCTATGCCTCCGGTTCATTGGGCCCGACTACCGCAGGCCGCATGGATTCGTATGTCGATCTTTTACAGGCTAACGGCGGCAGCATGGTGATGCTGGCGAAAGGTAACCGCAGCCAGCAGGTGACCGACGCCTGTCACCGGCACGGCGGCTTTTACCTCGGCAGCATCGGCGGCCCGGCGGCGGTGCTGGCGCAGCAGAGCATCAAGAGCCTGACCTGCGTTGAGTATCCCGAGCTGGGCATGGAGGCTATCTGGAAAATCGAAGTGGAAGATTTCCCGGCCTTCATTCTGGTCGATGACAAGAGCAACGACTTCTTCCAGAAAATTCACGCCTCTCAGTGCAACCGATGCGTGAAATAAGATTCTGAAGCCGCCCGACAAGGCGGCTTTTTTTTACCTTAAAAGGAGAGTGAAATGGCATCCAGTCGTATCGAGAAAGACTCTATGGGACCCATTGATGTTCCGGCAGACCGACTCTGGGGCGCGCAGACGCAGCGCTCGCTGGAGCACTTCCGTATCTCTACCGAAAAAATGCCGACGGCGCTGATTCAGGCGCTGGCGCTCACCAAACGTGCGGCCGCGAAGGTGAATATGGATCTCGGCTTGCTTCCCGCCGAGCGCGGCAACGCCATTCTGGCCGCGGCGGATGAAGTGCTGGCAGGCCAGCATCCGGACGAATTCCCGCTGGCCATCTGGCAAACCGGCTCCGGCACGCAGAGCAATATGAACATGAACGAAGTGCTGGCGAATCGTGCGAGCGAACTGCTTGGCGGCGTGCGCGGTATGGAGCGCCTTGTTCATCCCAATGACGATGTGAACAAGAGCCAGAGCTCGAACGACGTTTTCCCAACGGCCATGCACGTCGCCGCGGTTATTGCCGTGCGCGAGCAGCTGATACCGCAGCTACAAACGCTGAAAGCGACGCTGCACGCGAAGGCGGAGGCTTTCCGCGATATCGTCAAAATTGGCCGTACGCACCTGCAGGACGCAACGCCGCTGACGCTGGGGCAGGAGATATCCGGCTGGGTTGCGATGCTTGAACACGGCCTGAAGCACATTGAACAAAGCCTGCCGCACGTGGCCGAGCTGGCGCTGGGCGGAACGGCAGTAGGAACAGGGCTGAACACGCATCCTGAATACGCCGTGCGCGTGGCGAAAGAATTAGCGGAGCTTTCCAGGCAGCCGTTCGTCACCGCGCCGAACAAATTTGAAGCCCTGGCGACCTGCGACGCGCTGGTTCATGCTCACGGCGCGCTCAAGGGCCTGGCGGCATCGCTGATGAAAATCGCCAACGACGTGCGCTGGCTCTCGTCCGGCCCGCGCTGTGGCATCGGCGAGCTGTCTATTCCAGAAAATGAACCGGGCAGCTCAATCATGCCGGGAAAAGTTAACCCAACCCAGTGCGAAGCCATGACGATGCTGTGCTGCCAGGTGATGGGCAATGACGTAGCGGTCAACATGGGCGGCGCTTCAGGCAACTTTGAGCTGAACGTTTATCGACCGATGGTCATTCACAACGTGCTGCAATCCATTCGTTTGCTGGCCGACGGCATGGAAAGCTTCAACGAACACTGCGCGGTGGGGATTGAACCAAACCGGGATCGTATCAGCCAGCTGCTGAACGAGTCGCTGATGCTGGTCACCGCGCTGAATACGCACATCGGCTATGACAAAGCGGCGGAAATCGCCAAGAAGGCCCACAAAGAAGGGCTAACGCTGAAGGCCTCCGCGCTGAAGCTTGGCTATCTCAGCGAAGAGGAGTTTGACGCCTGGGTACGGCCAGAAGAGATGGTCGGCAGCATGAGATCCTGATATTAAGCGCCTCCCCGGAGGCGTTTTTCATCTTTGGCAGTACAGATGCAGGCGCGGGATAAGCAGCTCCAGCGGCTGCGCCTCCGGCTTATAGCGATGGCGAATTTTCTGCGCATCATAGTTCAGCAGCTCGCCGATTTCCGGCGGCGCTTCGCCGCCGTCGCGCTGGCATAAAACGACCAGCGGTGAAGGGCAGGCGTGCTGCACCTGTTTTTGCCGATCCTGATACCAGACTCGCGCCACGGGCTGCACTTTCACCGGCCGCTTAATCTTCAGCTGCGCGTTAGCAGGCAGCATTGAGACGCTAGTTAGCTCGCGTTCAATTTGTGCCGCCCACTGCTCCCGCGTAAAGGGCGGGACGGCGCGATTGGCCTTCAGGCTGTTTTCCAGCATCACCATCACCTCATGGCGCGACAAATTCTTGATGATTTGCTTGTTGGCCCAGCCGAAGCGCAGCGTGGAAGGGTTATCAACCTGCGTAATAGCCCGATAGGCATTCAGCGTAATCAGCCCCGGAATGTGGTGGTGAACCCACTCGAAACGCTGCACGCTTGCCAGACCGGAGTCGACGCTGATGATCTTTTCCAGCGCCAGCTTAAGCCGGTTGATTTGTTCGATGAGCCTGCTGGTCCGCTGATGCTGTTCCTGGCTGACGGCGTAGCACACGGCACCGGGCAGGCGCACAGCCGCTTTGCTGCTGATTTTCTCTGATTGCTGCTGGATGAAAAGGCGGGTGAAGTGCCGCACGGCGGCTTCGTGCGCCTCGGCACCGATACGCTGTTTGACTTCGATCTGGTCGAGCGGATCGTGCTCGTCGCCTTTGCGCACGTCGGGAAGCTGAAAAACACGGCCAGCCAGCAGGCGATAGCCCTCGAGCTGCTCACGGAAAAGCTGCTGCGCTCGTTCCAGATCGCGAAACGTGCTCGTCAGTCGTTCAATCAGATCGTAATCCGCCATTTTGCATCCACTTTAGTTACAACATACTTATAGCGTTATAGCACGTCGTTGCAAACCTCACCACCTGCGTCGCTTTCGCTAACCAGGGTGAAAAGGTCAGCTCAGAGAAAGCGGGGATGCTAAAGGATTGACCGGCCAGCTAAAGCGAAAACGTGCGCCGCCCAAATCGCTGGCGTCTACGCTGACGGCACCGCCCATTGCCACCGCCACGGAATGGACAATCGCCAGCCCCAGACCGCAGCCGCCGGTAGCCCTGTCGCGGCTTGGGTCTAGCCGAACGAACGGCTGGAATACCTGTTCGCGTTCTTCTTCAGGAATGCCAGGACCGTCATCTTCAACCTGTAAAACCGCCGTTTCGCCTTCGAGATTAAGGCTGACGCGCAGGTTCTGCTGGCTGTAGCGCAGAGCGTTGTTAATCAGATTGTCGATGACGCGTTCCATCAGACGTAAATCAATTTGCCCAAACGCGCTGCCGACGGCGTTCTTCAGCTCGATGTCGCGATGGGGATGAATCACGCGAACGTCGGCAATGTGGCTTTGCAGCCAGTTCGGCAAATCGACCTCGGAAAGATGGAGCTCCGTCTGCGGCCTGTCGAGGCGGGCGTAGGTCAGGAGTTCGTCTATCAGGCCCTCCAGCTGGCCGATATCGCGATTGAGCGCCAGAGATTCTGCTGCCGTGAGGTTTTCGCTCATCTCAAGACGATAGCGCAGGCGAACCAGCGGGGTGCGCAGCTCGTGGGCAATACCGTCAATCAGCAGCTTTTTGCTGGCAATCAGGGCGTTGATATTGTCCGCCATCTGGTTAAAGGCGACGCCCAGCCGTTCAAAGCTTGAGGCGCTGTCAAAATGGATACGTTCATCAAGGTGGCCTTTGCCGAGCCGCTGCGCGGCGGTTTCCAGCTTGAGCATGTCCTGCCAGTGTGGCCGCATCCAGATAAACACCGGAAAGGCGAGCGAAATGGCGATAAACGCCATCAGCGCCACGTCGAGCAGGCGCATTTGGTGCAGGAAGAACAGGTATGGAATCGGGCCGACGGCCAGCACATAGTGGCTGCGCGGAATACGTTGAATGAAGGTGTATTCGTCGTCGAGCGCGACAATTTCCCCTTCGCGCAGGTGCTTTGCCGTCGCTTCATCGAGCTTAAACTTGCTCATCGGTTCAATGTTCAGCTTAAACGAGAGGTTCAGGTCGAGATCGTTGATGGTTTTGTTCCAGTCGCGGGGCGGAATTTCCCGCAGCTCGCTGCGCATCAGGTAGAGCGAGCTTTTCATTAAATCATCCAGCGACTGGCGGCCTGCTCGTTCGGCGGTGAATTTATAGACCAGCCCGACGAGCATGGTCATCACCAGAAAGCAGACAAACAGCAGCAGGTAAAACTGGATGAACAGTTTTTTCATCAGGCTTCGCTTTCCCAGGCGTGCGGGGCAAAAAGATAGCCTTTATTGCGCACGGTTTTAATGCGGAAAGGTTCCGTCGCGCTGTCGTAGAGTTTTTTACGCAAGCGTGAGATAGCAACGTCCACGCTTCTGTCCATGCCGTCATAGCTTACGCCGCGCAGGTTTTTCAACAGCGCGTCTCGATCCATTATTTGGCCAGCGTGCGTGGCCAGCTCCCACAGCAAATCGAAATCTGCCGTAGAAAGTGGGATATTTTCCTCACCCAGCGTGACCTGTCGATTGAGCGGATCGATGCACAGCGTGCCAAAGCGCATTGCCTTGTGGGGCTTTAACGCGGTCGGCGTAGTTTCAACGGTGTGCTGAGCGGAAATCCGCTGGCGAAGATGCAGCCTTAATCGCGCCAGCAGCACCGCAGGCGGAGTCGTTTTCAGAATGTAATCGTTAGCGCCCATTTCCAGGGACAGAATATGGTTCATATCGCTATCAAGGGAGGTGAGCAGCACGATAGGGCCATCCCACTGCGGGCGGAGATCGCGGCACAGCGTCATGCCGTCTTTGCCCGGCAGCATAACGTCCAGCAAAACCAGGTCGGGCTGATGGTGCTGAATGACTTCCTCGGCGCGATCGCCGCGGCTTTCGACAATAACTTCAATGTCATGCTTGCCCAGATAGGCGGCAATCAGGCTGCCAACTTCTGGGTCGTCTTCCACGTATACGATTTTGTTCATAGCCCGGCACGTCAGGTGAAAAGGGGAAACACACACTGAGCGAATCTATTACACCCACGCTCACGGGTAAACAGATTTATCGCAGAGGGCGACCGCCGTCTACCGCGTGCGTGCGGCCGGTAACATACCTGCTTTCCAGCAGATAATTCACCAGGGCAATAATCTCTTCTTCGCCCGGTGCGATCTTCATGATTGACTTGTTCAGCGCCGCCTTCCGATAATCCGCATCGTCGCGCTCGTTGAACATAATCATCGCCGGAGCAATGGCGTTCACTTTGACTTCCGGCGCCAGCCTGCGGGCGAAAGATCTGGTCAAATTATCAAGCGCGGCTTTGCTTGCCGCATAGGCGATATGTTTATCGCTGCCGCGCTCAACCACGTAATCTGTAAAGTGGATGATGTCGGCGCCGGCATGGCCGTGTCCGCGCAGCAAAGGCTCAAGCAGATGGTTCAGCAGATAGGGCGCGTTAACGTGGATTTGTAACATGGTAGCCAGCGTGTCGCCATGTGGAACGGTGGGGGATTCAGCCTGCCACGCGCTGGCATTATGAATCATTGCGCGCAGTCCAGAGCAGCGATGCGTGACGGCATCGGCAAAAGCTTCGATGCCGATATTTGTCGAAAAATCAGCAAACAGGCAAACGGCGCCTGCCTGTTCGAGTTCATCAATGGCGGGATAGCGGGTGCGATAGCTGGCTATTACCGGCTGCCTGCGAGCCAGAAAACTTTTTGCCAGCGCGAGACCAATACGACGGCCTGCGCCGGTGATCAGCACGGGCCGCAGGTTAGATGCTTTTTCCATTGATAGCTCCTCGTTGCTGGCAGGCTGGAGAGACGTTATCTCACCAGCATCCATGTCGCCGGAAGGGCAGCAAACAGCATCATCGCAATGATGGTTTTTTCCCGCGCGTTCAGGTTGATATCGTGCGTATGGGTGCTGCGGGCGTACATAAAGACAAGTAAACCCGGCGCATACAATACCACCGAAAGCAGAAGGTGCATCGGGCCGGATGCGTAAAGCAGCCACAGGCCGTAAATGCATGCGCCAAGGCCGATTGCTTTGTGCAGCGGACGAACTGAGATTTTTAATAAATAAGCGCCGACGAGGAAATAGGGCACCAGAATCATTTCCGAAGCGATCGTCAGCAGCGTGTTGTAGTCAGAGCCGGTCAGCCAGATTAATACCAGGCAAACCTGGACGCTGATGTTGGTCAGCCACAAAGAAGCCGACGGCGCATTGTTCTTATTTTGGCGGGCAAAAATCTTGGGGAATGCCTTGTGAGTCGCGGCCAGCAGCGGGACTTCGGCGGCCATAATCGTCCAGCTCAGGTAGGCTCCGCAAACGGAGACGATCAGGCCTGCGGCAATAATGACTTCGCCCCACGGCCCCATCATTTCAACCATAATCCCCGCCATTGACGGGTTGCGCATGCCGGCCAGTTCAGGACGGGCAACAACGCCAAGAGAAAGCAGGGTCACCAGCAGATACACGCCAAGTGCGGCAATCACCGCGAGCAGCGTTGCACGGCCAACATCTTTCTTATTACGCGCACGTGCTGAAACGACAACGGCACCTTCAACGCCAATAAACACCCACAGCGTGATGAGCATGGTGTTTTTTACCTGCTCCCAGACAGGCACGCCGAGTTCCAGCCCGGAGAAATCGAGGCTGAATGTGCGCAGCTGGAAGGCCATTGCCGCGAGCACGATGAACATGCCCAGCGGAAGGAGCTTGGCGAGCGTGGCAACCAGATTGATACCTGCTGCCGTCTGCACGCCGCGCAGCACAAGCCAGTGAACCATCCACAGCAGGACGGACGCACCGATAATTGACTGCCAGGTGTTGCCATCGCCGAACAGGCGCAGCTCCGGCGTATCCGTAAAGAAGCTCAGGGCGGAGAAGACGATAACCAGATAAGAAACGTTGGCGATAACGGCGCACAGCCAGTAGCCCCAGGCGGAGCAAAAACCGATTAATTCGCCAAAACCTTCGCGGGCATAGGTGAAGATTCCACCGTCGAGGTCGGGCCGTAAACGCGTCAGGACCAGCATCGCCAGCGCCAGCAGTAAAATCCCCGCGCCGGTGATAGCCCAGCCAATCAGCAGCGCCGCAGGGCTTGCTACGCTTGCCATATTTTGCGGCAGGCTGAAGACGCCTGCGCCGAGCATTGAGCTAAGCACCAGGGCGGTTAATGCGGCAAGGCCAAGTTTCTTTTCCATGGGTGTCCAATAAATGTGAGCCAGGACCCAGAATAATTATTATGCTTTTACGCATAAAAATGGAGGATCACGCTAAGGCGCGGAATTTTACGGAGTGTGAACTCTGCTTGCAATGACATGCGCCATAAATTGGACTAATTGCGCAAAAAGAGGGCGTAAAAAAGGGCAGCGAGGCTGCCCTGATGGTATGGCCGGGGATTACTTATAGAGGTCGGCGCTGATGGTCATGTTGCCACCGCGTTCCTGCCACTGGCGGGTAACGTGGTAGTACTTCGCCCCTTTCTTCGCCGCGCGTTTCGCAACCTGATATGACACTTCGGTCATGCCGCTGTAGTTGCCGGTAAACTTAACGCTGTCGAACGGCACCATCTGTGCCGCGGTCACTTTGTTCAGCTCCTGAACTTTAGTCCCGTCCGGTAAGGTGACAGTGTAACGCCCACCTTTAGAGGACTGAGTTTCAAAGAAGCGGCCAACGTCGCTGCCTGGCATGGAAGAAGTCGCTACGCCCGGGATTTCAACCTTAGCAGCGGCTGCACCGCCGGCGGCGATAGCCGCTTTACCCGCTTCGGAATCGGCAGGAATGGCATCCGGGCTTTGCACGACGCGTTTCTTCGCATCGGCTTTATAAATAAATGCGGTAATACGCTGGTTGCCACCCTGGTTAGCATCAACCTGGCGCACGATAAAGAAGGAGGCTGCACCTTTGGCCTTTGCCGCTTTGGTGATGGCATCGTTCACTTCCGGCTGGTTGCGATAGAAACCCTGCACGGTGACGGTGTCAAAAGGTTCCAGCAAGTACGCCTGGTCTTTAGGCAGCTCCATCACGCCGTTAATCACGCGATTGCCTTCCTGCTCCGCTTTCGGGGCGTCGGCATGGAAAACGTCCGCCACTACGCGCCAGTTACCGCTGTTGCCGGTATCGTTCAGATCCTGAATATAAAAAGAAGCGGCGCCTGCACTGTCGGCACGGCGGGAAACGGCTTTTGCCGCATCGCCGATCGCGTTAAAGCGACCGGTAACGACGATACGATCAAAAGGTTTAAGAGAGGCCGCTTGCTCTGGAGTCAGCTCCTGCGCCGCCTGAACGGACAGGGTAGTCAGTGAAATAAGTGCTGACGCCAGAAGAGTGTTCTTGAGCTTCATAAAAATAATCCTTCGCCTTGCGCAAAATGAATACTAATACCGCATTCTCTGAAATGACCGAATAGCCGCAGATTATGGCATTGAAACACGGCTACTGTCTGCGGCATTTTTAAAGTGGTGCCCATCAAAGCACATAATTTTCATAACAAAAATTTATATATGCACAATTTGCCCCGTTGACCAGAAAAACTGCTAAAGCTTACGACTTATTTGGTTAATGCAATGTTAAAACTGCGGTTTGTCGCGGTGGAGAATCATGTTTGGCCGCTTCGCTTAAGCGTAATATCAGGCTTCGGCAATGAATTTTAGTTAAAAAGAGCTGCCTGGAGCCATAGACACTGAGATTTTGCGGTAAAGATACAAATACTGCGATGATGATGTAGATCACAGGCGTTATTTTCAGTAGGTTATAAAAAGTTTGTTACAGATGTATTTTTTGTTGAAGCGGTAACGGAGCTGGCGTTTGTCAGGAGTGACAAATAACGCGCGTAAAGTTTGCTGCGGCAACGTCTGACAAACCATCATATAAAACAGATGGAAGGGAATACTATGCGTATTGGTGTACCAAAAGAGCGGTGGGCCGGTGAATCCCGCGTGGCTGCCACACCGAAAACCGTGGAACAACTGCTAAAACTGGGATTTGCCGTTGCCATTGAAAGCGGCGCAGGGAAACTGGCCAGCTTCGATGATGAAGCGTTTGCCCAGGTCGGCGCCACCGTTACCGACACTGCCGATGTCTGGCAATCTGACATTATCCTCAAAGTTAATGCCCCGCAGGACAGTGAAATTGAGCTGATGCGCGAAGGGACGACGCTGGTTAGCTTTATCTGGCCCGCTCAGAACGCCGAGCTGCTCGAAAAGTTAGCCGCACGCAACGTGACCGTGATGGCGATGGACTCCGTACCGCGTATTTCGCGCGCTCAGTCCCTGGATGCGCTGAGCTCAATGGCAAATATTGCCGGGTATCGCGCCATCGTTGAGGCTGCACACGAATTTGGCCGCTTCTTTACCGGCCAGATTACCGCCGCGGGCAAAGTGCCGCCGGCTAAAGTTATGGTCATTGGCGCGGGCGTTGCCGGCCTTGCGGCAATCGGCGCAGCCAACAGCCTTGGCGCTATCGTTCGCGCCTTCGATACGCGACCTGAAGTGAAAGAACAGGTCCAGAGTATGGGCGCTGAGTTCCTTGAGCTCGACTTTAAAGAAGAGGCGGGCAGCGGCGACGGTTACGCCAAAGTGATGTCTGAAGCCTTTATTAAAGCTGAAATGGAACTGTTTGCGGCGCAGGCGAAAGAAGTCGACATCATCGTGACCACCGCGCTGATTCCTGGTAAACCAGCGCCGAAACTCATCACCCGTGAAATGGTCGATTCCATGCAGGCGGGCAGCGTAATCGTCGATTTGGCGGCGCAAAACGGCGGCAACTGCGAATACACCGTGGCGGATAAAATCACCGTTACGCCAAACGGCGTTCGCGTGATTGGCTATACGGACTTACCGGGTCGTTTGCCCACGCAGTCCTCTCAGCTTTACGGCACTAACCTGGTTAACCTGCTGAAACTGCTCTGCAAAGAGAAAGACGGCAATATCAACGTGGATTTTGAAGACGTGGTCATTCGCGGCGTGACGGTCATTCGCGAAGGCGAAGTCACCTGGCCTGCGCCGCCGATTCAGGTATCCGCTCAGCCTCAGGCCGCTCAGCCTAAAGTGGCCGTGCCTGTTGAAGAGAAAAAGCCTGCCTCACCGTGGCGTAAATACGCGTTTATGGCGCTGGCAATCATTCTGTTCGGCTGGCTTGCCGATGTCGCGCCAAAAGAGTTCCTCGGCCACTTCACCGTCTTCGCCTTATCCTGCGTGGTGGGTTACTACGTGGTGTGGAACGTGTCTCACGCGCTGCATACGCCGCTGATGTCGGTGACAAACGCCATTTCAGGGATCATCGTTGTCGGTGCGCTTTTGCAGATTGGTCACGGCGGCTGGGTGAGCGTGCTGAGCTTTATCGCCGTGCTGATTGCCAGTATCAATATTTTTGGTGGATTCACCGTCACTCAGCGCATGCTGAAAATGTTCCGGAAGAACTAAGGGGTAACAAATGTCTGGTGGATTAGTTACAGCTGCATACATTGTTGCCGCGATCCTGTTTATTTTCAGCCTTGCCGGGCTGTCCAAACACGAAACCTCCAAACAGGGCAACCTGTTCGGCATGGCCGGGATGGCGATAGCCCTGGTGGCGACCATCTTTGGGCCGGAAACGGGCAACGTGGTGTGGATTATCGTGGCGATGGTCATCGGCGGTGCGATCGGTATGCACCTGGCGAAGAAAGTCGAAATGACCGAAATGCCGGAGCTGGTGGCGATTCTGCACAGCTTCGTGGGTCTGGCCGCCGTTCTGGTGGGCTTTAACAGCTATCTCGATCACGGTCCGGGCCTTGAGCCGGTGATGGAAAACATTCATTTAACCGAAGTCTTCCTCGGCATCTTCATTGGGGCGGTGACCTTCACGGGGTCCATCGTGGCGTTCGGCAAACTGCGCGGCAAGATTTCGTCTAAGCCGCTGATGCTGCCTAACCGCCATAAACTCAACCTGGCTGCGTTAGTCGTTTCATTTGCCTTGCTGATTATCTTCGTGCGCACCGAAAGCGTTGGGCTGCAGGTGCTGGCTCTGCTGGTGATGACCATTATCGCTCTGGTTATCGGCTGGCATCTGGTTGCCTCCATCGGCGGTGCGGATATGCCGGTGGTGGTGTCGATGCTGAATTCGTACTCAGGTTGGGCAGCCGCAGCGGCGGGCTTCATGCTTAGCAACGATTTGCTGATCGTGACCGGGGCGCTGGTGGGTTCTTCCGGTGCGATTCTGTCGTACATCATGTGCAAAGCGATGAACCGCTCGTTCATTAGCGTTATCGCTGGCGGCTTCGGCACTGATGGTTCTTCAACGGGTGAAACCGATGAAGCGGGCGAGCACCGTGAAATCACCGCGGAAGAAACAGCAGAAATGCTGAAGAACTCCACGACCGTGATCATCACCCCGGGCTACGGTATGGCGGTGGCACAGGCCCAGTATCCGGTTGCGGAAATCACCGAGAAACTGCGCGCGCGTGGCATCAAGGTTCGCTTTGGTATCCACCCGGTTGCGGGTCGTCTGCCGGGTCACATGAACGTACTGCTGGCGGAAGCACGCGTGCCGTACGACGTGGTGCTGGAAATGGATGAAATAAACGATGATTTCACCGATACGGACACCGTACTGGTTATCGGCGCGAACGATACGGTGAACCCGGCGGCGCAGGAAGATCCGCGCAGCCCAATTGCGGGCATGCCGGTTCTGGAAGTGTGGAAGGCGCAGAACGTTATCGTCTTTAAACGCTCGATGAACACCGGCTACGCAGGCGTGCAGAACCCGCTGTTCTTCAAAGACAACACGCAGATGCTGTTTGGCGATGCCAAAGCCAGCGTGGAAGCGATTCTGAAAGCTCTGTAAGCGCATGAGCGAGCCGTAAAAAAAGCCCGGCCACTAAATGTGGTCGGGCTTTAGTATTTTAAGGCCTGAGATTAGTCGTCTTCGTCGTCGTCCAGTTCAACCGGAGTTTGATACTCGTCGGGCTTGATAACCAGCAGATCGCAGCGCAGGTGGTCGATAACCTGCTCGGCGGTATTGCCCAGGAAAGCCGCTGATAAGCCGGTGCGGCCCACGGTACCCAGCACGACAATCCCCGCTTGCAAATGCTCGGCCAGGTCCGGAATGACTTCCTCCGGCAGGCCTTTCTCGACGTGAGTCATTTTCTCATCAATACCAAACTGCTGACGAATCGCTTTCATGGCGACCAGATGCTGCCCGCGAATGGCGTCGTTATAAACGCTCGGGTCGAAGTCCGGTAGCTCGATAGCGATATTAATTGGCGTAACAGGATATGCGCCGACGAGATGAACTTCCGTGTGATTTACGTCATCCGCAAGGCGCAGCGTTTCTTTCACCAGCTTCTCATTGAGCGCATTGTGATAATGCTCTTCACTTGCCAGGTTCACCGCGACTAATGCCCGGCCACCTTCAGGCCACGGCTTTTCGTTCACCATCCATACCGGACAAGGGCATTTGCGCAGCAGGTGCCAGTCGGTTGGGGTAAAGATCACGGCTTCGAGTTTGTCGTGCTGGTGGGTCATTTTTAGCAGAAGGTCATGGCCCCCGCTAATCACTTCCTGGATGATGGCCTCAAAAGGACGATTGTGCCATACCACTTTGATTTCGATGGGAACGCCCGCATCAATGTAATACTGCGCCTGTTCTTTTATCCAGGCCGCGCGCTGGCTAATTACGCCTTTGCGCATCGCGGTACGTTCATCGGGGGACAGAAGGGTGGTCATTTCATAGGAAAAATCGTAGATCGGCAAAAAAGCCTTAATTCTGCCGCCAATCCGTTGGTGCAAATAAACAGCACGCCGCAGGGCAGGTTGATCGTCCTGGTTGGGGTCGATTGCGACTAGCATGTTTTGATACTTTGCCATACAGGTCTCCTTACAACTGCTTAACCACAGTCTGTTAAGTAAGATTAACCTATAAGGTGAGAATGAAACAGGTGGGAAGCCGTTGCCGGATCAAAAACATAGAAAAATGTAGCGATCCGGCAAAGCGCAGAGGTTATCAGGCCACGTTACGTGATTGCCCGGCAAGCTGTGCCAGCAGATCGGTATTTTCGATAGTAATGTATTTGCCCTTCACCGCCAGCATCCCGCTTTTCTGGAAACGGCCCAGAAGACGGCTGATGGTTTCAACGGTTAAACCAAGGTAGTTACCGATGTCGCCGCGGGTCATGGTCAGACGGAATTCACGCGGAGAGAAACCACGCTGCGCGAAACGACGCGACAGATTATAGATAAACGCGGCCAGGCGCTCTTCGGCATTCTTTTTAGAAAGCAGCAGAATCATATCCTGATCGCCTTTGATCTCGCCGCTCATCAAACGCATCATCTGCTGACGCAGGTTGGGCATTTTACCGGACAGGTCGTCCAGCGTTTCGAACGGAATTTCACAGACCATCGAGGTTTCAAGCGCCTGAGCAAAGCTCGGGTGGTGGCCGGTGCCGATGGCGTCAAAGCCAACCAGATCGCCCGCCAGGTGGAAACCGGTGATTTGCTCGTCGCCCTGCTCGGTGATGGTATAGCTCTTGATGGTCCCTGAACGAATGGCGTACAGCGATTTCAGTTCGTCACCCGCTTTAAACAGGGTTTGTCCCTTCTGGATAGGCTTTTTCCGCTCGATAATATTATCAAGTTGATCAAGCTCATGCTCGTTGAGCGTAAAAGGGATGCATAATTGGCTGATGCTGCAATCCTGACAATGGATAGCACAACCGCCAGACTGAATGCGTCGAATAATTCGCTTTTCAGGGATCATAGATATGCTCAGGCCGTAATTGATATTGGTCAATTTTAACATCTTTTTGCTGAGCACGTAAGTACGGCGAAACACCATCAGGGATTTAATGGCATTCCTTCCTCTTTATTTATCCCTATCCCATTGATAAAAAACGTTCAATGGAATCTAGTTCGGGAATAGCTTGCGCATCTTTAGCCTAATTCTTGCTTTGTGTCTTGCTCCATCGCTAGAGCAATAAATAGCCTTCATGGCGTAAAAGCCACTCTTTTCGCCCCACGCCGCCGGCATAGCCCGTCATCGTGCCATTGCGCCCGATTACGCGATGGCAGGGCACCACAATACTGACCGGATTCGACCCGTTCGCCGCCCCGACGGCGCGTGCCGCTCCCGGGCGGCCAAGCTGCTCAGCGAGCTGCCCGTAATGCATAACCTGCCCGCAGGGAATGGTGCGCAACGTCTGCCAGACTTCTCTCTGGAACTCCGTTCCGGCGGTGGCAGAAGGCAAACTGTCGATTGCGCTTAAATCACCCTCAAAATAGTCACGAAACTTATCGCTCAAGCCGCCGGGATTTGTGCTGCTGACACGCTGATAGCCTTCCCGTCGGTAGTGAATATCAAGCAATTGTTCCATACGATCGCTGTGCTCTTCCCATTCCACGGCGCGCAGCCTGAACTGCTCATCACACAGGATCCACAGCGGCCCAAGCGGGGTGGCGATTTTATCTTCCAGTAGTCTCAGCATGATTTGCTCCATTTTATTCGGCCTCCGGGGCCCGGCTGGCAGACGATTCGCTAAGATACCATGCCCCCAGGAGCCGCTGCCAGATACCCAAAAAGATTATATCCATGCTCAGTAAGGGGAATTGGAGAGTGCATATTTATCAGGAATTTTCCGCGGATAATTTGCCTGTCAGGCTCCTGCGGCAATTAATAGCGTCGTTTTTAAAAAGCAGGCTTTTATAATGCGGAAACGGTTTGGCGTGCAGGTTTTAAATGCTGCCAGGCATTGGGTTGGAGGAACCGGCAGAGGTATAAATAAAATCGTTTGCAAATGCTCGTTATAATGCTCTTGTTAAGATTGCCTGCCGTGGCAGCTTAGCTGCAGGCTGCTCGCTGACTGGCTTTACTTGAAGGATAGTCGCGTTGCTGCATTAGTGAGCTAAATTAGCGGCTAAATATTAATAATATTTAATTTGGCTGATAAAAAATCACAAAAGCAATAACAATATAAAATATCCTGTATTAAAAAAACGGGGTCCGACGACATCAGTCAGACCCCAGTACACACAGCAATGCTTCCTGTTTGGACCCTGTTATATTCCTGCTACGGGCTACCGTTATTTATAGCCAGTATTCATAAAAAATGCATGACTATCTGAGTGACTAATTTCACGCTTTTGAATCAGCTGCCGTGATGGTGAATTGAATCGGAAGTTATTTCTTTCATATTGGACGTTTAACGAACAGGGAGGCTGTCGCCGTTGAGCCATAGCCTGCGGGCGGTTATAGTTACGGACGAAAACGGGCCTGGAGGATTGCGTATGAACCTTGACGACAAATCGCTGTTTCTTGATGCCATGGAAGATGTCACCCCGCTGAAAAATTGTACCAGCAGCCAGTGGCTCAAACCTGTCAAAGACAAGGTGCCGCAAAAAGTCGACTCGTTGCAGCTCGATAATTTTTTAACCACGGAGTATCTGGATATTGTCCCACTCGGCACGCCGCTGGAATTTAAACGTGAAGGCCTGCAAACCGGCGTGCTGGACAAACTTCGGCTGGGAAAATACGGCCAGCAGGCCAGCCTGAATTTACTCCGCCAGCCTGTCGAACAATGCCGCCAGATGCTGTTTGCTTACCTTCAGCAGGCGAAACATGACGGGCTTCGCAATCTGCTCATCGTGCACGGCAAAGGACGTGAAGACCGCTCCCATGCCAACGTTATTCGCAGCTATCTGGCCAGATGGCTGATGGAATTCGAGGAGGTGCAGGCATTCTGCTGCGCTATGCCGCATCACGGCGGCAGCGGAGCCTGCTACGTGGCGCTTAGAAAATCTTCGCAGGCTAAGCTCGACAACTGGGAACGTCACGCCAAACGCAGCCGCTAACTGAGACGCTCAGCGTCGTGTCGTTAAAACACAACGCTGAGTCTTACGCGTTTTAACCCGGCATAGATTTACGAATTGAAGCCAGTAAAATCTGCGCCCCCGGCGACAGCGGCGTATCTACCCGCGTTAAAATCCCAATCGGCTCGCCCACGCCCTGAGCGGCAATCGGTAGCGCGGTGAGCGTGCCCTGCTTTAAATCTTCTTTTACCGCGCCGGAAGGCACAAACCACACGTAGTTGTAATCTACCGTCAGCTGACGAGAAAGCGAGGCCGAAAGGGTTTCGATGCAGCTGACGGGGAGTTTACAGCCCTGGCTGGCCAGCAGCGTTTCGGCATTCTGCCGCGGAGTCGTCCCCTTGGGCGAAACAACGACCGGCCATTCCATCACCCGGCTCAGGGTAATATTTTCCTGCAAAATGGGATGACCCGGGCGTACCACCAGCTTCAGAGATTCGAGGAACAGGAGCTCATAGTTCAGCCCGCTCATCAGCTCAGGGTCGGACATGCGGCCAATTCCCAGATCCAGCTCGCCGGACTTCAGGCCAGCCAGCAGCATCGTGTTATTCATGGTGCCAACCTGAAGAGTGACGTCGCTTTGCTGTTTGTGGAACTGCCCGATAACCGTCGGCAAAATCCCCAGCGCGGCGGTGGGAAGCGCGCCGATTCTGATCACGGCCGCAGGCTGGCCCTCTTTGCGCGTTAGCGACTGGCCCGCGTGGTTGAGGGCATCAAGGACCTTGACGGCGTGGGTAAGAAACTGCTCGCCGACCAGCGTCAGCTGCGCGCCCAAACGGCCACGGTCGAATAAACGCGTGCCGGTCAGCTGCTCCAGCTCATTAAGGGTTTTAGAAAGCGCGGGTTGACTCAGATTAAGGGTTTCAGCCGCTCGCCCCAGCGTTCCCTGCTGAGCGACGGCCACGAAAGTATGAAGATGGCGCAAGCGAATGCGCTGCGAGAAGAGACCATTTTTTTCCATAGCCGATGTTAAAAACAGACGGGCCGCGGTGACAAGGTAAGTTGTTTAATTATGATAACTTGACAGCAAAATAAATTTAACATTCGCGCAGATCTGGCAACAAATTGAGCCGCTGAACAGACTAACGCATGAATTTGACGCTGGCTTTTTCGCTGCCTTACATAGCGAAAAGTTAACGAATCCCGCGTCAGCCCGGCTTCGCGGATGTCGCTGTAAAGCAGATCACAAAACGGAAATTCTTCGCCCTGAATGCGCGGCAAGATTCTACGCTTTCAGCAATATCCACTGGAGATACGACATCATGGCGAACAACATCACGGCCGATGAGATTCGGGAAAAATTTTCGCACGCAATGTCGGCGATGTACCAGCAAGAGGTGCCGCAGTACGGCACGCTGTTAGAACTCGTGGCCGATGTGAATCTGGCGGTGCTGGAAAACGATCCGCTGTTGCAGCTGCAGCTGGAAAACGCCGATGAACTGGCGCGGCTGAACGTCGAGCGTCACGGCGCAATCCGCGTGGGTAAAGCCGAAGAGCTGTCTACGCTCCGCAGAATTTTTGCCATCATGGGAATGCTGCCGGTTGGCTATTACGATCTTTCTCAGGCTGGCGTACCGGTACACTCCACGGCTTTTCGCCCGGTGGAGGATACCGCGCTGGCCCGTAACCCATTCCGCGTGTTTACTTCCTTACTGCGCCTCGAGCTGATTGAAAACGAACCTTTGCGCAAAAAGGCGGCGGCGATACTGACGAAGCGCGACATCTTCACTCCACGCTGTCGGCAGCTGCTGGATTGGCATGACGAACAGGGCGGGTTCAGCGAAAGCCAGGCCAACGAGTTTGTTCGCGAGGCGCTGGAAACCTTTCGCTGGCACAGCCACGCCACGGTTGATGCGCCAACCTATCAGGCGTTACACGACCAGCATCGTTTAATTGCCGACGTGGTTTGCTTCCAGGGCTGCCATATTAATCACCTGACGCCAAGAACGCTGGACATCGATCGCGTGCAGTCATTAATGCCGGAATACGGCATCAGCCCGAAGGCCATTATCGAGGGGCCGCCGCGCAGGGAGTTTCCAATCCTGCTGCGCCAGACGAGCTTTAAAGCGCTGGAAGAACCGATTCTTTTCGCCGGTGAACATCACGGCACGCACACGGCGAGGTTTGGCGAAATCGAACAGCGCGGCGTAGCGCTGACGCCCAAAGGCCGGGCGTTGTACGACGAGCTGCTGCTTGCTGCGGGCAGCGGTAAAGATAACCTCAGCCATCAGCATCACCTGCAGGAGGTTTTCAGCCGCCTGCCGGACAGCGACACGCTGATGCGCCTCCAGGAACTGGCCTACTTCCGCTATCGCCTGACGCCAACCGGCGAAATGCATCGTCAGAGCATTAAACCGGGGGACGATCCGCAGCCGCTGATTGAACGAGGGTGGCTGGTGGCGCAGCCAGTCACCTATGAAGATTTTCTGCCGGTGAGCGCGGCGGGTATTTTTCAGTCCAACCTGGGCTGCGAAAGTGGCTCCCGCAGCCACGGACACGCCAGCCGGGAAGCCTTTGAACAGGCGCTTGGTACGCGGGTGGCCAACGAGTTTGATCTGTATCAGCAGGCGGAAGATCGCAGCAAACGGCGTTGCGGTCTGCTCTGAAAACGTTACTCTGCTGGGATGTGGTTGAAAAGGAACAGCAGATGGAAGAGCGTGACATCCCGGCCGTGGATGCTTTAGTCAAAGTTAAACAGGGGAAGCTTGCCGGGGAGCAGCAAGGAAAATACGCGGTGTTTCGCGGCATTCCCTTTGCCGCACCGCCCGTTGGCAATCTGCGCTGGCGAGCGCCGGAGCCACCGGCAAACTGGGAGGGCGTGCGTTCAGCAACGCAGTTTTCCCCGGCAAGCTGGCAAAGTCTCGAATACTGCAAAGCCGTGGGCGGCGGCGATCCCGGCCAGTTTTCCGAAGACTGCCTTTATCTGAATATCTGGACGCCGACCAGGCGCGACGATAAACCGCTGCCGGTGATGGTCTGGCTGCACGGCGGCGGTTATACCATCGGCGCAGGGGGGCTAGCACCGTACGATGGCGCTGAATTTGCTTCTCGTGACGTGGTACTGGTTTCCATCAATTATCGGCTGGGCCACCTGGGCTTTTTTGCTCACCCGGCGCTTGAGGGCGAAGACCCCGCGGGCCCGTTGAATAATTTCGCGCTGATGGATCAAATTTGCGCGCTGCAATGGATCGGGGAAAATATTCATGCTTTTGGCGGCGACGCGGCAAACGTGACTTTATTCGGTGAATCCGCCGGGGCACGTAGCGTGCTGTCACTGCTTGCCTCGCCGCTTGCCAAAAATCTCTTTCACAAAGCCATCGTCCAAAGCGCCTATACCTTACCCGACGTTGAACGCAAGCAGGCGCTGAAGAAGGGGACCTTGCTGGCGCGCCATTTCGGGCTTGAAAACGCCACCGCCGATCGGCTGCGAGCACTGCCCGCCGATGCGTTCTGGTCGCTTGAATCCCCTTTGAATATCGGCCCGGCGCCCATCTGCGGTGACCGGGTATTGCCGGAACCGATGCTGGACGTGTTCTTTACGGGCAGGCAGCATCCTATGCCGGTGATGATCGGCAGCAACAGCGATGAGGCCAGCGTGCTGAGCTACTTCGGCATCGATCTTGCTGGACAAATCGAGCTGCTGCGCCGGGAAAGACGCTTTGGACTGGGATTAATCAGGCTGCTTTATCCAGGCGTGAAAGGGGATGCGGAGCTAGGGCGCCAGGTCTGTCGCGACATGGCCTTTACTACAATGGGATTCGTAGTAATGCAGGCACAGCTGCGCATCAGCCAGCCGTGCTGGCGCTATTATTTTGATTACGTTGCCGAAGCCGAACGGGAAACTTATGCCCACGGAACCTGGCACGGCAATGAAGTGCCCTACGTATTCAACACGCTGCGGCAGACGCCCCCGGCGAGCGATTATGTTACGCCAGGCGATCTCGCGTTTTCGGCAAAGGTTTGCGATTACTGGGCCGCTTTCGCGCGGGAAGCCACCTCTGAAAGCGGCTGGCTTGAAGGCGCGCTGCGCTGGCCTGCCTGCGTACGTCGCAGGGATGTCACCCTGCTGCTTGGCGTTAAAAAGCAGGCTAAATTGCGGCTGGCCAACCGATTTATGCGCACGCGGATGCAGCTGTTTAAGCGCGTAATGAAGCACCACGTTCAGCTGGATTGAAAAAGAGAGATTTTTTGGCGGCTGGATTTAAGTTTTGACTCGCCCGTGTCGCTCCGGGAGTTGTGTTTAAATTATCGTCCTGGAGCTTCTGGTGCCAACAATCTATTTTTATCTGCTGCTTGCTTCCGGCTACGGCAGCAACGTGGCGTGGAACGTCACGCCAATGCCGAGCATGGCCGTCTGCAAACTCACGCTGGAAGAAGTGACGAAAGGCATTGATTACGGCAGCGTCCCCGGCCCGGCGGGCGCAAAGTGTATCGCCGTTGACAGCACCGCAGGGCAGGTCACCTCTGACTAGAGGCCTGGTTCAGCGTGAGCAGGCTTGCGCTGAACGCCTCCAGCCCCGCGGCGTTTTCGTTTCCTGGCCGTACCGCGAGCCGATAGCTTGCCCCGGTCTTAACGCCGTGGGCAAATGGCCGTACCAGCCGGCCCGTCCGCAAATCTTCCGCCACCAGCGTTTCATCGGCTATCGCTATGCCAAATCCCTGAATGGCGGCGCTGATCGCCAGATCCATGGTGTCAAAATGCTGGTTCTTGATCATGCCAGGTTTTAGCGCCGGATAATCCGCCAGCCACAGCGACCAGTCGGTCCGGTCGCGGGTGGGATGCAAAAAAGTCAGGCGCAGCAAGGTACTTTCGCTCAGCTCGCCCGCGGGCAGCAGGCTCGGGCAAATGACGGGCGTCAGGATCTCTTCAAAAAGCAGGGTCCCGGTTTTACCGTGTGGCCCAAAAACAATCGCCGCGTCATAAGGTTCGTTTTTGAAATTAACGCCGTGCTCGACGGTGGTGGTCAGCGCGACCTCAATCTCAGGGGCGCTTTGTTCAAGCTGAATAATTTTAGGGACCAGCCAGCGCATGGCGCAGGTGGGAGCCTTCAGGCGAATCACGCTGGGTCTATGGCTGGCCCGTTCGGCGACGTCAAACAATTTCTCAAATGCCTGTTGCAGGTCGGGCAGCAGGGCGCTGCCCTGCGGCGTCAGGTGCAGGCCGCGAGCGTGGCGCTCAAACAGCGTATAGCCCAGCCAGGCTTCGAGGGTGGCAATTTTGCGGCTGACGGCGCCCTGGGTCAGACACAGTTCCTTCGCCGCATGGGTCAGGTTCAGATGCCGCGCCGTGACCAGAAACGCCTCGACGGTATTGAGGGGAAAGTTACGACGCGCCATAGTGCTCTCCGCTGAGCTATGCAATTTTTGCATGGCTATTATGACAACAATTCGTTTGTCGTAGCAACCGCATCCAGTTTGAATAGTTATGCAAATTATGTTTTATCAGGAGCGGCCATGACTATGCAAACCCCGGTTCAACATCGTTCAAAATTACCCGATGTGGGGACCACGATATTCACCGTTATCGGCCAGCTCTCGGCGCAGCATAACGCGATTAATCTTTCCCAGGGCGCGCCGAACTTTTCCCCGGATCCGAAGCTGGTTGCGGGCGTGCATAAAGCCATGCTGGATAATCATAACCAGTACGCGCCGATGACCGGCCTTGCCCCGCTGAAAACGCTGATTGCCGAAAAGGTTGCCACGCTTTACGGCGCGCGCTACGACGTTAACGACGAAATTCTTATCACCGCCAGCGCCAGCGAGGGTTTGTACAGCGCGATTAGCGGGCTGGTGCATCCTGGCGATGAAGTGATCTATTTTGAGCCTTCGTTCGACAGCTACGCGCCGATTGTACGCTTGCAGGGCGCGAAGCCCGTTGCGCTGAAGCTGACGCTGCCTGACTTCACCGTGGACTGGGATGAAGTTCGCGCGGCTATCACGCCGCGTACGCGCATGATCATTATCAACACGCCGCACAACCCGAGCGGGCAAATTTTTAACGCGCACGATCTGGAAATGCTGGCGGCCCTCACGCGCAATACCGATATTGTTGTTTTGTCTGATGAAGTGTATGAACACATCGTCTTTGACGGCCAGCGCCACCACGGCATGGCGACCCATCCTCAGCTTGCCGAACGCAGCGTGATTGTTTCCTCTTTCGGCAAGACATTCCACGTCACGGGCTGGCGCGTGGGTTATTGCCTCGCACCGGCGGCGTTAATGACTGAAATTTGCAAGGTGCATCAGTTTTTAATGTTTTCTGCCGATACCCCAATGCAGTACGCTTTTGCCGATTACATGGCGGATCCGCAAACTTATCTTGCGCTGGCAAATTTCTACCAGCGCAAGCGCGATCTTATGCAGTCTCTGCTGGCTGAATCACCTTTGAAGCTGTTGCCGAGCGCCGGGTCGTTCTTCCTGCTGGCAAGCTTTGAGCATTTCAGCGATGAGTCAGACAGTGAAATGGTGAAGCGTTTAATTACCGAACACGGCGTGGCGACGATTCCGCTCTCCGCGTTTTACGCCGACGGGACGGACAATAAACTGATCCGTCTTTCTTTTGCCAAAGATGAAGCAACATTACGGGCGGGCGCGCGGGCGCTTTGCCAGCTGAAGCCACGTTGAACAGGGGGTCACAATGAAAAAAATCCATGCGCTAGCTTTAGCTGTGGGGATGTTCGCAACTTTCTCGGGCTTTGCGGCAACCGAGATGCGCTACGGCGTAGAGGCCGAATATCCGCCGTTTGAAAGCCGAAACTCCGCCGGTGAATTAGAAGGTTTTGATATCGAGCTCGGCAACGCCATTTGTAAGGCGGCAAACCTGAAATGTTCGTGGGTAGAAACGTCGTTCGACGCGCTGATTCCTGGCCTGATGGCCAAGAAATTCGACGCCATCAACTCGGCGATGAACATCACCGAACAAAGGCGTAAAAGCATTGATTTTACCCAGCCGATTTACCGCATCCCTTCACAGCTGGTAGGAAAAGCGGGCAGCGCGGTGGACGCCACGCCTCAAGGTCTGAAAGGCAAAACCATCGGCGTGTTGCAGGGTTCGATTCAGGAAACCTACGCCAAAGAGCACTGGGAAAAGCAGGGCGTGACCGTTGTTTCGTATAAAGATCAGAATATGGCATGGGGCGATCTGCTCAACGGGCGAATCGATGCCTCGCTGGTGATGTCGGCGGCGGGCCAGGCGGGCTTCCTGAGCAAACCGCAGGGCCAGGGCTTTGGCTTTATCGGCAAGCCGGTGAGCGACGATACGATTCTCGGCAGCGGGATTGGTTTTGGCCTGCGGAAAGGCGATGCGCAGACCAGGCAGCAGCTCGACGCCGCGATTGAAAAAGTGAAGGCCGACGGCACCGTAACCCAGCTGGCGAAGAAATATTTCCCCGGCATTGATGTCAGCGTGAAGTAAAATTTTCTCTCACCCTCAACCTCTTCTTCAGAGAGGGCGTTGGGGGTGAGAGACGCTTCCGCTGCCGCTAATTTTTCAGCCCATTCCGGTTCAAATAAAAAAACTGCGTTCCTTTGCTAAATCCGGGCCGACAACCATTGGATTAGCGCTGAATTTTGTCTAGAGTGTGCGGTCGTAATGGTTGCACTCGCTTGCCGTAGTCCTGCTTAGCGGCGGGACGAAATACATCGACATAAAAGGACGATTTCTCAGGCATGAACCGCAGACGTTTTATCAAAGCCTCTATGGCTCTCGCCGCAGCCTGCGGCACTCCGACCCTTGCCACCTTCTTCTCGCGTGCAGCCTTCGCCGCGGAATCTGATATCGCCGACGGTCGCACCACCGAGTTCGACTTTTCCGTGCTTCAGGCAATGGCCCATGACCTGTCGAAAAAGCCCTGGAGCGGCACGCCTCGTCCGCTGCCGGACACGCTGGCAACCTTAACGCCGCAGGCCTACAACGCGATTCAGTACGACGCTGAACATTCGCTGTGGAACAATCTCGAAAACCGTCAGCTGGACGTGCAGTTCTTCCACGTGGGCATGGGCTTTAAGCGCCGGGTGCGGATGTTCTCCGTCGATTCGGCCACGCACCTGTCCCGCGAAATACACTTCCGCCCGCAGCTGTTTAACTACAACGACGCCGGGGTGGACACCAAACGGCTCGAAGGGCAGATGGATCTCGGCTTTGCCGGATTCAAAGCTTTTAAAGCGCCCGAACTGGCCCGTCGCGACGTGGTTTCATTCCTTGGCGCGAGCTATTTCCGCGCGGTCGATAACACCTACCAGTACGGCCTCTCGGCCCGCGGCCTCGCCGTGAATACCTTTACCGACCAGCTTGAGGAGTTCCCGGACTTCACCTCATTCTGGTTTGAAACGCCGAAAGCGGGCGACACCACTTTCGTGGTTTACGCGCTGCTGGACAGCAAAAGCGTCACCGGGGCCTATAAATTCATTATCAGCTGCGAAGAAAAACGCGTGGTGATGGAGGTGGATAACCATCTGTACGCTCGGGAAGATATTAAGCAGCTGGGCATCGCGCCGATGACCAGCATGTTTGCCTGCGGCACCAACGAACGCCGCATGTGTGACACCATTCATCCGCAGATCCACGACTCCGATCGCCTGGCAATGTGGCGCGGCAACGGCGAATGGATAGCGCGCCCGCTGAACAACCCGCAAAAGCTGCAGTTCAACGCCTACGCGGACAATAACCCGAAGGGTTTTGGCCTGTTACAGCTCGACCACGAATTTGCCAACTATCAGGATATTATGGGCTGGTATAACAAGCGCCCAAGCCTGTGGGTGGAGCCGCGCAACAAGTGGGGCAAAGGCACCGTTGGGCTAATGGAAATTCCGACCACCGGCGAAACGCTCGACAACATCGTTTGCTTCTGGCAGCCGGAAAAACCGGTCAAGGCCGGGGACGAGCTGGAGTTTAAATACCGCCTGTACTGGAGCGGCCTGCCGCCGGTGACTACCGAGCTGGCCCGCGTGTACGCCACGCGCACCGGCATGGGCAGCTTCCCGGAAGGCTGGGCGCCGGGTGAGCACTTCCCGGACAAATGGTCACGCCGTTTTGCGATTGATTTTGTCGGCGGGGATCTTAAAGCCGCCGCGCCGAAGGGGATTGAGCCGGTCATTACGCTCTCCAACGGCGAAGCGAAGCAGATTGAAATCCTTTACGTTGAGCCGTTCGACGGCTACCGCATTCTGTTCGACTGGTATCCAACCGACGACTCAACCGATCCGGTAGATATGCGCATGTTCCTGCGCTGCCAGGGCGACGCGATCAGCGAAACCTGGCTGTATCAATACTTCCCGCCGGCGGCGGATAAACGAAATTATGTCGATGACCGCGTGATGAAGTAATCATGTGCCAGGGCCCCGCAGCGCGGGGCTTTTTTTTGGCCCTGAGCGGGCTACTTCAGCTTCATCTGCCTGCTGAGAATCTCTACGATAGAGCTGTTCTCCGACATTCGCTGCTCGGCCATTATCTTTGGGTGAGTGATTTAGTAGTATGAATTTCTATGCGCATCCCGTGCAGGCTTATGCTCCGTAAAACATGCCTTCGAGCTTCATGCCGTCCGGGTCGAGAAAGAACACGGCGTAGTAGTTCGGATAATATTCGCCCGCCGGATCAACCACTTTCACGCTGTGGTCGGTCAGCCACTGTTGCAGATCGTCCACGTCCTGGCGGCTGCGCAAGCCCCACGCATAATGATGAAACCCCGGGTCGCCTTTGCGATAAGGGTGCTGCAGGCCTTGTTTATCGGCCTGGCTTATCCACAGTCGGGTGACGTCGTTGCGCCAGCCCATCATGTCGGGATATTCGTCCAGAACCTCAAAGCCGAGGAAGGAAAGAAGCTCAGAATAAAACTGGCGCGAACGGGCAAAATCGCTGACGGAGATGACTAAATGATCGACGGCGACGACGCGAGACATAACGTTCCCCTTAATTTTTAAGCCAGCGTTAACTATAGTGGACGCTGGCCTGACACGGGAGAATACCTTTGCAAGACGTTGAAAAATGGCAGGATGAAGTCATTGTCCTCGGTGACAGCTTAGCGCTGCGCTCCGTCAATGAGAGCTACGCCGCAACGCTTTTTGCCGCGGTGCAGCGTAATAAAGAATGGCTGCAAAAGGCGATGAACTGGCCGCAGTACGTGGTTTCCGTCGAGGATTCGCTCAAAAACGCGCAGGGGAATTACATCCTGCACCATCGCGGCTACGCCAAAATGTTCCTTATTTTTAACGGTGACGACATGGTGGGCGTCTTCTCCTTTAATCAGATCGAGCCAACGAACAAGACCGGCTATATCGGCTACTGGCTTGACGAGGCACAGCAGGGCAAGGGGATTATTTCGAAGGCCATCGAGGCGGCCGTGGCGAAATATTCGGCGGAAGGCTCGGTGCGCCGTTTCGTCATCAAATGCATCGTCACCAATGAGGCAAGCAATAGAGTCGCGCAGCGCAATGGCTTCACGCTTGAAGGCTGCCTGCGCGAAGCCGAATTTCTGAACGGCAAATTCCACGATCAGAATATTTACGCGCGCATTGTTGGCTAAGGCGCGCAGCGCCGCATTTAAAACACGCCGTAAAAGGGCGTGCGGGTGACGCGCTGTTCCCCGTTAATGTCTTTTATGCCACGGATATGAATCAGCTCGCCGTTAAGCCCGTCGACGGCAGCGCGATCGTAAACCTGCACGTTATTTTCGATGAGCACGTTGCCGGTGATGCGGGCGCTGCCGTAGATCTGCACGTGGTTATCAAGCTGGACGGGGCCGCCGATGAGCGTGGCGTCATCGAAAATATGCACCTGATGCTTAAGCACGCAGTCGCCTTCAATCACCGCGTTGCCGTAAACCTGCGAAGAGTAGCGAATCGTCGGGATCTGATCCTCACCGCTGCCGGCGACGATGCGCGCCCGATCAAAGACGCGAGCGCAGTCGCAAATCCAGATATTGTTGTCTTCGTTGCCTTCCAGCACGGCCCTGCCAAACACTTCGGCGCGGTGCTCAATAAACGCATGGCTGATGCTCGCCTCGCCGTAAATCTGCGCCTGATGCACCACCCGGGAGGCGCAGACCGTGGCGCTGCCGTAGATTTGCAGAATTTTGTCTTTCTCGGCGGTTAATCCGCGCATGGCAATGACCTGGCAGCCTTGCAAAACGCGTGCGGAACCGTAGACACGGCATTCGCCGCCGATCAATGAATCTGCCACGATGGCCTTCTCGGAAACTCGCGCCTGATGGCAAAGGATGGAGGTGCCGCGTACCTGCGCGTCGTCTTCAACGCTGGCGTCGCCGTAAACCAGGCATTCGCGGTCATACAGCCAGCAGTTTCCCCGCTGGCTAAGGCTGGCTTCGTTTTCAACCCAGCCGCCGAGCTGCCCGGTCTTCACCTCGCCGAAGTCGTTAAGGGCGCGAATTTGCCACAGTTTCACCCGGCATTTTTTGCCGTCCAGCAGATAATCATGCAGCCGGAAATCTTCGCTAAGCTCGTATTTATTCATCCGTCCCGCTCCATGATAGGCCCTGCATAAAACGTAGCAGGTAAAATGCAGGCGTGGCGTTTACGCGGGGGATCGCATAAAATGCATCTAAAATACATTTTAAACTTTCAAAAAAATGAACAATGCTAAAACGCCGGAGATGATCAATTTGCCCGCGGGCTACTTCGGTATGGTGCTGGGGATCATCGGCACGGGTTTCGCCTGGCGCTACGCGGCGACCATCTGGCCGGTTAGCCCGCTTATCGGCACGGGGCTGGAAATTCTGGCCGCCGTGATTTGGTTCCTGCTGGCGCTGGCTTTTCTCGTCCGCCTCGCAAAGCACCCGCAGAGCGTAAAAGACGAAATTCATCATCCGCTAATGAGCAGCTTCGTCAGCCTTTTCCCGGCGACAACGATGCTGGTGGCCATTGGCGTTGCGCCTTACCTCCGCCCCTTGGCCGTAGGGATGTTCGCTTTTGGCGCGGTGGTTCAGTTGATTTACGCCTCGTGGCAAAGCGCCGGGCTGTGGCGCGGCGGCCATCCGCAAACGGCAACCACGCCGGGCCTGTATTTGCCAACGGTGGCAAACAATTTTATCAGCGCGATGGCCAGCGGCGCGTTGGGCTATCACGATCTGGGCATCCTGTTTTTAGGGGCGGGGGTTTTCTCCTGGCTTAGCCTCGAACCGGCGATACTGCACCGCATGCGCAGCGTCGGCGAGCTGCCCACGCCCGTGCGTACTTCCCTGGGGATTCAGCTTGCTCCGGCCCTTGTGGCCTGCAACGCCTACCTGAGCGTAAACGGCGGGCAGACTGATTTGTTCGCCAAAATGCTGTTTGGCTACGGTTTGCTCCAGCTGCTGTTTACGCTCCGCCTGATGCCCTGGTACACGGCCCAGCCGTTCAACGCGTCGTACTGGAGCTTCTCGTTTGGTATTTCCGCGCTGGCTACCACGGCGCTACATTTGGGGCACGGCAGCCACGAAGGAGTTTTTCCCGCGATCGCCGCGCCGCTGTTTATTTTTTCTAACGTGATTATCGGCCTGCTGCTGGTGCGCACGTTCATTTTGCTGATGCAGGGCAAACTGATCGTCCGTACGCCACTGCCCGCCAGAAAGGATGTGCTATGACTTTGCCTGATGAAAATTACTACACCAACAAGTACGGATTAACCGCCACGCATTCAGACGTGGTGAACGCGGCCAGCATTGTCCCGCCGGGCAAAACGCTCGATCTGGGCTGCGGCGGCGGGCGCAACAGCCTGTACCTGAATCAAAAAGGTTTTGATGTCACCGCGTGGGATAAAAACCCGATGAGCATCAATAATCTGAATCAAATTATCGAGGCGGAAGGGCTGAAGAATATCGTCACCGATATCGTTAACCTGAACGAGCTGAAGTTTGACGGCGAATACGACTTCATCCTCTCAACCGTGGTGATGATGTTCCTGGAGCGCGGCACCATCCCTGGCCTGATCGCCAACATGCAGCGCTGTACGAAGGTCGGGGGCTACAACCTTATCGTCGCGGCAATGGATACCGAAGATTTCCCTTGCACCGTCGGTTTCCCGTTTGCGTTTAAAGCCGGTGAGCTGAGCGGCTATTACGCAGGCTGGGAGCTGATTAAGTACAACGAGGACGTCGGCCAGCTGCATAAAACCGACGCCGAGGGCAACCGCATCAGGCTGCGCTTCGCCACCATGCTGGCCCGCAAGATATAACCGTTAACGCCCTCCTGAAGAGGGCGTTTCGCTTATTTAGCGGCGAGCAGGCAAAGCTTCAACGCCACGCTGTAGGAAGCTTCGAAAGATTTAAGCGGCAGAAACTCAAAGCGGGAATGGAAGTTGTGCGCGCCGGTAAAGAAGTTTGGCGTCAGCAGCCCCTTTGCAGAAAGCGCCGCGCCGTCCGTGCCGCCGCGCATTGGTATAACCTTCGGCTCGATGTTCAGCTCGTCAAGAGCGGCAAAAATCAAATCAATGGCGCGGC
This sequence comes from Buttiauxella sp., assembly GCA_036489025.1. Taxonomy (GTDB): domain Bacteria; phylum Pseudomonadota; class Gammaproteobacteria; order Enterobacterales; family Enterobacteriaceae; genus Dryocola. The sequence goes on from DASXGN010000028.1 coordinate 226,839, forward strand.
GATCGTCGGTAATGGCGTTACTGATATTGCTGTAGGTATCGCTGATGCTGTATTCCACTCGCGCGGTTGGGTATCGGGCCGCAATCTTTTGCGCAACTTCGCCAATCTGCCGTTTACGACGCTCGAAATTAGCCAGATCGAAATCGCGGATGTTGGCCTTAAGCAGCGCTTCGCTCTGGGAGGCCTGCATGCCGTTAAACCACGTGTAGCCTTCGCGGCCTTCGGTGTGCTCCGGCGTTTGCCGCCGGTCGAAATGGCTGATGTAATCCATCGCCATCAGCAGCGGGTTGACCAGCACGTCTTTGGCCGACATCGGGTGGCTGGTCACCCCGGTAAAGCGCAGCTCGGCGTGGGCGGCGTTGAAGTTTTCAAACACCACTTCGCCCAGCTCGCAGCAGTCGATTGTCCACGCGAAATCAACGTCGAAGCGAGCCAGATCCAGCGCCTTTGCGCCGCATAAGCCAATTTCCTCGTCCGGCACAAACGCCACCACGATATCGCCGTGCTTATGTTCTGCGGTGAGGTTCTCCAGCACCGTCATCACTACCGTCACCGCCGCTTTGTTATCCGCGCCGAGCACGCTCGTTCCGTCGCTGAAAATAATGTCTTCGCCTGGATAAGCGTTGATTTCCGGATGTTCGGCGGTGCGCAGCCAGATATCCTCTTTGGCGTTCAGACACAGATCCTCACCGTCAAAGCGCAGAATCTGCGGATGAATGTCGGGGGATAAACCTACGTCGACGGTATCGATATGCGTGATAAAGCCGATCCTCGGCGCACCTGAAACAGTGCCTTTTTTTAGCGCCGTCACCGTGGCGTGCTCATCGATGACAATATCGTCCAGACCCAGCTCACGCAGCTCCGCCGCCAGCATTTTCGCCATTTCATGCTGGCCGGGCGTGCTTGGCAAGGTGCCGGAACGAGGATCGCTCTGGCTGGTCACGGCCAGATAGCGGAAGAAACGTTGGGTTAACTGCGCGGCGAGCGGCGAGGCCATGGTGATTCCTTTTTGTTCAATGTTGTTTGTTAGCAATGTAAATTTAATGTTATTTATTAAGGCGCTTAGTACAAGCTTTATTCGTTCAGGGGCTGGATAACCAACAGGATGATAGCGATGAAAATAAAAATGACCGCGCTGGCGCTGGCCGTGACGGCTCTTTCAGTCAGCGCCGCGGCGGGGGCAGGAACGCTGGTTTACTGCTCGGAAGGTTCGCCGGAAAACTTCAACCCGCAGCTTTACACCTCGGGCACCAGCGTCGACGCCAGCGCCGTGCCGGTGTATAACCGGCTGGTGGATTTCAAAGTCGGCACCACGGAACTACAGCCGAGCCTGGCAGAAAGCTGGGACGTCAGCAAAGACGGCAAGGTTTATACCTTCCATCTGCGTAAAGGGGTGAAGTTCCAGAGCAACAGGTATTTCAAGCCAACCCGCGATTTTAACGCTGACGACGTGATTTTCTCGTTTATGCGCCAGAAAGATCCGCAGCATCCCTACCACAACGTTTCCAACGGCAACTACTCCAACTTCGAAAGCCTTGAGTTCGGCAAGTTGATTACCGCCATCGACAGGGTCGATGACAGCACGGTGCGCTTCACCCTGGCCCATCCGGAAGCGCCGTTTGTCGCCGATCTGGGCTGGTATTTTGCCTCCATACTCTCGGCGGAATATGCCGACGCGATGCTGAAAGCGGGCACGCCAGAGCGCGTGGATATGGACCCGATCGGCACCGGGCCGTTTGAGCTGAAGCAGTACCAGAAGGATTCCCGCATTCTTTTCACCGCCTTCCCGGACTACTGGCAGGGCAAGGCGAAGCTCGATCGTCTGATTTTCTCTATCACGCCTGACGCTTCGGTGCGCTACGCCAAACTTGAGAAAAACGAATGTCAGGTGATGCCGTTCCCTAACCCAGCAGACTTGCCGGGCATGAAGGAAAATAAAGGCATCAACCTGATGCAAAAAGCCGGGCTGAACACCGGTTTTCTGGCCTTTAATACCCAAAAAGCGCCGCTGGATAACGTGAAAGTTCGCCAGGCCCTGGCGCTGGCGATCGATAAGCCGGCGATTATCGAGGCGGTATTCCACGGCACGGGTACGGCGGCGAAAAACCTCCTGCCGCCGGGCGTGTGGAGCGCGGATAGCCAGCTGAAGGATTACGAATACGATCCGGCCAAAGCAAAAGCGCTGCTCAAGGAGGCGGGATTTGCGAACGGCATGACCATCGACCTGTGGGCGATGCCGGTACAGCGGCCCTACAACCCGAACGCTAAACGCATGGCGGAGATGATTCAGGCTGACTGGGCGAAGGTGGGCGTGACCGCCAAAGTCGTGACCTACGAATGGGGTGAATACCTCAAGCGCGTGAAGGGCGGCGAGCATCAGGCGGCGCTGATGGGCTGGACGACGGCCACCGGCGATCCGGATAACTTCTTCGGCCCGCTGTTCACCTGTACGGCGGCCAACGGCGGCTCCAACTCGTCGAAGTGGTGCTATCAGCCGTTTGACAAGCTGATTCTGGAAGCCCGCGCCGAGGGGAATCACGATAAGCGCGTGGCGCTGTACAAAGAGGCCCAGCAGATGATGCACGACCAGATGCCGGCGGTGATGATTGCCCACTCAACGATTTTCGAGCCGGTGCGCAAAGAGGTGCAGGGCTATGAAATCGATCCGTTCGGCAAGCATATTTTCTATCAGGTGGCCGTGAAGTAACACCCGCTGCCGCAATAATAAAGCCCCGCCGCGTCAAAACGGCAGGGCTTTTTTTTTTACAGCAACATCAGGACGGGCTGCGTTCCGTTACGCCCTGAACCTGAGCCTCCTGCGAGGCCTGGCTGGCCTTTTCTTCGCGGTACTTCAGGTTATCCCAGATGCGGAAGAACGGATAATACATCACCAGCGAGATACCGAGGTTGACTATCTGCAACACTGAGCCGGAGATATGGCCGCCGGTGGCCAGATAGCCGCTGACGATAATCGGCGTGGTAAACGGCAGCGCGATGCCCGCAGGTTTTGCCACAAGGCCGGTGGTCATGGCGACGTAGGACACGATGACCAGCACAACCGGCGTGAGGATAAACGGCACTACCAGATACGGGTTCATCACGATTGGGATGCCGAATACCATCGGTTCGCTGATGTTGAACAGGCTGCCGGGCGCGGCAATCTTGCCGAGCTGCTTCATCTGGGCGCTGCGGCTGCGGATCAGCATGAAGATCACCAGGCCAAGCAGCGCGCCGGTGCCGCCGGGCGCAATCCACAAATCATAGAACTGCTGGGTAATGATGTGCGGGATCGGCAGGCCGTTCTGAAACGCCTCGAGGTTTTCGGACATATTGCTCAGCCAGACCGGACGAATAAATACCAGCACGATAGTGTCGCCGTGCAGGCCGAGCATCCACAGAATACCGATCAGCAGCACCGAAATAATCATGCCCGGCAGCGAGCCGCCAACGTGGCTCATCGGAATGCCGACCAGCTCGGTGATCATGGTGTTGATGTCGCCGAACGGCGTGGCCTCAACCAGCAGGCGCAGGGCCAGCACCACCGCCAGCACGCAGAAGCCCGGTATCAGCGCAAGGAAAGACTTCGCCACCGCAGGCGGCACGCCTTCCGGCATGCGGATAACCAGGTTGCGGTTATTGATAAAACGATAGATTTCGGTGGACAGCAGGGCAATCAGAATAGCCACGAACAGCCCCTGGCTGCCAATCTGCCCCATCGGCAGCACGCCTTTGACCAGCTGCGCGGTTTCACCCGCGGCAGGGGTAAACATAATGTGCTGAGGAATGGTCATGATAAACGCCACCAGCGAAACGGCCCCGGCGGTAAGCGGGTCGATGGTGCGATACTTTTCTGCCAGGCGGTAGGCAATCCCGAAGGCGGAAATAATCGCCATGATGTCGTAGGTTGCCTTTACCGGGTAGAGCACTTTCTCCTGCCACGCCGCGCCAAACAGGCCGGTCATCATCTCCGCATAGCCCGGAACCGGCAGATAGGCGAAGATCAGGAAGAACGAGCCGATCAGCATAAACGGCATGTTCAGAATAATACCGTCGCGCACCGACAGAACGTGTTTCTGACCGGCGATTTTTAGCGCGGTCGGCAGCACGTATTTTTCAATAATGGATTTTTGAACTGACACTGACACCCCCTGCCCGGGGCAGAATCTGCCGTCCGGGTCATATCGTTTTTTATTTTTTACGCCCGTGCAGACGGGCAGTGCGCCAGAATCGCAGCTAGCCGTTAAACTGCGGCAGCCACGCTTTGTTCATGCTCAGCACCTCTTCGACCAGCGCCGAGGCGAGGCCAACGTCCGCCACCAGCGGGTTTGCCACCAGCGCCAGCAGGGCTTTTTGCCTGTCGCCATGAACGGCCGCTTCAATCGTCAGGCGTTCGAAATCTTTCACCTGCTGGGTCAGGCCGTTCATCAGCGGCGGCAGTTTACCAAAGGCCAGCGGATGCGCGCCCAGCGCGTCAATCAGGCAGTTGGTTTCAATCACCGCATCGTCAGGCAGGCCCTGAATCGCCCCGTTATTGGCGGTATTCACGACCATCTCAACGCCGAGGTTGTTGTGCAGCGCGTTGATAAGACTGACGGCCACCTCGGAGTAGAAAGACCCGCCGCGCTGGCTGAGCTCCTCCGGCTTTTTATCCAGATGCGGGTCGGCATACAGTTTGAACAGCGAATCTTCGACCTTCATCACCTGTTCGGCGCGCGTGCCTTTGGTGGCGGCATCGGAAAGCTCATCTGCAACCATCGTGCGGGTTTGCCAGAAATAGCGGTGATAAGGGCAGGGAATGGCCCGCAGCGCCCCCAGCAGGTCAGCAGGCCACGGAATCGCCTTGATGTTGTTCATGGAAAGCTGTTCGCCGTCGCAGAGCATTTCAATGACTTCATCCGTTGCGTCGCGGCCGTTGGCGACAACTTTATGCACCCAGACCATGTGATTCAGCCCGGCAAAGCGCAGATTCACCGCGTCGTGCGGCAGCTGTAACATATCGGCGATAGTGTGATGCATGGTGACCGGCACGTTGCACAGGCCGATAATTTTCGCCTTGCTGTAGCGGGATACGGCTTCGGTGACGATCCCGGCCGGATTGGTGAAGTTGATAATCCAGGCCTTCGGGGCCAGCCGCTCCACGCGCTTTGCGATATCCAGCATCACCGGAATGGTGCGCAGGGCTTTGGCAAAACCGCCGACGCCGGTGGTTTCCTGGCCCAGAAGCTTGTGGCTAAGGCCCAGACGTTCATCGGCAGCGCGGGCAGGGAGCTGGCCAACGCGCAGCTGAGTCAGCACGAAGCTTGAGCCAGCAATGGCGGTATCGGCATCGAAGTGGACGGAGACTTTGACCGACTCCAGCCCGTTTCTGTCCAGCATACGGCGAGCCAGCGCGGCAATAATGTCGACTTTGTGGCGGCCGGCTTCAACATCAACCAGAGCCAGCTCCGCCATCGGCAGCGAGGCATGGCGCTCGATAAGGCCCTCGATCAGTTCCGGGGTATAGCTGCTTCCCCCGCCAACAACGGTAATTTTCATGGTGTTCTCCGCTCGGTTCAGGCCATTAACGCCAGGGCTTTATCTAGCACGCGGTCGCCGCGCATGGTGCCGTAATCCATCATATCGATAACCGCTACCGGCTTGCCCAGCGGGGTGGAAAGTTCGGTCAGGCGTGGCAGCTCAAACTGGACCTGCGGGCCGAGCAGCACGACGTCCGCATGGTGCAGCTGGCTTTCAATTTCAGCCACCGGCCAGGCGTCAATTTCTACTTCCAGCGAGCGTTTGGCGGCTTCAGCCCTCATCTTTTGCACCAGCATGCTGGTGGACATGCCCGCGGCGCAGCACAGCATAATTTTCTTCATTACAATTTGGCTCCGTTTTGAAAACATATTTCATACATTAGCGGTTTTAAGCAGCATGTATGAAAATTATTTTCATGGATGTGATCGGCATTGGAAAATCAATAAAGGCGATGGCATCAGGCTATAAATGTGATCCTGTCGAGGTTATTGGGATTGAAAAACGCTTGTTGCGGTGAAAAGTTGCCGTACGCTAGCCGAATAATTGAAAAATAATTTCAATAATCTATGATGATTTGACCGGGCGGTCGCCGTCGAATAAAAGGAACCTCTGCGTTATGGATATCGTTTATCAGCTGGTACAGGGGATGTCGGGCCTGCCCGCGCCGGAGTCCCGCCTGGCGCGCTTCTTCCTGGAGAATTTTGCTCAAATCCCGGAATCGACGATGGAAGATCTCGCCCTGAAGGCCGGGGTTAATCTCGCCACGCTGGAGCATTTCTCGCGCAGTATCGGCTGTGCGGATGTTAACGACTTTTTGGGCAAAGTGCGCCGCCAGCAGCAGGATGTCGGGCTGCCGCCGCAGGCGGGCGCTACCGAACTGCTGGGCGACGCCACGTGGGTTGATCCCGGCGCGCTGCAAAAGCTGGCGGCCCATGCGGGAATCGGGCACGACGTGCTGGAAAGGTTTTCCCACTCTATCGGCAAACAAAACGGCGGCGATATCCTCAGCCAGATACGTTCGCGCCTGAACGACTTCAGCCAGCAGGAATCGCGAGTAGCGCAAACCATTCTTGACGACGTGGGCTTCGCCGCCTCGGCGACGATAGATCAGCTGGCGACGGCGGCGGGCGTCAGCCCAGCGACCATTACCCGTTTTGCGAGGGCCGCCGGCTGCGATGATATTCGCGATCTGCGCATGAAGCTTGCGCAGTCCGGTTCTCCCGCTCCGGCGGGCACCATGCCGGAGGCGTGGCGTGAAAAATTAAACGGCGTCCACAACGCCTTAAATTCACAGCTCAGCGAACTGGCTCCGGCGTCGGTCAGGCGGGCCGTCGAGGCGTTGAAACAGGCCTCGGCCACGCATATTTTCAGCGCCAGCGCGGTGGATACGCCGTTTGCCAGCATCCTGCAATACCGCCTGTTAACGCTCGGCTATCCGGCCAATCTCTGCCAGGACAGCGCGTTAATGAGCATTACCGCATCAATGCTGGGCGCGGGGCAGACGCTGGTGATCTTTGCCGGACACGCTCCGGAAAGCGTATTACTCGCGGCGGTACATCAGGCGCGCAGAAAAGGCGCAGAGGTGATTGTTATTGCGCAGGGGGAGGTTTCTTTTATGCAGCAAAACGATATTGTTCTGCCGCTCAACGATAATCGCTACGGTGCGCTGCTGATTATTGATTTACTGTGCGAAGGGTTAACGCTGCACGCTTAATTAGGAATTTATTGAGGGGGTAAATCCTAATTTTTATCTATTGTGATTTTAAATATATTTGTTGGAATGCTTTTTTTCTATGCTGCCGCAACGGAATAAAAAGGGGGTAGCGATGAAAAAAATTGTATTACTGGCGCTCGCTATAACAATTGTGGGCTGCACTTCAGGAAAAACCTCTGCGGAAAGACACGCCTATGCGTTTGCCAGACAACACTCGCAGATCCTTAGCGGTACGTTAGTTGAGAGCAGAAATGCCAGCTATCAGGCTAATCTTCCGCAGTTTAAGGATATCTACCGGCAGGGTGCGGCAGATCGCAGGGCGGGAATGAAAGAAAACGAGGCGAATCAATACGCAAAGTCGATTCGTGAGCAGGTTACCAGCGGGCTGAAAACGCGCAGCACTTTTACCGGCAACACCGGTGACAAGTGGGAGCAAACCGCCGAACACAAAGACGCCCTCCTGTTTGGCAATGAGCTTTCGGCTACCTATCTTGATGGCTATTTTGGCCGTTAATAAACGGCGGCTAACGCCACGCTGGTGCTTAACGTGGCGTTAAATTATTCGGTTGATTAGCTACTCGTGCTGTGCCCTTTGCTTTAAATCCCAATTCGTAACTATTTATTTTCGCCGGATAGTTTAGCGAAACCTGCTTTGCTATAACTAAAGGGCTTACATGCAATTTACAGGGATTCAAAATGCGTACTTCATTAATTTTTAAGGCGGCATGCCTGACCGGCCTGCTGGTGCTCGCTGGCTGCTCATCGCAGGTGACCGAACCGGAAAAATACTCCGGCTTTTTAAAAGATTACTCTGGCCTGAAGGAGACAACCACGCCAACCGGTAAAACGGTCATGCGCTGGGTTGACCCGAATTATAATAGTAATAATTACGACAGCATTGTTTTCAATCCTGTTACCTATTACCCGGTTCCAAAACCTACCACGCAGATTGGCGAACAAACGCTGGCGCAGCTGCTTAATTACACCAACATGAAGCTCAAAGCGGCCGCCGCCGAGCGTAAACCTCTGGTGACCAGGCCTGGACCACGGAGTTTAATTTTCCGCGGCGCAATTACCGGCGTGGATAATACGAAAGAAGGGCTGCAATTCTACGAAGTCCTTCCGATTGCGCTAGTGGTTGCCGGGACCCAGGTGGCAACGGGTCATCGCACGATGAATACCAGCCTTTATTTTGAAGCTGAAGTGATTGATGCGGCAACCAATAAACCTGTTTTACGCGTCGTGCGTAAAGGAGCCGGTAAAAATGTCAGCAATGAGAACACTAAGCTGACGGTTGAAACCCTGAAGCAGGTTATCGACGATATGGCGACCGATGCCACCATGTTCGATGTTAAAAAAGCCCAGCAGTAACACATTGAAGGGAGCCTTGAGGCTCCCTTCATTCAAACCATCATGCCGGGCGCTTTCTCAGCAGCAGCGTCTTGAACATGCCCGGCTTTGAAAACATCACCAGATTCCCCAGCAGAATCATCGCCAGACCAATCACCGCATTGCTGTGCCAGACGTAGCCTTCATAAACCGTTGACAGACTCAGCGCCACCAGCGGAAAGAGCAGGGTGCTGTAGGCCGCCTGGCTGGCACCGATGCGCCCGACCAGCGTGAAGTATGCGCCAAATGCGATGACCGATCCGAAGATTGCCAGATAGAAAAGCGAGCCGAGGTAGCGCACGGTGAATTCGGGCATAAAGGAATCGCCGCGAACCAGCGCCACGATACCCATAATCACCGTGCCGTAGAGCATCGCGTAGGTGTTGGTGGAGAGCGTTTCCAGCCCGCGGCGCTGGTGACGAGTGCTGATCATATTCCCCAGCGAGAAACCAAAGGTGCCCAGCGCGCTCAGGCCGATGCCCAGCAGCAGTTCTGGCGCAAGCTTTGTGGCTATCAGGTCGTGCCAGAACAGGGCGACAACCCCGGCGATCCCTAATACTGCGGCGGGCAGGAGTTTGGCGTGCGGACGCTGACGGAAGAACAGCATGCTGTTAAAGGCGTTAAACAGCACGGCCATCGAGAAAATCACCGACTCCAGACCGGTGCTGATATAAGCCGCCGCGTGATAAAAACATAAAAAGTTAAAGCCGAAAACGCACGCGCCCTGCAGCATGCAGAACAGATGGTCATGCAGACTAATGCGGCGCAGTTTTCCCAGTGATTTAAGCACTGCCAGCATGACAATCGCCGCCACCGCAAAACGCCAGAAAATTGAAACCGGTACCGAAACCACGCCCTGCTGCATGTAAATTGCCAGCCAGGTCGTCCCCCAAATCACCACCACCAGGATATAAAGCACAGCGTTCATATTGTTATCTCGTCGTCGAACAGGGGAATAGCATGCCGTCAAAAGCGCGGAGCTGCTTTCATGCTCCTGCGCAACTTGCATATTCTTGCGCATTTTTTCGTTGGCGACGGATGAGAAACTGGTAAGGGCCGTCGGCACTGCTTACACTAGCGTTTTCTAGCCGATGTGAAGCGCCCATGATCCAGCCGTACCACGCCTTTGAGAACCTGCGAAAGCACAACGCGCGCCTGAACGACAGCGTCCAGCTCGGCACGGGCATTCAGCTGGCGGCCTGGTCAAATGAGCACGATCGCGTCACCCAGCTCAGCGATCACCATACGCTCAGCCTGTACATCAATAACGGCTACGAAACCTATCAAAAAACCGCCAGCGGCTGGAAAAACGGCGGCGGCCCGGATCGCTTTTGCCTGATGCCGCAGGACAGCGAAACGACGTGGGATATCCGCAACGAGTTTTCCTTTGTGCATCTGTACTGCACGGATGAGCACCTGCGCCATATTGCCGAGCAAATCTGGGATCGCAGTCCGGCGTCGCTGCAAATTGACGAGCGGATTTTTGCCGAAGATCCGCGCATCACGCAGCTTTACCGCCATTTTTTACTGAGCAGCAGCTGGCAGCAAAGCGCCAACCATATGACGCTGAGCACCGCCTCAACCCTGCTGCTGACGCATCTGGTGCAGAACTACAGCAGCGTGCAGTGGCGTCTGCCTGCGGTAAAGGGCGGGCTGGCTCCGGCGGTGCTGCGCACTATTCAGGCCTACATTGAACAGCATCTGGCGGAGCCGCTGACGCTTGCCGAGCTGGCGCTTGAGGCCGGTTTAAGCGAGTTTCATTTTGCGCGCATGTTCAAGCAGTCTACCCGGCTGGCGCCGCATCAGTACGTCATGCAGCGTCGTATGGCGCGGGCGGAAACGCTGGTGCGCCACAGTTCGCTTTCACTGACGGAGGTTGCCATGGCCTGTGGATTCAGCTCCGCCAGCCACTTCAGCAACCGCTTTAAAACGGCCGTGGGCATCACGCCTTCGCAGCTACGCGCGTCGGGCCAGCGATAAAACGCCGTAGCAAATCCCACCCGCGATAAGCCCCCAGAAAGCCGACCCAATTCCAGCCAGCGCCACGCCGGAAGCCGTCACCAGGAAAGTCACGATAGCCGCGTCTCGCTCTCGCTCGTTGCCGAGCGCCTGGTGCAGGCTGCCGGCAATCGTGCTGAGCAAGGCCAGCCCGGCAAGCGTATGGATAAACGCCAGCGGCAGCGCCGTTAACAGGCCTGAAATCGATACGCCGAAGACGCCCGCCAGCAGATAAAAAACGCCCGCGGCGGCGGCGGCAAGCCAGCGCTTTGCCGGATCGGGATGCGCCTGCGAACTTTGACAAATCGCCGCCGTAATCGCTGCAATGCAGATGGAGAATACGCCGAAGGGAGCGAGGAGAAGGGCAATGGCTGCGGTAACGATTATCAGCGGCGAAACGGGGACGCCGTAGCCGGAGGCCTTGAGCGTGGCGACGCCGGGTGCGTTCTGCGATGCCATCGTCACCAGGAAGAAAGGCAGACCGATGCCTAACAGGCTGGCGAGGGTGAAATGCGGGGCGGTAAATTCGGGCAGAGCCACGGCCACAGGCACGCTTGCAGCCCTGAACTCGCCGGTGAGAACACAAATCGCCAGGCCTGCAATCAGCGCAGCAACAACCGCGTAGCGCGGGGCAAACGCCTTCGCCAGCAGCCACCCGGCGAGCATCGTTCCGCACAGTAAGAAGTGACCCTGTAACGATGTAAAGGTATCCAGGCCAAAGCGCAGCAGAATGCCCGCCAGCATCGCCGCCGAAAGCGTATGCGGGATGAGCCGCATCAGGCGCGCAAACAGGCCGGTTACGCCGCAGAGGAAAATGAGCGCCGAGGCAAAGATGAACACGCCGACGGCCTCGTTGATCGTGCTGCCGTGCAGGCTGGTTGCCAGCAGGGCCGCGCCGGGCGTAGACCAGGCGGTCAGAATCGGTGCGCGATACCAGAGCGTCAGCGCAAGCGTGCTGCTTCCCATGCCGAATCCGAGCATCGTCAGCCAGCCCGCAATCTGCGTAGCGCTGGCTCCCGCAGCGTCTGCCGCCTGCCAGATAATCGCCGCGGAGCTGGCGTAGCCGACTAAAACGGCCACAAAACCGGCGAGGACGGTGGGCAGGGGAATCGGGAAGGCGCGCATGAAAATCTCCTTTGTGCGTTATAGCGTCCGGCGGACTATAGCATCGTGCGTTATAGCGCACAAGGCGCTATACTGACGCCGTTAACCAGGAGATAAAGATGGATATTGCCACCCACCTAAGCGCCACGCTGCGCGCATTACGCCAGGCCAGAGGCTGGAGCCTGACCCTCGCCGCTGAGAAGACCGGTGTTTCAAAGGCGATGCTGGGGCAGATCGAACGCGGCGAGTCCAGCCCGACGGTGGCGACCTTATGGAAGATTGCCACCGGGCTAAACGTGCCGTTTTCGGTTTTCCTGGGCCGTGGCGAACCGCCGGAGCGCCCGGTGTTTGACCCGCAAAACAGCGACATGATTGTCGAGCCGCTTTTCCCCTACGACGAACAGCTTCGCTTCGATCTGTTCTCAATCACGCTTGCGCCCGGCGCGCTCAGTGAATCTTCGCCGCACGATACCGGCGTGGTGGAGCACGTTACCGTTATCAGCGGCGAGCTGGAGATGCAGACGCAGGGCCAATGGCGGACGCTCAGAGCGGGAGAAGGCTTACGTTTCGCGGGCGATGAGGCGCACGGCTATCGCAATAGCGGCAGCGTACGAACGCATTTTCATTCGCTGATCCACTATCCCTGAGCGGGATAAACCCTCTTCGACTGAAGAGGGCCGGAGTCTGAATCTCTACTGCGGACTAACCTGAAACGCGTGGCTGAAGGTTGGCGCAACCTGAATGGTCTTCGGCAGCAGGCTGCTGGCGTGATAAAAATCGGCGGTTTGCTGCTGCTGATTCACCGTCGCCTCGCTGATGGTGTGCCAGACAGCATGCCGCCGCTCAAAAGAGAGTCGCGCCACGTCTTCCGGGAAGCCGATAATTTTCGCCAGCGTTTTGCCGTACACGTCCGGATGCTGATTCGCCCATATCTGGGCGGCATTCAGCCGCTGTAAATAATCGGTCATTGCCGCTTTTTTCTCTGCGTCAGCCAGCGCGCCGTCTGTCGCCGCAAGGAAAGTGTTGCCGGACCATAATCCTCGTCCGTTTATCGCCACCCGCAGCTTATCCACGTTCTCCGCATAGGCGGTGTAAGGTTCCCACGTAGCCCACGCGTCGACCGATCCCTGAATCAGCGCCAGCTTGGCTTCGCTCGGCGGCAGGAAGCGGAAAGTGACGTCTTTGGCGCTTAGCCCGACGGATTCCAGCGCCTTAAGGGCGACAAAATGGCCGATAGAGCCGCGATTGGTGGCGATACTTTTGCCCTTTAAATCCGCCGCGTTTTTAATTGGGCTATCCGGGCGAACCAGCAGGGCCGTGCCGTAGGGATCGGACTGGCTAACCGCAATCGCCTTAGCCTGTGCTCCGGCAGCCACGGCAAACAGCAGCGGCGCGTCGCCAATAATCCCGACGTCGATGGCCCCGGCGTTAAGCGCCTCGGCCAGCGGGGCGGCGGCGGGGAATTCTGACCACTCAATTTTATACGGCAGATTGTCGAGCTTGCCTGCGGCCTCAAGCTGCGAGCGCATGCCGCCTTTTTGATCGCCAATATGCAGCGTGACTTCAGCCGGTGAAAAGGTGCTCCAGAGGGCCAGGGCGAGACCGGCGGCGAATAGCTTTTTCATCAGGCGCTCCTCGCCAGTTTTCGGCGGGCGGCTTTCTCACGCGTCAGCGGAATCAGCTCTTTGCCGTACTCAACCGCGTCGTTCAGCGGATCGAAGCCGCGGATCAGGAAGCTGTCGATGCCCAGATCGTAATAATCGAGCAGCGCATCGGATACCTGATCCGGCGTGCCAACCAGCGCGGTAGAGTTGTAGCCGCCGCCGACCAGCGCCGCAATCCCGGTCCACAGACGCTTATCCAGACGGTCACCCTGCTGAGCCGCTTCCAGCAAACGTTTTGCACCCGCGCTCTGCGGCTTTTTCAGCCCGTAGGTATGATGATTTTCCTCAAGGCTTTTGCGCGTGGTTTCGCGGATATATTCTGCCTTTTCCCAGGCTTCGGCTTCCGTGCTGCCAAGAATGGGGCGGAATGAAATGTTAAAGCGTATATCACGGCCGTGATGTCTCGCTGCCGCCCGCACGGTTTCCACCGTCTGTCCCGCGCCCGCCAGCGGTTCGCCCCACAGCGCGAAAACGTCCGCATGTTTGGCCGCAACCTGAATGGCCTCGCTCGATGAGCCGCCAAAATAAATTGGCAGGCGGGGCTGCACCGGTTTGATCGCGGAGAACGCCTGCTCGGCGCGGAAGAATCCGCCGGTGTGATCGTAAGGCTCGTTGCCGTGCAGGCTGTTGTTCAGCACGGTCAGGAACTCATCGGTGCGGGCGTAGCGCTCCTCTTTATTCAGCCAGTCGCCGTCCTTGCGCTGCTCTGCGTCGCTGCCGCCGCTGATAATATGCACCGCCAGACGACCGTCGAGCAGATGGTCCAGCGTGGCGAGTTTGCGCGCTGCAAGCGTCGGAGCCACGAAGCCCGGGCGATGAGCGAGAAGGAATTTTACCCGCGAAGTGTTTGCCCCGGCGTGGGCGGTGACCAGAAAACCATCCGGTTGATCGGACCAGTAGCCCACCAGAATGCGATCGAAATCGGCGTCTTCATGGGCTCTGGCAAAACGCGAAATATAGTCTTTATCAAAAATGGGGCCGCTGGCGGGCAGGATCTCCGAGGCCAGGCGATGGCCGATCATGCCGAGAAACTGGATGCTCATTGCAGGTTCCTTATCGTTGTCTGTTCACTCACCATAACGGCGGGCACGCCGCGGCTGAAATGCGAATTATGGCGATGCTTTTGCGGGAAAAACCTAAGCAACATTCTGGCTAACCAATTGCTTTATCGGCATTTGGCCCACGCGTTCAGACTGGTAGTCTCTGGGCTTTAGTCAGAAAGAGTGCTCGCTATGTCCGCATCGCCAACTGCGCCAAACTTTGCCCGCCTGCGTCATTTTCTGACCGAGTTTTCCCGGCTGGTAGAACATTTCCATCAGGAAAAACCGCTGCTGGAAAAAGGCCACCGGCTCCTGTCCGAGCTGGTGCGCGTCGACGACTGGCTGCCGGAGAGTGCCGCCGTCTCCCATCCGGAACGCTACCAGCAGCATTTGCTGTATGCCGATCCGCAGGGACGTTTCTCGGTAGTGAGCTTTGTCTGGGGGCCGGGGCAGCAAACGCCGATTCATAACCACGGCGTGTGGGGCCTGATCGGCATGCTGCGCGGGGCCGAACGCAGCCAGTTCTACGCCAAAGTTAACGGCCAATGGGTTCCCGAAGGCGAGCCGGTCACGCTGGTGCCGGGCAAGATCGAAACGGTTTCGCCCCACGCGCAGGATGTGCATCAGGTCAGCAACGCGTTCGACGATCGCGTTTCCATCAGCATCCACGTCTACGGCGCGAATATCGGAGCGGTACAGCGTCGGGTATTCACGCCGGACGGCCAGGAAAAACCATTTATCTCCGGCTACTCCGGCGCGCGCCTGCCGAATATCTGGGATCTGTCAAAAGAGAGGGCGGTATGAGTGAACTACGACACTATGCGCAGCTGCGTGCGGCGCTGCTGAATAAAGAAGAGCTGGCGATAATCGACGTGCGCGAGGAGGCTGCTTTTGCTTCCGGCCACCCTTTATTCGCGGCAAATTTTCCGCTCGGCAGACTTGAGCATGAGGTTTACGCCCGCATACCTCGCCGTTCCACCCCAATCGCCGTTTATGACAACGGTGAAGGGCTGGCGGTTAAAGCCGTCGAAAAGCTAAACCAGCTCGGCTACCGGGATGTGGCGCTGCTGGCAGGCGGCCTCGAGGGCTGGCGGGAAGCAGGCGGGGAGCTATTTATCGATGTCAACGTGCCGAGCAAAGCCTTCGGCGAGCTGGTTGAAGCGAGGCGGCATACGCCTGCGCTAAGCGCGGAAGAAGTGCGCCAGCGTCAGCTGCGGGGCGACGATATTGTCATTCTCGACGTCCGGCGGTTTGACGAATACCAGACCATGAATATTCCCGGCAGCGTCAGCCTGCCCGGCGGCGATTTAGTTTTGAAAGCGCGGGCGCAGGTTAGCAGCCCGCAAACGCAGATTGTGGTGAACTGCGCCGGGCGCACGCGCAGCATTATCGGCGCGCAGTCGCTGATTAACGCGGGCGTCAATAACCCGGTGGCGGCGCTGCGCAACGGCACCATCGGCTGGACGCTGGCGGGGCAGGATCTGGAGCATGACCAGAGTCGCCAGGCGCAGGACGGTGCCCATGAAGAGGCCGAAAGAATCGCCGCCTGGGAATTAGCCACCGGCGCGGGCGTGAGCTTTGTTGCCCTCAGCGACTGGCAAATCTGGCAGCACAACAGCGACCGTAATACCTGGCTGTTTGACGTGCGTTCTTCTGATGAATATCGGGCAGGGCATATTCCCGGCGCAAGATCGGTGCCCGGCGGACAGCTGGTGCAGGAAACCGATCATTACGCCGCGGTGCGAGGCGGCAGAATCGTACTGGTAGACGACGACGGAGTGCGTGCGCCAATGGCGGCCTCATGGCTTGCACAAATGGGCTGGGAGGTTGCCGTGCTGGAAGCGGAGCGCGAGGCGTTCAGCGAACGCGGCGACTGGCCGCAGGCTTTACCTGGCTCGGCAAAACCGGCAGAAATTACCGCACAGGGCCGCTATCGCCGCCCGTATGAGGGCACTGCGGTGCCGCGCCAGGCAATGGAAGACTACCTCCAGTGGGAGTACGGTCTGGTCGCCCAGCTGGAACGCGACGGCACGCATGGTTTTTGGGTGCTGTAAGTTTACCTCCCTCTCCGTCAGGAGGGGGACAGGCCAATATATCGCGTTTTTATCCCCTGTTTTTACCCGTCCTTTCTGACTACAATAGCCGCCTTTCGCCTACCAATAGAAAAACGACGAACTATGCGCCTGCACGCTAATCATCTTGAATTACTCAGCCCTGCCCGCGATACCGATATTGCCCGTGAAGCTATTTTGCACGGCGCCGATGCGGTGTATATCGGTGGCCCCGGCTTTGGCGCCCGCCATAACGCCGGCAACAGCCTGCGCGATCTGGCCGAGCTGGTGCCTTTCGCCCATCGCTACGGCGCCAAGATTTTTGTCACGCTGAACACTATTCTGCACGACAACGAGCTGGAACCGGCCCGGCTGATGATTCACGATCTTTACCAGGCGGGCGTGGATGCGCTGATCGTTCAGGATATGGGCGTGCTGGAAATGGATCTGCCGCCGATCGAGCTGCACGCCAGCACGCAGTGCGATATTCGCAGCGTGGAGAAGGCAAAGTTCCTGTCGGACGTTGGCTTCTCGCAGATTGTCCTCGCGCGTGAGCTGAATCTAAACCAGATCAAAGCCATTCACGAGAACGTGGAGGCGACGATTGAATTCTTTATTCACGGTGCGCTGTGCGTGGCCTACTCGGGGCAGTGCAACATTTCTCACGCCCAGACGGGGCGCAGCGCCAACCGCGGCGACTGCTCCCAGGCCTGCCGTTTGCCGTACACCTTAAAAGACGATCGGGGCCGCGTGGTGGCCTACGAAAAACATCTCCTGTCGATGAAAGATAACGATCAGAGCGCCAACCTGGCCGCGCTGGTTGACGCGGGCGTGCGCTCCTTCAAGATTGAAGGCCGCTACAAAGATATGAGCTACGTGAAAAACATCACCGCTTATTATCGCCAGCTCCTCGACGAGCTGATGGAGAGCCGCACCGACCTGAAACGCGCTTCGGCGGGCGTCACTTCGCATTTCTTCATCCCTTCGCCGGACAAAACCTTCCACCGCGGCAGCACCGACTACTTCGTTAACGAACGTAAAATTGATATCGGCGCGTTTGATTCGCCGAAGTTTATCGGCCTGCCGGTGGGCGAAGTGCTGAAGGTGGGCAAAGATCACTTAGACGTGAACGTGAAGGACGAGCTGACCAACGGCGACGGCCTTAACGTGCTGATCAAGCGTGAAATTGTCGGCTTCCGCGCCAATACCGTCGAGAAAACCGGTAAAAATCAGTATCGCGTCTGGCCGAACGAAATGCCGGATACGCTGAAAAACCTGCGTCCTGACCATCCTCTGAACCGCAACCTCGACCATAACTGGCAGCAGGCGCTGCTGAAAACCTCCAGCGAACGTCGCGTGGCGGTGGATATGGCGTTGAGCGGAGCGGAAGAACAGCTGGTTCTGACGCTGACCAGCGAAGAGGGCGTGAGCGTGACGCAAACGCTGGCCGGCAAGTTTGAGGTGGCAAACAACCCTCAGAAAGCCTACGACAACCTGCGCGACGGCCTGAGCAAACTGGGCCAGACTATGTATTCCGCTCGCGCCGTTAACATCGCGCTGCCTGCGCCGCTGTTTGTGCCAAACGCCATGCTGAACCAGCTTCGCCGCGATGCGGTTGAGGCGCTCAGCGAAGCCCGTTTGCAGGCTTATCAACGCGGCATCCGCAAGCCCGTTGCCGTGCCCGCGCCGATCTATCCGGAGGAGCATCTGACCTTCCTGGCGAACGTGTATAACGCTAAAGCGCGCGAGTTTTACCAGCGTTACGGCGTGAAGCTCATTGATGCCGCGTATGAAGCGCACGAAGAGAAGGGCGAAGTCCCGGTAATGATTACCAAACACTGCCTGCGCTTTGCCTTTAACCTGTGCCCGAAACAGGCGAAGGGAAACATCAAGAGCTGGCGCGCCACGCCAATGCAGCTGGTACATGGCGATGAAGTTTTGACGCTGAAATTCGACTGCCGACCGTGTGAGATGCACGTCATCGGCAAAATGAAGAATCACATTCTGAAAATGCCTTTGCCGGGCAGCATCGTGGCCACTATCAGCCCCGATGAGCTGATGAAAACGCTGCCGAAAAAGGCCAAAGGCTAATTTCGATTAAGTTAAGCCCCGCGTTAATAGGGTTATCGTCGTTGATACAGCCAAATTAAAAACGCCCGTTATTACGGGCGTTTTTTTGTGCCTGCGGGTAACCATAGTTAAAAAATAGATAAGTAAAGCCGTGGGATAAAAGCGGGGTAAGGGAAATGAATTAAGCAGAAAAATAACCGCAGCAACGTGCCGGGAGCTTCTATTGTAACGGCATGCACGGCGGTAATTCACTGCTTTGCCACGCGATCCAGGGTTCCCCGGATCGTTCTCCCACCCTGAAACCCAGGAATGAAAAATGACTGTTATCAACCAGGCAACATGCAAACTGTTTACCGATACTGCACGATTCACTCAGCTATCGGGTTATTACGAAGAGGAACGTCGCACGGTATGGATGATGCTGCGGGCCCAGCCGCGGCCCTGCTTCAACCACGTTTTAATCGAGGAGATCATGAACCTCAGCTATCTGGTGCAAAGTTCGGGTTTTGCCGTGGATTTTTGGGTCACAGGTTCACTGGTCCCCGGAATGTACAACACCGGCGGTGATTTAGGCTTCTTTGTTGAAACCATCCAGCAGGGACGGCGCGAGGCTTTACGGGCTTACGCCCGGGCGTGCGTTGACTGTGTACACGCGGCTTCAAGGGGGTTTGACACCGGAGCCATCAGCCTTGCGATGGTCGAAGGCAGTGCGTTAGGCGGCGGTTTTGAGGCGGCTCTGGCGCACCACTTTGTGCTTGCCCAGCGCGATGCTCGCCTGGGCTTTCCGGAAATTGCTTTCAATCTGTTCCCCGGGATGGGCGGCTATTCTCTGGTCGCCCGCCGGTCGGGCATGAAGCTTGCCGAGGAGCTAATTTATAAGGGGGAATCGCATACCGCTGAATGGTATGAACAGTTCGGGCTGGTGGACGTACTCTTTGAACCGGATCAAGGCTATGTGGCAACCCGCACATTTATCGATACGCTACAGCCAAAACTCAACGGCGTGCGGGCGATGCTGCGCGCCCGCCAGCGGGTATTGCAGCTTCCTCGGGCGGAGCTCATGGATATCACGGAAGACTGGGTCGACGCGGCGTTTAGCCTGCAGCCGAAGGATATTGCCTATATGGAAAGGCTGGTGCAGCTGCAAAACCGTCACACTTCGACGGCGCTGCGTAAAGCCAGCTAGCGCGTGAGAAGTTGCTTAATGCTTAAACGCGGCCGAAGCTAGCCGTTCGTTGACGCCATTCCCTGCCTGAATGGCGTCTTTTTTAACGGGCCGTTCTGGCCTGGTAGCGCTTTAGCCAGCGTTCAAATACCGCCGCCGGCATCGGCTTGGCAAACAGATATCCCTGCCGTTCGTTGACGCCGTTTTTAGTGAGGAACGCGTCCTCCTTCTGGTTTTCCACGCCTTCGGCAATCACCTGCAAATTCAGCGCCTGGGCGACGGCGACGATGGCGCGCACCAGCGACTGGGAAACGGACTGTTTATGAATATCGCGCACGAAGGACTGGTCGAGCTTGATGGCGTCAATGGGGAAGCGGGCGAGCTGCGAGAGCGACGAATAGCCGGTGCCGAAGTCGTCCAGATGTACCTGCGCGCCCAGCTTGCTGAACTGCTGAATCACCGACAGCGCCAGCTCTTCATTTTCAATCAGGCAGCTTTCCGTCAGCTCGACGTCAATCGGACAGTATTCAAAGTTAAGATCTTTCAGGGCCTGCTTTAAGTCGCTGAAGATAGTCTGGTCCGCGAGCTGTCTTGCCGAAACGTTCACCGCCACGCGCAGATTGATGCCTTTGTCGCGCCATTTCGCGACCTGTTGCACTACGCTCAGCATCACCCAGCGGCCGAGCGGCACAATCAGCCCTGACTCTTCGGCGTAGGAGATGAAGTCCAGCGGCGGAATCAGCCCGCGTTCGGGCGACTGCCAGCGCACCAGCGCTTCCAGGCTGCGGATTTCCCCGCGCCAGGTCATTTTCGGCTGATAGTGGATAACCAGCTGATCGTTTTCCAGCGCCTTGCGCAGGTTGGTGTCGAGCCATAAATATTCGAAGACGCGCTGATTCATCTCCGGCGAGAAAACGCAGAACTTGCCGCGTCCGCTCTCTTTGGCCGTATACATGGCGGTGTCCGCGTTGCGAATAACGCTTTCCCGGTCCTCGCCGTGCTGCGGTGCGAGGGAAATGCCCAGCGAGCAGCCGGTATAAACTTCGATTAGGCCAATGCGGAAGGGCAACTTTAAGCGCGTTAAAATACGCGAGGACATCGCCTCGAGCGTGGCCTGAGAGGTATCCGTCGCCAGCACGATAAATTCATCTCCGCCGAGTCTGGCGAGTATCTGACCCTCTTCGAGGCAGCTTAAAATCGCCAGCGAAACGGCCTGCAAAAGCTGGTCGCCGAACATATGCCCGTAGGCGTCGTTCACCTTTTTAAAGTTGTCGAGGTCAAGATACACAATGCCAACCTGTGATTCACCGCGGTTTTCAATGGCGCCGCTAATCAGGTCGTTAATGGCGTTGCGGTTTGGCAGGCCGGTAATGGTGTCGGTGTTGGCCAGCACGCGCAGCCGCTCCTGGGCGCGGCGTTCTTCGGTGATATCCGTGCCGGAGCAGATCAGATAGATTTCGTTTTTCCCGCTGCCGCTGTGGACGAACTTATTGCGGAATAAGAACAGGCGCTGGCCCTTGCGGGTTTTGATCCAGCGCTCAACCTCGTAGGAGTTGCCGTTGCGAAAAAATCCGCTGATATTGCGGCGCGAGGCGGCGGCTTCGCTGCGGCTCATAAAAAGCTTAAAGACGTTCTGCCCGATGACTTCCTGCTCTTTAAGGCCGGTGTACTCTTCGCTGAGCCGATTGAAGCGCTGAATATTCCCCTGGCGGTCCAGAATAACGATTACGGAGTTGGCTTCGGAGACAACCTGCTCGGCAAAGGAGAGCCCCTGCGCGAGATCTCGAGCGACGGACGGCGTGTCGTGCCAGGCGGACGCCGTGCCCGCCCATTCGCGCTTTGAGACTTTGCGCCCGACCAGATGTACCGGCACCTCGCTGCCGAATAGCGAAATAGACATGGTGATGCTGGAGGTGATGACGGTCATCTGCCGAATATCGTCAGCCTGCTCCGCGGTAAGGGCGATAACCTGGCTGGTATCAGCCGTTTCGTGCGCCGCAAGCTGCAGGGCGTTGCTGTCGGCAGGCAAACGCCAGTATGGGCTGGTTGTCCCTAAATAACGGTAAAGCAGGTTCTGCTCCAACTCGTCTTTCATGCTTTCTCCTGAACCGGTGCAAAGCGCGTCAGTTTATTATTTATATTAGCAACATAAAGCCAATGTTAAACAAACGGCAACGGTTAAAAGCTGTATATATGTGTTAACCGTTAGAAAAATGAGAATAACCTGCATAATTACTGGAAATGTTGAGGATATCGAGCGGCAATAATGCTTATTAGTTCTCACCTGAAATTATAAGCAAAAGTAATAATTTGTGGCGATGTGCAACGTAAAAAGCGGGGGGATGACAGCGGGTGCGGAAGAACAGAAAAGAAAAAGGCTGAACGGTTATTCAGCCTTTTTGTTTAGTTATGCCGAATTTACGCGGCTGGACGGGCGATCACGCTGCGGGTTTCCATGCGCACTTCGGCGATGGTGACGTCGATGACGTCAGTCACTTTGTAAACCACTTCGCCTTTGATCTGCACGGAACCATTTTCCTGACTGCAAACCAGCTCGTCGCGCACGGCGTGAATGAACGGGGCAGGGATAAAGGCCACCGCGCCATTCTCAACCAGACGCACACGCATACCGCCACGGCTGACATCAATGATTTCCGCAGCGAAACGCGTATCGGTACCGGCTTTGTCTTTCAGGAAGCGGGCGTACAGCCAGTCGCCGACATCGCGCTCGGCCATGCGATTCAGACGGCGGCGTTCGGCCATCTGCACGGTGGTTTCATCCTGCGGGCGCTGAGCCGACTCGCCTTTGATAATCGCTTTCAGCAGGCGATGGTTAACCATGTCGCCGTACTTACGGATTGGCGAAGTCCAGGTGGCGTAGGCCTCCAGGCCGAGGCCGAAGTGCGGGCCCGGCTCGGTGCTGATTTCTGCGAACGACTGGTAGCGACGGATGCGGCTGTCGAGGAAGCCCGTCGGCTGGGCGTCAAGCTCGCGGCGCAGCTTGCAGAATCCGTCCAGCGTCAGCACTTCCTGCGCGTCCACGGTAAAGCCGTGGCCGGCGAGCATCGTGGCCAGCTGTTCGGTGTTTGCCGGGTCGAAGCCGGTATGGACGTTATAAATGCCGAAGCCGAGCTTTTCGCGCAGCACGATGGCCGCGCAGACGTTGGCGGCGATCATCGCCTCTTCAACGATGCGGTTGGCGATGCGGCGCGGCTCGGAAACGATATCCAGCACTTCGCCTTTTTCGCCCAGCACGAAGCGGTAGTCCGGACGGTCTTTAAAGACCAGCGCGTGGGTGTGACGCCATTCGCTGCGGCTCTGACAGACGCGCTGTAGCAGGCGAATCTGCTGGGCGATGTCTTCCGTCTGCGGCTGCCATTCACCGCTGCCTTCCAGCCAGTCGGAGACTTCGTCATAAACCAGTTTGGCTTTGGATTCGATGTTCGCGGCGAAGAACTGTATGTCGCTGCCGATCGCGCCGTCCTGCTCGATAATCATGCGGCAGGCCACCACAGGGCGGGTGACGTTGGCGCGCAGGGAACACAGGTCGTCTGACAGCTCGCGCGGCAGCATCGGGATATTAAAGCCCGGCAGATAGTTGGTGAAGGCGCGAACCTTCGCAATTTTATCCAGCTTGCTGTCTTCGGCAATCCACGCCGTTGGGTCGGCGATGGCCACCGTTAGCTGAAGTTTGCCGTCGGCCAGTTCTTCAACGAACAGCGCGTCGTCCATATCTTCGGTGCTGGCGCTGTCGATGGTGACGAAATTCAGGGCGGTTAAGTCCTCACGCACCAGGCCATCGTCGAGCATTTCGGTGGCTACGCCGTCCGGAGCTTCGCGTTCGAGGTTATGACGTGACAGTGTCACCCACCACGGCGCGAGATGGTCGTCGCCAAAGGTGATGAATTGAGTCAGTTCGGCGTAGAAGCCGCGGTCGCCCTTAAGCGGGTGGCGCTTCATCTCGGCCACGGCCCAGTCGCCGTTCTGGAAATCATGGGAAACGTTGCGCTCAGCGCGGCACGGAATGGCATCTCTTAACAGAGGATGATCCGGCACGATGGAAAGACGGTCGTCTTTCTTCTGCACGCGGCCAACAAAGCGGGTCAGAAACGGCTCGATAAGCTCTTCTGGCTCAGCGGTCTCCCGGTCTTTGTCGGTGTGGATCACGGCGCTAATGCGGTCGCCGTGCATCACTTTTTTCATCTGCGGAGGCGGAATAAAGTAGCTTTTCTGGCTATCAACTTCGAGGAAGCCAAAGCCTTTTTCAGTACCTTTTACCACACCTTCTGCGCGTGGAGTCTGGGAATGCAGTTGCTGTTTAAGCTGCGCGAGCAGCGGGTTATCCTGAAGCATATTATTTCGTTTTCGTGGCCAAAAGAGCGGCTGACAGTTTTACGCGAAAGCGTACTTCGCGGCAAGCGATGTTTGCCTTGCCGGCACGCCCGATCCAAGGTTTAAACCGAGCCGCCGAGGCCCAGTTTCAGGCGGTTAAGCCAGCCAAATAGCCCGGAACTGACCAGTAATCTTAACGCTTCAGAGGCGCTAAAACCCTGCTCAAATAAAGGTTGAATATGCGCGGCGCTGAATCTGTCCGGCGCGCGGGTCAGCAGCTGCACGGCCTGGATAATTGCGCGTTCGCGAGGATGGTTGTGACTCCACGCCTGCAGCGCTCTTTCGCCGTTGCGAACGGCCTCCGGCAAACCTTTATCGCCCTGCCATAAAAGTGCGGCCTCAGCAAAACAGGACGGGCTGCCGTTGATGCGTGCCGAAAGCAGCATCACCAGCGCCTGATCGTCAGTATGGGTTGGCGCGGGCTGCCAGAGCAGGCGAATCAGCTGGCTTAGCGCGCCGAGAGCGGGCGCATCGTGAGCGAGCAGCCATCCCAAACCCTGCAAAGGACGCAGAGGCTGGCTGATGCTCAGCACCTCAAGCTGTTCGGCCCCGGCATAGCGCAGCTCCACCGGCGGCAAATCAGCAGCCCAGCGGCAGGCTTCTTCGCCGAACAGTTCGGCGGGCGCATCCTGTAGCGTGTCCAGCCCCGGCAGCCAGCGAACGGGTAATTCCTGCAAGGCCTGCCAGACGGCAACCGCTCGCGCCTGAAAGCCCACGAAGCCAATCAGCTGATTAAACGTAATGATGTCGTTCACCGACAGCCCGACTTCATCAAGCTGCGTGCGTGAAGCGCCGTCGATAAGCGTCGGCTGGCCGGCAAGCTGACGGGCATATTGAGTGATTTGCGTCAGACGACGGTTGCTTTCGCGGGAAGAATCTGGCCCCGGCTGCGGCGCCAGTCGCGCGGCATAGTGGTTGCAGAGCCTTTGCACGCCATAAACCTGCGCGACCGTTAACGCGGTGCTCAGGCGGTCGTAGCTGCTCAGGGTATGCAAACGGGTGACGGCGACGGTTTCGGGCAGCAGGATTTCGCTGACGGCGCGTGAGGCGGTTATCCAGGCATTTTCTTCGGCAAGCTGTGCTTCGTTCAGATGCAGATCGAGGAGAAAACGGTCCGCGTGGGCGGCTTCGGGAACTAACGGCAGTACATCCGCCGGGCAGAGACTGGACTGGGTTTCGTGATACCAGTGGCTTTTGCCGGAAAAGTGGCGTTGTTCCATGGTCGTTCCTTGGTCAAAGAGTTAACAGACCCGCTAATAAACTGTGATTAGGGCCTGATTCGCTGCTTTATCCTGGCGCAAGCGGGGAAGGTGACAAAAGAATGATCGGTGATAATAAATATCGGAATGGTATATGGGGAGGCAAAACAGGGGGTTAACGGGGGCAGGCGAACCCGCCCCGCGCAAGAAACTTACTTCAGTTCCAGCTCGTTCATGGCGGCAATGCTGAAGCCGCCGTCAACGTGGACCACTTCACCGGAGATCCCACCGGACAGGTCGGAGCACAGGAACGCCGCGGAGTTACCCACGTCTTCGATGGTCACGGTACGACGAATCGGAGTCACCGCTTCGCAGTGGGCCAGCATTTTACGGAAATCTTTAATGCCGGAAGCGGCCAGGGTACGAATTGGACCCGCAGAGATGGCGTTAACGCGCACGCCTTCTGGACCCATCGCGTTCGCCATATAGCGCACGTTGGCTTCCAGAGACGCTTTAGCCAGGCCCATCACGTTGTAGTTAGGGATAGCGCGCTCTGCGCCCAGGTAGGACAGCGTCAGCAGGGCAGAACCTGGGTTCAGCATTTCGCGGCATACTTTCGCCATCGCGACGAAGCTGTAGGCGCTAATGTCGTGGGCGATTTTAAAGCCTTCACGGGTGACGGCATTCACGTAGTCGCCGTCGAGCTGATCCGCCGGAGCGAAGCCGATGGAGTGAACGAAACCGTCAAATTTCGGCCAGCTTTTCGCCAGTTCGGTAAACAGCGCATTGATGCTTTCGTCTTCTGCCACGTCGCAAGGCAGAACGATGCTTGAACCCAGCTCAGCGGCGAAACCTTCTACGCGGCCTTTCAGTTTGTCGTTCTGATAGGTGAAGGCCAGCTCGGCGCCTTCGCGGTGCATCGCCTGAGCGATCCCGTAGGCGATAGAAAGTTTGCTGGCGAGGCCAGTAATCAGAATGCGTTTACCGGTAAGAAAACCCATAGCTTTGAATCCTTATAGTTTCTGCTAATTTATGACTTTAAAATCATGACGTTAACCATGAAAAGTCACAATTATTCAACACGAAAGTGAAATTATATCCCACTGACGCCGGGTTGTGTCACCTTATTTTTCCAGCCGTGGCCGACTGGCTATCGCCTCGCCAGAGGTCATGCCACTTTTTCACGACGTGCTGTCGGCCGGGCGAAGTTAAAAAGGCGAAGTAAACTTAGATTTCACCGACTAAGACCCCGGAGTGAAATGATGAAGATTACCGTTCAGTCGCTGGTAGCCGCGCCGCCAGGCAAAGTTTGGGCCGCCTACATCAACCCGGAAGATGTCAAACAATGGAATACGGCTTCACCGGAATGGCACACCCCGAAGGCCGCGGCAGATTTCCGCGAAGGCGGGGAGTTTTCGTTCCGCATGGAGGCTAAGGACGGCAGTCAGGGCTTCGATTTTGCGGGTGTGTACACAAAAATCGTGCCGAACAGGCTGATCGAATACACCTTCGGCGACCGCGAGGCCAAAGTTGAGTTTCATCAGCAGGAAGACGGTGTAAGAGTCAGGCTGACGTTCGACCCGGATAAACAATACCCCGTCGAACATCAGAAAAACGGCTGGCAGGCGATTCTGGACAACTTTGCCCGCTACGTCGAGGCGCTGGGCTGACGAGCTGACAGACATCAGGCTGGTTGCCCAGCCTGAGTTTTTAGCGATCTTTACGCCACGCATCCGCCGTCAAAGCCTCGCCAAAGTGGCTGGCTATCAGGCGCTTAGTCAGATCGTGGAGCGGGGAGGCGAGCACGTCGGCGGTGCTGCCGCGCTCGACCACTTCGCCCTGGTGCATCACCATCACCTGGTCGCTAATGTGCTTCATCATGCCGATATGCTGCGTCACGTAGATATAGGCGATACCCTGCTTTTCCTGGAGTTCCAGCATCAGGTTGATAAGCTGCGAGCGCATCGACATATCCAGCGAGGCCAGCGCCTCATCGGCGATAATCACCTTAGGGCGCAAAATCAGCGCGCGGGCCAGGCCCAGACGCTGTTTCTGGCCGGGGGCGAGCATGTGCGGATAGTAGCTGGCGTGATCGGGCAGCAGCCCCACCAGGCGCAGCGTTTCAACAATCCTTTTCAGCCGCGCTTCCGGCTCCAGATCGGTATTCAGGCGCAAGGGGAAATCGAGGATCTGCGAAATACGCTGGCGAGGGTTCAGCGAGGTGCTTGGATCCTGGAAGATCATGCGAATTCGCTGGCTGCGGTAGGAATAATCGCCGAAGTGCAGCGGATGGTCGTCGATAGCCATCTCCCCGCTGGTGGGTTCAATCATCCCGGCGAGCATTTTCGCCAGCGTCGATTTCCCCGAGCCGTTTTCGCCGATGATCGCCAGCGTCTGCTTTTCACGCAGGGTGAAGCTCAGCGGCTTCACCGCCTCCACGTGCTGGCGGTGGAACAGCCCGGTACGGTAGCGAAACGTCTTACTTAAGTTGCGGACTTCCAGCAGCGTTTCGGCCATTACTGACTCTCCATATTCAGCGGGAAATGACAGGCGTAAAGATGCGTTTTCGCTCCCGTCAGGCGCGGGGTTTCAATGCATTTACGCTGCGCATACGGGCAGCGAGGGCCCAGACGGCAGCCAATCGGCAGATGTTCCAGCAGCGGAATGGCGCCCGGCAGGGTATTCAGCCTGCTTTTGTGCGGCATTGGGCTGCCAAAATCAGGTATCGCACGGATCAGCGCCTGCGTGTAGGGATGATGCGGCGTGGCGATCAGCTCCTCGCTCGTTGCGCTTTCCACCGTTTGTCCGCAGTACATGACGTTGATTTTGTCCGCCCATTTGCTGAGCATTTGCAGGTCGTGGCTGATGAGCAAAATCGTGGTGTTGTTGTACTGGTTCAGGCGGGTCAGCAGCTTAAAAATCTGCGACTGGGTGGTGGGCTCCATGGCGTTGGTCGGCTCATCGGCAATCAGCAGGCGCGGCTGATTCGCCAGCGCGATGGCAATCATTACCTTCTGGCATTCGCCGTCGGTTAGCTCATACGGATAGCTGCGCATGGCGTCCTTATGATCTTTGATGCCCACGCGGTGCAGCAGCTCGATGGCGCGGCGTTTACGCCAGCCAAAGCGTTTCCACCAGCGGCCCTTATAGGTCCAGCTCGGGATATTTTGCGTGAGCTGAAGGCCGACGCGTTCAGAAGGATCGAGACAGGACTGCGGCTCCTGGAAAATCATCGACACGTTGTGACCGACCAGACGGCGGCGCTGGCGTGGGGTCAGGCGCAGCAGATCGATGTCGTCGAAGCGCATGCGGTCGGCAGTGACCCGCCAGTTATCCTTGGTGACGCCGCAGATGGCTTTCGCTATCAGGCTTTTTCCCGAGCCGGATTCGCCCACCAGGCCGCGAATTTCGCCTTCGTTGAGCGTCATGCTGACCCGGTCAACGGCTTTCACCCAGCCTTCGGCAGTCATGAATTCAATGGTCAGGTTGCGGATATCGAGCAGCGGCATTTATTGCACTCCCGCGTTAATGGCGCGGCGCAGGCCGTCACCCAGCAAATTGACCAGCAGCACGCTAATCATGATCGCCGCTCCGGGCAGCATTACCGTCCAGGGCGCAACGTAAATCAGCTCCAGCGCATCGCCGAGCATCGCCCCCCATTCCGGCGAGGGAAGCTGTGCCCCAAGATCCAGGAAGCCAAGCGCGGCGATATCCAGAATCGCCATCGACAGCGCCCGGGTGGTTTCGGTCACCAGTATCGAGGCGGTGTTAGGCATCACGGCAAACCACAGAATATTAAGCGTTGAGGCTCCGTCCAGCCTGGCGGCGACAACGTAATCCTTCTCCAGCTCGTCATGCACGGCGCTGTAAACCGAGCGAACCATGCGCGGCAGCAGGGCAAGCCAGACGGCGAACATCGCGTGGGTCAGATGCGGGCCGGCAAACGCCACCACGATAATCGCCAGCAGCAGGGAAGGAATAGAAAGCAGGGTATCGAGAATATGGTTCAGCACGGCGGAACGCAGACCGTGCGTGGAGCCCGCAATAACGCCCAGCACCACGCCGAACACCGCAGCCGCGAGCGTGACGACGAAAGCGCCGCCAACGGTGGGCGCCGCGCCGCTCAACAGGCGGCTCAGTAAATCGCGGCCTAAATCATCCGTGCCGAGGAAGAACGACACTTCACCATAGCGCGACCATGACGGCGGCAGCAGCTGATAGCCGAGGAACTGCTGATCCAGGCCGTAAGGGGCGAACGCGCCGCCAAATACGCACAGCAGCACCAGCAGCCCGCAGCCGTACAGGCCAATCATCGCCGTCGTATCGCCGTAGAATTTACGCCACGTTAAGCGCAGCGTGCTCGGCGGCCGCTTTTCCTGGTAGACGCTATCGTAGGGCATACCATTCCTTATGTTTCAGCGGGTTAGCCATGGCACCCAGAATATCGGAAATCACGTTGACGATGATCACCAGCGAACCAATCACCATCACGCCTGCGGATATCGCCGCGTAATCCTGCTGGCGAATGGCGTTGATCAGCCAGCGGCCAAGGCCCGGCCAGCTAAAGACCACTTCGGTGATCATCGCCAGCGTCAGCATGGTGGAAAATTGCAGGCCAAGGCGCGGGATAACCGGCGGCAGCGCGTTGTGCAGCACGTGGCGATGCAGGATGGTCAGGCGGGACAGGCCGCGAGTGGCCGCCGCTTTCACGTAGTTCTGATCGAAGACTTCAATGGTGCTCAGGCGCATCAGGCGTACAACCTCGGTAGTTGGCGCGACGGCCAGCGTCACCACCGGCAGCACCATGTGGCGCAGGGCGCTCATCACCATTTCGTCCCGGTACGGCGAATCCGAAAGCCAGGCGTCAACCAGCGCAAAGCCGGTGATGGATTTCACTTCGTAAAGCAGATCGAAGCGCCCGGAGACCGGCAGCCAGCCCAGCGTGAGCGAGAAAAATAGCGTCAGCAGCAGGGCTAACCAGAATACAGGAATGGAAAAACCGACCAGCGCCAGCGCGCTTATTAGCCGGTCTTGCCAGCGGTTACGCGTAATGCCTGCGAGCATACCGACGGGAATACCAATCAGCAGCGCCAGCCCGAAGGCTAACAGGCACAGCTCCATGGTCGCCGGGAAGACGTCGCGCAGCTGTTCGTTGATCGACTGACCGTTGATGCTGGACACGCCAAAATCCCAGTGCAGCAGGCTTTCAAACCAGAACACCCAGGCGTTCCACAAAGAAGCGCCCTGCAGCGGCGCGTGCGGCGTAAAGTAGTTCAGGCTAAAGCCGACCACCGCGAGGAACAGCAGGGTGATGAGCAGCAGCAGCAAACGTCTTAGGGTAAAGATGATCATGGTTTTTTCACCTCTACGTCATCGCGGGAAACCCCGGCGAAAGATGCGTTGCCGAACGGGCTGAGCACCAGGCCTTTAATGTCATAACGATAGGCCTGCAGGCGCAGAGAAGAGGCCAGCGGCAGCACCGGCAGCTCTTTGGCCAGAATATCCTGCGCCTGATTATAGGCTTCAATTCGCGACGCAAGCTGCTGGGAGGCCAGGGCCTTTTGCAGCACGCTATCAAATGCAGGGTCGCACCAGCGAGCATAGTTGGTTTGCGAGCGAATCGCCGCGCAGCTCAGCATCGGGCGGAAGAAACTGTCCGGGTCGTTGCTGTCCGTCGCCCAGCCGGCGAGGGTTAAATCGTGGTTCATGTCCATCAGGCGCGCCTCCTGGAAACGGCCTTCAACGGGAACGATGATCACCTTCACGCCGATTTGCGCCATATCCGCCTGAATCAGCTCGGCGGTTTTCAGCGGGCTTGGATTCCAGGCCTGGGAACTGGTCGGCACCCACAGGCGCAGTTCCAGGTTGCTGATGCCGAGCTCTTTGAGACGCTGACGCGCCTTCGCCGGGTTGTATTCGGTGATTTTCGAATCGCCGTCGTACGCCCAGGAAGCGCGAGGCAAAATAGAGGCGGCGGTTTCCGCCGTGCCGTAATAAATGGACTGCATCAGGCGCTGGTTATTGATCGCGAGGGCCAGCGCGTGGCGCACCTCGGGATTATTCATCGGCGCTTTATTGGTGTTAAAGGCCAGGTAGGCGATATTCATGCCGGGACGCAGCGTCAGGCGCAGGCGCGGATCGTCGCGCAGAATGGTGAGCTGGCTGGCGGCAGGATAGGCCAGCACGTCGCATTCGCCGGTAAGCAGCTTGGATAAACGTCCGGTGCCGCCGGAACCCAGATCGAGCACGACCTGCGGCATTAAAGGCACGCCACGCCAGAATTTTGGGTTGCGGGCAAGGCGAATATACTGGCCCGCTCGATATTCACTGAGCTGGAACGGACCGGTGCCGACCGGCTGGCGGTCAATTTGTTCCTGGCGATCGATTTTTGCGAGATTGCCCGCATATTCTGCCGACATGACGGAGGCGTAATGCGTGGCCATATGCCAAAGGAACGACGCATCGGGCTTTTCGAGGCGGAATTCGACGGTGCTGTTGTCCAGCTTGCGGACGCTTTTTACCGAGTCAGGAAACTGAAGGCTGTCGAAATAGGGATAGTTGCCGCCGTTGACGTTGTGCCACGGATGATTGCGGTTAAACACGCGCTGGAAGCTGAACACCACGTCGTCGGCGTTCAGCGCGCGGGTCGGCTTAAACCACGGCGTGGTCTGGAACTGCACGTTCGGGCGCAGGTGGAAGCGGTAAGTTGCGCCGTTATCCAGCACCTCCCAGCTTTGCGCCAGCTCCGGCACCAGACGATAGGTATACGGGTCCACGTCAAGCAGACGATCGTAAAGCTGGGCGGCAAGCGTGTCGACGGTCAGCCCACCGCTCGCCATCTGCGGGTTGAAGGTGTTGACCTGGCCGTTAACGCAATAAACAAATCCGCTCTTGCGAATGTCGGCAGGCTTTTGGTCCGGCGTGGCGGCATTAGCCACGCCGCCGAGGCAGCTCAGACTCAATAAGAGGGAGGGGATAATTCCGCGCATAAGTTTTTGAGTTTTCAAAGGTGATACGCAAAGTGTATCGCACTCTGGGCTTCTCCCCAAAATATGTGTAGGCGATCGGTAGTTTTCTACCCAGAGTGGCGATAAAAGCGTCGCGGTTTAGTTAGTTTGCCGCATAAATCTGATGTTTTTTCATCATGGCCCGCAGCTGGTGATAGGTCAGGCCGAGCAGTTCAGCCGCGCGGCGCTGGCTGTAGCTGGCCTGCTGAAGGCTGTTTTCCAGCAGCTGCTTTTCCGTCTCGTTTTGCCACTGACGCAGATCGACGGGCAGGGCAGGTAGCGCCTCGGTTTCTATCGTTTCGCTGGCTTTCCTCGCGTGTTCCCGTCGTGCAAAAGGATCGAGGATCACGGTATCAACCGGTTCATCGCTTGTGCCGTGACGATAAACAGAGCGCTCCACCACGTTTTTCAGCTCACGAATATTGCCCGGCCAGCGGTAGTCGAGCAGCGTTTGCTGCGCCTGAGGCGTAAAACCGGGAAACAGCGGCAGGTTGAGTTCCCGGCACATCTGAATCGCGAAGTGCTCGGCCATCAGCATAATGTCCGGCTGGCGCTCGCGCAGCGGGGGAAGGGTAACGACATCGAAAGCCAGGCGGTCCAGCAGGTCGGCGCGAAACTTTCCTTCTTCGGCAAGGCGGGGCAAATCGGCGTTGGTGGCGCACACCAGCCGCACGTTGACCTGCAAAGGCTGGCTGCCGCCGACGCGCTCCAGCTCGCCGTATTCCACCACGCGCAGCAGCTTTTCCTGCACCATCATCGGTGCGGTTGCCAGCTCGTCCAGAAACAGCGTCCCGCCGTCGGCGCGCTCAAAACGGCCGGGATGGCGTTTTTGCGCGCCGGTAAAGGCTCCCGCTTCGTGCCCGAAAAGCTCCGAGTCGAGCAGATTATCGTTCAGCGCAGCGCAGTTTAGCGAGATGAACGGGCCCTGCCAGCGCTTTGACAGAAAGTGCAGGCGGTTGGCGATAAGCTCTTTACCGGTTCCGCGCTCGCCGATGACCAGCACGGGTTTTTCCAGCGGGGCGAGGCGGGAAACCTGCTCCAGCACCTCTAAAAAGCTGTTTGCCTCACCGATCAGATTATCTCTGTGCTCAGCCATAATGAAATTAACCAATAGTTAGTTATTTTCACCACTATAATGGTTATCTTCGGCGTGTCAAATTTCAGGGTTTCTCGTAAAATCAACAAGATAAAAAGTTGGCACGATGATTGTATTAGTCATTGCGAGCAAGGTGCCTGGCACCGAAGATAATGACTAAAGAGGATTGAATTATGGGTATTTTTTCTCGTTTTGCCGACATCGTGAATGCCAACATCAACTCACTGCTTGAGAAAGCGGAAGATCCACAGAAGCTGGTACGCCTGATGATTCAGGAAATGGAAGACACGCTGGTTGAAGTGCGTTCCACCTCGGCGCGCGCGCTGGCAGAAAAGAAACAGCTTTCCCGCCGCGTAGAGCAGGCCACGGCCCAGCAGGCGGAATGGCAGGAAAAAGCCGAGCTGGCGCTGCGTAAAGATAAAGAAGATCTGGCCCGCGCCGCGCTTATCGAAAAACAAAAATTGACCGATCTGATTGCCACTCTGGAAGAAGAAGTGGTTCACGTCGATGAAACGCTGGCGCGCATGAAAAAAGAAATTGGCGAGCTGGAAAATAAACTTAGCGAAACCCGCGCGCGCCAGCAGGCGTTAACGCTGCGCCATCAGGCGGCTTCTTCTTCCCGCGACGTGCGTCGCCAGCTGGACAGCGGCAAGCTTGATGAGGCGATGGCCCGCTTCGAATCCTTTGAGCGCCGCATCGACCAGATGGAGTCCGAGGCCGAAAGCCACAGCTTTGGCAAACAGAAAAACCTCGACACCCAGTTTGCCGAGCTGAAGGCCGACGATGAAATCAGCGAGCAGCTGGCGGCGCTGAAAGCCAAAATGAATACCCAGGATCGCGGTTAATTTTCGCCACTGCGGCCGTGCGCGACACGCCGCAGTGAGTCTGACTTGTAAGGAGTACACATGAGCGCGCTTTTTCTGGCCATACCGTTAACGATTTTCGTGTTGTTTGTCGCCCCAATCTGGCTGTGGCTGCACTACAACAGCCGCACCGCTAACGGCGGGCAGCTTTCGCAGGGCGAACAGCAGCGGCTGGCGCAGCTCACCGACGAGGCGAAGCGCATGCGCGACAGAATTGTGTCGCTGGAACAGATCCTCGACGCTGAGCACCCGAACTGGAGAGAAAAATAATGGTGAATGCATTTTCCGGTCGTAAATTATGGCGGATCCCTGAGAAAGGGATGCTGAAAGGGGTGTGCGCCGGTATCGCGCAGTACCTGGATGTGCCGGTGAAGCTGGTACGCCTGATTGTTGTTTTATCGATGATTTTTGGCCTGTTCTTCTTTGTGCTGGTGGCCTACATCGCGCTGACCTTTATTCTCGATCCGATGCCCTACGGCGCGGATCAGGTTGCACCGCAGCCCACCAGCCGGGATCTGCTGGATGAAGTTGATGCCCAACTGGCCGAAGGCGAACAGCGTTTACGTTCGATGGAGCGCTATATCACCTCGGATACCTTTACGCTGCGCAGCCGGTTCCGTCAGCTTTAGTCATTGATGGCTAAGGGGGGCTGCCTGAGCTCCCCTCTAACACGATACACTTTCATCCACTAACCGCTTCCCGGAGGCACTATGACCACATTCCGCACCGCAACCCAGAAAGCGAAGCCGGGCCTGAAAATTGCCGGGAAGCTGGTTCTGCTGGTTGCCTTACGCTACGGCCCTGCGGGCGTCGCGGGCTGGGCGGTAAAATTCGTTGCCCGTCGTCCGCTGAAAATGCTGCTCGCCCTGACCATCGAGCCGCTGGTGGCCCGCATGCTGCGTAAAGTTTCCGCTCGTTATAACGGTGGCGCTGTTAAATAGCGCCCCTTAATCCCCAGTTTTTCACTTCCTGCCGCTTTGATTCGCTATTCCCAATCCTTATTTATTACAATCAGTGAAGAAACCTTTTCCATTTCATAAAAATGGGCGCAACCAGGACGCATATGAACAGACTCAAGAATGAACTGAATGCTCTTGTGAACCGCGGCGTGGACCGCCATCTGCGGCTGGCGGTGACCGGCCTGAGCCGCAGCGGTAAGACGGCGTTTATCACCGCGATGGTTAACCAGCTGCTGAGCGTCAACAACGGCGCGCGGCTGCCGATGCTGAGCGCGGTGAGGGAAGAGCGTCTGCTGGGCGTTAAGCGCGTTCCGCAGCGCGATTTGGGTATTCAACGTTTCACCTATGATGAAGGTCTGGCCCAGCTCTATGGCTCGCCGCCGAGCTGGCCTACGCCCACGCGCGGCGTCAGCGAAATGCGCCTTGCGCTGCGCTATCGTTCCAACGGTTCGCTGCTGCGTCATTTTAAAGACACCTCCACGCTGTATCTGGAAATCGTTGATTATCCTGGCGAATGGCTGCTGGATTTGCCGATGCTGGCGCAGGACTATCTGAGCTGGTCGCGGCAGATGACCGGCCTGCTTCAGGGCGATCGGGCCGAGTGGTCAGCCGAGTGGCGCAGGCTGTGCGCAGGTTTAGATCCGCTGGCCCCGGCCGATGAAAATCGCCTTGCGGCCATTTCGCAGGCGTGGACGGATTATCTGCTGCGCTGCAAGCGCGAAGGCCTGCACTTTATCCAGCCGGGTCGCTTCGTTCTGCCGGGCGATATGGCCGGTGCGCCCGCGCTGCAATTCTTCCCATGGTCGGACGTGGATAGCTTCGGTGAATCAAAACTCGCCCAGGCAGATAAAACCACCAACTTCGGCATGCTGCGTTCGCGCTTCGATTACTACTGCGAAAAAGTCGTGAAGGGTTTCTACAAAAATCACTTCCTGCGCTTTGACCGCCAGATTGTGCTGGTTGACTGCCTACAGCCGCTCAACAGCGGCCCGCAGGCGTTTAATGATATGCGTCTGGCGCTCACACAGCTGATGCAGAGCTTCCAGTACGGGCAGCGCACGCTGTTTCGTCGGCTCTTTTCGCCGGTTATCGATAAGCTGCTGTTTGCCGCCACCAAGGCGGATCACGTCACCGTCGATCAGCACGCAAACATGGTTTCGCTGCTGCAACAGCTAGTACAGGACGCCTGGCAGAATGCGGCCTTTGAAGGCATCGAAAGAGAGTGTATGGGCATCGCTTCGGTGCAGGCTACGCAGAGCGGCCTGGTGGACGTGCAGGGCGAACAAATTCCCGCGCTGCGCGGGAATCGTTTAGCCGACGGAGCGCCGCTGACGGTTTATCCGGGCGAGGTTCCTGCACGCCTGCCGGGCAGCACCTTCTGGGAGAAGCAGGGCTTTCAGTTTGAACAGTTCCGCCCGCAGGTGATGGACGTTGACAGGCCGCTGCCGCACATTCGCCTCGACGCGGCGCTGGAGTTTTTGATTGGGGATAAATTGCGATGACCGAACCTTTAAAGCCGCGAATTGATTTCGCGCAGCCGCTGGACGTCGACAAAGAGCAAACCTATAAAACGGCCCATGCTTTTAGCGAGCCGGAGGCTGAAAAGTTTACTCCGGCGCTGGCGACCCTCGACGAAGTAGAGGGCGAAAGTCAGGCTGAAGCCGTGGTCGAAGCCGCGCTGCGGCCTAAACGTAGCATCTGGCGACGGATGGTCACCGCCGGGCTGGGGCTGTTTGGCATTAGCGTGGTGGCGCAGGGCGTGCAGTGGACGCACAATGCGTTTGTCGCTCAGGACTGGATTGCGCTGGGCGGCGGCGTGGCCGGAGGCTTAATCGTGGCGGCGGGCGTGGGCTCGCTGGCAACGGAATGGCGACGCCTGTGGCGTTTACGCCAGCGGGCGGAAGAGCGCGACGAGGCGCGGGATTTACTCAGCAGCCACAGCGTTGGCAAAGGGCGAGCGTTTTGCGAGAAGCTGGCGCGTCAGGCGGGTCTCGATCAGGGCCATCCTGCTTTGCAGCGCTGGTACGCCTCCATTCATGAAACGCACAACGACCGCGAAGTTGTCGCGCTCTACGCGCAGCTGGTACAACCGGTTTTAGACGGGCAGGCCCGACGTGAAATCAGCCGCTCCGCCGCGGAATCCACGCTGATGATTGCCGTTAGCCCGCTGGCGCTGGTGGATATGGCGTTTATCGCCTGGCGCAACCTGCGTTTAATTAACCGGATTGCCACGCTTTACGGTATCGAGCTGGGCTACTTCAGTCGGATTCGCCTGTTCCGCCTGGTGCTGCTGAATATCGCATTTGCAGGGGCCAGCGAGCTGGTTCGCGAGGTGGGCATGGACTGGATTGGGCAGGATATCGCCGCGCGCCTTTCCGCCCGAGCGGCGCAGGGCATCGGCGCGGGGCTGCTGACGGCGCGTTTAGGCATTAAAGCGATGGAGCTTTGCCGTCCGCTGCCGTGGATGGAAGACGACAAGCCGAGGCTGGGGGATTTCCGCCGCCAGCTGCTGGTCCAGCTCAAAGAAACGATGAGCAAACCTAAGGCAAAACCGGCCGAATAACCCTTCGTGGGCAGCGTCGTGACCGCCTGGCTTTACGACGCTGCCCGCAAACAGTGACTTATCTGTCAACATTTCTTCACACATCTCTTCTGACCGGGAAATATCTGGAGTATTATCACTGCCTCTAATGATTCTTGTTTACTGCGATAAAAGGTCATCTCCATGCGTCTTGAAGTTTTTTGTGAGGACCGCCTCGGTCTTACACGCGAATTACTCGATCTGTTGGTGCTGCGTGGGATTGATTTACGGGGCATTGAAATCGACCCGGTTGGGATCATTTACCTGAATTTCTCCACGCTGGACTTCGATTCATTCAGCAGCCTTATGGCTGAGATCCGTCGAATCCCCGGCGTAAAAGACGTGCGCACCGTGCCGTGGATGCCGTCCGAGCGTGAACATCGGGCGCTGAGCGCGCTGCTCGAAGCGCTGCCGGAGCCGGTTCTGTCGCTGGACATGAAAAGCAAAGTGGAGCTGGCCAACCCGGCAAGCTGCGCGCTGTTCGGCCAGGCCGAAGACAGGCTGCGCAACCACAACGCGGCAAACCTGATCAACGGCTTTAATTTTATGCGCTGGCTCGAGGGCGCCCCCGCGGACTCCCATACCGAACACGTGGTGATTAACGGGCAAAATTTCCTGATGGAAATCACGCCGGTGCATCTGGACGGCGAAAATAACCAGCCGATGCTGGTGGGCGCGGTGGTCATGCTGCGTTCTACGGTGCGAATGGGCCGCCAGCTGCAAAATATTACCCAGGCCGATACCAGCGCCTTCAGCCAGATTATCGCCGTCAGCCCGAAAATGCGTCACGTGGTCGATCAGGCGCATAAGCTGGCGCTGCTCAACGCGCCGCTGCTGATTGTGGGCGATACCGGCACCGGGAAAGACTTGTTGGCCCACGCCTGTCACCTAAGCAGCCCGCGGGCGCAGAAACCTTATCTGGCCCTGAACTGCGGATCGATGCCGGATGACGTAGTGGAAAGCGAGCTGTTCGGCCATGCGCCGGGCGCTTACGCCAACGCCGTCGAAGGTAAAAAAGGCTTCTTCGAGCAGGCCAACGGCGGCTCGGTGCTGCTGGATGAAATCGGTGAGATGTCGCCGAGAATGCAAACCAAACTGCTGCGCTTCCTCAACGACGGGACATTCCGCCGCGTGGGTGAAGAACACGAGGTCCACGTCGACGTGCGCGTGATCTGCGCCACGCAGAAAAACCTGGTGGAACTGGTGCAGAAAGGCGAATTCCGCGAGGATCTTTATTATCGCCTGAATGTGCTGACGCTGAATCTGCCGCCGCTGCGCGACCGTCCGCAGGACATCATGCCGCTTACCGAGCTGTTTGTGGCCCGCTTTGCCGACGAGCAGGGCGTTGCGCGTCCGAAGCTGGCGAACGATCTCAGCAATGTCCTGACCCGCTACGGCTGGCCGGGCAACGTGCGGCAGCTGAAAAACGCTATTTATCGGGCGTTAACCCAGCTTGAGGGTTACGAGCTGCGTCCACAGGACATTCTGCTGCCTGATTTTGACGCGGCCAGCCTGGCGGTGGGAGAAGAGGCGATGGAAGGGTCGCTGGATGACATCTCGCGACGCTTTGAACGTTCCGTGCTGACCCAGCTGTACCGGACATATCCGAGTACGCGAAAGCTGGCTAAACGACTGGGCGTTTCGCACACGGCGATTGCCAATAAACTGCGTGAATATGGCCTGAGCCAGCGTAAAACCGAAGAGTAATTCTGACAATGCCCCCTTGCGGGGGCATTCAAACCTTAAGCCTGCAGGGCTTCCAGCGCAGCAGCGTAGTCAGGTTCGTTAGTGATTTCGTTCACTAACTGGCTGAACACCACTTCATCTTTCTCATTGATAACCACTACCGCGCGAGCGGTCAGGCCTTTCAGCGCGCCTTCAGCGATGCCGACGCCGTAATTCTGCTGGAACTCAGGATTGCGCAGAGTGGACAGCGTTACGACGTTGCTCAGACCTTCTGCGCCGCAGAAGCGAGACTGGGCGAACGGCAGATCGGCGGAAACACACAGCACCACGGTGTTATCCATCTCCGTCGCCAACTGGTTGAATTTACGCACGGACGCCGCGCAAACGCCGGTATCAATGCTTGGGAAAATGTTCAGCACTTTACGTTTGCCGGCGAACTGGCTCAGCGCAACATCAGAAAGGTCTTTAGCGACCAGGGAGAAGGCGGCCGCTTTGCTGCCCGCCTGTGGGATCTGACCTGCAACCGCAACCGGGTTGCCCTGGAAATGAACGAGTTGTGACATGTTTGATTTTCCTGTTTACATATAATTAACGCCGCAGGCAGTGTATTCCAGGATTCAGCGGATGAATATAAAAAACTGATACTGCACGTAAAAGTGTTCCCTCCTATACTGAGCAAAATTTCCGCTGACGGGGTAAGCAATGAGAACAGTTAAGGTTTATCAGGAAGCATGGCCGCTGCATACGCCGTTCGTTATCTCACGCGGCACGCGCAACGAAGCGGTTGTGGTGGTCGTAGAGCTTGAGGAAAACGGCATAAAAGCCGCTGGTGAATGTACGCCATATCCACGCTACGGCGAGAGCGACGCCTCGGTGCTGGCGCAAATTGTCAGCCTCATTCCCGAGCTGGAACGCGGGATGACGCGTGAAGAGTTACAGCTGGCGCTTCCGCCGGGGGCCGCACGCAACGCCGTGGACAGCGCTCTGTGGGATTTAGAGGCGCGCCGCAAAGGCACTTCACTTTCGCACCTGGCGGGAAATGCGCTGCCGGAAATGATAACCACCGCGCAAACGGTGACGATTGCCGCGCCTGAACAAATGGCTGCGGCAGCCGCGCTGCTGTGGGAGAAGGGGGCTCGCCTGTTAAAGGTGAAGCTGGACGACCGCCTGATTACCGAACGCATGGTAGCCATTCGCGCGGCGGTGCCGGATGCCATCCTGATTGTGGATGCGAACGAAG
Source organism: Buttiauxella sp. (assembly GCA_036489025.1). Taxonomy (GTDB): domain Bacteria; phylum Pseudomonadota; class Gammaproteobacteria; order Enterobacterales; family Enterobacteriaceae; genus Dryocola. The sequence goes on from DASXGN010000028.1 coordinate 267,574, forward strand.
CCTGGCGCAGCGACGGTTTAGCCGCTCGCTGTCAGCTACTGGCAGACCTCAACGTGGCTATGCTGGAGCAGCCGCTTCCCGCCGGTGAAGACGGCGCGCTGGAAAATTTCATCCATCCGCTGCCGATTTGCGCTGATGAAAGCTGCCATACGCGTGAAAGCCTGGCCGGGCTGAAAGGGCGCTACGACATGGTGAACGTGAAGCTGGATAAAACCGGCGGTTTGACCGAGGCGCTGGCGCTGGCGAAGGCCGCTCGCGAGCAGGGTTTTGACGTGATGCTGGGCTGCATGCTGTGCACCTCTCGCGCAATCACCGCCGCTTTACCGCTGGCGGCGACCGTGCGTTTTGCCGATCTGGACGGGCCGACCTGGCTTGCCGTCGACGTCGAGCCTGCGCTGCATTTCGAAACCGGCAGGCTTTATCCCTGAATTAGCGCTGCCGATGCAGCAGGCCCATCATGGCGTCCAGATACCGCTCGCTGGCTTCATCGGCGGAAATCGGCGGGAACTCTGCGGTAATGCAGGGCAGTTCGAGATCCGCACACCAGCTGCCAAAGGACCCCGGTGTTTCGTAGCCGACGCTGGTGACCAGCGGCAGTTCAAACGCCTCGGCAAGCCAGCCGCCCAGCGCTGAGTTATCGGGATCTTCTATGCAGCCCAGCGGGTCGTGAAATGAAACGACCCACGCCGGCTGAAGGGAATGAATCAACTGGCAGAGCGCAGCAGTTTCAGGTTCTGAGCCGGGTTTTCCGCCCGTGGAAAGCACCACGTCGCGCTTGTCCGCGCTGCTGTTCCAGCGGTAGACCGTTTCACCCGCCTTCCAGTTTGCCGCAGGAAAGTTTCGGTTCAGATCCACGCCGTTAGCGTTGGCTCGCAGACCCAGCTGGCAGCCGTCTGGATTCACCGCCAGCACCACATGATGACGGCGGTATTTTGATTCCAGGGTTCGCAGGGCGCAGGAAAGCGTCACCATCGCTGCGTTCTCATCGCCGTGCGTACCGGCAATAATCAGCCCGCTGCGCGTTTCACTCGGGCTGGCCGGGAACCACAGCAGGGGGGCGCCTAAAACGGACATGCCGTAGCGTTCGCAGCCGGGGGGCAGATGTCCACGCTGTGGACGAGGGCGGTGACCGGGCATAGCAATCCTTAAGAGAAGTAAGTTTTCAACATTAATAGCAGTGTTTGACGAAAATCTCATCTCAAAACAGATGCCTGCCAGCTGACCGGCAACCTAGCCAGCCGTTTTAGCAGGCTCGCCGTACAGATCGTTGGCAACTTCACCGGCGAAGGGGGCGAGATTAGTGCAGGTGTAAACGTGAGTGCCCAGCGCGAGGCTGTATTCCATGCCTTTCAGATTGGTCACCGCGCCGCCCCAGACGATACCCGGGCGGCCGTTGTCCACGGCGATAAAGGTTTGTGAAAGATTATCGTAATTGACCGGCAGGTACTTATCGTACTGCTTCTCTTTAGCGGAAACGTTGGTGGAAGCAAAGAGGTCCAGATCGCCGGTTTTGTTGTTTTTAAGGCCTATAACCGTGCGGCTACCGTCAGCGCCCTTCAAATCAGCGACCTGGACGTCAATACCTTTACCGCAGGTTTGAAACTGCGTAGCTTTAAGATTGCCCAGCATCAGAGGAGCAGGTTCGGCGGCGGCCCACGCCGTGGTGATGTTGGCGGCGAGCAGGGCAAGCAGAAGATGAGCGCGTGGCATAGAAAGTCCCTTTAAGTTGTCATGATTTGAAGCCGCGCATGTTATGAGATGTCCTAAGAATAAGCGCGAGCAAAAAATGCTATACGCTCGTTTTGATGCAAAATCAGATTTTACACGCTGTGTCCTTCCCGATGATGTCGCTCAAGTTATCAGAATTTAATTATCTCCTTTGGTTGCATTCCTGCATGTTGTTTGCTTTTCTTAGCGGCAAAACAAGAAATTACGCAACATTCCGAACACTATTCGGCCAGCGTTCGCCGCCGATAAAAATAGACTATTTAAGGGTAACTGATGAAAAAAACTTTTCGTATTACCTGCTGTGCGCTGGCCGTAGCCTGCACTATTTCAACCGCCTGGGCGGCAGACGTTCCCGCCGGTACAAAGCTTGCCGATAAGCAACAGCTGGTTCGCCATATTAAAGATGAACCCGCCTCCCTGGATCCGGTCAAAGCCGTCGGGCTGCCCGAGATTCAGGTCATTCGCGATCTTTTTGAAGGCCTTGTGAATCAGAACGAGAAGGGCGAATTAGTCCCGGGCGTCGCCACCAAATGGCACAGCAACGATAACCGCACCTGGACGTTCACCCTGCGCGACAACGCCCGCTGGTCCGACGGCTCGCCGGTTACGGCAGAGGATTTCGTCTATAGCTGGCAGCGTCTGGTCGATCCGAAAAACACTTCGCCATTCGCCTGGTTTGCCGCGCTGGCAGGGATAACCAACGCCCAGGCTATTATTGACGGCAAAATGCCAGCCGATAAGCTGGCGGTAACGGCGGTCGACGCGCGTACCCTGCGCATTCAGCTGGATAAACCCGTCCCGTACTTCCCGAACCTGACGGCTAACTTCTCGCTGTATCCGACGCCAAAAGCCGTGGTTGAAAAGTTCGGCCAGGACTGGACGAAACCGGGCAATCTGGTGGGCAACGGTGCCTACGCGCTAAGCGAACGCGTGGTAAACGAAAAGCTGGTCGTGGTACGGAATAAAAATTACTGGGACAACGGCAAAACCGTGCTCGACAAAGTGACTTTTATTCCGATCAATCAGGAGTCGTCGGCGACCAAACGCTACCTGGCGGGCGATATCGATATCACCGAATCCTTCCCGAAAAACATGTATCAGAAGCTGCTGAAGGATATTCCGGGTCAGGTTTACACTCCGCCGCAGCTCGGCACCTACTATTACGCGTTTAACACCAAAAAAGGGCCGACCGCCGATGCGAAAGTGCGCCTCGCGCTGAGCATTACCATCGACCGCAAAATTATGGCGGAGAAAGTGCTCGGTACAGGAGAAAAACCGGCCTGGCGTTTTACGCCGGACGTGACCGCAGGCTTCAGGCCTGAGCCTTCTCCGTTCGAACAAACTAGCCAGGCCGAACTGAACGCGCAGGCAAAAACGCTGCTGCGCGCCGCAGGCTATGACGAGCACAAACCGCTGAAGCTCACGCTGTTGTATAACACCTCGGAGAACCACCAGAAGATTGCCATCGCCGTGGCGTCGATGTGGAAGAAAAATCTCGGCGTGGACGTGAAGCTGCAAAACCAGGAGTGGAAAACCTATATCGACAGCCGCAACACCGGCAACTTCGATGTGATTCGCGCTTCCTGGGTCGGGGATTACAATGAACCCTCCACGTTCCTGTCTCTGCTAACCTCCACCCACAGCGGTAATATCGCGGGTTTCAACTCTCCGGCGTATGACAAGCTGCTCGCCCAGGCCAGCCAGGAAGTGGACGACGCGGCGCGCAACAAGGATTACAACCAGGCGGAAAGAATTATTCAGGAGCAGGCGCCTATCGCACCAATCTATCAGTACACCAACGGTCGCCTGATCAAACCGTGGCTGAAGGGTTATCCGATCGACAACCCGGAAGACGTCGCCTACAGCCGCACGATGTATATTGTGGCGCACTGATGCTCAAGGGCAGCGTGCGAGGAAAGCGACAAAATGAGCCACCTCGCACCTGCTATGCTTAGACATGAAGAACCAAACTTAAGCTGCGAGGTGAAACATGGCATCGGGCTGGGCAAATGATGACGCGGTGCAGGAGCAAATCGACAGCACCATCGGCGACGCGATCGCCAGGGCGCGCAGCGAGCTGCCGCAGGGTGAAAGCCTGCAATACTGCGAGGAATGCGGAGATGAAATTCCTGAGGCGCGGCGTAAAGCGATTCCCGGCGTGCGGCTGTGCATCAAATGCCAGCAGGAAGAAGACGCCCACCGGGCGACATTTTCCGGCTACAACCGCCGCGGCTCGAAAGACAGCCAGCTTCGCTAACTTAAGCCTGCTGCTCGAAGTGTTGCCAGCGGTTTCTGCCTGATTCTTTGGCGTAATACAGCGCGGCGTCCGCCTCGGCAATCAGCCGTACCGCAGAAATGCCGTTTCCTTCGCTGGTGGCGATCCCCTGGCTGAGCGTCACCGAGTGTGCAACCGGCGAGCTTTTATGCTCAATCCCCAGCGCCCTCAGGTTTTGTTTCACCCGCTCGGCAATGGTCTCTGCCTGCAGCGAAGACGCGTCCGGCAGCAGAATAATAAACTCTTCGCCGCCAAATCTGGCTACCAGATCCTGCGCGTTTCGCGTGGCGCTTTCCAGGCACCGGGCAACTTTTATCAGGCATTCGTCTCCGGCCTGGTGCCCATAGCTGTCGTTGTATTTCTTAAAGTGATCGACATCGAGCATGATTATCGACAGCGCGCCGGCCGTCTGCTGCTGGCGCTGAATTTCCTTATCCAGCAGCAGCTGGAAGGAGCGTCGGTTAGCGATGCCGGTAAGCGGATCGCGGTTGGCTAACTGCTGGAGCTGTTTTATCAGGTCGGCGTTTTCCTGTTCGCGCCGGATAGCCAGCACGAACCAGCTTTTCAGGATGCGCCTGCCGGACTCGAACAGCGCCGCCATCAGGACGAACAGAATAGTGTTTAGCGCGCTCAGCGAAGAGGGATAGAGGTAGTTACCAATGAGCAATACCAGCCACAGCGGCAGGGTAAAGCTGAGCAGCACGCGTCCGTCAAAATACAGCGAAATCAACGCGGTGAAGATAAGCAGGGTCGAGAAAGGGAAAACGATCCTCACGTCATCGCTGGCGGTGAACACGCAGAAGCAGATAGCCCACAGGGCGCTCAGGCAAAGCACCGTGCCGTGCGTCAGCTTGCTCAGCCATGCTGCGTGCTGATCCGGTGCCATGCGTAGAACAAAGCTCACGCTGGCGGAAAGTGACAGTACCAGAAACATGCTGACTTCCAGCACGTGGCGATCGAAAGGCATTCCCCCCGGAAGGCTATGGGAAGAAAAGTAGTGACGGCCAAGAATAAACGCGGAGAAAAGGATATTCACCCACAGGAACCAGGTGCCGCTCACGGTGATGGCTCGCTGGCGTATCATGCTGAGGCGTAAGTCAAAATCGGGGCATGCTTTACGTCTGTCTGACAAACTTCTTCTCCCTGAACCGCCTGAGATAAGAGACTGCTTTGCGGTTAACTTTAGCGTGTGTCGCCATCTTGTCGAATGATTAACGGCGAAGCGAGCCTTTTTCTTTAGTTAATTCAGCGCTTTTGCAGGTTGATTAACAAATGAAGAAGGCTAGACTGACAACAGATTAAAGTCTTGTTGGGGGAAAGGGAGTGGAAGTATTGAAAGGGTCTGAGCTCAACGTGCCCGACGCGGTGTTTGCGTGGCAGTTAGACGGGCAGGGCGGCGTCCAGCCGATTGAGAATGACACGATCATTGACAGTGAGCGTCCGTGCTGGCTGCACCTCAATTATACCAATCGCGATAGCGCAGAATGGCTGGCAACCACGCCGCTGCTGCCAAACTATGTTCGTGACGCGCTGGCGGGCGAAAGCCTGCGGCCGCGCGTTTCCCGAGTGGGGGAAGGCACGCTCATTACGCTGCGCTGCATTAACGGCAGCACGGACGAGCGTCCGGATCAGCTCGTCGCCATGCGTCTGTATATGGACGAGCGCCTGATCGTCTCCACCCGGCAGCGGCAGGTTCTGGCGCTGGACGACGTGGTGAACGATCTGAATGAAGGCACCGGCCCTACGGACTGCGGCAGCTGGCTGGTAGACGTTTGCGATGCGCTGACCGATCACGCCAGCGAGTTCATTGAACAGCTGCATGACAAAATTATCGATCTGGAGGATAACCTGCTCGACCAGCAGATCCCTCCGCGCGGTTTCCTTGCGCTGCTGCGTAAGCAGCTGATCGTGATGCGTCGCTATATGGCACCGCAGCGGGACGTGTACGCAAGGCTTTCCAGCGAGCGCCTGCCGTGGATGAACGACGACCATCGCCGCCGGATGCAGGACATTTCGGATCGCTTAGGCCGCGGGCTGGATGAAATAGACTCCTGTATCGCCCGCACCGCCATCATGACCGATGAAATCGCGCAGGTGATGCAGGAAGCGATGGGCCGCAGAACCTACACCATGTCGCTGATGGCGATGGTGTTTTTACCGAGCACTTTCCTGACCGGCCTGTTTGGCGTCAACCTTGGCGGCATTCCCGGCGGCGGCTGGCATTTTGGCTTTAGCCTTTTCTGCATCATGTTGGTGGTGCTGATCGGCGGTGTTGCCTGGTGGTTACATCGCAGTAAATGGCTGTAAAATTTCACATTTTTAACAAAATTGACACGAAAAAAGTCTGCCAATATTGAGCGAGGTCAATAACCCGAAGGTGGGAAAGAGGCACTATCTCTCTTGCAGGTGAATGCAACGTCAAGCGATGGGCGTTGCGCTCCATATTGTCTTACTTCCTTTTTTTAGAATTACTGCATAGCACAATTGATTCGTACGACGCCGGCTTTGATAGTCGGCTTTTTTTTGCCTGCGATTTGTTGTCTATGCTTAAAGGGAGAGATAACTGGAGGACGCTATGACTGAATTGATAAGAGATTCCATTCCGACCGACCCCGTTCCGGTGCCTGAGCACATTCCAAAACCGCAGCCGATCCCCGATCCGCCCGTCGACCCCGATCCTAAACCGATAATCGATCCGCCGCCGCACCGGTAAAAAATTCCCTCTCGCAGGGAGAGGGAAAGCGGAGCTATTTGATTTCCACGATGTCCAGACGCTGCAACGGCGATTCGCTGTCGTCTTCTTCCGGCTGCCAGCCCGCGGGCTGCATCGGTAGCTCTTCACGGTCAAACGCCAGATCGCCGCCGTCTACCACTTCTGCGCCGTGCTGCAGGCCTTTAAAATCGAACAGTTCGGTATCGCACAGATGCGAAGGCACCACGTTCTGCATAGCGCTGAACATCGTTTCAATGCGGCCCGGATAGCGTTTATCCCAGTCGCGCAGCATGTCGCCGATAACCTGACGCTGTAGGTTCGGCTGCGAACCGCACAGGTTGCAGGGAATGATTGGGTATTCGCGGGCGGTGGCAAAACGCTCAATATCTTTCTCACGGCAATAGGCCAGCGGACGGATCACAATGTGCTTGCCGTCGTCGCTCATCAGCTTCGGCGGCATGCCTTTCATCTTCCCGCCGTAGAACATGTTCAGGAACAGCGTTTGCAGAATATCGTCGCGGTGATGGCCCAGCGCAATTTTGGTCGCGCCCAGTTCGCTTGCCGTGCGATACAGAATGCCGCGACGCAGGCGCGAGCAAAGAGAGCAGGTGGTTTTACCTTCCGGGATCTTGTCTTTCACAATGCCGTAGGTGTTTTCCTCAACAATCTTGTATTCAACGCCGATGCTGTCCAGATAGGCGGGCAGAATATGTTCCGGGAAGCCGGGCTGCTTCTGGTCGAGGTTAACCGCGACCAGGCTGAAGCTGATTGGCGCACTCTGCTGCAGGCTGCGCAGAATTTCCAGCATGGTATAGCTGTCTTTGCCGCCGGACAGGCAAACCATAATACGGTCGCCGTCTTCGATCATATTGTAATCAGCAATGGCTTCGCCAACGTTGCGGCGCAGGCGCTTCTGAAGTTTGTTGAGGTTGTAGATTTCTTTTTGACTGGTCATGGAATTCTCGGGCTGTAAACCAACACGCGTGACGCGTAATGCTGGCGTGTATGGTACGGATTGGTGCGCCGAATACCAGCAAGTTTTGCTGTAAAGATCGATCTCACCCGGCAGAAAGAAACGGTATCACCTTGAACCTTCTCTCAGGCTGAACTTCGGTGTCTGGAGCCATGCCTGGACTCTGCTCATTTTGCGGATATTTAGTCGGGTATATTAGCCAATTCTTATATTTCTCAAAACTGCTGGAGTAGGTATGTCATATGACATAGCATGAACGCAGATTAAAAATCGATGTTAATAACACTGACCGTAAAGGTTTGAGTTACTCATACTTTAATACGATAAACCGCTATCGAAAATGGAGTCAGGTTATGGCGTGGCTTATTGCATTAGTAATTATCGCGATTTCTGGCTTGCTTATTGCTATTTTTTGGCATAAAAAAAGAAACGCTATGGATGTCATTCAGTTTATTGAATATAGCTATAAAGAAACTGATGATAAGTAGTTCACCAACGCCTGAAAAACCGACTGCCCCTCGAATTAACGCTCTGTGGCTCATAGCGGAAAAAATGATTTCTACCGTTGGGTTGTTTTTGGTCAGCGCCTTTGTTGCCCGCTACATTGGCCCGGCGATGGTGGGTGTGATTGCGCTGGCGGTAGCAAGTTTTCAGATCGTGTTGGTTATTGCCCAATTTGGCAGTGAAAATATTATTATCAGAAGACTTTCTTGCAGTCTGGACTCAGGGATTGCGCTGGCTAAAGCGTCATTATGGATGCGGGCGCTGATATATATCATTTTTGCCATTCCCGTGCTGTGGTACTCGTACAGCGAAAATGAGATTGAATTTATATTTAGCGGTGCCGTCGCGATTGCCACATTTTTCACCGCAGTTGACCTGATAGCGACCTATAATGACACTACGCTTAACTCCCGGATAAATGCCGTTTTCAATCTCTGCGGGTTGATCCTGGCGCTGCTTGTGCGTTATTTTATTGTCGAATTTGAACTGGATATTCTGTGGTTGACCGTACCAATAATTATCACGACGGGCTTACCCTTTGCGCTACGCGTCGTTCATTTTTATAGTCGTAGCCAGTACGCAAATATAAAAATGAAGGGCAGGCATTTTTTCTATTGTAGATACTTGCTGGTTACGGGCAGCGCGATGTTTATCGCCAATATCTCAGTGGCTATTTATCCGCGAATGAATATTTTCTTTCTTTCACAGCTCAGTCATGCTGAAGTTTTAGGGGTGTACTCCGTTGCGGTCACTTTGTCGACGGCCTGGAGCTTTATTATGATTGCGGTCATTACCTCTAACTTCCCGGCAATTTACAGCGAACAAGACGAAAAAAGCGTGATGCTCAAGACCGCACAACTTAGCGCTTTTATCATTGCGGTATCGCTCTCCGTCATGCTGGGTTTTGCGGCGCTGGGTAAAATATTCATTGCCGCACTTTACGGGCCAGCGTTCGCAGATGTTTATGTGCCGGTGCTGATACTCTGCGGAGGAACCATGCTGTCTACGCTGGGAACGGTAACATCGCGAGTTATTCTCAAGTATGCAGGCTATCGCTATCTGTCTTATAAGTCGCTGGTGACCCTGGTGCTTTGCGCACCGCTGTCATGGTATTTGATCGATGCATACGGCCCGATCGGCGCATCCGTTTCGGTCGTGCTTCTCGAACTAATTTCCCTGACCGTGCTGAATTATGCCTGGCAGCGGGGAAAAATCATAAAAATACATTTATTTATTTTGCGCTGGATATTTATGTCATGGCAGAAATGGCCTTTGCACATTCGAAAATGTCAGCGGTAAAGATTAATAATTTGCACTGGATGAAATGAGAGGAAAGGATGCAGGAGAGAATATATGGCCTGGATTTGCTGCGTGTTATTATCATGCTGTTTGGCCCTACCTTCCACGCCGCGATGCTTATCGGCGGTGGTTTTGGCTTTGGCGATGCGCTGGATCAAAATAAACTGATTCACAATATTTTATTCGTCACCAATCCTTTTCGGATGGAATTGTTTTTTATGATCTCTGGTTTTTTTGCTGCGCTGCTGATAGCAAAAAAAGGTGTGGCTTATTATGGATACAGCAGAACAAAAAGGATTCTGAAGCCGACTATTTTTGCCATGCTGACGGTTTTACCTCTCACCATTATGGCCATTGTCGCTTTAAGAGAGTTTAAGAATATCGACTACCATATATCCTACCGGCATCTCTGGTTCCTGGTGACTTTATCGATGATAAGCCTCCTGACTATGATTGCACCAATGATGTTAATGAATGCCACGAAAGCGTTAGCCGCCCGCCTGAATAAGTTTCCCTTTGTGTTATCTGCGGCGGGATTTTGTCTGTTGGTTTGCTCTATGCATTTACTATCCTCCGTTGTGGTCAGGGTTATTCCTGAAACCATGAATTTTATTTTTCAGATCAAGGCAACTGTTTTTTATTTGGCGCAGTTTCTCATAGGCATGATTATTTATTTTCTCAAGAAAAATCCTGGCCGAGCGCTGATCGCTGTCTTCCTGGTACTCTATTTTATATGGTACGTGGCTATCTTTTGCAATGATGCTTTAATTCCGATGAAGGGATTCTGGCTATTAATAAAAGACGTTTTTTCAAGCCTTGCCTGCCTGGCATTTTTTTATCTTTTTTACGATTTGAAAATCGGTAAGAGCAGGGCGTTGACGACGCTTTCCCGGATCGCCTTACCATTTTATCTTATACATTTGCCGGTGCTGATTGTGTTATCACACGTCTGGTTAAAAGTGGCCCATAATGGTTCGTCATTTACTTATGCGGCGGTCGTCATTCCCTTAACTGTCACGCTAAGCTTACTGGCCTCGTTTTTGGCTGGCAAAGTTAACTTCATTAATAAAAGGCTGGGGCTTAGCCAGCAATAGAGTTTTGTAGCAATGACGAAACTCAGAACGTGAATCTTAAGCAGGGAAAGCGGATTCGTTCAAGCTGTTAAGCCGCCATGAAATCGCACTTAACCTAAACTTTAACCCGCTGATTTAGGATAAGTTGCTTAAAAATCAATAGAAAATATATCCGTGCAATTAGCGGGCTGAAAATCTATATCTATTGCACCTGCTCAGGAAAAGGCAGGGTGACTTCTGGACTACTTCGCATATTTACGGGGCCTGACGATGTCGACAGGCTCCCGGATTTTCCCTCCCGACGCTTCATTCCTCTCTATTTCGTTTGCCGGTGCGGTTTCGTCCGCGTGTACCATGGCGTACTCAAAAAGTTGTGCTAATTTTTTTATGGGTAATCAAAAGAGAGTCGTGCAATGAGCCGGGATGAAGAGCGCGCGCAGCTGATTGGCTGCGCCATTGGTGCCGCAGTGGTCAGTTTGATTGCAGAAGGCACGGTTATAAACCGAGACAATATTGTTGTGGAGCTGCACCGGCAGGGCAAAACCATCGGTGACGGTGTCGGCAGCGTTATCAGCCACGAAGCCGTCGAGATTGTGATGCGGGGACAATAAAAGAAAGCCAGGGCTGAATTCCCCGCGGGCATGATGCTACTCTGTGGGGCAATTTTTAAAATGGAGCCAACATGGGAAACCAGACCAAAGACGAAGAGCTGTACCAGGAAATGTGCCGCGTAGTGGGTAAAGTGGTGCTGGAGATGCGCGATCTGGGTCAGGAACCCAAACACATTGTGATAGCCGGGGTGCTGCGCGCATCGCTGGCCAATCAAAAGATCAAACGCACTGAGCTGACGACCAAAGCGATGGTGACGGTGGTCAGTGCATTATCTGGGGCAGAAAGTTAGCCCTCTGCCCCAAAATCCTATGCATCGCTAACGCCAAAAGACCTTTATTCCGGGTCTTTTTGTTTTTCTCATCTACGGCTTCACTCTATTACCGCGCCCGGCGTTTATCGCCCGCGTGATAAAAGGCGATCTGACCCAGGAAAATGACCCTGCTGGCCGATTCTGCTAGACTACGCGCCAGCCGCTGTACGTCAGCCCCTTTATCGAGAGTAAAACCGTGACATCTTTTTCAACTTTAAACGTCCTGCCCGCAGAACTTATCGCCAATCTTAACGAACTGGGCTATCTCGAGATGACTCCCGTTCAGGCGGCAGCGCTGCCCGCTATTCTGGCAGGGAAAGATGTCCGCGCCCAGGCGAAAACCGGCAGCGGTAAAACCGCCGCATTCGGTCTTGGCCTGCTGCAACATATTGATGCCAGCCAGTTTATCACCCAGTCGCTGGTGCTTTGCCCGACTCGCGAACTGGCCGACCAGGTAGCCAAAGAGCTGCGCCGCCTGGCCCGCTACATGGCTAACATTAAAGTGCTGACGCTTTGTGGCGGCCAGCCGTTTGGCGTGCAGCGCGACTCCCTGATCCACGCGCCGCACATTATTGTCGCCACGCCGGGCCGCCTGCTCGATCACCTGAAGAAAGAGACGGTGAAGCTGGACGCGCTGCAAACGCTGGTGCTTGATGAAGCCGACCGCATGCTGGATATGGGCTTTGCCGACGCCATCGACGAAGTTATCGCCCACGCGCCGGCTAAACGCCAGACGCTGCTGTTCTCCGCCACCTGGCCGACGGCCATCGCTTCTATCAGCAAGCGCGTGCAGAACGATCCGCTGACCATCGAAATTGATTCCGTCGACGAGCTGCCCTCCGTTGAGCAGCAGTTCTACGAAGTTTCGCGCGGCGGCAAAATCGGCCTGTTGCAAAAGCTGCTTAGCCAGCATCAGCCCGCGTCCTGCGTGGTGTTCTGCAATACTAAAAAGGATTGCCAGGCGGTGTGTGACGCGCTGAGCGAAAGCAACCAGAGCGTGCTGGCACTGCACGGTGATATGGAGCAGCGCGACCGCGATCAGACGCTGGTGCGCTTCGCCAACGGCAGCAGCCGCGTGCTGGTGGCAACGGACGTCGCAGCCCGCGGGCTGGACATCAAAGCGCTGGAAATGGTGATCAACTACGAGCTGTCGTGGGATCCGGAGGTGCACGTCCACCGCATTGGCCGTACGGCTCGCGCCGGGGAAAGCGGGCTGGCAATCAGTTTCTGCGCGCCGGAAGAAGCGCAGCGTGCCAGCGTGCTGGCTGACATGCTCAACCTGTCTCTGAACTGGCAGCAGGCGCCAACGGGCATCACCATCAGGCCGCTGGAAGCAGAAATGGCCACCCTGTGCATCGACGGCGGAAAAAAAGCCAAAATGCGTCCCGGCGATATTCTCGGTGCGCTGACGGGCGACATGGGTCTGGAAGGGGCGGACATCGGCAAGATTGACGTGCATCCGATTCACGTCTTCGTGGCGATTCGTCAATCGGTTGCCCGCCACGCGTGGAAGCAGCTTCAGCAGGGCAAAATTAAGGGCAAGTCCGTTAAGGTTCGCCTGCTGAAATAAAAGAATTATCCTCGCATCTCCCCCTAACGGGAGAGAAGCATGTTGAACGCTCCGATTGAAGCGTTCAACATCTCCTCGTTTCAGCCTCCTCACCAGGAGGAGGCCGTCTGACTTACTCGCCGCTCGGTTTTTCCGCCTTGCCAGCCATTTGGGCCAGGAAGTCGTAGCGCTTTTGCAGATCCTGCGCGGCGTCCTTCCACAGCTGCTCCGCGACCTCCGGCTGCTGCGAGTTCAGGCGGCGGAAGCGCTGCTCTTTCATCAGCGTATCGGCCAGCGCATCGGACGGCGGACGGGAGTCCAGCGCCAGCGGCAGCTTGCCTTCGTCCGCCCGGCGCGGGTCGAAGCGGTAGAGCGGCCAGAAGCCGGTGGCGGTGAGCTGGCGCATCTGGTCGTGGCTCAGCGCCAGATCGTAGCCGTGCTCTTCGCATGGGCTGTAGGCGATAATCAGCGACGGGCCAGGATAGGCTTCCGCCTCCTGAATCGCCTTCACCGTCTGGTTAAGCTGTGCGCCCAGCGAAATCTGTGCCACGTACACATGCCCGTACATCATCATGCTGACGCCCAGATCTTTACGCGCTTTACGCTTGCCGTGCTCGCCGAACTTGGTCACCGCGCCCAGCGGCGTGGCTTTCGACGCCTGCCCGCCGGTATTGGAGTAGCACTGCGTATCCAGCACCAGGATATTGACGTTTTCGGTAAGGCTCAGTACGTGATCCAGCCCGCCGAAGCCGATGTCGTAGGCCCAGCCGTCGCCGCCAATCAGCCAAATTGATTTCTCAACCAGCGCGTCCGCGTCGGTCAGCAGCTGGCGCGCGTCGGCGTCGTCTACGTTCGCCAGCTCCTTGCGCAGCGCGGTAACCTGTTCACGGCGAACTTCCGGCGTGGCTTCAGCGTGAAGCTGTTCATTGAGTTCAGTCGGAAGCCGATCGGCGAATTTCTCCAGCAGGCGCATGACGCGCACGCGGTGCTGATCGACCGTCAGACGAAAGCCCAGGCCGAACTCGGCGTTATCTTCAAACAGCGAGTTTGCCCACGCTGGACCGCGCCCGTTGGCGTCGGTAGTGTACGGCGTTGAAGGCAGGTTGCCGCCGTAAATAGACGAGCAGCCGGTGGCGTTGGCGATCAGCAGACGGTCGCCGTAAAGCTGGGTAAGCAGCTTGATATACGGCGTTTCACCGCAGCCGGAGCAGGCCCCGGAATACTCAAACAGCGGCGTCAGCAGCTGCGAGGTACGAATATCAATGCGCTCGAGGCTGGTGCGATCCATTTCCGGCATCCTGAGGAAGAAATCGTAGTTCTCTTTTTCTTCTTCAACGTGCTCAAGGCGCGACATCATGTTGATGGCCTTGATTTCCGGGTTATGCCGGTCTTTCGCCGGACAAACTTCCACGCACAGGTTGCAGCCGGTGCAGTCCTCCGGGGCGACCTGAAGCACGTATTTTTGCCCCTTCATATCACGCGACTTCACGTCCAGCGATTGCAGCGCGGCCGGGGCGGAATCCATCACCTCAGGCTGAACAACCTTGGCGCGAATCGCCGAGTGCGGGCAGGCGGCAACGCAGTGGTTGCACTGGGTGCAGATGTCCGGCTTCCAGATGGGGATCTCTTCGGCGATGTTGCGTTTTTCCCACTGCGTGGTGCCCATCGGCCAGGTGCCGTCCGGCGGCAGAGCGGAAACGGGCAGCGCGTCGCCCAGCCCCGCCAGCATCGCGGCGGTCACGGTTTTGACAAAGTCCGGCGCGGCGTCAGAAACCACCGGTGGCCGCATCGGGCTGCTTTCGTTCACTGCCTGCAAGGTCACTTCGGCCAGCGATTCACGGGCCAGCGCCAGCGCCTGCCAGTTACGCTCGACCAGCTCCTGGCCCTTGCTGCTGTAGCTTTTGGCAATGGCACCCTGTAGCTCCGCCAGCGCGCTGTCGCCCGGCAGGATATGGGTCAGATGGAAGAACGCCATCTGCATCACGGTATTGATACGCGCGCCCAGGTGGCATTCGCGGGCAATTTTCGCCGCGTTAACCACGAAGAAACGGGCTTTCTTCTGATTGAGCACGGCCTGAACTTCCTGCGGCAGGCGATGCCAGACTTCATCCGCGCCGTAAGGCGTGTTGAGCAGGAAAATGCCGCCGGGTTTCAGGCGCTCGGCCATCTGATACTTATCGATAAACTGCAGCTGGTGGCAGCCTACAAAATCGGCTTTATCGATGAGGTAAGTGGAATTGATCGGGTACTCGCTCACGCGCAGGTGGGAAACCGTCAGGCCGCCCGCCTTTTTGGAGTCGTAAACGAAATAGCCCTGGGTAAAGAACGGCGTAGAGTTACCGATGATTTTGATGTTGTTTTTGGTCGCCGAAACGCTGCCGTCGCTGCCCAGACCGTAGAATAGCGCTTCGAGCTTAGCGCGGGCCGGCACGGTATTTTCCGGCAGCGGCAGCGAAAGATTCGTCACGTCGTCGTAAATACCGACGGTGAAACGCGGGTGCGGCCTGGCTTCTTTCAGTTCGTTAAACACCGCCAGCACGCAGTCCGGGCCAAACTCTTTGGAGGACAGGCCGTAGCGCCCGCCGATGACGCGCGGCAGCGTTTCGCGCTCGCCGCGGTTGAAGGCTTCCGCCAGCGAAGTCATGACATCGAGATACAGCGGTTCAGCCAGCGCGCCGGGTTCTTTGGTTCTGTCCAGCACGGCAATGTGGCGAGCGCTTTCCGGCAGCACTTTCAGCAGCTGCCCGGCGGAGAACGGACGGAACAGGCGAACTTTCAGCACGCCAACTTTCTCACCCCGGGTCAGCAGTTCGTCGACGACCTCTTCGCAGGTGCCGATGGCGGAACCCATCAGGATGATGACGCGTTCGGCCTGCGGATGACCGTAATATTCAAACGGGCGGTACTGGCGGCCCGTCGCGGCGGCGAAGCTGTCCATCGCCTGTTCGACGTGCTCGTAAACCGAGTTGTACCACGGGTTAGTCGCCTCACGGGACTGGAAATAGGTATCCGGGTTGGCGGAGGTGCCGCGAATAACCGGATGCTCAGGGTTGAGCGCGCGGGCGCGGTGCTCGTCGATCTCTTTTTGCGGCAGCAGCTCAAGAATCGTGCTGTCAGCCAGGGGGACGATTTTGTTAATTTCGTGCGAAGTGCGAAAACCGTCGAAGAAATGAATAAAAGGTACGCGGCTTTTTAAGGTGGCGATATGCGAAATCAGCGCGAAGTCTTGTGCTTCCTGAACGCTGCTGGCGCAAAGCATGGCGCAGCCGGTCTGGCGGATAGCCATTACGTCCGAGTGATCGCCAAAAATAGATAGCGCGTGCGTTGCCACGGTGCGCGCCGCCACGTGCAGCACAAACGGCGTCAGCTGACCGGCCAGTTTGTACAGCGTGGGGATCATCAGCAATAGGCCCTGCGATGAAGTAAAGGAAGTCGAAAGGGCCCCGGTCTGCAACGCGCCGTGCACGGTGGCTATCGCACCGGCTTCCGACTGCATTTCTACGACGCGGGGCGTGTCACCCCAGACGTTTTTGCGGCCGTCGCCGGACCAGGCATCCGCCTGTTCAGCCATCGTTGAGCTGGGCGTAATAGGGTAGATGGCAATAACTTCGCTGGCGCGAAACGCCACGGAGGCGACTGCACCATTGCCGTCGATAGTGATCATATGACACCTTACATTGCGCTAAATATAAAGACTCGAATAACGACGTCGAGCCGAATAATAATCACTAAAGTCTAGCAAACACTAAGCGTGGGGATTTTCGCTTTTGTGTGCTGAGTATTGGCAGGGCGCAGGTCTGCGGCTGGGAATCGTCCGATGTTTTATTCTGAAAAGTGATCTGCATTGCAAAAATGAACAGATTTTGTTGCCTGTCGGGGTCGACGCTGCATTGCCGTAACGCTTATGATTCTTAGGTTTTGCAACGTTCAGGGGGAGAGAGGAATGCGCGCAGGTTTTTTTGCGGGATGTGCCGCACTGTTATTATCAACGTCATTATTATCAGCATGCAGCAGCGAGCCGGATCAGCAGGCCACTGCCGCCCACGTTCCGCCGGGGATGCGTGCCGCAATGTCTAATCAGGGTCAGGCGAGCTGTGCGATGATTGGCGGCACGCTGAGCGTGGCTCGTCAGCTGGACGGTTCGGCTACCGGGATGTGTGCGATGCCAAACGGTAAGCGCTGTAGCGAAAATGCGCTTGCCGCTGGCACCTGCGGGACGTACTAACGAAGCCGTTATGGGTGGGGCACGAAGCCGGTCCACCCTTGGTGATTGGCTTAGTTGACCAGATCGGCCAGCTTATAAACCAGCGTGTGCCGGCTGGTTTTCAGCGTCAGCTGCTGTTCTTCCAGCGAGGTTTGCGCGCCGGTGGTCAGCATATCGTTAATCATGTGATCCAGTTCGTTAAGCTGTGGTTCTACGCACAGCATCATGGTCATACCCAGACCTTTCGCCTTCAGCGTGTCCCCGGTCAGCGTTGCCTGGCCCATAAAGCGGTTACACATCGCGCCTGAAATATGCATGTTTTCACCGAAGCTCAGCTCAGGCATACGTTTGATGCCGGTCAACGGTTTGCCGTCCACGCTTTGCAGCACGTAGCGGTGATGCTGCAGGTCCTGCGCGGTCACGGTGGTTTTATCGTTGGACTGCGCGCAGCCGGCCAGAACCATGGTGGCCAGCATAATAGAAGCTAATTTTTTCATCGGTTTCCCTAAAGTATTCGTGTCATCAATGAGTTGGCGCTACTTTGGCAAAAATCGCGCCTGGGTTCAGTAAGGATAATCCTAAAAAGGCAGGCCCTCCCGGAAGAGAGGGCCAGAGATCAGTTCACCTGATTCACGCACGGCTCGCCGTTTTCGAGCTGGCGCAGATTTTCAAGCGTGGTTTCAGAAATGCTGGTCAGCGCCTCGGCGGTCAGGAACGCCTGATGGCCGGTAAACAGCACGTTATGGCAGGCCGACAGGCGGCGGAACACATCATCCTGAATCACGTCGTTAGACTTGTCTTCGAAGAACAGATCGCGTTCGTTCTCGTACACGTCCATCCCCAGCGCGCCAATTTTCTGGTTTTTCAGCGCGTCGATGGCCGCCTGGGAATCAATCAGGCCGCCGCGGCTGGTGTTGATCACCATCACGCCGTCTTTCATCTGCTCAAAGGCGGAACGGTTCAGCAGGTGATAGTTGTCAGGGGTCAGCGGGCAGTGCAGCGAAATCACGTCCGACTGTGAGAAGAGCGTCGGCAGATCGACATACTCGACGCCCATTTCCAGGGCCGCCGCGCTTGGGTACGGATCGAAAGCCAGCAGGCGCATGCCGAAACCTTTCAGAATACGCAGCGTGGCGATACCGATTTTGCCCGTCCCGATAACACCCGCCGTTTTTCCGAACATGGTAAAACCTGTCAGCCCCTCAAGGGAGAAGTTGGCGTCGCGGGTGCGCTGATAGGCGCGGTGAATACGGCGGTTCAGGCACATCATCATGCCGATTGCATGTTCCGCTACGGCTTCAGGCGAGTAGGCCGGGACGCGCACTACCGGCAGGCCCAGCTCTTTTGCCGCGTCTAAATCCACGTTGTTAAAGCCCGCGCAGCGCAGGGCGATAAACTTCACGCCGTGCTTTTTCAGCTCCTCAAGAACCGGACGGCTGCCGTCGTCGTTCACGAAGATACACACGCCGTCGCAGCCGTGCGCGGTTTTAGCGGTTTTCTCCGTTAGCAGGAAGTCGTAAAATTCGAGTTCAAAGCCATATTCCTGGTTAACATTCTCCAGATACTTCTTGTCGTACTGTTTTGTGCTATACACGGCCAGTTTCATAAGACTTTTCTCCAGAATGATTTTAGAGTCAAATTAGCATGCTTAAAATTTTCTTACAATTCTTAAAAAATCGTTTTTGCGCCCGGGAAACCCGCGTCGATTGCCGCTGTTCTAAGCTTAGTCGATGGCGTTGACTTCACGCCCGGCCCGAATCATGCAAGAATCATTGCACATTTCGGCATAAATTGTCGCTGAATCAGGATATTAACTGCCCATGAAGGGTAAATATAAAGCCATACTGGCACTGGCATTAATCCTTATTTTACTGCCGCTCGCGCTGCTGTTGACGGTGGCCAACTGGCTGCCGACGCTGGCCGGGATTTGGCTCCCGCAGGGCACGCATATTGCGATGGAAGCCAGCCCACGCTTCAGCCGTGGAGCGGTGCATATTCCCGACCTGCGCTATTTTGCCGGCGACTGCGAGCTGGCGAGCGTGCAGGATGCAACGCTGAGCCACCCGAGCCGCTGGCGGCTGCATCTGAAAGAGCTCACTTTAAATCCCGATTGCATCAGCAAAATCCCGCTTAATGATTCCGGCCCGAGCGCGCCGAAAACGCTCGCCGAATGGCAGTCCCTGCTGCCTTATACCCTGCTGACTATTGATAAAGTGAATGTGACGCCGTGGCAGCAGTTCACGGGCGGGCTGCGCGTTTCCCTGACGCCTGCCCGGCAGGACGTTCACTATTCCGGCCCTCTGCTAACTGTGGACGCCACCTTAAAAGGGCAAGCCCTGGAGCTGAAAAAATTTCAGCTTTCTGCCTTTGAGGGCATGGATCCCGTGGAGCTGGTGGGATCGTTTACCCTGCCGCTGGTGCCAAACGGCCTGCCGGAGCAGGGGCACGTTGCCTCTAAGCTTCGTCTGCCTCAGGAGCCGGATTTGCTCAACGCCGTACTGGACTGGAAAGAAGATCAGGGGACCTTCACGCTTCGCAAGCCGGATAACAGTGAACCTCTGGTCGCGCTGCCGTGGGCGATAAGTCAGAAAATCTTCGAGATTAACGGCGGGCAGTGGTTCTGGCCTTATGCCGGATTTCCGCTGCGGGGCGGCATTGCCCTGCGCGTCGATGACTGGCAGCAGGGCCTGGAGGCGGCCACCGTCAGCGGACGCATGAACGTGGTCACGCAGGGGAGCGCGGGCAAGGGCAACGCGGTGCTGAATATCGGCCCCGGCAGGCTGAGCATGACGCAAAGTGCGCTGCCGTTGCAGCTTACCGGTGAAGCTAAGCAAGACGCGCTGGTATTTTACGCCGTGCTGCCGGGCGAGCTCAGCGGGGCGATTACCGATCCGCAGCTGCTGTTCAGACCGGGGGCGCTGCTGCGCTCTCGCGGGCGAATCATTGATTCGCTCGATGTTGACGAGATTCGCTGGCCGCTGGCGGGGGTGCGCGTGACGCAAAAGGGCGTAGACGGTCGGCTACAGGCGATTTTGCGCGCCCACGAAAATAAAATGGGCAGCGTGGTGCTGCATCTCGACGGCAAGGCCGAGAACTTCCTTCCCGATGCGGGCCTGTGGCAATGGCGCTACTGGGGTAACGGTTCGTTTACGCCGATGAACGCCCGCTGGGACGTAAGCGGCAAAGGCGAATGGCGGGACAGCGCTATCGAACTGACCTCGCTTTCTACCGGGTTTGATAAGTTGCAGTACGGCTCAATGCTGATGAGCAAGCCGCGTCTCGTGCTGGAAAAACCGATTCACTGGCAGCGTACCGCCGAGCAGGCTTCCTTTACCGGCGCGCTATCGCTGGATGCGGGAAGCACGGCATTTAGCGGCGGCAGCACGCTTCCGGCATCGACTTTGAAATTCAGCGTCGACGGTACCGACCCCTCTTCGTTCCAGTTCAGGGGCGACCTGCACGCCGGGAAAATCGGCCCGGTGCGCGTGATTGGCCGCTGGGACGGCGCGCGTCTGCGCGGCAACGCCTGGTGGCCTGAACAAACCCTGACCGTCTTCCAGCCGCTTGTACCGCCTGACTGGAAGCTGGATTTACGCGACGGCAGCCTGTACGCGCAGGTGGCGTTTTCGGCGGCCAGCGGGCAAGGTTTCGAAGCGGGCGGGCACGGCGTGGTGAAGGGCGGCAGCGTAAGCCTGCCGGATAACCAGATTAACGGTGTCGACTTCGTGCTGCCGTTCCGTTTCAGCAACTCAACCTGGCACCTTGGCACGCGCGGGCCGGTTACGCTGCGCGTTGGCGAAGTGCAAAACCAGGTGGTAGCGCAGAATATTACCGCCGACCTTGAGGGCTGGTATCCGTGGAGCGAGGCGCAGCCGCTTACGCTCAGCAATATGAGCGTGGACATCCTCGGCGGGAAAATCCTCATGCAGCAGCTTAGAATGCCCCAGCGCGACGCGGCGCTGCTGCGCCTGCAGGATATTTCTTCGAGCGAGCTGATCACCGCCGTCAATCCTAAACAGTTCACCCTGTCCGGTCGGATTACCGGCGCGCTGCCGCTGTGGCTGAATCACCCGCAGTGGATAATCAAAGGCGGCTGGCTGACCAACCCCGGCCCGATGACTTTCCGCATGGATAAGGATATGGCTGACGCGATCGTCGACAATAATATGGCGGCAGGGGCGGCAATAAACTGGTTGAGATACATGGAGATTTCCCGCTCGTGGACGAAAATTAACTTAGATAATCTTGGCGTGGTGACGATGAGCGCCAGCGTAACCGGCATCAGCCACGTCGACGGCAAGAAAAATACCGTCAATCTGAACTATACCCATCAGGAAAACCTCTTTACCCTATGGCGCAGTTTGCGCTTTGGCGACAATTTACAGAGCTGGCTGGAACAGCACGCCGCGCTTCCCGACGCGCGCTGCCCGACACCCGGTGAAGCATGTGAGGAAACACAATGAAAATTTTAATCGCCGCGGGCCTGGCTGCCGGAACGATGCTGCTTGCCGGCTGCGTGCCGCGCATTGAGGTGGCCGCGCCGAAAGAGCCGATCACCATCAATATGAATGTGAAAATTGAGCATGAAATCCACATCAAGGTCGACAAAGACGTGGAATCCCTGCTTAAAAGCCGCAGCGACCTGTTCTGATGAGGAATAAATAATGAAAATTGCACTCAAGGGCGCGCTGATTTTTACTTTGCTGTTCAGCCAGCCGCTGCTGGCGATGACGCTGAATGAAGCCCGCCAGCAGGGTCTGGTAGGCGAAACGCTTAGCGGCTACATTGCACCGATAAAACAGGATAAAGAGACGCTGGCGCTGGTTAAAAGCATTAATGAGGCGCGGGCGGCACACTATCAGCAGCTTGCCGACAGCAATAATATTTCCGTCGATGAAGTGGCGAAGCTTGCCGGGCAGAAGCTGGTCACGCGAGCGCAGCCGGGCGAGTACGTGCGCGGCATCAACGGACAGTGGATGAAAAAATAACCCTGGGTGGATGGCGTTCGATCGGCCACCCGTCAGATTTATTGCCAGCGCCTGCGGTATTCTCCCGGTGATACGCCAAAGCGCATCTTAAAGGCCGTTGAAAAGTGGCTGTGATCGGTAAAACCCCAGCTGTAGCCAATTCCCGCCAGCTTCTCCGTGGCTCCGGCGGTGCGCAGAGCCTGAGCGCAAAAGTCCAGGCGACGGTTTTTGATATACTGCGCCACGACCAGGCCTTTGTCCGCAAACATGCGATACAGGCTGCGCACCGACATGCCCGCCTCGCTGGCAATCCATTCCGGTCTTAAAACCTCCGACTGAATATTCTCGTCAATCAGCGATATCACGCGCTGGAGCTGCTTCTCACGTTTGGGATGAGCGTTGTCTCGCACCTGCAACACCGGGCGCAGCAGGCAAATAATCGCCTCCAGCGCGGCTTCGCTTTCGCAGGCGCTGAGCGCGGGATTCTTCATGCTTTCATGCAGCAGCCGCTGGCTAAGCTGCACGATCGGCGTCTCTCCGCTGAGCCGCCGGGCGCAGGGAATCTCGCCGCCGCGCAGGTTCTGTTCCAGCAGATGGCGCGGTACCAGCAGCGATACCTGTTTTGCCCGCCGGGAATAGGTGAAGCTGCTCGGGCGTGATGCGTCGATTAACGTCACGTCACCTTTGCGCATCAGGGCCTGGTCGTTGCCTTGCTCCATCACCGCCTCGCCGTCGAGCTGGAAAACGGTGTAGAACCAGGCGTCGTTGCCGCGCGCCACTTCATGCTGAGTTCTGAACAGCCGGGCGTGAGCAATATCCACCACGCTCAGCTTCAGCGCGTTGGCGTGATATTCCTGCAGGCTGCCGTGAAATTCCGCATCCAGACGCTGCCCTGCGAAATGACCGCAGGCGCGGTTGATGTGTCCCAGCCAGTGCTCGAAACGCTCGTTGTTAGCTGACTCTGCCATTGTTCACCTCACCGGCCATGCCGCAATGTGTTAACTCATTGTTACAGGTTGCGCGCCGGGGATGAAGCCCTTCGCGTCTGGTATAGGAATTAACTATAGAAAAGTGCCTGAGCAAAACGGCGAGCTTTGTCGCCAATTGCGTGGGCTGTCACAGGGAACAAAGGCTTTGGCAGGCGTTCAAAAACCTTTCCCGTCGTCGGGGCCTAAACTGAAAGGCAGGCTGTTCATAACGAGATAAGGAAAAACTATGTCCGAACAACACGTTGCTGTTCTCCCGTCGGTGGAGCGTTTCCTGGCGCGACGCCATGGCCTGTATATCAACGGCGGCTGGCAGGAATCTGCCAGCCCGGCGAGGCTGGACATTTTCAATCCGGCGGACGGACAACGAATGGCCTCCAGCGCGGATGCCAACGAGGCGGACGTTGATAAAGCCGTCACCTCCGCATGGCGCGCGTTCACCAGCGGCGTATGGTCCAATATGCTGCCCGCCGGGCGTGAAAAAATCCTCCTGCGCTTCGCGGATCTTATCGAACAAAATGCCGAAGAGCTGGCCCAGCTGGAAACGCTGGAGCAGGGCAAATCGATCAACATTTCCCGGGCATTTGAAGTTGGCTGCGCGCTGAACTGGATGCGCTATACGGCGGGGTTGACCACGAAAATTAGCGGCCGCACGCTCGACGTTTCTATCCCGATGCCGGAAGGTGCGCGCTATCAGGCCTGGACCCGCAAAGAGCCGGTTGGCGTCGTGGCGGGAATTGTGCCGTGGAATTTCCCGCTGCTGATTGGCATGTGGAAAGTGATGCCCGCGCTGGCGGCTGGCTGTTCGATCATCGTTAAACCTTCTGAAACCACGCCGCTGACCCTGCTGCGCGTGGCGGAAATTGCCAGCGAAGCAGGCGTGCCGGACGGCGTGTTTAACGTGGTGACCGGCTCCGGTTCGCAGTGTGGAAAAGCGCTGACTGAACATCCGCTGGTCGCGAAAGTCAGTTTCACCGGCTCCACGGCAACGGGGAAAAGCATCGCCCGCTCGGCGGCGGATCGTCTGACTCGCGTTACGCTCGAACTGGGCGGCAAAAATCCGGCGATTGTGCTGAAGGATGCCGACCCGGCGCAGGTCATCGAAGGCCTGATGGCGGGCAGCTTCCTCAACCAGGGCCAGGTGTGCGCCGCCAGTTCGCGCATCTATATCGAATCGCCGCTGTTCGACACGCTGGTGAGCGGATTCGAGCGGGCCGTGAAATCCCTTTCTGTCGGTGCCGGTATGGATACCGGGACGCAGATCAACCCGCTGGTTTCAAAAGCGCATCAGCAAAAGGTTGCAGGCTATCTGGAGGAGGCGAAGGGCCAGCACGCGGAGCTGATTACCGGCAGCGCCGGGCCAAAAGGAGAGGGGTATTACATCGCGCCGACGCTGGTGATTAACCCTTCCGCAAAGCTGCGCCTGAACCATGAAGAGGTATTTGGCCCGGTCGTGAATCTGGTGCGGGTGAAAGACGCGGAAGAAGCGCTGCGCCTTGCCAACGACACGGATTACGGCCTGACGGCCAGCCTGTGGACCACCAATTTGCAGGCGGCGATGGATTACACGTCGCGCATTCAGGCCGGCACGGTTTGGGTCAACAGCCACACGCTAATCGATGCCAATATGCCGTTCGGCGGGATGAAACAGTCGGGCAGCGGCAGAGACTTTGGGCCGGACTGGCTGGATGCCTACACCGAAACGAAATCCATCTGCGTGCGTTATTAATCAGCGGTCAATGCCTGTCAGGATCGACCTGGAGCGATTTGGCAGGTATATTTTGCGGCATTGCGCGACTCTTCGCGCCTACGCAATCAAAGGTAACTCTATGGCAAAGCATCCCATCGGCAAGCATCTGCGCGCGCCCGTCACCCGCAACGAAAAAAACGTGCTGATCTATGTGGTTCGCGGTTCACAAATCGAACATATGCCGCCTGATGAAGACGAAGATTATCCGGGCGATATGCAAATGTTGATGCCCGTGCTGACGAAGGATTTTGATGCAGAATTAAATAGCTCGCTCGACGAATGTGCATCCGGGGATGTTATTGTCTTTATGTGTACAACCGATCTTATTTTTGAATACGGTTATTCGAAAATTAAATCGTTGCGCGACGCATAAATTAATAACCCTGGCTTCCTGCCGGGGTTCTCTTTTATTAACGCCAGTGATGGTGGTGCCCGCCGCCGTGATGGTATCCGTCATGCCAGCGCACGCAGCCAGTCAGTGAAAAAGCCAGCAGTAAACAGCTCATTATTAATGCAATTTTTTTCATCGGGTATAACCGTTTTCTCTATTAACCTGTGAGGGATTATCGGCAAATACAAAATCCGAACAACCAGAATGCGCCTATAAATCCGGTCCTCACAATTTCCTCACTATTGCCGGTTAATTCATCAAGCTGGCAGGCTGAATTATAATTTAAAAAGCCACCGCATTAATTTACATGCCGTGGCTTATCGCTAACGTTATTGCTGGAATAAATGCTTAGTGCAAGCCGAGACGCATCAGCTCAACGGGCTCAAACTGACCCTCAACGCCTTCAACTTCGACGCACTTAGCGCGGCGGATTTGCTCCGCCGTTTTTCCTTCACCGTGGATGGCGGTGATAACACCGGTTTTCCTCAGGCCGTTAATCATAACGCGGCTGCCGGTGGTAATAGCATTTCTGTTGCGATCGTAGGTCATTGTCATATCTTAGCTCCTCTGACATTCAGGAATTTATCGACCGCGATTAGTGTAAAAATTGACGGTTAAAAAACTTTAATCGAGATCAAAAATAGTTTTATTTGTGTGATGAATATCTCGTTTCTGCATGAACTCAAAGAACGGTGGAGTGCCCATGGACAAGGCGATAACCCCAATCTTCTACTTCAATAACAGGCCGGTGAAGAGGTACGTTCGGCCAAGCCCCTGTAGCCCGCGACAGTCATGTCATCTGCCACTTAACCTTCCGGCTCGATATCGACGATTTCAATAAATACACATATGGTTTATCATATGTGTTATCTGGATATATCGAGGTATAACATGCTACAACCCGTTCAGCTCTTCAAAATTCTGTCGGATGAAACACGGCTGGCTATCATCATGCTTCTCAGAGAGAGAGGAGAATTGTGCGTCTGCGATCTCTGTGGTGCGACCTCTGAGTCTCAGCCCAAAATATCCCGTCATATGGCGATATTGCGAGATGCTGAACTCGTTCTTGATCGTCGGGAAGGAAAGTGGATCCACTATCGGCTTTCTCCGCATATGCCCGCGTGGGCTGCGGATACCATCACCACATCCTGGCAGTGCTTGCGCGAAGATGTTCGTAGATGGCTTGCACAATCCGCGAATCCAGCTTGTTAAAATGCTACAAACATATTCATATAAACATATGTTACGGGGTCTAAAATGTTGCTGGCAGGAATTATTTTTTTACTGACGCTGATGCTGGTCATCTGGCAGCCAAAGGGTCTCAGCATCGGCTGGAGCGCAGGTATTGGCGCGGTGCTGGCGCTGGCTTCTGGCGTCATTCATTTTCAGGATATTCCGGTGGTCTGGAATATCGTCTGGAATGCGACGACGACCTTTATAGCCGTCATTATCATCAGCCTACTGCTTGATGAATCAGGCTTTTTTGAATGGGCCGCTCTGCACGTATCCCGCTGGGGTAAAGGGCGAGGGCGCCTGCTGTTTACCTGGATTATTTTGCTTGGGGCCGCTGTTGCTGCCCTATTTGCGAACGATGGGGCAGCGCTGATCCTGACACCCATTGTGATTGCCATGCTGTTAGCCCTGGGATTCAGTAAAGGGACTACGCTTGCCTTTGTGATGGCCGCAGGATTTATTGCCGATACCGCCAGCCTGCCGCTTATCGTGTCAAATCTGGTGAATATCGTCTCCGCCGATTTCTTCCAGCTTAGCTTCACGAAATATGCTTCAGTTATGGTCCCCGTTGATGTTGCGGCCATTGCGGCCACTCTCGGCATGCTGCATGTTTTTTTCCGCAAAGATATCCCCGCCAGGTATGACGTCACGCTGCTTAAAGAGCCTGCCAGCGTGATTAAGGATGCGGCGACATTCAAAGCCGGCTGGATAGTTCTGCTCTTGCTGCTCGTTGGTTTCTTTGTACTTGAGCCGTTGGGGATCCCGGTCAGTGCGATTGCTGCCGTGGGAGCAGCCGTGCTGTTGGCCGTTGCGAAAAATGGTCGCGCGATTAACACAGGGAAAGTCTTACGAAGCGCGCCATGGCAGATCGTTATCTTTTCACTGGGAATGTACCTGGTGGTTTATGGTCTACGAAATGCAGGGCTCACGGACGCTCTTTCCAGCGTGCTGGATATGCTGGCGGGCGAGGGATTATGGGTCGCAACGTTTGGAACAGGATTCATCACCGCATTTCTGTCATCGGTGATGAACAATATGCCTACCGTTCTGATTGGCGCCCTGTCGATTGACGGCAGCATAGCTTCAGGCGTTGTGAGGGAAGCAATGGTTTATGCCAACATCATTGGCTGCGACCTGGGGCCGAAAATCACGCCGATTGGCAGCCTGGCGACTCTGCTTTGGCTACACGTTCTGTCGCAGAAAAATATGACAATTAGCTGGGGATATTATTTCCGTACCGGCGTCATCATGACGGTGCCTGTCCTGTTCGTGACCCTCGCCGCGCTGGCTTTGCGGCTCTCTGTAACTTTTTAGTGAGATAATGAAATGAGCAACATTACCCTCTACCACAACCCGGCCTGCGGTACCTCTCGTAACACGCTGGAGATGATCCGCAACAGCGGCAATGAACCGACAATTGTTTATTATCTGGATACCCCTCCGACTCATGATGTACTGGTCCAACTTATTGCAGATATGGCGATGCCGGTACGAGCATTGCTGCGTAAAAACGTCGAACCCTATGAGCAGTTAGGTCTGGATGACGAGACGATAACGGATGAGCAACTGATTAAATTTATGCTTCAGTATCCCATTCTGATTAATCGTCCTATCGTCGTGACACCGTTGGGCACCCGGCTTTGTCGCCCTTCAGAGGTTGTGCTGGACATACTTCCTGAACCTCAGAAAGGTGAATTCACGAAAGAAGATGGTGAAAAGATTACTGATGGCGCAGGGCAGCGGTTGAAAAGATGATTTAGCGTGGGCTTAAAAAAGAGTTCATAAAGTGATGAACTCTTTCTCTGGGGTTTCGCCTGTTAATGAGCGTAGAAAATATCACCTTTCATCGCGCGTACGATCTTGCCTTCGGCATCGGTAATAAGCACGTAGTTGCCGCCCATATAGGTCCAGTGGCTGCCCGCTTCCGGGGCCGGAAGATGTCTGATCTGCCAGGCGTCAATCTGATACTGCTTCGTGCGGTACAGCTCGGGGGCAATGTCGCCAATCGCAAAGTGTTTATAATCCGCGTAAAACTCTTTCAGCTCGTATGAGTTGTCAGCATTGCCTTGCGGGGCGGCGGGCGCAGGTTCGCTGTAAGCCTGAGCGTTAAAGGCGGCAGGGAGGGCCATTAAGATGGCTGAGAGCAACACAACTTTCGACTTACGCATAACTTCTCCACTTGTAGAACAATCCTGGTCACGACGTTCTTATAAAGACAACGGAATCAACCGATTTGCTCACCGTAATGTGCTCTTATTTTTGAGAGCTGCCGGTTAGCCGTTAGGGTGCATCAGACGGCTGGTATGTTCATCCAAAAAAGTCTGTCGAATGATGAACAAGCGTAACACGATAAGAATGAATGCAAATGACTGCGTCGACAAGTCAGCCCTTCCGGCGGATCGTTTAGGCCGGGTTGAACATCCGCAGGCTATTTTGTTGGCGTGGTGAGATCTACGGAAAATAATCAGCATAATTTGCCGGGTTTTCATTTCACCGATAATAAAAATCTATCCATGCATATTTGAACCGTCATCCAGAGTGGCGGTTTTTTTTCGCCTGAATTATTCCCCACCGTGGGTGAACGTTTTGCGATAGGCCGCAGGCGTGGTGGCCAGCTGCGCCCTGAAATGGTGGCGCAGAGTCGCGGCGCTGCCGAACCCGGTCTGCTCGGCAATTTTTTCTACGGACCACGTCGTGTTTTCCAGCAGGTCCCGGCTTTTGGCTAAGCGAGCGCTCAGCAGCCAGCGGGCAGGCGTGCTGCCGGTGGCGGATTCAAAGCGACGAAGAAAAGTGCGCGGGCTCATGCCTGCATACTTAGCGAGCGTCGCCACGCTGTGGCTGTGCGCTAAGGTGGCGTGAAGATGGTCGAACAGCGGGCCAAGGCGAGGGCTTTCATAGGCGACGGGTACCGCCTGTTCAATAAACTGCGCCTGGCCACCGTCGCGATGGGGCGGCACCACCAGACGGCGGGCGACGCTGTTCGCCGCGGCGCTGCCATAATCCCTCCGCACCAGATGCAGGCCAAGATCGATCCCTGCCGCGCTGCCGGCCGAAGTCAGCACGCTGCCATTGTCGATATACAGCACGTCAGGGGTGACGTTAATGGCCGGGTAAAGCTGCTGGAGTTGTCTGGTATAGCGCCAGTGGGTGGTTGCCCGCTGGTTATCGAGCAAACCGGCGGCCGCCAGCACGAAGACGCCGGAGCAAATTGACATGATTCTGGCCCCGCGACGATGCGCGCAGAGCAGCGCAGCGCAAAGCTCCTGCGGCACCGGCTCATCCGCTCCCCGCCAGCCCGGCACAATAACGGTGCCCGCGTTTGCCAGCAGCTCAAGCCCGCCGTCGACCGTAAGACGGATCCCGCCGGCCGCGCGTAACTCCCCTTTATCAACGCCGGCAACGGCGAAGCGATACCAGTCATTGCCCATTTCAGGTCGGGCAAGGCCGAAAATCTCCACCGCCACGCCAAATTCAAAGGTGCAAAGTCCGTCATAGGCCAGTGCCACAACCAAAGGGTTTTTCATTCAGCCGCCTGTTAATACGATTGTCATCATCTTGACGCAATATGGCATATCTGCCACCTGCCGGGCCAGCGTAACCGCCCTATAGTGAAACCTCACCAATCAGAAGGAGAGATCATGAGCTACGTAACTGATTACCCGGCTGCCGCACCGGAAACTGCCGCCGCCCATTTCTTGCAGCGCCTGACCCTTGAAACAGACTGCGCGGATGTTCATGCAGCAATGGAGCAGGGAGAGCTGGATTTTGTGCTGCTGCACGTGGTGGGTTCAACTGAGACGTTTGCGCGCAAACATATTCCCGGCGCTCTGCATCTGCCGCACAAAGACATTTCCGGCCAGCGCATGAATGAATGGCCTGCGGATACCCTATTTGTGGTTTACTGCGCGGGGCCACACTGCAACGGCGCCGATCGGGCCGCTTTAAAACTCGCTCGCCTGGGCCGACCGGTAAAAATTATGATCGGCGGGCTCACCGGCTGGGCCGATGAAGGTTATGCTTTCGGGTGACGGGCAGGGCTAAAAAAGAAAATCCCTCAGTAACCGGGTTACCGAGGGTTGCAGAGTGCAGTATAAAAATATGCGAATAAACACTAAGGCTAACTTCAGAGGAACAGTCTTGAAGTTAACATAATGTTAATTATCCATCTACTGTTTTGTAACAATTAAGGAAGAGCAATGTCTCCGTATAACGAAACCAAAGCGCAATTTATCCACGGCCTGCACAACCTGAGCGCCATCCTCGAAAAAGGGGCCGTCTGGGCAACAGAAAATCATACCGCCGAAGACAAGCTGCTGAACGCCAGGCTTGCGGAAGACATGTTCCCGCTGGTCCGTCAGGTTCAGGTTTCGAGCGATATGGCCAAACGCGCTGTGGCTCGTCTGGCTGGCGTTGAAGCCCCGGTGATGGAAGATAATGAAACCAGCATCGCTGAACTCCAGGCGCGCATTGCCAAAACCATCGCATGGCTGGAAAGCGTGGCGGATGCCGAACTGGAAGGTGATGAAGAACGTGAAATTCTGGTGAAGGCCCGCGAGCACGAACTGCGTTTTACTCCGCGCAGCTTTGTTTTCAGCTTTGCCATTCCCAACTTCTATTTCCACTTCACTACCGCCTACGACATTTTACGCCAGGCTGGCGTGCCGCTGGGCAAGCGTGATTTTTTAGGCAAGATTAACTGAGTCTGAAAATCGTGCTGCGGCGGGCAGCCGTCATGGCCACCCGCCGCAGGTCAGGGCTATTTAGCTTCAGGCAGCGCGTAGGCAATTATATAATCGCCACGGTCAGGAGACTGACGTGCTCCGCCTGCGTTTATCACGATGTACTGCTTGCCCGTTTTCGGTGACACATAGGTCATCGGCCCGGACTGACTGCCCACCGGCAGGCGAGATTTCCAAATTTCTTTGCCGTTAGCGGTATCAAACGCGCGCAGATAGAAGTCCTGCGTACCGGCGAAGAACAGCAGGCCGGACTGCGTGGACAGCGAAGCGCCCAGCGTCGGCATGCCGATTGGGATGGGCATATGCATCCGAATCCCCAGCGGGCCGGTATCCTGCACGGTGCCTACCGGAACCTGCCAGACAATTTTTCCGGTTTTCAGATCCACCGCGGACATGGTGCCAAACGGCGGTTTCTGACAAGGAATGCCGAGCGGCGACAGGAAGCGTTCGCGCATCGCGCCAAACGGCGTGCCGTCCATCGGGACAATGCCCATCTCAATGCCGCTGGCGTCCTTCGCCACGCTGGCGCGGGGAACCATATAGTTCGCCAGGCCCAGACGCATATCGTTGACGAACATCAGGCTATTGTTTGGGTCAACCGACGCGCTGCCCCAGTTCATGCCGCCCAGCGAGCCAGGATACTGTAGCGAGCGGTCGAGCCCCGGCGGGGTAAAGACGCCCTGATGGCGCATACCTTTAAACTCGATGCGGCAGATCAGCATATCAATCGGCGTCGCGCCCCACATATCCGACTCGGTCAGCGTCTGGTTGCCAATCATCGGCATGCCGACGGAGTACGGCTGGGTTTTCGAGTAGCGTTCGCCTGCAATATTGCCCTGCGGCACCGGACGTTCTTCCACCTTCGCCACCGGCTCGCCGGTTTCACGGTTGAGCATGAAGATCATGCCCTGCTTGGAAGTCTGCACGATGACCGGCGTGCTGCCGCCTTTGCCATTTGGCAAATCGTAAAGCAGCGGCTGGGAGGGTAAATCGAAGTCCCACAGATCGTGGTGAGTGGTCTGGTAATGCCAGCGAACCTGCCCGCTGGCCACGTCAACGGCGACGATGGACGAGCTGTATTTGTCATCTAACGCCGTGCGGGTGCCGCCGAAGAAGTCAGGCGTGGCGTTGCCGGTAGGCAGATAAACCAGGCCCAGCTTCGCGTCGTAGGACATGGCGGACCAGACGTTTGGCGTACCGCGAGTGTAGGTCTGGCCGGCAGGGGGTTCGCCGGTCATCTGCGGATTGCCCGGATCCCAGGCCCACGCCAGCTTGCCGGTGTGAACGTCATAGGCGCGAACCACGCCCGGAGGCTCGCCGGTGGAGAAGTTATCCGCCACGCGTCCGCCTACAACAACCACGTTGCCAGCCACAAGCGGCGTGGAGGTTTGCTGGTAATAGCCAGGTTTTATTTCGCCCATCCCAACTTTCAGATCTACGGTGCCGCGATCGCCAAAGTCTTCGCAAAGTCTGCCGGTATCGGCGTTAATCGCCAGCAGGCGCGCATCGGTAGTCGGCAGGAACAGGCGGCGAGGGCAGGCCGCTGGCCGAGCGGATTCCGCCGGTGCCGCAGCCTGCTGAGCGGGCTCTTCGAAATAGCCTAAGCCGCGGCAGCGCTGCCAGTTTGGTGCGGTGGCTTTGCTGTCGAAACGCCATTTTTCCCTGCCGGAATCGACGTCCAGCGCCAGCACTTTGCTGTACGGCGTGCAGACAAACAGCGTGTCACCAACCTGGAGCGGCGTGTTCTGGTCTTCAGCGCCGGAGCCGTTGCTCTGCGGAATATCGCCGGTGTGCGCCACCCAGGCAACCTGCAGGTCTTTCACGTTGCCTTTATTAATTTGATCCAGCGCGGCAAAGCGGTCGCCGTGCGTGGTATTGCCCCAGTGCTTCCAGTCTTTTTGCGCATCGGCAGGCGCAACCGGTTTAACCGGCATATCTTCCGTCGCCGCCACCTGAACCTGCGGCACAAACATCCAGCCCGCGCTGACCAGCATACAAACTGCGAGTAGTGCCGCAATGCCGTAGGCCGGAACTTTTTTAACCGGTGAGGCAGAGTTTGCCGCGCTAAGAATCGGCCACGCAAGTGCGCTCAGGAAGGCGAGCACGGCAAAGGTAAACAGGCGCGAGAACAGCGGCCAAAACTCCATCCCCGCGTCGCTGATAGCCCAGAAGATCGTGCCGATAAAGGCCAGCGCGTACAGCCCCAGCCCCAGCGTTTTTTTCTTTAAAATCAGCCCGCCGGAAATGAGCATCACGATGCCCATCAGCAGGAAGTATCCGCTTCCGCCGAGAGAGACCAGCCAGGCCCCGCCGATGCCGATTGCCAGACCGATTATTATCATCAGTCCGCCGAGTAACCACAGCAGCGCAAGGCTCAGGCCGCGTGGGGGAGTGTGACTTGCCATAAATTCTCCTGTCAGAACGTGTTCTTCCATAAACAGCACATGCAGCGGCGCCTCTGTGTCGCCAGAGATCGCCTCAGTTGTACCAATTGGGGTAAAGTTGAGCGCATTCAGCCGCGGGTCACGTTAATTTCAATTGAAATGAGACCTGGTGGTGAACCAAATGGTGAATGTGGGGCTATCATAATCTGCCGTTATGATATTGCAAAGTTGTTAATGAGAAATCTCGCATTTATTGCAAAGCTGGCGGGAAGGGCGTCGGGCGGGCTAATTGCCGCCCGATCGGGTGAGGTTTCAGGCGATACGCGTGTGCGGGACAAGAGCCGATCGAGAAATTTTAACCGGCACAGATTTAGACGTTGGCGTGCCCGTGCCGTCACCGACGCTGCTCAGCGGAACCAAAGGGTTCGTTTCCGGGTAGTAGGCAGCCAGATTACCGCGGGGAATGTTGTAAGGCACGATTTTGAAGCCGCTGACTCTGCGTTCGATACCGTCGTTCCACACCGTTTCAATATCCACCAGATCGCCCGCCTGAAGTTCAAGCGCGGCTAAATCATCTGGGTGGATAAACAGCACCTCGCGCTGGCCGTAAACCCCGCGGTAGCGATCGTCGAGGCCGTAAATCGTGGTGTTGTACTGATCGTGGGATCGCAGCGTTTGCAGCACAAACGGCGCGTCCAGCTCGCCGAAAAGGGAAGCGGGCAGCGGGGCAGCGCTGAACTCTGCTTTGCCGCTCGGCGTATTAAACCGCAGCTGTGCCGCCGCGTTGCCGAGATAGAATCCGCCCGGCTTTTCACACTGCTGATTGAAGTTTTCAAAGCCAGGAATCGTGGCGGCGATATGGTCGCGAATCAAATTGTAATCGTCGGCCATGGCCTGCCAGTTGAGCTTTTCATTGCCCAACACGGCCTGCGCGATGCCCGCGACGATTGCCGTTTCGGAACGCTGGGTTTCAGCAATCGGATTGCCGATGCCTTCCGAGGCATGAACCATGCTGAACGAATCTTCGACGGTGATGAACTGGCGGCCCGTAGCCTGCATATCCGCCTCGGTGCGCCCGAGCGTTGGCAAAATGAGGCTTTCACGGCCCGGCACCAGATGGCTGCGGTTAAGCTTGGTGCTGATATGCACGGTCAGCCCGCAGCGCCGCAGGGCTTCTTCCGTGCGCGGGCTGTCAGGAGCCGCCGCCGCCAGGTTACCGCCCAGCGCAATCAGCACTTTAACCTCATCGCGCAGCATGGCGGCCAGCGCCTCAACCGTGTTGTGTCCCCGACGGCGAGGCGGCTCAAATTTGAAATGGGCGGCCAGGCTGTCGAGCAGGGCGGCAGGTGGTTTTTCGTCGATGCCCATCGTGCGGTTACCCTGCACGTTACTGTGGCCGCGCACCGGGCAAAGCCCCGCGCCGGGTTTGCCGAGATGGCCACCCAGCAGCTGTAAGTTCGTCATTTCACGCACGGTATTAAGCGAGTGCTTGTGCTGGGTGATACCCATCGCCCAGGTGAAGATTACGCGCTCCGCCTGCTGCCAGATAGCCGCCGCATCGCGCAGTTGCCGTTCGCTTAGCCCTGACTGTTGGGTAATCTGCGTCCAGGAAACGCTGTCGATTTCTGCAAACCAGGCTTCCACGCCGTGGGTGTGTTCGGTGATAAACGCGTCGTCGAAAATACTGCCTTCACCTTTTGCCACTCGTTCACGCTGTGTTTGCAGCAGCGCCTTAGCCATGCCGCGCACGGCGGCCATATCCCCGCCCAGATTCGGCTGGTAATAGCTGGTGCTGATGTTTCCGGCCAGCGGTGTCATCACCTCCAGCGGCTTTTGCGGATCGGCAAATCTTTCCAGCCCGCGCTCGCGCAGCGTATTGAAGGTGACAATCTGCGCGCCGTTTTCTGCGGCGTGGCGCAGGCTGTGGAGCATGCGCGGATGGTTAGTTCCAGGGTTTTGGCCGAAGACAAAAATGGCGTTGGCCTGTTCAAAATCACCGAGATGAATAGTGCCTTTGCCGACGCCAATACTGCGTTTTAACCCGCTGCCGCTGGCCTCATGGCACATATTGGAGCAGTCCGGAAAGTTGTTGGTGCCAAGCATGCGGCCAAACAGCTGGTAAAGATACGAGGCTTCGTTGCTGGCGCGACCGGAAGTGTAAAGCTCCAGCCGATCGGGATTATCAAGGGCGTGAATATGCTGCGCAATCAGCGCGAAAGCCTCATCCCAGCTCACCGGCTCGTAACGGTCGGTTTGTGCGTTGTAGCGCAGCGGCTCCGTCAGTCGGCCCTGATACTCAAGGAAATAATCGCTCTGCGCATAAAGCTTGCTGACGCTGTGTTGGGCAAAAAACGGGGCGTCGATAAAGCGGCGCGTGGCTTCCCAGGTGACGGCCTTCGCGCCGTTTTCGCAGAAGCTGAAGGTGCTTTTGTTGTCGTCACCCCAGGCGCAGCCGGGGCAGTCAAAGCCTTTGGCCTTGTTCATGCGCATCAGATTGCGCAGATTTTTCAGGGCGTGCCTGCTGTCGATAACAAAACGAGTGGTGGCTTCAAGCGAACCCCAGCCGCCGGCTGCGGCGCGATAGGGCTTAATGGCAGGTTTGAATTTCATCGTGCAGTTTCTTTCCCGTGGAGGCGACCGGCACCCGGCACACCGCAAATAATTACAGCTAGTTTACTCCTGTTTAACGAAATTGGTACAAACGAGCCCGGCGAAAAGCACGAACCTTCGCCGGACAAATTTTCAGAAAATCAATGCACGAAAGTGCGCTTCACGCGGACAGAACGCAGGAAATAAGGCACCCAGATAAGCGCCCCGACGATCGCCGGCATAATTTGTCCGTAGTTGGTGATGTGCGGGCCAATACCAAAATGCTCGATGGCGATCCAGGTATCCGCCAGGCGATAGGCGGCTATCAGCAGCAGCAGCGTGATATAGGTGGGAATCGTACGTCTGCGGCGTTTAAAGAACAGAAAAATAGTCCACGCGCCCAGCATGGCCAGAATGATTTGCCCGACCAGCTCGAAGATAATCAGCGGCATAATTTGCGGCGCATTCTGACGAATAAGCCCCAGCACGTTGACGATATTGGTAATTGAGACGAGGTACATAATCAGGCCCGCCACCAGCCCAAATGCGGGCAGCCACAGCAGGCCGCCAATCTTGCTGAGTTCTTTTCTTTCACATGGGCCACAGCTATCGGAATCTGTTAACGCTTCATTTTCGCAGGTGATACATTTCATCTACGTTATCCTTAAGGTAAATCACGAATTTATAAAGCGATCCGGTGAAAATTCTGACCGCTTTTTTTGTGGGGAATGGTTTACTTGATCCCTTTATGCGTGTCAATTGTGTCGGCCATTTATGCCTGCACGCACTCATTAAATCGCGTCAAAATTTTGGACATCAGCGACTCACGGCGCTGGCACTTCGCCGGACACAGGATGCGGCTGCCGGGCGCGGCTGCAAGAAAGCGTTCTCGCCGCGGTTAAAATGCGGTAAATTATCGCTCTGGCATTTAATGTTCACACTAATCATAGGGTTATGATGAGCTCCGAGAACCTGACTGACATCGCCTATCGTCACTTTGTGGAAAGTGTTAACGACTACGCCATCTATATGCTCAACGTCGACGGCACGATTGCGAGCTGGAACCGGGGCGCGCGCAAGGCAAAAGGCTACGAACAGGAAGAAGTGGTCGGCTGCTTCTTCGGGCTTTTCTACAGCGAAGCCGACAGGCTGTCCCGCCTGCCGGAAAAGAATCTCGAGGCGGCGTTAAAAAACGGCCAGTTTGAAGGGGAAGGCTGGCGCTACCGCAAGGACGGCAGCCGTTTCTGGGCGCACGTGGTGATTGACGCGATCTACGATGAGGCCAGTAACCTGCTGGGCTTTGCGAAAATCACCCGCGACATCAGCGAGCAAAAAGAGGTGAACGACAAAATCTCCTGGCTTGCCCGCTACGATGCGTTAACGGGTCTGCCTAACCGCGTGGAGTTTTTCACCTTCGTCGAAAAGCTGCTGACGGAAAGCGACTATTCGCGAATCGCCATCTGCACCGTCGATCTGGACAAGTTCAAAGAGATTAACGATATAGAAGGGCATCTGGTCGGCGACCAGCTGTTGCAGCGCGTATCCTCGGCAGTGCAAAAAATTCTCTCCAGGGATGAAATTGTCGCCCGCTTCGGCGGCGATGAGTTCGTGGCTGCCAAGCCTTATAATGACGACCAGGAACTGGTGGCCTTTACCGAGAAGCTGCACGGCTGCTTTAGCGGGAAGCAAATTTTCTCGCAGACGGAAATTAGCGTCGCGGCGAGCGTCGGGGTCGCCATTTATCCGGACGATGCGACCGACATCAATACGCTGATCGGCAATTCCGACCTCGCGATGTACCGTGCCAAGGTGAATCTCGACAACAAGGTATGCTGGTACGAAAAAGAGATG
This sequence comes from Buttiauxella sp., assembly GCA_036489025.1. GTDB lineage: Bacteria > Pseudomonadota > Gammaproteobacteria > Enterobacterales > Enterobacteriaceae > Dryocola. The sequence continues at coordinate 305,704 of DASXGN010000028.1, forward strand.
GACGAAAAAACGCGCCAGCGCAACGCCATGGCGGCGGACATTCGCAAGGGCATCAAAGAAGGGCAGTTTTTCATTTATTACCAGGAAAAACGCTCGATGAAGGATAAAAGCATTACCGGCTACGAGGCGCTTCTGCGCTGGAATCACCCGGATCTGGGCATGATTCCGCCGGATGAGTTTATCCCCGTCGCCGAAGAGAGCGGCGCGATTGTGCCGCTGGGCTACTGGGTGATTGAGAACGTGTGCCTTGAGTCGATGGCGAATAACGTTAATAAAAAAATTTCGATTAACATTTCTCCGGTGCAGCTGCGCAACCACAGCTTCATCGATAAAGTTCGTGAGATTCTGATGCGCACGGCCTATCCGCTGACGCTGCTGGAGTTTGAGGTCACGGAAACGGCGTTTATCGTTAATAAAAAGCTGGCGTTCAACATCCTGCATCAGTTCCAGAAAATGGGCATCAGCATTGCGCTGGACGATTTTGGCACCGGCTACTCTTCGTTAAGCACGCTGCGCGAGTTCCAGTTCGACGTTATCAAACTTGACCGCAGCTTCCTGACCAACGTGGAGAATAACTTCCAGGTTCGCTCATTTGTGCGGGCGATTATTTCGCTGGGCAATTCCATCAACACGCCGCTGATTGCCGAAGGCGTTGAAACCAGCGAGCAGCTGCGCATTCTCGAAGAAGAAGGCTGCACCGAGATCCAGGGCTTCCTGTTCGGCCAGCCCGCCGACATCAAACACATTCATCGCTAGTCTTCCTGCCCGTCTGCGGTTCATGCCAATGCGCCGCAGCCACGGGCCCGCTGCTCGTAAAACTTGTCATGAGTTATTTGTTACTTAGCCCACAGTTCTGACGCTTGCCAGTAAAGGATTTGGCTTAGGTGGCCGATGTTGTTTCCGACATCATCCCCTAAAAAAGAGAACCTATGGACATGCCTACACAAGCAACCTCACGACGCGGCGGAATGAATTTTTGGCATCATATTCGCCTCGTCCCGCTTTTTAGTTCGATTTTGGGCGGCATCCTGGTGCTCTTTGCCCTGTGCATTGCGCTGGCGGGCTACTTTCTTATGCAAAGCAACAGCGCGCTGCAGGACGTCACGGAAGAGATTCAGGTTCGCATGGGGATTTCGAACAGCTCAAACCATCTGCGCACGGCACGTCTTAATATTATCCACGCCGGCGCCGCGAGCCGCGTGGCGGACATGGACGATGTGAAGCTCAATGTCGCCGAGGCGGATAAACGCATTAAGCAGGCCAAAGAGGGCTTTGAAGCCTATATGAACAGGCGCGTAAAAACCCCTGCGGATGAAGCGCTGGACGCCGATCTGCGCGCGCGCTTCGACGCCTACGTTAACCAGGGCATGCTGCCGATGATGAAATATGCCAAAAACGGCATGTTCGAGGCGATCATCAACCATGAGAACGAGCACGCGCGCAAGCTTGACGCCGATTACAACGCCGTTCTGCTTAAGGCTATTGCTATCCGCACCGAACGAGCCAACGCGCTGAGCGCCGAGGCTAAATCACGTACTCATCTCAGCGTAATAGTGATGGCCGGAGCCTTCGCGGTGGCGCTGCTGATGACCCTTTTCACCTTCGTACTGCTGCGCCGCGTGGTCATCGCGCCTTTACAGCAGGCGGCCGCACGTATTGAGCATATTGCCGCTGGCGATTTGACGCTGCCGGAGCAGGACTGCGGGCGCAGTGAAATCGGCAGACTCAGCCAGCATTTACAGGTTATGCAGTCGGCGCTGGTGAAAACTGTTGGCTCGGTGCGCGAGGGCGCAGAGGCGATTTACCAGGGCACCAGCGAGATCACGGCGGGCAATACCGATCTTTCTTCCCGCACCGAAGAACAGGCGGCCGCCCTCGAGCAAACGGCGGCCAGCATGGAGCAGCTGACGGCAACGGTGAAGCAAAATGCCGATAACGCTCATCATGCCAGCAAGCTGGCGGAAGACGCCTCGAATAAAGCCAGCGACGGCGGGCAGATCGTCTCCGGCGTGGTGAAAACTATGCAGAACATTTCCAGCAGCTCTAAGAAAATTTCTGAAATAACCGCGGTCATCAACAGCATCGCGTTCCAGACCAATATTCTGGCGCTGAACGCGGCGGTTGAAGCGGCACGCGCGGGTGAACAGGGACGCGGATTTGCCGTCGTGGCAAGCGAAGTCCGCACGCTGGCCCAGCGCAGCGCGCAGGCGGCTAAGGAAATTGAGGGGCTTATTAGCGAGTCGGTATCCCTCATTAATTCTGGCTCGAAGGAGGTTGTCCATGCGGGGGAAACCATGCACGGCCTTGTGGATGCGGTGCGCCGCGTAACGGACATCATGCTGGAAATCGCCGCGGCTTCCGACGAGCAGAGTCGCGGTATTCAGCAGGTCGGGCAGGCGATCAACGAAATGGATAACGTCACCCAGCAGAACGCCTCGCTGGTCGAAGAAGCTTCCGCCGCGGCGGTATCGCTGGAAGAGCAGGCGGCCAGGTTAACGGCGGCGGTTGGCATCTTCCGTTTGAACGCCCAGGCCCAGGTACGCAGGCCTGCGGCGGTGAAAGCTACGGTTGTAAAACCCGTAGCCGTGACGGAAAGCGACGATAACTGGGCGACGTTCTGACGCAACATCGAAATGTACAAAAAAGCCCTCGTCATAGTGAGGGCTTTTTCAGTTTAAAGCAGGGGCTTACTGAAGGGATTTAGAAGGAACCAGCGTATATTTCCCCGCACCCAGGAACATAACGATCAGGCCGCCGAAGAAGTAGAGCGCTTCGGATTCCAGGCCCCAGGCGCCGACATCGGTCAGGGTAAAGAACTTGCCGGTGCCGACCAGCAGCGTGGCGACAAGGAGGTTAAACGCATAGATGAAAGCCGCTGGGCGAGTAAACAAACCTACAATAATCAGCACCGGCGCTACAATCTCCCCGATAAACGCGCCGTAGGCGATGAAGCCCGGCAGGCCCTGCGACTGCAGCATGTCGGAAATCCAGCCCACGCCGTGCTGCACTTTGGCCACGCCGTGGAACAGCATCAAAATCCCGAACGTTAAGCGAAGCAGCAGTTTGCCGAAATCCGGGCTATCGGTCAGGCGCGTAAAAGAAGTATTCAGACTGGCTAACATGGTGAAATCCTTGAAAACAAAAGTGGCCCCACTTTAGTCCGCACGATTTGCTAAAGAAACTCACTTTTCCTGATGAAGTTCTTCAAATTAATGCAATGAGCTGATTAAAAAGCGAACGAGCCGGGCTAGACTCAAACTGCCGTTCGGCCTGTGGATTTGCCGAAATGAACGCAAAACTGTTCAACTGACTGTTTAAATAAAGAAATCGTAGCTTTTGCCGATGAGATACCAGATAGTTTGCGACTGCCGCCCGGCAAGGCTGATAACGACCTCCAACCACGGGAACATACCGCTGTGAGCATGATCCAGAATCTGATTAAAAAGGCCTTTGGAACCGTTAACGCCAACGAGGCGGCCAGCTTTTTAGCCAGCGCATGCAATCGGATGAAAAGCAGCAGCAGGGCGGAAATCCAGTTTGAAATTGAACAGGCGCTGGGCGAGGTGAATTTAAACCGCCTCGGCAGCCACGATGCGGGCCTTGTGGCGCGTCTGAAGGTTGCCGAAGCCGAAGCGGTACAGCTGCGGGCCGAACTAAAAGCCGCCGCCGGAAAAGCCAAAACCAAAACCGTTTATCAGGATAACCCCGAAACGCTCCGCCGCCTGGCCGAAGTGCAGGGCGAGCTGGCGGCGGCAAAGCTAAATACTGTCCCGCAGGCGGAAGCATTGCGGCTCACGTCGCGCATTAGCGGGCTGCAAAAAAATATTGAAAGCGAGCGTGAACATCATTATCAGCAGCTCGCGCTGCTGCGCGAAACTTTGCAGCGCAGGATGGATGAGCAGATTCGCCAGACCCCGGAAGGCCGGGTAAATCACGAGCAGTCCGAGCGGATTCTCAGTTTACAACAATCCCTCTCCACCCAAAAAGCTCAGCACAGCGCCGAGCTGGCTCAGCTGCACGAAACCATGCAGCAGGACATCGATAACCAGCGTCAGCTGCGCAGCGAGCTGGTTAAAAACGGCAACGCGCTGGTTGAAACGGTCCAGTCGCTGCAAAAACAAACCACCGATCTCAAACGCCAGCTTCAGGATTCAGCAGCGGAAAGCGACGCGGCGCGCACGGCTTACGAACAGGCGCTGCAGGCACATCAGATTTATATCAACGTGCTCAAGAATGAACTCAGCGAACTCACGGGGAAAAATAAAGAGCTGGAATCCAGCCTCAAAGAAACGCATAGCGAAACGCAGGCCGGCCGCGAGGCGATACAAGTCCTTGACCAGAATGTTCTCAGTCTGCAACGGGCTCTGGACGAGATGGCCGAAACCGAGCAGAATCACCGCCACGAAAAAGAAAATGCACAGGCCGAGGTGTTACAGCTTCGTTCCGCTCTGGAACAGGAGCGCTGTGAAAATCTGCAAAATTTATCGCTTTGTGAATCGCTGAGCCGCAAGCTTGAGGCCGCCGAAGCCGAGCTGACCCGCTCGAAAGGGGCGAAGAGCTTCATGCGCTGGATGACTGAAAAATAACTAACTCCCGCAGGAAACCATTGATGAGTTACCGTTTCACCCTGACCGCACTCGCGGCTTTTTCTCTTTTGGGCTGTGCTAAACCCGTTACCGGGGAGCCAGCGGCGGATTTCACCACCGGGGCAACGCTGGTGACGGTGGAGCATGCCTGGACACGCACCGATGACGGCGCAACCGTGTTTGTCACCGTCGACGGCAAGGACGCGGCGGCGTTAAAAATTGGTGAAAGCGTCGCGCTGCGCCTGCCGGAAGGCACCTACCAGATCGGCGGCTATGCAAAATCACTGATCGGTAAAGTGAGCGTCGAATCGGTGAAGCTGACGACCAGCGCCGGCAGCACCAAGGCCGTGGAATACGCGGTGACCAAGAGCAAAGCCGCATTCAAAGAAGTCCCGGCTGACGAAGCCAACAGGCCGGAACAAGACCCGAGCGCATAGTTATTGCCCGCGTATCCGCGCCTGACGCGGGTACGCAATCCTCCAACATGCCTTTAGGCACCCTCTGATACTTTCCCGGGCCTTGCTGATATATGATGCCCGCTGGTTTTTTGACACGGAGGGGCTATGTTGACCACAACGTTCCCGGCCTTACAGGCTACGACTATCGAGGCAATAAACACCTTAGGGCGGTGGCTGGCGCGCAATGATTTTGCCAGCGCTCCCGGAGGCGATGATGCAGAGCTCATTGTCCTGGCAGGCAATGCGGTCATCCCAACCATCGACGCGGCCTGCGAGCTGGCGGCCAGAAGCAGACTGCCGCTGCTGATTACAGGCGGTATCGGTCACTCCACCACTTTTTTATACGGCGCAGTAGCGGAACATCCGCGTTATAACACCATTCCCACCACCGGCCGCGCCGAAGCGGCGATTATTAAAGATATTGCCACCGCGTTCTGGCAGATTCCGGCCGATAGCATCTTCATCGAAGAGAAGTCCACCAACTGCGGTGAAAATGCGCGCTTTGCGAAAAATGTGATGGCCGGGCATGCTCTCACGCCGCAGCGGGTGATTGTCATTCAGGATCCAACGATGCAGCGCCGCACGCAGGCGACCTTCGAACGCGTCTGGCAAGATGAGCCGCAGCAGCCTCGCTGGCTAAGCTGGCCGGGTATGATTCCTGTCCTGGTCGGCGACGAGCATTCCACGCATTTTGATCCGCAGGCTAAAGGCCTGTGGCCGGTGGCGCGTTACATTTCGCTGGCTTTGGGGGAAATTCCTCGCATTCAGGATAACGAGCAGGGCTACGGCCCGAATGGCCGTGATTTTATCGCCCACGTAGACATTCCGGCGGAGGTTGTTCGGGCATGGCAGACGCTGCAAAGCGATGCGGCGCTTGCCCGGCCCATCGCCGAGCGCGGTTTTTAAACGCTAAGTACCCTCTCCGCTGCGGAGAGGGAAAATGCTTAGGCAAGCCTGAAGACCGAAACCGTTTCGTTCAGCGTTTGTGACTGCTCCTTCAGCGACAGTGCCGCCGACGAAGCTTCCTCCACCAGAGCGGCATTTTGCTGGGTCACCACGTCCATCTGCACTACTGCCAGATTAATTTGTTCGATGCCACGGCTCTGCTCGCTGGTTGAGATCGCAATATGCTCCATCAAATCGGTGACCTGCTTGATTGCGCCCGAGATGCGCTGCATGCTTTCGCCCGCTTTGTTCACCAGTGCGCTGCCCTTATTCACCTGTTCCCCAGAAAGCTCGATCAGCTCTTTGATTTCTTTTGCCGCAACGGAAGATCGCTGGGCCAGATTGCGGACTTCTGAGGCGACAACGGCAAAGCCGCGGCCCTGTTCGCCAGCGCGGGCCGCCTCTACCGCCGCGTTAAGTGCCAAAATATTAGTCTGGAAGGCAATATCTTCGATAATGCTGATAATGTTGTCGATCTTGCCGGAGCTGGATTCGATATTACGCATCGAATCAATGACCTCGTCCACAATGAGGTGACCGTCGTTAGCGGCTATAAGCATGCCGTCCGCAAGCCTGTTCGCCTGCCGTGAGTTTTCAGAAGTTTGCTTTACCGTTTCCGTGAGCTGTTCCATGCTGGCCGCCGTTTCACCGAGAGAGGCCGCCTGTTCTTCGGTGCGCGAGGAAAGGTCGGTATTCCCGGCCGCTATCTCTTCGGATGCGTGGGCCACGGTCTGGCTGGATTCGCGTACCTGGCCGATGATCTGGGCCAGCGAGCAACGCATTGTTTCCAGCGAGCGCATCATTTCACCGACTTCATCGTTAGATTTTGCAGCGATAGGCGTGTGCAGCTGGCCGCTGGCTATTTCACTGCAATGCTTTCTTGCGCCATCCAGCTCGTTGAGTAAGCGAATTTTCAGGAACACAAAAATAGCGGCTAGCATGGCGATAAACAGCACGGCGAAGAACGCAATCCAAAGGAGGCTTGAACTGAAGCTGGACTGTGCGTCCTTGTTAAGCTGCCGGGCATACTGTTCGCGGAAGGCCAGGAGCTTATCAAGCGCAATTTCATACTGGCGATCGAGACGCGGAACGGTATCCGTCACCAGCTCATTCACGCGCGGCTTATCGTTGGCCGATGCTGCATCAAGCAACGGCTGCAATCCCTGTTCACGATAAGTCAGAAAGGCGGCCTGATAAGCCTCGGCCAGCGGATGTTCACCGGGTTGCTTCGGCGCAGCCAGATAGCTCTGGAAAGCGTCGTTAGCTTTTCCCAGAACCGTTCTTGCCCCCTCAAGTGCCTGCTGGGCCTGTTCTGGGCGGCCACGCTGCATTTCCTCCATGGCTTCCAGCGCGCGAACGCGCATTGTCCGGCTGTGATTAATCGGATCGATAACGGAAAGCACCACGCGAATTTCACGGTTTACGTTATCGAGGGAGTGATTGCTGCGAGTGAGGGACCAGATGTTTGAGGCGGTGCTGGCTAAGAAAATGATGAGTAACGTGCAAAAAAATAATATAGAAAAACGCCTGACTGACATGATAGGTCCTTAAACCAAAAGTGTTCTCTCGTTGACTAACGTCGGTGATCAAAATGTATCACCACAACGCAGATTGTTATCGGCAGAAAAAAGAGAGGGTTTACCTTTTCTGTAAGAATGACGCCTGCTGGCGTCATATTTTTGTCATCTGACTGTTTTATAAACGGGAACCTAAAACAGTAAAGGTCTCGTAAAAGCATGAAATTAAAATCATCTGCGCTGCTGTTCACCTGTCTGTTCCCTCTGGCAAGCCAGGCCGCTGAGCCTGTTGTTGATCGTTACGTTGTCACTTTTCCGCAGGGCGATCGCGTGGAATATAAAGGAACCTACGCTGCCAACTTTCCTGATGGCCTGCCGGTTGGCGTGGGGTCGGGCCTACAGTTTGTGCGCAAAGAGGGCAACGAGCTGATCTTTGCCACCGTGACCGATCGCGGTCCAAACGCCGACTCGCCGAAGGCCGGGAAGAAAGACTCCAAAATTTTTGCGAATCCCGAATTTACGCCGCTGCTGATGACCCTCCGCGTTGGCGACGGCAAAGCGCAGGCCATAGACGCCCACGCGCTGCATGATGAGCAGGGGCCGATTAGCGGGCTGCCGCTGCCGGAAGGGCTGATTGGCGCAACCAATGAAGTTGCTCTGGACGATACTTTGCGCAGGCTGCCAAGCAATAAGCGCGGGCTGGATACCGAAGGCATTACCCCGGACGGCAAAGGCGGGTATTGGCTCTGCGACGAATACGGCCCGTTCATTATCAACATCGACGCCAGCGGAAAAATCCTCGTGAAATACGGCCCGCAGGCGGAACAGAGCGAGCAGGGCGTGGCGGGCGGGCTGCCTAACATCATTAAATGGCGTCAGGCTAACCGCGGCTTTGAGGGCATAACCCGCATGCCGGACGGGCGGATTATTGCCGCCGTACAAAGCACGCTGGATATCGACGGCAAAAGTAAAAACAGCGCGCTGTTTACTCGCCTGGTGAGCTTCGATCCCGCCAGCGGTAAAACGGCCATGTACGGCTACCCGATCGACGCAGATGCCTACAAAAAGGCTAAAGATGCCAAAATTGGCGATATCGTAGCGCTGGACAACCATCGCATTCTGCTCCTTGAGCAGGGCGGCGATAAGAATAAAAAGATGCGCAATCTTGTTTACGTCGTTGACCTTGCGCAGGCGAGCGACCTGAGCGCCTTTGATAAAGAAAAAGCGCCCGAGTTTAACGATGCGGAGCAGCTAAAAGCTCGCGGTATCAGGCTGGCCGAGAAAAAACAGATCGTTGATTTACGTAAGCTCGGCTGGCAGCAGGAAAAGGCCGAAGGCATGGCGCTCATCGACGGCCAGACTATTGCGGTGATCAACGATAACGACTTTGGGCTACAGGCGGAGCTGAATAATCCCGATGATTACCAGGCTGATGGCCAGGGCAATCTGCTGCGCGACGGGCAAAAAGTGAGCGAAAAAATTGTGCTTAAGCCGCTGGATAAGCCCGAGTCGCTCAACGAGCTGTGGGTGATCAAGCTGCCTGAGGCGCTGAAGTAAGCCAGCCAGTGCCCTCGTTTTAGCCTTTTTCAGGCATGAAATGAGGGCCTGCCTGGCTTAGACCGAACCTCGCACTACCAGCCTCCAGCCGAGAATTTCATTCACCGCTTCCGCCTGCGGGTTATTTATTCTTTCCAGCAACAGCTGCACGCTGCGCACGCCAAGCTGGTGCATCGGCTGCTCAACCGTAGTGAGCGGCGGGTGGGTAACCGCGCCGAACGGCACGCCGTCAAAGCCCATAATGGCAACGTCCTGCGGAACCTTCAGCCCATGTTCGTGCGCGTAATGCAGCGCGCCACCGGCCAGCGCATCGGAAATGGCAAATACCGCATCCGGCGGTTCTGGCAGGGTGAAAAGCTCCGCCATGGCCTGCACGCCGGCCTGGTACTCCAGGCTGTCGGCGTAAACGACGGCCTGCCAGCCTGAATCTCTTCCGGCCCGGTATCCGGCCTCGCGCTGCTGCGAATACAGATAGCGCAGGTCGCCGTTGATCAGCGCAATGCGTTGATAGCCCGCGCTGGCGAGATGATCGACCGCGGCGGCGGCGGCCCTGAAGTTATCAATCGTCACCGACGAGGCGTTATAGCCCGGATCTCCTTCGCCGCACTGCACCCAGGGGGAATCGCCAATCAGCGTAGTCAGGCCGGGCAGGCAGCTGATGGCATCCATGGTGATCACGCCGTCCACGACCTTGCCGCTCAGCAGCTGCAAATAGGCGGATTCACGCGTCAGGCGCGATTCGGAGTTGCACAGCAGAATATGATAGCCGTGCTTTTCGGCTTCTTCTTCAATGCCGCGCACCACGCGAGCGCAGAACGGGTTGGTAATATTGGAAACCAGCACCAGCAGCATGCGGCTGCGCGCGGTTCTTAGCTGTCGGGCGAGCAGGTTGGGCTGATAGCCGCTGGCCTCGATGGCCGCCAGCACCTTATCGCGGGTATCGGGTTTGACGCCGGGATTGTCGTTCAGCACCCGGGAAACGGTGGCGGTCGACACGCCCGCCAGGCGCGCCACTTTATCTATCGACATGCTGCTCCTGTGTACAAACTGATTATTTGTGAAGCACATTCCAGATCTGAATCAATGGTATCAAATAATTCACCAGCATGATGGAAAGCCCCCTGAAATCGATTACATTTTTAATGAAGTGTTAATGTAATCGATTACAAAAATAACCTCTTACCCTTATATCAAGACTCTGTCGCGGAGGATTTATGTCTTCTCACTCAGCCGTTGGGGCTCGGGTAATCACCCACAAATGGGTGATTCCACGCCTGTCGTTAATGATGTTTCTGGAATTTTTCGTCTGGGGGGCCTGGTACGTCACGCTGGGCGTGGTGATGGGCAAATACGGCCTCAGCGCGGTGATTGGCGACGCGTATTCCACCGGGCCGATCGCCTCCATTCTTTCGCCATTTGTCCTCGGGATGCTGGTTGACCGCTTCTTTGCCTCGCAGAAAGTTCTGGGCGTATTGCACCTGGTCGGGGCCGCATTGCTCTGGTGGCTGCCGGGGCTGTTTGAAACCGGGCAAACCGGGCTGCTGTGGGTGGTGTTCGCCTATATGCTTTGCTATATGCCAACCATTGCGCTGAGCAATAACGTCGCCTTCCACAGCCTCGCCAACAGCGAGAAGGGCTTCCCGATCGTGCGCGCCTTCGGCACCATCGGCTGGATCGTGGCCGGGCTGATTGTCGGCATAAGCGGGCTGTCGGACAGCACGGGTATTTTCACCCTGGCCGCGGTGGCCTCGGTAGTGCTGGGGATTTACAGCTTTACCTTGCCTGACACGCCAGCGCCGGATCGCGGCAAGCCGCTGTCGATCCGCGACCTGCTTTGCGCGGACGCGTTTGCCCTCCTGAAACAGCGCCACTTTATGATCTTCATCCTCTGCGCCACGCTGATATCCATTCCTCTGGCCGCTTACTACGCGTATGCCGCGCCGTTTATCTCCGCGCTGGGCTTTGAGAACGTCAGCGGAGTGATGGCGTTCGGACAGATGTCCGAGCTGCTGTTTATGCTGCTCATCCCGTTCTTCTTCCGCCGTCTGGGCATCAAAATGATGCTGCTGATCGGCATGCTGGCGTGGTTTGCGCGCTACGCCATGTTTGCGCTGAGCGTGGCCGAAGAAACCCGCTGGATGATTTATATCGGCATTATTCTGCACGGCGTGTGCTACGACTTCTTCTTTGTGATTGGTTTTATCTACACCGATAAGGTGGCGGGCGACAAAGTCAAAGGCCAGGCCCAGAGCCTGCTGGTGCTGTTCACCTACGGGCTGGGGATGCTTATCGGTTCACAAATCAGCGGCGCGGTATTCAACCGTTCCGTGACCGCACAGGGCGCTGAAGCGCTGGTGCAGTGGCAGCAGTTCTGGTGGCTACCGGCCATCGCGGCGGTAGTGATTGCGGCTATTTTCTTCTTCGCCTTCAACTACAAGGAAGGGGAACGCGATGGCCGATAGGGCACTGCGGGTGCTGGTGGTGGGCTGTGGCAACATGGGCACGGCCCATGCGCTGGCCTACCGGGCGCTGCCCGAATTTACGCTCTGCGGGCTGGTAGCCCGCGGAGCTTCAAAAAATCATCTTCGGGAACGGCTCGGTGCAGATATTGCGCTGTTTGACGATATGCAGGACGCCATCCGGCAGACGCGGGCGGACGCCGTTTGCCTCGCCACCTGGCCCGATACGCACGAGGTTTTAGCTTTGACGGCGCTGGCCGCCGGATGCCACGTGTTTGTCGAAAAGCCGCTGGCAACCACTATTTCCGGGGCTAAGCGCGTGGTGGCAACGGCGCAGCTGGCGGGTAAACAGCTGGCCGTGGGCTACATTCTGCGCCATCACCCCGTGTGGCAGAGATTTATCGAGCTGGCTCACGGTCTCGGTAAACCGCTGGTGATGCGCATGAACCTCAATCAGCAGAGCTCCGGGCCCGCCTGGCACACCCACAAAATGCTGATGCAGTCGCTGTCGCCGATTGTCGACTGCGGCGTGCACTATCTCGACGTGATGTGTCAGATGGCCGGGGCCAGCCCGCTTTCCGTGAGCGCCATCGGCGTGCGGTTAAGCGACGAGATTGCCCCGCAGCAGTTTAATTACGCCCAGCTTCAGGTGCGCTTTGCCGATGGCTCAGTCGGCTGGTACGAGGCAGGCTGGGGCCCGATGATGAGCCAGACGGCGTTCTTTATTAAAGATGTGATTGGGCCGCAGGGGGCTGCGTCTATCGTGGCCCGCGAGGCCGCGGGAGAAGGGCAGTCCGCCAGCATAGAGGCGCACACGCGCACCGAATCATTACGGTTACACCATTCGCAGCTGAACGCAGACGGCGAGTTTGCGCGTGAAGACGAATGGATAACCGCAGAAGACGAGCCGGATCACTTTGCCCTGTGCCGTCTCGAGCAGCAGTTTTTCGCGCGCGCGATCCTTGAAGACCGCGACTTAGCGCGGCACCAGCAGCAGGCGATTGAAAGCCTGGCGGTGGCGCTGGCGGCAGACCTTGCGGTTCGCGAGCAGCGCACGGTAAAAATTAAGGAGGTTTGGTGATGAAAACCCTGCAAGGGCCGTCAATTTTTCTTTCTCAGTTTATCGGTGAACGGCCGCCGTTTAATTCGCTGGATACGCTGGCAGCCTGGGCGGCGGGACTGGGCTATAAGGCCGTGCAGCTGCCAACCCATCTGCCGCATATTTTTGATTTGCGCAAAGCCGCTGAAAGTCGGGATTACTGCGCGGAAATCGGCGGTACGCTGGCCAACGTCGGGCTGCAAATTAGCGAGCTTTCCACGCATTTACAGGGGCAGCTTATTGCCGTGCATCCCGCCTATGAGCAGGCCTTTGCAGGTTTTGCTCCTCAGGCGCTGGCGCATGATGCGCAGGCCCGCCAGCAGTGGGGCGTCGCTTGCCTGAAGCAGGCGGCACGAGCTTCACAAAATCTGGGGCTGACCGCCCATGCCACGTTTTCCGGCGGCCTGGCATGGCCGTACTTTTACCCCTGGCCACCGCGAAATAACGTACTGATTGACGAGGCTTTCAAAGAGCTGGCCGGACGCTGGCGGCCGGTGCTGGACAGTTTCGACGAGGCCGGCGTAGATCTTTGCTTTGAGCTGCATCCCGGCGAAGATCTGCACGACGGCGTGACCTTCGAGCGTTTTCTGGCGCTGGTCGACAATCATCCGCGCTGCAATATTCTCTACGACCCGAGCCACATGCTCTTACAGCACATGGACTACCTGGGATTTATCGATTTCTATCATGCGCGAATCAAAGCCTTTCACGTGAAAGACGCGGAGTTTCAACGCTCTGCCAAAAGCGGCGTTTACGCCGGTTTCCAGCCGTGGCTGGAGCGTCCGGGGCGCTTCCGATCGCTGGGCGACGGGCAGGTAGATTTCAAAGGCATTTTCAGCAGGCTTGCGCAGTACGACTACGCCGGGTGGGCTACGCTTGAGTGGGAGTGCTGTCTGAAATCGGGCGAAGCGGGCGCGCGTGAAGGGGCTGAATTTATCGCCAGGCACATTATTCCCGTGGCCGAATACGCCTTTGACGATTTCGCCCTGCGCGACAGCGAAACGTCGGCGGTGCGCAAAATGCTTGGGCTGGAGGGGAAATGATGAAACGCATCCGGTTAGGAATGGTTGGCGGCGGTGAAGGTTCGTTTATCGGCGGCGTACACCGTATTGCCTCGAGGCTTGACGATCAGTTTGAGCTGGTTGCCGGGGCATTTTCCTCTTCGCCAGAAGTTGCCCGCCGCAGCGGCGAGGCGCTGTTTGTCGCTCCTGAACGCAGCTATGAAAGCTGGCAGGAGATGGTCGAACGGGAAGCCGCGCGCCCGGACGGCATTGAGGCCGTGTCGATTGTCACCCCTAACTTTCTGCACGTGCCCATCGCCAAAGCCTTTCTGGCGAAGGGTATTCACGTCATCTGCGACAAGCCGCTGGGGATTAGCCTTGCCGAAGGCGAAGCGCTGGCCTCGCTGATTAATGAATCCGGCTGCCACTTCATTCTGACTCACAACTACAGCGCGCTGCCGATGGTGCGCGAGGCAAGGGCGCGTATTGCCAACAGCGAAATTGGCGAAATCCGCAATGTCGAAGTCGAATATTTACAGGGCTGGCTGAACGACCGGCTGGAGCTGACGGACAACAAGCAGGCAAGCTGGCGCGGCAAGGCGCAGTTTGCCGGGGCGGGGGCCATCGGCGACATCGGCACGCACGCCTGGCAACTTGCCGCTTTCGTGAGCGGCATGGAGCCGGAGGCGATCCGCGGGGAACTGCTGACGCGCGTCGAGGGCCGCGAGCTGGATGACGAAGTCTACGCCGAAATGCGCTATGCCAGCGGGGCGCGAGGCCGTCTCTGGGCCAGCCAGGTCGCGCCGGGATTTGAAAACGATCTGCGCCTGCGCGTGGTCGGCAGCCGGGGAAGCATGAGTTTCCGCCAGCAGCAGCCTGAAATTCTTGAGATTAACCCGCTGCACGGCAATAGTTACGTTGTCACCCGGAACGGCGTCAACAACCATGATTCTATTCGCCACCAGTGCCGTACTCCTGCCGGGCACCCCGAAGGCTATCTGGAAGGCTTCGCACAAATTTATCGCGAGGCGGCGGTAAAAATACACGGCGGCAGCGCGCCGCTGCTGCCCGGAATTGCGGAAGGATTATCCGGGATGCGCTTCATCGAAACGCTGCGGGCGAGCAGCGGCCAGGGCGGCGTCTGGCTGGCGTGGTAGCCCATTTCACGATATACTGTATATAAATACAGTTATCTGATTTTGAAAGGAATCGCCATGCAGAGTTTTACCTCCCTCCACGCCCGCTGCCGGGTTCGCTACCACGATTTACCCGGCGGCGGCGTACCTTTGCTGTTTGTTCACGGCCTGGGATGTGCCGCTTCGTATGAATACCCGCGCGTCTACGCAGACCCGGCCTTTGGTAACCGCCGCAGCGTGCTCATCGATCTGCCCGGCAGCGGCTACAGCGAAAGGCCCGCGGCCTTTTCCTATGGCACAACCGATCAGGCGCGGGTGGTTGCCGAGCTGGTAGAGCATCTGGGCCTGAACCGCTTTTACCTTTACGGGCACAGCATGGGCGGCAGCATCGCCATCGAGGTTGCCGCCATGATGCCAGCCAAAATCGCCGGGCTTATCGTCTCTGAACCTAATTTCCAGGCCGGGGGAGGAATGTTCAGCCGAGGCATTGCCGCGCAGCAGGAAAGCGAATTTGTGCACAGCGGCTTTGCGGCGATGCTGAGCGAAGAACAGTCGCCGTGGGCGGGCAGCTTACTCAGCACCGCGCCTTACGCCGTGTGGCGCGAAGCAGCCAGCCTGGTGGCGGGCATTTCGCCCTCCTGGCTTGAGCTGTTTACCGCTTTACAGCTGCCAAAGTGGCTTATTTTCGGTGAGAAATCGCTGCCGGACCCCGATTTTACGGCCGTTCAGGAGGCGGGAATCAACACGATAATCCTCCCCAACGCCGGGCATTCCATGTCGTGGGAAAATCCGGCGGGCCTTGCCAGGGCGCTGGCCGCCTGCTGCGGCAACCACTGACTGGCCTTTCTGTCTCGATTAATGCTCCCCGAAATGACCGTTTTCAGCGCCCGGTGCCGGAAACGGTCATTTTCATGTTGATAATTTATGATTGATTTCCCCGCCTGCCGCTCATTTTATTGAGAGACATCACAAAAAAGTGACCGTTTTGACCGAATGCGATTCTGCAATACCTAAAGTGATTACAAATATTTTACCTGCACATAACAAAATGCATTCACTTTGCACATACAGGAGTCGGTCATGACAGCACCCGTACAGCACCCGATGTATATCAACGGCCAGTTCGTTAGCTGGCAGGGCAGCCAGTGGATTGACGTGGTGAACCCGGCCACGGAAGAGGTGATTTCCCGCATTCCCGACGGTGACGCAGAATCTGCCCGCGAGGCCATCGAGGCGGCAGCGCGGGCGCAGGATGCCTGGGAAGCGCTGCCTGCCATTGAACGTGCGGGCTGGCTGAAAAAAATCGCCGTTGGCATCCGTGAACGCGCGTCTGCCATCAGCGCGCTGATCGTAGCCGAAGGCGGGAAAACGCAGCAGCTGGCCGAAGTTGAAGTATTTTTTACCGCTGATTATCTGGACTACATGTCCGAATGGGCGCGCCGCTACGAAGGTGAAATTCTGCAAAGCGACCGTCCCGGCGAGAATATCTTCGTCTTCAAACGGGCGCTCGGCGTGACCACCGGCATTCTGCCGTGGAACTTCCCGTTCTTCCTGATTGCCCGCAAGCTCGCGCCAGCGCTGGTGACCGGCAATACCATCGTGATTAAACCAAGCGAATTTACGCCGAATAATGCCATTGCCTTCGCGGAAATCGTGCACGATATCGGCCTGCCGAAAGGCGTGTTTAACCTGGTGCTGGGCCGCGGTGAAACGGTGGGTCAGGAGCTAGCGGGCAACCCGAAAGTGGCTATGGTCAGCATGACCGGCAGCGTGGGTGCGGGTGAAAAAATTATGGCGGCGGCGGCGAAAAATATCACCAAGGTTTGCCTTGAGCTGGGGGGGAAAGCACCGGCTATCGTGATGAACGATGCGGATTTGGATATCGCCGTGAAAGCCATTGTCGATTCGCGGATGATTAACACCGGGCAGGTTTGCAACTGCGCCGAGCGCGTATACGTGCAGAAGGGCATTTATGACGAGTTCATCACCCGCCTGAGCGAGGCCTTTAAGCAGGTCAACTTTGGCGATACCGGCGAAAGAAACGACGTGGCGATGGGGCCGCTGATCAACGCCGCAGCGCTTGAGCGGATAGAGCAAAAGGTGGCGAAAGCGGTTAGCGAAGGCGCCCGCGTGCTGACCGGCGGCAAAACGCCGCAGGGCAAAGGCTATTTCTACCCGCCGACGCTGCTGGTGGACGTGCGCCAGCAGATGAGCATCATGCACGAAGAAACCTTCGGCCCGGTGCTGCCGGTTGCCACCTTCGACACCCTGGAGCAGGCGGTGGCCATGGCGAACGACAGCGATTACGGCTTGACTTCCTCAATCTATACCCGCGATCTGAATACCGCCATGAAGGCAATTAAAGGCCTGAAGTTTGGTGAAACCTATATCAACCGCGAAAACTTTGAGGCCATGCAGGGCTTCCACGCGGGCTGGCGTAAGTCCGGCATCGGCGGGGCGGACGGCCAGCACGGCCTGAACGAATACCTGCAAACGCAGATGGTTTACCTTCAGGTTTAGGTTTGTTCGTGGCTCCTTCCCCTAACGAAGGGAAGGAGCCCTCTCATCAGAACGACAGGGTCACGCCAGCGTAGTAAGCGCGGCCCGGCTCGTTGTAGGTTGATGCCCCTTCATTTTCACGGTAGATCTGCTTATCAAACAGGTTGCTGATACCGGTATTGGCGCGCAAATTTTTGGTGAGCTGATAATTGACGCCGACGCCGACAATGGAATAAGCCCCGATTTCTTTATTAGACATTGCCCCGGTTTCGTTGCGGATTTCCGCATACTCGCGTGGCTTTTGGCGGCCGTACATCGTCCAGGTCGTGTTGGCAGAGAGTTTATCCGTCACCTGCCAGTCCAGCATGGTATTCACGGTATATTCGGGAATAATGGACAGCGGATTGCCGGTCTTTTTGTCCTCGGATTTAATCATGTAGGTGCCGTTGGTACGCCAGCTCAGCCTGTCGCGAATCACCGGCACCGTCAGGTTGGCTTCCAGCCCTTCCACGATGGCCTTGCCGCCGTTTTCCCAACGCAAAATGTTGTAGCCGTTTGAGGCGTAGCCGACGATATCGGTGCCGGAAACGATTTTGTTTTTGTAATCGTTTCTGAACCAGGTGACGCCCGCGTCGTAGCCTTCCCAGGCGAACTCAAGGCCAATTTCTTTGTTGACGCTGATTTCAGGTTTGAGATCGTCATTGCCCAGTAAATAGCAGCTTCCCGTGGCGATAGTGTTCGGGCAGCCGTTACCGCGGGTTGACAGCAAATATCCCTCGCTGGACTGATAAAGGTTTGGCGCTTTAAACGCGCGGGCAATCCCGGCTTTCAGCTTGAACAGCTCGCCCAGACCCTGAGAAACGTTCAGGCTCGGGCTCCAGTTGCCGCCGAACTGATTATGGTAGTCGAAGCGCAGGCCCGGGATGACGTTGGTGCTGTCGGTCGCTTCGATATTATCTTCAAAATAGACGGCGCTGGTGTTGGCGCTGTTTTTGGTGCTTCGAGCGGAAGGATCGCCCGAGATACCCGCAATACTTTCACCGGCGGCGTTGGTGGCGGTCATTGATGCCGGATCGTTAAGCGCCTGGCGCTCCCACTCTGCGCCCAGGGTGACGGTTTGATCGAACATCAAAAATAGCGGGACGTTGACCTCGGCGGTGGAGCGATAGTCCTCAAGGCGGCTGGTTTCAAAGGTATTGCTGTTGATCATTCCTTCGACGCGGCCCGTCGAACCTTCATTCAGACGGGTATTGTTGGTTTTCTCATAGTAGAAACCTACTTTTGACTGGCCCCAGTCCCAGACGCCGTTATGCGTGATGCCGTAGTTCTGACGATACAGGCGGTTGGTTTCCTGCCCGTAAAGCTGTTCAACAATGCCGTTCGGGCTGATGTTGCCGTTGCTGTATTGCGTATCCCCCGCATAGATATTGCCCTGGCGGCTGTAGCCGTATTCGAAGTCCAAAATTTGCGTCGGGGTCAATTTCCAGGAGAGCAGGGCGTTAATGTCTTTGTTACGTACGCCTTCACGTCCGGCGGCGTACGATCCGTTTTGCTGAGTATTGATGTCGTAGGCGTCGGCGTCCGTTTTGTTGATATTGCCGTACAGCCGCATGGTTAGCGCGTCACCCGCCAGCGGGCCGCTTAAGTTGAAGTTTGCGCGTTTGGTCGCGCCTTCTTTATCGTTTTCAGGCTGGTTGGTGTAAAGGGATAACGAGCCGTGCCAGTCGTTAGTCGGGCGTTTGGTGATGATATTCACCACGCCGCCTGCGGCACCGGAGCCATAGCGTGCGGCCGCCGGGCCACGAAGCACTTCGATACGTTCAACCATTTCCGGCGGCACCCAGTTTGTGTCGCCGCGTGAATCTCTTTCGCCGCGCCAGCTGTAGCGCACCGAGTTGCGAGAGGTAACGGGTACGCCGTCGATAAGAATCAGCGTATTTTCCGGGCCCATGCCGCGAATATCAATCTGGCGGTTGTTGCCGCGGCTGCCGCTGGCGCTGTTGCCGGTCAGGTTGACACCGGGCATTTTGCGAATGATTTCAGAGAGATCGTTTACGGGCGGTTCTTTGGCAATATCCTCGGCGGTGATGATGGAGACGCCGGGCTGTTGTTTAAGTTCCTGCTCGGCGGTGGCCTGCACGACCATCGTATCACCGCTATCCAGTAACGGCTCTTCTGCCGCCCAGGCCCCGCCGCTGAAAACTCCCGCCATCAGTATCGCCAGACGAGTTTTGCTGTAATTTATTTTTACACTCATAAAGATAATTTCCATATTGTGAAACAAAATAGCGCAGCCCTGCATGGTAATGATAATTGTTATCATTACAATCGCATGCGTTAATCTCCTTAATTTCCCCACAATTCGCTCACAGTCTTTACGAATACATTCACTTTATTTAGATACATCAACGGCTTCGGTCATTGTTAAATTTTGAGTGATAATCATTTACTTTTGATTCTGGATAATGATAATCATTACCACCAAATGTATTTGCCCACGCAATAAGGAGATTTATGTTTTCCTCAACGGAATCTGGCCTGCACTTCAAACGCCGCGTTTTGCCGGTGCTTGCGCTTTCAACCTTCCTATTTTCTTCATCGATTTTTGCTGAAGCGAATTACACCGTCGATCGCAAGCCCGTCGCCAAAGGCGCTTACGAAATGGCGGTCACCGGCGAGCCTGCCGCGCTGTATTTGTCCACTTCACAGAGCCGCAAGCTGGATAAGGGCGGGGTGGTATATCGACTGGACCCGGCCACGCTTGAAATCACGCAGGCCATCCACAACAACCTGAAGCCGTTTGGCATGGCGGTGAACCATGCGACGAATACGCTGTTTATCGGCAATACCACCAGCAGCGCGGTAACGGCGATTGATGCCAAAACCGGCGAGGTGAAAAAATCTTTGGTGCTCGACGAGCGCAAGCGCAGCAAAGAAGTGCGTCCGTTTGCACCGCGTGAGCTGGTTGTGAACGAAGCGACGAACACCGTTTACATTGGCGGGCTGGGGGAATCAAGCGTGCTGTGGGTGGTGGACGGTGACAGCCTGACGCTGAAAAATACGGTTGAAGGACTGGGCAAATTTGCCACCGGCCTGGCTATTGACGAGAAGGCCGCGCGCGTTTATATGACCAACGCCGATAACGAGCTGATCGTCATTGATAGCGCGGCGAATAAAGTTGTTTCGCGCACTAAGCTCCAGGAAGGCGAGCATTTCTACCTCAACCTGAGCCTGGATACGGCCAACCATCGTGCTTTCATCACCGATTCAAAATCGCCGCAGCTGCTGGTCGTGGATACGCAGAACGGCAAGGTGCTGAACAAGATCGATCTGCCGGTTTCGCTGGCCGTGCTCTATAACGCTAAGCGCAACGAAGTGTACGTGACGCACCGCGAGGCGGGTAAAGTCAGCGTGATTGATGCAAAAACCTATAAGGTGCTGGACACTATCGACACGCCAACGCATCCGAACAGCCTTGCGCTGTCCGCCGATGGGCAAACGCTGTTTGTCAGCGTCAAGCAGCCAGGATCGCGTGATAAAGAACCGACCAGCCCGGATGACGTAGTCCGCATTAGCTTTAAGTAAACCCTGAAATGCCCGGTGTTTTGTCCTGAGGGCAAAACACCGGGAAACCCGTCGTGATTAATCTTTGGCGACGGCGTCCAGCACGCGAACAAGCTGGGTCACGAAGCCGTATTCGTTATCGTACCAGGCGACCGTTTTTACCAGCTGTAAATCACCCACTTCAGTGACCTCCGTCTGGGTGGCGTCGAACACCGAGCCAAAATGGGTGCCGACGATATCCGACGAGACAATCTCCTCATCCGTATAGCCGAAGGATTCATTCCCCTCGGTGGCTTTCTTCAGCGCGGCGTTAATGTCATCGACGGTGACTTTTTTCTCCAGAATAGAAACCAGCTCGGTCACCGATCCCGTCAGCGTGGGTACGCGCTGGGCGTGGCCTTTCAGCTTGCCTTGCAGTTCCGGAATAACCAGCCCGATAGCTTTTGCCGCGCCGGTGCTGTGCGGAATAATGTTTTGCGCCGCAGCGCGTGAGGCGCGAAGATCTTTCCCGCGTGGCCCGTCAACCAGCGACTGGGTTCCGGTATAGGCGTGAATGGTGGTCATGGTGCCGAGCTTGATGCCGAAGCTGTCGTGCAGGGCTTTGGCCATCGGGGCCAGGCAGTTGGTGGTGCAGGAGGCAACCGACAGGATTTTATCTTCCGCCGTGATGGTATTGCAGTTGACGTTAAAAACGATGGTTTTCATCTCGCCCGCCGGAGCAGAGATAAGCACTTTTTTCGCACCGGCCTCCAGGTGCGCGCTGGCTTTCTCCTCAGAGGTGTAGAAGCCCGTGCTTTCGATGACGATCTCTACGCCTTCTTTGCCCCACGGAATGTTCTTCGCCTCTTTTTCGGCATAGACCGCAATATGCCTGCCGTTAACGATCAGCGCGTCCTCGGTGAATTCCACCGTGCCGTCGAAATTGCGGTAGCTGGAGTCATGCTTGAGCAGATAGGCCAGCACTTTCGGAGAGGTCAGATCGTTTATCGCCACGATGTCTACGTCGCTATTTGTTTCCAGCACGCGGCGCAGGACTAAACGCCCAATGCGGCCAAAGCCATTAATGCCAATTTTTTTCATGACGGATTCCTCATTTTTTACAGTGGGAAGTAGCAAAATCCATAATCAACACTAAGTGATAGTTCATAACGGAGTGGGCCGCAAACCCGGAGCACGCCAGCTGGCCGTCATAAAAATTCACCAGATGTTAATGATTTCCTGCGTGTTTGCCGCTATCCTGGACGAATTGTTCAGACACGGCGGAACCGTTAAATGCGTAGCAAATACACATCGTTACAGATAGGCCTTCACTGGCTGGTTTTTCTTTTGGTGGTCACGGCCTACTGCGCCATGGAGCTGAAGGGATTTTTCCCGCGCAGCGCCCGGCCGCTCATTAATGCCGTGCACGTTACCTGCGGGCTAAGCGTGCTGGTGCTGATGGTGTTACGTCTGCTGGTGAGGATTAAATACCGCGCTCCGGCCATCGCCCCGAAACCGCATCCGGCGATTATCGGGCTGTCTCATCTGCTGCACACGGTGATTTACCTGATGTTTATCGTGCTGCCGATCTTCGGTTTCCTTACCGTTTACTTCAAAGGCCACGACTGGTCGGTGCTGGGTATTCCGATGCCGCACGCGCCGGAGCTGGACGAAGACCGGCAGTTTACGGTGAAAGAGATCCACGAAACCATCGCCAATATTGGCTACTTCGTGATAGGCATTCATGCTTTCGCCGCGCTTTTTCATCATTACGTCTGGAAAGACAATACGCTGCTGCGCATGATGCCGGGCAAAAAAAACCGCGATTAAGCCACGCCAAAATAGCGCATCGCCGCCGTGACGAAGGCCGAAGCCAGAATCACGGCTATCAGCGGCATTTTGCGCCAGGCAAGAAAAACGCCCACGCCAACGCCGGTCACCCGGGCAATCCCCGCAAAGTGATCGTTCTCATAAAAGGTGGTCGCAATGGCCACCGAGAACAGCAGGATCGTCGCCGCATCGGACAGCATTAGCTTTGCATAGTCAGACAGCGCCAGCCGGCTGCCGAGCTTAGCCCCGCACAGGCGCATCAGATAGGTTCCCGCCGACAAAAGCGCCAGCCCCGCGATAATATTCAGGGTATCGCCCATTATTTCTTCCTCGCCAGTAGGCCAAGCATCGAGAGTAAAACGGGAATGCCGACCGGCGTAAACGGCGTGGCGAGCAGTGAAATTCCCGCGCCGGAGAGAGCGCGAATTAACGTTGTGCGATTTTTAAAGGCGGGAACAACCAGCGCCAGCAAAATGGTCGGGAATACCGCATCAAGCCCGATAGTTTCCGGCGCGGGCAAAAGCGAGCCGACAACGCTGCCGATGACCGTACCGAGCGGCCAGAACAACGCCACGCCCATGCCGCACAGCCAGTAGGCGGCCTTACGCTGTTCGAGGGTTGACTGCGAAAGGCCAAATACGACGCTTTCATCGTTCATGATATGGCAGCCGATATAGCCCGTTAGACGTGAGCCAACCAGCTCGCGAACCGCGATGCCGAACGGAAAATGGCGCGCGTTTACCAGCAGTCCGGCAATTGCCGCCGCAATGGGATTACCGCCGCTGGCAATAATGGCGATAAACATAAATTCGGACGCGCCGGCCAGCACCACGACGGCGCTAACGATCGGCAGCCAGAGAGGAAAACCGTAGGCAACGGCGAGGGAGCCGTAGGAAATCCCCACGACGCCCACCGCCAGGCAAATCAGGAAGATTGCTTTTTTTGTATCCTGCGCAAGGCTTGAGAAGCGTGGTATTGACATAAGTACTCTCATAACGAACGTAATGTGCATTATAATGAACAATCAGCAGGGCTATATCAAGTCGAACGTTTCGTTCGATATAATGAACGATGAGGTAAGTGTGAACCAGCCGATTGATGTCATTGCTAAGAGCCTGGTCAGAGAGCGCGAGCGTACCGGGATGTCGCTGGCCGAAGTGGCCCGCCGCGCAAATATTGCCAAATCCACGCTTTCCCAGCTGGAGGCGGGAAACGGCAACCCGAGCCTGGAAACGCTGTGGGCGCTGTGCGTGGCGTTAAACATTCCTTTCGCCCGGCTGCTTGAACCGCAGGGCAACAGCACGCAGGTGATTCGCAAAGGAGAGGGGGCCAGGGTCGTTTCCGAGCGTGCAGATTACCAGGCGATTCTGCTGGCTGCCTGCCCGCCGGGCGCGAGGCGCGACGTCTATTTGCTGATGACCCAGCCCGGTGAAGAACGCCTCTCTCAGCCGCACACGCCGGGTTCCGTGGAGCATATTATTGTGACTCAGGGGCGGGCGCTGGTAGGCACCACGGAAAATCCCCAGCGGCTCAACGCCGGAGATTACATTTGCTATCCCGCCGACGAAGAACACCTGTTTAAAGCGCTGGAGCCCGACACGCTGGCGATTTTGGTGGCCGAGCAAAGCTAGCCGGTTGACAGAGCATAGGACCGCATGGTTGTATTGTACAACTATATTTTTGAGGCCTGACTCATGTCGATCGATTCTTCCTTAATCGCCGAAATTCGCGCGGCGTCGCGCACCATGGTACGTGAACTCGGCTTCCTGAACGCCACGCTTGCCGCCACCGACTATTCCGCTTCGGCGGTTCACAGCCTGCTTGAGCTGGAATCGCAGGAAGAAATGTCGGCGGCGCAGCTGGTGCAGGTGCTCGGGCTTGAGAAATCCAGCGTCAGCCGCATGCTGGCAAAGCTGGTGAAGGCCGGTGAAATTGCTGAAGGCGCGGATCGGCTGGACAGCCGCGTGAAAACCCTCTTCCTGACGGTAAAAGGCCAGAAAACCGTCAACAACATTCATGCTTTCGGCCAGCAGCAGGTCACTAACGCCCTTGAGGTTTTGAATCCTTCCCAGCAGCAGGCCGTGGCTCAGGGACTCGCCGCCTATGCACAGGCGTTAAAGATCTGCCGTCTCGGCGAAGCAGCCCGGATCACCAATCAAATTGACATCAGCACCGGCTATTGCCCTGGCGTCGTGGGCCGGGTTGCGGAAATGCATGCCGATTACTATTCCCGAAACTACAGTTTTGGTCAGTTCTTTGAGAGCAAAGTGGCGATGGGCATTGCCGAATTTGTCGGGCGGCTGAATAAACCCTGCAACGAAATCTGGGTGGCGACGCGTCACGGCCGGGTGGTTGGCTCCGTCGCTATAGACGGTGAGGATCTCGGCCCCGGCGAGGCGCATTTGCGCTGGTTTATTCTGGACGAGGGGTGTCGGGGCAGCGGAGTCGGACGCAGTCTCATTGAAAAGGCCGTGGCCTTTTGCGACGAACAGGGTTTCGAGGTCACGCACCTGTGGACGTTTAAAGGCCTGAACGCCGCCAGACGACTGTACGAATCCTGCGGTTTTATGCTGGCCCTTGAAGAGCAGGGCACGCAGTGGGGAAGTCTGGTCACCGAGCAACAGTTTACCCGCCCCCAAAAGAAATAATATAAAGATGCATTTAAAATGCACTTTATGAGAAATCTTGCCCGGCAACCTGTGGTCTAATACGAAGCATGAAGTGACAACCTGTGAAGGGGGAACCATGCTTCGTATACCATCCCACTATATCCATACGCGATCCACGCCATTCTGGACTCGGCAAACGGCCCCGCCGGGGATCTTTGAGCGCCATCTTGATAAGGGCACGCGGCCCGGCGTATACCCGCGTTTATCGGTCATGCGCGGGGCGGTCAAATACCTCGGCTTCGCCGATGAAACCAGCCCTCAGCCTAACGACACCTTCGTGATTGAAGCCGGACATTTTGGCGTTTTCCCACCGGAAATCTGGCATTGCATCGAGCTGATGACCCCTGATACCTGTTTCAACATCGAATTTTTTGTTGACCCTGAAGTCCTGAGACAGGCCTGAGCGGTCAGCCCTGACGAATGAGGAGCACCAGATAATGCACATTCCTGAAAATTACGTTCACACCCGCTCGACGCCGTTCTGGAACAAAGAAACCGCCCCGCAGGCGCTGTTCACCCATCACAATACGAAAGCCGGCGTTTATGGTCGACTGTCCGTCATGCAGGGCGCAGTGAAATACTTTGGTTTTGCCGATGCCGACGCTACCGAGCCGGATATGGAGGTGATTATTGAAGCGGGTTCATTCGGCATTTCGCCGCCGCAAAAATGGCACCGCATTGAGCTGCTGACCGACGACACCTATTTCAACATCGATTTCTTCGCCGACCCCGAGGCAACGCTTTCCGGCTCCGGTATCGGTAAAGTTGTGAACACGCACAGAGGTTAACGATGAGCAAAGCAACCTATACCGTGACCGTTACCAATAACAGCAACGGCGTTTCCGTGGACTATGAAACCGAAGCGCCGATGACCCTGCTGATACCGGACGTTGCGGCTGACGTGGTCAAAGATCTGGTGAATACCGTTCGCGCCTATGACACTGAAAACGAGCACGATGTTTGCGGCTGGTAGGTTCCTGACCCGAGAGTTTATCGTCTGACTCTAAGGCCCGCTTACACAGCGGGCTTTTTTTTGTGCTGCCTTCGAGTCATGACCACGTACTTAAAGATATTGCCCGCAGCAAATAAAACAGGATAGGATACCCCCCTATAGTATCAAGGGGGCGTTATGCCGCATTCACCTGAAGACAAAAAGCGTATCCTCACCCGGGTTCGGCGCATTCGCGGCCAGACCGAGGCGCTGGAACGCGCGCTGGAAAATGGCGATCCCTGCCTCGCTATCCTGCAACAGATCGCCGCCGTGCGCGGGGCAGCCAACGGTCTGATGGGCGAGATGATGGAAATCCACCTCAAAGACGAGCTGGTCGCGGGGGAAACCTCCGAGGATCAGCGCGCCGCGCGCATGGCGGAAATCGGCCATTTAATCCGCTCTTATCTAAAATAATGACTATTCCCACCTGACAACGGAAGAAGAAGATGAAATCACGTGCTGCAGTTGCATTCGGTCCGGGCAAGCCTCTGGAAATCGTTGAAATTGACGTTGCGCCGCCGCGCAAAGGCGAAGTGCTGGTCAAAATTACCCACACGGGAGTTTGCCATACCGATGCGTTTACGCTTTCCGGTGACGATCCTGAAGGCGTCTTCCCGGCGGTTCTCGGCCATGAAGGCGGCGGGATCGTGGTTGAAGTGGGCGAGGGCGTAACCAGCCTGAAGGCGGGCGATCGCGTCATTCCTCTGTACACCGCGGAATGCGGCGAATGTAAGTTCTGCAAATCCGGCAAAACCAACCTCTGCCAGGCCGTGCGCGCCACCCAGGGTAAAGGCCTGATGCCGGACGGCACCACGCGCTTCTCCTACAACGGCGAGCCGATTTATCACTACATGGGCACCAGCACCTTTAGCGAATACACCGTCGTGGCTGAAATCTCGCTGGCGAAGGTGAACCCGCAGGCTCCGCTTGACAAAGTCTGCCTGCTTGGCTGCGGCGTGACCACCGGCATCGGCGCGGTTCACAACACGGCCAAAGTTAAAGAAGGCGATACCGTAGCCGTATTCGGCCTGGGCGGAATTGGCCTGGCGGTGATTCAGGGCGCGGTGCAGGCGAAAGCGGGCCGTATCATCGCGGTCGACACCAACCCGGAAAAATTCAGGCTGGCCACCGAAATGGGCGCCACCGACTGCATCAACCCGCAGGATAGCGAGAAGCCGATTCAGGATGTGATCGTTGAGCTAACCGACGGCGGAGTAGATTTCAGCTTTGAATGTATCGGCAACGTCAACGTGATGCGTTCGGCGCTTGAATGCTGCCATAAAGGCTGGGGCGAGAGCGTGATTATCGGCGTGGCGGGCGCGGGGCAGGAAATCAAAACCCGCCCGTTCCAGCTGGTAACCGGACGCGTCTGGCGTGGTTCTGCCTTTGGCGGTGTAAAAGGGCGCACCCAGCTGCCGGGCATGGTTGAAGACTCAATGGTGGGGAAAATCAATCTCGATCCGTTTATCACTCACCGCATGCCGCTGGAGCAGATCAACGAGGCGTTTGATTTAATGCACGAAGGGAAGTCCATTCGTACCGTGATTCATTTCGGCGACGAATAATGTCCTGACGCTCCGGCTCTTATTCCTTCTCATTCGTGGAGGAATAAGAGCCAGCCGCGCTAAACCAAAAAAGTGCCGGGCTTGCGTTCCTGCACGTGGTGATGGAATTCGCGGAAATCAGCGGCTGATTCCTCGGCGCTTTGGCGAATTTCATCGCTGTCGGCCTGGTGACGCAGCAGCATATCCGCGCTTTTTACCACTAAAAATAGATGCCCATGCGATTCGGCGGCGGTCTGGCCTGAAAACAGCGCGGCCCCCATCAGCAACAAAATCATTCCTACTCTGGACCTCAATTGTTTAACCATTTGCCCCAACCTCATTAACGTGACCGGGCCAACTGTACATATGATTTCCCATGGTGACTATTCGAAAATTCAAAAGAATTGTCAGCAGTGTAAAAGTCGTCATCCCGCAGATTTTGTTGACGAAAGGTTAAACTATGCTGTGGCAAACTGCCGCGCGTTGGCGGCAGGCTTCACTTAGTGAGCGACGGATTTTGAGAACAGGTTGATCACCAGCACGCCAATAATAATTAGCGCCATCCCGGTTAGCGCGGGCCAGTCAAGCTTCTGGCCGAGGAACAGCCAGCCTACCGCGCCAATCAGCACGATGCCCGCGCCGGACCAGATGGCATAAATCACGCCGGTCGGAATCGTGCGCATGGTCAGCGACAGGCAATAAAACGCCACGGCGTAGAACACAACGCTTGCTACGCTCGGCCACAGGCGGCTAAACCCTTCCGACAGTTTCAGCGAGGTGGTGGCAATCACTTCTGCCACGATGGCAATCATCAGCCAGGTGTAGGTCATTTTAGTTTTTCCGTCAGGTTCAGTAATCGGGCGAGCAGCGCCTGGCGCTGCACATCGGTAATATTGTGATAGCCGCACAGGGTGGCAAACCACAGGCCGTCCGCGGCCAGTCGGCAAAGCAAAAGCTGCTCCGCAAACTCCGGTTCCGCGTCGTCCTGAGGAAGGGCGTTATTAATAAACAGCGCCCAGCTGTCGCGCAGCGAGGGATCGGCGAGCATTGCGGCAATCAGCGCCCGGTTTATCGCCTGTTCCTCATCCGGCATCATGCGTCCACAGGCGTTCAGATAGGCCCGCGTAGCGCTGCCCTCTGGGTTAGGATCGAGCGCCATTCCGGCGTTGACTTCATCGATCAGCTGCTGTTGCAGGTCGATAAACACGGCGTTAATCAGCTCGTCTTTGCTGGGGAAATGGTGCTGCAAGCCGCCTTTGCTGATGCCGGTTCCTTTCACCACTTTATCCAGCGTCAGGCCGCCTAATCCTTCCGCAGCAATAATCTGCGCCGCGCAGTTCAGCAGCGTTTGTCGCAGCTGCTCGGGTGCCTTAGGGCGATGGTGTGCCAGGGTCATCGTTAACAATCCGTCCGTATGGATTGTTTGATGATAACGGTAAATACCACCGTTTCGCAACCCTCAGCCCGACATGTTAAAGGCGAAATAATTTTCATTATCAATTGTTGGTGGTTAATATCGCCATAAATGTTAAGTGTGGTTTGATTCACTGTTTAATTTCTTAACAATGGCTTGATTTGAATTGTAAATGGCGCATAAGTCCGAATTATATTCTTTAAGTGTTTTAACGGTTGATTTATGATACCGGTAACATTGAGGGCGCTAATTTACCTTAACAGTGCAGCCTCTCGTGGATAGTAGTTTTGATTCACACAACCTGTGAGGTGGGGCATGGACTGGCTGGTCGATTATTTTTCTACGTATCTTTATGGCCTGAAGGTTATTGCCATTACTTTGGCAATACTGATGCTTATCAGCGGAATAGACGATCTGTTTATCGACATCGTGTACTGGTCACGCCGCCTCTGGCGGGCCTGCACCGTCTACCGCAAAAACGATCATTTAAGCTATAAGGCGCTCTACGAGCCCGAAGAGAAAGCGCTGGCGATCATGGTGCCCGCGTGGAATGAAACCGGCGTTATCGGTAACATGGCAAGCCTCGCCGCCAATACGCTGGACTACGAAAACTATCATATTTTTGTCGGCACCTATCCCAACGACCCGGACACCCAGCGCGACGTCGATGAAGTGTGTGCGCTGTTTCCAAACGTTCACAAGGTGGTATGCGCAAGGCCCGGGCCGACCAGCAAAGCCGACTGTCTGAACAACATCCTCGACGCAATTTTGCAGTTCGAACGCAATGCAAAATTCAGCTTTTCCGGTTTTATCCTCCACGACGCGGAAGACGTTATTTCCCCGATGGAGCTGCGCCTGTTCAATTTCCTGGTGGCGAGAAAAGACCTCATCCAGATACCGGTTTATCCGTTTGAACGTGAATGGCACCATTTCACCAGCCTGAGCTACCTGGACGAGTTCTCCGAGCTGCACGGCAAAGACGTGCCGGTGCGTGAAGCGCTTGCGGGCCAGGTTCCAAGCGCGGGGGTGGGCACCTGCTTTAGCCGCCGCGCCGTGCTGGCGCTGATGGCCGACGGTGACGGTATAGCCTTTGACGAACAGAGCCTGACCGAAGACTACGACATCGGTTTCCGCCTGCGCCAGAAGGGCATGGAGGAAATCTTCTGCCGCTTCCCGGTGATTAACGACGACGAGACTAAACCGGTGCCGTTCGGGCAGCGGGCGAGAACCGCCAACGTTATCTGCGTGCGTGAATATTTCCCCGATACCTACACCACCGCGGTGCGACAGAAATCTCGCTGGATTATCGGCATCGTCTTTCAGGGGTTTAAAACTCACCGCTGGAGCAGCAGCCCGATCCTCAACTATTTCCTCTGGCGCGACCGCAAAGGGGCGATAGCCAACTTCCTCAGCTTCGCCGCCATGCTGGTCATGATCCAGCTGCTGGCGCTGATGGCCTACCAGCACACCGTAACCGGTGCCTGGCAGTTCCTGTCTATTTTTGTCGGCGGCAGCTGGCTTACCACGCTGCTGTGGATCAACTTCTTCCTGATGTCGAACCGTATGCTCCAGCGCATTATCTTCGTGACCGGCTACTACGGGCTGTGGCAGGGGCTGATGGCAATCCCGCGCCTGTTCTGGGGTAACGTCATTAACTTTATGGCCAACTGGCGCGCTATTCGGCAGGTTATCCAGCATGGCGATCCGCGCCGCGTGGCCTGGGATAAAACGACGCACGACTTCCCGACGGTCAACGCCAATCGCGCCCTGCGCCCGCTGGGGCAAATTTTGGTCGAGCGCGGCGTCATTACGCCAGCCCAGCTTGAGGAAGTGCTGATGAACCGCACGCCGGGCCTCAAGCTCGGCGGCTGCATGGTACAGCAGGGCTTAATTAGCCCGCAGCAGCTGGCCCAGGCGCTGGCGGAGCAGGTCAGCGTGCCGATGGAGCCTCTCGATTTCCGCGATCTCGACCCCGGCATCATTCACCAGGTCCCGGGCAAGGTCGCCCTGCATTATGCCGTGCTGCCGCTGCGCAAAGAAAACGGCGGGCTGGTCTTCGGCAGCGAAAGCGCTATCGACCCGGTTTCCCTGGCCGCGCTGTCGCGCAAGGTACACTGTAAAGTGAGCTACGTTATCGTCCCTCGCGGGCAGGTTGTGGTAGGGCTGCGCTACTGGTACGGTCATCAGCAGGTGCAGGAACATCAGCAGCTGCTGGAACGCGCCGTCAGCGCGGGTTTCTTAAGCAAAGCCGATGCCAAAAAGATTTGGGGAGAATACGTTGCCGGGCAAATCTTCTTCGCGGAAGTGCTGGTCAGCGAACACAAGCTGGACGACGCGGTGCTGCGTGCCGTGCTGCTGCGCTACGAGCACAGCGATATGCTGTTTGGTGAGTTCCTCGTTCAGGAAGGCGTGGTCAGTCAGGAAGCGGTCGACAACGCGCTCGACCGCCAGCGCAAGCTCCAGCCTTCGTTGAACAGCCTGCTGCACAAGGCGGGCATTGGCAGCCTGCAGCTGTCTCGCCTGGCGGGGGAAGGGCTATGAAATTTTCCCGTACTCCGCTCGCCGCGCTAATTTGCGGCCTGCTGATTTCCGCCCCCGTTTTAGCCGCGCCGGACGGTTATCGTCAGGAGCTTGGCCTGAGCGATTACAGCTATTTCAAGATCTACCCGCATCTGCAGCGTGCCCAGAAGGCAATGAAAGAGAACAACGAAGCACAGGCGATTAAAAGCTTTAAGCACGCCCATGAAATGGCTCCGGATAGCGTGCGCCTTACGCTCTGGCTGGCGGAAGCCTATCGCCATTTCGGCCATGACGACCAGGCCCGTGCGCTGCTCGATGAACAGCTGCGTAAAACGCCGAAAGATAAAGATGTTCACCTGGCTCGCGACGCGATCCCGATGCCTGAAATTGAGGTAAAAACGGTGGCTGAACTGCTGGCGCTGCAAACCGCGTGCGATGCTGAACCGTCCATTCGCTGCCGCGGCGAAGTGGGCAGGCATGCCATCAGCCTTGGTCAGCTCAACGTAGCGAAGGCGCAGCTCTCGGACAGGGCGTTTTCCCGCTCGCCGCAGGGCCGGCAGCTGGTCGACGAACTGTCACAGCGTGCCATCTTCCTTCAGCAGTGGCAGGTGGCCGATCAAAGCTTTGCCCTGCTTGACCAGCAGCAAACGCTGAACGAGGCGCAGTACCAGCAGTGGTTTGCCATCCTGCTGTTTATGCAGCGTGATGAACGCATTCTTGATTTGCAGCGCCAGGGCGTGATGAACACGCCGGGCATGCAGCTGGCCTACGCCCAGTCGCTGGCGCAGCGTAAAGCCATTAAACCTTTGCAGCGCTATCTTGCCGCCCACCGTCCGCGGTTTAACGACGTCAATGAAGAGAATAACTGGCTGCGGCTGCTGGCGACGTACAGCCCCGAACCCGGCAAGGCCGTAGCGGAGTGGGAAGTTAAGTATCCGGCAAACAGCCAGTACATGCTGGACACGCTGCTGCCGATTCGGATGCAGCAAAAAGACTGGCAGGGTGCGGCCGAGCTGCTGAACAAATTCCCTGCGGACAAAGCGCTCGAGCAGCGTCTGGAACTTAGCCTTGCTCGCAACGATCGTGCGCAAAGCGCAAAAATCATCGCCCGGATTATTCATTCCAGAAAGCTGTCGCCCCGCGAACTGGATAAATTCAGCTACCATCTTGTCACCCTGGGCGAAGGTCGTGCCGCCAGCGAGCTGCTGCTGAAATCCTGGCCGTTCGCACAGGCTGGCAGCCTGCAAAAAACGCTCAGTGAGCGGCTTTATTCACAGCTTTACGCGCACCCGGAGTGGCTAAGCGCGCAGGAAAAAACTCGCCTGGCACAGCCTTTAGCCACCCCGGAGCTGCGTATGCAGCAGGCGCGTCTGTTCGGCGGCAATGAGCAATGCAGCGTAGTGATTAACCTGCTGGGCGATATGGCGCAGAGCTACGACGCACAAAGCTGGGCGCACCTGGCGGAATGCTATCAGCACACCGCGCCGGGAGTAGCCGTCTACGCCGCGCAGCAGGCGGCTGAACGGGACTCTGCGCCGTATTACCAGCGCCAGGTCGCCTGGCTGGCCTTTGCGACGGAAGATTATGCGCTTGCTCGCGATAGCTGGGCGAAAATCCCGCCTAAAGAAATGGCCGACGACGACGTGGTGGCCGCAGCGCGTAGCGCCTGGCTGGCCGGAGACGGCAAAGCCGAATCATACTGGAAGGATATTGCCTGGCAGCGCGCCATGCCGGAAATCGATTTCGAAACGGCTCCCGTGCAGGACGATGCGGAGAAAGGTTTTGCGCTGGTTCGCCAAAACGACATGGCCGGTGCGCGTGCCGCATTTGAAAAGGCGCTGGCTGTCAGTCCTGACTCACCGGAAATCCTCCGCCAGCTGGCGTATGCCAGTCAACGTCTGGACGACAAGCCGCAGGCTCTCCGCTACAGCAGGCGCGTGGTGGACGACATCGATAATACTTTAACGCCGGGCGAGAGCCTGACGAACAAACAGCGGGAAGAGCGCTTTGCCTTCCGCCGCGTCAACGAAGATACCGCCCGCCGCTGGACGTTCTCTTTTGACAGCTCGTTAGGGCTGACGAAAAGCTCAGGGAACAGCGTCGGCTCCGATCCGAACGCTCCGCGCGGAAAAAGTAACCGCAGCTACGGCCAGACAGAAGCAGAATATCGCGTCGGCCATAATCAGATTGTGGAGGGCGATCTGCTCTCCGTATATGGCCGAGTTTTCGCCGGCAGCGCCGGGCACAGCAATATTGCGCCAATTTATCAGCCCACGCTGGGCCTCGGCGTGCGCTGGAAGCCGCTGCGCGAACGGACGATTTTTCTCGCGGTTGAGCAGCAGCTGCCGTTAGATCGTCACACCTCGGAGCCTGACATGATGCTGCGCGCCAGCGCGTCGTTCCTCAACGATGGCAAATACAGCGACGACTGGCACCCAACGGGCAACGGCTGGTTCGCGCAGAATCTCTACCTTGATGCGGCCCATTACGTGAAGCAGGACTACCAGCTTTATACCGCCGACTACCGCGCCAGCTGGCACCATAAACTGAGCGGTCACCAGACGCTGGAGCCCTATGCCCACGTGCAGTTCAACAGCACGACCCACACGCCTTATTACGCCGACGGCGAGAAATATCGCCTCTACCGCGACACCACGCTCGAAGGGGTGGGCGTGCGCTTCAACCATTGGTTTGGCGAGTCGCACTACAAAGCCTTCCCGCACAAAGCGAGCGTAGGACTTGAGTATCAGCATGTTTCCGGCGGTCATCATCGCGATACGGATTCTAAAAACAGTCTTTTCCTGACTCTGGGAGTGCGCTGGTAGTGAAAATTATTCCTTCTTTATTCCTCACAGCAGCCCTGCTGGCCGCGCCGCTTGTTCACGCCATGAACGCGGTGATGTACCAGCCGCAGCTGCGCGATATGTCGATGACCGACGGGCAGTGGCAGACCATGCTGCATCAGCTCAAAATGCAGGGCATCGACACCCTGGTGCTGCAATGGAGCCGCTACGGCGATGCGTTTCGAGAAAGCGAATCACGAAGCTGGCTGGAACATAAGGCTAAGCTGGCGAGCGATAGCAATATGAAGCTGGTGCTGGGCCTGGCAGCCGACGAGCATTTCTTTGCCAGGCAGAAGCAGCCTCTTGCCGCGCGGGAAAACTACCTCAATCTTTTACGTGCCGACGATGTGGCCGTGGCTAAGCGCTGGGTTGAGGTCCTCGGCCAGGAGAACATTGCGGGCTGGTACATCAGCGGCGAGCTTGACGATCTGAACTGGCGTACCCCGCAGATGCAGCAGGCCGCGCTGGACTGGCTGAGCAAAACCCGGCGCTCGCTGGCGCAGGTGGCAGATAAGCCGGTGGCCGTCAGCAGCTTCTTCTCCGGAAATATGGCTCCTGAGTCGTGGTCAAAATGGGTCGGGGCCTTGAATCAGAGCGGCGTGAAAATGTGGGTGCAAGACGGTTCCGGCACGCAAACTTTGCCGCCTGCGGCGCGCGAGCTGTATATGAGAGCTCCTGCCGCCGGGCAAATCGTTGAGCTATTTCGTCAGCAAAAGCAGGCGAAGGGTTTTAGCGCCACCGCGCTGGCTACGCCGCAGCAGCACCATTGGCTGGGCACGCCGCTGCCTGCCGGGCAGGACAGAATCTATTTCTCGCTTCGCTATATGGATGTCGCACAGGGCGTGCTGCAGTTCTAAGGCAGATAGTTATCGTGAAGCGAAAATACATAGCATTCGCGCCGTCACTAAACTCGTTTTTTGAGATAGTGTCGGCGGATCATGCATTATTATTAATGTTTATGACTTAGAGGCTTTGCCTGGAATAGCGCTAAGAAAGCACTTTGAAAACATTAAGAGATACCATGATCAATATTTTTAAAGCAAAAATAGACGTCCAGACGGATACATTGCAAAGCGCGATCGGCAAAAAAAACCACAATCAAAGCCTGTCAAACAAAACGCTAAGCAAGCTGGCTACAATATCCAACTCCCATTATGACCTTAAAAAAGGAGAGGCTAATTTTATTTTTGAGGGTAAAGAATTATCTGGAAAAATAAACTCTCGCGGGATTTGTGTGTTACTGGCACATTTCAACGAAATCAAAAAGACAGAGACTAATCCGCTTATCACCAGCCATATCGATAAGTGGACAAATACTGCCCAGAAATTACTTTCTCAAAATGAGAGTGCGAATAATCAAGGAAAGTCAATTGGCAAAGGTGCAAGAGGTGTGGTTTATAAGCAAGATGGTTTTGTCATCAAGGTAATACAAGATTTTAATAGGGATGAAGCATTACATGAAACAAAAATGTGCAATGCATACTCTGCAACAACCGGTCAGGAAAGACCTGAAGCCACTCTTGTTGGCAAAAACATAAAAATGCCATTTGTAAGCGGCGTAAAACCGAATAACAAGGACACACTTAAAGGCGTTCTCGATATGTTTGAGAAGGGATTTTTTATGGGGGATGCAAAACCATCCAATTTCGTAAGAACGAGTGAATGCAATATTTTCCCGGTTGATTTTGGTCTGGTTTTTACCCGAGATAAACTTGCAACTCTCCCCGTTGGTATCAAGAAAGCGATAATATCTGATTATGCTAAAGGTGGATTTCGCTACATTCCATCGGAAATAAAAAGTGAATATGTTTCCAGCATCAAAGTGCTTGATGAGTCACTTGGCAGACAAAGCCCTATAAGGAAAATGAACACCAAAGAACTTACTAAAGCCGGTTTTGTAGCCACTTTCGAATAGCACGCCCTGGGCCATACTTTAGCGAAAGAATCCACGCATGCGCGTGGATTCTTTTGTTCAGGATTTAAACCCGGCGGCGTTCATCAACAGCCGGAAGAACATGCCGACTGCCGCCAGCGCCAGCACGCTGCCGCCCCATAACACCACCATCCACATCATACGTTTGCTGAACTGTTTCATCAGTGGTATCCCTCGCCGGGCTGCACTTTGCCGCGGAACACGTAGTAGCTCCAGAAGGTGTAGACCAGAATAATGGGAATAATAAACAGCGCGCCAACCAGCATGAAGCCCTGGCTTTGCGGCGGCGCCGCGGCCTGCCACAGCGTGACGGTCGGCGGAATGATGTACGGCCAGATGCTGATGCCGAGGCCGCTAAAACCGAGAAACACCAGCGCCAGCGTCAGCACAAACGGCGTGCTGTGCAGGCCGGTTTCGCTGCCCGCGCTGCGCCAGAGCCATGCGCTGCACAGCACGACCAGCAGCGGAACCGGCAGCAGCCAGAACAGATTTGGCAGGCTGAACCAGCGGATGGCAATTGACGGGTGCACCAGCGGCGTCCAGACGCTGATAATCGCCATGACGATCAGCAGCGCAAGCAGCAAAGGCTTCACCAGATCGCGCATTCTTTTCAGCAGCGGATCTTCGCTTTTCATCACCAGCCAGCTTGCGCCGAGCAGGGCATAGGCCACAACCAGCCCAACGCCGCAGAACAGATTGAACGGCGTAAGCCAGTCGAGCTGCGTTCCGGCGAAGGTGCGTCCTACAACCGGGAATCCGGAGATCACCGCCCCGACCACGACTCCCTGGCAGAACGTCGCCAGGATTGACCCGCCAATAAAGGCTTTATCCCAGAAAGGCCGGTGCGCAGGCGTGGCTTTAAAACGAAACTCAAACGCCACGCCGCGGAAAATCAGCCCGATCAGCATCAGCGACAGCGGAATGGTCAGCGCGTCCACGATCGTCGCGTAGGCCAGCGGGAACGCGCCGAACAGCGCCGCACCGCCGAGCACCAGCCAGGTTTCGTTGCCGTCCCATACCGGGGCGACGCTGTTAACCATCACGTCGCGATCTTCAGCGCCGCGAATGAAGGGGAAGAGGATGCCAATGCCTAAATCAAAACCGTCCATCACGATATACATCAGCGTGGCAAAGACGATAATCACGAACCAAATGACGGAAAGATCGATGCCCATTAGCGCACCTCCTCAATAGATTCATCGACCGCAGAAAGCGGGCGAGCGGGGGTGCCGTTAGCCGGCGGAGGGCTATCGTCAAACGGCTGCGGCCCTTTTTTAATCAGCCGAACCATATAGCTGTAGCCGACGCCGAACACCGACATGTACACCACGAAGAAGGTCAGCAGGCTGACGCTCATTTGCAGATTACCGTGCGCGGAGACGGCGTCTTTAGTGCGCAGCAGGCCGTAAACCACCCACGGCTGGCGGCCAACCTCCGTCGTCACCCAGCCCGCAAGAATGGCAATCAGCCCGGACGGCCCCATCCACAAAGCAAAGTGCAGGAAGGGGCGGCTTTCATACAGGCGGTGACGATAGCGCAGCCACAGGCTCATCGCGCCGAGCAAAATCATCAGCATGCCCAGCCCGGCCATAATGCGGAACGACCAGAAGACCATCGTCGAATTTGGCCTGTCCTCTTTCGGGAACTCTTTCAGCGCCGGAACCTGCTTATCGAGGCTGTGGGTGAGGATCAGGCTGCCCAGCGCGGGGATTTCCAGCCCGTATTTCGTACGCTCCTGCTCCATGTCCGGCCAGCCAAACAGCAGCAGCGGCGTAGGCTCGCCCGGCACGTTTTCCCAGTGGCCCTCAATGGCGGCAATTTTTGCGGGCTGATGCTTAAGGGTGTTCAGGCCGTGCATATCGCCAATCATCGCCTGCAACGGGGCGACAATCACCGCCATCCACAGCGCCATGGAAAACATCGTTTTGATCGCCGGGGTTTTATTGCCGCGCAGCAGGTGCCAGGCGGCGGAAGCGCCAACAAAGAAGGCGCTGCTGAGGAACGCGGCGACGGACATATGCAGCAGGCGATAGGGGAACGATGGGTTAAATACCACGGCGAACCAGTCCACCGGCACCACCTGGCCGCCGACGATTTCGTAGCCCTGCGGCGTCTGCATCCAGCTGTTGGAGGCGAGGATCCAGAAGGTCGAAATAATCGTGCCGAGGGCAACCATACAGGTGGCAAAGAAATGCAGGCCGGGGCCGACCCGCTGCCAGCCGAAAAGCATCACGCCGAGGAAGCCGGCCTCGAGGAAGAAGGCGGTCAGGACTTCGTAGGTGAGCAGCGGGCCGGTAATACTCCCGGCGAACTGTGAAAATCCGCTCCAGTTAGTGCCAAACTGATAGGCCATCACCAGCCCGGAAACCACGCCCATGCCGAAGTTCACGGCAAAGATTTTCGACCAGAAATGGTAGAGCGACCGATAAACGGGATTTTTAGATTTCAGCCACAGCCCTTCCAGCACCGCCAGATAGCTGGCCAGCCCGATGGTGATAGCCGGGAAAATGATGTGGAAGGAGACAGTAAAAGCAAACTGAATCCTCGCCAGGTGAAACGCGTCTAAACCAAACATGCACAACCTCACGGTACTTTAACGTCAAGGCTATGGTAGTCCGTTGCTCATCGCTTCGGCAGAAACAGAAAGGTGTTATTTATCTATAACAGTTGATAAAAAAAGCGTATTTTCACAGGACTGTTATAGTCACAGGGAAGAGGGTGGAAAAGATGAAAAAGTACCAGCAGCTGGCGCAACAGATTATCGACCAGATAGCCCTTGGCGTCTGGCTGCCCGGCGATAAGCTCCCCTCGCTGCGCGAGCAGGTCGGCCACAGCGGCATGAGCTTTATGACCGTCGGCCACGCCTACCAGGTTCTGGAAAGCCAGGGCGTGATTGTCGCCCGTCCACAGTCGGGCTATTACGTTGCGCCGAAGCCGGTGGCCCGCACGGCTCCCGCGCCGGTAAAAGTCATGCGCGATGAGTCCGTGGACATTAACACCTATATTTTTGACGTGTTGCAGGCCAGCTGCGACGCGTCGGTGGTGCCTTTCGGCTCCGCTTTCCCCGATCCGCGTTTGTTTCCGCTTCAGCAGCTGAACCGCTCATTGGCGACGGTGAGCAAAACGGCAACGGCGATGAGCGTGATTGAAAACCTGCCGCCGGGTAACGAAGCATTACGCCACGCGATTGCCCGCCGCTACGCACAGCAGGGTATGCCCGTTTCACCGGATGAAATCGTCATTACCGCAGGCGCGCTTGAGGCCCTGAACCTTAGCCTGCAGGCCGTAACCGAACCGGGTGACTGGGTCATCGTTGAAAACCCATGTTTTTACGGCGCGCTCCAGGCGCTGGAACGCCTGCGTCTGAAAGCGCTTTCGGTGGCGACCGATCCGCAGCACGGTATCGATCTTGCCGCGCTAAAACAGGCGCTAAACGATTATCCGGTGAAGGCCTGCTGGCTGATGACCAACAGCCAGAATCCGCTGGGCGTAACGCTGAGCGCCGAGAAAAAGCAGCGGCTTGTCGCGCTTTTGCAGGAGCATAACGTCACGCTCATTGAGGATGACGTTTACAGCGAGCTGTATTTTGGCCGCGAACGACCGCTGCCCGCCCGCGCCTGGGACGAGCAGGGTAATACGCTGCACTGCTCGTCGTTTTCTAAATGCCTGGTGGCCGGTTTTCGCATCGGCTGGGTCGCGGCGGGCAGGCATGCGCGGCGTATTCAGCAGCTACAGCTAATGAGCACGCTGTCGACCAGTTCACCCATGCAGCTCGCGCTGGTTGATTACCTTGCCACCAAACGCTACGACACCCATCTGCGACGGCTGCGGCGCATATTAGCCGAACGTAAACAGCAGGCGTGGCAGGCGTTGCATACGCTGCTGCCCGTCGAGGTGAAAATTCACCACAGCGAAAGCGGCTATTTTCTGTGGATAGAGCTGCCGCCTTATATGGACGCCAGCCGGCTCAGCGAGCAGGCGCTGGCGCATAAAATCAGCATCGCGCCGGGCAAGATGTTCACCACGGGCCGCGCCTGGGATAATTATTTCCGCCTGAACGCCTCGTGGGCGTGGGGGGAACGGGAGCAGCAGGCAGTGGTGACACTGTCACGGTTAATTCAACGGCAGCTCAGGGAGTAAAGGGGGAATACCAGACAGAACGCTTAATTTTACGGCCCTGGCGGCCCGCAGATCGGCAGCCGTTTGCGGCTCTGAACGACAATCCAGAAGCTATGCGCTATTTCCCAAATTGATCAATAAGACTGCCGTTGCAGGCGCATGCCACCACCTGCAACGGAAAACGTTATTTTTTCACCGCCACCAGAACGGAAGAGGCTTTAACCAGCGCCAGCAGGCGGGCACCGCTCTTCAGCGCCATTTCCTGCGCGGCCTCGTTCGTGACCACCGCCGTCAGCTCAAAACCTGCGTCGGTTTTCACATGCACGGTGGTGTTAACCGCGCCGTTGAGCACGGAAATAACTTCGCCCGAAAACTGATTGCGCGCGGAGAACTGATAGCCGCAGTCTTCCGTTGCCAGCATCACCCACGGGGCTTTGATCAGCGCCACAGCCTCTTTGCCCGGCTGTAAACCCAGGGCTTCTTTGCTGGAGCGGGTCACCACCGCGACCAGCTTGCCGCCGCCGTTTAAGGTAATTTCTACTTCGTCATTGACTGCGCCGTCGGTCACCTGACTGACTTTGCCGGTCAGCTGGTTGCGTGCTGAAATGGTCATGATTCCTCCTGGGATAGGGTGTCCGCTATTAAGAGTAGAACGTCCCGATGTTATCTCAATCACTTGCCAGATCCATATGAAATTTCAATAGTTTTGAAAATCAACCTGCCAGCGAAGCGGCGCTGTCTACACTTGAAAAATCGAGGCTCATCGTCGCTCAGACGTTGATGTACCGGCAGCGTTTTACTGCGCGGTCTATCACAACCTGATGAAATTTCCCGCCGCCGTCATGCTCGTCATATTGGCGCAGACTATTGTTTTCCTTACGGGGATGCTTTCTCACTTTCGCTGCGGATAGCCAAAAGCGCGCCGCCGTTATCTTTCAGACAGGAGTACCAGCAATGCGTACAAAACAGGCTCTGTGGACCCTTTCCTCCCTCTGTTTGACCGTGCTTTCAGCGCAGGCGGCGGGCCTTCCAACCCAAATCGGCGCGGGCGAAGGGCAGCTCGATATCATCGCCTGGCCGGGCTACATCGAACGCGGCGATACGGACAAACAGTACGACTGGGTAACCGGCTTCGAAAAAGAGACCGGCTGTAAGGTGAATGTTAAAACCGCCGCCACCTCCGACGAAATGGTCAGCCTGATGGCGAAGGGCGGCTACGATCTGGTGACGGCTTCGGGTGACGCCTCGCTGCGCCTGATTATGGGCAAACGCGTGCAGCCGATTAACACCGCGCTGATCCCGAACTGGAAGGATGTCGATCCGCGTCTGGAAAAAGGCTCGTGGTTTAACGTCGGCGGCAAGGTCTACGGCACGCCGTACCAGTGGGGGCCGAACCTGCTGATGTACAACACCAAAACCTTCCCAACCCCGCCGGACAGCTGGGGTGTGCTGTTTGTGAAGCAGGATCTGCCAGACGGCAAAACCAATCAGGGCCGGGTGCAGGCTTACGACGGGCCAATCTATATCGCCGATGCCGCGCTTTACGTGAAGGCGACCCAGCCGCAGCTGGGCATCAGCGATCCGTACCAGCTGACCGAAGATCAGTATCAGGCGGTGCTGAAAGTCCTGCGCGACCAGCACGCGCTGATCCACCGTTACTGGCACGACACCACCGTGCAGATGAGCGACTTCAAAAATGAAGGCGTGGTGGCCTCAAGCGCCTGGCCGTATCAGGCCAACGCCCTGAAGGGTGAAGGCCAGCCGATTGCCACCGTATTCCCGAAAGAGGGCGTCACCGGCTGGGCGGATACCAC
This sequence comes from Buttiauxella sp., assembly GCA_036489025.1. GTDB lineage: Bacteria > Pseudomonadota > Gammaproteobacteria > Enterobacterales > Enterobacteriaceae > Dryocola. The sequence goes on from DASXGN010000028.1 coordinate 348,181, forward strand.
TATGCTGCACGCCGAAGCGAAGCACATGAACTGCGCCTACCAGTGGATGAACTGGTCGCTGAAACCTAAAGTGCAGGGCGACGTGGCCGCGTGGTTCGGTTCGCTTCCGGCGGTGGCCGCGGGCTGTAAGGCCAGCACGCTTTTAGGCGATAAGGGCTGTGAAACCAACGGCTACAACTACTTCGACAAAATCGTCTTCTGGAAAACGCCGGTCGCCGACGGCGGCAAATTCGTGCCCTACAGCCGCTGGACGCAGGACTACATCGCCATTATGGGCGGCCGCTAAACCCGGAGGTTGCTATGGCTTATGCCGTTCAGTTTAAGGATGTTTCCCGGGTTTACGGCGAGGTGCGGGCCGTTGACGGCGTAACGATTGATATTGCCGACGGCGAGTTTTTCTCGCTGCTCGGGCCTTCGGGCTCGGGTAAAACGACCTGCCTGCGGATGATCGCGGGCTTTGAACAGATTTCCAGCGGCACCATTTCTATTTTTGGCAAGCAGGCACAGGACGTGCCGCCGTACCAGCGGGACGTGAACACGGTTTTTCAGGATTACGCGCTGTTTCCGCATATGACGGTGCTGGAAAACGTTGCCTACGGGCTGATGGTCAAGGGCATCGATAAAAAAACGCGTATTGCCAGGGCACAGGCGGCGCTGGAGCAGGTGGCGCTGGGCTTTGTCCACGCCCGCAAACCTTCGCAGCTTTCCGGCGGGCAGCGTCAACGCGTGGCGCTGGCGCGGGCTTTGGTCAATCGTCCCCGCGTGCTGCTGCTGGACGAGCCGCTCGGCGCGCTGGATTTAAAACTGCGCGAGCAGATGCAGGGCGAGCTGAAAAAGCTTCAGCGCGAGCTGGGCATCACCTTTATCTTTGTTACCCACGATCAAAGCGAGGCGCTGTCGATGTCCGACCGCGTCGCGGTTTTCAATAACGGGCGGATAGAGCAGGTTGATACGCCGCGCCAGCTGTACATGCAGCCGCGCACGGCCTTTGTCGCCAGCTTTGTCGGCACCTCGAACGTTATTGCGCCCGAGCTGGCCGCGAAGCTCTGCGGCCAGCAAAGGCTGTTTTCTCTGCGCCCGGAGCACATCGTTATCGACAGCACGGGTGAAATCCAGGCCAGCGGTACGATCCAGGAAATTCACTACCAGGGCGCGGCTACGCGGCTGGAACTGCGGCTCACAGACGGTGAAAAACTGCTGGTCAGCGAGGCGAATCCCCAGCGTTTAGTCAGCGAAGAGCGCTATCAAATTGGTCAGCAGGTGATTGCCGCCTGGCCGCGGGCGGCGATGGTGCCGCTGCACGGAGAAGGATGAGATGGATATGAGCCTTCCTGCAAACCAATCCGCCAGAGGCTTGATGCGCGCCGTGGCGACCTTCCTGTGGCAGCGCCCAACGTTCTGGCTCGCCTTGCTCCTGCTTCCGCCGCTGATGTGGTTCGGCGTGATCTACTTCGGCTCACTGCTGACGCTGCTGTGGCAGGGCTTTTACACCTTCGACGACTTCACCATGTCGGTGACGCCGGACCTGACGCTGGCCAACCTGGCGGCTCTGTTTAACCCGGCCAACTACGACATTATTCTGCGTACGCTGACGATGGCGATTGCGGTCACGCTCGCCAGCGCCGTGCTGGCATTCCCGATGGCCTATTTCATGGCGCGCTACACCAGCGGCAAAATGAAAGCCTTCTTTTACATTGCCGTCATGCTGCCGATGTGGGCGAGCTACATCGTTAAAGCCTACGCCTGGACGCTGCTGCTGGCGCGGGACGGGGTGGCGCAGTGGTTCCTGCAACATCTCGGGCTGGAACCCATCCTTAGCGCTATTCTCACCGTGCCCGCCGTGGGCGGGAACACGCTTTCCACCTCGGGGCTTGGGCGCTTCCTCGTGTTTCTCTACATCTGGCTGCCGTTTATGATCCTGCCGATTCAGGCCGCGCTTGAACGCCTGCCGCCGTCTTTGCTGCAGGCCTCCGCCGATCTTGGCGCTCGCCCGACGCAGACTTTCCGCCACGTCATTTTACCGCTCGCCATTCCCGGCGTGGCGGCAGGTTCAATCTTTACGTTTTCGCTAACGCTGGGTGATTTTATCGTGCCGCAGCTTGTCGGACCGCCGGGCTACTTCATCGGCAATATGGTCTATTCACAGCAGGGCGCGATTGGCAACATGCCGATGGCGGCGGCGTTCACGCTGGTGCCGATTGTGCTCATCGCGATCTATCTTACGCTGGTAAAACGGCTGGGAGCTTTCGATGCACTCTGAACGCGCGCCTTTGCTGCTAAAAATTGCCGCCTGGGGCGGGGTCATCTTTCTGCATTTCCCGCTGGCGATTATCGCCCTCTACGCGTTTAACACCGAAGAGGCGGCTTTCAGCTTTCCACCGCAGGGGCTGACGCTGCGCTGGTTCAGCGTGGCCGCTTCGCGAGGGGATATTCTGGACGCGGTGACGTTGTCACTAAAAATTGCCGCGCTGGCCACTCTCATTGCTCTGATTCTGGGTACGCTTGCCGCCGCAGCCTTATGGCGCAGAGAGTTCTTCGGCAAGAACGCCATTTCACTTCTGCTCTTATTGCCCATCGCGCTGCCGGGCATTATCACCGGGATTGCGCTGCTGACGGCGTTCAAAACCTTGAGCATCGAGCCGGGGTTTTTCACCATCGTGGTGGGACACGCCACCTTTTGCGTGGTGATCGTCTTTAACAACGTGATCGCCCGCTTTCGACGAACCTCCTACAGCCTGATTGAGGCGTCGATGGATTTAGGCGCCGACGGCTGGCAAACCTTCCGCTACGTCATCTTGCCAAACCTCGGATCCGCGCTGCTGGCGGGCGGGATGCTGGCCTTCGCGCTGTCGTTTGATGAAATTATCGTCACCACCTTTACCGCCGGACACGAACGCACGCTGCCGCTGTGGCTGTTAAATCAGCTTGGCCGCCCGCGCGAGGTGCCGGTAACTAACGTGGTGGCGCTGCTGGTCATGCTGATGACCACCCTGCCAATTTTAGGGGCGTACTGGCTGAGCCGCGGCGGAGACGACGTTGCGGGCAGCGGGAAATAACTTGTTAAGGGGATTACAATGCAAAGCCAACTGTTGATCGACGGCCAGCTGGTGGACGGGCTGGGTGAAAAGCTGCCGGTGTATAACCCGGCGACCGGGGAGGTGCTGCTGGAAATCGCAGAGGCCACCGTGGAGCAGGTAAACAGCGCCGTGCTGGCGGCGGATAAAGCCTTTATGAGCTGGGGGCAAACCACGCCGAAAGAGCGCGCCGGGCATCTTCTGAAGCTGGCGGACGTTATCGAACATAACGCTGAGGCGCTGGCCCGGCTGGAATCACAAAACTGCGGCAAACCTTATCACTGCGCGCTGAATGACGAGATCCCCGCGGTCGTCGACGTTTTTCGCTTCTTTGCCGGCGCAAGCCGCTGCCTGAACGGTCTGGCGGCGGGCGAATACCTGAGCGGGCATACCTCTATGATTCGCCGCGATCCGGTCGGCGTGGTGGCTTCTATCGCCCCGTGGAATTATCCCCTGATGATGGCGGCCTGGAAGCTGGCTCCTGCACTCGCGGCAGGCAACTGTGTGGTAATCAAACCTTCGGAGATCACGCCGTTGACCGCCTTCAAGCTGGCGGAACTGGCGAAAGATATCTTCCCGGCGGGCGTGCTAAACGTGCTCTTCGGGCGCGGGCAAACCGTGGGCGATGTGCTGACCGGACATCCAAAAGTGCGCATGGTTTCGCTCACCGGGTCGATTGCCACGGGCGAACACATCATCAGCCACACCGCGCCGTCCATTAAACGCACGCATATGGAGCTGGGCGGTAAAGCGCCGGTGATTGTGTTTGACGACGCGGATCTTGCCGCCGTGGTTGAAGGCGTGCGCACCTTTGGCTATTACAACGCCGGGCAGGACTGCACCGCCGCATGCCGAATCTACGCCCAGAAAGGCATTTACGATGAGCTGGTTAACAAGCTGGGCGAGGCCGTCGCCAGCCTTAAGTCAGGCGCGCCGGCAGATGAAGCCACCGAGCTAGGGCCGCTTAGCTCGCAGGCGCATCTTGAACGCGTGACCAAAGCCGTTAACGCCGCCAAAGCGCTGCCGCATGTGAAGGTGATCACCGGCGGAGCCAAAGCGGAAGGGGCGGGATATTACTTCCAGCCGACGCTGATTGCCGGGGCGCGACAGGAAGATGACATCGTGCAGAAAGAAGTTTTCGGCCCAGTGGTAAGCGTAACCCCGTTTGACGATGAAGAGCAGGTGCTGGGCTGGGCGAACGACTCGGACTACGGGCTGGCTTCGTCGGTGTGGACGCAGGACGTGGGCCGCGCGCACCGGCTAAGCGCCAGGCTGCAATACGGCTGCACATGGGTCAACACGCACTTTATGCTGGTCAGCGAAATGCCGCACGGCGGGCAGAAGCTTTCGGGTTACGGCAAGGATATGTCGCTGTTTGGCCTCGAGGATTACACCGTCATCCGCCACGTGATGATTAAGCACTAGCGCTGATTGTAGGCGGGTGACAGCCCAACACCCGCCGGTTTATTACTCAGTTTCGTCACGAATATCCGTTGTCGGCCCGTTCTTCTGCACCGACTCGATGCCTTTATGCGCCGCAGCCTTGCTGGAGTACATTTCGCTTTGTGCAATGACCTGTCCGTTTGACGCCTTCAGCACGAAATAGTACGGCTCTGCGGTAGCCTTGGTGGATTTCTTTAAAACGTAGTGTCCCATAAAAAATCTCCGCTCATGCTCCCAAACCCTTTGTCCGGGAGATGCATTAACTATGGTGCAATCAACGAGATAAGCAATTTTTCCCCGGCTGTTTTTTCAGCGTAATACCAACGTCAAAAGTGAAATTTTGTTAACGAAACTTGCTTCATAGTGCAAAAAAGAGCATATTTTGCTAACTTTTTTAGCAAAATATAAAAATTAGTATGACGCTTTATCAACATATGTTGGTTTTTTACGCCGTTATGGCGCTTATCTCTGCTGTGATCACCTGGTTTCTTTCCCATGACACCAAACGTATCAAACTGCTCAGCGCCATTCTCGTCGGCGCGACCTGGCCGATAAGTTTCCCCGTAGCCCTGATGTTCTCGCTGTTTTGATGAACGTCGCGCTGAAATCCAGGCCAAAAGTGTGAGTCAGGTTTTGTTTCTCAACCCCGGACAGGAGTATGTTGGCAACAGGTTCGGCGGAATGGAGGAAACTAAGAGTTTGGACAGGATTCATAAACGGTAACTCCAGTTAATACGCTAAAGGCCATCTGATACAGATGGCCTTTTTTACGGACTAAATGTAGTTACTGACGTGCTTTTCCACGTTAGCCGCGGTGGTTTGCAGCTCTTTAGCCAGCAGGGCTATAAAAGCGTCGCGATCGATATGCGCTTCTTTTCGTTTAAAAGTGTCGCTCCTCGCCACGTACAGGCCGTCTTCAAAACCCACTTCGATTATCTTGCCGTCAATCAGAATACGTTCCATAAATCCGTTCCTTAATTTTTTAAAGGGAAAGAATTTGTTGCCCGCACAGACTACGCCAGCCCAAAAAAGGTTATGTGCGCCGCTGCGCAAAGCCGCGAAAATTAATCTTTAAACGACAGTGGGAATTGCGCGTAATCGCGAGAATTCAATATGCTATCGGGATTTCATCTTGTGGCCCCGGACCGGATCTTATAGTCTCGGGCCACACTGTTTTTTCAGCTTTGGGAAGCTTATGCCAGGCCAGGAACCGCTGTTAGTCGTCGACTCGCTCACTCTTTGTACTCACCTGGGCCAGACTCTGGTCAACGACGTGTCATTTACCGTCGAACGGAGTGAAATCGTTGCTCTGGTGGGGGAATCCGGCTCGGGGAAAACGCTCAGCTCGCTGGCGGTGATGGGGCTGCTGCCCGAGGGTGTTTATCATCAACACGGCGAGGTGAAATTCAACGGTGACGTTGTAGCCAGCCCTGGCAAGCCGTTTGCAAAAGGCCTGCGCGGCCGGCAGATGGCAATGATCTTTCAGGAGCCGATGAGCAGCATGAATCCGGTGCTTAAGGTGGGCGAGCAAATTGCCGAAGTGCTGGTTCGCCACCGGAATATGGGCTGGAAACAGGCGCATCGGGAGGCGGTTAACCTGCTGGATCGCGTGGGGATCGTCGACCCGGCGGCGCGGGCAAAGCAGTATATTCACCAGCTGTCCGGCGGCATGCGTCAGCGCGTGATGATTGCCGCGGCAATGAGCTGCAAACCTTCTTTGCTGATTGCCGATGAGCCGACTACGGCGCTGGACGTCACTATTCAGGCGCAAATTCTGGCTCTGTTGCAGGAATTACAGCGCGAAATGGCGATGGGCGTGCTGTTTATCACCCACGATCTTAGCGTGGTGGCGCGTTACGCCGATCGGGCCTACGTGATGCACCAGGGCAAGGTTGTTGAGCAGGGTAGCGTCCCTGAACTGCTGACTTCACCCCAGGCGGCCTATACCCGGCAGCTGATTGCCGCTTCCGAGACGGCGGCTTTGCCGCTGCGCTGCCCGAACGGTTCCCGCTCGCCATTAATCCAGCTTTCCAGAATTACCAAAAGCTACCCTGTGGCCCATGCGCTGCCGTTCGTACCGGCAAAGCGGGAGACCGTCCTGCATCCGACTTCGCTGGAAATCGAAAGGGGTGAAATCGTGGGCTTAATCGGCGAGTCCGGCTCGGGGAAAACGACGCTTGGGCGCAGCGCTATTGGCCTGGTGCCGATAGACAGCGGCACGATTATTTTTGACGGTCTGGACCTGACGCGCGCCAGCGCCGGGGAACAAAGACAGATGCGCAAACGGGCGCAGATTATCTTCCAGGATCCTTACGCCAGCCTCGATCCGAAAATGTCGGTAGGCGAGCAGATAGCGGAACCGCTGCGGGTTCATCAGCTGTGCAGGAAGGAGTGTATTCCGGCGCGGGTAAACCAGCTTCTTGAGCTGGTGGGGCTGGAGGCGGGCGTGGCGAGCCGCAAACCCGCCGCGTTTTCTGGCGGCCAGCGCCAGCGTATCGCCATTGCCCGGGCGCTGGCTTTAGAACCCGATTTGCTCATCGCGGACGAAGCCGTTTCGGCGCTGGATCTTTCCGTTCGCGGGCAGGTTCTGGCGCTGCTGGCCGATTTACGCGACAAACTTGGCTTAACGGTGCTGTTTATCAGCCACGATCTTGGCGCGGTTCGCCAGATATGCGACCGGGTGGTGGTGATGTATCGAGGGAAAGTGGTTGAAACCGGTGAAACGCGGCAGGTGCTCGAGAAACCAAAGCAGGACTACACGCGTCAGCTGCTGGCGGCCGCGCCGGACATCCAGCAGGCCCTGGCTTTACGCGGGGATCGTGAGTTCAAGCGGTAACGCAGTGCCGATGTTCTGACGCTCCGCCTCCTGCGCCACGCGGGCGGCGAGGGCGATATCAAAAACGTTTAGCCCAAACGACGAGAAATAAACGCTGTCCTCCGCTGCTGCACGCCAGCCGTCAACCACCAGGCCGGCTAAATCTGTCGCCACGCGCTCCGGCGTGAAAGCGCCTGAGCGGAACATCTGGAACAAACTTTTGGCGCTGGTGTGGCAGTAGTCGCCCCAGCCGTCCACCGCCACCTTGCTGGCCCGCTCGATGGCCGCAAAGCTCACTTCATGATAGCCGATTTGCAGGATAATCCGGCCCGGTCGAACCACTTCCGGGCCGATAAACGGCTGGCTGGCTCCGGTACAGGTCAGTAGCGCATCCCAGGGCTGGCGCAGGGCATCAGCCAGATTGACGAACGGCTGGACTCTCTCGGCAGTTTCTTGAGCCGCGCCGAGCATTTTCTCCAGCCGCTGAGGCGTTCGGTTCCAGCAGTAAACCGCGTCTAAATCAGGGAAAACGCTGCGCAGCATTCTTAGATGGGCCGCCGCCTGCACGCCCGCGCCGAGAATCAGCACCCGCCTGACGGGCACCGGCGAGGCGAGCTTCAGCGCCAGGGCTGAAACGGCGGCGGTGCGGGTTGCCGTCAATGAACCGCTTTGCAACAGTGCGAGGGGTAAACCATTATCGGCGCGGTTGAGGAGCGTCATGGCTATCGCCATGGGGAAACCGTCCTGCGCCTGCGGGCGGTGCGCCGTCCACTTCACGCCGGTAGCGTTAAAGCGGCCAGCCACCCGGGCAGGAAGGGAATAAATTTTTCCCTGTGAGGTATCCAGATTGACATGAGTTTCTGCGGGCATTGCGGCTTCGCCTGCTCGCATCAGCCGCACGGTTTCGGCGATATCTTCTACGGCTCGCAGCGGATCGTTGCCGCCGAGGGTGAGCACCTGGGATTGCGTTAAAAAGCGCAGGCTGGTCATGAATAATCCTGAATGAGAGTCAAAAGGCCAAAAGCCAGTCGCGCAGCGATTGCTGGTAGCGTTCCAGCCCCCGCAGCGTGACAAATTCGTTGACGCCGTGGGCATTGCCGCCTTCGCCCAGCCCGCCGATCAGAAACGCCGGTGCCACCGGTGCAAAGGCGTAGGCCGGGGCGCAGCCGGGTGCCCAGGGCCAGATTTGCGGTCGGGCCTGCCGCTGCTGATAACTGTTCATCAATTCCAGCACCCCGGCATCGTCCAGGCTGAAACGGTGTCCGGGATAGCTATCGTCAACGATCAGCTCTGCGCCGTCCAAATCCGGGTTTTGCAGCAAATCTCGCATGCGCTGAAGCAGCGCCTGTGAATCAATACCCGGCGGCGTGCGAAGCGCCAGCTCGGCGCAGGCCTGGTAGGGAATGACGCCGCGGCCACCCTGCGGGCCGCTATTAAGATCGGAGATATTCAATACCGCGCTGCCCAGCAGCCACGCCAGGCAGCTGAAGGTATCTCCGGCGATAGTCAGTTTTTCACTGCGCCGGAAGCGCAGTTCATCGGCGAGCTTAAAGGTCTGCGCCAGTTCGGTGAGCAGCTGGCTGGCCTCTTCGTCAAGGGATTGGGTTTGCAGTACGCCGTTGTTCTGCGCGGGCGCAAGAGCGTTGAGCGCCTGCACCAGGCGCCAGGCGGGATTGGCAATCCATGCCGCGTTGCTGGCGTGTATGGCCGCCGTTGGGCCTCCCCAGCTTCCGCCTTTCACCATCAGGCGGCCTGCGCTCATCCCGGTGAAGCCGAGATAAATTCTCGGTGCGCCGCCGCCGTATTCGCACAGCGAAGGAAAAAGCACGGCCAGCGCCGGGTCTATCGGGCAAGGAGTCCGGGCGAGATAGCGGCGCAGATGCCCGCTGCCAGTTTCTTCCTCGCCTTCAAGCAGGATTTCAATATTGGTGTGCAGATGGCCGGAATGATAAAGGTCTTTTACCACCTGCATCATGCCTGCCAGCGGGCCTTTGTTGTTCTCTGCGCCCCGTGCAATGAACACTTCGCCTTTATCCCGCCAGTGAACGATGCCGCCGACAAAAGGATCGCACTCCCAGCCGTCTTTGTTGGCGGGCATCACGTCGTACATGTTGTACAGCACCACGGTTTCTGCCGCGCCGATGTCAATCCGCACGTGCACTAACGGCGGGGCCGTGCCGGTCAGCTGCTGGTTCACCGGATGGCAAACCTCGGCGTCAACCTCGTTGACCAGCCAGTCTTCCAGCCACTGGGCCAGCGCCTGCTGCTGCTCCAGGTTGCCCGCCACGCTTTTAAAGGGCGTAATCTGGCGCAGCAAATCAAGGGTAGCCGTAAGGTGAGTCATAACCTGATCCTCGGATTGAGCACCACGTACAGCAGGTCAATCAGTAAGTTCACGACGACGAAGACCAGGGCGGCGAGCAGGACAATCGCCTGTACCAGCGGGAAATCGCGGTTCTGAATAGCCTGCACCGCCAGGCGACCAATGCCGGGCCAGGCAAAGATAATTTCGGTAACCAGCGCGCCGCCTAGTAGCGAAGCAAAATACATGCCCTGCACGGTTACCACCGGGATTAGCGCGTTGCGCAAGCCGTGACGAATGAAAATGCGCCACTGGCTGAGACCTTTTGCCCGCGCGGTGCGGATATAATCCAGGTGTAGCACATCAATCAGGCTGGCGCGGACCAGCCGGGCAATGGCGCTCATATAATAAGCGCCAAGGCTAATCGCGGGCATGATGAGATGGCTGACGGTGCCGTAACCGCTTGAGGGCAGCCAGCGCAGCTGGAGGCTGAACAGCAAAATCATCAGCAGACCCAGCCAGAACACCGGAATAGCCTGGCCGCTGAAGGCAAACAGGCGGGCAAGCAGATCCCAGAAGCTGTTGCGCCAGATGGCGCTGACGAGGCCCAGCATCACCCCGACGACGGTGCTCCAGGCCAGGGCCGTTACCGCCAGCAGTAAAGTCGCCGGTACGCGCTGGACAATAAGTGCGGTGACCGGCTGGTCATAGCGCAGCGACTGGCCTAAATCGCCGTGCAGCACGCCTTTAAGATAGTGGCCGTACTGCCAGACCAGCGGCTGGTCAAAGCCCATCGCCGTGCGGAAATGGTCGATTTCAGCCTGGGTAGAACCCGGCGGCATCATGATGGCCGCCGGATCGCCCGTCAGGTGCAGGCTGTAAAATATCAGCAGCGACACGCCAAACATGACCAGCACGGACTGGCCCAGCCGCGAAAGGATATAGCGCAGCATATCAGTCGAGCCTCGTGTGGGTTTTACGCAGCAGGCTGTCGCCCAGCAGGTTGCAGCCGATAACCAGTGCCGCAATCACCAGCCCTGGATACAGCACCAGCCACTGCGCCAGCAGCATATACGAGCGGCCCTCGCCAATCAGATTGCCCAGAGTCGGCGTCGGCGGCTGAATGCCCATGCCCAGAAAGCCAATTGAAGCCTCCAGCACAATCAGACGCGGGATATCTAAGGTCAGCAGCACAATCAGCGGGGTGGCGAGGTTGGGCAGGATGTGGCGCAGCAAAATACGCGGCGTTGAGAAGCCCATCGCGCGGACGGCCTCAATAAACTCCAGCTCGCGTATTTCCAGGGTTTTTGCACGCGCCACGCGGGCATAAATCGCCCAGCTGGTCACGCCCATAATGATAATGATGTTTTGCAACGTCGTGCCGAACAGCGCCATCACCAGCAGGATCAGCAGAATAAACGGCACGGCAAGCTGAATGTCCATCAGCCGCATAATAATCGCGTCCACCCAGCCGCCGAAATATCCGGCGATCATGCCCAGCAGCGTCCCCGTTGCCGCCGCAATAGCGGCGGCCAGCAGCACAACCATCAGCGAAAGCCGCGTGCCCGCCAGGATACGAGAGAGCAGATCACGACCAAGCTGATCGGTACCCAGCCAGTGCGTGCCGGCTGGCGTGACCGACCCCGACGGCAGGAAGATATCCGCCAGGCTGTTGGTCAGAGGATCGGGCAGGGGGAGCCAGGGTGAAACGAGCGCCGCGGCGATAACCGCGACGAGCAGAAAACCGCCGACCAGACCGTCACCGGAAAAGCGACGACGCGGGCGGCGGGCGAGCAGGTGGGCAGGGAAGATCATTTCACCCTCAGGTCAAACAGCGGAATACGCGCGTCTGCCCGACCTTTGAACGTTACGTTCTCACCGTTGGCGTACAGGGAATCTTCACGATACAGGGGGATAAGCGGCTGCTCTTTTGCCACTTCCTGCTGGATTTGCTGGAGGATCTGCTTGCGCTTGCCGGTATCGACCGTACTGCGGCTGGCATTCAGCAGCTTGTCCAGTTCCGGGGAGTTAACGGTGGAATAGGGTTCGCCCGAGTGCAGAATAGGGTACAGCGCGGCGTCGGCGTCAAGCGTCTGGGTGGACCCCCAGGCGAGCATGTACATTTGCGCCTGCTTACCGGCAGCCACCTGCTGGGTGTAGACCGACCACTCCGGCACTTCCAGCTGGGCCTTCACGCCGATCGCAGCCAGATCCTGCACGATCGCCTGGGCAACCTCTGCGCTGGCAATATAGCGACGTGGGGCCTGGAACTTGAGGGTAAAGCCGTCCGGGTAGCCCGCTTCCTTAAGCAAAGCTTTCGCTTTGGCGACGTCCTGGGTTTGGGCAGGTACGTTTAGGTAACCAAAGTCCTTCGCGCCAGCCATGGTGCCGGTCGGCGTGCCAAAACCGTGCAGCAGCTGGCTGGTGTAGGCCTGACGATTCAGCGCCAGCGACAGGGCCTGGCGGACGCGCACGTCGCTGAGCGGCTTTTCGCTGTTCTTCAGGCCGAGGTAAATAGTCAGCCCGCCGCCTTTAACCTGCTCAAGATGCACGCCCGGCTTGTTCTTCAGTGCGCCCACCAGATCCGCCGGAACGCTATCCACCAGCTGCACTTCACCGGTCAGCAGGGCGGTGATACGGGCCGTTGCCTCCGGGATCGGACGCCAGGTGACCGTGTCGATGGCCGGCTTACCGCGCCAGTAGTTTGGATTGGCCTGCATCACAACGCGCTCATCAGGTATAAATTCTTTTAATGTATATGCGCCACTTCCTACAGGTTTCCGTGCAAATTCCGCAGCACCGACTTTACTTACATAGGCAGGCGGAACGATATATGTCGGGTATCTGCTCATTCTTGTGGGCAGTAACGGGTCCGGTCCGTTAGTATGGATACGCAGCTGGTGCTCGCCGGTTACTTCAACAGATTTAATGGTTCTAATGTAAGATATTGTTGGCGCGTGGTTAGCCGGGTCAAGGATGCGGTCAAGGGAGAATTTTACCGCAGCGGCATTAACAGGCTCGCCGTTGGTGAAGGTCACGCCGGGACGGAGGGTGAACTCCCAGGTCGTGTCGTCGAGGGCTTTCCAGGAGGTGGCAAGGCCCGGCTGAAGCTGCATGGCGCTGTCGCGCAGGATAAGCGTATCAAAGAGGTTGTCGACAAGCGTGGCGGCCTCTTTCAGGAAGCCCGGATCCATCGCGGTGGCCGAGGCCGGTTGGGCAATCACCAGCTCGCTGGCCTGACTTAAAGGGGAGGCCAGCGCAATGAGCACCGACAGGATGGCAAGTTTACGACCCGATTGTTTCATTTACAGTCAATCCCTCTGCGTCATCGTTAACGCGTGACGCTTAAAAGTTAGATAATCATTCGCACCGGTTATATAAATGGGCAAAGATTAGTACATGATATATCTTTAGCCCACCTTTATGACAAGCCAGCGTTGAAACTACACTGACAAAATAGTTTTTTTGCAATAGGAAATAAACATGCTTGATCTTGAAAAAGCCCAAAGAATGAGTTTAACCATGCAGGTTGAGGCCCGGCTTAAAAGTGCATTAATTGTAGGGGCATTAAAACCCGGAGCACGCCTGGTCACCAAGGATATTGCGGAACAACTTGGCACCAGTATTACTCCGGTGCGCGAGGCCTTATTAAGGCTGGTTTCTTCCGGCGCGCTCGATGCTACACCCGCGCAGGCTTTTTTAGTACCTGAAATCTCCCTTAGCTGCTATCACGAAATCACCACTATTCGTAAAAATCTGGAAGTGATGGCGGTGAGTGAAGCGGCACGCCTGATGAACGCCGAATCGCTCGCCACGCTGCGGAGCTTATACGATGCCTTCCGCGCGGCAAAGGTGGCGGGCAACGTGGAGCAGGCACTGCAGGCTAATCGCGCATTTCGCTTCCAGCTGTATAGCTATGCGCAGATGCCAACGTTGACGGCGCTTATTGAGCAGCTTTGGGTGCGTATTGGACCCTGTTTTAATTATCTGTATCCGCAGTCCCAGGAAGTGGCGCAGGGTCACCATAACTACGAAGATTTACTGGAAGCTCTGGCCGCAGGGGATTCCCAACGTTGCGTAAAAGCACTGGTTAAATCCATTGATGACGGGGCGACTATTTTAAGAGAGCAGTATTTTGGCTGAAGATTAATCACTGAAATAAATTAAATTACCTCCTACTTGCAGGCGGCCTTTATTTGGCGGCGGATTGTCTACGCCTTGAATAAGGGCCGATTTTGTTCTTTTATTGCTGGTTATTTCGGCGGCTAATATTTCGAATAATAATATCACTGCGGATAATCACGCCGCCAAAACTGTAGCAATGGTTAAATAACCGGATTAATAGTTTAGCCATGCTTTAATGCATTGGTTAAATCAGCCTGTAAATCACCTGCATCCTCAATGCCTATCGACAAACGAATAAGCTGCGGGGTGATCCCGTTCGCCAGGCGCTGTTCCAGCGGAATGGAGGCGTGAGTCATGGTAAACGGCTGGCTGACGAGGCTTTCCACGCCGCCCAGGCTTTCCGCCAGCGTGAAGATCTTCAGCCTGCTGATAATCTCCGCTGCCCGTCGTTCATCCCCGCGCACAACGATTGAAATCATCCCCCCAGGCTGCGACATTTGCTTACGGGCAAGGCGGTACTGCGGGTGCGTTTCAAGCCACGGATAGTAGACCTTTTCCACCTCGGAATGCTCCACAAGCCAGTGTGCAAGCTGTAATGCATTGGCGCTGTGACGTTCCATGCGCAGGGCGAGGGTGCGGATCCCCCGCAGCGTCAGGAAGCTGCTGAAGGGATCGAGCACGCCGCCCACGGCGTTTTGCAGATAGCCCAGCCTGTCCGCCAGCGCCCGATCGGCGCCAACGATTGCCAGACCGGCCACCACGTCGGAATGCCCGTTAAGATACTTAGTGGCTGAATGCACCACGATATCAAAGCCCAGCTCGAGCGGGCGCTGAATGGCCGGGGAAGCAAAGGTGTTATCCGCCACGCTAATCAGATTGTGCCGCCGGGCGATACCGGCGATAGCCTGAAGGTCGGCCAGCTTCAGCAGCGGATTAGTCGGCGTTTCAACCCAAATCATGCGGGTTTCAGGGCGAATGGCGGCTTCCAGCCCGCTGAGGTCGTCAGGTTTGACCCAGCTGACCCGTATTCCTGCGCTGCGCTTTCGCACATTTTCTATCAGGCGATAGGTCCCGCCGTAGACGTCATCGATGGCGACGATGTGGCTGCCGCTATCGACCAGCTCCAGCACCGTAGAAATTGCCGCCAGCCCCGAGGCAAAAGCGTAGCCCCGGCTTCCGCTTTCCAGCCCGGCGATGGCCGTTTCCAGCGCGTGGCGAGTCGGATTGCCGCTGCGCGAATATTCGTAGCCGGTATGCTGGCCGGGGGCGGGCTGCTCGAAGGTTGAGGTGGCATAAATGGGCGGCATAACGGCGCCGTGCGCGTCGCTGAAAGAACCGCCGTGTACGCTTTGGGTGGCGAATTTAGTCATCATGATTTCCTTAGTCATTTTTCAAAGAGAGGGCCTGGCCGCTGAGCCATTCATCGTTAAACATTTTGGAGAGATATTTGTTGCCGCTGTCGCAGGCGAACGTCACCACGCGTTTGGGTTTGTTCTGGGCACGGCAATAGCGAAGGGCCGCTGCGAGCAGGGTGCCGGTGGAAGAACCGGCCAGAATGCCTTCGCGCTTTAACAGCTCGCGGGCGACAGAAAATGCTTCACCATCTGCGATCCTGAAGGCCTTCGAGACGCCGCCAATCTGCGCCAGAGGAGGGATGAAATCTTCGCCAATGCCTTCCACCAGCCAGCTGCCCGGCATTTGTGGCGGCGCTTTTTCCACCACATCTGCCAGAATAGAGCCCTGCGGATCGGCGAGGATAAATTCAGTTTTTGGCGAACGACCGTGGAAGAAGCTTTGCAATCCGCCGAGCGTCCCTCCTGAACCAACGCCCACTACAATGGCATCGATATGCCCGTCAGTTTGCTGCCAGAGTTCGGCGGCGGTCGTTGCGGCATGCGCCTGTGGGTTTGCCGGGTTAGAGAATTGATCGATGTAATAGCTGCCGGGCATATCCTGCGCAAGGCGTTGGGCGTAGTCCTGGTAGTAGTCGGGATGGCCTTTGACAACGTCCGAGCGCGTAATACGGACATCTACTCCCAGCGCGTGGAGATGCAAAATTTTCTCGCGGCTCATTTTATCCGGCACCACCAGAATCAGCGGATAGCCTTTTTGCGAGGCGATCAGCGCCAGCCCAAGCCCCGTATTCCCCGCCGTGGCTTCAACAATCGTGCCGCCGGGCCGTAACGCACCGCTTTGCTCGGCCTGGTTAATCATCGCCAGAGCAACGCGATCTTTAATTGAGCCGCCGGGATTTTGATTCTCCAGCTTTAGCAGCAGCTCGCAGGGGCCGGTTTCAAACCGATTAAGCCGCAGCAGCGGAGTATGACCGATTAAATCAAGGACGGAATTGACGATTGCCATGGTTCTCTCACAACATGAAAAGTGTTCATGTTGCGGATGATAGGACGGCATAAAACGTCCTCTAAAGAACTTAAAACCAGCCGATAGAGCATAAAGTTATATAATCTGCTGATTGAGCCGTCAGGAAGGCAAGCCGTATGGCGGTTTGGAAAGATCGATGGCTAAACGAGGGGATAAACGCGGTGATTCGCCGGTTTTATGTACGCTATGTCCCGACGGCTTGCCGCCTGCCGGGAATACTTTGCAGAAAATTGTCTAACCAAAAAGGTTACTGGCTGCGGCGATCTTTGATCCAGTCCTGAACTTCCACGACAAACTCATCGGGTGCTTTGCGAAATACGCGACGGGCCAAATCCAGAATGGTGTGCTGGGCCAACGCTTCTTCCATTCGCTGCTGCGCGGTGTTCATGACCGCACGAATTCCGCAGATTCCTTCACAGGCCCAGGCCGGTGGGGTTTCGTCGAATACGGCGAGGCGCTGACGGATCTCTTTGCAGTCGAAGATACTCTTCGGGCCGTCGATAGCGGCGACGATATCCAGCACGGTGATGTTTTCCGGCAGGCGGGCGAGCATAAAGCCACCGCCTTTCCCTTCCGTGCTGGCCACCAGTCCGGCTTTAGAAAGCCTGGTGAAGATCTTAGCCAGATAATCGTAGGGCACGCCCTGTAGCTCGGCGATTTCCCGCACGCTCATCTCCATGCCATTACCTTTGTTATCCACCATACATACCAGGCTGTGAATGCCGTATTCAACGCCCGCGCTGTAAAAAGCCATAGAACCCCCGCCATAATTATTCCGAGTAATGTAGGGAGATCTTCGCCAGGTTGCAACGGGAACGCCATGTAATAGGGTCAATAATTTAACTGCGAAAAAACTTGTCGGAGTTATCTCCGATCAGTATAGTCGTAGTCACTGGCCCCCCGATGGCTTTATTTGACGAAGGAAGTTCGCATGAAACAAAAGATCCTTATTCTTGGCGCAGGTTTCGCGGGTATGTGGGCAGCGCTAAGCGCGGCACGTCTGGCAGCGCTGCACAACCGCAGCGACATAGAGATCTCCGTGCTTGCGCCGCAGCCAGAACTGCGCGTGCGACCGCGTTTTTACGAGCAGAAGGTTGAAACCCTTGTTTCTCCATTAATGCCGCTGTTTAACGTCACCGGCGTCAGGTTCCTGCAGGGTGAAGCCCAGCGCATTGACGCTGAGGCAAAGTGCGTGTGGTATCGCAACGCGCAGAATGAAAGCACCCTTGAAAACTACGACCGGCTGGTCATTGCCACCGGCAGCCATCTGCGACGCGACCTGGTGAAAGGGGTGGCTGAACACGCCTTTGACCTCGATCGGCTCGAAACCGCGCTGCGCCTTGAGCAGCACATTAATCAGCTTGGGCAGCAGCCGGATTCAGATAGACGCAATACCGTGGTGGTGTGCGGCGGCGGCTTTACCGGCATCGAAGTTGCTACCGAGCTGCCGCACCGCCTGCAGGCCATTCTTGGCGAAGGGGCTAAGCCGCGCGTTATCGTGGTGGAACGCGGAAACGTGATTGGCGGCCGATACAGCGAAGCGCTGCGCGACGTGATTCGTGAAGCAAGCGACGAGCTGGGGGTGGAATGGCGTCTGGGCGCGGACGTGGCGGAAGTCGACGAGCAGGGCATTGTTCTGGCCGACGGCGAGCGTATCGCTTCGAGCACCGTTATCTGGACGGTGGGCGTTCAGGCCAGCGAACTCACCGCGCAGCTTACCGCCGAGCGCGATAGCCAGGGTCGTCTGCACGTGAACGAATTCCTGCAGGTGCCGGGTTACGAAGGTATTTTCGCTACCGGCGACGTGGCTCGTGCGGCCACCGATGATAAAGGCAACTTTGCGCTGATGACCTGCCAGCACGCCATCATGCTTGGCCGCTTCGTCGGCCATAATGCGGCGGCATCGTTGATCGGCATTGAGCCGTTAACCTATCGTCAGGTGAACTACGTCACCTGCCTGGATTTAGGCGGCTGGGGCGCGGTATACACCGAGGGCTGGGATCAGGAAGTGAAACTCATCCGTGAAGAAGCCAAAAAGCTCAAGCTCTCGATCACCAGCGAGCTGATTTATCCGCCAAAAGCCGATCGCAAGATTGCCTTTGAAACCGCGGATCCATTGGCAGCCTTCGTTTAAGACAGGGTATGATGCGCATACTCGAGTTGAATTACAGAAGATGCCGTCATGAACGAGATAACTTTTTTCCAGCGCTTCGAAGCTGATATCCTGGCCGACCGCAAAACCATTACCCTGCGCGATGAAGCCGAATCACATTTTCGCCCGGGGCAGCGCCTGCGCGTCGGGCGTTATGAGGACGACGTTTATTTCTGCACCATCGAGGTGAAAAGCGTGGAACCCGTGCTGCTCAATGAACTCACGCTGGAGCATGCGCGTCAGGAAAATATGACGCTGACCCAGCTTAAAGAAGTGATTGGTGAAATTTATCCAGGGCTTAACGAGCTGCACGTAATTTCATTCGAACGGATAAAATCCCTGTAGTCATTCCTGCATTCTTCACCGTAGCCCTGAGCCAGAATCTTCTGGAGCAGGGCTTTTTAATGGCTCCATAATTCTGTTCACGGAGGAAGACTGAATAAACTATTACGCGGAAATTCTTTTCGACGTGACGTATTTTTGCTGCCAGTAGGAATTATCCAGTGACGAAATAGTCACCCCAACGGATGTTGACGCATGTAAAAAATTACCCTTGCCAATATAAACCCCCACGTGGCGCTGGCGTTTACCCGTTTTAAAGAACACCAGGTCGCCAGGCTGAAGCTTATGTTTGGGAACGTGCTTGCCTAAGCGCATCTGCGCCTCGGTGGTCCTTGGCAGGCTAATAGCACGCTTCTTGAAAACCCGCTGCGTGAGCGCGGAGCAGTCTATTCCTCGCTTTGTTGAGCCGCCATGTCGATATTTCACACCTTTCCACGTAGCGTAAAACTGTGAAATATCGACCTGGGACAAATGCGTTTTGCTCTTAAAACCGGCGCTTTCCATTGCTGAAGCGTGAGGCGCAAAGAACGGGGAGATGATAAAACCAATAAGTAAAACAAACTTTATGAAAACCTTTAACACAATAAATACTCTTAAATGACCTGCGTAACCTGAATTATTAAGCTGGAATAAAAACCGTCACGAATTACGCCGCGCCGGTAAATTTCCAGGCGCCGGGTGGCGAAAAATGATGGGCGTATAATAACCAGCGCTGGTTGTTTAATCTACAGTGGTAATGTCTTAAAAAGAGCGCATTTTTGACCGGGTCTTACCTGGCGCCAGAAAGTTCATGCCCGGCAAGAAGGAAGGGGCTGACCCCTTCCCGGAAAGAGGTTACCGACTGGCTTTCTTTAACATCTGATAAAGCTCGTCTTTCAGCCTTAGCTTCTCTTTTTTCAGCTGCATCACCTGTTCATTGTAGCCGGTGCCCTGTGGGCCTTCGCGGCGAAGAATTTCATGGTCGAGCTGATTATGTTTGTCGAACAGGCTAAGAAAACGTGGGTTGGCGGATTTTAACTCGGTGATCAGTTCGCGGTATTCAGGAAACATTTCAAACCTCCCTGGGACGGTTAGTCGGTGGATGGGTTGTTACCAGGCCGTACGTCAAAGTGCCAGAGCCAGTGTAGAAGGGTGTAACGGCAAAAGGGAAGTAACGAATCGTATGGGTTTGTCAATTTGGGATCCGGGTAGCGACACGACATAAACGGTTGCAATTTAATCAACACCGGGTCTGGAAAACGCCGCAATTTGATAAAGACAACCCCCGGCGCGCATGTTAAAACATATCTATGATATATCTTAACCCATAAAAAGAGCCTGCCATGACCCCCCAACAAACCAAATCTAAACTTCCTGAGCGCGTTAAAAATGAGCTTAAGTTCCGAGAATTGACGGTGAAAAGTAAGCAAACTGCCGTCGATTGCTTCTACCGTATCGTCTTTGTCAGCGAACAGCTCAGCGGTTTTGCCTCCCACGGATTTGACGATCACATCAAAGTTTTCTTTCCCGACGCAGACGGCAGGCTTGAATTGCCCGTAATTACCGGTGAAGGCATTGTCTGGGGTGAGGGCCCGCGCCCGGCTTCCCGCGACTACACGCCGCTGGCCTTCGATGCTGAACGCAATGAGCTGACCATCGACTTCTACATTCATGAGGGAGGCGTGGCAAGCAGCTGGGCCGAAGGAGCGCAGCCTGGCGATAAGCTGATGATTGGTGGCCCGCGCGGATCGCTGGTTATTCCAACGGATTACGCCTGGCAGCTGTACGTTTGCGACGAAAGCGGTCTGCCTGCGGTTCGCCGTCGCTTGCAACAGTTGTCGGAGAACGTTCACGTGCAGGTACTGGTGAACAGCCACCACGCCGCGACTGAGCCGTATCTGAGCGAGTTTACCCATGCGAATATTGAGTGGCTCAGCGGAGAGGCTATCGCCGACAGGTTGCAAAACCTTTCGGTACCCGCGCAGGATTACTTCATCTGGCTAACCGGTGAAGGGCAAGAGGTTAAGCGCCTGCACGACAACCTGCTGGCAACCTACGCTCTGGACGCCGATTACGTGCGCGCCGTGGCCTACTGGCACAGTAAATAGGATCTGAAAATGCGTATTGATCGTCTGCGACACGAGCCCGGTAGCCCGGAAGGTAAAGGTCGCTCCCGTCGGGAAAAGCTGTTCGACGCGCAGGATATTCGCCTGCTAATGCTTAGCTTTCTCTCCACCAGCCCGGCGCACGGCTATGAGCTGATTAAATCCATTGAGGCGCTGGCAAAGGGGGAATACGTGCCGAGCCCGGGGCTCGTCTATCCAAATTTGACGCTGCTCGAAGAGATGGGCGCTATTCGCAGCGCGGACAGCCCCGGCGGCAAAAAGGTCTGGGAACTTACGGAAGAGGGGAAAGCTTCGCTGGAAGAACAGCGTGCAGATGTCACGGCGATCGTTGAACGGCTGTCCTCGCTCGGCGTGCTGGGGGAGAACCGCCGTATTCCTGAAGTGCAGCGCGCCATCCACAACTTTCGCGTGGCGCTTAATACGCGGCTTGCGCAGGGCGATATACCCAAAGAAACGTTGTACAAAATCATCGACACGCTCGACCAGGCAGCAAAAGATATCGAACGTAGCTGACCCTCTGAACCGTCCTGGAAGCAGGGCGGTTTTGCCGGCGCAGAGCGAAAGCAGCATAAAAATTTGAGCATTCGCATGCTCAACGCAACTTATGTTGATAAGTGCAACAATAAGCATAAAGTTTTCTCATAAAACGCCGACATACATTAAGTATCTGTCGGAATAAGAATGGGAAAGCATGTTAAATCGTATAAAAGTAGTAACCAGCCTGCTTTGTGTGCTGGCATTGTTCGGGATCTTACAATTAACTTCTGGCGGTTTGTTCTTTAACGCCCTGAAAAACGACAAGGAAAATTTCACCGTCCTGCAAACCATCCGCCAGCAGCAGTCCACGCTGAACGGCAGCTGGGTAGCCCTTCTCCAGACGCGCAACACCCTGAACCGCGCCGGTATCCGCTATATGATGGATACCACCAACACCGGCAGCGGCTCGACCGTACCTGAACTCATGCAAATCGCCAGTGCTTCCCTGAAGCGCGCCGAAGAGCAGTGGGCCATTTATGAAACGCTGCCGCGCGATCCGCGCCAGAGCGACGAAGCCTCACAGGAAATCAAACGTAACTATGATATTTACCACGGCGCATTGGCCGAGCTGATTCAGCTGCTGGGCGCGGGTAAAATCAATGAGTTCTTCGACCAGCCAACCCAAAAATATCAGGACGGCTTTGAACAGCAGTACGTGAGCTACCTGAATCAGAACGATCGCCTTTATCAGCTGGCGGTGGACGACAACAACAGCTCCTACAACATGGCTATCTGGATCCTGATGTCGATCCTGCTCGCCGTGCTGGTGGTGATTGTCGCCGTCTGGCTGGGCATTAAAACCACGCTGATTGCACCGCTGAACAGTCTGATTGCCAGCATCCGCCATATCGCCGGTGGCGATCTGGTACGCAAGATTGAGGTGGAAGGCAGCAACGAAATGGGCCAGCTGGCGGACAGCCTGCGCAATATGCAGGCCGAGCTGGTCAGCACCGTAAGCGATGTGCGCAACGGTGCCAACGCGATTTACAGCGGGGCCAGCGAAATCTCCGTCGGCAATAACGATCTCTCTTCCCGCACCGAGCAGCAGGCCGCCTCCCTCGAGGAGACCGCAGCCAGCATGGAAGAGCTGACCGCTACCGTGAAGCAGAACGCCGAAAATGCCCGGCAGGCAAGCCAGCTGGCGCTCAGCGCTTCTGAAACCGCGCAGCGTGGCGGCAAAGTAGTGGATAACGTCGTGCGCACGATGAACGACATTGCCGGCAGCTCCAAGAAAATTGCCGACATCACCAGCGTTATCGACGGCATTGCCTTCCAGACCAATATTCTGGCGCTCAACGCCGCTGTGGAAGCGGCTCGTGCCGGTGAGCAGGGTCGAGGTTTTGCCGTGGTCGCCGGCGAGGTTCGTAACCTGGCGCAGCGCAGCGCGCAGGCCGCAAAAGAGATCAAAGGTCTGATTGAGGACTCGGTCAGTAAAGTGGATACCGGCTCTACGCTGGTTGAAAGCGCCGGGGAAACGATGGGTGAGATCGTGAATGCCGTTACCCGCGTGACGGATATCATGGGCGAAATCGCCTCCGCGTCCGATGAGCAGAGCCGTGGAATCGACCAGGTGGGCCTTGCCGTTTCGGAAATGGATCGGGTTACCCAGCAGAACGCCTCGCTGGTTGAAGAATCTGCCGCAGCCGCAGCCGCGCTCGAAGAGCAGGCCAGCCGCCTGACCCAGGCCGTGTCGGTCTTCCGCATTACGCAGAATGCCACCGTGGAGAAACGCGATCTGAAAACGCCGAAGATGGCGGGCTCAGCGGCGGCTCCGCGTAAGCCTGCACAGGCTGCAACAACGGATGAGAACTGGGAAACCTTCTAATCTCAACCGCTGAACTAAGCTCAGGGCTGCAAACTTATTGCAGCCCTTTTTTTTACCGGCACGCCCGCCGATACCGCCCGGTTGAACAACATTCCCTCATAAAATTCGCGGCTTTGCTTTGCCGGTTTTTAACTAACCAAATGTAAATTAATTGTTTCTCAGCGGCTTCGCGACCCTCTATTAATGAAGGCACGTTAATGAAACTGAGTGCGCGACATGTCCTATCGAATCAGCCTGCTGGATAAAAGTCCGGTTGCCAAAAACGAAACGCCTGCCCTGGCGCTTCAGCATACGCTTAGCCTCGCTCAGCAGGCCGAGAGCTGGGGCTACCACCGTTTCTGGATTGCCGAACATCACAACACTTCCCGCCTGGCGAGCCCGTCACCCGAGCTGCTGATTGCCTGGATCCTGGGTCAGACTCATCGCATCCGCGTCGGCTCCGGCGGCGTGATGCTGCAACATTACAGTCCCTATAAGGTGGCGGAGAACTTCAACCTGCTGGCCTCTCTTGCGCCGGGGCGCGTCGATCTTGGCGTTGGCAAAGCGCCCGGCGGCCTACCGTTGTCCACCCGTGCGCTGCAAAGCGGCCTGCATCAGAACGAAAAGGGCACCTTTGCCGACCAGCTTGCCCAGCTCGATAACTGGCTGTCGCTGCCAGCGGTGCAGGACGAAGACGCCGACGGCGACCAAACCCTGCGAGCTTCGCCTGTTCCGCAGGTTAGCGCCGAAAGATTCTTACTGGGGGCCAGCCGTGAAAGCGCCTTGCTCGCCGCGCAGCTCGACTGGGAGTTTGTCTTTGCCGCGCATCTTAACGGCGACAAGGCTCTACTCGGGGAGGTGCTCAACCTGTGGCAACAGCACAGCCAGCGCGACACCCTCGTTGCGGTGCAGGTTATCGTCGCCCATAGCGCTGCGGCTGCGGATGAACTGGCAAGTCAGGTCGAAATCTGGAGCGTAGAGCTTGAAAACGACCAGCGCGTCAGCGTCGGAAGTGAAGCCCAGGCGCACGCTTTTGCACGCCAGACGGGCAGCCCGATCAGACACATTCAGCGCCGTGAACCCTCGCTGCTCAAAGGCACCGCCGAAACGGTCCACGCAGGCCTTGACGCGTTGCAGCAGGAGTTTGGCATCGACGAATTCATTATCGACACGCCGATTGCCGACTTCCAGGCCAGGACGCTGTCTCTTCGCCTGTTGGCAGATGTCAGACCGGCATCGCCTGCAAACGCATTCCTCGCTGAACATGAAGCCTGGTAGGGAGACGCAAATGGTGTTCGGAGCACAGTTAATAGCCTGGCGGCGCGAGCTGCATCAATACCCGGAGCTTTCCGGGCTGGAAGTGGCCACTACCGGGCGGATTCGCCGCTGGCTGGAAGATGCTGGCCTGCGCCTGCTGCCTTATCAGCTTGATACGGGCGTGGTGGCCGAAGTCGGCACAGGTGAAAAAGTTATCGCCCTGCGCGCCGATATTGATGCGCTGCCAATAAATGAAGCGAACGACGTCGATTTTAAGTCACAAAATCCTGGCGTAATGCACGCCTGCGGTCATGACGTACACAGCAGCGTGATGCTCGGTGCGGCCCTGCTGCTCAAAGAACATGAAAAGCAGCTGCCGGGCAGGGTACGCATCATCTTTCAGCCCGCAGAGGAAAACTTTACCGGCGCAAAGGCTGTCATCAAAGCCGGGGCGCTGGAGGGCGTAAGCGCTATTTTTGGCATGCATAACGAACCGGGCCTGCCGGTCGGTTCCTTCGCCACCCGAGGCGGCGCTTTTTATGCCAACGTCGATCGCTTTACGATCCGCGTGAAAGG
Organism: Buttiauxella sp.; assembly: GCA_036489025.1. Lineage (GTDB taxonomy): Bacteria > Pseudomonadota > Gammaproteobacteria > Enterobacterales > Enterobacteriaceae > Dryocola. Next base: position 373,095 of record DASXGN010000028.1, read on the forward strand.
TAAAGGTGCCCATGCGGCGCGCCCGCATGAAGGCAATGATTCCATCGTGCTCGCCAGCCAGCTGGTCAGCGCGTTGCAGTCGGTAGCCAGCCGCAATGTCAACACGCTGGAATCCGTGGTGGTCAGCGTGACGCGTATTCAGGGCGGGAATACCTGGAACGTGCTGCCGGAAACGGTGGAGCTGGAAGGCACGGTGCGAACCCATCAGCCGGACGTTCAGCGCCAGGTGGAAAAACGCATCCGCGAGCTGGCCAACGGTTTTGCGACGGCTTTTGGCGCGCAGGTTGAGGTGGAATGGTTCGCCGGGCCAACCACGCTGGTCAACGATGAAAAGTGGGCGGCGTTTGCTACCCGCGTAGCGGGCGACGTGGGATACCGCACCCAAACTGCCGACGTACACATGGGCGGCGAAGACTTCGCCGTTTACCTGAAAACGGTGCCCGGCGCATTCGTCAGCATCGGCAGCGCCAGCGAATACGGGCTGCACCACCCGGCATTCAACCCTGACGAAGCCTTAATAGAGCGCGCAGCCCGTTATTTTGCTTCACTCGCCGAACAGGCTTTGCTCGAAAACTAACCCGTAACGACAAACCTGGGGAACTGCACCCCGGGGATCGTGCGCCCTGAAGATAAGGAAAAACGATGTCTGAACAACGACAGCTGCGGCTTGGCACAATTTTACACGGCGCATCCGGGAATATGTCCGCATGGCGACATCCGGCGGCCACCGCCGACGCGAGCATTAATTTTGAGTTTATTATCGAGACCGCTAAAAAGGCCGAAGAGGGCAAGCTGGATTTTTTGTTTGTCGCCGACGGCCTGTATATCAACGAAAAATCTATCCCGCATTTCCTGAACCGTTTTGAGCCGCTGACGCTGCTTTCCGCGCTGGCAAGCATCACCTCGCATCTGGGGCTGGTCGGCACGCTCTCCACCTCCTACAGCGAACCTTTTACCGTGGCGCGCCAGTTCGCCAGCCTCGACCACCTGAGCAAAGGCCGGGCGGGGTGGAACGTGGTGACTTCGCCGCTGGAAGGCTCGGCGAAAAACTTCTCCCGCGACAAGCACCCGGAGCACGCGCTGCGCTACCGCATTGCGGATGAATACCTCGACGTCGTGAAAGGGCTGTGGGATTCCTGGGAAGAAGATGCCTTTATCCGCAATAAGGAGACGGGCCAGTTCTTCGATGCCGCTAAGCTCCACGCGCTCAATCACCACGGCGATTTTTTCAAGGTTGCCGGGCCGCTAAATATCAGCCGCACGCCGCAGGGCAGACCCATCGTTTTTCAGGCAGGGGCCTCCGACGACGGCAAAAAGTTAGCCGCCCGCCACGCGGACGCTATTTTCACCCACCATGAAACGCTGGAAGAAGCGCAGAATTTCTATCGCGACGTGAAGGGGCAGGTGGAGATTCATGGCCGCCGTGCGGAAGATTTGCATATTTTCCAGGGCGTGAGCGTGATTGTCGGCAGCGATGCGCAGGACGTGGAAAACCAGTATCAGACCACCGCCGCGTTGGTTTCCATTACCGACGCGCTGAACTATCTGGGCCGCTACTTTGAGCATCACGATTTTAGCCAGTACGAGCTGGACGCGCCATTTCCGGACCTTGGCGATCTGGGGCAGAACAGCTTCCGCAGCACCACGGATGAAATCAAACGCACTGCCCGCGAACGCGGCCTGACGCTGCGCCAGATAGCCCTCGAATCCGCCTCGCCGCGGCCGCGCTTCTTTGGCACGGCACAGGAAGTGGCCGACGGAATACAAAGCTGGTTCGAAAACTTCGCCGCCGATGGCTTCATCATTCAGGGCGGCACGCCGGATACCTTCCCGCGCTTCGTGGATGAAGTTGTGCCGGTACTTCAGGCCCGCGGGCTATTTCGCAAGGAATATCCGGGCACCACTTTACGAGAAAGCCTGGGCCTGTCCGCCCCGCAGAACCAGTACGCAAAACAATAAAAGAGAACACACGCTATGCAGAATACATCGCTCATTCTGGCTATCGCTCTGGGCCTGACATCTTTCGCAGGCCTGGCGCAGGAAGTGACTATTAACGGCGCGGGCGTCAGCCTCGAGGCTAATAAAAAACCGGTAAATAGCGTGAGGAATACGCAGGCCATTGCAGAGCTGCCGAAAGGCTATCGCTTCGCCGTGCCGGGGAAATTTACCGTGGCGGTGGCCGCGCTGAATTCGCCGCCGCTCACCGTTTTTGCCGACGATAATAAAACGCTGCTCGGCAGCGAGGTGGATATCGCCCGTCTGGTGGCGGACAGCCTCGGCCTTGAGCTGAACGTGGTGCCAACCTCATGGGAGGACTGGCCGCTGGGCGTGACATCCGGTAAGTACGACGCGGCCATCAGTAACATCACCGTGACCAAAGAGCGCAAAGAGAAGTTTGATTTTGCCACCTACCGTAAAGATTCCCTTGGCTTTTACGTGAAGTCGACCAGCCCAATCAAGGCCATTGAGAAGGCGCAGGACATCTCCGGCCTGCGCATTATCGTAGGCTCCGGCACCAACCAGGAATCCATCCTGCTGGCCTGGAACGAGGAAAACCAGAAGCAGGGCCTGAAGCCCTTCACCCCGGTTTATACCAAAGATGACGCCGCGCTGACGCTGGCGTTGCAGTCAGGCCGGGCCGATGCCTTCTTTGGCCCAAACGTTATCGGCGCATGGAAAGCCGCGCTAACCGGCAAAACCCGGCTGGTCGGCAGCGTGGACGGCGGCTGGCCAAAAGCAGCGCACATTGCCGTAACGCTTAAAAAAGGCGGTGGGCTGGTTAAACCGGTGCAAACCGCGCTGAACGGCGTCATTAAAAACGGTGACTACAGCAAAGTGCTGAGCCGCTGGGGAGAAAGCGTCGAGCAGATCCCTTCTTCTGAAATCAACCCCGCCGGTCTTGGCGACTAAGGAGCACATGATGAGCGAACAGTTTCGCGACGTTTCCCCTGAGGCTCCTGAGCTCCTGCCGATTATCACCGGCCTGTTCGGGGAGTACGAGGCGCGTTACGGCGATTATTTTTCCCGTGACGCCGAGGTCGAGCTGACCGAGTGGTATCTCGCGCCACAGGGCCTGTTTATCGTTCTGGAACGTGACGGCGAGATTATTGCCACCGGGGCGTACAAACCTTTTGACGAACATACCGCCGAGCTGAAGCGTATCTGGACTCATCCGGCGCTACGCCGGCAGGGACTGGCGGGCCGCATCGTGCAGGAGCTGGAAAGAAGGGCGTTGCTGGCAGGCTACAGCCAGATATATCTGACCACCGGCTTTCGCCAGCCCGAAGCGGTGAAACTCTATCTTGGGCAGGGATATGCGCCGCAGTTTGACGTACATCGTAACCCTGAAGAGTACAGCGTGGAGCCTTTCGACGGGCGCCTGCGCTTCACCAAAGCACTGACGCTCGCCGAGCTGAGCAAAACCGCCTGAGGAAACGACATGACAACGCCTTCCACTATTAAAGTTGTTCCTGCTCGCTATCCGCTGCGTACCCTCGGCGCGGTTGTCGCGCTGTTCGTGCTGGCAATCGTGATTCAGTCGGTGGCGTTTAACCCGCGCTGGGAATGGGCCGTGTTTGCCCGCTGGTTCTTCGACCCGGTGATTCTCGAAGGGCTGGGGCAGACGCTGCTGCTGACGTTGATTGGCACCGTGCTGAGCGTCATTATTGGCGGCATGCTGGCGCTGGCGCGGCTTTCGTCATCCTGGCTGCTTAACGCGCTGGCGTGGGGCTATATCTGGCTGTTTCGTTCGCTGCCGCTGATTGTCGTGCTGATCATCCTTTATAACTTTTCCTATTTGTACGACACGCTGTCGCTGGGAATTCCTTTCACCGCCATCACCTGGGGTAGCTACGAGACGATTAACGTGCTTGGGCAGTTTTCCACGGCGGTCGTCGGGCTGACGCTGGTGCAAAGCGCCTACACCGCAGAAATTATTCGCGGCGGCTTTCTGGGCGTCGATCACGGCCAGTACGAAGCGGCTGCGGCGCTGGGTCTGCCCGCCTGGCGACGCACGATACGCATTATTTTACCTCAGGCGCTGCGCACCATTTTACCCGCCGGGTTCAACGAAATAATCAGCCTCGCCAAAGGGACGGCGATGGTTTACGTGCTGGCGATGCCGGAGCTGTTCTATACCATCCAGATGATCTACAACCGCACCCAGGAAGTGATCCCGCTGCTGATGGTCGGCGCGGTGTGGTATCTGGCGATAACCAGCGTGCTGTCGCTGATTCAGCACCTGGTCGAACGCTGGCTTGCCCGCAGCGAACGCCGGTCGGCTATCAATGAGCAAAGCTCCGTCCGCACCGTTTCTCAACGACCTGTACTTCAGGCTCAGGAGGCCGCTCATGCACCGCTCCCATAATTCGCAAGGCCATATTTCTATTACCGGAGTGAGCAAATATTTTGGCCGCCATAAAGCGCTGGATAACGTGTCTCTTGAGCTGCCGCCGGGTTCGGTGACGGTGATTCTCGGGCCGTCCGGCTCGGGGAAATCTACGCTGCTGCGCGCCATTAATCATCTGGAACGCGTTGATGAAGGATTTATTCAAATAGACGGCGACTACATTGGCTATCGCCTGGCGGGCGACAAGCTTTACGAGCTGAAAGAAAAGGAGATCCTTCGCCAGCGGGTGAACGTGGGATATGTGTTCCAGAACTTTAATCTGTTTCCGCATCTCACGGTGCTGGAAAACCTGATAGAAGCACCGATTGCCCACCGGCAGCTCAGCCGCCGGGCCGCCACTGAACGCGCCTATGAGCTGCTGGAGGTGGTTGGCCTGAGCCATAAGGCCGACGCCTGGTCGCGGCATCTTTCCGGCGGGCAACAGCAGCGCATTGCCATTGCCCGCGCGCTGGCGCTCCAGCCAAGAGTCATGCTCTTTGATGAGCCCACCTCGGCGCTGGACCCGGAGCTGGTTGGCGAAGTGCTTGACGTGATTAAAAAGCTGGCACGGTCGGGCACCACCCTGGTTGTCGTCACCCACGAGATTGGTTTTGCCCGTGAAGTCGCTGACAAAGTGGTGTTTATGGTCGATGGAAAAATCGTCGAACAGGGTAGCAGCGAGGAAGTGCTGAACCGCCCGCAGCACGCCCGCACTCAACAATTCTTATCGAAAGTGCTTTAAGGAGAACGCATGAAATCTGGAGCCATGGCGCTGATGCTGTTCAGCGCCACAACGCTGGCGCAGGAAAATATCGATCTGCTTTCCAATGAACGGCCAATCCATACGGTTAAAAACCCGCAGGCGATCGGCAAAATCCCCCCATCGTTTAAATTTGTTGAGCCGGGCACGCTGACCGTCGCTATTTCGGCACTTAATTCGCCGCCGCTGGCGATGCTGGCAAGCGACAACCGGACGCGCATCGGTAGCGACCCGGATATTGCCCGGCTGTTAGCCGACAGCCTTGGTCTGAAGCTCAAGCTGGTGCCAACGGCGTGGGAAGACTGGCCGCTGGGCATCACCTCGGGCCGCTATGACGTGGCGCTGGTGAATATCGCCGTGACGGAGCAGCGCAAAGAGAAGTTTGATTTTGCGACCTATCGCGTGGATTCGCTGGCCTTCTCGGTTAAAGCGGGCAGCAAAATTACCGCCATCGGCAGGGCGGAGGATCTGGCAGGGCTGCGGGTTATCGTAGGATCCGGCACCAATCAGGAGAAAATCCTGCTGGGCTGGAATGAACAGAACGAGCGGGCTGGGCGTCAGCCCGCGCTGCCGGTATACCTGACGGACGACGCCTCAGGCAATCTCTATATCCAGTCTGGCCGGGCGGATGTGTTCTTCGGGCCGCAGAGCGTTTCAGCCTACAAAGCGGCGCTCACCGGCAAAACCACGGTTGTGGGCTTAGGGCCAAAGAAAGCGTTTGTGGCCACCACAACTAAAAAGGGCAATGGCCTGGTTTATGCGCTACAGGCTGCTTTAAACGGCGCGGCAGCAGGCGGTGAATACCAGCGGGTGCTGGCGCGCTGGGGAGAAAAGGGCGAAGAGGTTGTCGCCTCTGAGGTTAATCCTCCGGGAATTACCTATCCGTAGCGTAGCCGTGGCTCACCTGACGGGCTTTAGGGGGCGCGTTGGGATGTAGGCCCTTGGCGTTGTTCCGGACAGCTTTTTGAAAAAGGCAATAAACGCGCTGTCGCTGGCAAACCCCAGTTCAGCCGCGGTAAAGGACAGGCTGTTTCCAGTCGCCAGCAGTTCCACGCTCTTCAGGAAACGCCACTGCTGCCGCCAGTGCTGATAGCTCATCCCCGTTTGCTGAATGAAGATCCTGCTGACCGTTTTTTGACTGGCGCCTGCGCTGGCCGCTAGCTCGTTAAGCGGCGGAGGAAGAGCATCACCGGTAAAATTCCTGAGCCGCCTGTCCACGGGCAGCCTGAGGAATACGGGCTCCCGGCCGGCGACGCGCAGCTCGTCCAGGCAAACGGCCAGCAGGTTTGCATTTGCTCCCGATTGCCAGTCGATAGCGAAATCTGCCAGCGCGATGCGTTCCAGGACGGCGCTCAGCAGAGGATTGGTATCCAGCACCGCCACGTCTTCAGGCAGTGAGCCGATAAGACGGGGATCAAACCAGACGGAACGATAGCCCACAATGTCTTTCATCTCTGCCCGGTGGGGCGTGTGCGGCGGGATCCACGCGATGCGGGTTGGCGGCAGCATGCACAGCCGTCGGGCGAGGGTTATTCGCACACAGCCGCTTGCGGCAAACAGCAATTGGCCCATGCGATGCTGATGAATGCCCGAATCGTGGTTGCGCAGCTCGGCCGCGATGCCAATGACCGGGCGCGACATGCTGTCCGCGTCAAATTCGTCGTCTGCTTGTAGCCATGCCATAGGTTGTCCGATTTCAGCTATATATTGTCCCGGTTATTGTAATGGGACAAATTTCCCCGTGCTACCTTTGCGCCTCATTTGCCTGAGGACAAAAAATGAAAGCGAAAATTGGGCTGGTACTGCTCACGGCCCTAATGATGTTTCCGCAGATTGTGGAAACTATTTACAGCCCCGCGCTGACGGGGATTGCATCAGCCTTTAGCGTGAATGCCTCACAGGCCGGACAGACGCTATCCCTGTACTTTTTCGCCTTCGCGCCTGGCGTGGTCTTTTGGGGGCGAGTTTGCGATCTGGCCGGGCGAAGGCCTGCGGTTCTGGCGGGGCTGACTCTTTACGGCATGGCTTCGCTGCTGGCCCTTTCCACGCGCAGTTTCGATGTGCTGCTGACGGCCAGAATGCTTGCGGCCTTTGGCGCAGCGGCGGGGTCGGTCTGCACGCAAACACTGTTGCGAGATAGTTTTACCGGGCAAAGGCTCGCGCTGATTTTTTCCGTGATGGGCGTGGCGCTGGCCGTCAGCCCGCTTATCGGAATGCTAACGGGTACCGCGCTGAATCATTATTTCGGCTATCAGGGCGTATTTAGTGGGCTGGCGCTGCTGGCCACGACCTTGCTGTGCTGGGCGGTGATAAAACTGCCGGAAACTCGCCCCTCGGGCGTGGCGCCGATATCAATGCTGGAAACGCTACGGTTGATGAGCCGGGACAGGCACATCTGGCGCACCGCGCTGCTGGTAGCCCTGTTTAATCTCAACCTCTTTAGCTATTACCAGCTGGCGCCCTTTGAATTTGAAAGGCTGGGCTATCCTCCTGCGATATTTGGCTACGGCGGCGTAATATTAGCGCTCGGCACCGTCTCCGGAGCCTGGCTGAACAAGATTCTGCTCTCGCGTGGCGTGCGCTCTGCGCATCTGGTGGCGCTGGCTGGGATAGTTTCGCTGGCGGGAGGGATCGGCGTCACGATCCTTTTGCATTTCAACAGCCTGATGTTTCTGGGTGCAGAAGCGCTTATCGTCATGGGTTTTGGAATGGCCATTCCAAATATTCTTTCCGCCGCGCTGGTGGATTACAACGAGCGTAAAGGCACCGCCGGGGCGATTCTGGGCCTGTTTTATTATCTGCTGCTCGGCGGCGGGCTGGTGTTAGCCGCCTGGCTACAGGCGCTGGGCTGGGTCGCAGTTGGCAGCAGCGCGCTGGTTCTGCTGCTGGTATACGGCTTTACGGCAGCAGGATCTGAGAGATAAAGCCCTGGATATCCTCCAGAGCCTGTGAACGCGCGAGCGGGGCGCTGTCGATTATGAGCTGATCGGAATAGCCGTTCAGCATCGCGCCAAGCTGTCGCGTGACGCGCCCGACGTCCGTCTGGCGGAAAGCACCGCGGTTAATCCCGTTTTGGATGATGCCCGCCAGCAGGGCATCCCACCGTTTCGTTAGCTCCAGCGCAAGCTCTGCGTAAACTTTGTTATGCACGGCCAGCCGCCACAGCGATCCGTAAAGTTCCCAGACGGCATCGGCCCGGTCGGGCAAATAATCTTCAATAAACACCTCAAGAGCGGCTCCAGGCGGCAGGGCATTCGTCCTGAGCGTAAAAGCTTCCAGCTCGCCATACATATAGCGGGAGAACGCGGCCACGCAGAGAGCTTGCCAGTCGGGGAAATAGTGATAGATATGGCTGCGGGCGATACCGACCTGTTCGGTCAGCTCGCGGGTAGTGACCTTTTCAACGCCTTTTTCGATAAACAGGGCAATGGCAGCCTGCAAAATTTTGATCTTCAGGTCGGCGGGTTTCTCTTTCATCACTTCCTCTTCGTTGACTTTGAGCGGGTGCTCAAATACACTTTCCGGACTTGAGCAACCGCTCAAGAATACCAATCTAAGAACCTGTTGTCATGCAAACCACATCGCAAATCGCCTCCGCCGTGCCGTCGCACGGGGCCATGAATACGCTAAAAAAGCTCGCAAGACTTCATAGCAAAAAGCTCATTATTACGCTTGCGCTGGTCGTTGCCGAGAACGTGATTTATCTGCTTTACCCGCTGATGGCGGGCTTCGCCATTAACGCCATTATTCAGGGCCAGCCGCTGCACGCTTTAGTGTATGCGCTGGTGGTCTTTGTTATGTGGGCGATAGGCGCGGCGCGAAGAAGTATGGATACGCGCACCTTTGCCCGTATCTATGCCGGGCTGGCCGTGCCGGTGATATTGGCCCAGCGTAAGGACAAACACAGCCACTCAACTATCGCCGCACGCGTGACGCTGTCACGTGAATTTGTTGATTTCTTTGAAACCCATCTGCCAACGCTAGTGACCTCCGTGGCGTCCGTCATCGGCGCAGTGGTTATGCTGCTGGTCATTGAATTTTGGGCGGGCGTGGCCTGCCTGGCCGTGCTGGGGTTCTTCTGCGCGTTTCTGCCGTCCTGGACGCGCAGGAATGAATCGCTGTACGAGAAGCTGAATAACCGTCTGGAAAAAGAGGTGGGCTTTGTCGGCGTTGCGAGTGAACGGACGCTCCACAAACACTACCGGTTTATGGCGCGCCTGCGCATTAAGCTTTCCGACCGCGAGGCGTTTGGCTATTTATCCATCGGCATCGCGGCGGCGTTTTTATTCTCGATAACTATCCTGCTGATGACGGCGAAAGGCGTCGGCAACGCGGGGCACATTTATTCGGTAATGACCTATATGTGGATGTTTGCCATGAGCCTCGACGATGGCCCATCCCTGCTCGAAAAATACTCGCAGCTTAAAGAGATAGGCAAACGTGTGAATACCGGGCTGGTGGATTAACCCACTTCCGGCAGGGCGCCGGTGGCAATTAATGCCTGAATAACTATCACCGCAATTCCGCAGGCGAACACCAGCGCCAGCAGAGGCTTGCCGCCCGCAACCCGATAGCCCGGCGCGTCGTGATTTTTACGGCTTTTCCAGACCAGCAGCGAAGGAATAATCAGCGCCAGAATCGCCAGCGCCACGCCCGCATAGCCCAGAGCCATCACAAATCCCTGCGGATAAAACAGCGCAAAGACCAGCGGTGGAATAAAGGTCATCAGGCCTGTCTGAGCGCGGCCTGAGGCTTTACTATTGCGCTGGAACAGGTCGCCCAGGTAGTCGAACAGCCCAAGGGAAACGCCGAGGAAGGAAGTGGCCAGCGCCAGATCGGCAAACAGATGCACCGCCAGCTCAACGTGCGGCGTGGCGACAACCTGACGAACCGACTGCAGCAGGCCGTTCAGCCCGGAATGCTCGGCCAGCAGCGTGCCGAATGTCCCTGAATCGATCGCGCCCAACGTTGCAAGCTGCCAGAAAATGTAGGCCACCAGGGGAATGGCGCTGCCGGTGATAAACACCCAGCGCAGCTTGCGCAGATCGCCATTCAGATAGCTGACGATGCTCGGCACGCTGCCGTGGAAGCCAAACGAGGTGAAAATAACCGGAATGGCAGAAAGCGCGAGGCCTTTTTCTATCGGCAGCGTGAGCAGATTAGTGTGGTGAATGTGCGGCATCATCAGCGCCAGCATCACAACCAGCAGAATAATCTTGGCGCTAAACAGAATGCGGTTAAACATATCCACCATATGGGTGCCGATGCAGACGATACTCCCGGCGATAACGGTAAACAGCAGTACGCCCGTGGTAGGGGAAATGGTAGCTGACAGCCACTGGCTGAGGCTTGCCGCGAGCAGTTCACCGGCCCCGCTGATGTAGGCGGCGGTGAGGGCGTACATTAAAAAGAGCATGCTGAACCCGGTGAGCCACTGTCCTGGCCGCCCAAGATAGCGTCGCGCAAGCGTGCCAAGCCCGGTATCCGCCGAGACGTGCTGGTAAACTTCAACCAGCAGCAGGGCGGTATAGCACATCAGGCCCCACAGCCCGAGAAGCAACAGCAGGGTGACGCCAAAGCCGACGCCCGCCGAAGCCAGCGGCATAGCCAGCATTCCTGCGCCAATTGTGGTTCCGGCCACGATAAAGATACTGCCAAGAGTGCGATTCTTCACGCTTCCCTCTGAATTTACGCTTTTAATAACGACATTGTGCCGCGCAGGGTAAGGGAAAACCGCAGATGCGTCAAATGAGGCTTACGCAGGGTGTAATGATAAGTTTGCACTCTTTAAATCCAACCGGCTTGACTCCACAGTCAGCCCCGATTGTCAGCTAATCATGCGGCGGCTTCACTCGCTAACCATTAGGCTGCGGATAATTACCCCTGCGCAATTCTTCAGCTTTACTAATCTTTACGGGTAGCGCAGCGCGTTGTTCAACGCCGCCGGTCCGGATAAGTAAAGGAGAAGGAAATGCATACTCAGCTCACTACGGGGCGCCCGGCATGGGTCGTGGCGCTGTATGAACTGCTTAACCCAGTGCCGCTCGGCTTTTTTGTTGCCGCCTGGGCGTTTGATATTATCTACCTCAAAACCTATGGCACTCAGTGGACCGATGCCGCCAACTGGCTCATTGTTCTGGGGCTACTGACGGCCATCATCCCCAGGATAATCAATTTGATACTGGTCTGGAGTGGACCAGGTTATTCGCAAAGCTCCCCGATAAAGGTTCATTTTTGGCTAAGTTTAGTCGCTGTTTTACTGGCAATTTTCAACGCGTTCATCCATAGCCGCGATGCCTATGCCGTGGTGCCGCTGGGCGTGATTCTTTCCAGCCTGGTGGTCTTTCTTTTGCTGCTGGCCAATCTTCAGCTAGCCCTGCGGGAACGAGTCTAAGGAGAAACGGATGAATATTCATAAGCGTGCATTACTTGCCATCCTGCTTGCTGCCGCGCTGGGCGCCTGTGATGACAAATCTCAGATTGACCCGCAAAAGCAAACCGGTGCCGATCCTCAACTCCCGGAAGCACAGAATTTTTTGCTGCCGCCGATGAAGGTGCCGGAGGCCACAGCCTGGAAAACAGGTGAAATGCCGAAGGTCGCGGCAGGCCTGAAAATCGAAAAAATTGCCGACGGCCTGAAGCATCCTCGGCAGATTTATGTCCTGCCGAACAACGATATTTTAATTGCCGAAGCCAACGGGCCCGCTAAAAGCGCAGCGGCTCGTCCGAAAGAAGTGATTATGAGCATGGTGCAGAAATCCTCAGGCAAAGGCGGCGAGGGCGGGAACAGAATCACTTTGCTGCGCAGCTCGGGCGGGCAGTGGCAAAAACACGTCTTTATTGAGCACCTGAATTCACCGTTTGGTATGCAGCTTATCGGCAATACGCTGTGGGTCGCCAACGCGGACAGCCTGGTGAAGTATGCCTGGCATGAAGGGGCGACAAAAATCACCGCGCCCGCGGAGGTGGTCACGGAGCTGCCCGGCGGCCCGATAAACCATCACTGGACGAAATCTCTGCTGGCCAGCCCGGACGGCAGCAAACTGTACGTCGGAGTCGGGTCTAACAGCAACATCACTGAAAATGGCATCGGCGCGGAATACCGCCGGGCAGCCGTACTGGAAGTGGATGCGGCGACCGGAGCCAGCCGTATTTTTGCCAGCGGGGTGCGTAATCCTACCGGCCTGCAGTGGGAGCCGGAAAGCGGCAAGCTGTGGGCCGTCGTGAACGAAAGGGATGAAATAGGTTCCGATCTGGTGCCCGACTATCTGACGTCGGTTGAGGACAAAGGTTTTTACGGCTGGCCGTACAGCTATTACGGCCAGCACGTGGATCGGCGCGTTAAGCCACCGCGCCCGGATTTAGTCGAGAAGGCCATCAGGCCAGATTATGCCCTGAGTTCTCACGTTGCGCCGCTGGGCCTGCTTTTTTATACCGGGGATAATATGCCGCAGTATCGCGGCGGGGCGTTTATCAGCGAACACGGCAGCTGGAACCGCAAGCCGCTCAACGGCTATCAGGTTGTTTGGGTGAAGTTTGCAAAGGGTAAGCCGGTTGGTCTGCCGCAGCCGGTTATCACCGGCTTTCTGACGGACGATCAAAAGCAGGTTCGCGGCCTGCCGGTGGGTCTGGCAATGGATAAAAACGGTGGTGTGCTGGTTGCAGATGACGCGGGTAACGCCGTCTGGCGCATTAGCTCTGCTAAATAGGCGAGAAGTGACAGGAAATTGCCGGCTGGGTTGACACGCGCAGGCGCAAAACCCAGCTCTTTTAGCATCAAAGATCGTCTGTTGTGTGATTGACAACAATCTCGAGCGTCTTACGAATGATGTCACTGGTGACTACGTCGTCGGTGGACTCAAGCGCATTTATCAGCCGCAGGATAATGGCCTTATTCGTCAGGTTGCCTTCGGTCGCGATAATATTGCGAATCACCGCGCCCAGCAGGGCGGATTCATCCGAGAGCATATCACCCGCGCTGCGGAAATAGGCGGAAAGCGTTGCGTCGGGGAGATGAGCGCTGATATCTGAATGTTGAGGCATCGTCTGGATCATTTATTCTCACCGTAGGTTATAAGTTGAATGAGGCAATCAGTGTTTTTTACCATTGCCAGATTGCTGTGTGTCGCCAAATAACGGGTAAACGTTATTTCCACTGCCCCGACGTTCCCTGTCACTCACTTCACTTTCTCCTGCCAGGCGGTGTCTGGCCGCCAGACTGCCCGTGCTGATATCCACGATTGCCCCGGAAATAGCAGCCCGTTTATCCGCTTTCGCTTCACAGGATTCCATTATTTTCAGCCTTGCTATCAGCGCCTGCGTATTAATTGGGCCGTTTTCGTAAAGCAAGGACAAAATGGCCTGTCCTATTAAGACATCGGTTAATTTTTCATCTTCACTTCTATTCATAACTGCGTCTCTGATTAACGCGTAGCCCGACATTTACAGACGGCTGGAAGTTTGCATTCCTGAGATGAAAGATAGCGGCAGCTGTGACCGTTTCATGCTCGAAGGATTCAACTTTAACTACGCGCAATCTAAAGCTGTCAGTCTGTCCGAACTTAACGATCGAATAACAGGCCAATCAGCATGTGATAATGGCTTTCTTCTTCCTTGTCGCTCGCATTCTCTACGCGATGAAGCAATTTGGTGCAGATTGCTTTTCTGTTCAGGCTGCGGCCGTCGCTGAGGATCTCAACGACGATTTGCCCTAAGGTTTCCTGCTGGGATGGCAGACTCGCCTTATTGAAATACCGGCTTATGGCATTCGCCGTGTCCGGGAGATATCCGCTCTGTCGCATATGTCACTCCTGTTAAAATGCAGCAATCTAGGAAAGTGAGAATAAAGTTATACAAAGATTACAAACCTGTACAGAAGAAAACATAAAAAAAATCAAAGAACGCTATGGTAAAATCATTAATATGTTTAAAAACAATCTTTTATCCTTGAATTCATTTGACGGCAGATGTTGCACCTAAGTTGTACAATAGCGCAGTGAGATGAAAAAACATGTCGAGCCGGGCAGGGTCGAGGCTAGCCGTTAACCCGCCAGTTTGTTGATATATTGTTAATTTTACGTGCGACGACTGGCGGGTTTGCTGTTAAAATTTGTTTCCTAAAGCTCATTGCCGGGAAAAATAATGCTCACCACTGTCATCTACCGCAGCCACATTTGCGACAACGTTCCCTTCAAATCACTGGTAGATATGGTCGCTGCCGCAAACCAGAAAAATGGTATGGCGGACGTAACTGGTATTTTACTTTTCAACGGCACGCACTTTTTTCAGCTGCTTGAAGGCCCTGAGGAAAGCGTGTTCAACATCTACCGACGTATCTGCGAGGATACCCGGCACTATAACCTGGTGGAATTACTGTGCGACTACGCGCCCGCAAGGCGGTTCGGTAAAACCGGGATGGAGCTTTTCGATTTAAGGGAGTATGACAAGAGCGACGTACTCCAGACCGTGTTGAACAAGGGTACGTCAAAATACCAGCTCACCTATAACGACCGGGCGCTTCGCTTCTTCCGCACGTTTCTTGAATCCACAGAAAAAGAAAACTACTTTGAGATCCCGCCGGGTGAGCTTGTGGACTTTATTCCTGATGAAAATGCCCGGGGAAACAAAATCGCGCATCTTCCTGATTCGGCCAGCTGTAGCTTTGCGTTTCAGCCGCTAATTGACCCGCTTTCCAGAGAGATTATCGCCGTTGAGGCCCTGCTGCGGACGGTCGACGGCGGCTCTCCTGAATCTTATTTTGAAGGTCTGACAGGGGATGCTATTTACGATTGCGATCTGCACAGCAAAAAGGTTGCCTTCGCTATGGCTCGCGAGCTAAATCTCGGGCCGCTAACCCTATCGGTAAATTTGCTGCCCATGACGCTGGTGAAAATTAGCGGGGCGGTCAGTTTTTTACTGCGTGAAATCGAAGCCAACGGGCTGGTGCCTGAACAAATTATTGTGGAATTCACCGAAAGCGAAGTCATTTCACGCCTTGATGAATTTACCCAGGCGGTAAGGCAGCTTAAAGCCGCGGGTATCAGCGTGGCCATCGACCGCTTTGGTGCAGGCTTTGCCGGTCTCCTGCTGCTGGCTCAGTTTCAGCCGGACAGAATCAAAATTAACCGCGACCTGATTCAGGATGTGCACAAAAGCGGTCCGCGCCAGGCAATTGTACAAGCCATTATTAAATGCTGCGCATCGCTGGAAATCTCCGTCACAGCCGTCGGCGTAGAGAAGGCAGAAGAGTGGATGTGGCTTGAATCCGCCGGGGTTTCTCAATTCCAGGGGTATCTTTTTGCAAAACCTCATCTGGCAGGCATTCCGGTGGTAAGCTGGCCGGAAAGGAACGATCTGATTGCACCTTAACTGTACAAAATAAAAGATTTGTACAACCTTGCACAATTGGCTACTTTAGTCAGCAAGCAGAGGATCGGAGACGAGGGATTGAATGGCATTTTATACCATCGGCGAAGTCGCCGAGCGTTGTGCAATAAATCCTGTCACGCTGCGGGCGTGGCAGCGTCGCTACGGATTGCTCAAGCCCCAGCGCAGCGAGGGCGGGCATCGCCAGTTTGACGAAGAAGATATTCAGCGTATAGAAGAAATCAAACGGTGGATTAAAAGCGGCGTGTCGGTCAGTAAAGTGAAAGCACTGCTGGAACACGAAGACCCACCCGTCACGGAGGATGAGTGGGCAGCGTTCAAAGAAGCCATGATGTCCGTGCTGCGGCTTGTCCATCCCGCAAAGCTGCGGGCAAAAATTGAGGAAGTAGGGCGCAAATTTCCTGCGGACTCAGCGATCGACAAGGTGTTTGTCCCTGTACGCCAGCGCCTGAGCCTGGATCATTACACCGCACGCGCCATGTGCAGCCTGCTTGATGGTTCTCTCATTGATTACGCTGTTCTCTGTCTTGCCGAGTCGCGAAAAAAGGACGGCGAGGATGCGCTATTAATTGGCTGGGATACCGATGACCGCACCCGCCTGTGGCTGGAAGGCTGGCGGCTTTCTCAGCGAGGATGGCGCATCGCCGTGCTGGCAGAACCTCTTGACTCACCGCGGCCAGAGCTTTTCCCGGGCCAGCAGATTTTTGTCTGGACCGGCAAAGCGCTGTCCCGACGCCAGCAGGAACAGCTGGACCATTGGCGCGAACAGGGCTTTGCTATCTCATTCCACGATGCCTGAATCTTTCCTTTATTAGCTTCCCCAGCGGCTGCGCAGATAGTTAACCGCATCCTGAGTCTGCGGCTGGTTGAGATAGTTTTCTCTGAACAGTATGGTGCCGCTGATTTCAGGCACCGCCTCGTTTAAATCAAGCTGCCTTTTTAGCTCCGGCACGCCGCCGCCCATCGTCCAGTCCGGTTCATTTTTTGAAGGTTCACCCACTTTATATAGCGCCACGCCGATATACAGACGCGTGTTCGTCGGCCTGACAACCCCGGCCCACCATTTTGCCAGCACGTCGTAACGAGCCGCGCTGCGGGAGAACGGCCAGTAAATCTGCGGTGCGATATAATCCAGCAGGCCTTGCTGAACCCAAAGGCGAGTGTCCGCGAAGGATTCGTCGTAGGCGGCCGCGCCGCGAGTGTCCGATCCTGCCGGGTCGTGAGAAATATTACGCCACACGCCGGCCGGGCTAACGCCAAATTCAACGTCCGGCTTCAGCTGTTTGACGGTGTGTGAAACCTGTTCAATGAGCAGCTGGGTGTTATGCCTGCGCCAGTCGGCCTTCGAACTAAAGCGCTGGCCGTACTGCCTGAAAGTCTGGCTATCGTTTAGCGCAGAGCCCGGCGATTCGGCGTAGAAATAATCATCGAACTGTACGCCGTCCACCGGGTAATTGGCCACCACTTCAGCCACGATGCTGGTTATCCAGTCCCGGACTTCAGGAATACCCGGGTCGAGCACGAAGCGATCGCCAGCCGTACGGATCCAGTCACGGTGCAGAACAAAGACGCTGGCCGGTTCCAGAGAAAGCGTGCGGTTAAGTTCGGCAACCGTCGAAGATTTTGTGTTGGTGGAAACGCGGTAGGGGTTAAACCAGGCGTGAACCTTCATACCGCGCCGGTGCGCCTCATCGAGCATAAATCGCAGCGGATCGTAGCCGGGATTCTCGCCAATCGTGCCGGTGAGCATATCTGACCACGGCAATATTTTTGACTGCCAAAGAGCGGTGCCGTCAGGTTTTACCTGGAAAAACACGGTATTAACGCCGAGGCTTTGCAGTTTATCAAGCTTATCGGTCAACGCTTTCTGCTGTTGGCTGATACGGGCCGAAGCATTCTCAGCGTTAATCGAAGAGACAGGCGGCCAGTCGAGACGAGAAACGGTGGTTAACCAAACGCCGCGTACCGTTTGGTGATTCTGATAAGGCCTGGTCGGCGACGGTTTACCCGTAGACGGAAAAGGCGTCACCAAAGACTTTGGCGGCGTAGATGAACAGCCGGCAAGCAATAGCGCACAGGCGATAAATGCGCCGAGCTGTTTAACTTTAACAAGCGAGTGGAAGCGACGAGAACGGGCGATGGTAGTCTCCGGTTTTTCTGGTGGCCGTGCGGGTTGAGCTATTGTCCAGGGATTGCAATTTAAGTCAACGTTCGCCTGCCAAACTTATAAAGGTCAGTGGAATTGTTGATTTATACCGGGTAAGTTGTTACCCGTTAAACATGAAATAACATCAACAATATCCGTGGGTTATGATTTAGCTTCCATAGATATCCACGATAAATATTTAAGGATGGATTTTTATGGCTGTTATTCCAATGCTGCCAAAAGAAGGCACAAGACTTATTGTAAACAACATGCGGGAAGCCAGGGGGAATGGAATGTCGCGCAATATGGCACTGCCGCAAACGTATTACTGGTTTTACCAGAAAGTGAGAAACGGCGGGGAATGGGACTATAAGCAGCAGGACAGGAATCTTGCGAACTTCGGAAATTTTAATTACGGCGCTACCGGCTTTGCTGCTGGCATACCAGAAGGCACTTTGTATGCCGGGGCCGGTTTTGCACAAAGTCGCGCCGGGACATCTAATCCGCAGTGGGGCGCATGGTACGGAAAATTCCCCTATGGTGATGACCCGCGCGATCAGTTCTGGATTAAACAGGGTATAGATTATGCTAAACAGCACGGTTATTAAGCGCTTGCACTGTGCCGTAACAACTGTGCTGTTGTTGCTGGTGGGTGGTTACGTGGCGTATCAGTTTTACTTCAATGGCGCGCCTGATGATGAGCTTTTTTCACAGCGTCAAATCACCGAAAGCACGCACCTTTACGTGACCAAATATAAAGACGGCGGGGCGACAGTGTCGGACGTTTACCGGTACTACCTGGATGGAGATTTACGCGGGGATCCAATGCCATATCTGAAGAGCCGAACGCCGTTTCTTGTGGCTGATGTGGGCGACGCCAAAGTCACCGGCTACGGCAATAACATCACCGTCACGATGACGGGCCGAGTGTACTCTTTTACCAATTCTGTTTTCTTCACCGCTGATAATGTGGCCATACTGCCGGTAGTGAACATCACTGCAAACGGCGTGCGTTAAGTAGGTTACAAGTTTTTCTAGCGCCACAGACGTGACGGGCATATACCCGTAGATGGCGATGGATCTTAAAGAAGAGCCCATATATTTATGGGCTCTTTCTCTGAAGCCTCATTAATTCTACTGAAGATACCCTGAAGGGAAAGGGAGTGGCTTGTGAACTTATTTATCGCCATGCTGAATTTAACATAATATACATTATGCGTACCAATATAGAGCCAGGCGAAATCCAGTGTTTTATGGGCATCGTTGTGTCTGGTCGTTACTAGTTCCAACAAGCTCTTTCTACCTTGCTACACAGCTCATCCTGCCACCCCAGTCTCAGTCCCGGAGATTCGATTTCTGGGGTGCGCATTCCAGCTGCAAAAGATTATTCAATACGTACTACGTCAGGATGTTGCTCTGTCGCCATCTCATGAAAAATATCACCCAGCCAACCGGCTATTTCAGCTTCTGTCAGATAATCAGGAATGATGATGTCATGCAGACGCGAATATTTGCGCTCTGATAAATCAACCCGGTACACAAGCCAGCGTTCATGCTCACGACGAACGCCGATATGCTGCCGACCAAAAACTTCGTAGATATTCATATTTAACGCCTTGCTCCCATCATGTCCCAAACCCGTTAACGCGGATAATTTCCCACCGCGCGGTTCACTCCAGCCCAGGCCGTCATGACATCACGCTCGCTCATCGCCAGCGACTGCCTCGCCTGAATATTGCTGCGCTGCGCATCCAGCACATCGATAAAATTGCTAAGTCCACCATCGTAGCGCGCCTGAATCAAAATCAGAGCCTGTCCGGCGCTGTTCGCGCGGATCTGTTGCTCACTGAGTTTTTGCTGGGCCGCTGCGTAACGACTTAAAGCATCATCAATTTCCTGCCACGCCTTTAGTACGGTTTTGTGGTAATCAACTGCCGCCTGCTGCTGATCGGTTTCCCGCAATACCACCGTAGCTTTACGACGACCACGGTCAAACAGCGGCAGATTCAGGCTTGGCCCAACTGACCAGCTGCGGCTTCCCCACTCGGTAAAGTTATCCGCGCTGTAAGTATCCATCCCAATTCGGGCACCCAGCGTGATGCTCGGATAAAGCTCAGCTTCGGCGACGCCGATACGCGCCGTTGCCGAGTGCAGCTTCGCTTCTGCCGCCCGGATGTCTGGCCGGTTGAGCGCCACTTCAGACGGAATGCCCATTTGTAGCGGCGGCAATTTGTCAGATTTAAGGGTGTCAGCGTGATATTGCAGCTGTTGTTGCAACGCGCCAGGACGTTCGTCTAACAGCAAAAGAAGCTGGTTCATCGCTACACCTTCCTGCGCCTGCAGGTCGATCAGGTTCGCCCGGGTAGCCGCCAGTTCGCTACGTTGCCTTTCCTGACTGGTTTCATCCAGTTCTCCGCCTACTGTTCGCGCCTGAATCAGAGACAGGCGCTCATCCAGTGCTTTTTCATCCTGTTTTGCGAGCACGATTTGCTGCTGAATACCGCGCAGATTGTAGTAGTTATTCACCACATCACCGACAATACTCAACCTCGCCATCTCCAGCATCGCCTGCTGGGATTCAACATCCGCATCGGACGCTTCTATTGCGCGACGCACGTGCCCCCACAGGTCGATCTCCCACGAAAAATCCAGCCCGCCCTGATACCAGTTCGACGGCGCAGCCATCAGCTGGATGAGCTCATCCGGATTCGGCAAAGCTTCTTTCAGAGCGCGCGTCGAAGGACTGTTCTCGCTTTGCTGGATGCGGGTGACGCTGCCGGTGGCGTTCACCGTTGGCGTTTGCTGCGAAGCGGTTATCTGCTGCTGGGCACGGGCGCTGGCAAAACGCAGCGTCGCAGTGCGAATATCCGGGCTCGCAGTCAGCGCTTTTTCTACCAGGGCGTTGAGCAGCGGATCGTTGTAACGCTTCCACCACTGGTTATCGGAGACAACATTGCCCTTCGGTAACGCGTGCAGTGCGGCATCTCCGCTGCGCCAGGTTGTCCAGTCGGCCGGCGCATCTGCCTTCGGTTTTTCGAAATCTGGACCGACGGTGCAACCACTGATGAGGGCTAGTGCAGTCATTGCCGCCAGCGCGGATAACGCATGACGGTTAAAAAGGGAAAAACGGTTATTCATCTTAATTCCTGCATCAGTACAGTCGGTTACGGAACAACCACGCGGCCAGCGGCATCGTGATGACAGCCATGGCAATCATGGGAATAAAATCGAAAGCAACGTCGCTCAATCCTGCGCCCTCCAGATACACCCGGCGCACCAGGTCGATAGCAAATCGCAACGGGTTTGCGTATGTCAGGGTATCCAGTACCGCTGGCATGGTTTGTACAGGCGTCAGCAATCCGGAAAGCAACATCAGCGGCATAATGAGTAAGAAGGTGTAGAGCATGGCCTGCTGCATGTTGATGGAAACGGCTGAAATCGACAGCCCGAGGCCGACGGCGGCAATATTGAAACTGAGCAGCCCGAAATACAGCAGAAACAGCGACCCGTTCATTGGGATCTGGAACCAAAATAAGATAACCAACAGGATGATGGTCGATTGCACCAGCCCAACCAGCACCGGCGGAATGGCTTTGCCAATCAGCAGCTGCATGGGTGTAAATGGGGTGACCAGCAGTTGGTCAAAGGTCCCCTGCTCCCGCTCTCTGGCAACCGAAAGTGCTGACAACAATAGCGTTTGCATCATACTGATTGCCGCGATCAACGTGGGCATCAATCCCCATCGGGACTCAAGATTCGGGTTATACCAGGCGCGAACCTCAACATTTATCGGTGAAAGATTGCCTGCCCGGCGCTGGTTAAAGTCGTTGACCACCGCGCTGATGTATCCCGCGGCCGCCCCTGCGGTAGAGGAATTGCGGCCATCGAGGATCACCTGCAACGGTGACGTTTGCCCCTGGTTAAGCTTACTTTCAAAATCAGGCGGGAATGTCAGCACCATCAGCGCCTTACCATCCATCACCACCGGCTGAATTTGCGACGCCGACGTTAGCGTGGCGGTTCGGTTAAATACGCCGGTCCCGTCCAGATGCGAGATAATTTGTGTTGAAGCCTGACCACGGCTTTGATCCAGCACGGCATAATCAACGTGGTTAACATCGTAGGTAGCCGCATAGCCGAACAGTAACGCCTGCATAAAAACGGGAGCAATCAGGATCGCCCTGTTGGCGGGTTCTTTAACGATGGTCAGGATTTCTTTTCTAATCAGAAAACTGATGTGCCGCAGCCACCGTTGGAATTCAGACATCATGCGCTACCTCAGCCGTTTGCGAAGGGAAAGCCGTGAGGCATTAATCAGGATCACCGCATAGAGCAGCAGGATGCCGCACTGGCGGAAAAACATCGGCCAGTCGTCGCCGCCAAGAAACAGCGTCTTGATAAGCGACATGAAATGGGTGGCGGGTAGAATCTGGCTGACAACCTGCACAACTATCGGTAAGTTTCGGATATCAAACACAAAACCTGACAGCATCATCGCAGGCATAAAGCTCGCAATCAGTGCAATCTGGCTTGCCAGGAACTGGCTTGGTGCATAGCCCGATATGGTCAGCCCCATCCCCAGCGAGACCAGCAAATACAGTAATGAAGACGTAATAATGGCGAAGAGAGAGCCTCTGATGGGGATCGCAAAAAGATAATGTGCGGCAAGCAGGCAGATAACGAGGTCTACCGCGCCAATCACCATATATGGCGCAAGCTTTGCCAGCACCAGTTCCAGCGGGCGAACGGGTGTCACAAACAAGGCTTCCAGCGTTCCCCGCTCGCGTTCACGCGCAATCAGCAACCCGGTAAGGAAAGCGCCAATCAGTGTCAGAATGAGCACAAGAATCCCCGGCACAATAAACCAGGTACTGATACCCGCTTCGTTGAACCACATACGTTGTTCAATGGCTACCGTGCCGGTCGTTGACGCGAGATTTTGCCTGTCAGATTCAATTGCCGTTTGCGTACCTAATGCGCCGGTGATATAGCTCTGTGCCGCCGAGGCGACGCTGGTGACGGCTCCGTTGAGCAGTACCTGCAATTTCCCCTCCCCAGACGCCGCACTTTCGGCATAGTCGGAAGGTATACGCACGATGGCATCGGTCTCATCTTTTTGAAGCGCAGCCTGCGCCGCAACCAGGTTCGGGTACTCCTGCACGGAGAGATAACGACTGCCCTGCAATGCGGTAATCACCTGATGACTCTGGGGAGTATGTTGCTCCTGCACCACCGCGACGCGTGCGGAGCTCAGGTCGAAGGAAACCCCGTAGCCAAACAGCAGGATTAGTACGATGGGCAGCAGAAAACCGACGGCGAGATTGCTTTTATCACGCACCAGCTGGCGGGTTTCTTTGCGGGTCAGGGAGACAAGACGGCTCAGAAACGTTGACTCATTCATTGCTGTGCTCCTTTTTCACTGCCTGCGCCCTGGAATTTTCGACAATGGCAATGAAGGCGATATTCATATCAGCGGTATGATCCAGCCCTGCGAGCTGGCGCACTTCTTTCGGCGTACCCAGCGCCAGCAGTTTTCCCGCATCCTGAATGGCAATCCTGTCGCAATATTCCGCTTCTTCCATAAAGTGCGTGGTAACGATAATAGTGATGCCCTTATTCGCCAGCTCGCCAATGGTGTACCAGAACAGACGGCGCGCCAGCGGATCAATCCCGCTTGTTGGCTCATCGAGAAAAACGATTTCCGGTTCATGCAACAGAGCCACTGCCATGGATAAACGCTGTTTGAATCCTCCGGGCAATTCGCCGCTAATGGCATCCGGGCTGAGTTCAAACTGCTTCAGCGAGGCCTCAATTTGACTATTCAATCTGTCACCAGACAGGCCGTATGCCCCGCCGAAGAACGTCAGGTTGTCGCGCACGCTGAGGTTGCCGTACAGGGCAAATTTTTGCGAAACATAGCCAATACGGGCGCGCGCTTTTGCGCGAGCCGTGCGCAAATTCATTCCGGCCACTTCCAGCTGCCCACTGGTCGCAGGCAGCAACCCGCACAGCATACGAAACGTGGTCGTTTTTCCTGCGCCATTCGGCCCTAACAGGCCAAAGATCTCACCGCGTTTGACGTCAAAAGTGGTATTTGCCACCGCGGTGAAGTCACCAAATTTGCGCACCAGGTCTTTCACGACAATGACGGGTTTGTCGCTGTCGTTGTCACTGCTTTGCGCTGAGACCATTTCCGCTTTTACGGGCCCTGTCGGCGCCGTCGAATCATGCTGTTGCGCCTGGTGCAACAGCAACATAAAACCATCCTCCAGCTCTGCTTCCCTGGGGGTGGCATTCACTTCCTGCGGCGTGGTTTTATCATCAGGGGACAGGCAGATAAAGCGTACGGCATCGCCTTTGGGGACGGCGTCGGCAATGGCGTCGCGTTTTTCGAGCAGATGAGCCTGTAAAATACGTGATTTTGTGCCTTGCGGAGGCACCGCCAGCCATGTTCTGCCTTCCGCTTTCTGGCGCAGCATTGCAGGTTTGCCCTCGGCGAGTATTTTGCCGTGATTCATCACGTAGATTTGCGCGCAGCGCTCCGCCTCGTCCATGTAGGCAGTGCTAATGATCACGCTCAGCTTTTCATCCTGAACCAGCTGTTCGATGATTTCCCACAGGTCGCGACGAGAAAGGGGATCGACCCCGACGCTTGGCTCATCAAGCAGCAGCAGCTCAGGTGACCGCACCAGCGTACAGGCCAGCCCCAGTTTTTGCTTCATTCCGCCAGAGAGTTTTCCGGCCGGACGTGCCGTAAAACGTGCTAAATCGGTTATTGACAGCAGCCGCTCGAAGCGTTCCTGCCTGACCTGCGAAGGAACCCCATGCAAATCTGCGTACAAATCGAGATTCTCCTGCACGCTGAGGTCCTCATACAGCCCAAAGCGCTGCGGCATGTAGCTGATACGGTTTTGCACCGATTGAGGATCGGCAGTCACATCTGTACCCAACACGGTCAGGCTGCCTGAGCTGGGTTCATAGAGCCCGGCAATCAGCCGTTGAAAGGTGGTTTTCCCCGCGCCATCGGGGCCAACCAGCGCCGTTAATTCACCCGCGCGAATAGTGAGCGTCAGGCCGTCAATCGCACGTGTTTCTGGCGCTTTTTTGTTGACGCCAGGAAACACCCGCACCAAATCACGGGCAATAACAACATCCTGATTATCAGTTACCGGCATCGCGCTGATTCTCAGGTTGAGTTTTGATGGTCACCGTAGCGGGTTGCCCCATACGCAGAACGTTATCAGGATCGTCGACGACAATGCGGACCTCGAACACCAAATTGGTTCGCAGATCTTCAGTCTGCACGGATTTCGGCGTGAACTCTGCCACCGAGGAGATAAACCCTATTTTTCCGGTGACCGGTTTATCCGGAAACGTATCGGTGAAAACTTTTGCTGACATACCCGATTTCACACGCCCTAAATCGCCCTCGTTCAGCCACACACGAACCCATTTAGGTTTGCTAAGCGCCAGGGTATACACCGCTTTTTGTGGACCCGTCATATCGCCAGCCTCCTGAAGGCGCGCCCGTACGATGGCATCAACGGGTGAACGTAATTCTGCCTGCGAGAGATGATATTGCAGCAATTCCAGCTGTGCCTGAGTCGCGCGAACCTGGGCTGCGGAGGCGACACGCTGCTCGGAACGTACCCCTTTTTCCATCAGGGCGAGGCTTGCCTGGCGCTCCTTCACGCTGGCCTCGGCAATACGAAGATTGCTACGGGCCGTATCCAGCTCTTGTTTACTGACGCCCTTTCCACCGGTGCTGGCAGAAATTCTCTGGATACGGCTCATGTCCTCGGCTGCTTTCTGTAGCTGCGCCTGCGCGGAAGCCAATTGCGCCCGAGCCTGGGCCAGTTCTTCAGGGCGCGCCCCGGCCTGCTGTTCACGTACCGTTTGCTTCTGGGCGTCCAGCTGTGCCAAAGCCTGCTGTTCCTGAATTTTCAGCGCCCGAGTGTCGAGGGTGGCAATCACCTGCCCGGCCTGAACCCGATCGCCCTCATCCACGGCAAGCGTGCTGATACGACCGCTCTCTTCAAAAGCCAGAGAAACCTGACGTATATCGACGTTGCCATGAAGCGTTAGCTGACTCTTATCTCCATCGTTTCGCCCCATCAGCCAAAAAGCTAACGCAGCAATGATGAGAGCAACGACGACAGCTCCGGCGATGATTTTTTTATTCATAAGAATAGTGTCCTGATGTACCCTGAGAAACTTAGTTTAAATCAAATTTAAACTTTAGTTATGCAATAATAAACCCTTCTTGTTGAATATTCTTATCTGGACCTGGTGAATGATGAGCAGAGCACGCCGAAGCGATGGAGATATCACCCGTGAAAGCATCCTCGAAGCAGCCGGGGAGCTGATTGCGGAAAAGGGATTCGCGCAAACGACCAACAAAGAGATCGCTAAAAAAGCCGGTGTCGATCTGGCAGGCATAAACTATCACTTTGGCGGTCGTGACGGGTTATACCTCGCCGTTCTGACGCTTGCTCATCACCATTACCTGGATGGGGAGCAACTTGCCAGACTGGCTGCATCACAGCTACCGGCAGAAGAGAAATTAGAAACTTTCCTGGAAACATTTCTGGCAAAACTGAGCAATCCGGATGACTGGCATGGCCGTGTTTTTGCGCGTGAGATGCTGTCTCCCTCCGCACAGCTTGGCGACTTTATTAATGCTGAAGGTGCGGGAAAAATTCAGTCGGTAAGACGCATCGTAGGTGAAGCCGCAGGTCTTACAGAAAACGATCCCCGTCTGCTCCCCTGCATGCTGAGTGTGGTTGCCCCTTGCATGATGCTGATGGTAGCGGGTAATCGTATGCCCGGGCCGGTGCAGGAAATAGTGGCAATGCAGACAAAAGCCCTGACGGCGCATTTTAAACTGTTCTCGCTAGCCGGGCTTCGGGCCATACGGGAAGATAAGGTTGAGGGTATGTGATGACAGATTATGATGCTTTGCCCGACCAGCGGCAGGCTCTGATTCAGCAGATGTTAACGGAGACTGGCCGCGTGATTGGGGCCGATCTGGCTCGTAAGCTGGGCGTTTCCGAACATACAATCCGCAGAGATCTACAGGAACTGGCCAGGCTTGGCGTATGCAAGAAGGTTTATGGCGGCGCTATCAGCCAGTTTAAACAGTCAGCCAGCTTCGATATTCGCGCCTCGCAGAATATTCAGGAAAAAACAGACCTTGCGAGAAGGTGCGCGCAGTTAATTAAACCTGACACCTGCATCTTTCTTGATGCCGGTTCTACCTATCTTGCGATGGTGGAATTCATTCCTGACGATGTGGAACTGACCATTGTCACGAATTCGCCGCAAATTGCCGCGGCGCTCAGCGGGCGCAGCAAAGGCGAACTCATCCTGCTGGGTGGAAAAATCAATCCTCTCACCGGCAGCACGCTCGGGTCGGATACGGTGAAGCAAATGCGCGGCATGGTTTTTGACCAGACGTTTATCGGCGTTTGCGGCCTGGATTCTCAGGCCGGGCTCACCGCGGTTTACTATGAAGACGCCTGCTTTAAGAAAGAAGTTCTCAGCCAAAGCAACGAGGTTGTCGCTGCCGCCACGGCAGATAAAATGCCGCAGGTAGCGAGATACAAAGTTGCGGCCTGTGAGGATATTGACGTCGTGGTGGTCAGCGCTGATACCAATATCAACGATTTCGCCCGGTTGAAGATGCACATTGAGATAGCTGAATAATCCGCTGAATCTGAAAAAAGCGGAGACTTCTCCGCTTTCTTAGGCCGATAATTTACCTCATGACTGCAGCTGTAATATGCAGCGAATCGTTTCCGGCACTGCATTTTCATCGTTGCTGCCGGTGATGAAGCGGGCGGCAGCTTTGGTTTCCTCAAACGCGTTGCGCATTGCGAAGCTGTATTCCGCCTCGGCCAAAAGCTCAAGATCGTTATAGCCGTCGCCGAAAGCCATTGTTTGCGCAGAAGTGACGCCCAACATTGCCTGCAAACGCTGCACCGTTGTGCCTTTGTGAACGCCATAATCGGCAATATCAATCCAGGCCGCTTCGGACACCACGATATAGGCTTCGTTCTCATAAGGTTTGAGGCTGGGCCGGGTCTTCGGACAGCTGCCCTTCTCGTCATAAACGGTGATCTTCACAAAATCACAGCCCAGAGCAGCAAGGTCATCAACCTGAACAAGCCGGGTATAAGAGCGGCGAACTGTATCCTTGAGATGCTGCGGCGTATCTTTGCGAATCACCGCACCTTCATTGGTGCAGGCAATAATGACGTGCCCGGAATTGGCATTCTGGAGCGTATTAATGATGCGCAGCCCTAATTCATTCTTAATCAACGACTGAAAAACATACTCGCCGTTATATTTAATCCGGGTCGCGCTATCGCCCACAATCCACAGATCGCGGCTGAATTCGCCAAAAAGCTCTTCGACTCTTTCGCACTGTTTCCCGGTGCAGGCAGCAAAATGAACGCCCTTTTCTGCCATTAGATTTCTTACCACGGCAAATAACTCCCGGTCGTAATCACCTTTGCTGTTCAGAAACGTTCCGTCTAAATCCGTGATAATTAATTTAATCATATTGATACCCTGCCTCATGCTGGCCGACAAAAATCAGGCGTTGAGAATATTAAGAACCCTGTCGTGAAGCGCCGCGTTCGCACTGACGACTACGGCTCCGCCCGCTTCCGCTCTTTTCCCGTCAAGAGTCGTCACTACGCCACCTGCGTTTTCAATAATGGGAATAAACGCGACGATATCGTAAGGCTGTAGCGAATATTCGACGCAAATATCAATATGGCCAGCGGCGAGCATAGCCATCGCGTAGCACTCGCCGCCGTAGCGGGTCATCAGCGCCCGATCCTGCAATAAATCAAAGTTGTTGTTTTTGTAGAGCGCAACGGACTCAGGAGAAGTGGTATGCAAAATGGCCTGGTGAATTTCAACCTTTTGACGCGTCTGGATAACCTGCTCGCCGAAACGTCCGGAAAACCAGGACTGCCTGCCGTCCGACCAGAAACGGTCGCCGGTATAAGGCTGGCTCATCATGCCCATCGTGGCCCTGCCGTCTTCGAGCAGCCCAATCAAACACCCCCATACCGGCAGGCCGCACAGGAACGGGCGCGTACCGTCAATCGGGTCGATAACCCACTGGTAAACGCTCTGCCCGCTCGCGCCATACTCTTCGCCCAATATCGCGTGGTCAGGAAAGCGCTCGGTAATAATTTTACGCAGATAAAGCTCGGTTTCTTTATCAACGTTGGTTACCGGATCAAACCGGAAACCGTCTTTCGGCTTGCTGGCAATATCGATGCGGTGCGGCTTTAAATAGCCTTCCAGCGTTCTTTTTTCAGCGGCCAGCGCCAGCTCATGCAGAAACTGTACGTCCGGTTTTGTCGTCAACATAGTCAGGCTCTCGTGGTGGCAGGATGTCGCTCGATGATGCTCGATCATGATATTTTGTGCAATATTTAGATTTAAAATGTGCAGGATAACGCTCGGTTTGGGCGTTTTAATCGGATGATGAGTTTTGAGCCAGGACGGATAAGGCAGGAATAAACGCCGTCAAGGGCTTAGCCAGCAGGCTGGCCGTGCCCTTTCAACGTTTCAGGAAGCGTTAAATCAGAAAGTAGAGATCAAGCCTTTCACAGCTTTTCGCCGTTGCTGGCAATCACCTCTTTGTACCAGCCGAAGGATTTTTTCGCGCTGCGGCTCAGCGTGCCGTTGCCCTCGTTATCCTTATCCACGTAGATAAACCCATAGCGTTTTTTCATCTCGCCGGTTCCGGCTGAAACAAGATCGATGCAACCCCACGGCGTATAGCCCATCAGGTCAACGCCGTCCTCAACTACCGCTTTTTTCATCTCGGCGATGTGGGCTGACATATAGTCAATTCGATACTGGTCGTTCACCGTGCCGTCGCTTTCTTTGACATCAATCGCGCCAAAGCCGTTTTCCACGATAAACAGCGGCAGCTGGTAATGATCCCAGAACCAGTTCAGCGAATAGCGCAGGCCGACCGGGTCAATCTGCCAGCCCCAGTCAGACTTCTGCACGTACGGGTTGGAAACGAGGCTTGTCGATTCATCGTAATCCAGCTGAGGGTTATCCTCGGTCGCTCTGGTGGCAAACGACATATAGTAGCTAAAGCCGATGTAATCGACACAACCCTGCTCCAGCGCGGCCAGATCTTCTGCGGTAATATCCAGCTCAAAGCCCCGGCGCTCAAAGTAGTTCAGCAAGTGGCGAGGATACCTGCCGCGTACGTGGACGTCGGTAAACCAGTAGCGGCGGTGCATGGCGTTCATCGCCATCATCATATCGTTTGGCGCACAGGTTAGCGGATAGATTGGGCACATGGCGATCATGCAGCCCACCAGCAGTTTGGGATTGATTTCGCGCGCGGCGCGCACCGCCAGAGCGCTGGCCACCAGCTCGTAGTGCGAAGCCTGGAACATCACCGGCTCACGATCCTCACCCGGCTGGTACTTCAGGCCGGAGTTAGTGAACGGCGCAAAATCTTCGTGGAAATTAGCCTGGTTGTTGATCTCGTTGAAGGTCATCCAGTACTTCACCTTGTGCTGATAGCGGGTGAAGACCACTTCGGCGAAACGGACGAAGAACTCAATTAGCCTGCGGTTGCGCCAGCCGCCGTATTCGGTCACCAGGTGATAAGGCATTTCGAAGTGCGAAAGCGTGATAACCGGTTCGATGCCGTGCTTTAAGCATTCGTCAAAAAGATCGTCGTAAAACTGCAGGCCCGCCTCATTCGGCTCCAGCTCGTCACCCAGAGGGAAAATGCGCGTCCAGGCAATGGAAGTGCGGAAGCATTTGAACCCCAGCTCGGCAAACAGGGCGACGTCTTCTTTATAGCGATGGTAAAAATCAATGGCCTCATGGTTAGGATAGTTTTTACCCGGCAGAACGCCGTCGGTAATTTCACGCTTAACGCCGTGAGCGCCTGCGGTCATCACATCCGCCACGCTAATCCCTTTGCCGCCCTCTTTCCAGCCGCCTTCCAGCTGATGCGCAGCAACCGCGCCGCCCCACAGAAATCCTTCTTTAAATCCGGACATTTTCTTTCCCTCAATGAGAGATCGCCTGCTGCGATCGATAGCGCTGATTAAAATCGACAACCCTGCGGACATTTAGACAAACGCGAGTGGACTAAGCAAGATACTGCGGATTAAGAATTGAACCTGTTATGAACCTGTTTTTATCAAACAAATACAATTAGTTAATTTTTTTTTCCGGTACAACCTAAGCAGAGGTTCATTTAATCATTAATAGCTGAACCTATTTTTCACTCGGAACTGTGATCGGCATTGTGGTGGAGGGGTCAACCAGAGACGATAGCGGGCCGGTTTATCGGTCAGGATGCTGACTCAGCCTGCGCGGTAGGAAGTACTTCACCTGAAATTCAAAGGCGTTGGTATAGAGAATGGAAAAATCAATGGGCGCATGCTGCTCGTCGACGGACTGGGTTTCCATCCTGATTATCGGATCGCGAACGCTCAGCTGTAGCAGTTTAGCTATCTCCTGCTGGGGAAGAATCGGCTGGAACGACTCGTAGCAGCCGTGGATTCTGATCCCGCAGTCGTTCTCGATATAGGCGAATTTAGAGTGCTGCATGTGGCCGATGGTCAGATCGGGGAAACGATCGACGGAAAGCCAGGTGTCTTCAAGCTGCATGGGAACGTTGTCGATATGCCGCAGCCGCCGCGCATAGTAGACCGGTTCGCCCACGGACAGCCGTAAACGGCTGGCAATATCCTCCGTGGCCTGCTGCAGCTCGAAGCGCAATACCCGGCTGACCGGCTTCTTACCTTCGTTTCTGACAAGCTCGGTAAAACTGTCCAGATGCGTGACCGGCGCCTGGAAATGCTTGTGGCGCAGATAGGTTCCGGAGCCGTGCCGCCGCTCAATGAGATCCTCGTCCTCCAGCACCTTCAGCGCTTTTCTCAGGGTATTGCGCGAGACGCCGTAACACTCCGCCAGCTCCTTTTCGGCAGGCAGGATGTCGCCGATGCTGAACGCCGGGCTACTGATTCTGTTTTTTAATAGGTTAACGACATCTTTGTAAACCACTTTAGAACCTCAAATGATGTTGCCTGACGGGCTACTCCACTTCCTTCTTGCCCTGCCAGTTTGCCCACGGGCTATCGGCAGGCAGCTCATCGCGTTCAGCAAGAGAATCGATATACAGCTCTTCGACCTCTTTACGCGCCCACGGCGTGCGGCGCAGGAATTTCAGGCTGGATTTCACGCTCGGATCGCTTTTAAAGCAGTTGATGTTGATTCGCTTCGCCAGTTCCGCCCAGCCGTATTTAGCGACCAGGGCGTTCAGCAGCGCTTCAAGGGTGACGCCGTGAAGCGGATCTTTTGATGGCTGAGTCATGGTTAATCCTGCAATAGATAAGAAATTGCGCACACCTTACTGGCTCCAAAAGCCATGTGCAATAAGCGCCTTAGCCATCGAGCACGCAAACCATCTCCATGCAGCGCAGGCTGGTGCCCGCCATCGGCGAGGGATGCAGCGCCTCCTCTATTACCGTGAAACCATTTCGTTCATAAAACGCGCGGGCGTTCGGCGTGGAGGAAAGCGTCAGCTGGGTGAATTTCCTTTTTATCGCCTCTTCTTTTATAGCCTGCAAAATACGGCGCGCCAATCCCTGACCAAAATACTCTGGCAGGGTAAAAATCGCCTCTACGGAACCGGACATTAAGTCGAGATAGCCGGTAGCTAGCGGCCGATGGCTAACCGGATCGTCGACGACAAAAAAAGGATTGTCGATAACCATGCTGCGGTACTTTTCCGGCATGGCTTCCGGCGTCCATGCGCTAATCACCTCCGGCGCGTAGCTTTCACGGCAGCCGTGTCTGATGGCCTGATTGCGGATGGCCCACAGCGCTTCCGCCTCATCGGGTCGGGCAAGCCTGACGTTCATGCATTTCTCCGGGAATAATTTCGACTCCATTAAACTGAGCGAAATCAAATTATTCTGCAACTTATTCACCGCGTGATTGCTTCACGGCGGGATCGCGATTAGGGTATCAGCAATTAAAAACCAATCGGTCTAAATTAAAATGACAGAGCCTCAGACGATAAAACCGCGCCGCGGTCGCCCGCCAAAAAGCGACAGAGCCTTCACCGACACCCGGGAAGCGCTGATTCGCGCAGGCGTTGTGCTGGTCACGGAGAACGGTTTTCTCTCGGCAGGCATCGATAACATCGTTAGAACCATCGGCGTCCCCAAAGGCTCGTTCTACCACTATTTCAAAAATAAAGAGGCGTTTGGCCTGGCCGTGCTCGAAGCCTACCAGCAATACTTTGCCCAAAAGCTCGACCGGCATCTGCTGAATACCAAGCTTCCGCCGCTGGCACGCATCGACGACTTTGTGCGGTCCGCAGGCCAGGGCATGGCCCGCTTTGACTATGCGCGCGGCTGCCTGGTGGGCAACCTGCTTCAGGAATCCCCCCTGCTGCCGGATACCTTCGGCGACGTGCTGAAAACGATTCTCTTTGACTGGCAGATGCGCATCTCCCGCTGCCTGCAAGAGGCCATCGACAGCGGCGAAATAACCGACAGCCGTCCCGCTCACCAACTGGCCATCACGTTCTGGACGGGCTGGGAAGGCGCGGTTATGCGCGCCAAACTTTTCCACAGCGCGGAGCCGCTCGACGATTTTTGGGCCTTCTTCAGACGCGCCCTGCAGCCGAATACCTAATCCCCACTTTTTTTATGATTACCGAGGATACAAAATGAAAGCGATTGTTCTGGAACAGGCCGAAGGCAAAACGCTGGCCAGCGTCAAACAAATCGAACTGCCCGCGGCCTCTGCGGGCGACGTGCTGGTAGACGTTGACTGGTCAAGCCTGAACTACAAGGATGCGCTGGCGATTACCGGCAAGGGTAAAATCATTCGCCACTTCCCGATGGTGCCGGGGATCGATTTTGCAGGCGTGGTGAATCACAGCGACGACGCGCGGTTTACCGCAGGCCAGCCGGTTGTGCTGACCGGCTGGGGTGTAGGCGAAAACCACTGGGGCGGCCTGGCCGAACAGGCGCAGGTTAAAGCCGACTGGCTGGTGCCGCTGCCAGCGGGCCTGACGGCTCGCCAGGCGATGATCCTCGGCACCGCAGGCCTGACGGCAATGCTGTGCGTGATGGCGCTGGAGGAAGCTGGCGTTACGCCGCAAAGCGGTGAAGTGGTGGTCACCGGCGCCAGCGGCGGCGTGGGCAGCACTGCCGTGGCGTTACTGCACGCGCTGGGCTATCAGGTTGCCGCCGTGACGGGCCGTGAAAGCACCCACGACTATCTGCTCAGGCTCGGCGCTAAGCGCATCGTTCCGCGCAGCGAATTTGCCGAAACTCGCCCGCTGGAGAAACAAATCTGGGCGGGCGCCGTCGATACGGTGGGCGGTACGATGCTGGCTAAGGTGCTGGCACAAACCAACTATTCCGGCTGCGTGGCCGCCTGCGGCCTGGCGGGCAGTTTCGACCTGCCAACGACGGTGATGCCGTTTATCCTGCGCAATGTGCGTTTGCAGGGCGTGGATTCCGTCAGCGCCCCGCTTGCTCGCCGTACCGCAGCCTGGCAACGCCTGGCGAAAATCCTGCCGGCAGGCTTCTATGAGGCCGCCACCACGGAAATTAACCTCGAAGAAGCGCCGCAGGTTGCCGCCGCCTTCCTGAATAACGCGATTCAGGGCCGTACGCTGGTCAAAGTGCGCTAATCGCACAAAGTCAATGAATCGAACCGCGATAGACATCGCGGTTTTTTTCGCTTTTTTTTCATCAACCTTCACGCTGCGGTGAATATCGCCTACCCTGTGCAGGCATTCACCAGAAGAATGATTTAAGGAAGGAATAATGAAGACTGCATCAATCTGGGCGCTAACCGGCGCTCTGTTCGCCAGCACCTGCGCGGGCGCAGCTGAAACCGAACTTCCGGCCCCCATCACCGCGCTGCAAAAGCAGGGGTTTGAGCTGAAGGGCGAATTCAAGGCTCCGGGCAATCTGCCGGGATACGTCATGCAGTACCAGGGCCAGGGCACAACGGTCTTTCTTACCCCCGACAAACAGCACGCCATCATGGGCAACTTAGTCGACGCGGCGGGCAAAAACCTCAGCGATGAGCAGGTCGAGAAATGGGTTTACGCCCCGATGGCCAAAGAGATGTGGCAGAAGCTGGAGAAAAACCGCTGGATTGCCGCCGGGAAAGCCGATGCGCCGCACGTCGTCTACGCCTTCGCCGATCCCTATTGCCCGTACTGCACGCAGTTCTGGCAAAAAGCCCAGCCGTGGCTGAAGTCCGGTCAGGTTCAACTGCGGGTGCTGATGGTGGGGATGCTGCGCCCGGACAGCGCGCAGAAGGCCGCCGCGATCATGATGGCGAAAGATCCGGCCAAAACGCTGGCCGACTATGAAAACAGCCTTGGGAAAATGGCGCTGAAAAAGCCTGACGCTATTACGCCTGCCGTCAACGAGGCGCTGAAAAATAACCTCGCGCTGATGGACGAGCTGGGCGGCAGCGCCACGCCGTCAATTTACTATCTCAATAAGGACGGCAGGCTACAGCAGCATCAGGGTATGCCCGATGAGGAAACCATGCGGACGATCATGGGCGACAAGTCCTGATATCCAGACGGGCGGAGCGGTTTATCCGCCCAGTACCAGCACGGGCTTACAGCTTCGGCCAGGCACGGCAAACTCGCGCAGCGCCGTCTGCCAGTCGGCGAGATCAAACAGGCTCACTTCCGGCAGCCAAATGCCCTCCAGCATTTTCCACAGGTCGCGAAACCACCCTTGCCAGACATCCACCGGCGTTACGCCCAGCGTATCGCGGAGATGAAAACGCTGCGGTAAAACTGCCCCGTCCCCCATTTGATAAGGCTCGCCGCTGAGCAGGCCGTATGAAACAAACTGCGAACCTGGCCGCAAACTCCGCAGCAGCAGCGTGGCCAGCTCGCCGCCGACCGCATCAAACACAACGTCAGCCTTTGAAGCCGCGCCCCGCAGCCCGACGCGATCGCTGATGTCGACGGGTATCACGTCGAACCGTTCTGTATTAGCTGAGCGATAAACGCCGTACACCGCTTTTGCCCCCTGCATTCTTGCCCACTGCGCCAGCAGGCCCGCGCAGGCGGAACTGGCGGCGGTCAGCAGTACCGTTTTCCCCCGCACCGGCCACTTGCTCAGCATCACCAGGGCGGCTAAAGGATTGATATAGCCTCTCGCGGCCAGCAGGTCGGGGACGGAGTCAGGCACCGACACCGCCAGGGCGGGATCGCAGTCCAGCCAGCGCTGCCAGGTGCCCTCGCCTCGCAGCGGCAGCACGCGCTGGCCGATCAGTGACGGGTTATCAGCCTCGGTCACCACGCCTACGCCTTCATAGCCCGCGACGCGAGGCGGCACAACCCGATGGCGATATGCGCCGGTCACGGGGATCAGATCTGAGGGGTTAACCGGGGAGTAGCGCATCTGCACGCGAAGCTTGCCCGCAGAACGCGGAGGTAAAGGAGCATGTTCGAGAGTGAGAACCTGTTCCGGCGGGCCGAAGCGGCGGAACCAAAGGGCGGAGTTATCCATGCAAAAAGCGCCTGCAATACGAAATTGCAGGCACTATAGCAAAAGTTAGCAGTAGCGAGCGACGGCGGCGCGCATGCCGAGGCTTCGAATCTGCTGAAGCTCTTCTGCAACCTGGGCCACTAATCCCGGCACGAGGGTTAAATCCTGTTCCCAGTGTGCGCTGTCGCCCAGCACGGCCTGTACCAGCTGCCGCTCATCAATTTGCCGGTCGCGGAGCTGCGCCCAGAGCTGCCGATAGCGCTCCAGCCAGTGCTCATCATCCTGCAACGGATAGCTTTCGCCGCCGCGTTCGCCCTGATAAAACGCGATCAGCGCCGCAAGGGCAAACGTCAGGCGCGGCGGCAATTTATCGCTGGCCTCAAGCCCTGCCAGCAGCTGCGGCAGAATGCGCGTGCGGAACTTGGTCATGCCGTTGAGCGCAATCGACAGAAGCTGATGCTGAATATAAGGATTCTGGAAACGGCTGGTCACGGCTTCGGCAAAAGAGATCAGCTCGTCGCGCGGCAGATCCAGCACCGGAATGATCTCTTCGCCGATGGTCTTCTCGACAAAGCGGCAAACTTCCGCATCGTTCATGGCTTCGCCCACGGTATTCAGCCCGGCCAGCCATGCTACCGGCACCAGCGCGGTATGCGCTCCGTTCAGAATCGCTACCTTGCGGGCTTTGTAAGGCTTAATGTCGTCGACGATTAGCACGTTGAGCGGATAGCGATCGAGGCGCAGCTCTTGGGCAAGCCATGCCGGGCCCTGAATCACGAACAGATAAAAATGCTCGGAGGTGTCGAGGAATGCATCTTTATAGCCGAGCCGGGACTCAATTTCAGCGGCCTCGTCGCGGGGATAGCCGGTAACAATACGGTCCACCAGCGTGGAGCAGAAGGTGTTGGCATCCGTCAGCCATTGGGTAAAGGTCGTTGGCAGCGCCCATTCCCGAGCGTAGCGCAGCACCAGCTCCTGCAAAGCTTCGCCGTTATAGTCAATCAGCTCGCAGGGGACGATCACCCAGCCTTTGTCCGCCGCGCCGTCAAAACAGCAGAAGCGCTCGAACAGCAGGCGGGTTAATTTTGCCGGATAGCCGGTGGCAGGCGCGTCTTCATACTTATCGCCCGCGTGATAGCTGATGCCCGCCTCGGTGGTGTTGGAGAACACGAAGCGAATATCCGGATTATGCGCAAGCTTGAGGAAGGCTTCGTACTCCCGGTAGACGTTGATTTCCCGATTGACGGAGCGAATCAGGCGCGCGTCGCTGACGGCTTCGCCCTGCTCGTTCAGACCGCGAATCACTGTGGTGTAAAGCCCGTCCTGGGTAGACAGCGACGGCGGGAACGCGCTGTCGATTGGCCGGACGATAACCACGCCCGCGTTGAGATCGGTATGTTCATTTAACAGGTCGACCTGCCAGTCGATAAAGGCGCGCAAAAAATTGCCCTCGCCAAACTGGATAATACGGTCGGGATACTGTGCGCCGGGGAAATCATGACGATTTAGCGTTTTCACTATAGGGTTCCTTCGTAAGCTGCGGAGATAACGGCTATCGTTCAAATCCCCCTCAAGCTATCAGAATCACCCGGCCTGAAACCCCGTTTTGATCAAAGCAAAGTTATTATACCAATTTATTTACAGATGTTTGTAATAGAAGGTGGTTGAACAGAACGCACCATCCGGCATAAGAGCATACTCAGGGAGTTCACCCACTCGCAACCATCCTAAATTTTGGTATAACATCTCGGCGTGGCTGCCGGTAGCGGTATCCAGTACCAGGACGTGCCTGCCCGCCGCCCGCGCCGAAAACTCCAGCTGCTGCATCAGACGCCGGGCAACGCCAAAGCGTCGGGCGCGGGAATGGACCAGCAGCTTGGCGACGTCAGCGCGATGGGGTTGATTTTCAGGCTGGTCGAGAATCAGCTGCACGGTGCCGATAATCTGCTGATGCAAATCCTGAGCAATCAGCAAAATGCGCTCGCGCTTTTCAACGCTGCGGGCCACGTCCTGCCAGAAGCCTGCCGCTTTTTCGACGGACAAAGGATGCATAAAGCTGACGGAGGCACCGCCCGCCACGCAGTCGATCAGCACTTCGTTAAGTTCTGGGATGTGGGCCGCAATTTCGCAGGAAGGGAGCGCGCGAATCAACAGGTCGGTCATGTTCAGAGTCCTGGGCATGGAGATGCCTCATAATCTGATTTAACCACCCCACAGCGTCAATATCGCGCGTCAAATGAAATACTTATGGCAGGGAAAATTAGCGCAGCTCGTTAAACTGTTCTTTCAGGCCGTCGAGCAGCGCATAGCGTTTGCGATATTCCGAACGCTTTTTGCTGGCAATTTCGCTGATATCTTTCTGCGGCAGGGAAACCGGCAGAGAATACAGGTGGCGATGATATTCTTCGCCGCCGATCGATTCCCAAAATTCGTTATAGCTGGCGTGGAAATGCTTACCTTTACTAAAACGATAGCGCAGGCCGCGGAATACATGGCCATTATTGCCGACGCCGTACAGCGATTTAATATTATGCTGCGCGGCCAGCAGCCAGAGCGTTTCCATCAGGATGCGTTTTGGAAATAGCCCGTAACAGGCTTTGGTGGCTTCTTTAATCACCTCATGGGAAACGCTGCGGTGCGCGCCCTGCAGGCCACCAATGACAATCTGACGATCGTTTTTAGCGCCCGTCACGCAGAACGTTAGCGCCGCCAGCTGGGTCCCTTCGCTATGGTGCAGCCAAAGGGTGCTTTCCCCTTCTCTTTCCGCGCCCAGCGCGGTGCTGGCGCTGAGAATATAGATCTCACCGTTCTTACCTTCCAGCTGCATCAACGGCGTTTGTTTCGCTGAAATGAGCGCCTGAGCCAGACGATGACCATTTAAATTCTCAATAAATTCATAGTGGCTGAGAATGGCGTTCACGCGCGCCGCAGCGCTCATCCCAAGGTGTAAATAATGACGGTGGATTTTACTCGGCAATGTTTTCTGCGCGGAAAGCAGCGCAGAGAAATAATGGTTTTTCGCCATAGCATTAAAGAAACGAAGCGTTTGTCGGGGAGCAATCAGGCTGCGCAGGCAAAATTTTGCACGGTAAGATTTTTCACACCAGATACTGCCGGGTGTTAATTCACCGCTGATCAATGCCATGATGGTCGCCAGACCCGCGTTATTATTTTGCGGCGTCTGATGTTGATCGAAAATAGTCATGTTTCCCCTCGGCTTCGGCGCTTAAATCCAACTTTGGTGGATTAATACTCTGCGAGTGTATTCGGGGGAACTTATACAGAAATTCAACGGTGCGCCGAAAACCGCCGGTAAGCGATTTTCGGCGCAGCTTAACTAACCGCGCGAGGGATTTTTGCGGGCCAGCTTCATCTTATACATTTGCTCATTCGCCTGGCGGATAAGATCTTCGGGTTCGGCATGATCCAAATCGCTGTATTCGCTGATGCCCACGGAAAACGCCAGCTGCCAGGGCTTGCCCGAAGTTCGGTTGAACTCGTCAACTTTCTCCCCAAAATACTCCAGCGCGATAAAAGCCCCCTGCTCGGACGTCTCGGGGAAAATAACCACGAACTCGTCTGCGCCGTGCCGCGAAATTAAATCGGTATCGCGAAAGGAGGATTTCAGCAGTTCAGCAATGGCCAGCAGCGCCTGGTCGCCTTCGGCGTGTCCCCAGGTGTCGTTAATCTGCCTGAAGTTATCCACATC
Source organism: Buttiauxella sp. (assembly GCA_036489025.1). GTDB lineage: Bacteria > Pseudomonadota > Gammaproteobacteria > Enterobacterales > Enterobacteriaceae > Dryocola. The sequence goes on from DASXGN010000028.1 coordinate 413,037, forward strand.
GATAAAGGCAAGGCTGAGGGGTTCCGCCCGGCGCTGGGTTGCCACCAGCGCGTATTTCGCCAGCGTGCCGATCCCCCGGCGGTTAAACAGGCCGGTAAGCTCATCGATGGTGGCCGCGTCCAGCGCCGCAAACTCATCCTCGACGATAGCCGCCAGATCTTTAAGCACCTGGATGTCCTGCTGAGAAAGCTCGCGCGCCCGATGGTCTATCAGACAGAACGCGCCCGCGACCGCGCCGTTCGGCAGCTTCACCGGGCAGCCCGCGTAAAAGCGCACGTGCGGTTGCCCGGTCACATATGGGTTATCAACGAAACGCTCATCTTTATGCGTATCCGCCACGACCAGCGGCTCGCTTCCCAGCAGCGCGTGGGCACAAAAGGAGTTGCTGCGCGTCGGATGCCCCGCAAATGCGGCTCCGTCGCAGGATTTCAGCCACAGGCTGTCTTCGTCGACCAGGCTAATCATCGCCACCGGCACGTCGAAAACAAGCTTTGCCAGACGCGTCAGCCTGTCGAAACGTTCATCGCGGGCCGCGCCTAAAATGCCGGAGGCCCTCAGCGAGCGTAAACGTTGTTCTTCATCAGGGGGAAAGCCCGGTAATTTCATCTGCCAACCTGTTTGCATTGGGTGAGTTTGGGGAATTCGTAAGGTTATCGCGTCAATAACCCGCATTCAACGGCTCAGGGTGATACCTGCACCATGTCCTCCTGAGCAGCGGCTGAAGTGCTGGTCTGGTTGCGGCCGTTGTGCTTCGAAAGATAGAGATTTTTATCCGCTTCCTGGAGCAGCTCATTGAAGGTCTCAATCAGCGATTTCTGCCCAAGCCCCGCCGTCGCCAGACCGATACTCACCGTGACGTAATGCGTCTGCTGCTGATAGCGGAAGGAGTTGAGCTCAATGCTTTTGCGAACCTGCTCGGCAATGTCGTAGCCCTGCTGCTCATTACCGGTCGTGCAAACGACGACGAATTCTTCGCCGCCCATGCGTGCCACCAGCCCTCGTTCGCCTACGGCCTGCCTGAGCTTCTCTCCAAAAGCGGCCAGCACCACGTCTCCGCAGTCGTGTCCGTAATTGTCGTTAATGCGCTTGAAATAGTCGATATCCAGCAGCATCACGCACAGCGTAGGCTTCTCTTTGCTGCTCAGATGGGCAGTTGATAGCTTCAGCTTTTCAAACAGCCCTGAGCGGGAGTACACGCCGGTCAGATAGTCAAAGTCCGCCCGCAGCGAGGTTTGTTTGATGAGCTGATTAATGGCATCCACGCTGACCGAAACAATCAGCGGACAAATAGCGATGGTGGCGATTCCCAGCCGTGCCGAGAACATTTGATCGACCAGCAGGGGCTGATCGGCATGAATGTTAATCACCGAGCTGGCAACAAGGATGATCTCCGTGCCGCCCGTGAGCAGCGTAACCAGCGCGGTCACCGCCAGCGGATAGCGAATGGCGCACCAGATAAGCGCCGGCAGCGGAAAGGCCAGGCTCCCGGCCCCGCCGATCGCCACCGAAGCGCCGATGGAGATAACCACGCCCAGCAGCGGATAAATTTTTGCGAGCCTGAAAGGCACGACGCTGCGCCAGTCTGGCCATTTCGCCGTCAGTAAACAGGGCAGCATCAGCACGCCGGTGGAAAACTGCTCGCTAACCCAGTCGGCATACAATGGCAGCAATTTTGGATAATCACTGACGTTACCAATCGATCCTACCGCGCCAAATAACGAGCAGAATAACGCGCCGATCAAACTGAAATGAAAAATATTGAAGGCGTTTATCGCCCAGTTGTTTTCATTGCTGCGGTGGGAATAACGCAGTAATAATCGCGCAACGGTAATAATAAACACCATGTTCGAGAAATTAATTATTATCGACTGCCATCCCCACTGGGTGGTTAACGCGTCGTAAACAATCATTGCGCTATAGCAGAGGAAATAATAAAGCGGCTGATTTAAATAAGGATTCCTGACGAACACTGCCGCCAGCACGGCGTTCAGCGGCCAGAAAAGGGACAGTTCATCAACCAGGCGCAGCGAAGCGCCAAAGAAATAAAACAGCGTGGTAATAACAAAGATGCCGATAGCATTAGCCAGCGTTTTGTCAGGAGAAAAGATGACGATATTGCTTTGACTAGCCATGCGATTCAATTTCATATGTATTCATTCACGTGGCCGGTAAATAAAACCAGGGGGGATCGATAAATGTTAAATTTATAGTAGCACGTTTTGAACAGCACCGGCTGAAGGAGCCAGATAAAGCAATAAATTCAAATCAACCCCTTAATTTGAAGATATAAATATCGACGATAAGCAAATTTTCGGCACTGAGTTTTGTCTATGCGTCAGGTTTCAGGGTGATAAACCTGTCATGTCATACATCTTTACGCGTCGGCCCTGCACGGCCATCGCGGTTTAGGCCCAGGCCACGGTTTATGGGAGGTTTAGCCTGGCTGGCATATACTTAGCGTCTTAATGATTTATCGGGAGAGGAAATGAGGAAAACCGCGCTGGCAGAAGGCTTAATGATCGCCGTCATTTTGGGATCTGTACTCCTGACGGTAAGCAGCGTAAGCCTGCTGCTCCTGACCCACCTGGGTACTATGGTTTTCTGGTAGGCCGCCTCTTTGTTACGCATTCCTTTCAAATGGCTTAAATGGGCGCTTGTTGCCCTGCTGATACTGCTTTTTGCGGCGCTCGGCGTGCGCGTCTGGCTCTCACAGCAGGGCCCGGCTCTTGCCGAGTGGCACACGTTTCTTCCCGACGAAATGCAGGCTGATGAGATCCACCAGGCGAGCTGGCGGCGCTATGTAGAAAGAGAAAATCAGCTCTTTGCCGCCGTGCATCAGCAGGTGGTTGCCCAGCATAGCGGGGGCAAGCTTAACCGCTACTCTCCCGCCAGCCCGGTCAATGCTCAAACCTATGCCGACGACTGGAACCGCTCGCATCTTCTGCTGCCGGACGGACAAGCTATCGGCGTGGCTGTCCTGCTGCACGGGTTAACGGATTCCCCCTACAGCCTCGCTCATCTCGCTCGTGAATTTCGTCAGCGCGGCTATGTTACCGTCGTGCCCCGTCTGCCGGGCCACGGCACCGTGCCGGGCAGTCTCACTAACGTTCGCTGGCAGCAGTGGCAGGCGGCAACTCAGCTTGCCGTTCGGGAAGGCGTCAGGCTGGCGCCCGGCAAGCCGCTGATCGTAGTCGGCTACTCCAACGGCGGCGCGCTGGCGATGCAGTATTCGCTTGATGCTCTGCAGCATAACGTTGCCACCCCTGCGCCGCTGCGTATTATTCTGCTCTCACCGATGATTGGCGTGAGCGGCTACGCACGCTATGCGGGCCTCGCCGGTTTGCCCGCCCTGCTGCCAGCGTTTGCCAAATCCGCCTGGCTGAGCACCGGCGCAGAATACAATCCCTATAAATACAATTCTTTCCCGGTCAACGCCGCCCGCCAGTCGTGGCTGCTGACGCGCCAGGTGCAAAACGCCCTGCGTGAGGCCAGCCGGCAGCATGAGCTTGCCGGGCTGGCGCCCGTCCTTACCTTTCAGTCCGTAGCGGATGCGACGGTCAGCACACGTTCGGTGGTGACCGATCTCTACGATCGCCTGCCGCAAAACGGCAGTGAGCTGGTGCTGTTCGACGTCAACCAGGCGGCGAAATGGCAAATGCTGATGCGCGACGGCCAGCGGAATGCGCACCGCACGCTGCTCTCAAACGGTGCGAGAAATTACTGCACGCAGCTGCTGACTAATCGCTCTGCGGCCACTAACGAGCTGGAAATCCAGTTGACCCAGGCCGGGCAGCAAACGCGGCAGATTTTGCTGCCCGGACTTCATTACCCTGACGATATGTTCTCCCTCTCGCACGTTGCCTTGCCCTTCCCGGAGGACGATGCTTTGTACGGCAATCGCCCGCCGTCTTCCGTGCAGCCCGGCATTAACCTCACGGCCTTAACGCCGCGCGGTGAACGAGGCGTGCTGAGCGAGAATCTGGATTCGCTAATGCGCCAGTCCTTCAACCCGTTCTATTCCTGGATGGTGCAGCAGATTTGGCCGTTCGTGGCTGAAAATCCGGCGCAGAGCCTCTGCGGGTTGCCCGCGCCGCAGGCCGGTGATACTGTAGCGCGATGAACATTTTACCTTTGTCTGTTCCAACCGTAATTTCCTGGTGGCGCGTTACCTGACGCGGCGCCAGCTTTCCTTCGTATTAAAAAGCTCAAACTGGCCGCCGGAGTGCGGCAAGTTTGAGGTTCTCAAGCGATTCAACGTCAGCTCCGGCAATTAATCTTTATGCAGGAGTGATGATGAAAACTGAAACATCCGCTTTACCCACTATTCTTACCGGCGACCGCCCAACCGGTGCGCTGCACCTCGGGCACTACGTTGGCTCTTTACGCCAGCGAGTTTTGCTCCAGCAATCCCATCGCCAGTATATTCTGGTTGCCGACATGCAGGGCCTGACCGACAACGGCAGCAATCCCAAAAAAATTGCCGATAACATCGTTGAGGTGCTGGCCGACTATCTTAGCGTCGGTATTAATCCGCTCAGCTCCACGATTTGCCTGCAATCCGCCCTGCCTGCGCTGGCCGAGCTGACGATGCTGTATATGAATATCGTGACAGTGTCACGCGCGCAGCGTAACCCGACCGTGAAGCACGAAATTGCCCAGAAAGGCTTTGCAGGCAGCATCCCCACCGGGTTTCTGGTGTATCCCATCAGCCAGGCCGCCGACATTACCGCCTTTAAGGCCGGGCTGGTTCCCGTCGGCGATGACCAGTTGCCGATGATTGAGCAGGCGAATGAGATAGTCCACAAGATGAACAGCCTGCTGCCCGCCCCGGCGCTGGTGCCGTGCAAAGCGCTGCTCGGCAAGACCGGCCGTCTGCCCGGCGTGGATGGCAATGCCAAAATGTCTAAATCACTTGGCAACGTCGTGACCCTTTCCGCCTCGCCGGAAGTGATTTCCAGCGCGGTCGCCGCGATGTATACCGACCCGGAACATATCCGCATCAGCGACCCGGGCAAAGTTGAAGGCAACGTGGTATTCACCTATCTCGATGCGTTCCATCCGGATACGGCGTACGTGGAAGATCTCAAGGTGCAGTATCAGCGCGGTGGACTGGGCGACCGACAGTGTAAAAATGTGCTTAACGACTGCCTGCAAAGCCTGCTGGCGCCAATTCGCGAGCGGCGTACGGACCTGATCAACGACAAAAGCTATTTAATGGAGATTTTGCGAGAAGGAACCGAAAAAGCACGGGAAGTGACGCAGCAAACGCTGCTGGAAGTCAAACGCGGGCTGGGTTTGCCGGTTATGTATTGAGCCAGGACAGGGTGCCGGAAAGTCCGACACCGCTTAGAAAATAGAGCGACCCAGTCGCCGAGCCAAAATTTCGAGCGCCGCCGTGCCCGCCAGCGAGTTGCCGGAAGCGTCCAGCTCCGGACACCAGACGGCAATCGACATTTCGTGAGGCACAACGGCGATAATCCCTCCGCCGACGCCCGACTTACCCGGCATCCCGACGCGATAGGCAAACTCTCCCGCGCCGTCGTACATGCCGCTGGTGACCATCAGCGCGTTGATCTGACGGGTCTGCCGGGCGCTGATCACCGGTTCGGCAAGCTGCGGGGAAACGCCCTGATTCGCGAGGAACAAAAACGTTTTCGCCAGCTCCAGGCAGCTCATCTTCAGCGCGCAGTAGTGGAAGTAGTTCTGCAATACCGTGATCACGTCGTTATCGAAGTTGCCAAACGACTTCATCAGCCACGCGATGGCGGCGTTGCGGGCGGAATGTTCAAACTCTGATTTTGCTACGCGAGCATCGTAAGCCAGATCCGGCCGGGCGGCGAGCTGGCGCACCACTTCGAGCATGCGCTGCTTTGGCGCGCTGAGCCGGGTTTGCAGCATATCGCAAACGACCAGCGCCCCGGCGTTAATAAAAGGATTGCGCGGTTTCCCCTGCTCCAGCTCAAGCTGTAACAGTGAATTAAACGGCTGGCCGGACGGCTCTTTGCCAACGCGACGCCAGATTTCAGCCTCTTCGTAGCGGCCCATGGCGAGCGCCAGGCTCAGCACTTTGGATATTGACTGAATGGAAAAACGTTCCTGCGCGTCGCCCGCGCTGAATATTTCCCCGTTAACCGTACAAACCGCGATGCCGAGTTTGTCGCCGGGCACTTCTGCCAGCGCGGGAATATAGTCCGCAACTTTACCCTGGCCAATCAGCGGCCTGACCTGCGCCAGAATGTCTTCCAGCAATGCATTATCTAACAAACCTGGCACCAGAAGCTCCTGACCGGCGGGGATTTAACGGCGGGCAGTATATCAGACCCCCGCGCCGCCCGGCAGGTGAAAACGCGCCACCGCGCTTTGCAAACGGCGGGACTCAGCTCGCAATAAAGCTGAGGAGCCAGAAGTTTCACCGATCAGCCGGTTCGTCTGTCTCGCAACCTTGTTCAGCGTCGCAATGCGTGCGGTCATATGGGTTACGCTCTCCCCTTGATTCAACGTGGCCGCCGAGATTTCACTCAGCAGGCCGCTCAGCTTGTTGACCACCGCAATAACGCTTTGCAGATTAGCCTCCAGCACCGATACCGCCTCTGACCCCTGCTCAATTCCCTGCAACGAATTGCCGATCAGCGCCTGAATACTGTGCGTCGACTGGCTGCTTTTCTTTGCCAGCAGGCCAACCTCTTTTGCCACCACGGCAAAACCGCGCCCGTGATTACCCGCATGTGCCGCCTCTATCGCGGCGTTGAGCGCCAGAATATTTGTCTGGAACGCCACGCTGTCGATCATCGCCACGATACCGCGCATTTCGGCGGACTGCGCGACGATATCCTGCATGGACAGGTTCACCGTTTGCATCATCCGGTCGCCGCCGGCGGCTATTTCGCGGGCTTCGTCGGCACGCTGGTTGGCCAGCCGCGCATAGTCACTGTTTTCTTTTACCCGTGACTCCAGCTCGAGAACGTGGCTGGTAACACCCTGCAATTCTGCTTCCTGCCGGGCGGACTGACCGGACAGCTTCTGATTGCCTTCCGCCAGCCGGTTAACGTTCTGTACCATCGTGGTGGCCGCGTCGCGCACCTCCTGTACCAGCTGCTGCAAGCCTTGATGCATCGCCACCACGCTTGCGCTCAGTTGATTAACCTCCCGGTTTCGATGTCCCCGTGCAGACGGCTTAAACGAAAGATCGCCCGCGGCCAGCACGTCAATATGCGCTATCACCTTTTTTAAAGGTTTAATCACCCAGCGGGTGACCGCCAGCCAAACGGCAATCGCCGCGGCGAGCAGCAGACCTAACGCCGCAATAAACAGTTTTTGTGCGTGGCCAAGACTGCTTAGCAGCAAACCGCTGGCCTCCCGCACCTGCCGTTCGTTTTCACTCTGGAAACGGGCGTAGCGATCGTTGAAATCGCTCTGAAAAGCCTGGATGGGAACGGCAAAAAAAGCGTCGATGGAAGCCTGCTGGACCAGGCCGTCGGCCTGCTCTTTCAGCCCGTCATAGAACAGCCTGTAGCTGTTAACCAATGCTTCGCCGTGTTGCCGATCTTGCGTGGAGTTTATCGCCCGCAGCCGTTGGTAGCTGCTGAACTCGCTGAGCGAGGTTTTCAGCGCGGCCTGCGACTCTTCTGCCAGGCTATTCCAGCTGCCGACCGAGCCGGTTTCTTTATCCTGCTGGAAGTAAATGCCCGCCCGGTTAAGCAGATCGCTGGCCGTCAGCAGGCTGATGCGCGCTTTGTCCATCAGCACCTGCTGCTGGTGACGCCGATCGCTGGCCAACACGTCGCGCTGGGTATCACGAAGAATGTTGGCCAGCATTAGCGTCGACATCACCTGCAGGAAGCAGAACAGCGCTATCACACAAATAGCGCCGCCCAGCAGGCCAAAGGTACGGGTGCGGCGAGGCGACTTCCCGAACGAAAAAATTTGACTTATGTTCATGATTTTCTTCAATAACACAGGGAACCGCCGAGTGTACTGAGGAAAAATGACAGAACCATGTCAGCTTTGTGACAGCCTCAGGCCCGCGCTAGCGGCGATCTTTCCAGACGGTTTGCACGTTGCAGAATTCGTGCAGCCCGAAGCGCGACAGCTCTCGTCCGAAACCGCTTTTCTTCACGCCGCCAAAAGCCACGCGCGGGTCGCTGGCGCTGTAGCCGTTGATAAACACGCCGCCGCATTCAAGACGGGCGGCCAGATCGGCCGCAAGGCGTTCATCGGCGGTGAAGAGCGTCGCCGAGAGGCCAAAATCGCTGTCGTTTGCCAACTCCAGGGCATGTTCAGCGTCGCGGGCCAGGATAATCGCCGCCACCGGGCCAAACAGCTCCTCGCGAAACGCGGTCATCGCCGGCGTCACGTTGCCCAGCACGGTTGGGGCATAGAAGTTGCCGCTTCCAGACAGTTTTTCACCGCCGAGCAGCAGCGTCGCTCCCTGCTCAAGTGACGTTGTCACCTGATGGTGCAGCTCATCACGCAGATCGTAGCGCGCCATTGGCCCAACTTGCGTAGCCTCCTCCCGCGGATCGCCCAGCGTCATGCGTCGGGTGGCTGCCAGAAACTTCTCGGTAAACTGCGGCGCGATACCTTCTTCAATAATGAAGCGTTTTGCCGCGGCGCAAACCTGCCCGGTATTCTGGAAACGCCCGGCCACGGCGGCTTTGACGGCCTCATCCAGATCGGCATCGCTCAGTACGATAAACGGATCGGAGCCGCCAAGTTCCAGCACGCATTTTTTCAGCGCCGCTCCGGCCTGCGCACCAATCGCGGCCCCCGCGCGTCCGCTCCCCGTGACGGTTATCGCCGCAACGCGCGAATCGTTAATGGCCCGGCTGACGCCCGCAGGCGTGACGTTAATCACTTTGAACACGTCCGTCGGGAAGCCCGCCTTTTCAAACAGCTTTTCGATAAGGAAAGCGCAGCCCATCACGTTTGGCGCATGCTTCAGCACGTAGCTGTTGCCCGCCAGCAGAATCGGCACCGCGCCGCGCAGGACCTGCCACAGCGGGAAGTTCCACGGCATGACTGCCAGAATCGTGCCCAAAGGACGATATTCAATGACAGCTTTGCTGTCAGGAACCCGGGTTGACTCGCCCGCCAGCATTGCCGGGCCGTGTTCGGCGTACCAGTCGCAAAGGCCGGCAGATTTGGCCACTTCAGCGCGCGCCTGGAGCACAGGCTTGCCCATTTCGGCGGTGATCGTCTGCGCTATTTCTTCGGCGTTCTCCCGCAGAATGAGACCCAGATCGCGCAGTTTCTGCGCGCGCTGCGCGACGTCCAGCCGCCGCCAGGACAGAAACGCCCGGTGATTCTTCGCCAGCGCGGCATCGAGCCGCTCGTCGGATTCAAAAGCGTACGCGGCAAGCTGCTCGCCGTTTGCCGGATTGAGTGAAACTGCGTGGGTCTCTGCGCTAATTGGCTGCATGGTATTGTCCTGTGGTCGGAATGTGAGCCTACCTTATCCTTGCCGCCAACTGATTAAAAATGAATAATACTGAGCCCATCATTCACAAATTGAGAATAGATTATGGATCTCACCCAGCTCGAAATGTTTAATGCCGTGGCGGAAACCGGAAGCATCAACGCGGCGGCCCGGAAGGTTCATCGCGTTCCCTCCAATCTCACCACGCGCATTAAGCAGCTTGAGGCCGATCTGGGCGTGGATCTGTTTATTCGCGAAAACCAGCGTCTGAAGCTGGCCCCCGCCGGGCACAGTTTTTTACAGTACAGCCAGCGTATTCTGGCGCTGGTTGAAGAAGCACGCATGGTGGTTTCCGGGGAGGAACCGCAGGGCCTGCTGGCGCTCGGCTCGCTGGAAAGCACCGCCGCCGTGCGTATCCCGGAGCTGCTGGCGCGGTTTAATCAGCGCTATCCGAAGATCCAGCTTTCGCTCTCGACCGGCCCTTCGGGGGATCAGATTGACGGCGTGCTGGAAGGAAGGCTTTCGGCGGCCTTTGTCGACGGGCCTGTACTGCACCCGGCGCTGGATGGGCTGGCCGTGTACGAAGAGGAAATGGTAATTGTCGCCCCCGTCGATCGCCCGCCGATTGAGCGGGCGCAGCAGGTCAACGGCGCCAGTATTTACGCGTTCAGGGCAAACTGCTCCTACCGCCGCCATTTCGAAAGCTGGTTTCACCACGATCGGGCGATGCCGGGAAAAATCCACGAAATGGAGTCCTATCACGGCATGCTGGCCTGCGTGGTGGCCGGGGCGGGCCTGGCGCTGATGCCGCGCAGCATGCTCGAAAGTATGCCCGCCAGCCAGCAGGCCAGCGCGTGGCCTCTGCCGCCCGACTGGCGCTACCTGAAAACCTGGCTTATCTGGCGCAGAGGGGCGAAAACTCGCCAGCTGGACGCGTTCATGGGCCTGCTGGAGCCTGAAAGCTTCACCTAAAAAATGCCCCAAAACGGGGGCATCATTTCAACATCGTTCGGCAAGCGATTAGCGCAGCAGAACCTTACCAATCAGATAAGTCACCGCCTTGCCGCCCATCAGCACGCGATCGCCGACCAGCTGGCAGCGAATGTCGCCGCCGCGCCGTGAAACCTGCCGGGCCAGCATCTGCGTTTTGCCGAGTTTCTCAGCCCAGTAAGGGATGAGCATGGTGTGCGCCGAGCCGGTCACCGGATCTTCCCAGACGGCTTCGCCCGGCGAGAAGAAACGGCTGACGAAATCGTAGGGATCTTCGCCCCGGGCCGTCACGGTGACCTTATGCTCGCCGGGGATCATGGCGCTAATATTCGGGGCCACGGCTTCTACCTGCGCGCGATTCTCCAGCACGATAACCCAGGCGCGGCCCTTGCGTGCCTCAACGAATTTATCAATGCCTAGTGCGGCCATCATTGGCGCGGGCGGCGCTTGCGGCGTGGAGATATTGGCCGGGAAATCCAGCGTCAGCCACTCGCCGCTGCGGGTCACGGTCAGAATGCCCGAAGAACGCGTAGTGAATTTGATGCTGCCGTGCGGATAATCGAGATGCTCAAAGATGACGTGCGCGGCGGCGAGCGTGGCGTGGCCACACAGAGTCACCTCTCCCTGAGTGGTAAACCAGCGCAGCTCAAAGCCTTCATCCGTGGTGATAAAAAAGGCCGTTTCCGACTGGTTGTGCTGCTTTGCCATTTTCAGCAGGGTGTCGTCCGGCAGCCATTCGGTGAGCGGGCATACCGCCGCCGCGTTGCCGCCAAAAGTGGTATCCGCAAAGGCATCTACCATATAAAAGTCAATTGCTTGCATAGCCTTAACCCCTGATTGTTATTTTAACTGCCTGACGCTTACCCTCTCATAACCCTCGGGCATTGTGCATTCCTTTTTTATGCGCTCAGGGTGGGGCAAATAAATGAGACTTAAATCACAAAATGGGTTGTATGCCCCGATTGATGGTTTTATGATCGCCTCCTCTCCCGTCTTTCATCTACAGCGCGAAATTACTTTATGACAATAAGCACAGTCCCACGCTCAACCGCGTGGCTGCGGGTCGTTACTCTTGCTGTCGCGGCGTTTATCTTTAATACCACCGAGTTTGTGCCCGTCGGGCTGCTGTCGGATATCGCGAGCAGTTTCGGCATGGAAACGGCCCAGGTGGGCATCATGCTGACCATCTACGCCTGGGTTGTGGCGCTGATGTCGCTGCCTTTTATGCTGCTGACCAGCCAGGTGGAACGCCGCCGGCTGCTGATCGGCATTTTCACGCTGTTTATCGCCAGCCACGTGCTCTCTTTCCTCGCCTGGAACTTTACCGTGCTGGTGATAAGCCGCATCGGTATCGCCTTTGCCCACGCTATTTTCTGGTCGATAACGGCCTCGCTGGCGATTCGTATGGCCCCGGCCGGGAAAAAAGCGCAGGCGCTAAGCCTGATTGCGACCGGCACGGCGCTCGCCATGGTGCTGGGTTTGCCGCTGGGCCGTATCGTCGGGCAGTATTTCGGCTGGCGAACCACTTTCTTCGCCATTGGCGTAGTAGCCGCCATCACGCTGGTCTGCCTGATCAAGCTGCTGCCTAAGCTCCCGAGCGAACATTCTGGTTCGCTGTCCAGCGTGCCTGAGCTATTCCGTCGCCCGGCGCTGGTGAGCATTTATGTGCTGACGGCGGTGGTAGTCACCGCACACTACACGGCGTACAGCTACATTGAGCCTTTTGTGCAAAACGTCGCGGGCCTGAGCGCCAATTTTGCCACGGTGCTGCTGCTGGTGCTCGGCGGCACCGGTATTCTGGGCAGCATTCTGTTCGGCAAGCTGGGCAACAAATATGCCTCTTCGCTAATTAGCGGCGCGATTGGGCTGCTGGTTCTGTGCCTGGCGCTGCTGCTTCCGGCGTCCACCAGCACCTTTAACCTGATGCTGCTGAGTATGTTCTGGGGCGTGGCGATGATGATTATCGGCCTGGGCATGCAGGTAAAAGTGTTGGCCCTGGCCCCGGATGCCACCGACGTCGCAATGTCGCTGTTCTCCGGCATCTTTAATATCGGCATTGGCGCGGGCGCGCTGCTGGGCAATCAGGTCAGCCTGCATTTTTCTATGGAGAGCATCGGTCTGGTCGGCGCAGTACCCGCGCTGGCGGCGCTCGTCTGGTCGATACTGATATTCCGCCGCTGGCCGGTGGCGCTGGAAGAACAGCCGAATCACGGCCAGATATAGTCTATCGGCACCCGGTCACTCAGCCCGCAGCACAACGATGCCTGGTTTCGGGCGCATGTATTCCTGGAATGGCGAATCCACCACTTTTCTGTTTGCGGCCAGCGAGGAGGCATTTCTGAACCACACCTGGCCGTCGTGGCGGACCACGATACCCACATGCGAAACGTCCAGGCCTTCAAGCGGAGAGTAAACGCCGACATAATCACCCGTTTTTAGCTTGCTCAACACCTGCTGGCCGATAGCTTTTCCGGGAATGTACGTTATTTTACGGGGATGAATGCCCAGACCTGGGATGTACTCGCTCCCATCCGGTTTACGGTTAAGCTGTTTGTCAGCAACAGCATAGTCAGGGCTGATATCCGGCGTGACGTCCCGGGCATTGCGCGGTGCGGTGACAAACCAGTCGGTAAAGAAGTGCCGGCGGCTGAGGTAAGTAACTTTTCCCCCGGTATAGCGAACCTCCACCAGATTATGCAGAAATGATTTCTGGTCGTGGCTGCGGGTCAGGGCCTCGACGTAATCTGCCAGCGTAAAGCAGTCCACGCCGTTAAAATTCGCGACCAGCGCTTCGGGAGTGTCGGGCCCACCGACGAGCGTATCAGCCTGGTAAGGCGTACCGAGAAAAGCAGATGACACACGGCTGATAACCTCCCCGTGCTTTTCACCTGAGGATGGCACGACATCTGCTCGGATAATCTGGCTTACTTTTTTCGCAGTAACGCTATCCATAATGGTCTGATATTTTTCTGTATCGGACGTGGCGCAGGCCGTCAGATACGCGGACATAAGTAAAACTACCCATACTTTTATTTTCATAATCATCTGCCTGAAAGGTAAAAATCCCATTTTTATTTTTCAGGCAGAAGGTTGTCATTGATACAAAAAAGCGCCATTGATTGATTCGCGGTTAAAAAATCAGCCATCGGATGAAGAGGAATGTGAAGAGCATCACAGGATGTGACTTGCACAACGGCATGCAGGCCGAAGCGCGACGAAAGCGGGAAGAGGACAGTTAGTTTTAGAAGAGTCGTACCCGGCTATTCCTCCGTATACCGGGTACCGATCGAGCGCATCGGGGAAAGTTATTTCGAGAATACTTGCGAAATTCCCTGAATGGACATCGTCTTATGAGGCTGGTCACGGCAACCGGCCAGCGCCATGCGACAGTCCTTGCTTAGGGGCTCAGATCTCTTTTTCCAGATCGATAAGCTCTTCTAAGGTCAGCACGTTGCTGTGAATCACATCCATGGCGCGGTTCAGCCCCTGATTGTAAAACAGCGGTGCAACCTTTTTGACCAGTTCATCCAGGAAAAACTCAGCTTCAAACTGCCCGAGCTGTAAATCGTGCTTGTCTTCCATGTAATCGATGATTTGCCCGACCACCGCGTTGTAATCATCCGGGGGGAGCTTCAGATTTTTCATCGGCGCTTCCTTATTAATGTGCAGGCCAGGTGGTGATGATTTCCAGCACGCCGTTAATGATGAACTGCACGCCCATGCACACCAGCAGGAAGCCCATCAGACGTGAGATAGCTTCAATGCCGCTCTTGCCCACCCAGCGCATAATGGCCCCGGAGCTGCGCAGGCTGCCCCACAGGATGAGACTTACCAGCGCGAAAATAAGCGGCGGCGCGGCCAGGATAACCCACGGTGCAAAATCCACGCCGTGCTTCACGGTTGAGGCGGAGCTGATGATCATGGCGATCGTCCCCGGCCCGGCGGTGCTCGGCATAGCCAGCGGCACGAAGGCGATATTGGCGTCCGGCTCTTCGCTCAGCTCTTCGGTTTTGGATTTCGATTCCGGCGACTCGTGCGCTTTTTGCTGCGGGAACAGCATGCGGAAACCGATAAAGGCCACGATAAGCCCGCCGGCAATACGCAGGCCAGGGATTGAAATCCCGAAGGTATTCATCACCACCTGCCCGGCATAATAGGCGACCATCATAATGATAAATACGTTCACCGAGGCCATCATCGCCGTGCGGTTACGGGTTTTGCTGTTCATGTTCCCGGCAAGGCCGAGGAACAAAGCAACCGTGGTTAACGGGTTCGCCAGCGGCAGCAGCACTACCAGCCCGAGCCCGATGGCCTTAAATAAGTCCAGCATATCAATTCCTTTAAGTTATTCGCCTACAGTCGTCGGCAAGTATACCGATTTACGACGCTAAACCCCTTAGCCATTAGTTTCAAAGTGTAGTGGGTTTACGATAACTGAACCGTTTTAGCTTTTCGTGGCATCCCCACCCCGCCTCGCCATCATCACGTTGACATATACTTGCCCGGGCAATAATATCTCGCGTGATTAATCTACTTGCCTGGGCAACCATAGTGAAAAGCACATGTGATCTGTTTAACGAAATGATCCCGCTAGGCCGGCTGATCCACATGGTTAACCAGCATAAAGATCGCCTGCTCAATGATTATCTCTCGCCGCTCGATATCACCGCGACGCAGTTTAAGGTGCTCTGCTCCATTCACTGTGAAGTCTGTATCACTCCGGTAGAGTTAAAAAAAGTGCTGTCGGTAGACCTTGGCGCGCTAACCCGCATGCTCGACCGCCTGCTGTGTAAAGGCTGGATTGAGCGCTTGCCGAACCCGAATGATAAACGCGGTGTTCTGGTCAGGCTCACGCCTGAGGGGATTACGCTGTGCGAGACATGCCGCAGCCTTGTGGGGCAAGACCTGCACGAAGAACTAACAAAAAACCTGACGGCAGATGAAGTGGAATCCCTTCATTACCTGCTAACAAAGGTATTGCCGTAAACCTGAAAAGAGGTGAGACGATGTCCAGACGGAACAACGATGCGATAACGGTACACAGCATTTTGGACTGGATAGAAGAGAATCTGGAAACCCCGCTCTCGCTTGAGAAGGTTTCGCAGCGTTCGGGCTATTCCAAGTGGCACCTGCAAAGGATGTTTAAAAAAGAGACCGGTCATTCATTAGGCCAGTACATCCGCAATCGCAAATTAACCGAGATTGCTCAGAAGCTGAAAGACAGCGATGAGCCAATCCTCTATTTGGCCGAGCGCTACGGGTTTGAGTCGCAGCAAACGCTGACCCGCACGTTTAAGAACTATTTTTCCGTGCCGCCGCACAAGTATCGCGTAACGCACCTTGCCGGCGACGGAAAGTATCTTCACCCGCTTAATCACTAAGCCATTATTGCTGTACAACCGTCTGTTTTTTTAAGACGTAAACGAGGAAATCATGAAACGCTTTGTCTCCGCCGTTGCCCTGCTGATGGTTCTGGCAACCGGTAACGCCCAGGCGGAACAACCGGGCAATTTCAGCGCAAGCCAGGCTAACCACGGTGGCATGCTGCTGCCTCCTGCTGACAGCCGTTGTCACGTCGATCAGACCATGGGCGACAAGTCAGAACAGCTGGGCACGCCGTACTACCACGAATCCGGATACTAACCCGCCGGGCCTGCGGATGGCGCTGCGCTTATCTGCCCTGCATCCATCGCGAATATTGCAGGCAGGTAAGCAAAGCGCCATTTTTTTATCTCACGCCGCGCCCTTTGCCGCTTTTCTGACCTTCAAACCAAACACGTTGATATACAGCCCCGCCATAATCAGCACCGCACCAACCATCTGCGTGCCGGACAGCGTTTCGTCCAGCAATAGCGCGGCGCTCGCCATCCCGACCACCGGCACCAGCAGCGAAAGCGGTGCGACGCGCCAGGTTTCGTAGCGCCCCAGCAGGCTTCCCCAGATCCCATAGCCCACAATAGTCGCCACGAAAGCCAAATAGACCAGCGCCAGAAGGGTCGTCAGATCGATAGCAACCAGGCTGCGCAACATGACTTCCGGCCCGTCCAGCAGCAGGCCTGCGGCAAAAAATGGCAGCACCGGGATTAGCGCGCTCCACACCACCAGCGACATAATTTGCGGACGAGACTCGAGCTGCATAATCTTTTTATTAAAGATATTTCCGCACGCCCAGCTGAACGCGGCGGCCAGCGTCAGCATGAAACCTAATAGCGCCACGTGCTGCCCGCCGAGGCTCCCCTCAATCAAAATCAGCACGCCGATAACGGCCAGAGAAATCCCCGCTATCTGTTTGGTCTGTAGCCTTTCGCGGAAGGCTACCGCGCCGAGAATAATAGTGAAGAAAGCCTGCGCCTGTAACACCAGCGACGCCAGACCGGCAGGCATACCAAATTTGATAGCGCTGAATAAAAAAGCGAACTGGCCGAAACTGATTGTCAGCCCATAGGCCGCCAATAGCCGAAACGGGATCCTGGGGCGAGCCACAAATAACAGCGCGGGGAAAGCCACCAGCAAAAAACGCAGTCCGGCCAGCAGCAGAGGAGGCATATTGTGCAGCCCCATCTTGATCACCACAAAATTCAGCCCCCATACCACGACGACCAGCATCGCCAGCAGCCCGTCTTTACGCGTCATACCCCGCCCCTGTCATATTAAGAATTTGTTAAAATTTAAGCCTTAATCCGCGCGATGAACAGATACAGATCGCATTCTTTCACCGCCATACAGATGTGTTGCAATGTGCTCTCGCCCAAATGGCTCCCTGTACACGACTGTTTCTTCATGATAAATCTGAGCGCTCTCCAACTTCCTTCCGCAGAAAACGATAAAATGGCGACCTTGCAGAGCTGGCTTAGCGGTAAAAACTTATCAACAATTGTGCTACTTTTTGCTTCACTGCTGCTGACCGTTGGACGCGGTCTGACCCTGCCGTTTATGACAATTTATCTGTCGCGTGAATACGGGATGTCGCTAAAAGGTATTGGCCTGGCGATGACCCTGGCACTCACCGCGGGGGTATTTTTTAGCCTGTGGTTTGGCATCCTGGCGGATAAGTTTGATAAAAAGAAATATATGCTGCTGGCCATCGCTATTTTCCTCAGCGGGTTTATTGCCATCCCTCTGGTCAACAGCGCCGCGCTGGTGGTGTTTTTTTATTCGCTGATTAACTGCGCCTATTCCGTCTTCGCCACGGTGCTGAAAGGCTATTTCTCCGACACGCTGGAGCTGCATCAAAAACCAAAAATATTTTCGCTAAACTACACCTTCGCCAATATTGGCTGGACGGTCGGGCCGCCGATTGGCACGCTAGCCGTGCTCTACAGCACCAACTTACCCTTCTGGCTCTCCGGCCTGACGGCGGTCATCCCTTTCATTATGATTAGCCGCTGCGTTCCCGCCGCGCCGGTGGCCGCTAATCCGCATGCCTCAAGCGCGGTACTTTCCCCACGCAGCATGCTTAAGGACAAGGCGCTGATGTATTTCACCCTTTCTTCTTTTTTGGGCTCATTAGTCTACGGCTCCTTTGCCGCGTGCCTGTCGCAGTACGCGATTGCTATTTCAGATTCGGGGCTGGCTGAAAAGGTGGTTGGCGTCGTGCTGCCGGTGAACGCCTTTGTCGTCGTGGTGTTTCAGTATGCGGTAGGGAAACAAATTCGCCCGGATAACATCAAAAAGCTGATGCTCATCGGCACGCTGTTTTTCATCGCCGGGCTGGCGGGATTCATGCTCTCCGGCAGCAATCTGTGGTTCTGGGGGATCTCCGCCGCCGTGTTCACCGTCGGCGAACTGATCTATGCTCCCGGTGAATACATGCTGGTCGACAATATTGCTCCAGCAGGGCTTAAAGCCAGCTATTTTTCCGCGCAGCAGCTCGGCTGGCTGGGCGGTGCCTGTACTCCGCTGGTGACGGGGTTGCTCCTCACCTGGTTTGCGCCGGCGATGCTTTTTGTCGTGCTGATGATTGCCATTACGCTGGCGTGGCTGACGATTGCGCGAGGCATGGCGGTGAAACCCCAGCTGCTACTGAACGAGTGATTTTTTACCTCTCGGCATCATTTTACCGGTGATAAAGTGACTTGAACTTTGTCTGCCACATAATTTATTTCATCGATCACAAGTTTGCATTTCACCTCGCCAACTTTGAAATATCTGACTGTGCCGGGAGCTATATTATCTTCAACCGTTGACACCCCAGGCGTTTGATATGAGATAGATAATGATGCCCTTCGGGTTGCGCCGATCTCATGGACCCCAATAACCACGCCATACATTTCATCCGTGACAGAACTACCGCGTGACACTTCAAAGGTCTTTGTTTTTAAATGATATTTATTGTCAATATCTTGTCCTGCTTTTCTTAAGGAGGCAATGATTTCCTTCGCTTCGCTGTTCTCTTTCTGAAGCGAAGTTAACTTCTCATAAAATACCGGCGTGACTTCATCTGAACTCATAAGCCACTCTTTGTATTGCTTATTCTCAACTCTCGTAGCGTCAATCTCCTTTTCAAGAACATCAACCTTGGCCTTATAAACTGCCGTTTCGGCCCGATAGGTCTCCATTTCCGACTTTGCTAACAACACCTTATTCTCAACGCTCGCCACCGAAAAATAATAGATTGCTGCTGTAAAACCAAAGATGGCAATAACAGGGTGCCTGTTGATTCTGTTTAAAATACCTACAATAGTCGCCATCAACCTTGCTCCTTTTATAAAGTCGTTAGTTTCATCCAGGCACCTGATTTTATAATCACTTCATATTTTTAATATACTGAATAAAGCCCGGTTTTGACGCCAGCTTGTCGTACAGCACCTGCGCGGTAGCGTTGGTTTCGTGCGTATGCCAGTAAACCCGCTCGCTCCCATTTGTCTGCGCGTGCTGATAAACCGCCTCGATTAGCGCCCGGCCTACGCCCTTACCGCGTGACTGCGGGTCGGTAAACAGATCTTCCAGATAGCAGTGATCCGCCCGCGACCAGGTTCCCCGGTGATAAACCATATGCACGATGCCGAGCAGCTTTTGCCGTTCGTCGAACGCGCCCAGGGCATACATCGGTTCGGATTCATCGAGCATACGCTGCCAGGTTAAAAGACCGACTTCCTCGCTAAGCGCCGCATCGTAGAACGTCAGATAGCCCTGCCAGAGCGCATGCCAGGCGGCAAAATCAGCTTCAGCGAGCGGACGCACGTTCAGCGCCGTGCGTGGTGAACGCCGGCCGCTGCCCAAAATCTCTTCGCGCAAGTCAGACAGGCTGCGGAGCTGTCTACCCTGCGGCATATTTTCTGCGGCAAGCCAGGCTTCAAAGCTGGCCCGTATCTGCGGCCACTCGCCGTCGAGAATGGAGAACCAGGCGGTATCACGCGTCCGGCCCTTGTAGACGATAGCCTGACGGAAAAGCCCCTCGTAGCGGAACCCAAGGCGTAATGCCGCCCGCCGGGAAGGCCCGTTCAGGCTGTCACACTTCCATTCATAGCGGCGATAGCCCAGCGTATCAAAGGCGTATTTCATCAGCAGATAGTGAGCTTCGCTGGCCTGTACGGTTCTTTTCAGCTCCGGCGAAAAAACGACGAAACCAACCTCAACCACACCGTTCACCGGATCGATACGCATCAGCGCAATCGTGCCCATCGCATGTCCGCTCTGGCTATCGATAATGGTGTAATGCAGGGGATCTTCGCTGGCCGCGCTCGCCGTGATATGCCCGGCAAACTCTTGCTCGTGGTTGAAAGGCCCGATGCCGAGATAGGTCCAGTCGCGTCCGTCGCCGGCTTTGCGCCACGCCTTCCAGAGAGATTGGGAATGCGCCGCGCTGAGCGGCTCCAGGCGGCAAAAGCGCCCTTCTAAAATGACGCGCTGCGGACGAGGGCGAGACAGCCAGTCGGCCACCGGTTCGCCCACGGGCTGCTGATATTCATTGAATAAAAAAGTCACGAATCCTCCGGAATGAAACAACAAGAAGTTTCGTCACTATAGGTAATAAGTGGCCCACTCAGAAGGACCACAATAAGTATATTTCGGGGAACCACTTATTAATTTCCCACTTCTTTAAATCGCCACCAGTCCGCGAACGCCGTCGGCTTCCATATTTCTCCCGCTGCCGCGCTGGACAATCGCGCCGCGCGACATCACCAGATAGCTGTCCGCCAGCTCGGCGGCAAAATCATAGAACTGTTCTACCAGCAAAATCGCCATATCCCCTCCGGCGGCAAGCTGCTTAATTACCTGGCCAATTTCTTTGATCACCGAGGGCTGTATCCCTTCCGTTGGCTCATCCAGAATGAGCAGCTGCGGCCTGCACGCCAGCGCCCGGCCGATGGCCAGCTGCTGCTGCTGTCCGCCGGAAAGATCGCCGCCGCGCCGCAGCTTCATGTCTTTCAGCACCGGGAAAAGCTGGTAAATCTCTGCCGGAACCTGTTTCGCCTGTCGCCCGGAAAAGCGCGCCAGCCCCATCAACAGGTTTTCTTCCACGGTCAAACGCGGGAAGATCTCGCGGCCCTGCGGGACGTAGGCGATACCCGCCTGCACGCGCTGGTGCGGCCTGCGGGCGGTGATGTTCGCCTGCTGCCAGCTCACGCTGCCGGATTTCGCGGGGATCAGCCCCATCAGGCATTTCAGCAGCGTGCTTTTGCCCACGCCGTTGCGCCCCAGCAGGCAGGTCACTTCGCCGATTTTCGCCTCAAAGGAGACGCCGCGCAGGATGTGGCTGCCGCCGTAGAACTGGTTTAATTCGTTAACTGTCAGCATCTATGTTCTCTCCCATTGCCGCTCGTTTTTGCCCCTTCCCTTGCAGGGCCGGGGCGAGGGACATTTATCGCCCCAGATAAACCTCAATAACCCGCTCGTTGCCCTGCACTTCCCGCAGCGAGCCTTCCGCCAGTACCTGGCCCTGATGCAGCACCGTCACCCGGTCGGCAATGGTTTCCACGAAGCCCATATCGTGCTCCACCACCATCAGCGAGTGCTTCCCGGCCAGCGTGCGGAACAGCTCGGCGGTGTATTCAGTTTCCGCATCGGTCATCCCCGCCGCGGGCTCATCAAGCAGCAGCAAATGCGGCTCCTGCACCAGCAGCATGCCAATCTCCAGAAACTGCTTTTGCCCGTGGGAAAGCAGGCCCGCCGGGCGGTTACGCTCGGCCCCGAGCCGCAGCGTGGCCAACATGTCATCGATTCGATCGCGCTGTTCACCATCGAGCTTTGCGCGCAGGCTGGCCCAGACTGATTTATCTGCCTTGCGGGCGATCTCAAGGTTTTCAAACACCGTCAGCGCCTCAAACACGGTCGGTTTCTGAAACTTGCGCCCTATTCCCTGCCGGGCAATCTCTGCGGGCTCCAGCCCCAGTAAATCGGTGGCCTGATCGTAAAACGCCCTGCCCGTTTGCGGCCGGGTTTTGCCGGTGATCACATCCATCAGCGTTGTTTTCCCCGCGCCGTTCGGGCCAATCACGCAGCGCAGTTCGCCGACGCCAATATTGAGCGAAAGGTTGGTCAGCGCCTGGAAGCCGTCAAAGCTAACGTTGATGTTCTCCAGCATCAGAATCGGATCGGTCCGATCGCGGTATCTGTCCGTCAGGTGCTGACGGGTAAAGAGTGGCTCGCCAGGCTGCATCACCGGCCTCCTTTACGCAGTAAACCCATCACGCCGCGCGGCAGGCACAGCGTGACGACGATAAAAATCAGCCCGAGGAATAGCTGCCAGTATTCCGGCACCGCCATGGTGAAATAGCTTTTTGCTCCGTTCACCAGGCCCGCGCCGAGGATCGGCCCGATCAGCGTGCCGCGCCCGCCGAGCGCTACCCAAATCGCGGCTTCGATAGAGTTGGTGGGCGACATTTCTCCGGGGTTGATAATGCCTACCTGCGGGACGTACAGCGCCCCGGCGAGGCCGCAAATCACCGCCGACAGCGTCCAGACCAGTAGCTTGAACCCTCGCGGGTCGTAGCCGCAAAAGACAAGGCGGTTCTCCGCATCGCGCACGGCGGTGAGCACCCTGCCAAACTTGCTGCGGGCCAGCGCAAAGCAGGCCGCAAGGCTTGCCAGCAGCAGGCAAACCGTGGCGATAAACAGCGCGATCCGCGTCCCCGTGGCGGTTATTGGCATGCCGAGCAGGGTGGTGAAACCGGTAAAGCCGTTGTTGCCGCCAAAGCCGGTTTCATTACGGAAGAACAGCAGCATGCCCGCGTAGGTCAGCGCCTGGGTCATGATCGAGAAGTAAACGCCTTTGATCTTTGAGCGAAAGGCGAAGAAGCCGAACAGCAGCGCCAGCAGGCCCGGCACCAGTACCACCAGCGCCATCGCCCAGGCGAAATGCTGGGTGCCCCACCAGAACCACGGCAGCTCGCTCCAGGAAAGAAACGACATAAAAGCGGGCAGCCCGTCGCCTGCGGCCTGGCGCATCAGGTACATCCCCATCGCATAGCCGCCGAGGGCGAAGAAAATCCCGTGCCCCAGCGACAGCAGCCCGGCGTAGCCCCACACCAGGTCGAGCGCAACGGCGACGGTCGCATAGCAAAGTATCTTGCCTGCCAGCGTAAGCATATAGGTCGACAGACTCAGCGGATGTCCGGCAGGCAGCAGCGTCAGAAACGGCAGCGTCAGCAGCGCCACCACAAGCAGCGTCCCCAGCACGAGGGACAAACGCGGTGCCCGGCGGGTCAGATTTAAGGTTAATGGCTGGCTCATCAGTCAATCGTCCTCCCTTTCAGCGCGAACAGGCCCTGCGGCCGCTTTTGAATAAACAGCACGATCAGCACAAGGATGAGGATTTTGCCCAGCACCGCGCCAATCTGCGGTTCGAGTATTTTGTTGAAGATACCCAGCCCGAAGGCCGCGGCCACGCTCCCGGCCAGCTGCCCGACGCCGCCCAGCACCACCACGAGGAACGAATCGATGATGTAGCCCTGCCCAAGCTCCGGGCCGACGTTGCCAAGCTGCGAAAGCGCCACGCCGCCAAGCCCGGCAATGCCGGAACCAAGACCGAACGCCAGCATATCAACGCGTCCGGTCGGCACGCCGCAGCAGGCCGCCATCGCCCGGTTTTGCGTCACCGCCCGCACGTTCATCCCCAGCCGCGTTTTATTGAGCAGCAGCCATGTGAACAGCAGCACCAGCATCACGAAGCCCAGCACCACCAGGCGATTCCACGGCAGGATGAGATTCGGCAAGACCTGCACGCCGCCGGAAAGCCAGGCCGGGTTCGCCACCTCCATATTCTGCGCGCCGAACACCATGCGGACCGTTTGAATCAGCATCAGGCTGATGCCCCAGGTGGCGAGCAGCGTTTCGAGCGGTCGTCCGTAAAGATGGCGAATCACCGTGCGCTCAAGAACCATGCCGATCCCCGCCGTGATGGCAAAGGCCACGGGCAGCGCGACAAGCGGATAAAACGCCAGCCAGGCGGGCGCGTATTGCTGAAATGCGCTCTGTACCAGCCAGGCAGAATAGGCACCCAGCATCAGCATTTCGCCGTGGGCCATGTTAATCACGCCGAGCAGGCCGTAGGTAATGGCGAGGCCCAGCGCCGCCAGCAGTAAAATCGAACCGAGTGAAAGCCCCATAAACGCCTGGCCCAGAATGTCCCCCAGCATCAGCCGGTGCTGAATTTTGCGTAAACCCTCCGTCGCCGCCTCGCGAACCTGTGCGTCTGGCTCAGCCTGCGCATCGGTTAGCGGCTTAAGCAGCGCCTGGGTGTCCGGATCGGCGGAATGGCTCAGCAGCTCCACGGCGTTCAGCCGTACTTTTGCATCGGGGCTGGCGAGCAGCAGCCGCGCGGTGGCGGCTTCCAGCGCCTTACGCACGTCGCCCTCTTTTTCAACGGAAAGTTGTTGTTGCAGCAGCGGCAGCAGTGCCGGGTCCGCTTCGCGCTGTAAAGCCTGAGCGGCCTGCAATCTGATCGTGACATTGTCACTTAACAGGCGGTGCGTAGCGAGCGCGCTGCCGGTCAAAACCCGCAGGCGATTGGTCAGGCGGATTTTTTTCACCCTGCCGGCGGCCGATTTAGCTTCGTCCAGCGGCGTTAAAACGGCGCCGTTCTGCGCGAAGGTATGACGCTGTTCATCGACAACCAGCGTTTCCTGGCCCAGCGCGTTTAGCAGCGGCAGCCGGGACTCATCGGGCATCGCCGCCCAGCTTTGCAGGAGCCTTGCCTGTTCGGCTCGGTTGGCCGCAGCAAAATCATCGGCGTCCCCGGCGCGGGCGAAACACGGCAGCAGCCAGGCCGCTATCAGCAGCCATCGTACAAGTTTCATGGTGGTTTCCTTATGCTTTCCAGCCGCTCGAGGGTTCCCTCTCCCGTGAGGGAGAGGGAGGAAAATCTTCAAATCAGTTGCTTGCCGTCTTGACCGGCTCGTCAGGTTTTTTGTCGTTGCCGCTGATAAACGGGCTCCACGGCTGGGCGCGTACCGGGCCTTCGGTCTGCCAGACCACGTTGAACTGACCGTTGTTTTCAATCTCGCCAATCATGACCGGCTTATGCAGATGGTGGTTAGTGGCGTCCATCGTTAGCGTAAAGCCGGACGGCGCTTTGAAGGTTTGCCCGGCCATCGCCGCACGAACTTTATCCACGTCGGTAGTCCCCGCCTTCTCAACCGCCTGCGCCCACATATGGATGCCCACCCAGGTCGCCTCCATCGGATCGTTGGTTACCACGGTATCGGCGTTCGGCAGCTTGTGGGCTTTGGCGTAGGCTTTCCATTCGGCGACGAACTGCTTATTGGTTGGGTTATCCACCGACTCGAAGTAGTTCCACGCCGCCAGGTTGCCCACTAAAGGTTTGGTGTCGATGCCGCGCAGCTCTTCTTCCCCCACGGAGAACGCCACGACCGGCACGTCCGTCGCCTTCAGCCCCTGGTTCGCCAGCTCTTTGTAGAACGGGACGTTGGAGTCGCCGTTGATGGTGGAGATCACCGCCGTTTTACCACCGGCGGAGAATTTCTTGATGCTGGCAACAATGGTCTGGTAGTCGCTATAGCCAAACGGCGTATAGACCTCTTCGATATCCTTATCCTGCACGCCTTTGGAATGCAGGAAAGCGCGGAGGATTTTGTTGGTGGTGCGCGGATAAACGTAATCGGTGCCCAGCAGGAAGTAGCGTTTCGCCGCCCCGCCGTCTTCGCTCATCAGATATTCCACCGCCGGAATAGCCTGCTGGTTCGGCGCGGCACCGGTGTAGAACACGTTCGGCGACATCTCTTCGCCCTCGTACTGCACCGGGTAGAACAGCAGCCCGTTCAGCTCCTCAAATACCGGCAGCACGGACTTGCGCGATACCGAAGTCCAGCAGCCAAACACCACGGCGACTTTATCCTGGCTCAGCAGCTGGCGGGCTTTTTCCGCGAACAGCGGCCAGTTAGAGGCCGGGTCGACCACCACCGGCTCGAGCTGCTTGCCCAGCACGCCGCCTTTGGCGTTAATATCGGCGATAGTCATCAGCGCCACGTCTTTCAGCGGCGTTTCAGAAATGGCCATCGTGCCGGAGAGCGAGTGCATAATGCCAACCTTGATGGTATCGGCGGCGTGGGCGCTAAACGCCAGCCCCATGCTGATAACGGAGGCAGAAAGCGCGAAAGCCTTGATAAATGTGCGACGTTGCATAGGTCTTACTCCAAATTAAAATGAGCCGTGTGTGAGCGAACAACCCCATGCTTCGCCTGATGAAGCATGTGGAGAGTAATCTGACGAACCTCTTTCTGACTGGCTGCGATATGATCGTGTAAGCGGGTCTGCGCCTCCTGAAGATTGCGGGCTAAAATGGCGAGCAGAATCTGCCCGTGTTCAAAATAGGTGGCGCTCACGCGGGGGCGCTGGGTGAAGTCGAGCCGCCGCACGATGCGAATCTTTTCGGTAATATCACGATGCACCCGCGCCATTTCCGGGTTGCCGGCTGCCTCGACTAAGGTCATGTGGAAAGCTTCGTCATGATCCGCCACCTCCGCGCCGTCCGGCAGCGGCGGCGAATCAATCCAGAACTGCCTGAGCATTTGCAGCGACAGCGGCCCGGCCTGCGCAGGCAGCGCACAAAGTCGCTTCACCGCCTCAAGCTCCAGCACAATGCGCAGATCGTACAAAGACTCCAGGTAATCGAAGTCCACCG
Organism: Buttiauxella sp.; assembly: GCA_036489025.1. Classification (GTDB taxonomy): domain Bacteria; phylum Pseudomonadota; class Gammaproteobacteria; order Enterobacterales; family Enterobacteriaceae; genus Dryocola. The sequence goes on from DASXGN010000028.1 coordinate 439,526, forward strand.
CTTTGATCTGCCAGCCGCTGCGCGCCTGCACCTCCACGTAACCTTCCTGCTCCAGGGCATACAGCGCCTGACGAACCGGCGTACGGCTGGCGGCGCAGCGCCGCGCAATGTCGTTCTCGCTGAAGCGGTCGCCGGGTAAAAGCTGGAAGTCGAAGATTTCCTGCTTCAGAAGCCGATAAACGCGCTCCGCGACGCCCTCCGGTTTTTGAGCTTTCATCACACCGCGTCCAGCCACAGCAGCGCGTCCCCGGGCCCGACCGGACGACCCTGCTGGCAGCTAATGCGCACCACGGTGCCGTCGCAGGGGGCGGCAACCATCAGCTCCATCTTCATCGCCTCCACCACGACCAGCGGTTCACCCTGCTTCACCGTCTGGCCCGGCTCGACGAGGATCTTCCAGATATTGCCGTTGAGATCCGCACTGACCAGCTGGCCCACCTGCTCTTCGGCTAATTCCGGTTCGGCAGGCAGCACGTTTTCTACCGCCGCACTGTCCTGTTCTTTCCACAGCGCCACTTCGCTGCTAAAAGCCGCCTGCTGACGGCGGCGGAAATCGGCAATTTCTTCGGCGTTTTCGGTTAAAAATTCACTGTACGCTGCAAAATCAAATTCACTTTCTTCCGTGCGTACCTGCGCCCTGCCTTCCCTGAAAGCCGTGCGAAACTCGGTCAGCTCTTCCTCGCTCACCGGATAGAAACGCACCTGGTCAAAGAATTTCAGCAGCCACGGCTCGTCGCCAAACTGTTCGTTTTTGAGGAATTTGTTCCAGATAGGCACCGTGCGCCCGACAAGCTGGTAGCCGCCGGGAGAATCCATGCCGTAGATGCACATGTACATGCCGCCGATGCCGACGGTGCCCTCGGCGGTCCAGGTTCGCGCCGGGTTATACTTCGAGCTGAGCAGACGATGGCGCGGGTCGAGCGGCACCGCGCAGGGCGCGCCGAGATAAACATCGCCCAGGCCCAGCACCAGATAGCTGGCGTCAAAAACGATCTGCCTGACCTCGTCACGGTGCGCCAGTCCGTTGGCCCGCTGGATAAAATCAACGTTGTTCGGCAGCCACGGCGCGTCGCTGCGCACCGTTTCCCGATAGCGTTCCACCGCCGCCAGCGTGGCGCTGTCCTCAAAGGCCATCGGCAGATGCACGATGCGCGAGGGGATTTTCAGCCGGGTGACGTCGCCCAGCTGCTTTTCAACGCTCAGCAGCAGCGTTAAAAGCTGATTCTGGGAAATATGCTGGCTGTCGTAGCGCACCTGCAAAGAGCGCACGCCGGGCGAAAGCTCTTCAATGCCGCTCATTCCGGCCTGCCTGATGGCCTTCATCAGCAGGTAAATGCGCAGCCGCAGCGCTAAATCCATCACGTTGTCGCCGTACTCAATGAGCACGTAGTTATCGCCTGCCTGCCGGTAAACGACAGTGGGCAGGCCGCTCTTCGCGGGAAGCTCCGCCAGAATTGCCGCGCTGGAAGTGGTGCCCGGCAAAATGCCCGGATGCAAATCCGGCAGCGTGTTGACGTGCAGCAGATGGTTGACCGCCACTTGCTGGGCGATTTCCAGCGACTGCGCGTGCTCAAAGGTAATGGCGTGGAAGCGAATGCGATCGCCCGGCTTGACCTGACCAACCTTCCACAGCTCCGCTTTAGCGACGGTGACCGGGCAGACAAATCCGCCGAGGCTCGGCCCGTCACGAGTCAGGATCACCGGGAAGTCGCCGGTAAAATTCACCGCGCCGATGGCGTATTCGCAGTCGTGAACGTTAGAAGGATGCAGCCCGGCCTCGCCGCCGTCGGCCCGCGTCCACTCGGGTTTAGGCCCGACGAGGCGCACGCCAAGCCGGTTGGAGTTGTAATGAACCTGCCATTCGCTGTCAAAGAAGGTCTGCATCGACTCGGCGGTAAAGAAATCGGGCGCGCCGTGAGGGCCGTACAGCACGCCAATCTCCCATTCGTCGCCGTACTGCGGGATCGTCGCAGGCTCAGGAATTTGCGGCAGCGAAATCGGCGCGGGCGTGGTGCAGGCCGCCAGGCCAGGCTGTGAAATCGCCAGTACATCGGCCACGCGCAGCGTGCGCCCGGCGTGTCCGCCAAACTGCCCGAGAGCGAAAGTCGAGCGGCTGCCGAGATACACCGGCACGTCCAGCCCGTTGCGCACCGCCAGATAGGTGCGACAGCCCTGCGTGGCGCGGCCAAGCTTCAGCGTCTGGCCAGCTTTAACAATGACCGGCTGCCAGTAAGGTACGGGCTCGTCGTCCAGCGTGGCCGGGCAGTCGGCTCCGGTGAGCGCGATAGTGGCGTCGCTGTGGAAGCGCAGCGTCGGTCCCTGAAGCGTGAACTCCAGCCCGGCGGCGGAGGGATGGTTGCCGACAATTCTGTTGGCGAGGCGGAAAGCGAAATCGTCCATCGGCCCGGAAGGCGGCACGCCGATATCCCAGTAGCCCAGGCGGCCAGGGCTGTCCTGCACGCTGCTCCAGGTGCCCGGCTCCAGCACTTCAATGGCGCGGGCCTGATAAACCACGCTGTCCAGCAGCCGGGTCCACATTACGCCGGCCTTAAACTCTGCGAGTTGCACAATCTGGCGCAGATAGTCCAGATTGGTGGCAATGCCGTGCAGGCGCGTGGCCGCAAGCGCCGCGTTTAGTTTACTTAACGCCTGCTGGCGATCGTCGCCGTGGACGATCAGCTTGGCGATCGTCGGATCGTAAAAGGCGCTGACCTCGCTGCCGGTACTGACCCAGCCGTCTACGCGAACGTCATCGGGAAAACACACGTCGGTCAGCGTACCGGGGCTCGGCTGGAAGTTTTTCAGCGCGTCTTCGGCATAAATTCGCACCTCAATCGCCGCGCCTTTTGGCCGCTGAGCGAGTCTATTCCAGTCAAGGGAAACGCCGGCGGCCACGTTAATCATGCATTCAATAAGATCCAGCCCGGTGACCATTTCGGTAACGGGATGCTCAACCTGCAATCGCGTATTCACTTCCAGGAAATAGAATGCGTCGCGGGCGGCGTCGTAGATAAATTCCACGGTGCCCGCGCTGCGGTAGTTTACCGATTCGCCGAGAGCCACTGCCGCCGCGTGGATGGCTTCACGCGTGGCCTGCGGGAGATTTGGCGCGGGCGTTTCTTCCACCACCTTCTGGTTGCGGCGTTGCAGCGAGCAGTCGCGTTCGCCCAGCGCCACCACTTTGCCTTTGCCATCGCCAAAGATTTGCACCTCAAGATGGCGGGCGCGGTCCACAAAGCGTTCAAGAAAAACGCCGTCATCGCTGAAAAACTGCTGTCCCATGCGCTTTACGCTCGCCCAGGCTTCCAGCAGCGCGGCTTCGTCTTCACAGCGCGTCAGCCCGATGCCTCCGCCGCCCGCGGTCGTTTTCAGCATCACCGGGTAGCCAATTTCCGCCGCCGCAAGCTGCGCCTCCTTGAGGCTGTGCAACAGCCCGGTGCCCGGCGTCATCGGCACGTCGGCCTGAAAGGCTAACTCCCTGGCGCAGTGTTTAAGGCCAAAATCACGAATCTGTGCGGCGGTTGGGCCAATAAAAACGATGCCGGCCTCTTCGCAGGCCTGCGCAAATTCGGCCCGCTCGGAGAGGAACCCGTAGCCGGGGAAAATAGCCTGCGCCCCGCTCTGCTTCGCCGCCGCAAGAATTTTGTCGACGTTAAGATAGCTGTCTGCCGCTTTCTCACCGCCCAGCGCGATGGCAATATCGGCGTCGATAGCGTGCTGCGCGTTGGCGTCCGGCTCGGAATACACGGCCACGCTGGCGATCCCCAGCCTGCGCAGCGTTTTGATGGCGCGAACGGCGATTTCACCGCGGTTGGCAATTAAAACTGAGCTAAACATACTCCCTCCTCAGGCGCTGCGATGACGGGCAAGCCAGGCTTTCCAGCCGCCCCAGATGGTAATGTCCGTGGCGTCAGCCAGCGCCGCCCCTTCACAGATAAATCCTTTCACGCTTCTGCCATCCTCAAGCGTCAGCGTACCGATGCCGAGCGGGGCCGGTATTTCCGCCACAAACTCGCCGAAGCGCGCCAGCGGGATATCCCAAAGTTCGACGGCGATCGGCCGCCCATTTTCGCCTCGCGCAAGGCCCGGCTTAGCGGGCTGAGTATTCGCCAGCGCGTACAGACGGTAGTGCGCAGCGGTGCGGGACTCTTCGATAAACACCGCATTGCGGGTCAGAAGCTGATGATTCAGCGGCATGCCACGCAGATGCGCACCAACCACCGCCAGCCGCACATGGTTCGCGGACGTTTTTTCCGCTTTTGGCTCTGGCAGAGATTTGTTCGTTGCGCCCAGCGGCAGTTTCAGCGCCGACTGCCAGCCGATCCCAAAGTGGCTCAGGGCCTGGTCGTGCCAGGCAGGCGCGATCAGCGTGATCCCGGCGGGCAAACCGTCTTCACGGAAATCGCCCGGCAGCGCCAGCGCACAAAGATCGGCGAGATTTGTGAAGTTGGTATAGGTGCCAAACTGCGAGTTGTAGCGCACCGGCTGCTGCGCCATTTCGGCAAGGGTGCGGATCGTCGGCGACGTCGGCACCACCAGAGCGTCAAACCCGGCAAGCTGGGCGTTGATTTTCTGCGCCAGCTCCGCGCGGGTGTATTCAGCCTGCCAGGCGTCGCAGGCGCTGTAGCTCAGCCCGTTGGCCACGATGCCGCGCACGGTTTCATCCATCGCCTCAGGCTGATTTTTTAACATCTCGCCGACGGCCACGGTGCGTTCGGCTACCCACGCGCCGGAGTACAGCTGTTCTGCCAGTTCGTTAAACGCGGTGAAATCAATGGGAATCAGCTCTGCGCCCTGCTCTGCCAGCTTTGCCAGCGTCTGGCTGAACGCAGCCTCGCTTTGAACGTCGCCAAAGAACTCCAGCGGGTCGGGAATGGCGAAGCGCGGCCGGGCATTAAACCGCGCAGGAGATGTTTTGGGATTGGGGCGCGAGTAAGGATCGAGGGGATCGTATCCCCCGGCAACCTCCGCGACGGTTTGCGCATCGGCTACCGTCAGGGCGAATACCGAGACGCAGTCGTTCAGGCGGCAGGCAGGCACCACGCCTTTTGTGGAAAGCCAGCCCTTAGTGGGCTTCAGACCGACGATATTGTTGAACCCGGCGGGCACGCGCCCCGACCCGGCCGTATCCGTGCCGAGCGCAAAGCAAACCAGCCCGCGAGCCACAACGGAGGCCGAGCCGGAGCTTGATCCGCCGCTGACGTATTGCGAATTAAAGGTATTCTTTACCGCCCCAAACGGCGAACGGGTCCCCACCAGGCCGGTAGCAAACTGGTCAAGGTTGGTTTTGCCGACCGCTATCGCGCCCGCAGCTTTTAGACGCGCAACCACCGTGGCATCGAATTTGGGCAAATAGGTGAAAGAAGGACAGGCCGCGCTGGTGGGCATGCCCGCCACGTCAATATTATCTTTAACGGCAAAAGGCACGCCTAATAAAGGAAAATCAGCGACCTGTTTTTCACCGGAATTAATTACCTGGAAAATTGTGGTTAATTGCGCATAAATTTCATCGTGCGTCGCAATATATATCCAGGCGTTATCCTGGCGCGATAAATTCGCGTCCAGCTGCTGATAAGCCGCCACCAGCTGCTGCGGCTGCTGGCGGTAGCGTTCGACCCACTCGGACAAAGTTGAAGCGGACATAGACTGGCATCCCATCTGGTATACAAGATGAGATTGATAAAGCAATTACGATGCCAGAAATTTAAATCTTCTGTTTTTCATGCGCTTGAGTGAGATATAATTTTTTCTTATTTTATATTCGCACTAATGTGGCGCGTGTTTTTTTAATATTTATCTTTGGTGGTGCAAGGGGTTTATTTATATTTTGCAGGGCGGGTTAGCAAAAGAACGCCTCCGCCCTGAGAGAGGGGAAATAATTTATGCTTTTCCGCTGCGGCGAGCGGAAACGGTAGCTAATGCCGCCCAGTCGAGATTTTCATCGCCGTGGGCCAACGCATCGAGATAATTATCGCGCAGCACGCCCGCGATCCCCATCGGCACACGTTTACTTTCCGCCGCCTGCTGGGCAAGGCGCACATCTTTCAGGCCCAGTTTCATGGTAAAGCCCGCGGGGGTATAGCGATTTTCGGCAATCATCGCGCCGTAATTTTTATATGCCGGAGCGGCAAACAGCGTGCTGGTGAGCATGCCGAGAAAATCTGCGGGCGCCACGTCGTAGGCTCCCACCAGCGCGGCGGATTCGCCCATCGCTTCAATGGCGCTGGCCAGCATAAAGTTAGCCGCCAGCTTGACCGCCGCAGCCTGCTCGGGCTTCTCGCCAAAGCGCCATGTTTTGCTGCCCAGCACGTCAAAAATCGGCTGAGCTTTATCGAGCAAATCGCCTGCACCAGCCGTCAGAATATTAAGATTGCCCGCGGCGGCTACGTCGACACGTCCGAGAACCGGAGCCGCCACGTAATGACAGCCAAGCGCTTCGGCTTTGGCGGACATCTCGTTAGTGAAAGCCACGGAAACGGTCGCCATATTTATCCAGATGGCTCCCTGCGGCAGGGCCGCCAGCGCGCCCTGGCTGACCACCACGTCGCGGCTGATGTCGTCATCGGCCAGCATGGAGATCAGTACGTCGCGGTCGGTAAATTCTTTCGGATCGGTACAGACGGTTGCGCCCTGCGCTTTTAAAACTTCTGCCGGGGCCGATGAACGGTTCCAAACCGCGACGTCGTAACCCGCTTTGCGGAGGTTTTCCGCCATTGGCTGGCCCATGCCGCCCAGCCCGATAAATCCAATTCGCATAACAACTCCTGGCTGCTTAAATGATGCTGCCGCCTTTGGTCAGCTCTTCACGGCGATGCTCGGCTTCTTGTCGCTGAGCGTGCCCTTTGTGCGCGATGGCGTTGCGCAGACGCTGCTGTTGAGCGTAGCGATCTTCGCGGCTCAGCTCCGCGTCGTCGCTCAGTGCGATCAGCAGCTCGTTCATATGTTCGATAACGTTCTCGCCGATAGTGGCGTCTACGCGCGCGGTGACGTCTTCCAGATGGGACATTTTGGCTCCTTTGCGTTCGGTTCGCCCTCAACCCGGACCTCTTCCGGCAAGGTACAAAGCGTTCAGACCCCTCTCAGTCAGGAGAGGGGTTGAGTGAGGGCAAAGATTTAATTCAGCTTAGCCTTTGAAAAATCACTGCCGTTGAGGCTTACGCTGTAGCCCGATACGTTACTACGCGTGGCGTAGAAAGTCTTACCGTTTGCAAGCGGGATCCACGGAGCCTGCTGATAGAAGATTTCCTGAGCCTGCTCGTAGAGTTTTGCGCGGGCTGCCGGATCGCTGGTCAGCTTCGCCTTCTGCGTCAGCGCATCGTACGACTTATCGCACCAGCGGGCGGCGTTGGAGCCGCTTTCAATGCTGCCGCAGCCCAGCAGCGTATCCGCGAAGTTATCCGGATCGCCGTTGTCGGACATCCAGCCGAACAGCGCGGAGGAGTGTTCGCCTTTGCGCATTCCGGACAGATATTCGCCCCATTCGAAGGTGACAATTTTAGCGTTGACGCCCACTTTCGCCCAGTCGGCCTGAATCATCTCGGCGATACGGCGAGAGTTCGGGTTATAAGGACGCTGCACCGGCATCGACCACAGGTCGGTATCGAAGCCTTTTTCCAGCCCGGCCTGCTTGAGCAACGCTTTAGCCTTGGCAGGATCGTAGCCGTAATCCTTGAGATTTTTGTTATAGCCCATCATGGTCGGCGGGATTGGCGAGTTCGCCACGCTGCCGGAGCCCATAAACACCGCGTTGATAATCGCCTTCTTGTCCACCGCGTAGTTCAGCGCCTGACGCACCAGCACGTTATCAAACGGCTTTTTCGTGGTGTTAAACGCGAGGTAGCCGACGTTCAGTCCGTCTACGGTATGCAGGGCCAGATCTTTATTCGCTTTGATGGCGTCAAACTGTACCGGGCTCGGCGCCGGGATAATCTGGCACTCATTTTTTTGCAGTTTCGCGAAGCGCGTCTGAACGTTTGGCGTGATCGAGAAGATCAGGTGTTTGGTCGGCACTTCGCCGTTCCAGTAGTTCGGGTTCGCCACGTAGCGAATCAGCGAGTCCACTTTATATTCCTGCAGCGCGTACGGCCCGGTGCCGATCGGCTGGGTATCCACTCGCTCAGGCGTGCCCTTTTTCAGCATGGCATCCGCGTATTCCGCCGACAGAATAGAGGCAAAATCCATGCCCCAGTCGGCGAGAAACGCCGCGTTAGGCTCGCTTAGCGTGAACTGGACGTGATAGTCGTCGATCTTTTTCACGTCGGTAATCAGCTTGTCGAGCCCCACGTCGTTAAAGTATTCGTAGCTCGCCTGGGAAACCTTGTGGTACGGGTTGTTGGCGTCTTTCTGACGCATCACCGAGAAAATCACGTCGTCGGCGTTAAAATCACGCGTTGGCGTGAAGTCTTTATTGCTGTTGAACTTCACGCCCTGCCGCAGGGTGAAAGTATAGGTTTTGCCGTCCGGGCTGATTTTCCAGGCGGTGGCAAGGGACGGTACCGGCAGATTGTCGCTCGGGCGAAATTCCACCAGGCGGTTATAGAGGGTTTGCGAGCTGGCGACAAAGCTTGGGCCGGAGCTGGCAATTTGCGGGTTGAAGGACTCCGGTGAGGCTTCGGAGCAGTAGATAATCGTGCTGTTATTCGCCGCCGCCAGCGCCGTACCTGCCGGTAACAGAGCACTAAGCAGCAGCCCGAGGAGCGTTTTCCCTGTGGACATGTGTTTGCCTTTTATTTGCTTGCCAAATGGTTCGTGCACTTATTATTTTGAGCATTAATAACAGCACACCGCGCCGCCGTCGGCAAATAACAAAAGACTATCATCTTATTCATTTATAGCGTTTTTTGCTTAAATCTTCGGCGCTCTCCACACAAAGCGCTATAGATTTTTCAAATAGCGGCCCAAAAGCAGGCCGCTCCAGCCTGCCACGCCCTAACCTTTAACCAACACCGGCTCGCTGCGCCACAGCGCCGGGAAAGTCGTCCTGAGCTGCTGCACCTTCGGCTGGTCGTTAATCACAATGTAGGGATAGTTCGGATTATCGTTGAGGAAGTTCTGGTGATATTTCTCCGCCGGATAGAACCGCGCATTTTCCTCAACCGTGGTCGCCAGCGGCTGGCTAAATCGGTGGCTGCCGTTCAGCTGGCTGATATAGGCTTTGGCAACCCTCTCCTGCGAGGCGCTGGTTGGGAAGACGGCTGAACGGTACTGCGTGCCGTAATCCGGGCCCTGCCGGTTCAGCTCGGTTGGGTTATGTACCACCGAGAAAAACACCTGCAAAAGCTGGCCGTAAGTGACTTTGGCCGGGTCAAAAATCACCTGTACCGACTCCGCATGTCCGGTCAGGCCGGTGCTCACCGTTTCATAATTTGCCGTTCTGGCCTTGCCGCCGGTATAGCCGGACATCGCGCTGGTTACGCCGTTAACGTGCTGGAAAACCGCCTGCACGCCCCAGAAACAGCCGCCGGCAAACACGGCCTTTTCAAGGTGTGCCGTACCTGGAGCTTCGTCCTGTACGGGCGCGGGAAGGGCCACCGCCTGCCCCTCGCCGGACCATGCCAAAGGCTGGAGGAACAGCGCCAGCCCGACAAGCGCCGGTGCGCCGATAGCCCACAATATTTTATTCATATCGCTTACCTCTGTTAGCCAAACGTGAAGGCCCAGGCGTTCACACCGGCATCCTGGAACTCGATGCTGAAGGTGTGCTCGCCGCCGCCGTTGGACTGGCGAATTAGCTGATACAGACGCTGTTCGCTGACCGTGCCGCTGCCGTCGGCGTCACTGTCAGCGCCGTGCATCGCGCCGGGAGCTTTGCCGTCCAGCAATACTTTAAAACGAACCGGCTTGCCGTCCGCGCCGGGACCAAGCACCAGATGCAAATCGCGGGCGTGGAACTGATAGAAGATTTTGCCTTCAGGCGCGTTGAGCGTGATGTTCTCCATGCCAATGGTCCAGCGCCCTTGCAGGCCCCACGCGTTCAGCGGCATGGCGGCAGGCCGGCTGTAATCCGCAGGTTTATCGCCGGTGACGTTGCCAGAGGCAAAATTCTCCGCGCGGCCATAGCCGAGATAGGTTTCCGGAGAGATATCGTTCATGCCGCTTGCCGCCTGCTCCACGCCCGAAGCGGAGACGCTGCTCAGCCCGCCGTTGACGTCTTTTGCTCCGGCTTCACGCAGCAGCTGCTGAATGACGCGCTCGGACCGGTCGTATTCACCTTCGCCAAAATGCTGGTAGCGGACGTGGCCTTTGGCATCGATAAAGTAGTGCGCGGGCCAGTACTGGTTATCAAAGGCGCGCCAGATTTTGTAGTCGTTGTCGATGGCTATCGGGTAGGTAATGCCCAGCTTTTTCGCCTCTCTTGTCACGTTGCCCACGTCGCGTTCAAAGGCAAATTCCGGCGCGTGTACCCCGATAACGACCAGGCCCCGATCGTGATATTTTTCCGCCCACGCCTTTACATACGGGAGCGCACGCAGGCAGTTGATGCAGGAGTAGGTCCAGAAATCGACCAGCACGACTTTGCCGCGCAGGGCTTCGGCGGTCAGCGGCGGTGAGTTCAGCCACTGTACTGCCCCGGTCAGCGGCGGCATCGGGCCCATATCAGGCAGCGTTAAAGTCGTCTCGTCCGCGGGCTGAGCGCCAGGCGTCGGCGTGGCTGGCGCTTTATGGGGCGCAAACTTTTGCAGCAGCGACTGTTCGATACCGCCGGTTGAAACTGTAGAAAGCCGGGCCAGCACGCCGGTGTCGAGGCCAAAAGCGATGGCCACCACGCCGAGCAGCATCGCGGCCCCCAGCGTGCGGCGGATCCACTCGCCCACGCCCAGCGAACGCTTCATCGCCGTGAAGACTTTGCCGCCGATCAGCAGCGCCAGCGCTAAAGAAGTGACGGCCCCTGCGGCGTAGGTCAGCAGCAGTAATGTTGAGCCGGTGTTGGCCCCCTGCAACGCCGCGCCGGTCAGCACTAATCCCAGAATCGGCCCGGCGCACGGGGCCCAAAGCAGCCCGGTAGCAATCCCCAGCAAAAAGGAGCTGCCCGCGCCCGCCGGGCGGCCAACGGCGATTTTGTTAGACAGCGCATTGCCCGCCGAGACCAGCGGGTGCATCAGCCGTTCGGCAACGCGTGGGAACAGCAAGGTGATGCCAAACAGCGCCATCAGCATTAGCGCCGCATAGCGGCCATATTGGTTAGCGGCGACTACCCAGCCGCCGCCCACTGCGGCAAGCGTCGCAAAAAGAGTGAAGGTCAGCGCCATACCGACCAGCAGCGGCAGCCCGGTGCGCACGAAGGGCTGGTCGGAGCGGGCAAAAACAAACGGCAGCACCGGAAGAATGCACGGGCTTGCAATAGTCAGCAGGCCACCAAGATAAGCAAGAATAATCACCAACATAGTCAGAGTCCCAAATCAGCCCGAAGGGTTTTATTAGCCTGATATGAAGATAGATGCCTTTTGCTTACTGAATCCTCCCGGAAAGTTAACATTTTCGTGACAGTTTATGAGCCGGTAGCATTCTGGGGCTTTTTGCGAACGAAGAATAAATATAGGCCGTTGATTTGATCATTATTTTTCCATCACCTCACTCAGGCGGCGGTTAAAAAAATGGCAGGCTGACGTGCTGACCTACGGCTGGGCATACGGTTCAAAAAGCGGTTACAAAATGCAGGGCCGCAATGTTGCGCTGGCCGTCACCGCAGGCATTCTGGCTGAAGACTATGCGCCCGACGGCCGCTACCTGTATCCGCTGGAAGACGTGCTTAGGCCGTTCGAAACTACGGTTAACTACGTTCGCGAAAAATATAAACCGTGCTTCGCCTTTTACGGCACGGAATATATTGCGGAAAGCGCAACGGCCAAAGCAGATATTGAGCGCAGCGCCTGGGAATATCATAAGTTCCTTAGCTCACTAAATTAATTATTTTATTTAAACTTAATTTTCATTCTATTTCATAAAAAGAAATAACGCTCATCGGGCATGCTGGCTTACGCATGCTTTTTTCGGCACCGCTACCTTTGTCTAAACGAACCGCGACCCTTGCCTGCACCGGAAACAATATTGGATATATTCAAAGGTTCGCCAAAATATATTCACCAACATTATTCATTCATTTGAAATCTATAAGTTTATTTATTCTTGTCAAAACTTAACTTCGCATCCACAATTAAATGGCTTCCGCACCTCCCATAGGATTTATCTTAAATGATTTTTTTAACATGCCGCCTGACAGACAGCCAGGCGACGGGCAGGTGTGACTGTATATATTTTTCGCTCAGTACCTAACGCTTATACGAGGACGCAATGAAAATAAAATATATGCTATTTATTGCCGCCGGAATGCTGATGTCGGGATCGGCCTTTGCGGAGGTCAATAAAGTGCCGAAAGGCGCACTGGTTGTCAGGTACGGTGCCGCTAATACCGACGCTAATTATGCCGGGCAGGATGGCTATCCGGGTAAATTGCAAAATGTTTCCGCGCTTTGCTCAAAAGATAATTCTGGCGTGGACGAAGCGAAGGTCCTCGCCCTCATTAAAACGGACCCTAATCGCTCTAAAGACTGGAAGCAAGCGGGAGGCGCCAATGCCTCAACGCTCATTAATAAAAATGCCACGGTCACCGCCGATCCGCTGCCCGATAACCCGAACCACTGTTTAATCAGCAATATTGAATTAAAAAACATCAAAGGAGCATGGCAAATGTTCCCACTTAAAGTGGGCGCTGAATAAAATACTCGCTATGAAATAAATCTCTTATTTATGTTCCCACTCCGGGAACGGTTTGCTCTGTGTTTGTGTATGACGTTTAAGACAATAAAACAACGCATCCTGCCTGCTATTCACGCCGGGCGGCTGCACTATACCAGCAACAGGAGATTTCAAATGACATCCACCGCATTAAAGTTCATTGCCGAAGCCGCACTGCCAACCGATGACGATCTTGGTGAACTACTGGATAAACTGCGCGGAGGCACGGCAAAATCCTCTATCCTTCGCCTTCCCCAGGACGATACCAACAGCGCTCAGGTAAACGCGGGCAGCCTGACCTCGTTTACGCAAAATCTCTCCGGGCAAAATAAGGCCGACGTGCAAAACTCAACGCTGTTTGCCCAGCTGGCGGCGAATAAAGCCATCGACCGCTTCGTCGAACCCATGGCCTGGTATCGAAAATATACCGATGTTCTGGGCACCATCGGCTGGAACCAACCGGCCTTTGCGTTCGATACCTATAAATCAGGCGGCACGACCGTCAAGCTCGATGAGGCGGTGCTGGGCATTCTGGCGGCCATTGCCACGGGCGTGGAAGTTGCGATGGTAGCGGAAACGATGAAGGCGCTGGGCAGCCTCGCCGATGACTCGAAGCAAATGCTGATTTGGGATTCTCAGTCCAACGCTGGAAATAACGGTAATTTCCAGATATTCCCGGTCGATGCGCTGCCCAACGGCGATGTGGTGATGATTCTGGACGGCATGCAGTTTAACGCCAGCCACAGCGAAACCCGCTTCCTGTGGTGGACCTGGCAGTCTAACTCCATTCAAATCCAGCGGGCGGCCAATAAGTTTGTGCTGAACGAAAGCGTTTACGGTCAGGTACGCAACGCGATTATTGATAAGCTTGGCGACCGCGCTAAACAGCTGGTGGCGGATATTGATATTTAATTAAAAAGTCATTATCGCCAGCAGCCTGTTGTTGAAAAAACATTAGCCCACGGCTGAGAAATAAACGGCAGCGGTGGGCTGATAATATTCTTTTTTACGCAGCTTAATCGTTACGAGGTGGCTATGCCCTCTATTCTGGACGACATTTCCCTGTCCGAACCTTCACCCCGAGAATTAGCGTTAAAATCCTTATTGCATTCTTCTGCGGAGAATCTTTCAGCGGCGATTAATAGCATAAGCGCAAGCGCGCAGATAAATGAAGGTGCGCTTTTGGCTTTCGATGCTTCACTTTCGCTACAAAATAAAGCGGATACCAGCAATTCATTTCTTTTCGCCCAGTTAGCCGCAGATAAAAAATATAATCGTCATTCAGCTACGCTGGACTGGGTAAAAACCTTTGCCTCAACGCTGGCCATCGTGGGGTGGACGATGACCAGCACCGGATCCACCACCACCGCAAAACCGTCCCCCGCCGACTGGGAAAAAGTTGTCACGCCGTTTTTCCCCGCGGCGACAAGAGAGCTTGCCGCAACAGGCATGGCTGCCTGCCAGGCTCTGCCCGCCGACAGCAAAGCCATTTCGCTCTGGCGAGGTTCAGCGCTTGATAAAAACGATGGCATTCTGATCGCCGCCACCGCCTGGGTTGCCGGAGGCTCATTAAATCTCGCCATCGTGGGCATCGACTTTGGCTATCAGCGCGAGTTTTCCGGCTTTATGGAATGGAAGGAATATTTCGATCTGAATATCCAGACGCTGAATCTGACCCTCAACGAGGATATCTACTCGCAGGTGCGGGAGACGATTATTGCTAAGCTGGGGGACAGGCCCGACTATCTTGTGGTGAACGTCCCGCTGGCGTAAAGCAAAAAAAGGCGGAGTCCGTACGGTTATTCCGCCCTTTCTCCCCTAAATACTGCCCGCTACAAACCTTTGCAGAATCGAGCGCGCCTCGGGCGTATCGCCGACCTTTGCCAGCAGCGCGTCCCGGTCTTTGCCTTTCATCGCCGTTCGCTCGCTGTGGCTGGTAATAATTTTGCTCATCACCGCCGCGCTGAATTCCGGATGAAACTGCACCGACAGCGCCGTGGGAGAATAGCGGATGATTTGATGCGCATCATGACCGGATGAACCGAGCCCCACCGCGCCAGGCGGCAGCGCCAGCACGCTTTGTTCATGGCTCAGGAAGGCGTCAAACTGCGCGGGCAGTTCGCCTAAAAGCGGGTCGTGTTTAGCCGCCTCATTTAGCGTGATGCCAATTTGCCCAACTTCGCTGCCCTGCGGATGATAGTCCACCACGCCGCCCAGCGCCCAGGCCATGAGCTGGTGTCCATAGCATACGCCCAGCACCGGCACGCTGGCCTGCACCATCTCCCTCGCCCACTCGGCGGTGCGCTCGCTCCACGCCTCTTTGTCAGTCACCATCGCCCAGGATCCGGAGATAACGGCGGCGCGGAACGTTCCGGCTTCCGGTAAAGATTCGCCTTCAAACGGGCAGACCACCTGTACCGGGCCAACGTCGCCAAGTGCAGCAAGAAACCATTGCGGCTGCTCGCCAACGGCGGCGCGAATATCCGCGGGTGGATGACCCATCTGCACCAGCAATAGCGGGAGTTTTTCTGACATATTCTTTGCATCCTGAGCCTGAGATAAGAGTTTAAGAAGTAGCACAAAAGCCGTTTATTCCCCAGTGACTTAACCGCAATCAGCCATTAACGGGAAAAATTTGCCGTCTCCTCCACCGTTTGCTTAACGGAGGAATCAGTAAACTGTAACGCGTGAAGATGGCTCGAAATGAGTCGTTAACGGCAGGATGATAGACGTGGCAAAAACATTACTGCGCAGCGGATGCCTGGATGATTTCCTGGCGCTGGGCGAAAACGGACAGACGGTGTTCGACTCGGCGTTACAGATACGCGAAACCTTACGCCTGCGCAAGCAGCATGCGGTGGCGGACAGCCTCGCCATTCCTCAACCGAACGACGAGGGAGACCGGGTGGACTGGTACGCGCCGTTCGAAGGCAGCGTGCAGAGCTGGGCCGCGGCCAGCGACGAGCAGCGCGCGAAAGCGCTGCGCTACCTGGACAACTGTCAGGCCAACGTTGCGAAGCTCATTCAACGCTGCCAGCAGGCGGAAAAAACCGCCATTCAGCTCTTTGGTTCTCTGTTGGCAAACGCCCTACAGTTCCCCGGCAATCAGCACGTTTATTTAGTTGACGGCAGGCCGGTCATCACCTTCTGGGGTTTCGTCAATCTCAACCAGGGCGCGCGCGAAGACGTGCTGGACTGCCTGCGCATTGTTGATGTCCCGGAGCCGGTGATTGAATTTATTCCCGAACCTGAGCCTGCGCCTGCGCCGGTGCTGCCGGAATCCGTCGCTGAAGACCCTGCCGAGCCGGAGGGCATTAAAGAAATTTCCCTGCTCGACCCCGACGAGCCGCTGGTTTACACCGCCACCCCGCGCATTGTTGTTCCGAAAGCCGAAATTGCTCAGCCCGCGGAGGTTTCTGCCCCGCAGCCTGCCGTCGCGAAGTCAAAATCTCGCCTCTGGCTGCTGCCGGCCGTCGCCGCCGTGGCCGCTATTATCGCCACGCCGCTGGCCTACAAATTCTGGCCATCTTCCGCTCCGCAGCCCGTCACCATGGCCCAGGCCGAAGTGAAGCCGCAGCCTATTGAGCCTGCGGCAATGAAAGCCGTAGATAGCGCCCCGGCGGTGGCAGAACATAAAACGACGCTGCCGCTTGCCGAAGCCGCCGTTATCGTGCCGCCCGCACCTGAGCCAGTTGCCGAGCCGGAACCTGCGGCCCCGGCAGCGGTGGCTAAGAATGCGCTGATCCTGCCCGCCGACGAGCTAAAAAATGGCTCGACCAAATTCCTCAACGGCTCATGGCGAGTGCTGATTAACGTCAGCGACCCGATTACCGGCAGGCCGCCTGCCCTGCGCTACCAGATTGCCAGCAACAAAGGTACGGCGCGTCTGGTTCACGGCGACAATATTGCCTGCAAGGTCGAGGTCTTCTCCGGCCTTCACCAGTCCGGCACGCTGATGATCAAAACGCGCGGCAGCGCGCGATGCAGCGATGGCTCCCGCTATCCAATGCCGGAAATCTCCTGTAAGCCGGGCGACAACGGCGTAGCGATATGCAGCGGGCGCTATGAAGGCGACACCGTGGTGCCGATGACGTTTAAAAAAGTGAGTAACTAATTCTATGCTGGCCAACCTGTTCCCCTACAAGCCGAGCGTGACGCTCATTAAAGACAGCGGCATCCAGTTCCTGGATTTTGGTCTCGCCCCGCAGCCTAACGCCCCGCACACCGGGCGTTTCGTGCGTAAAACCGCCAACGGCCCGCTGCTGCGGCTGGATTACGACGTGGTGCCCGGCAAGTTCACCCTGCCCGATACCGAGGGCGGCGCGCCGGAAGTCGTCAAGCCGGAAAGCACGCTAACGCTCGGCCATTCGTTGCAGGTGATGGATAAAACCTGGCTGCCGCTGCCGTTTCTGAGGTTTAACCCGCCGCGCACCTTCGTCGGCGGCCCGGACAACTGGGCACGCGTGCAAATCCGCTGCCTGGAGACCCCGGATTCTGCGGGCAATACCGTGCGCGTCAGCATCGCGCTGGATACAAAAATCTACGCGGACGATATTGCCGAACTGCCTCTTGCCCCAACGCAAAGCGACGTGCGCAACGGCGCTCGCTTTACGCTCGCCTGGCAGAACCATGAGATCCACGATTTCCTCGATCAGACGTGGGTCGACGGCTGGCTGCGCGAAGTGTTTACCCAGTATGTGACGCGCCATGAATCGCGCACGGAGCGGGAAATCACCGGCGCGATGAAAATGTTTGAGTACCAGGCGCACTACCTGAATATTCTTGAAATGCTGGGCGCGCAGATTTCCGTGCCGGAAGTGAAGATTGTTACCGAGACTTTGCAGGCTCCGGCGATCCCCGTCGATCTGGTGCTGGACGTGGGCAACACCCATACCTGCGGCGTGCTGATTGAGGATCACGGCGAGGCCAACGACGGGCTGCGCCAGACCGCCGAACTGCAAATCCGCTCCCTGAGCGAGCCGCAGTTCATCAACGAAGCGATGTTTACCAGCCGCCTGGAGTTTTGCGAAGCGAAATTTGGCAAGCAGCATTTCTCCGTGGAAAGCGGCCGCGACGACGCCTTCGTCTGGCCGTCCATCGCCCGCGTGGGCAGCGAAGCCCGCCGGATGGCAAGCACGCGCCTCGGTACCGAGGGGGCCAGCGGGATTTCCAGCCCGCGCCGCTACCTGTGGGATGAAACTCCGGCCAGCCAGGACTGGCGCTTCAGCCAGATGGGCGTGAAAACCCAGCGCGAACCGCTGGCGACCGCCTTCCCGCTGATGAACCTGATGAACGACGACGGCCAGCCGCTGTACGCGCTGCCGATGGATGAGCGCCTGCCGGTATTCTCCCCGCAGTACAGCCGCAGCTCGCTGATGACGCTGATGCTGTGCGAACTGCTCTCCCAGGCGCTGATGCAAATCAACAGCGTCGGCTCACGCCAGAGCATGGGCCACCTCAACGCCCCTCGTCGGCTGCGTAACCTGATCCTCACCCTGCCTTCCGCAATGCCAAAACAGGAGCGCGAACTGTTCCGCCAGCGCATGCGCGAAGCCGTCGGCCTGGTGTGGAAGGCGATGGAATGGCACCCGGTAGACGAAGGTTTTGAGCTCGATCGCGATAAAGAAAAGAGCGTCGTGCCGGTGCCGAACGTCCATATGGAATGGGATGAGGCGACCTGCGGCCAGCTGGTCTGGCTGTATAACGAAGCCATCGTCAACTACGCCGGCCAAAGCGGCACCTTCTTCAAAAGCCTGGCGCGGCCGGATCGCCTGCTGAGCGACGATGAGCCAGCCGGGAAAACCCTGCGCGTGGCTTCCATCGACATCGGCGGCGGCACCACCGATATGGCTATCACCCAATACCAGCTTGACGACGGCGTTGGCAGCAACGTGAAAATTGCCCCGCGGCTGCTGTTCCGCGAAGGCTTTAAGGTTGCAGGCGACGATATTCTGCTGGATGTGATCCAGCGCTGCGTGCTGCCCGCGTTACAGGCAAAAATTCATCAGGCGGGCGTGGCGGATACCGGCGGCTTAATGACCACGCTTTTCGGCGAGTCCGGACGCATGGACACTCGCGGCACCCTGCGCCAGCAGACGGCTTTGCAGCTGTTTATTCCGCTGGGACATGCGGTGCTGAACTACTGGGAAAACAGCGATCCTGACGATCGCCAGGCCACGCTTGAAGCCACCTTCGGCGAGCTGCTGACCCAGCGCCCAACGGACAACGTGATCAACTATGTCCAGCAGGCGGTTCAGCACGCGCTGCCCGCCGACGCGCCGCCGTTCGATCTGTTCAGCGTGCCGATTCAGGTTGAGCTGGCTTCGTTACAGGATGCATTAATGGCCGGGCAGTTCACGCTGACCGCGCCGCTTCAGTCGCTGTGTGAAGTCATCAGCCACTATTGCTGCGACGTGCTGCTGATTACCGGCCGCCCCGCCTGCCTGCCGGGCGTGCAGGCTTTACTGCGCCATCTTCAGCCGGTGCCGGTGAACCGTATCGTCTGGCTGGATAACTACCAGACCCATGAATGGTATCCGTTCAGCCAGCAGGGCCGCATCGGCAACCCAAAATCCACCGCCGCCGTCGGCGCGATGCTGTGTAACCTGGCGATGGATTTGCGCCTGCCGGGCTTCAACTTTAAGGCCGCCGACATTCAGGCCTATTCCACCGTGCGCTACCTGGGCATGCTCGACGGCAATAACGTGCTGAGCGAAGAGAACGTCTGGTATCGCGACATCGATCTTGATAATCCGAAGGCCACGCTGGATACGCGCCTGCACTTCCCGCTGCGCGGCAACGCCTGCCTCGGCTTCCGTCAGCTGGATAACGCCCGCTGGCCCGCCACGCCGCTTTACACCCTGACAATCAATTCGGCCTCGCTGGCGAAGTCTATTGCGGGCGACGGCGTGCTCAACGTGCGTTTGCAGCAGACTCGCGACGCCGACGCCTTTGTGCTGGCCGAAGCCTGGCTGCAGGACGGCAGCAAAGTCCCGCTCAGCCAGCTGAGCTTTAAACTGAACACGCTTGCCGGCAGCTACAGCGGCGCAAGCCACTATTGGATCGACAGCGGGAGCGTCTACCAAAAATGAATCAGCCAACCGTGAACCAGACAGGCCCGCAGCTTTACAGCCTGGTGAACTGGATTGAGGAAACCCGCCCTCACGCGGCACTTTTAGAACGCGAAGCCGACAGCCTGCTGGCCCGCCTGCTGCCTTTACAGCGCCGCCAGCAGCAGCTGGCTGCTCTCAACGACCAGCCGTTAACGCTTGGCCTTTACGGCCACTCTCTTGCCGGAAAACGCCATTTGCTGAGCGCGCTGCTGGCGAACCACGCCGGGCGCATTGAAGTGACGCTGGGTGAAAAAACGCTGGATTACCTGACGCATATTAATCCGGGCCATGCGGCGGCCAGCCTCGCCGTGCGCTTTACCTGTCAGAACACGCCTGCCGCCGATAATTTTCCCCTGCTGCTCACGCTGTTTGGCGAAAGCGATCTCGCCCAGCGGCTGATTCGCGACTATCACGCCCGGCCAGATTCACGCGTGGCGCAGTCCAGCGTGATTGCCGCCAAAATTAGCGAGCTACAAACTCGCCGCCAGGCGCAGAGCGTGCCGGGCATCACCCGCCAGCAGCTGGCCGATGTCGCGGGCTGTTATCACGCGCAGGTGCGCCGCACGCATCATCTGGACGATGCGCTCTGGCAGCAGATGGCCGAACTGCTGCCGTGGCTAACGCCAGCCGACCGCGTTTCGCTGCTGGCCATGCTGTGGGGCGACGATGCGGCGCTGAGCGAACGCTGGCTGCATCTGAGCGAAACTTTGCAGCACGTTGGGGAAACGACCCGTTTCCTCGCTCCGGCAAGCCTGCTGGTTGACGCTTTCCTGCTGCCTGCCGAAGGTTTCCTGATCCCGGCCACGCCGGATGAGCCTGAGCTGCAGGCCGACGTCATGATCTGCCCGCTGTTGAATAATGAGGCGGGCTCGCCGGTTAGCCTTTCTCAGCAGGATCTGCTGGCGCTGTGCGCCGAAGTTTGCCTGACGCTGAGCAACGCTCCGACGCTCGGCGGCGTGGATATCATCGACATGCCTCTTGGGCAAATTGACTATTTCACCGACCGTCTTCAGCCCGACACGCTGCTGGTCTGTAACGCCGCGTCTGAACGCGCCGAGGTGAAGGCCGCCGGGAAAGCGCTGACGCGCTGGGTCGACGAAACTCAGGGCCCGCAGGCCACCCTGCCGGGGCTTATCTGGACAATCACGCCGCACGACGCGCGCTTCATCAGCGGCGCGGGCATCGATGACGGCGTGCAGCGCCTGATCGGCCACGCGGGCAAACGCTGGGGTACGCTACAGGCGCTGGACAGCCGAAACATGCACCGCCTGGTGGAATGGCTGACCGACGCCATGAACGACGAACGCCGCGCCCGGCGCATAGCGACGCTGCAACAGGCGCTGGATGCGCAGACCGTTGAGCTTTTTCATCGTTTTAGCATGGAGCACAAGGCCGAAACGAGCGGTTCACGCCAGCAGGCTGAAGGCCTGGTCCGCGCCTTACAAGCCGGTGCTGCGCTGCACGGCGAACTGCTGGCAAGCCTCGTTCCCGAACGCCACGCCCTGCAACAGTGCTGGCAGCGCCATCATCAGCAGCGCAAAAGCAAACCGACAGGATTCCAGCTTGATATTGACCTGTTCGCCGACGATGACGCCGAAGAGCTGCATGAAGTCACTCAGGTCAGCTACGCGCTGGAAGTGCATCAGCTTTGGGTCGCACATCTGCGCCGCCTGGCGCAAAGAAGCGAAGTGGCCCGGCAGTTTAGCCTGGAGAGCACCCAGCTTCAGGCGCTGTGCGATCTGCTGATTGTCGCCAGCTATCGTCTGCATTTGCCCGACCGGCTGGAGGAGATGTTGCAGGCCGGAGACGGCAGCCTGGCGCAGGAGATCACCGCCGCCAGTAACGTGCTGGGGGATTTTGTGAACTGGCTCGGATATGCCAGCGTGCCGCAGGCCAGCCGCCCGGCAAGCCGCGTGAACAAAGGTGCCACGGTGTTTGCTCCGGCTGCCCAGGCCCAGGCTTCACGCCGCCTGACAAAGCTGAGTGAAGCGCCAGCACGCGGCAACGCCAGCTACGTTTACGACTGGCTGGTGGCGCTTTATACCCGCGCGCTGGAGAATATCGATTATCGCCATCCGCATGACGTAAGCGATCTGCATCGGGCGAAGCTCAGCGCGCTGTTAAATCAGTTCCAGGCTTAAAAGCAGGCCGCCTGTCTCAAACCGGCAGGTGGCGGCTCGCCCTTCGCACCTAAAACGTATAGCTGTAGTTCACGTTCATGAAGTAAATCGCGGGGTTCCCGTACTGCCCCTGCACCAGCGGGGCCGAAACTTTGGCAGACGCCATATCCACGTATTCAAACGCCGCGCCCAAAGAACTGTGCGGCGACAGCCGGTACTGAGCGCCGATCCCGTAGCGCCACTCCTCGCCGGAAGGCATCGTCAGCGCCGCATTGTCCTGGGAACGGTAGAAACTGCTGTCGTAGGCGATGCCCGCGTTAATGCGCCAGTCCTCATCGGGCCTGAACTGCACGCCAAGCGCGGTATGCCAGGTATCCCTAAGCTTGCTTTCGCGGCTGACAGCACTGCCGTTGACCTCAATGGCGTTGCTGCCATAGGCGCTCCAGTCCTGCCAGCCGAGGTTCCCCATTACCGACCACCGTTTGTCAATGTCGTGCACCAGGCTCAACATGAGCTGCTGCGGCGTATTCACCTGCGCGGCAATGGGCAGGCTATAATCCGGCGAGCCGGGCAGATTCGGGAAGCGAGCTTTGCCGTTAATATTGAAATGGTATTCGGTTTTACTTTGCCAGGTCAGGCCCGCGCGGGTTTGTTCAGTGATATCAAACAGCAGGCCAAGCCGGTAGTTCATCGCCCAGTCGTGGTCCTTTTGCTTTTCGTCCCGGTCGTCAACGCTGCGGGTCAACGACAGATAGCCATAGTTGAGGCCGGGCGCAAAACCCATCGACAGGCGTTCGCTCAGCTTCCAGGCCAGCGCCGGGCTAAGGGTCATTCCCACCAGGGTGCTTTTGGTGATTAACCGCGAGCCGGCCCAATTGCCAAAATCCAGCCCCAGACCGTAGTTGCCGTACAGGCCAATCCCGGCGGAAAACGACTCATTAATTTTCTGCGCGTAAAACAGGCTGGCGCCGGGAAACCAGCCGATAACGTTGCCCGGCCCGCTGCCGTTGACGCGGGCGCTGTCATCCAGAGTGTAGGGCGTGTCGCCGTAGAGCGCCTGCACGCCGCCCGTCACCATCGCGTCCGGGAGCCTTGTCATGCCCGCCGGGTTTGAATAAACGGTTGAGGCGTCCTGCGCGCGGGCGGCCATGCCGGCCGAGGCCAGGCCGGTATCTTCGGTGGCAATTTCATAGAGATATAAACCCGCCGCCTGCGATGAACCCGAGCACAGAATAAGGGAGAGCAAAAAGCTGTTTTTACCCATTCGTCACCTGCGTCATTGAAAATAATTGAGCCGTAATAAAATCCCCGGAATTTGATTTCCGGGGAGCAGGTCATGACTTCATCACTTCAATTTTCGGCGGCGTCCATGAACCGTCCAGAATCCCTTTCTCACCCCAATAGGCACGAATATAGAGTGAGAAGGTGCCTTCCGGCGCGGGAAGCCAGTTATTTACTTTGTCTTTACCCGGCGACGTGCGGCTAACGTACAGCGTCAGAGAGCCGTCATCATTTAACTTCAGATCTTTATTTTTGGTGCCCAGCGAATAGCGGTTGAGATCGTTAGGGCTGAACAGGTGTTTGCTGTTATACAGCGTCATTGACCAGAAACCTTTCACCGGCGGGATTTCACCTTTGGCAAAGGTCACTTTATAGTCATGCGTACCGTCAAGCTGTGCGCCGGTGGCGTCATTGTCAGTATAAAAATACTGGGTTTCATCGGGCTTGTTATCGAACATGTTCGATTTCGAAGTCCCGGTTCGGTTGTAATAATCCGCGCCAAACTGGGCGTTGTTTTTAGACCGGTTCCAGCCGTTGCCCGCTGGCACCCCGTTATTCTTCCATTTGAAGAAGTCCGCAATCACGGTTTTATCCGTTTGCTCTGCGGATTCGTTCATCCAGCGGCGAACGTCGGGATTCTTTTTACCGGCTGCAACCAGGTGCCTGAACTGCGCGTACAGCGCCTCCTCACCCGGCAGCGGCGGAACTTTATTCAGCACGTTATCCAGCTGATCGAAGAATTTATCCGGAACAACCCACTTCGTTTCACCGGCCGCCGGGTCGGGTTTCTCACCGATAGACGGAATACTGGCATATTCAAAAGATTTCATCTTGCCGTCGAATTTGCTCAGCGGATAGGTCATGACTTCTTTAATTGGCGCCTGAATTGCCGCGCGATCTTCTTTGGTATCATCCATTTGAATGCGCGGGATAATATTGGCCATTTCGGTCGACGACTGAATCACGCCGGCGATCCCCTGTGGCGTTTCGCCTTTCCAGTGCGGGCCGACCAGCAGGTAGAAACCGGGCCGAGTGCCGTAAGGTTTGCCCACGTTACCAACCTGATCGGTGCGCGCGTCGTAAATGGCGTAAACCCAGAATCGATCCCCAAAATCAGGCACCTGGATAACCACCGGCTCTTTATCCAGCTCGAAGAAACCCAGGCCGTAGGCCACATCCTGATTCGGGCAGGTTACAAAGGTTTCTTCCGGCTTGATGTAATCGGTCAGCATGCTGAGCTGCCCCATGGGGGCGACGGGAACCATACCGCCGTTGAGGGCCGGATAAGGCGCTTTGGTAATGGTTTCACGCCGGTTGAACTGGTTAACCATCGGATAGCCCCAGATGTAGGCCTGCTGGGCTATCGCTTTGACGTAGCTTTCCGGCAGGGTGACATCCGGTGAAGGCTGCGATAGCTGTTCAAAGCCGGTCGGGTGAGGAATAGTTAACGGCGCAGTTTGCGCCGGGGCTCCCGCGCTGAGTGCAAGGGCGGTGAGTAAAGCAAGATGTTTTAGTTTCATCGTTTGTTCCTGAGCCATTGCTGCCAAGCTGATTAATTTGTTTTCACCAGGTCGTCCGGCACCCAGCTTTGATCGTAGAAAGCGTCTTCCGTGCCGTACAGGCGCAGGGCAACCAGGAAGTTGCGGCCAGCAATCGTTTTAATAAAGGCCGCATCCGCCACGCCGTCGGGCTTCGCCGGGCCGAACCACAGATCGATTGAGCCGTCGCTATTTTTGGGAATGTCGTAGTAGCCGTTCGTGGAAGGCAGCAGCTGGTCGGTTTCAGGCATCGTGCCGTCGGTAATGTTGTAGGCCGTTACCGCCCAGAACAGCGCCGCCGGAGGATTGGCAGGCAGGTGCAGCTTATAGGTATTGCCGCCATCAAGGAATTTGCCGTCTTTATCGCGCGCGGCGTAGGGATATTTTGAACCCGCGCCGGTGGTGTGCATCACCATCGCCGCCGCGCTGGAGTAGGCAATCTGGAAGAACGCCGCGCGCTGATTTTCATCGAGCGTGCCGTACTGCATCCACTCGGCCGTTGCCCCTGCCCATGAGTTTTCCCACTGGCGGTCTTTGTAGTAGAGCTGGCGGCTATCGTCACGCCCAACCTGCCGTCGTGCGAGGATCATTTTTGGTGCGGTTTCGACGGCTTTTTTTAGCAGCTCCTGCTGTTTTTCCGTGGGCTTAAACGGCTTGCCTTTCGCGATGCCGATGCTTAACAGCGCGCTGCGCGTATCGTCAGGAATGGCGGTCAGCGGTTCATCCTCCACAAACTGCTTGAGCTTGTCCCAGTAGGCGCTGTCCGTCGGGTACATCATGGTGACGCGCTTGCCGCTGGCATCCGGAAACTGCATTGGCTGCACGTCTTTTTCGACAGCCCACAGCGGATAAATGCGCGTTGTTTCGGCATTTTTCACTGCCGGAGCCGGGTCGGGTTTACCCTCGCCCTTGGCCATGATCGTGCGGAAGAATAAGAACACGTTGTTGGTGGATGATTTGAAAGCGAAGTAACCCTGCGGCACCGGTCCGTTATAGTCCGGAGGCAGCAGCAGATAAAGGCCGCCGCGAGCGCGATCCGGGCCTATGGCACCGACGTCGGTGATCGTTTTCTGGAAGAAATCGGTGAACATCCCGATCACGTTGGCCGGCGCTTTCACCACCAGCGGCCCCGTTTCTTTTAGATTCAGGTAGTTCATGGAGTAGATGACGTCCCCATTCGGGGTTGGCACCACCGCCCTGCTGTCCATCCTTTCTTTCCAGATTGGCAGCACGTTGTAGCCTTTCCCGAAGGCCGCCTCGGAGCCGTCGCGCAGGCCGATAGTGTTCATCAGCGGCAGCGAAGTGATATAGGCCTGAATAGCATCCTGATAGAAAAGCTCATCGCTGAGGTTTTGCGCTTCCTGCTCCGGCAGCCAGTTGCCGTTGTTTAACTGCTGCATCAAGGGTGACATCGGTGGAGTTTGAACATCTGCCGCCAGCGCTGAGGCTCCGCTGAGACAAGTCATCATCGCTGCACCTGCAAGCAAAGCCATTTTAGAGCGGGTCGCCAACATACAAACTCCTGATAATTTATTAATTGCTGATTAAAAATAGCACAAGGGTGACAAAGCATTTGGCCACGGGAAAATTTGCTGTGGATGAATTCACGCTATCTTTTTTTCGTCCGTTATAAACATAAATTGGAGGAATATATTTCCAGCAGCTAAACCGTGTGGTTTTGCGTCAGCCATCGTGCGACTGCAAGGTTACTTAATTAGCCAGCACAGAAATAGTGTCTGGAGACACCTCGCCATGTTGAGGATTCTTCGCACAGCAATTATTCGTATGCTGTAAAATATTAGCGTTTTAATTGGAGGAGTCATGAAGGCAAATTATCAGGATATTAATAATTACTATAAATCACTGGGCATTCATAATTATCCTGCGAGCTAAAATATTCGGCCACCCAGTTTGCGCTGGCGGCCGGAGATGAACGGGTGATTGAAACGAGGAAAGTTTATTTTATCAAAGAAGGGTTGATAGCCTTTTCAATGCGCGATAACGAGCGGCATAAGGTGGCGATCCATTCCTTTTGCGGCTACAATTCGCGCACCCATCAACTCACTGAATATAAGGAGGATCCCATGCTGTATTGTAAAACGTTAATCGTTTTGCATACTTTTGGCGATCGTCGCTGCTCAAGCGTTATCGAATCCGTACGGCGATAACTTCGGCTTGAGCGAAGACAACCAAAGCAATCCCTTCCCTCAGGCTTACTGAGTTATCGTCGATTGACAGACGAGGGCTATCTTACGCCCGTAACTCTTGAGTAAGCACAATGAGCACTTTATTAACCGCCCAATCTCTTAGCCTCGACACGCCCTTCGGGCCTTTGCTGGCTGACGTCACCCTGACGCTTAAAAAAGGCGACCGCCTGGGTTTAATCGGCCATAACGGCTGCGGAAAAAGCACGCTGTTAAAGCTGCTGGACGGCAGCGTTTCGCCAAAAAGCGGCAGCGTCGCCGTAGCCAACCACTGCCTGCTGGCGCGGGTCGAACAGCACCTTCCTGAACAGCTTTATCCTCTGAGCCTGCTTGAAGCCGTGCTTGCCCGGCTGGATGAGTCGCAGCGCCACGCCGAGCGCTGGCGGGCCGAAACCCTGCTCGCCAGCATGGGTTTTAGCGCGGGCGACTGGCTTTTGTACGCCGGAACGCTGAGCGGAGGTCAGCATACCCGCCTGCTGCTGGCGCGGGCGCTGATAACCGAGCCGGACCTGCTGCTGCTCGATGAGCCAGGCAACCACCTGGATCTGCCGACGCTGCTGTGGCTGGAGCAGTTCCTGCGCGGCTGGAACGGCAGCTTTGTGCTGGTTTCCCACGACGCGCATCTGCTGGACAACGTGACCAACGGCACCTGGATTTTACGGGATCGATCGTTAAGCTTCTTCCAGCTTCCGTGTAGCCACGCCCGCGCGGCGCTGGCAGAACGAGACCGCACGGACGCCCATCGGCATCAGGCGGAGCAAAAGGAGATCGACCGAGTCGCCGCCAGCGCCAAACGGCTGGCAACCTGGGGCAAAGTCTACGACAACGAGGATCTGGCGCGGAAAGCCAAGCAGATGGAAAAGCGCGTAGACCGGCTAAAAGAGGAGCAAACCGAGCTGAGCGCGGGCAGCCAGTGGCAGCTGGTTCTCCACGGCGAACGCTTGCCGGCTGACCGTCTGCTGGAGATGGAAAACCTGCCCGTCAGCCCCGCCCCGGACGCCGCACCGCTGTTCCGCCTGCCGTTGCAGCGGGTCAAAAGCGGCGACCGCGTGGCGATTATCGGCCGTAACGGCTGCGGTAAATCCTCTCTGCTGCGCCTGCTCTGGCAGCAATATCAGATCCCGAAACGCATGGCCGCTATTCGCCTGCATCCTCGCGTGCAGCTGGGTTACTACGACCAGACGCTGCACCAGCTGCGGGATACCGACACGCTGCTGGACGCGCTGGAGCCATTTGCCCCCCTGAGCGAACAGGACAGGAAGATGGCGCTGATTGGCGCGGGGTTCCCGTGGCTTCGCCATCGGCAAACCGTCAGTACGCTAAGCGGCGGCGAGCGTTCCCGACTGCTGTTTGTCGGCCTGACGCTGGCGCGCTATTCGCTGCTGATGCTCGACGAGCCCACCAACCATCTGGACATGGAAGGCAAAGAGGCGCTGGCGGAAACGCTGCAAACCTTTGCGGGCGGCGTGCTGCTGGTGACGCACGACCGGGCGCTAATCGCTAAAAGCTGCAACCGCTTCTGGCTGATTGATAAAGGTGAGCTAAGCGAATGGCACGATCCCGAAGCGATGTACGCCCTGCTGACCGCAGAGGAAACGGGGGAAACTCGCCCCGACATTCCGGCTGAATCGGCCCGGGCGCTGTCGGTCAATCACGAGCTGGAGGCATGTCTGGAGCGGCTGGTCGATGTAGAAATCTTACTGGCTGAAGATCTAGCCCGCCGGGAGAAACACCAGAAACCGGCCTTGCAGCAGGAATGGCGCAGAGAAATTGCCGCGCTGAACGCGCGGTTAGAGCAGGAGTAAACTTGTTTGCCCTCGCTTCGCTGAGGCGAGGGCTACTGGCAGGGTACAATTAACGAAATCGCAGACCGCTTAACTGTGGGCTTGCGGATTGAGCCGGGAGCACGGCTCCTTCGCGCAGCCTGGTAAAATCAAGCTGGTGCAGCAGTTGGGCAACCGGCGAGGCGGACCGAACAACCAGCACGGCGCTGGAGATGGACTCGGCCATTTGCTGCGCCTCCGGCTTATCCAGCGGATAGATATCCAGCCCAATTTCCCCGAGCGGGATCAGGGATTCTTCCTGATGCCAGACGCCCGTATCAACTTCGCCTGAAAAGACCAGCCGCGGCAGCAAAGTAAAATCGATTTCTACATAATCGCAATTCTGCTCGGGAAACTGTGCCCTGGTGAGCCTTTGGTGATCGCTTGAGTGGCAGTCGATGCCAACCCTTGGGCGACTGGCCAGCGCCGCCCCCCGCCTCGCCACAACCACCAGACTGCCCGGACGGTAATAGCTCCCGGAGCCCACCTCAAACAGATCGTAGCCCTGGATGGGGGAAACGTTCAGCAGCATTTGAGCCGAACCCGAAGAGAGCAGCACGATATCCGCCTCGTGACGTTCCAGAGAGGCCAGCCGTGAATGCGCGCCCCGCAGGTAGCCTGCCGTCACAACCACGTCCCATTGGCCGCACTGCTGCGCGAATGCGGAAGCGATTTGCGTCGCCTCCTGCGAGCCACGGGGAGGGAGAAGAATATGCACCGGCGGCAGGCGCGCGGCGTCCCACAAAAGAGCGAAGTCCCAGGAGACCACAAAAGTCCCCTGATGACCGCGGGAAACAAGACTCACAGCGCCGGATTTTTTTAGCTCCTGCAAGGCCTTTTGCACCGTGCCGGAACCAATGCCCAGCACCTCCTGAAACCAGGAGGTAATGGGCAGGCGGCCCTGAAGTCCGCCGGAAAGTATGGTGCGGGCAATGAATGCTACCGGGGAAAGCTGCTTAGTATTGTGGGAATTCACCGTCATTGTTTCCGTCGACTTAAATTATTCCAGAAGCCGTGACGCCAGCTCTACGCTTTGTTTCTCATGCACCACTGCATTCAGGGCGCGGAGAACACCGGCAGGCTGTTGCGCACGGAAAATACGTCGCCCAAACATTACGCCTTTGGCTCCCGCCTGCATGGCATCGGCAGCCAGCTGCAAAGTAGCGTGCGGATCTTCACCGCCAGCGCCGCCCGCAAGCAATACCGGAGTATAGCAAGTGCTTGTTACGGCGGCAAAAGCCTCCACGGAGCCGGGCCACAGCGCCTTGACCAGATCGGCCCCGATATCGGCAGCGATACGGCAATACATACTCATCACTTTTTCGCTCAGCGCGTCCGGGTCCAGCCCTTCCAGCGCCGACCGCGGCTCGATAATCACCGCGATACCGTGGCGCTCACAGTCGCGAACGATGCGCGCGTTACGAATAATCTCCGCCTGCTCAAGCGCGGTATCCTTTTGCCCCAGATACATGTAGGTCATCACCGCATCAATTCCGCAGGCGGCCACTTCGCCGATATCAGCAAGCTGCACCAGCACGCCTTCACTGCGCCCATCTTTCCCCGGGGTATAGATACCGCGGGCGTGGTTTTTCCAGTCGAGGTGAAGAATAAAGCCCGGCCTGTCGCGGCCCACAAATGTATTTTCCACCAGCGGAATCATCCCCGGCGTAACCATCACGCCATCGGCCCCGCGCAGCTGTTCGAAAACCTGCTCAATTTCAGCCTTCGTTTTCAGGCCGGACGGCGGACCTGCCATCACGCCGTGCGAGGCTGCGACCACCACTGCGCTTCCGGTTTCGGGACGCAGGATACGACCTAGTCGAACGGCTTTTCCGGTACGGGAATCCATGTTGATCTCCTTCACAAAGTTGTCAAAACGGTTTAAATGCAATTTGCAGCTTTCTGCAAATTGATCGTATATTAGCCTTTATCAGGATGTCAACGAATTATGCCCCGCTCGATTTTGCCCATCCGTCGGCAGGGAATCCCTAAAAGTTGTGAAGCAGGAGTTAGCATGTCCAACATTATTCACCTGGTTACCGCACTGAAAAAAATTGCGCCCGCAATAAAGGTCCTGACCGATGCCGATACGCTTCAGGCCTCAAGCCACGACACCTGGCCTTTATCCACCAAGCTACGGCGCTTAGGTTCACATGATTATCAGGCGGATGTTGTGGTGAAGGTCACCGAAGAGCAACAAATTCAGCAGGTTCTGGCTATTGCTACAGAAAATGACGCGCCGGTAACGCCTCGCGCCCTCGCCTCTTCCGTGACCGGACAGCCGCTGCCCACCCGCGGCGGTATCGTGCTGGACCTGAGCGAAATGACGCAATCCCGGGAAATCAACATCGCCAATATGACGGTGGAAGTTTCGACGGGCTATAACGGCGGCAAGCTCGAAGATGAACTTCAGCAGACGGGCTGGACCCTTGGTCATTCCCCGCAGTCTTTATATCAATCAAGCGTTGGCGGCTGGCTGTCCACCCTGGCGACCGGGCAGTTTTCCTCTTACTACGGCGGTATTGAAGATTTGATCACCGCTTATACGGTTATTCTTGCCACGGGCGAGCGTATTCGTCTGAAAGCTTCTCCGCGTGCGGCGATGGGGCCGGATCTGCGCCAACTATTTATTGGGGCTGAAGGAACGCTTGGCGTCGTGACTTCCGTACAGCTTAAAATCTTCCCGCTGCCGCAAACGCGCCTGTATGACACGCTTGAACTGCCTTCCGTTGAGGCCGGGCTAAATATTATGCGCGAACAGGCGATGGCGGGGTTACGCCCTTTTCTTCTGCGCCTCTACGATGCGGCCGAAGCACGCCACGCCATGCAAAATCCCGGGCAGGACAAACCCGTCATGTTCATTGGGACCCAGGGCGTTGACGCCGTTGCCCATGCAGAAATGGGCGCTTTTATGGATATTGTCCGCCGCCACGGCGGCCACTCCCTCGGCACCGATGGCGTCCTGAAATGGATGGATCGCCGCTTCGATTTCTCTACGGTGGAAAAGCTGCTCGACACCGCCGGCGGCTTTGCGGAAACCATTGAGGTTGCCCATACCTGGGACGGTATCGCCAGCCTGTATCACGATTTAAACAGGACGCTGAAGCCGCTGGCTGGCGAAGTGCTGTCACATTTTTCCCACGTTTATCCGCAGGGAACCTCAATGTATATGATTCTCCTCGGGCAGGAAGAAACGGACCAGCAGGCGGTTGAAAAGCTTCGCGCCGTCTGGCGTGAAACGATGCGCGTGTGCCTCGAGCACAATGCCGAACTGTCGCACCACCACGGCGGCGGCCTGGTACGTTCTCCTTACGCCCGTGAATCGCTTGGTTCGGCGCATCTGCTGTTGCGCAGGGTAAAACACGCCCTCGATCCGAACGGCATCCTTAATCCTGGCAAGCTGGGACTCTAACTGGGGGCGGTCACGATGTGGTTTCTCGGCATTGATATTGGCACGACCCATATAAAAATCATCGGCATCGGCCAGCAGGGAATGCTGCTGCCGGTGAAGAAGTGCCGCACGCCCGTAATGACTCGTGACGGGCTCACCTTTCACCACGCGGAACAAGTATGGCAAACCCTGTCCGCAATGATCGCTGAGTATGCCGGACAGGAAGCAGTAAACGACGGCCCGCTGGCGGCCGTTTCAATAGGCACTTTCGGGCAGGAGGAGTCGGTCGCCGTGAACGCCCTCGGCGAGGTCATTTACCCTTCTCTGGCGTGGTGGGAAAACTATCCTCAGGCGGCGCTGGATGTGCAGACGCAGCGGTGGCTGGACAGCCAGCAGCATTACGCCGTTTCGGGCATGCGCTCTCGGGCAAACCAAAGCCCGGAGCGTCTGAGCTGGATCCGCAAACACAGGCCGGAAATCTGGCAGCAGGTTGCGCAGTGGGTAGATTTTGGCAGCTATGTGACATGGCGCTTAACCGGCGAATGGCGCGCCAGCAGTTCGCAGATAACCCACTCACAGTGTTTCGACCTCAAATCCATGCGCCCACATGAGCCGACGCTGGAAAAGCTTGATCTGTGGCCAGAAATTTTTCCTGAAATCGTCGATACCGGCGCCCGCTGTGGGGAAATTATTGCGGCAAACCTTCCCGGCGTAGGTCTTTCTCCTGGGGCCAGCGTGTTCGCGGGCGGCCACGATCAAATTGTGGGCGCATGGGCGGTGCAAAGCCGCCAGCCGACCCACGTTTTTGATTCCATCGGCACCTCAGAATATCTGATGGTGCTGACGCCGCATTTCCCGGACGCCGCCACGGCATGGCAGCTTGGCGTCGATATCGAACGCACCTGGCAACGGGGAGAATACGTGATGGGCTGCGCCACTCCCTCAGGGAAAATCGTCCAGACCCTGGCGGAGCTGCTTTATCAGGGCGATTACGACCGGCTGTTCAGCGATCTGCTTCTGGATAGCGCGCCATCCGGGCTAGCCGTTTCGATTCACGATGATGAGTCGCTGGGCCTGCTGTCGCTACAGCAAATCCCGGCGGGCATCAGGCCTGCGGACGTTGTCCAGGCCACTCTCAACAATATTGCCGAGCGGACGTGGCAGTTGCTCAGCCATATGTGCGAAATCGGTGATATCCGCCCGCAGGATGCGGTGCTGATGGGTTCGCTATTCCAGCGCTCAGAAATGCTGGAACACCGTAAAAAACGCTGGAAAATGCCGCTTTTCGTCAGTGATTTGGCTGAGCCCGTCGCCACCGGAGCCGCCGCCATCGCCCGTGAGAGCTGGCTTATTACTACCCATCAGGAGGATCGACTGTGAACGTGATTATCGCGTCTCTGAACACCGCCATCGAACGGCTGCTGCACGTCGAAAGCCAGCGCCCAGGCGAAGTGCATCGCCTGCTGGACGATAAAACCCTGGCCGGCGGAAAAGGTGTAAACGTGGCGAGAGTGCTGCGTCAGCTCAATGCTCATCTGGACAATGCGCCAGCGCCAAGACTGGTTGGTTTTCTGGGCGGCGCGACGGGTCGCCTGTGTCGGGAGCTGCTGGAGCAGGAAGATCTGCCTGGTAGCTGGTGCGAAATTGGCGGCAGCACGCGCATTTGTGAGGTGGTAACCGAACAACATTCGCCAAATCTGGCGAGCGTTTACAACGCCTGCGGACCGGAAATACAAAAGGAAGAGCTTGCCCGGCTGCACAGTTTGCTTGGCGATGAAATACAGCGCGCCAGCGCGCTCGTCTGCACCGGCTCTATGGCGAGGAATATTGCGCCAGATGAGTACGGCCGCTGGGTTTCCCTTGCGAAGCAATCCGGCGTGCTGACGCTGTTGGACGCGCACGGTTCGGCGCTTTTGCAGTCTGCCGGTGCCGCTCCGGACATCATCAAAATTAACCAGGACGAGCTGCGTCAGGCCAACGAGATTGCGGGCCATAACCTGCCCGCAGACTGGCTAAGCCAGGGTGTGAGCTGCGTGATTATCACCAATGGCCAGGAGCCTACTCTGGCGCTGACGCCGGACGGCAACTTTGAAATTATCTCGCCGACGGTCAATACCGTCAGCTCCGTGGGTTCCGGAGATGCCTACTGCGCGGGATTAATCGCCAGTCTGCTGGCCCGCCATGAAGCAGGATGGCAGGAACACCTCAGGTTCGCCGCAGCGTGCGGGGCAGCTAACGCCGCGAGCCCCACCGCAGGTCTTGCGGCCGGGATCTCCGTTAATGATTTACAAAAATGTTGCAGGGTACGCGCCCTGTAAACCTCTACGCTCACCCGTCTGAAACGGAGAGTCTTATGGTCAGTCATGCCTGTGTCAGCGCAAAAAACACCTGGATGCGTAACGTTCTGTTGATCTCATTCGTTACCGCCGTGGGCGGCTTTCTCTTTGGTTTTGATAACGGCAGTATTTCCGGCTCGGTCGGCTTTCTGCAAAGCAAGTTTGCCCTGGATGCGGACGGCATCGGTTGGGTAACCTCTTCTATTATCATCGGCTGTATTGCTGGCGTTGCGCTGGCCGGCCCCCTTTCGGACGCAATAGGCCGCAAGAAGGTTCTCCTGCTGACCGCGCTGATATTTATCTTTGGCGTGCTGGGCCAGGCGCTGGCGACCTCAGCCGGGATGCTGGTGTGGTACCGCATGCTGGTTGGCATCGGTATTGGGATTGAAACGACCATCGCGCCGCTGTATATCGCGGAAGTTTCTCCGGCGCACATTCGTGGACGGCTGGTCTCTTTGAATCAGCTTTTCAACTGCATTGGCAATTTGGCCATTTTTTCTATCGCCGCTGTCATCGCAAGCCGCGCCAGCGAAGCCTGGAATATTCAGCACGGCTGGCGGGTGATTTTCGCCACCGGCATCGTCCCGGCGATTGTCTTTCTGTTTTTGCTGGCCAAAGTACCCGAGAGCCCACGCTGGCTGGTACGAAAAGGCCGTGATGAGTCAGGACTCAAGGTGCTTCGTAAAATCAACCCGGATGAACGCACCGCGCAAGAACAGCTGGAGACAATTAAGCTCGCCCTGCAATGCGAAAACCCATCGCGCCTGAAAGAGTTGCTTAAACCACGCCTGCGCAAAGCGCTGGCAGTAGGATTCGGCGTGGCTCTTTTTCAGCAAATTACCGGCATCAACGCCATCTTCTATTACGCGCCGGAGATCTTTAAAACGGCGGGAGTCGACGTCAGCGGCGCCATGTCTTTTACCGTCCTGATTGGCCTAATGCTGGTTATTTCAACGCTGGTTTCGATGTGGATTATCGATAAAGTGGGCCGACGCACGCTGCTGATATTTGGATCGTTGGGCATGGCCGTTGCGCTGGGGTGCATTGGGTTGCTTTTCCGCAGCGGTGAAGCGCATACCACCCTGCTGCTCCTTTGTATCCTGGCCTACGTCGCAATTTTCGCCGTTTCTTACGGGACGGTTGCCTACGTCATTATCTCGGAGATATTCCCGATCCACGTTCGTGGGGTTGCCGTTTCAATTGCTACCTTTGCCCTTTGGGGAGGAAATTTCTTCGTTTCGCGCTTCTTCCCGGTATTAGTGGAAAATATCAGCTCGGCAAATACATTCTTTATTTTTGCCGGAATATCTATTGTGGCTTTGATTTTCGTTCTGGCCATGGTTCCTGAAACCAAAGGTAAAACCCTGGAAGAAATTGAGCTTGAGATGCATCGAAAATAACCATACGGAAATTAATCTTTAGCGTAAAAATTCAAAATTCGATTATTAACCTCGCCCTCACAGGAGAATGCAATGAGACCTGGAAAAATACTGCATCCGCAGGTTGCCTCGGCTTTAGCCAGCCTGGGCCACGGGGATATTGTACTGGTAACCGATGCTGGCGCGCCCATTCCAACAACCGCTAACAGAATAGACCTCGCTTTTTATTCCGGCAGCGTCGATCTGCTTGAGATATTAAGCGTCCTTAACCAGGAGATATTTATTGAAAATATTATCTTTGCCGCCGAGGTTCCGGATAACAACCCAAACCTTCTGGCAAAGGTTACCGCGATATTTACAGGATCGGGCGCGGATTTTACGCTAATCCCTCACGATAAACTGGTGTCAGACATTTATAACAAAGCGAAAGTGACCATCCGTTCGGGGTCACTGATGCCGTGGGGAAATTTTGCTCTTGTCGCCAGTACGGACCCTGACGCCTGGTTCGACGAATCGATGAAAATGCTTCCGGAGTACAAGGAAAGATCGGACAGAATAAAAAACAATCTCGCCCCACGGATAATTAAAGCTAACTGAAGGGTGCAAATATGAACGCAATATCTCATTCTACAAGCTATAAACTGTCGCTCATCGCGTCGATAGCCGGACTGCTGTACGGCTTTGACTCGGCGGTGGTATCAGGGGCGATAGCGCATATTTCTAAATATTTTGCCCTCGACGCAATGGGCACCGGCTGGGCGGTTTCCTCGGTTGTTCTAGGGTTTATGATAGGTGCTTTTAGCGGCCAGTTTATTAATAACGCGCTGGGACGGAAAAAGACCCTAATCATTACCGGATTTTTAGTGTTCATTGCGGGTATTTTTACCGCCTTCCCGTATGACTTCACGATGTTTATTCTGTTCAGAATTGTTGGCGGCATCGGCGTGGGCCTGGGTTCGGCAACCGCACCTGTTTATATCGGTGAAATATCGGCACAAAAAATTCGCGGTAAAACTTTGGGTTTTTATCAGATGATGATCGCCCTGGGTATTCTTGCCGTTTATCTGGTCAATGCGCTGGTTGCCATGTGGATTACCGATGCGGACTGGGGAACAAATTACTCCTGGCGCTATATGCTGGGGGCAATGTCAATTCCCGGCTGTCTTTTTATGATCCTCGCCTGTTACCTGCCGGAATCACCCCGCTGGCTCATTAAAAAAAACCGGCTGGCGGAAGCCGAAGCGGTCATCACCCATATCAATGGCCAGGACTTTGACAGTAAAACAACAATTGCTGAAATAAGAGAAACCTTCACCAAAAAAAATCATTCCTCTGGCAAGGAATCGATATTTTCAGGGCGATATCGCCGCGTCACCCTAATTATTCTGTCAATGGCGCTGCTGGCAAATCTTTGCGGTATTAATGCCGTGCTGTATTACGGGAACGTTCTATTCGAAAGTATCGGTATCGCCAGCGAGCAAACGGCCTATTACAAGCAGATTATTGTCGGCGTTGCTTTTTTCGCCGCGGCAGTGTGGGCGGTTTATAACGTAGAAAAATACGGCAGAAGAAAGCTGCTGATTATTGGCTCCTTCGTTTGCTTTGTGACAATCACCTGGCTGGGGATATTAATCCTGATGGGCGTGGCCAACCTGTTCATGCTGGCGCTGATGATCGTTTATATTCTTTTCTTTGGCGGTACCGTCGGCCCGATTCTGTGGATAATCATCCCCGAGCTGGCGCCAAACATCATTCGCGACAGGCTCATGTCCTGGGCCACCTTCCTGATCTGGACGGGCAGCTTTATCGTTTCGCAAACCTTCCCTATGCTGACCAATAGCACCAGCCTGAATGAAATCTTCCACGGCAGCTTCCCGTTCTTTTTATACGGACTGTGCTGCCTGCTGTGGTTCCTGCTGAACGTCTTCTTTGTGACGGAAACGAAAAATAAATCGCTGGAACAAATCAGCGCCGAGATGTGCGAGCCCGCAAACTGACAGGCCTCCGGCCGCCCCCCTGATCCAGCAGGAGGGCAGCCGGAACTTAAAAACGCTACCAGACTTTTTCAGCAATCTGCGTAACCAGCCGCACCTTATCCCACTGCTGGGCTGGCGTCAGGCTGTTGCCCTCTTCCGTGGAGGCAAAGCCGCACTGCGGGCTGAGGCAGATCTGGCTGATATCCACAAACTTTGCCGCTTCCTGAATGCGCGCCTGAATCTGTTCAGGGTTTTCCAGCTCGCCGTTCTTGGTGGTGATCAGACCCAGCACGACCTGCTGCTTGCCCGGACGAACAAAGCGCAGCGGTGCGAAATCGCCGGAACGATCGTTGTCGTATTCCAGGAAGAACGCATCGACGTTGACGCTGCCAAACAGCACTTCTGCAACCGGCTCGTAGCCGCCTTCAGAAATCCAGGTTGAGCGAAAATTACCGCGGCAAACGTGCAGCCCAATGGTCAGATCGTGCGGCTTGCCTTCCAACGCTTTATTCAGCACGCGGGCGTAAATTTTTGCCAGCTCGTCGGGGTTGTCGCCGCGCTCGCGGATTTCTTTGCGCTG
Organism: Buttiauxella sp.; assembly: GCA_036489025.1. GTDB lineage: Bacteria > Pseudomonadota > Gammaproteobacteria > Enterobacterales > Enterobacteriaceae > Dryocola. The sequence goes on from DASXGN010000028.1 coordinate 478,001, forward strand.
CGCGTCGGAGCACAAATAAGCCCAGACGGTATCATCAAGCTGCAAATAGCGGCAGCCTGCGGCGTAGAAGGCCTGTATGGCGTCGCGCCAGGTCACGGCAAGATCGTCAAAATAGTCGTTCAGATCGGGATAAACGCCGCTGTCGATGGCGTGACGTCCGCCGCGAAAATGCAGCACGCTCGGGCTTGGAATGGTCATTTTCGGCACCGCGTTTCCGCTGATACTTTTCAGATAGCGGAAATCTTCCAGCATGGGATGATCGCCAAAGGCGACCTTGCCGACCACGCGTATACCGTGGGTTTTCGTTTGCACGCCGTTGAACTGGATGCCCTGTTCGGACTCGTAACGTTCGACGCCCTGTAAGCCATCGAAAAAGTCGAAGTGCCACCACGCGCGGCGGAACTCGCCGTCGGTGACAACGTGCAGCCCGCAGGCGCACTGCTGCTCGACCGAGTCGCGAATGGCTTCGTCCTCAACGTTGCGCAGCTGGGCGTAGGTGATTTCACCGGCGGCAAACTGAAGGCGCGCTTTTTTAATGGCGTCCGGGCGCAGAAAGCTCCCGACAATATCGGCGCGGAACGGGGCGTGAGGCTGTGTGCTGTGCGGCATGGACTTTCTCCTGATAACCCGGCTAAGTCGTTTAGCCGGGTGATAGTTCATTACTTAAGATTACAGCCATCTGGACGGCTATTTGTGTCACCGAGCATCGCACGTCACCCCGCGGCGGGCAAACGAGGAAATTTCACCTGCGGTGAAAATAATTCACGTTGTTAACATCATGTAAATTTAAATATTGATCTGCGTCACACTCTGCCGTTAAATATGGCGTCCCCGCTTTGAGTCGTCTTCCTATGATTGTTCGTCCGCATAAACACTGGTTCACCCGCCTGTTCGTCTGGCACGGTTCCGTTCTGGAAAAAATCTATTCCCGCCTGCTGCTTAACCTCGCGCTGTCGATCGGCGTGATTTTCTTTCTGCCGTGGTACGAAGCGCTCGGCATTAAGCTGACTATCGCCCCGTTCAGCATTCTGGGCGTAGCGATTGCCATCTTCCTCGGCTTTCGCAACAGCGCGTGCTACGCGCGGTTCAACGAGGCGCGACTGCTCTGGGGGCAGCTGGCGATCGCCTCCCGCTCGCTGCTGCGCGAAGTGAAAAGCCTGCCCACGGCGAAGAGCGAAGAAATTAGCTATTTCGTGAATCTTCAGGGGGCGTTTTGCAACTGCCTGCGCCTGACGCTGCGTAAAAAACCGGTGGCGGAAGCGCTGCGTCCGTGGCTGCGTGAGGACGAGCTGGCGTGGGTGGCGGCAAGCCATGCACCGTGCAACCGTATTCTGCTCCTGATGGGCAACTGGCTGTCCCGTCAGCGCGTCAACGGCACGATCTCGGACGTGCTGTGGCGCAGCCTGGATAACCATCTCAACGAGCTTTCCGCCGTCGCCGGAGGCTGCGAGCGCATCACCAGCACCCCGCTGCCGTTTGCCTATACGCTGATCCTGCACCGCACGGTTTATCTGTTCTGCATCATGCTGCCGTTTGCGCTGGTCACAGACCTGCATTACATGACGCCGTTCCTGTCGGTCTTTATCTCCTACACCTTTATCTCGCTGGACTGTCTGGCCGAAGAGCTGGAAGACCCGTTCGGCAACGAAGACAACGACCTGGCGCTGGACGCCATCTGCAACACCATCGAACGCGACCTGCGTGATATGAACGGTGAGTCAGAGCTGCCGGAAAAGATGAAGCCGAACCGACATTATCAGCTGAGCTAGCCTGCGAATTACATCTTCCAGGGGAAGAGAATAAACCTCTCCCCCACCACATCCCTTCAGCCTGCACCTAACATTCATTTTACATATTCACTTGAATTAGACGTACCCACCGCTTTAAACTAGTTAGACATCTAACTAACTACCCTCGCCGCTGTGGATTACGAAAAGCTTACTTTCTCTCACCTGCTCCATCTCACCGCGCATAACTGGCGCTTAGCCATTAACCGCCGCATCAAGGATTTGGGTATGAGCCAGGCCAGCTGGGTGGCCGTTGCGGCAATCGCCAGCAGCGATTTTCCGCTTTCGCAAAACGAACTTGCTCAGGAGCTGGGCGTAGAAGCCGCTACGCTGGTGCCGTTGATCAACCGCCTCGTCGAGCAACATCTCGTTCAGCGGGTGCTGAAACCTGAAGATAAGCGCGTGCGTTTGCTGATCGCCACTGAGCAGGGCCAGGTCCTTTATCAAAAAGTGAAAGTCGTGGCTGAAGAACTGCGCCGGGAGGTGCTGGCCACCATCAGTGAAGAAGAACAGGCGATTACGCGTAACGTGCTGCTGCGCCTGCTGAAAGCGACCGAGAATAAATAATGCGACTTCCGAAAAGCGACCCTTATATTCCCAGGGAGTGGCAGCCGCATGAGAAGCCCGCGCTGCTTGGCTCCCCTTCCACACCGATTCACCCCACGCCGAAGCGCATCGCCTACGGGCTGGTCGGGCTGCTGGTCTGTCTGACCGGCGCGCTCGGCAACGCATTGGTGACGGCGAACCTTAACAATTTACAGGGCACCTTTGCCGCCTGGTCAAACGAGATAGCCTGGCTGCCTGCGGTATACGTGATGACCAACGCGTCCATCAACCTGCTGCTGGTGAAGTTCCGCCAGCAGTACGGGCTGCGCGCGTTTACCGAGGGATTTCTCGTCCTTTACGTGCTGGTGACGTTCTTCCACCTGTTCGTCAACGATCTTAATTCGGCCATTATGGTTCGCGCCGCCCACGGCATGGTAAGCGCGGCGCTGAGTTCGCTGGGCATTTACTATCAGATTCAGGCGTGGCCCGCAAAACATCGCCTGAAGGCCCTGACGATTGGCATTACCGGCTCCGCGCTGGCGATACCGATGGCGCGATTGTTTTCCTCCGAGCTTTTGCAGCTTAACGAGTGGCGCGGGCTGTACTACTTTGAGCTTGGCCTGGCGCTGGTCTCCCTTGCCTGCGTGCTGGCGTTAAAGCTGCCGCCGAGCGATCGCAAAAAAGTCTTTGAGAAAAAAGATTTTCTCACCTTCATTCTGCTTGCGCCGGGCATTGCGCTGCTGTGCGGCGTGCTGTCCCTGGGGCGAATCGACTGGTGGTTTGAAGCGCCGTGGATTGGCTGGTCGCTTGCGGCTTCGCTGATGCTGATCGTCACCGCTATCGTCTTCGAGCACAACCGCAGCAATCCGCTGCTCAACACGCGCTGGCTGTCGAGCGGCAGCATCGTGCGGCTGGGCCTGATTATGGTGCTGATCCGCATCGTGCTGGCGGAGCAAAATACCGGCGTGATCGGCTATTTGCAGCTTATCGGCCTGCAAAACGAACAGATGACCAATCTCGCCTGGTCTATTCTGGCGGGCATCGCCTGCGGGATAGTTGCCAGCTGCCTGACGATTGACATCAAGAAGCTGGCGCGCCCGCTGGTTATCTCGCTGGTGCTGATGATCGTTGCCTCGCTGATGGACAGCCAGTCCAACAACCTCACCCGCCCGGCGCAGCTGATGCTCAGCCAGTTCCTGCTCGGCTTTAGCAGCGCGTTCTTCCTGGCCCCGGCGATGCTGGCGGCTATCGGCGGCGTAATTGCCGAACCGCGTAACCTGGTCAGCTTCTCGGTGCTCTTCGGCATGAGTCAAAACCTCGGTGGCCTGCTGGGCTCGGCGATACTCGGCACCTTCCAGACCTGGCGGGAGAAGTTCCACTCCAGCCTGATTGCCGACCAGCTTACGCTGCTTAATCCCATGGTCAGCGAGCGCGTCAATCAGTATTCGCAGCTCTACAGCAGCCAGCTTGGCGACGGCACGCTGCTTAACGCCCAGGCCCTGTTGCAGCTGCAAACGCTCGCCACCAACGAAGCGAACGTGCTGGCCTATAACGATACCTATTTACTGACCGCTGCCATTGCGACCGCCACCCTGCTGTGGCTTTTCTGGCGTCTGCTGCGCGTCAAGCTGGCGGCGAGAAAACTGCAAAAATTAGCGGCCTGAACCGCAACACAAATCCCGAGATAAACATGAAAGAGCTGTCACCACGGAGCCGCAATGAGTGAACAAGGAACGGCCCCGGCCCAGAGCCCGGAGCAAAAGAACCTGCGTATTGTGTCAATTTTTAGCGCCGCCGCCATCGGCATCGTCGGCGTGCTGGTCATTCTGTATGCCTGGCAGCTGCCCCCCTTTACGCAGCACGTTGAATCCACGGAAAACGCCTACGTGCGCGGCATGACAACGTTTATTAGCCCCCAGGTCAACGGCTACATTACGGCGGTCAACGTGCAGGACTTTCAGTACGTGAAGGCCGGAGACGTGCTGATGACCATTGACGATCGTATCTATAAGCAGCGCGTTCATCAGGCGCAGGCGCAAATCGCCATGAAGGAAGCCGCGCTTGCCAATAATCAGCAGCAGCGCCGCAGCGCCGAGGCGGTGATTAAAAAGAATGAAGCCGCGTTGAAAAACGCCAGGGCACAGGGCAAAAAATCTCAGCTCGACCTGCACCGCGTGGAAGATCTGGCTGCCGACGGTTCGCTTTCCGTACGCGAACGAGATGCCGCGCGCGCCAGCGCCGCCCAGGGTAACGCCGATATCGATCAGGCCGCCGCCCAGCTTGAAATGTCACGTCAGGATCTGCAAACCGTCATCGTCAATCGCGGCTCGCTTCAGGCCGATGTTGAAAACGCCAGGGCCGCGCTTGAGCTGGCGGATATTGATCTGCAAAACACCAAAATTACCGCCCCGCGCGACGGGCAGCTTGGGCAGATTGCCGTTCGGCTTGGCGCCTACGTCAGCGCCGGTACTCGCCTGACTACGGTCGTGCCGGAGGACAACTGGATCATCGCCAACGTCAAGGAAACCCAGCTGGCGGATATGCGCGTCGGCCAGGCCGTCACCTTCACCGTGGACGCGCTGGCCAACGAGAAATTCAGCGGCCGCGTGGAAAATATTTCTCCGGCGACCGGCGTTGAATTCAGCGCCATTTCCCCAGACAACGCCAGCGGCAACTTCGTCAAAATCGCCCAGCGAATCCCGGTGCGCATTGAGGTGCTGGGCGACGCGGACAAGCGTAAACGCCTGCGTCCGGGCATGTCGGTTCAGGTGCATATCGATACGCGAGGGAAAGAGTAATGCGGCCGTTAAAACTTTCCTGGCTGGCCCTCGCGCTGCTGCTTGCAGGCTGTCATTCCCCGCAGGTTGAACAGGCTAAGCCGACGCTCAGGATCCCGACTGAGTGGCGCGCACAAATCGGCCCGACGTCTGACGCGGAAGGTTTCTGGTGGCGGAATTTCCACGATTCGCAGCTCAACGGCTATGTGGATGAGGCGCTGCGCTATAACACCGATGTGCTTACCGCCCGCGAGAGAGTCAACGAATACCAGGCCCGCGTTCAGGCGGCTACAGGGGCGCAGCTTCCGACGCTCGATGCAGGACTAAACGCCAGCCGCAGCCGTGCGCAGTCGGCGGCGACCGGGCTGCCGGTTCACAGCGAGCTGTACAAAGGCAGCCTGACGGCGAACTACAACGTCGATTTGTGGGGCCAGTACAGCAGCGCGACAAAAGCCGCGCAGGCAAGCCTCGAAGCGCAAAAAGCGGCGGCGGCGGCGGCAAATCTGACCGTTGCCTCTTCCGTCGCCGCAGGTTACATCACTTTACTGGCGCTGGACGATCGGCTCCAGGTCACCCGGGATACGCTTGCCGCGAGGGAAAACGCGTACAGGCTCGCAAAGCGCCAGTTCGAAACGGGCTACAGCTCGCGCCTGGAGCTGATGCAGGCAGACTCAGAATATCGCGCAACCCGGGCGCAAATCCCCGAGATGAAGCATCAGATAAGCCAGCAGGAGAACGCGCTAAGCGTGCTGATCGGCAGGAATCCCGGCGAGGTAAAACGCGGCGGTGAATTTGCTCAGCTTACGCCGCTGAAGCTCCCTTCTCAGCTCCCGTCGACACTTCTGAACCGCAGGCCGGACATCGTCCAGGCCGAACGACAGCTGCTGGCGACGGACGAAACGCTCGCTTCTTCGCGCGCCCAGCTTCTGCCCGCCATCAATCTGGTCGCCTCCGGCAGCCTGCAGGACAGTACGCTTTCCCAGCTGGTCGATAACCCGCTGCGGCTGTGGAGCATCGGCGGGAGTATTCTTGCCCCGCTGCTGAACCGCGAGGCGCTTAACGCCCAGGTTGACGTCGCTATGTCGCAGCGCAACCAGGCGCTTTACGCCTACGAAAGCACGGTGCGTAACGCTTTTAAAGAGGTGAACGACAGCATTGACGCCATCGAGCGGCTGCGGGAACAGCTCGTCGAACTCGAGGCGCAGGAGGAAGTGGCGAAAGAAACGCTGCGCATCGCCCAAAACCGCTACCGTAACGGCTACTCATCTTATCTCGATGAGCTGGACGCCCAGCGCACGCTGTTCTCCACCCAGCTCAGCGTCGTGCAGGTGAAAAACAATCTGCTGCTGGCGCAGGTCGATCTTTATCGTGCGCTGGGCGGAGGCTGGCAGGGTATTTAATTTTAAGGCGGGTGATAAGGCTAACCGCCGTTAATCGACGCGCCGCCGTCCACCAGCGAGGCGGTGCCCGTGACAAACGAAGACTCATCGGAAGCCAGCCACAGCGCGGCAAACGCAATTTCTTCCGGTTTGCCAACGCGCTTAAGCGCATGCATGTTGGCGAGCGCGGCCTGCGATTCTTCCGTGCTGTTCGCTTCCCGGTACATATCGGTTTCCACCGCGCCGGGCAAAATTGAATTCACGCGGACATTTTGCGGGCCAAATTCGGTGGCCAGCGCCTGCGTCAGCCCAATCAACCCGGCCTTGCTGGCGGCGTAGGCTGCCAGCTGCGGGAAAGCGATGGTGTAGCCGACAAGCGTAGAGGTGAAAATGACCGAGCCGCCGCCGCGTTTGATCATTTCAGCGATCTGATGCTTAGCGCCCAGAAACGATCCCGTAAGGTTAACGGCGACCGCCGCCGCAAAGCCTTCGGCGGAAACTTCCGTGCTGGCTCCCGCTTCCCCGAGCGTGCCCGCATTATTAAAGGCCACGTCCAGCCGTCCCCAGGTTTCAACCGCTTTTGCTACCAGCGCTTTGGCATAGGCTTCGTCGCTAACGTCCCCGCTTAGCGCCACGGCTTCACCGCCCGCCGCTTTAATCTCGTCCACCAGCTTTATCAGCTCGGCTTCGCGTCGGGCACCGACGACAACCTTCGCCCCTTCTGCGGCGTACAGCTTCGCCGTGGCATAGCCAATACCTGAACTCGCACCGGTCACAATGGCAACTTTGTCTGCTAATCGTTTCATGAAGGCACTCCGGGAAATACGGTCAGAAATTAACCGCTTCACGAGTATGGTTCTGCCGGGGGAATTGCGATAGTTCAGCAGGCAGATTTGTTTAGGGGCCGCCGAAGCTTTCAAAAGTTCAATAAAGGATATGCAGAAAGGATGGAGGATGGTACTGGACGCTCCCCCGTTGAGAGCGGGAGCATCCGCTTAGATTAGCCGTTTCAGATCACACCAGGGCTCGTAGCTCTTCCTGCATATAGGCAGAAAAATATTCCGGATTTTTAATAATCACACGATCGCCAGACTCAATTTTTTCAGCCCAGCCGGCCACCTTTTGCGTAAATCCGGTATCCCAGCCCTCTTGATTGCCGCGTGCCATCACGTCGGCGGCATTAGCCGGAACACCCAACTCTTTTAGAAACTTAAAGATTCCCTTAGCGGTGCTTTCATCCATAGGATGGGGGGCTGATACTGAGGTATTCATACCACCAATGAAATCCAGGGCTTTTTCAACTGCTGCTGGCATATTCTTATCCTTAAATTAACCATGTAAGAGACGAGACTCTAATATGGCCCAAAATTTAACGAAGTATCAAAGAGATCCTTCGCTAAATTTGAGCGCCAGCAAAGTAAATCCAGTTAATCACGTTTGGCATCCAGGCAAACGCATAAATATTAACCATCGCGCTATTTCAGGGGCTGATACCGATTACCCCGCTATCTGCTCCATGGCCTGCAAAATACGTTTGTCGGAGATGGGGTACGGCGTGCCAAGCTGCTGGGCAAAGAAGCTAACGCGCAGCTCTTCAATCATCCAGCGGATTTCCTGCACGTCTTCATCCTCTCGCCGCTTCGGCGGCAGCTTGTTTAGCCACTGCTGCCAGGCCTGCTGGACGCTTTCGACTTTCAGCATCTGCACGCGGTCGCGGTGCGGATCGACGGCCATTTTTTCGAGGCGTTTCTCAATCGCCTGCAAATAGCGCAGCGTGTCGCCCAGACGTTTATAGCCGTTGCCGGTAACAAAACCACGGTACACCAGCCCGCTCATCTGCGCTTTCACATCCGACAGGCCCAGCGCCATGGTCATATCGACCCGGCCCTTCAGGCGCTTGTTGATGTTGAACACGGCGGTGAGGATTTTTTCGACCTGCTTCGCAATGTCCACCACGGCGTCGTTGAGTTCCGCCCGCACTTTTTCATGCAGCGCAGCAAAGCCCTCTTCCGTCCACACCGGCCCGCCCGCCTGAGCAATCAGCTTGTCCACGCCGCAGGAGATGCAGTCGTCAATCAGATCCAGCACTTTGCCGTACGGGTTAAAGTACAGGCCGAGCTTGGCCTTGTTCGGCAGCTTCTCGTGCAGGTATTTAATAGGCGACGGGATATTGAGCAGCAGCAGACGGCGCAGGCCGCGCCACATGGCCTGCTGCTGTTCCAGAGGATTATCAAAGAGTTTGATCGCCACGCTTTCTTTTTCATCCACCAGCGCCGGGAAAGCCTTCATGCGGTAGCTGCCGCGTTTTTGCTCGTAGCTTTCCGGCAGCTGGCCAAAGCTCCAGATATGCAGCCCGCTTTGTTCGATGCCGTCGTCCGCCACGGCGGAAAGGGTTTGCTGAACTTTATCCTTCAGCCCGCCCTTCAGCTCGCTGAGATCTTTGCCTTCCTTGAGCTTCTTATTGTGCTCGTCCACCACGCGGAAAGTCATTTTCAGGTGATCGGGCACCTGATCCCAGTGCCAGTCTTCCCGGTCAATGGTCACGCCGGACATGCGGCGGAACTCGCGTTCGAGGCTTTCCAGCAGCGGCATTTCGAGCGGCGTCACCCGGCCTAAAAACGCTTCAGCGTAGTTTGGCGCAGGCACAAAGTTGCGGCGCACCGGCTTCGGCAGCGATTTAATCAGCGCGATAATAAGCTCGCGGCGCACGCCTGGAATTTGCCATTCAAAACCGGCGTCGTCTACCTGGTTGAGCAGCGGGAGCGGAATATGCACCGTCACGCCGTCCGCATCCGCGCCCGGTTCAAACTGGTAGGTTAAGCGCAGCTTGAGATTGCCCTGATGCCAGAAGTTCGGATAATCCAGCTTGCTAACCTGCTCCGCCCCTTCTTTGATTAGCATGCTCTTTTCGAAGTTGAGCAGGTCCGGCGTCTCTTTCGCGGTTTTTTTCCACCAGCTGTCGAAGTGGCGAGCAGAAATCACCTCGTGGGCAAGGCGCTGGTCGTAAAATTCGAATAGCGTTTCATCGTCCACCAGAATGTCGCGGCGGCGGGACTTATGCTCCAGCTCTTCAATCTCGTTGCGCAGCTTCAGGTTTTCCCTGAAGAAGGCGTGGCGCGTCTGCCAGTCGCCTTCCACCAGCGCGTGGCGGATGAACAGCTCGCGGCACAGCGCCGGATCGATCTGGCTGTAGTTCACGCTGCGGGCGGCCACGATCGGCAGGCCGTAAAGCGTGACTTTCTCCGTTGCCATTACCGCGCCCTGGGCTTTCTCCCAGTGCGGTTCGCTCCATGACTTTTTGATTAAATGCTGGGCCAGCGGCTCAACCCATTCCGGGTCGATGCGCGCGGCGATACGGCCCCACAGGCGGCTGGTTTCCACCAGTTCGGCCACCATCGTCCACTTCGGCGGCTTTTTGAACAGGCCGGAGCCGGGGAAGATAGAAAAGCGCGCGTTGCGGGCCCCGGTGTACTCCTGTTTGTCGGCGTCTTTCTGGCCGATGTGCGACAGCAGGCCGGTGAGCAGTGCGCAGTGAACCGAACGGAAATCGGACGGCTCGCTGTTAATCGGCAGGCCTAGCTCTTTGACCACCTGGCGCAGTTGGGTGTAGATGTCCTGCCACTCGCGCACGCGCAGGTAGTTCAGGTAATCCGTTTTGCACTGGCGGCGAAACTGGTTCGAAGACAGCGCTTTCTGCTGTTCGCCCAGATAATTCCACAGATTCACGTAGGCAAGGAAGTCGGATTCTTTGTCGTGGAAGCGACGATGTTTCTCATCCGAAGCCTGCTGCTTGTCCATCGGCCTTTCGCGCGGATCCTGGATCGACAGCGCAGAGGTGACGATCATCACTTCGCGCACGCAGCCAAATTTTTGCGCTTCCAGCACCATGCGCGCCAGGCGTGGATCAACCGGCAGCTGGGCCAGCTGGCGGCCGGATGGCGTCAGTTTATAAACGCTGTGATCTTCCTCGCTGGTGATAGCGCCCAGCTCTTCAAGCAGGCGCACGCCGTCCTGGATATTGCGTTTGTCCGGCGCTTCCACAAACGGGAAGGCGGCAATATCGCCCAGGCCAAGCGAAGTCATTTGCAGAATAACGGACGCCAGGTTGGTGCGCAGAATTTCCGGGTCGGTAAATTCCGGGCGCGACAGGAAATCGTCTTCGGAATACAGGCGGATACAGATACCTTCGGATACGCGCCCGCAGCGGCCTTTACGCTGGTTGGCCGAAGCCTGCGAAACCGGCTCAATCGGCAGACGCTGCACTTTAGTGCGGTAGCTGTAGCGGCTGATTCGCGCCGTACCCGGATCGATAACGTATTTAATGCCCGGTACGGTCAGCGAGGTTTCCGCCACGTTGGTCGCCAGTACGATGCGGCGGCCCGCGTGGGACTGGAAGACACGGTTCTGCTCGCTGTTCGACAGGCGGGCATATAAAGGCAGCACTTCGGTGTGCGGCAGGCTCAGCTTATTGAGCGCGTCGGCGGTGTCGCGAATCTCACGTTCACCGCTCATGAAGATCAGAATATCGCCAGCGCTCTCTCGTCCCAGCTCGTCCACGGCGTCAAAAATCGCCTGCAGCTGATCGCGGTCGGTATCGTCGGCGTCTTCAACAATCGGGCGATAGCGCACTTCGACCGGATAAGTGCGGCCAGAAACTTCGATGATGGGCGCGTTGTTGAAATGCCGCGAGAAGCGTTGCGGGTCGATGGTCGCCGAGGTAATGATGATTTTCAGATCCGGGCGACGCGGCAGCAGTTCGCGCAGGTAGCCCAGCAGGAAATCAATATTCAGGCTGCGCTCGTGCGCCTCATCGATGATGATGGTGTCGTACTGCATTAGCAGGCGATCCTGCTGAATCTCCGCCAGCAGAATGCCGTCGGTCATCAGCTTGACCATCGTGTTATCGCCGACGTGGTCGGTGAAGCGTACTTTGTAACCGACGCAGCCGCCCGGCTCGGTTTGCAGCTCTTCGGCAATGCGGTTAGCTACGGTGCGGGCCGCCAGACGGCGCGGCTGCGTATGGCCGATCAGCCCTTTCACGCCGCGCCCCAGCTCCATGCAAATTTTCGGCAGCTGGGTCGTTTTACCTGAACCGGTTTCCCCGGCGACAATAACCACCTGGTTATCGCGAATGGCGTTCAGGATGTCCTGTTTTTTCTGGCTGACAGGCAGATTTTCGGGGTAGGTAATTTTTGGTCGCGCCGCTTCGCGCAGCAGAACTTTACCTGCCGCGGCGGCAATCTCGGCGGCCAGAGAGTCATAAACCGCCTGCTGAGATTCAGGATTTTTCACCTTCTTCGCACCGTGGATACGGCGGGAAAAACGCTGCCGGTCGCGGAGCATCAGGCCATCGAGGCTGCTCAGGAGCGAGGAAACGGAGGATTTTGTATTTTGCATGGCGTCATCGTTACGGCAGGGCACGGCCTGCTAAATTTTTTTCGTTAATTGCCCGTAGATTACCACATCACACTCTACGACGCCTTGTTCAATAAAATCGAACATAGAGTTCGATATATTGCGCTATCACTGCAATCGGATTGTGAATACATTAGCTCTCAGCGAACGGGCAATCTGTCCGAATGACCAAAAACAAAGGAACCACCCCATGAGCAAAGTATTAGTTCTTAAGTCCAGCATCCTGGCAGGTTACTCCCAGTCTAATCAGCTTTCCGACTATTTTGTTGAACAATGGCGTGAAGAACACAGTGCCGACCAAATCACCGTGCGTGACTTAGCGGCTAACCCGGTGCCGGTACTGGACGGCGAGCTGGTTGGCGCGCTGCGTCCGAGCGACGCAGCCCTGACCCCGCGTCAGCAGGAAGCGCTGGCGCTGTCCGACGAGCTGATTGCCGAGCTGAAAGAGCATGACGTGGTGGTGATTGCCGCCCCGATGTACAACTTCAACATCCCTACCCAGCTGAAAAACTACTTCGACCTGGTCGCGCGTGCGGGCGTGACCTTCCGCTACACCGAAAAAGGCCCGGAAGGCCTGATCACCGGCAAACGCGCCGTGATCCTGACCAGCCGCGGCGGTATCCATAAAGATACCCCGACCGATCTGCTGGTGCCTTACCTGAACCTGTTCCTGGGCTTTATCGGCATCACCGACGTGAACTACGTGTTTGCTGAAGGCATTGCCTACGGTCCGGAAGTGGCGACCAAAGCTCAGTCCGATGCGAAAGCGGCGATCGACAGCATCGTGACCGCATAACGGAAGCAAAAATGACGGGGGCGGCAAAAGCAATTTTGCCGCTCTTTTTTATTTCGGCTGATGGGCGTCTTCAAAACTTAGCTTACGGCGATTCTCTTCAACCTCCCGCAGCGGCTCCACCTGGTGCAGGCTTTGCTGGCAGCGGATCACCAGATCCTGATATTCCCGCGTGCCTCTTTTCTTCCACTCCAGCTCTTCCGGCCCCAGCTCGCGAATTGCCCTGGCCGGGCTGCCGATAATCAGCTTATTGGCCGGGAACTCCGCCCTCGCCTTAATAAATGCCGCCGCGCCAACAATACTGTTTTCACCAATCTGCGCGCCGTCGAGAATCACCGCGTTCATGCCAACCAGCGCATTTTTGCCAATCACGCAGCCGTGCAGGATCGCCCCGTGGCCGATGTGGCCGTCTTCTTCAACCACCGTGTCCTGCGACTGAAAACCGTGCATTACGCAGTTATCCTGCACGTTCGCACCGTCTTTAACGATGATGCGCCCAAAGTCACCGCGCAGACACGCACCGGGGCCGATGTAGACGCGATGGCCAACAATCACATCGCCAATCAGCACCGCCGTGGGATGCACGTAGCTGTCTTCCGGAACCACCGGAGTGAGTCCATCGATTTGATATACAGGCATAGTCTCTCCTTAAGGGGCTGGGGTCAGGCCCGCAAAACGCTCGAAATAGCCGCTGCCCGGCTGCGGCAGCTCGCCGACGGAAGTTTCACCGTGCTCGCTGACGAAGGCCAGCGCGCCGGGGGCAACGCGTTGATAAATATTTATACAAAGCTGGCGGGCGCTCTGCCCCTGCCAGTGCGGCGGCAGCAGTTCGTCGGGCAGCAGCGGATCTTTTAGCACCACCCGACGATAGAAATGAATAAGCAAAAGCTGGATCTGGAAGCAGCGCTGCGGGGTGAGTTCGGCTTCTTCCGCCTCGCGCAGCAGCGGCAGCAGCGGGCGAAACGACTGAATAAATTCGCCGTAGCGCTCATTTTTATCGGTCAGCAGCCAGCACTCTTCCACCCTGGCCTTTAGCGCAGCCTGCGAGGTTTGCAGCGGCGAGCTGGCCTCGAAGCAGATAACGTTGTCGGCCACGCCCGCTTCATGCAGGAAATTTTGCACGTCGTGAAGGTTTTGCGAAGGCGAAGCCATCAGGCTGGGCGCGAGCGTGCCAAACCCCTGCCAGATAAGCTGTTTCTTTACCTGGGCAAGGGTACTTTTCTCCAGGCCTTCGGAAAGCAGCAGCAGCCATTTACCGTCCCACGCAGGCTGGCCCGCCCGGTAAATCTTTGCCTCGGCGCGGCGGGTCATGCGCTGGCCCATTTCGGTCAAACGGTAAAAGCTGCGCCGCCCGACGCGCTCCACGTCGAGCCAGCCCTCTTTATTGAGCCTGAACAGCGAGGTGCGAACGAATCTTTCGCCAAAACCCAGCGACTCCAGCATGCTGGCGAGGCTGCCCAGCCAGATTTCACCGCCGCGATGGGCAAGCGCGTCGCCGTATAAAGAGACAATCAGCGACGTCCCGCTAATCGGTACGGCGCTCACCGCATGTTGAATAAAGTGTTCCAGTTTGCTGTTCATCACCCGCCGTTCTTACCGTTTTAGCCGCCGAAGAGTCAAACAATAGCATAATAAAGATGCTTAAAATCATATCATTACAAATATGATTCATAAAAATGGCTGACTCAATTCAGCATGGAACAGATCGTTGTTTCGGCAGGGATTTGGGCGACAGGGGAAGAAGCTTTACGCCCTCTCATCTTGAGAGGGAGAAGGCGTAATAACGACGGAAAGCTCAACTACTTATGCACGGAAAAACGCCTGGTCAACGGCGCAAGCTGCTCCGCCTCGCCGTAAACCGCCACCGCGACAAACTCCAGTTCTTCAAACGCCGCATTTTGGGTATCGGCAATCTGCTGTTCGGCGGAATGCGACAGCATGGTGGTGGTGAAAAAGTTGCACAGCACGCCCTCTTCCTGGGCTTTGCTCACCAGCTTCGCCAGCTGACCGCTGTTTTTAGCCTGCAAAATCACCACCGGGTAGCGGCTCAGATGCGCGGCCACGCCTTCAAGCTGAGTGGGATAATGGTCGAATTCTGGGCTGTCTATCTGGCGGGTAATGCCGGCGGAAATATGGCAGGCAGCATTAAAAAGTAACGCGCTGTCTAAATTACGATTAACAACTATATACAACTTTTTATCATTATCACTGTACATGTAAATCCCCTTTCGATGATGAAGGGTTTTTACCTTTTTAATCTTGCCGGTGTCAATAAAGGGAGCCATAAGGGCGCAGCTTCGCCCTTATTTATTTCATTATTACGCGCGGATATCGGCATATTCCGGCGTGGTATCAAATTCGTGTTTCGCAAACGGACACAGCGGGATAATCTTGCGATTCTCTCTGCGCATGCGCTCCACAACCCTTGCCACAAGCTGCTTGCCCACGCCTTGCCCCTTCAGGCTTTCATCCACGTCGGTATGTTCAATGATGGTCAAATGCTCGCCCGTAGGCACGAAGACCACTTCCGCCACCCGGTTTCCGTCGGCGTCGTTGACATAAAAACTGTTATTACCTTCGAGTATTTCCATCAGTTTCTCGCTTTGTATTTATTTCACGCGGTAAATGAGCGCGCCGCTTGGACAGGTATCAATGACTTTTATTACGGTGGCGACATCCACATTATTCGGCATTATCCAGGGCTTGCGGCTGAGCTTAAATAGCTGACCGTTGCCCCGCACGCAGTTCCCGGAATGCTGGCAAACGGCCGTGTTGAAATAGACGTCAACTTTATCGCCGCTGTAACAGCGAAACCCTTTATTAATTAACTGCTCGTCCATCACATTACTCCCCCACGGTGCTTACGACATGGCTGAAACATAAGCCGAACTTATGGCCAAATCTGTTTGGCGCGTAGCATTCAATAATTGCCCCAGCGCCGGGGCTTGTCAAAAAAACAATGCCCGTCAGCGCATTAACGCACTCCGGGCACCGAGGAAAAGAGTTCTGGATTTACTGATTAGCCGCCGCGCGCAGGTCGTACACGCGGGTGGCTTTCCCTTCCGAACGAGGCAGGCTGCCGCAGTTGACGATGCTGATATCCGTGCTGATCCCGACCATCGATTTAATGCGGTGGCGCAGCTCGTGGCAGACCGAGCAGCGCTGGTCCTGGCTCAGGTGCAGGCTGCTCTCCTTCAGCTCCACTTTGATCGACAGCGTGTCCAGATGCCCGCTGCGATGGACTTCCAGCTGGTAATGCGGCGCCAGGTGCTCAAACTTAACAATCTCTTCTTCAAGCTGCGACGGGAAAACGTTCACGCCGCGAATGATTAGCATGTCGTCGGAACGCCCGGTGATTCTGTCCATGCGGCGCATAGTTCGGGCGCTGCCCGGCAGCAGGCGAGTTAAATCGCGGGTGCGGTAGCGGATCACCGGCAGCGCTTCTTTGGTCAGCGTGGTGAACAGCAGTTCGCCCTGCTCGCCGTCCTCAAGCGGCGTGCCGCTGACTGGATTGACGATTTCCGGATAAAAGTGGTCTTCCCAGATGGTGGGCCCGTCAGTGGTTGCCAGGCATTCCATCGCCACGCCCGGTCCCATCACTTCGGACAGGCCGTAAATATCCAGCGCGGTAATCCCCAGGCGGCGTTCAATTTCGCGGCGCATGGCGTGAGTCCACGGCTCCGCGCCAAAAACGCCCACGCGCAGCGAACAGCCGCGGGCGTCGCCGCCCATCTGGCGCTCAAGCTCTTCTATCAGATTCAGGCACCAGGACGGCGTGACCATAATCATATCCGGGCGGAAGTCGCGGATCAGCTGCGCCTGCTTTTCGGTTTGCCCACCGGACATCGGAATAACCGTTGCGCCCAGGCGTTCCGCGCCATAATGCGCGCCCAGCCCGCCGGTAAACAGACCGTAGCCGTAGGAAACGTGAATTTTATCCTTCGGCGTGCCGCCCGCGGCGCGCAGAGAACGGGCGACGATGTCGGCCCAGGTATCAATATCCTTCTGCGTATAGCCGACTACCGTGGGTTTGCCGGTCGTGCCGGAGGAAGCGTGGATGCGCACCACCTGCTCCATCGGCACGGCAAAAGTGTCAAACGGATAGTTATCGCGCAGATCCTGCTTGGTGGTGCAGGGAAAGAGGCGAAGGTCCTTCAGCTCTTTGAAGTCATTCGGGTGGACGCCCACCGCGTCAAACTTGCGTTTGTACATCGGCACGTTGGCGTAGGCGTGGTTCAGCGTCCACTTCATGCGCTGCGTTTGCAGGGCCTGCAGCTCATCTTTCGACGCGGTTTCAATCGGTTCCAGCTCTGTTTTAGAATTTATCATTATAGGGTACTCGCAGGTTTGATTAGCTCACACGCTCAAGGATCAGGGCAATGCCCTGGCCCACGCCGATACACATCGTACACAGGGCGTAACGCCCGCCGCGCCGATGCAGTTCGTGGCTGGCGGCCAGCGCCAGTCGGGCTCCACTCATGCCCAACGGATGGCCTAAGGCGATGGCGCCTCCGTTGGGGTTAACATGCGGGGCGTCGTCGGGCAGCCCCAGCTGGCGTAACACGCCCAGCGCCTGCGCGGCGAAGGCTTCGTTCAGTTCGATAACGTCCATATCGTTGATAGACAGCCCGGCCAGCTCGAGCACTTTACGCGTGGCGGGTACCGGCCCAAGGCCCATGAAGCGCGGTTCAACGCCCGCCGTCGCCATCGCCACCACTCGCGTTTTCGGCGTTAAGCCGTAGCGGCCGGCGGCCTGCTCACCGGCGACAATTAAAGCCGCCGCCCCGTCGTTTACCCCGGACGCATTGCCTGCGGTAATGACCCCGCCGGTACGAAACGGCGCTTTGAGCCCGCCAAGCTGTTGCAAAGTTGTTTCGGCGCGCGGATGTTCGTCTTCGCGAATTTCCGTCAGCGCACCTTTTTTACCTTGCAGCACAACCGGGACGATTTCCTGCGCCAGCACGCCATTTCTCTGCGCCTCGGCGGTTCGCTGCTGGCTACGCCAGGCGAAGGCGTCCTGATCTTCACGACTTATATTTAACAATTCAGCTACATTCTCTGCCGTTTCCGGCATGCTGTCAGTTCCAAAACGCTCGGCCATGAGCGGGTTCACAAAACGCCAGCCGATGGTGGTGTCAAACAGCTCCGCCTGGCGCTGGAACGGCGTCGAAGCTTTCCCCATCACGAAGGGCGCACGCGACATCGATTCCACCCCGCCCGCCAGCATGAGCTGCGCATCCCCGGCCTTAATGGCGCGGGCAGCCATGCCCAGCGCATCAAGGCCCGAACCGCAAAGGCGATTAATCGTGGTGCCCGAAACCGTCTGCGGCAGCCCGGCCAGCAGCGTCGCCATCCGCGCCACGTTGCGGTTATCCTCCCCGGCCTGGTTGGCGCAGCCGAGGATCACATCGTCCACCGCGTTCCAGTCAAGGTTGGGATAGCGCGCCAGCAGCGCCTTAAGCGGAACGGCGGCCAGGTCGTCCGCGCGCACCGAAGACAGCGCCCCGCCGTAGCGGCCAATCGGCGTGCGTGCCCCGTCGCAAATAAACGCGTCATTCATAGTTTTGCTCCTGAAACTGTGGTGCCGATGCGGTGTGAACGCCCGCGGAACAGGGCGACGGTTTTCTCGTGCTGGTTGGTGATTTCGATGTCATAGACGCCGGTCTGGCGGCCCTGGCTGCGCACCTGCGCGGTAGCAATCAGCCTGTCGCCCAGGCTGCCAGGCCGCACAAAATCAATGCAGCACCCGGAAGCGACCGCCGCCAGCCCTTGGCTGTTGCAGGCGTAGGCGAAGGCGGTGTCGGCGAGGGTGAAAAGCTGTCCGCCGTGGCAGCTTTGATGGCCGTTCAGCATCGCTTCGGTAATCGTCATCGACAGGCGGGCAAAGCCTTCGCCCATCTCAAGGATTTCAATGCCCATTTGTCGCGCACAGTTGTCGCGGGCGTACATTTCGCGGGCGTTATCCCAGGCGTTAGTGTTCATGCTGCGTCTCCAGTAGAGCGTGCTGGCGCAGCAGCGAGGTTGGGCGATAGCGTTCTTCGCCGTAATGCTGCTGCAAATTTTCAAGCAGGCGCAGCACGTGCTGCCAGCCCAGTTCCGCCCCCCAGGCCAGCGGACCGTGCGGGTAGTTCACGCCCAGGCGCAGGGCGGTATCGATGTCCTGCTCGCTCGCCACGCCTTTTTGCAGCGCGTCGAGCGCTTCGTTAGCCAGCATCGCCACGGTGCGCCAGACCAGCATGCCGGGATAATCGTTAATCAGCAGAACCTGCTTGCCCTGGCGCTGGAAGAAGCCCACCGCTTTCGCCGTCTGCTCTGGCGTATTGGTTGTCGCCGCGGCCAGCACCACCAGCGGGGCCCGCTGCCAGTCATTCACTAAATCAAGCAGCACGACGGGACGCCCGTGGCGTCTGGCAACCTGCGCCGCCGTTTCGCCCTGCGTGACCTGGACGTACACCTCATCCAGCTCAAGCACAGATTCAGTGACACCGTCACTTAATCCGGGCTCGCTCAGCCATGCTGCCCGCCCGTGCGGAACTATTTTTGTCGTGCTGGCGCTCGTCGACACGTCCGGCTCAATCGGCAGGGTTTCATTCAACGGCCAACGATAGATGCCCTGCCCGGTTTTTTTGCCCAGCCGTTTGCCCAGCACCAGCTCCTGCTGAATCAGCGACGGCAGAAAACGACGCTCCTGCCAGAAGCCGTTGAAAACTGAACAGGTCACGGCAAAATTCACGTCCTGGCCGATAAGATCTGTCAGCGCCAGCGGGCCCATCGGGAAACCGCCGCTGTCGCGCAGCGCGGCATCAATCACCGCAGCGGGCGCAACCTGTTCTTCCAGCGCTCGCCAGGCTTCCGCATAAAAAGGCCGGGCCACGCGATTAACGATAAAGCCCGGCGTGGAGTGGCAGCGCACCGGCTGCTTGCCCCAGCGCAGCGCCAGCCTGGTCAGGCTCCCCAGCACTTCCGGCGAGGTTTCCAGCCCGCTGACCACTTCCACCAGCTTCATTACCGGGGCCGGGTTAAAGAAGTGCAGCCCCGCCACGCGCTCCGGCTGAGGAATACCGCTGGCGATCGCGGTGATGGAAAGAGAAGAGGTATTGCTGGCGAAGATCGCCTCCGGCGAGCAGATAGCCGCCAGATCGCGGAAAATTGCCTGCTTAACATCGATTTTCTCGGCGGCAGCCTCAATCACCAGCCGCGCCTCCGCCAGTTCGCTAAGGTCTGCGGTAGCGGTCAGGCGAGCGAGCGCGGCATTTTTATCCGCTTCGGTCATTTTGCCTTTGGCTACGCGGGCGCTCAGCGCGGTGGCGATACCGTCAATGGCGCGGCGGGCGGCGTCGGGCTGAATATCGTAGAGCTTCACGCTATGTCCGGCCTGAGCGGCAACCTGCGCGATACCCGCGCCCATGGTGCCGCCGCCGATGACCGCAATAACGGCCTGTGGAGTTAGCATCTTCATTTCCCCTTGAATACGGGCTGGCGTTTGGCGAGGAAGGCCGCCACGCCTTCGCGGTAGTCTTCGCTGCGCCCGGCCAGACGCTGGAAATCGCGCTCCATATCTAGCTGCGCGTCAAGGTCGTTGGTTTCCGACGCGTAAAGCGCTTTTTTAACCAGGCCGAGGCCAAACGTAGGCTGGCTGGCAAAATGCATAGCCAGCTGGCGGGCGGTGTCGCTCAGGGTTTCATCGTCAACAACCTGCCAGATCATGCCCCACCGCTGAGCCTGCTCGGCGCTGAGCTTATCGCCCAGCAGGGCAAGTCCCATCGCGCGAGCACGTCCCGCAACGCGCGGCAGGAACCAGGTCCCGCCGCAGTCGGGCACCAGGCCCAGCCTGCTGAAGGACATAATAAAATTGACCGAACGCGCGGCGATAACGATGTCGCAGCCCAGAGCCAGCGTGGCACCAGCCCCTGCCGCCACGCCGTTCACCGCGGCAATCACCGGCTTCGGCAGCTTTGCCAGGCGCCTGACCAGCGGATTGTAGAAGTTTTCGACCGAGGCACCGAGGTCCGGCGCGTCTCCGTTGGGATCGACATTGCGATCGTTCAGGTCCTGGCCTGCGCAGAACGCGCGGCCCGCGCCGGTTATCAACAGGCAGCGAATAGTTTCATCGCGCTCGACCTGGGTTAACGCGTCCGCCAGCTGGCGGTGCATCTCGTCGTTAAAGCTGTTCAGCCGTTCCGGGCGGTTTAACGTCAGCGTCATCACGCCGTTTTGTACATCGCTCAAAATAAAGCTCATGGCTATCGTCCTTTAAACGCGGCGGGTCGTTTTTCCAGGAACGCGGCGATGCCTTCCTGACGATCTTCGGTGGCGGCCAGCAGGGTAAAAAGCTGGCGCTCCTGCTGAAGGCCCTGCGACAGAGAGAGTTCGTGCGCCTGGCGCAGCGCCGTTTTAGCCGCCTGCAACGCCAGCGGCGCGTGGCCTGCAATTTTGGCGGCAAGCGCCTGCGCGTATTCAAGCGACAGCGCCGCAGGGCAAACTTCTGCCACCAGCCCTGCCCGCTGCGCCTGTTCAGCGCTTATCGCCTCGCCGGTCAGCACCATGCGATAGGCCAGCGCTTTGCCGACGCTGCGGATAAGCCGCTGCGTGCCGCCCGCGCCGGGCATAATCCCCAGCGTGATTTCCGGCAGCCCGAAGCAAGCGTTATCCCCGGCGATCGCGATGTCG
This sequence comes from Buttiauxella sp., assembly GCA_036489025.1. Lineage (GTDB taxonomy): Bacteria > Pseudomonadota > Gammaproteobacteria > Enterobacterales > Enterobacteriaceae > Dryocola. Next base: position 499,368 of record DASXGN010000028.1, read on the forward strand.
CACAGCATCGCCAGCTCGCAGCCAGCCCCCAGCGCGTAGCCGTTTACCGCCGCCAGCAGCGGTTTTGGGAAGCGTTCGATACGCGCCCAGAGCTGCGGTCGCGGATCGCTGAGCGTCGCGGGCATATCGCGGCTCGCCATCTCTTTGAGATCGGCACCTGCGGCAAAGAAACGCGCGCTGCCGGTGATGACCACCGCGCCCACGCCTTCATCGCCCTGCGCCTTTTCAAGCTCGGCCGCCAACTGCTCCAGCAGCGCATTGTTTAAAGCGTTAAGCGCCTGCGGGCGGTTCAGCGTGAGGGTTAAAACGCGGCCCTGAATTTCGGTCAAAAGTTCGCTCATCACAGCCCCTGCGCGTCAAAATCGAGCACCACGTCGTCGCCCTTCGGCAGCGCCTGGCAGCTCAGTACGTAGCCCGCCGCCAGCTGATCCGACTCAAGGCTGTAATTAATCCCCATCTCCACCTCGCCGCTAACTACCTTGCAGCGGCAGGTTGCGCAGACGCCGCCTTTGCAGGCGTAAGGCAGATCCGCGCCCTGGCGCAGAGCGGCATCCAGAATGCTTTCGTCGTGGGAATCAAGGGTGATTTTGCGGTCGCGCCCGTCCTGGCGCAGCGTGACGACTTTGCCCGCAGCCTGTTCGCGACGGCGCAGGCTCGGGGCCGCGCCCGGGGTGTTGAAATGTTCGAGATAAATATTTGCCTGCCCGACGCCCATCTCCAGCAGCGCGGCCTGCGCCGCCAGCATCATGCTCTGCGGGCCGCAGATAAAGGTGCGGTCGAAACCCTTAATCTCCAGCAAACGATCGCCCAGCGCCTTAATCTTCGCCCCGTCCAGGCGGCCGCTGAGCAGGTCGCTTTCCTGCGTTTCCTGGCTGAACAAATAAACCAGCTGTAAACGCTGTGGATAGCGGTCTTTCAGGTCGCTCAGCGCCTGGCGGAACATCATGCTGCGGCTGCTGCGGTTGCCGTAAACCAGCGTCACGCGGCTTTGCGACTCGGTGGCGAGCGTGGCGCTGATAATAGCCAGCATCGGCGTAATGCCGGAGCCCACCGCCAGCGCAAGATAGTTACCCTGGGTTTCAGGCTGCGGCTGATAGCCAAACGTTCCCTGCGGGATCATCACGTCCATCGCCATCCCGGCGACGAGATCCGACACCGCGTAGTGGGAAAAGCGCCCGCCTTCGATGGCTTTGACCGCCACGCAAATTTCCCCCGGACGATCCGAGCGGCAGATGGAATAGCAGCGGCGCAGCTCTTCACCGCCGAGCTGGGTTTTCAGCGTCAGGTGCTGACCGGGTTTAAAGGCGTAGTGCGGCTGCAAGTCCTGCGGCACGGCAAAAGTGATGGCTACCGCTTCCGGGGTTTCCTGTTCAATGCGTGCCACTTTTAGCGAGTGAAAAGTCGTCATGGCAACCTCAAATACATTTAAAGTAATCAAAGGGTTCGCGGCAGCTGTCGCAGCGGTAAAGCGCTTTGCAGGCCGTAGAACCGAATTCGCTGATGAGCGAGGTGTGCTCGCTGCCGCAGCGCGGGCAGGTCACGGAGGCCGCCGCGTCCGCATGGCACGAGTGCCCCTGCGGCGGGCTAATGCCGTATTCACGCAGGCGATTTTTCGCGGCGGGGGTCATCCAGTCCGTGGTCCACGCCGGATGCAGCCTCTGCTCAATATGCACCGGACGCAGGTCTGCCCGCTCCATGGCATCGCGGATGGCCGCCAGCAGGAAGTCGGTCGCCGGGCAGCCGGAATAGGTCGGCGTGAAGCCAATGTGCCAGCCGTCGTCCCGGTGGTGAACGCTGCGCACCATCCCGAGATCGGTAATGGTCAGCACCGGGATTTCCGGGTCGCTGATGCTGCTCAGCAGCCGCCATACGTCGCGAACCCGAGCCGGTTCCAGCGTATTGAGAATTTGCATCGCTACCTCGCTACCATTGCAGGTCCGGATAGGCCCGCTGGAGATACTGCATTTCCGCCAGCAGCGAGCCGAGATGTTCGGTATGCAGGCCCTGTTTGCCGCCGGTGCGGTACTGCGCCTCCTGCGGCTTTTCGAGCGATGCCGCAAGCAGGCCCGTGAAGACTTCCGCTTCCCACTCTTCACGCAGGCTGCGCGGATCGACCGCAATGCCCTGCTCAGCCAGGCTGATTTCCAGCTCGTCGGCGTGGAACAGCTCGCCGGTAAAGCGCCACAGCGAGTTCAGCGCACGCTGCATTTTTTGCTGTGAAAGCTCGGTGCCGTTGCCGAGGCGCACCAGCCAGCCGCGGCTAAAGCGCAGGTGGTAGCGCACCTCTTTGCTGGCCTTGGCGGCGATGGCGGCCAGCTGTAAATCGCGGCTTTGCGCCAGACGACCAAACAGCGCGACGTGCCAGGCGTCCAGCAAATACTGGCGCATCAGCGTTTCGGCAAAGCAGCCGTTCGGCTGTTCGGCCAGCAGCAGGTTGTGGTACTGGCGTTCGTCGCGCCCGAAGGCCAGCTTGTCCTCGTCGAGCTGCTCGTCCTGGAGCTCGGCGGCGTAGGTCAGAAAGTTGCGGCCCTGGCCCAGCAGATCGAGGCCGATGTTCGCCAGCGCGAGATCAATTTCAAGCTCGGGGGCGTGCCCGCACCAGCCGCTCAGCCGCTGGGCCATCACCAGGCAGGTATCGCCGAGCCGCAGGCTGTAGGTGGTTAAAGGGGAACAGATCATGGCGCGCCTCACATATGCTCGATGCCGTCGGGCAGCGTATAGAAGGTAGGATGGCGATAGATTTTGCTTTCCGCCGGGTCAAAAAACGCCGCGCGCTCTTCGGGCTGGGAGGCCACGATTTCGCTCGCCTTCACCACCCAGATGGAGCAGCCTTCGCTGCGGCGCGTGTAGGCGTCGCGGGCATTTTCCAGCGCCATTTGCTCATCGGCGGCGTGCAGGCTGCCAACGTGACGGTGCGATAAACCTTGTTTGCTGCGAATAAAAACTTCGTATAAGGGCCAGTAAACGTTGCTCATTGTTGCTCTCCTCAGGCCACCCGGCGGGCGTGTTGTTTTTGCGCATAGGCCAGGGCCGCTTCGCGCACCCATTCGCCCTCTTCCCAGGCTTTGCGCTTGGCGGCCAGGCGCTCTTCGTTACACAGGCCGCGTCCGGCGATCACTTCGTTAAATTCATGCCAGTCAATCTCGCCAAACTCGTAGTGGCCGGTGGCTTCGTTCCAGCGCAGATCTTTGTCCGGTACGGTCATGCCCAGCAGCTCAACCTGCGCCACGGTGTTGTCCACGAAGCGCTGGCGCAGCTCGTCGTTGCCAAAGCGTTTGATTTTCCAGGCCAGGCTCTGCGCGCTGTTGGGAGAGTTGTCGTCGTTAGGGCCAAACATCATGAGCGCGGGCCACCAGAAACGGTTGATGGCGTCCTGCAACATCTGGCGCTGCGCTGCGCTGCCGTTGGCCAGCACGTTGCAGGCTTCGAACCCCTGACGCTGATGGAAGCTCTCTTCTTTGCAGATTTTCACCATCGCCCGGGCATAAGGCCCGTAGGAGGTGCGGCACAGGGCAACCTGATTGACAATCGCCGCGCCGTCCACCAGCCAGCCGATAACGCCGATGTCGGCCCAGTTCAGGGTGGGATAGTTAAAAATAGAGGAGTATTTCATGCGGCCATCGAGCATCTTCTGGTAGAGGTCTTCCCGGGCGCAGCCCAGCGTTTCCGCCGCGCTGTAGAGGTAAAGCCCGTGTCCGGCCTCGTCCTGCACCTTCGCCAGCAGAATAGCCTTGCGCTTCAGGCTCGGCGCGCGGGTCAGCCAGTTGCCTTCCGGCAGCATGCCGACAATTTCCGAGTGGGCGTGCTGCCCAATCTGGCGGATCAGCGTTTTACGGTACTCATCCGGCATCCAGTCCTGCGGCTCTATCGCGATTTCCTTCGCAATGCGTTCCTCAAAGCGGTGTAGTTCAGTCACATCGTCACCTTTATGATTCAATTTAAATTCATCAAATGCGTTTTCACGAATCACTTAATAATTAAAAGTTACAGATAAGTTAACTGGATCGGCAAAAATAACACCTACGCTTTGTGAGCACTATCACGATAAATTTATTATAAACACATAAATTCAATGAGTTGTAAAAACCACGAAAACCACCCAAAACCACATTGTTAATAAATTATTAAATTACACCTTGATTTTTATGATTCACAAATCAACCATTGATGACATCGAGCGTAGTATTTAATGGAGAGTGGAATGCAACAGTTAACAAGCTATCTGGCCGGCTGCTGGGCGATGGGCCGCGGCCACGAACGTACGATAAATCATGCGGTTAGCGGCGAAGCGCTGTATCAGGTTACCAGCGAAGGGCTGGATATGGCGCAGGCCCGCCGCTATGCCATCAATAGCGGCGGCGAGGCTCTGCGCGCCATGACCTTCGTGCAGCGCGCGGCGATGCTGAAGGCGGTGGCCAAACACCTGCTGGCTAACAAAGAATCCTTCTACGCCATTTCTTATGAAACCGGCGCGACGAGAGCCGATAGCTGGGTGGATATCGAGGGCGGTATCGGCACGCTTTTCGCCTACGCTGGCATGGGGAACCGAGAGCTGCCGGACGACGTGCTGTGGCCGGAAGACGAAGCGATCCCCCTGTCAAAACAGGGCGGCTTTGCGGCGCGCCACGTGCTGACGTCAAAATCTGGCGTGGCGCTGCACATTAACGCCTTCAACTTCCCCTGCTGGGGAATGCTGGAAAAACTGGCCCCGACGTGGCTGGCCGGAATGCCTGCGATTATCAAACCCGGCACCGCCAGCGCGCAGCTAACCCACGCGATGGTGAAGTCGATCGTGGATTCCGGGCTGGTGCCGGACGGCGCTATCAGCCTGATCTGCGGCGGCGTAGGCAATCTTTTTGACTCGCTCGACGAGCAGGACGTGGTGACCTTTACCGGCTCCGCCAGCACCGGGCAGAAGTTACGCTGTCACTCAAATATCGTCGCCCGCTCCGTGCCCTTTACCATGGAAGCGGATTCCCTGAACTGCTGCGTGCTGGGCGAAGACGTGACGCCGGAGCAGCCCGAATTCGCCCTGTTTATCCGCGAAGTCGTACGCGAGATGACGGCGAAAGCGGGCCAGAAATGCACCGCCATCCGCCGTATCATCGTGCCACAGCATCGGCTGGAGCAGGTTGCCCAGGCGCTGAAGGCGAAGCTTGAGAAAATTCAGCCCGGCGACCCGGCGCGCGAGGGCGTCAGAATGGGCGCGCTGGTGAGCCTTGAGCAGCGCGGCGACGTGCAGCAAAAGGTTGAGCAGCTTATCGCCGCCGGCTGCACAGCCGTGCTGGGTGGGAAAGCGGATACCTCATTGTCAGGCGCATTCTTCCCGCCAACTTTACTGCTTTGCCAGCAGCCGGATGAAACCCCGGCGGTACACGAACTGGAAGCCTTCGGCCCGGTCGCGACGCTAATGCCTTATCGCGACGCCGAACACGCCATGTCGCTGGCGCGCGCGGGCCAGGGCAGCCTTGCGGGCACGCTGGTGACCGCCGACGGCGAAATTGCACGCCGGTTTGTGCTGGGCGCGGCGCGGGCGCACGGGCGAATTCAGGTGCTGAACCAGGAGTCCTCCGTGGAATCTACCGGACATGGTTCACCGCTGCCGATGCTGGTTCACGGCGGTCCAGGCCGCGCGGGCGGCGGCGAAGAGCTTGGCGGCCTGCGGGCGGTTAAACACTACATGCAGCGCACCGCGATTCAGGGCAGCCCGTCGATGCTGGCCTCCGTCAGCAGACAGTGGAGCTACGGCGCGGCGGTGAAAGCCGATCCGGTGCACCCATTCCGCAAGCAATTTGACGATTTGCAGATTGGTGAAAGCCTGCTGACGGCGCGCCGCACCATCACCGAGGCGGACATCGTCAACTTCGCCAACCTGAGCGGCGACCATTTCTATGCGCACGTCGATAAAATCGGCGCGGCAGACTCCTTCTTCGGCGAACGCGTGGCGCACGGCTACTTTGTGGTTTCCGCCGCCGCCGGGCTGTTTGTCGATCCGGGCGTCGGGCCGGTTATCGCCAACTACGGCATGGAAAACCTGCGCTTTATCGAACCGGTGAAGATCGGCGATACGATTCAGGTGCGTTTGACCTGCAAGCGCAAAACAGCTAAACCGCAAAAAACGGCGGAAGACAAACCCAATGGCGTGGTGGAATGGGCGGTTGAAGTCATGAATCAGGAGCAGCAATCCGTGGCGCTGTATTCCATTCTGACGCTGGTTGAACGCCGGGCCTGACCCTCTGGCGGGTGAGCTCTATTGACCCGCCTTCTTTCTTTCATTTTGGCAAAACCAGCAAAGAGGTTGGCAAGCAGCACAATATATCCCGCCCGGGAAGTTGTTATGTTGAATTCGACATCTTTTATAAATCTAAAAATACAACAACCAGCAAGAGTGAGAATTTCATGATCTTAACAACTGGAAAGAAAACGCTGGCCGTGGCTATTGCCCTGCTGACCTCGTCTGCGGCCCTCGCCCACGGCGGTGAGGCGCATATGGTTCCCATGGAAAAAACGTTGACCGCCTTTGGCGCGGACGTGCAGTGGGATGACTATGCGCAGATGTTTACTATTGCCAAAGACGGCGCTTACGTGAAGGTCAAACCTGATAGCAAATCCGCCATCGTTAACGGCAAAAAGTTGCAGCTGCAGGTGCCGGTAATATTCAAAAATAAAACCGCCTTTATTTCAGAAGACTTTATTAACGAAGTTTTTCAGTCCGGGCTGGACCAGACGTTCGCCGTTGAAAAGAAACCTCACCCGCTCAACTCCCTGACCGCCGATGAAATAGCAAAAGCGGTCTCCATTATCAGCGGCGCGCCAGAATTTAAGCCGGGCACCCGCTTCACCGAAATCTCGTTGCACGAGCCGCCAAAAAGCCAGGTCTGGGATTTTGCGTTAACCGGCAAAGCGGTGACCGAGCCGCGCAAAGCCGATGTCATTATGCTGGACGGGGCGCACATCGTTGAGGGCGTGGTCGATTTAGACGCGGGAAAAGTCCTGTCCTGGCAGCCGATCAAAGACGCGCACGGCATGGTTCTGCTGGATGATTTTGCCACCGTGCAGTCGGTTATCAACGCCAGCAAAGAGTTTGCCGCCGCGCTCAAAAAGCACGGCGTGAACGATCCTTCCAGGGTCATCACCACGCCGCTCACCGTCGGTTTTTTTGACGGTAAAGACGGGCTGAAGCAGGATCGACGCCTGCTGAAGGTGGTGAGCTATCTTGACGTGGGCGACGGCAACTACTGGGCGCATCCGATTGAAAACCTGGTGGCGGTGGTCGACCTCGAACAGAAGCAAATCATCAAGATTGAGGAAGGCGCGGCGATCCCCGTGCCGATGCATCCCCGCCCTTACGACGGGCGCGATCGCCAGACTCCGGCGGTGAAGCCGCTGGAAATCATCGAGCCGGAAGGCAAGAATTACACCATCACCGGCGACACCGTTCACTGGCAGAACTGGGATTTTCACCTGCGCCTGAATTCCCGCGTCGGGCCAATTTTGTCCACCGTGACCTATAACGATAACGGCACAAAACGCAAAATTATGTACGAAGGCTCGCTCGGCGGGATGATCGTGCCCTACGGCGATCCGGATGTAGGCTGGTATTTTAAGGCCTATCTGGACGCGGGCGATTACGGCATGGGCACCCTGACCTCTCCTGTTGCACGCGGCAAAGACGCGCCGGGCAACGCCGTGCTGCTTGACGAAACCATCGCCGATTACACGGGCAGACCAGTCAGTATCCCACGCGCGATTGCCATTTTTGAACGCTATGCGGGCCCGGAATATAAGCATCAGGAAATGGGCCAGCCCAACGTCAGCGCCGAACGCCGCGAGCTGGTGGTGCGCTGGATAAGCACCGTCGGAAACTACGATTATATCTTCGACTGGGTCTTCCATCAGAACGGCACGATTGGCATTGATGCCGGAGCCACGGGCATTGAGGCGGTGAAAGGCGTGCAGGCGAAAACCATGCATGACGCCACCGCCAAAGACGACACGAAATACGGCACGCTGATCGACCACAATATCGTCGGCACCACCCACCAGCACATCTACAACTTCCGCTTAGATTTGGACGTGGACGGAGAGAATAACAAGCTGGTGGCGCTGGATCCGGAAGTGAAACCGAATAGCGCCGGCGGCCCGCGCACCAGCACTATGCAGATTAATCAGTACGACATTAATAATGAGCAGCAGGCCGCGCAGAAGTTTGACCCCGGCACTATCCGCCTGCTGAGCAATACCAGCAAAGAGAACAGGATGGGCAACCCGGTTTCCTATCAGATTATCCCTTATGCGGGCGGCACGCATCCTGTTGCCACGGGCGCACAGTTTGCCCCGGACGAGTGGATTTACCACCGCCTGAGCTTTATGGATAAGCAGCTGTGGGTCACGCGCTACAATCCGGATGAACGCTACCCGGAAGGTAAATATCCTAACCGTTCAGCGCACGATGCCGGCCTGGGCGCGTACGTGAAGGATAACCAGCCGCTGAATGACAGCGACGACGTGGTGTGGATAACCACCGGCACCACGCACGTCGCCCGCGCAGAGGAGTGGCCGGTTATGCCGACGGAATGGGTTCACGCGCTGCTAAAACCGTGGAACTTCTTTAATGAAACGCCGACGCTGGGTGAAAGCAAGAAGCAGGAGTAGCGGAACGAATATTTCGGAAAGTGAAAAGATGAAAACCAAATGCCGGGCAAAGGAATCCGGCATTTTATTGACAGGAATGTTTGCCCGCCGCGATCTACAGAATTTAGCTAAGGCTTACCTTCATTTCTCTCTGCCGCCTCATCCGCCCGGGCGGCGGTATAGCCCGAGAGATGCCCGACAACGTTGGCATAAATACTGATGATGATGACCCACAGGACGCTGTTTTTCCACCAGATGACGGACGGAATGGCTAACACAATCCACAGGCCTGCGGTGACAAGGTGCATTTTTTTAATCAGAGCCGGGGTGATCTTCATTTTTGTTGCCCGATTGAGAGACATCCATCAAGCATAATCGAAACTTATCGTTGCGGGAGGCTGGCTTTGTAACAACCTCCCCGCCTGTTTAACGCCTTTCTCCCGCATGCCAGATTTTCTCCGCATAGCGGCCAATGAGGGCCAGCGACACGGCGAGGATCAGGAAGAAGATCGCCTTGTTCGTTGCATTCCAGAATATCTCGAAGTAGCGGGTATAAAGATTGATGCCGAGGAAGGTCAGGCCGAATCCTCGCAGCATGCCGTCGTCGGTTTTCAGCCCGACCCAGATGCAAAGCCCCGCCGCAAGGGCGAACAGCAGCGACCAGTGCAGCAGCTCCATCTGGCGGACGCTCTGCCAGATATTGAGATCGTAGTTGCCGAAAATCGACAGGATCCACAGCGCGATAAACAGATACAGCAGCCCCATCGCTTTGCTGACGTGAAACAAATTTCGCGCCCGCAGGGAACGGCGCAGCAAATAGCATGCGGCCAGCAGCACGCCGCCGAACAGCACAAAGCGAATCGGGTAATTCATGCCCAGCCAGTAAGCGCCCCAGCCGGAGGCATAGCCGGTTTCGGTGCCAAAATAGTTGCCCAGCGCCAGCAGAAAGAACAGCCAGACAAGCCCTGAGCGTCCCAGATAGCCGATTGTGGCGTAAATGGCGCAGCCGACAAGAAACAGCGGAGCCACGTGGCCGCTGCCGTTATCCAGCCACAGGCCGAGCTGCCACAGGCCAAGCGCGGTAAACAGCACGCCGAGAAATAAAATCGCCTCGTTGCTGTAGCGACTGCGGGCCTCTTTGTGCTGACGACGAAAACCCCACAGGTAGAATCCGGCGGCGCAAATCGCCAGCGCTACCGTGCGCGCCAGATAGCCGAAGCTGAACAGCTGATACAGCAGCGCCATCAGGTATTCGTCGGCGAACAGGCTGCCCAGCGCGATGATAATGCAGGCAATCGCCGTCCAGAACGCATAGCGGCTCAGGCGCTGCCAGTCGAAATGCCGTAGGGAGAGATGGTTTTGCAGCTGTTCACGCTGGCCCGCGTCAATGGCCCCTTCGCGCTGCCAGCCGTCCAAAGCGCGCTGAATAACCCGCGCCTGTTTACGCGTTACTTTCATGGTGGTTTTCCTTGCCTGATGAATCACATCACGTTACATCAGTTTGCGTGAAAATGTGATTAACTCAATCAGGCAGGTTAACTCTAACTCATTATTATTCTGACCGCAGGAGAGACACATGCAGGACTGGAACCCGGCGCTTTATCTACAGTTTGAGGCAGAACGCACCCGCCCGGCGGCAGAGCTCGCGGCGCGGATCGGCCACCCGACGGCCGTGAATATTTCAGATTTAGGCTGCGGGCCCGGCAACAGCACCGCTCTGCTGCATCAGGCCTGGCCGACAGCGAACGTCACGGGGGTGGATAATTCTCCGGCGATGCTTGAGCAGGCTCGTACCGCGCTGCCCGCCTGCACATTTGAAGAGGCTGATATTGCCCGCTGGCAGCCTGCCGTTAAGCAGGATGTGATTTATGCCAACGCATCCCTGCAGTGGCTCAGCCACCATCGGCAGCTTTTCCCTCATCTGGCCGGACAGCTGGCACCCGAAGGCGTGCTGGCGGTGCAGATGCCGGATAACTGGCAGGAGCCCACGCACACGCTGATGCGCCAGGTGGCAGAAGAATTAGGCCAGCCTCCGGCGGGGCGAGAAGCGCTGCTGGGCGCCAACGAATATTACGACCTGCTGGCGCAGGCCGGCTGTCAGGTAGATTTATGGCGGACGACCTATTTCCACGTCATGCCGTCTCACCGGGCGATTATCGACTGGCTTAGCTCGACGGGGCTGCGCCCCTACCTTGCGAATCTGGATGCCATCTCGCAAAAGGCCTATCTGGATCGCTACCACCATCTGCTGGAGCAGGCCTATGCGCGGCAGAATGACGGCAGCGTGCTGATGCTCTTTCCGCGCCTGTTTATCGTGGCGCGGAAAAGTTAAAGCGCGATTCCCTGCTGGCGCAGCGTTTCGATGTCCTGAAGCGGCGCGGCGCCAAACGAACGGCGATATTCGCGGTTAAACTGCGACGGCGATTCATAGCCCACCTGCCAGGCAACGGTCGCCACGTCGCTGCTGCCGGTCAGCAGCAGCCGTCTGGCTTCCAGCAGGCGTATGTGCTTTTGATACTGGAGCGGGCTCATTACCGTTAAGGCTTTGAAACGGTGATGCAGGCTGGAGGCGCTCATGCCGACAAGCTTTGCCAGCTCGTCAATCTTCAGCGGTTTTGCAAAATTACCTTTGATCCACGCCAGCGCTTCCCCCACGCCTCTTCCCTGATACCAGGCGAGCGTTTGCTTCCAGAAGGCGGCCCCGGCGGGCGCGGTCACCAGGCGATAAAGGATCTCTTGTTTGATAAGTTTTGAGAGCGCTGCCAAATCCTGCGGCGCATCCAGCAGCCTAACCAGGCGCAAAAATGCGTCCTGCAGCGCCTCATCGGAATGCGTAACCCATGCGCCCGCACTGCCGCTGTCGCCCTCCGGCAGCCCGATCTGTAAATCGACAATCAGATCGGCAATTTCCTTGCTGTTAAGTTCGATACGCACGCCATAGTAAGGCTGGCTGTTAGTGGCCCGCGTAACCTGACCGGACACGGGCATATCGACCGCCGCCAGCGAATAGCTGCCCGGCCCGTACTCATTGACGCTCTCGCCAATCAGCATTTTCTTTTCGCCCTGCAAAACCATGCACATTGACGGCGTGAGCATGCCGCGGTTGAGCACCGTGGGTTCGTTCATCCGCACAAAGCTCAGCCACGGCAAAGCGGTGGGGAGATCTCTTGCGGACGTGCCGCTTCGCTGATAGTGCGCGGCAACCCGCTGGCAAAGCTCCGCTAAAATACGGCCCGCTGGCCGCTCATAATCTGACATCTTAGCTTCCCATAATGGCTTTGGGTTCAAGATAGCCTTCAAGGCCGAAGGTGCCAAATTCCCGCCCAAGGCCCGACTGTTTAAATCCGCCGAACGGGGCGTGCGGCTCGTCGTAAACGCCGTTGATGAAGACTCGTCCGGCGATAAGCCGGTCTGCGATATGCTGCACCCGGCGGGCGTCTTTGCCACTGACGTAAGCCTGCAGGCCGTAGACGGTATCGTTGGCCATGTTAATCGCCTCCTCATCTGAACGGTATGTCATCACCGATAGCACGGGGCCAAAAATTTCCTGCCGGGCGATGGTCATGTCATTGCGCACGTTGACGAATACCGTCGGGCGCACGTAAAAACCTTGTTCAATGCCCTCAGGTCGGCCCTCGCCCCCGCACAGCAGTTCGGCCCCCTCTTCAATCCCCTTGCGGATAAATTCCTGCACGCGCTGATACTGCTGGCCGGTTACCGCCGCACCTAAATTTTCCCCCGGCACCAGCTCATGGACCGAGTTCAGGATCTGCGCTTTCACCTCTGCCAGGCGATCTTCATGAACCAGCAGGCGCGTGCCGGCGATACAGGCCTGGCCGCTGTTCCAGGACATGACCTGCAGCGCGAGCGGAATGGCCTGCGCCAGATCCACGTCGTCCAGAAGCACGTTGGCCGATTTGCCGCCCAGCTCGAGCGTCACACGTTTCATGGTGTCCACCGCGCCACGGGCGATGGTTTTGCCGACCGCCGTTGAGCCGGTGAAAGAAATTTTGGCGATATCAGGATGACGAGTGATTTCCGCCCCGACCACGTCGCCGCGTCCGGTGACGATATTTATCACTCCGTCCGGCAGCCCCGCTTCGTGCAGGCATTCGGTAAACAGCTCAGTCTGCCGCGCACTCAGCTCGCTTGGCTTGATAACCGCAGCGGAGCCGGAAGCTATCACGGCAGACAGTTTGCTGCTGATAAAGCCGTAGTTGGCATTCCAGGGCGTAATCAAACCGACGACACCAGGTGGTTCCATAATCACCCGCGCGCCGCCAATCTGCTGCTCAAACGGAAAATCGGCCAGCACTTCACGCATCTGCAAGAAGCCGTTAAAGGAACGCTTAACCGTGCTTTCAGCAAAGGATCGCGGGCAGCCGTACTCTTCAATCATCACCTCAATCAGCTGCTGCTCGCGAGGTTTTACCGCGTCATGAAGCTGCTGTAGCCAGGCCATTCGCTGTTCACGGCTGGAACTGCGCATCAGCGGGAAAGCGGATTTGGCGGATTCGATAGCGCGACGGGTGTCCGTTTCGTCAGCAAGACGCACTCGCGCCGCTAGCCGTTCGGTAGCAGGGTTGATGAGGTCGAAAAGCTCCTTGCCGTGCGGGGTAACGAACTGGCCGTTGATATAGACTTTATTGATGGTTTTCATGCTGCGCTCCAGGTTTATTCAACCCGCACAGTGTTACCTGCGGCGGGCGTTTACCCGTAGCGTGATGCTGTCGGATGCTTGCACAATCCTGCAAATCTACCGTTGTTTGTTCTGCGGCTGATGGCACATATACCAGACGCCCGCCAGCAGGCAGATAATATAGCCGAACATTTCGGTGCCCTCTTCGACCATGTTTTTGACCAGTCGGTTATAGCCGTCAAGCATCAGGCCCTGCCACAGTTCGTACATCCCAAACAGACGGGAAAATACCAGTACGCACAGCAGGCCGGAGAGCATCATGCCGTAAGCCGGATGACGCATAAACGCCGCCAGCCCGGCCAGCGCTTTTTCTTTTTGCCTCGCAGCAATAAGCAGGCAGGCAACTGCGGTGAATAATGCAAACCAAAGCCACGCGCCGTGGAATATTTCATCGAAGGCAAAATCCATTTCGCGAATAAGCATGCAGGTGAAAAACCCGCCGACCAGCACGCTGCTGTAACGTAATGTTTTTACTTTGATTGCATGGCCGAAGAATAATCCGCACAGGATCAGCAGGATTATTTCCTGCACGATTTCGGTGAGTGAAGTTTCACGAACAAAATCATGGAACCAGATGACGTCGCTGAAAAGAATCAGTATGCCGAGCCCCACGGAGGCCGCGCAAAGAACCACCAGAAATAAACGCTTTAATATAAATGAAATATGCATAGGTCTTATAAATTATAAAACCCATATTATGCATTATATAAATAGGCTGGGGTTCGCCATCCGTGCGGCACATTTTGATTAATAGTGCTGATATCGCCATGAACTGTAGCGATATCAGCAGAATTTATCGGCTGGCTAAATATTGCAGACGACGGCTGCGCAGGGCGTCATAGCCCCAGTTGTAGACCACCGTGTACGGCAGGAAGAACAGGAAGAAACCGATCTCAACCATAAACGCCCGAAGCAGCGAAATATCCAGCATCCACGCGGCAAGCGGTAGACCAATCAGGATAAAACCGCACTCAAAGCCCAGCGCGTGAGCAACGCGCAGCGGCATCCGACGCGCCTGTCCGACGGGGAAGAATTTATCAAACCCGGCGTTATAAATAATGTTCCAGACCATTGCCGCCGTGGAGAGCATGATGGTCAGCGCGCCCATTTGAAACAGCGGCTTAGCCATCAGCCAGGCGGCGACGGGGGCACAAATACAAATGGCGATAGCCTCGAAGCCCATGGCGTGAAGGACACGCTCACCAAAGGTTCTTTTTTGCGACTGCATAGTTTTTTCACTCCAGAATGCGTTGCTTTCCCTCATTATCATCGTAATTACTGTTAGAATGAAATGAGTAACCATCGAGAAAAGCGATAGATAATGCATTATTCCCCTGAGTCCCTTGAAGCTTTTTTGCAGGCGGTCGAAACCGGTTCTTTTTCCGCTGCCGCCCGCAGATTAAAGAAAAGTCAGTCCACCGTCAGCGCCGCCATTGCCAATCTGGAAGCGGATCTGGGCGTGACGCTATTCGACAGGCAAAGCCGCCAGCCGGTTCTTACGCCGCAGGGCCAGCGGATCCTGCCGTTCGTGCAGTCAATTGTTGCCGCCAGCGAGCGGCTGGATGAGGTTTCGGTGCGCCTCGCGGGAAATATCGAGCCGCGCCTGAGCTTTGTACTGTCCGACGTGTGGCAGACTACGCATCACGAATCCATTCTGAATCGCTTTTCGCAGCGCTTCCCGGATATTGAGTTTGAGTGCCTGATTGCCGAAGACGAGGATGTGATTGACCTGATCCAAAGCGGCCGCGCGCACGTCGGCGTACTGCGCGTCCAGGAACGCTATCCGATGGACGTTACGGTGGCACGTTTACAGGTTGGCGCGCAGATGTCGATCTATATCCATAAGAAGCACGAGCTTGCCGCCCTGCCCGCCGTTGAGCTGGACCAGCTCCACACGGTGCGCCAGCTGTGCCTGAAAACCTACAAAGATCCCACGCGCAATAGCGGCGGCGGGACAACATGGTCTTCTCCTTCACTGCTGATGCTGCTGGAGATGGCGGAACAGGGTTTCGGCTGGGGGATCTTACCGCGCTGGCTGGTGGAGCAGTTCGGCCACCATGTTTTGCAGGAGCTGAACGTGGCCGGCTGGCCGCAGCTTATTGACGTGGATGTGATGTGGTCAAACAAAGTCCCGCCGGGGGCCGCGGGCCGCTGGATGATAGACCAGCTGCGGGCACAGAGTTAACGACCGAGGGCTCGGGTAAACCAGACAATCGACGGCAAAAGCCTTGTAATCAGACCGGATTGCGGGTCGGGTCAGCGTCTATTTTAACCCGCGCATGATATGATGAATTTCGTTCAATGAGAGGGTTAACGTCATGTCATTCTTCAGGGATGCGATGAATCGAATCAATGACACTTCTACCACCACGGTCACCTGTCCGGAGTGCGGGAAAACATCTAAACAATCTACCTCAAAAGTTCGTCGACAGCAGGCGTTGCTCTGCCCCGCATGCAAATCACTCTTCGTCGCTCAGCAAAAATAAGGCAAAAAAAACCACTGCCGGGCAGTGGTTTTCAGGCTTGAAAAATCAATGAATACCGAGACGGTAGGCGTGGGAGATCTCTTCGCGCAATTCGAGGGAAGTGAGTTCCATCAGGTCAGCAAATTCCAGTTTCAGCTGGTTGAAGCGAATCAGGAATTGGGCCGGGGTCAGGTTTTCTTCTTCGCGGCGAAGGTATTCAAACGCAAGCGTGGTCGGGGTGATGGTGGTATTCATTGCAATCCTCGATAAATTCGTTGTGAAATCATTAATAAGTGTATCACAGCCACTGCGCACAAAAAATAACCAGCTCGTTATTTATCCTGAAGTTCTTAATACGTTACACTTTAGCAACAGATGGCACGGGTGATAATAATTTGAAATACCTATTATTAACTGCAATCCATAACAATGAGTTAACCAAATAATTTTTTCTTTGCCTGCTACCTTTGGCCTTATCAATATCTCTCATTTGTTTGCCATCACACTCATATCGTCTAAAGTTAGGGTGGCGCGAATAATTTCTCATCAGCCTTTTGAAAGCCAGGATTTTGCATTATTACCAGCAACGCTGATTTTTAATTTCTTTATCTTTATCACCATTCGTAGTTATTCCCTTTTAACCGAAACGCGACGGTACGATTTCGTTTTCTACTGCCGTTTGGAGAGATCGCTATGCATATTCAAACCATAAATGAGCTGTTTGTTCATCTGCTTTCAGATACCTACAGCGCCGAGAAACAACTCGTCAAGGCGCTGCCCAAGCTGGCAAAGGCCGCCGACGATGCGAAGCTTCGTGAGGCGTTTACCGGCCATCTGGAAGAAACTCGCGGCCAAATTGAGCGCATCGATAGCGTGATTGAAAGCGTCGCGGAGCTAAAACTGCTGCGTATTAAATGTGTTGCAATGGAAGGGCTTATCGAAGAAGGGCAGGAAATTATCGACCAGGTTGATAAGGGCCCGGTACGCGACGCAGGATTAATTGCCGCGGCGCAGAAAGTTGAACACTATGAAATAGCCGCTTACGGGACCCTCTGCACTCTGGCAAAATTATTAGGTTATGACGAGGCTAAGAAATTATTGGGGCAGACGCTGGAGGAAGAAAAGTCGGCGGATGATAAATTATCGAACATTGCCGAATCCTCCGTTAATACACATGCAAAGAGTCAATAGCGAATGCCGAAGGATATTTTCTTCGGAATTATCTGACAGTTATCCCTGCGGGCCAACAATAAGTTTTATGCAGAAATATCACGCTTTCCGGAGCCTTGACTATACTCAGATACGCAACCGCATCTAAGGAGCTAAATATGTTTGAGAAAGCCGAAGACAAAGTGAAAGAAGCCGCCGGTAGAGCACAGGAAGTTTACGGACGCTATAACAACAGTCCTGACGATGAAGCCCGTGGCGCTGCCCGGAAATACGCGTCCCAGGCCAGCTATGCCGTCCGTGATGCAGCAGATACGGTACGCGACCAGGTTTCATCCAATCCGCTCGGCGGCTTAGCCATTGCAGGTGCCGTTGGCGTGGTGATTGGCTACCTGTTGGGACGTAAATAGCGAAGCGCTATTTCGCTTTAGCCAGAGTGAAGATTTAGATTCAAAGAATATAGCCTGATTTTCATC
This sequence comes from Buttiauxella sp., assembly GCA_036489025.1. Classification (GTDB taxonomy): domain Bacteria; phylum Pseudomonadota; class Gammaproteobacteria; order Enterobacterales; family Enterobacteriaceae; genus Dryocola. The sequence goes on from DASXGN010000028.1 coordinate 516,809, forward strand.
AGGCTATTTTTTTGCGCTAGTGGCTAAGCCCGCGATTTTCTAACATCGGTTCGCTGTAAGGATCGTGCCCACGCCAGGCCCGGTAAAGCTCGGCCAGGTCAGCGCTGTTGCCACGCGACAAAACCGCCTCGCGGAATTTCTGCCCGTTTTCCTCAGTGAGACCGCCCTGCTCTACAAACCACTGATAGCCGTCGTCCGCCAGCATTTGCGTCCAGATATAGGCGTAATATCCTGCGGCATAGCCGCCGCCGAAGATATGGGCGAAGTAGCTGCTGCGGTAGCGCGGAGGCACTTCCGGCAGGCTGACGTTCTCTTTTTGCAGCGCCTCGGCCTCGAACTGCGCCACATCCTCAACGCTCGCTCCCGACGGCAGGCTGTGCCAGTTCATATCCAACAGCGCGGCGGCAAGAAGCTCGGTCATGTCGTAACCTTTGTTAAACTGCGCGGCGCGGAAAAGTTTTTCACGCAGCGCCTGCGGCATCGGCTCGCCCGTCTGATAATGCCGCGCGTAGTTGGCGAAGACTTCCGGCTGGCTCGCCCAGTGTTCGTTGATTTGCGATGGGAACTCCACGAAGTCGCGCGGCGTGTTGGTTCCGGACAAAGAAGCATAGCGCTGGTTGGCGAACAGACCGTGCAGCGTATGACCAAATTCGTGGAACAGCGTAACCACATCGTCCCAGGAAATCAGCGCTGGCTCACCGGCTGCGGGCTTCACATAGTTGCAAACGTTGTAGATCACCGGGGCGCTTTCGAACAGCGTCGACTGCTCGACAAAATTACCCATCCAGGCACCGCCACCTTTGCTGTCGCGGGTAAAATAATCACCGTAGAACAGCGCCATGCCGCGCCCGTCCTTGTCGAATATCTCCCACACGCGCACGTCGGGGTGATAAACCGGAATATCAAATCGCTCAACAAAGCTCAGGCCAAATAGTCTGCTTGCCGCCCAAAACATGCCGTTGTCGAGCACACTTCTGAGTTCGAAAAAAGGTTTAATCTGCGCTTCGTCCAGATCGTATTTCTCCCGGCGGACCTGCTCGGCGTAAAACGCCCAGTCCCAGACTTTCGCCCTGAAGCCGCCCAGCTGTTCGTCGATGACCTGCTGAATATCCGCCAGCTCCCGCCGCGCGCGGGCCGTAGCGGCGGGCACAATATTGCGCATGAAGCTGAGCGCGGCTTCCGGCGTTTTCGCCATTTGATCGGCAATTTTCCAGGCGGCGTAATTCTCAAAGCCCAGAAGCTGAGCCTGCTCGGCGCGCAAAACCGCCAGCCTTGCGACGATGGCACGCGTGTCGTTGCCGTCACCGCGCTGGGTGCGTTCCCAGCCGGCTTGAAAGAGGTTTTCACGTGTCCGGCGGTCAGCAAGCGTCTGTAACGCAGGCTGCTGCGTAAAGTTAAGCAGCGGGATTAGCCAGCGATCTTCCAGTCCTTTATCCCTGGCGGCCTGCCGAGCAGCGGCGATTTCCGCTTTGCTTAATCCCTCCAACTGATGCGCATTATCCAGCACCAGGCCACCGGCTTTATCAGCCGCATGGAGACGGTTATTAAACTGGCTGCTCAGCTGCGCCGCCTCTTTATTCAGAGCCTTGAGACGCGTTTTCTGCTCTGGATCAAGCGTCGCTCCGGCCAGCTTGAACTGCTGCCAGACGACTTCCACAAGGCGCAGCGATTCGGCATCAAGATCGAGCCTGCTTCGCTGCTGATAAACCGCATCAATGCGGGCAAACAGCGCTTCGCTCAGGCGGATTTCATCGCCCAGTTCCGCCAGCTCGCTGGCAAACTCTTCGTCCAGCTGCTGCAAATAATCGTTGGTGTGCGCCGCCGTCATGGCGAAGAAGACGCTGGCGACGCGGGACAGCATTTGGCCGGTTTGTTCCAGAGCCAGAAAAGTATTTTCAAAAGTTGGCGCGTCGAGATTCTGCGTAATGAGCGCGACTTCCCCAAGCTTGCGGCGTTTTGCTTCGTCGAACGCCGGGCGATAGTGGGCGTCGTCAATCTGGTCGAAATGCGGGGCCTGATACGGTAATAAACTGATTTGAAAGAAAGGATTTTCCGTCCGCATAGTACACTCCGGGATAAAATTCATCGTAGTGGGATTGTAGCGGAAACTACAATTATCGTAAGCCCCACGGCCATGCTAAGGTATTGCAACATAAAAGCGTTGAGGAACAGTGACATGATTATTATGGTAACCGGCGCCACTTCGGGCTTCGGAGAGAGCATCACCCGTCGTTTCGTAGAAAATGGACACAAAGTCATTGCTACAGGCCGCCGTCAGGAGCGCCTGCTGGAGCTGAAAGACGAGCTGGGCGACAGCATTCTGACGCTGCAGCTGGACGTACGTAACCGCGCGGCGATTGAGCTGGCGATGGAGCAGCTGCCCGCAGAGTGGCGCGAAATCGATATTCTGGTCAACAATGCGGGCCTGGCGCTGGGCATGGAACCAGCCCACAAAGCCGACCCGGACGACTGGGAAACGATGATCGATACTAACAATAAGGGCCTGGTGTATATGACTCGCGCCGTGCTTCCGGGTATGGTTGAACGCAACCGCGGGCACATTATCAACATCGGTTCCACGGCGGGAAGCTGGCCTTATGCGGGCGGTAACGTTTACGGCGCGACCAAAGCGTTTGTACGCCAGTTCAGCCTTAACCTGCGCACCGACCTGCACAAAACCGCTATCCGCGTGACGGATATTGAGCCAGGCCTGGTCGGCGGCACCGAGTTCTCCAACGTGCGCTTTAAAGGTGACGATGGCAAAGCGGATAAAACCTACGAAAACGCCAACGCGCTGACGCCGGAAGATGTCACCGAAGCGGTGTGGTGGGTGGCAACGCTGCCAAAACACGTCAACATCAACACGCTTGAGATGATGCCGGTCAGCCAGACGTTTGCCGGGCTGAGCGTACATCGCGAATAATAATCCCCTCGCCCTGCCCGGATATCCCTTCCGGGTCTGGGCGATTTAACGAATAAGTGTTAGATTCGTTAAGGATATTTCTAAATAAGAAACAAAGTCATGCCATCATCTTCGGTTCTTAATCCTACGCAGCCGGTTAACCAGCAAATTTATCGTATTCTGCGTAGTGACATTGTTCACTGTTTAATTCCGCCAGGCACTCCGCTTTCCGAAAAGGAAGTTTCCGTTCGTTTTGACGTTTCCCGTCAGCCGGTCCGCGAAGCTTTTATCAAGCTGGCTGAAACCGGCCTGGTGCAGATCCGCCCGCAGCGCGGTACTTACGTCAATAAGATCTCCGTCAACCACGTGAAGAACGGCTGTTTTATTCGTGAAGCCATTGAGCGAGCGGTTGTAAAACGGGCAGCCAGCATGGCGACGGAAAGCCACCTGTATATGCTTGAGCAGCTGCTAAACCAGCAGCGCGTGGCCATTGAACGCAATCAGCTGGACGATTTTTTCCAGCTCGACGACGAATTTCACGAGCGGCTTGCGCTGGTGGCCGACTGCCGTCTGGCCTGGGACACGGTCGAAAATATTAAGGCGACGATGGACCGCGTACGCTATATGAGCCTCGACCATATTTCCCCGCCGGATATGCTGCTGGCCCAGCATTACGCCATTTTTGAGGCGCTGAAAAAGCACGATGAGGCGGCGGTCGATCTGGCCATGCATCTGCACCTACATGAAATTAGCCAGTCGATTTTGTTGATTCGGCAGGAAAACAGCGAGTGGTTTAGCGAAGATTAGCATTTGAGGCGGCGGATAAGCATCGCGCCCATCCGCCACTGAGTTTTAGAACCTGGCCACGGTTGCCTTCGCGCCGTATTCACGCACGGCAAGATAGGCCTGAGTCACCTGCTTAACAAACTCGGCGTGGTTTGGCAGATCTTCGCCGAAGATAGTTTTCAGCCCTAACAGCGCCTGCACGCGGGCCTCTCCTTCCTGGCTTGCCGCCACAGCCTGCTGAATAACCGGCAGCAGCGGATCGCTGACTTCGATTTTTTCACCCTGCTCGTCCACGCCGCCAACGTAGCGCATCCAGCCCGCCACGCCCAGCGCCAGCAGGCTGAAGCTGCTGCCGTTTGCCAGATGCCAGCGAATCGAGTCCAGCCAGCGCTGCGGCAGCTTCTGACTACCGTCCATCGCGATTTGCCAGGTGCGATGGCGCAGCGCCGGATTGGTATAACGGGCAATCAGCGAATCGGCGTATTGACCTAAATCAACGCCCTGCACCTTCAGCGTTGGCGCCTGTTCCTGCAGCATTAACGCGTGCGCGGTACGGCGATAGTTTGCGTCCTGCATGCAGTCAGAAATATGCTCATAGCCCGCCAGGTAGCCTAAATAGGCGAGGAATGAATGACTGCCGTTCAGCATGCGCAGCTTCATTTCTTCATACGGCAGAACGTCCTTCACCAGCTCGGCACCGGCTTTTTCCCACTCCGGTCGGCCCGCTACAAAATTATCTTCGATAACCCACTGGCGGAACGGCTCGCACGCCACCGCCGCTGGGTCATTCACACCCGTCGCCTGCGCAACCTGGGCCAGCGTTTCTGGCGTCACGGCGGGCACAATGCGGTCAACCATGGTTGACGGGAACGTGACGTTAGCCTTAATCCATGCGCCCAGCTCTGGATCGATAGCATTCGCGTAGGCCGTAATAACGTTGCGGGTGACATGACCGTTTTCCGGCATGTTATCGCAGGACATAACGGTGAAGGCCTGAAGGCCCGCCGCTTTACGCCGCGCCAGCGCTTCGACGATAACGCCCGGCGCAGACTGCGGCCGATGCGGATTGGCCAGATCGTGAACGATAAAAGGATGATCCAGCAGGATCGTACCCGTGGCCGGCGAGTGGCAATAGCCTTTTTCCGTCACGGTGAGCGACACAATCGCCACTTCCGGCTGCGTCATGGCGTCAAAAACCGCTTCCAGACCATCGACCTGGCCATGGATCGCGTTTTTCACGACGCCCACTACGCGGCACTGCCAGGCATCGGCGGACATCTCCGCCACGCTATAAAGGTTGTCCTGCTGTTTGAGGTCGGCAATCTGCTGCTCGCCGCCGATCAGATTAACTTCGCTATAACCCCAGTCGCTGCCGTGCTCCTGAGCCAGGATATCGGCATAAACAGCCTGGTGAGCGCGGTGAAAAGCGCCAAAGCCGAGGTGGACGATGCGCGCCACCAGCCTGTTGCGATCGTACTTAGGGGTGATAGCTTTTGCGGATAAGAGCTTGTTTTCCATTTTGAAACTCACTGTGCAATGATTTCGGGACAGGAGCAGACTACCTGCTATGGTAGTCTGCTCTTTGATTTGCATTAAACTTTGGCCGTTTGGTATGACACAAATTCAAGAGTTGTATGACAACTCACATTTTGTTGTGCCTGCCCCTTATCGTTACGCGGCTTTAGTACGGGTGATGCCGGCAGGTGTTTTAGGCTGCCTGATGACAAACAGGACCAGCACCGCGCCAAGGGCAGCCACGCAGCCGGCCAGGATAAACGCGCTGTCGAACTTACCGGTGTTCTGCACGATGAAACCTGTAACGACCGGTCCGATAATCCCGGATACGCTGCCGACAAAATGGATAAAGCCGCTTACGCTACCAATTCGCTCTTTATTCACCACGTCCTGAATGATCGCCCAGTAAATAGAGCCGGTGACATACAGGAAGAATATTGAAACGGACATAAGGATAACCGCAGGCACGACCTGGGTGACGGTCCCGGCCAGGGCCACGCAAATTGCCGCGGCCAGCAAGCAGACAACCAACACGATTTTCCTGGACAGCAATACTTTTCCGGTCATCCTTAAAATCGCGTCAGAAATAACGCCGCCCATAGCCAGACCGATAAATCCGACAATCCACGGAATCATAGTGGTGATGCTCATTTCCTTTATATTTAATCCATGTGACTGTACTAAATAAGAAGGGAACCAGCTTAAGAAGAAAAATAAAATATAGTTGTAGCAGAAAAAGGCGAATGCAGTGACCAGAATAATTGGCTGCTTGATATAGTAGCCGAGGGAATGGTTCACCGACGGCCCGACCGCTTCTATGTGATCGACGGCTTTAAGTTGATCAATATAAGCGCGTTCTTCAGCGCTCACCCGGCGGCTTTTCTCCGGGCTGTCTGCCACGATAAAGAACCACGCCAGCATCCAGACAATACCGATGGCACAGACAATCATAAACGCTGGTCGCCAGCCAAAAGACAGGGCCAGATAGCCTACAATCGGGCCAGCTACCGCGCCGCCCAGCGGCGAACCGGCGCTAAGAAAACCGACGGCCGTTGCAGCCTGTTTCTTAGGGAACCAGCCGTTGATCATTTTATTGGCCGACGAACATATCGGCCCTTCCGCCATGCCAAACAGCACGCGTAAAATCAACATCGACCAAAAACCGGTCGCTAAGGCGGTCATACCGCAAAATATTGACCACAAACCGACTGCGCTGCCCAATACCAGCATCGGGCCAAATTTATCAACCGCCAGACCGCCAATGAAATTAAATAACGCATAGCCAAAGAAGAAGCTGCCAAATATCATGCCAAACTCTTCGGCGTTAATAGACAGGTCTTTTTCGATCATCGGTAATGTTATTGAGAGTGCTACACGATCCAGATAGTTGATCATATAGACTAAGAACAGTAACAGAACGATTATCCAGCGTATGTTTTTTACCATAAACCCTCCGGGGTATAATTATTTTAATAATGTAGGTGTACAGCTTTATAAAATCAGAACTTCAATAAAACTTTGCAGCACAGCTTCTGGTCTTTCTCAAAAATATCCATCGCTTCGCGCACCTCGGTATAAGAGAATTGGTGGGTGATAAGTTTTTCCGGTTTAATTTTCTGCTCGGCCATCCAGCTAATAACCTGCGGGAAACGGTTACTGTTTAAGCGCGAGCTGTAAATCGTCAGCTCTTTGCTGGTGATCCCCTGCTGATTGAGCACGCAAGGATCGGCTGAGAAGCCCATAATGCCAATGCGCGCGGCGGGTGAAGCCAGGCTAATCGCTTCCGGTAGGATGCCAGGGTGGCAGGCGGCATCAATGATAAGCGTCGGGCGAATGCCGAGGGTTTCAAGCTCGGTTTTTAGATCAAGACTTGCGTTATTGATGATGCGATCGGCACCGTTGTCTTTTGCCATTGCCAGACGCTCATCTATGCGGTCCACGACGATAATTTCTTTCACGCCGTACACGCCGCGCAGCGCCTGAATGGAGGTTAGCCCCATCGGCCCGGCGCCGTAAATCAGGGCGGTATCCAGCGGGCCGGGATTCATCTGGCTGCAAATATTGGCGGCAATGGTAAAAGGCTCCACCATCGTGGCTTCATCGTCTGGGATGCTGTCCGGCACCCTATGCGCGTTTTTAGCGGGCAGCGTAACGAACTCGCTGAAGCCGCCGTCGCGATGTACGCCAATAACCTGTAGCTCGGCGCAAACGTTCGGACGCCCAACGGAGCACGGATAGCAGTGCCCGCAGCTAACAACCGGGTCGCCAACGACTCGCTCCCCGATGCGCAAAGCTGGCACGCCTTCACCGACGGCGTCTATATGACCAAAAAATTCATGGCCGATAACGCGTGGATATTTGGCGAAGGGATTATGCCCGCGGTAGATATGCACATCCGAACCGCAAATCCCCGCGCTTGCCACACGTATACGCACTTCGCCCTGCTGCGGCTGTACCGGCTGGCGTTCCTCAATCACTAACGTTCCGGGTTGTACAATCGTGACGCTTTTCATTTTGATTTTCTCTGTTCACATTTAAATTTGGCCGGGCGCGAACCCGGCCCGTTGCCCTAGTGTTTCTGCCACTGCTGATATTCTTTTTTCAGCCGCAGCGGCGCAGTTTCGGGCATCAGCATCAGGCCGATGATTGACACAACCCCCAGCACGATGACGTAGGCTGCCAGACCGTAATAATGACCGCCGGTCATCTGCAATATTTTCACCGCTGCCAGCCCCAGCACGCCGCTGCCAATCAGCGAGCCAAGCTGCCAGATAAGCGCGATACCGCTACAGCGAATATGAGTCGGGAAAAGTTCGGGGAAGAAGGAAGCCTGCGGCGCGTAGCACATGCTATGGCCGAAGCTCAGCACGACTATCATCACCAGCTGCGTCAGCCAGAAGCTGTCCTGATTGATCGCCAGGAAGAACGGCACAATCATCACCACCTGCAGCAACGCACCGAGCATATAAACCGGCTTGCGGCCTATTTTGTCGCACAGCGCCCCCATCAGCGGGATAGCGATGATCTCGAGGATGACGGCGACAATCATGGTTTCCATCAAAATGTTGGCATCCAGATTGTTCGCTTTCCCGTAGGCCAGCACGATGACGGTGAACATGGCGAAGGTGCAGGCCTCAATAAGCTTGGCGCACACGCCCTTCACCACGATGCCCGGAAAATCTCTGATGACTTCCACCAGCGGACGCGACTCTTCGGCTTTGGTTTCACGGATTTGTGCGAAGACCGGCGACTCATCAATCTTCAGGCGGATGAATAGCCCGACGATCACCAGCAGCAGGCTCAGCAGGAAAGGAATGCGCCAGCCGTAGTCCATCATAGCTTCGGGAGATAACGTGGCGTTCAACACGGCGAACAGCGCGAGCGGCAGCAAAAAACCTACCGGCGCACCGATTTGTACCCAGCTTGAGAAAAAGCCGCGCCTTGCCGGAGCTGAATATTCAGCCGTCATCAGTACCGCGCCCGCCTGCTCTCCTCCTACGCCAAACCCTTGCAGCACGCGGATGAGAATTAAAAGTACGGGCGCCCAGATGCCGATCTTTTCGTAAGTCGGCAGCAGGCCGATGCAAAATGTTCCTGACCCTACGATAAGGATGGTAATAACCAGCGCTTTTTTACGGCCGACTTTGTCGCCGATATGTCCGAAGACAATGCCGCCCAGCGGACGAGCAAGGAAGCCCACCGCATAGGTAGCAAAGGCAGCCAGCGTGCTGATTAAGGGATCTTCACTGGGGAAGAACAGATGACCAAAAAAGAGCACGGCAGCGGTGCCGTAGGCAAAAAAGTCATAATATTCAGCGGCGGTACCGATCGCCGATGCTGAAGCGACTCGCCGTATAACGGAGGTATTATCCACTTCGTTTTTAATATCGACCGAGCTGACCATAGCTATATTACCTTTATCAGTAGGGTTCATTTTCGCCCTCCCTTGCGTGCTTATTGGCTTACCAGTTCCACAGGGTGCCGTCTTCAAGACGCGCTACCGGCAGGTAAGCGGGCTCGTAGGGATATTTCGCGGCGAGCTTTTCATCAAATTCAATGCCCAGCCCAGGCTTATCGCTCGGATGCATATAGCCGTTATCAAACGTCCAGCTGTGCGGGAAGACTTCCAGCATTTGCTCGGAGTAGCCCATATATTCCTGCACCCCAAAATTTGGCACCCACAGATCAAAGTGCAGCGCCGCCGCCATGCAAACGGGTGAAAGATCCGATGGGCCATGCGCGCCGGTGCGCACCTGGTAGAGAGAGGCAAAATCGGCGATACGGCGCATGCCGGTGATACCGCCCGCGTGGGTAAGCGTGGTACGGATGTAGTCGATAAGCTGCTCTTCTATAAGCTGCTTACAGTCCCAAATGCTGTTAAAGACTTCACCCACGGCAATTGGCGTGACGGTATGCTGACGAATCAGGCGGAAGCATTCCTGATTTTCGGCAGGGGTAGGATCTTCCATCCAGAACAGGCGATGCTCCTCGACGCTTTTACCGAACCGCGCCGCTTCAATTGGCGTCAGGCGATGGTGCATGTCGTGCAGCAGATGCTCGTTAAAACCGAATTTACTGCGCACCGCTTCGAAGAGCTTTGGCGTGAAATCGAGGTATTTCTCGGTGGACCAGAGCTGCTCTTCCGGCCAGTGGCCTTTGGTGGCAGGCTCGTACGCCAGCCCCTTGCCTTTAGACATGCCGTAGGTGGTTTTCATGCCCGGCACGCCGCACTGCACGCGAATCGCTTTAAAGCCCATCTCTTTATGGCGCGCATAATCTTCCAGCACGTCGTCAATAGAATGTCCGGTGGTGTGGCAGTAAACCATCACGCCCTCACGGGAAGCGCCGCCGAGCAGCTGATAAAGCGGCATGCCTGCGGCCTTGGCTTTAATATCCCAAAGCGCCATATCCACCGCGGAAATAGCCGACATGGTTACCGGGCCGCGGCGCCAGTAGGCTCCCTTATAAAAGAACTGCCAGATGTCTTCGATGCGGTGCGCGTCGCGCCCGATCAGCTGCGGGCAAACGTGATCTTCCAGATAGGAGGCAACGGACAGTTCGCGGCCGTTCAAGGTGGCATCGCCCAGCCCCGTCAACCCTTCGTCGGTGGTGAGTTTCAGCGTAACGAAGTTACGCCCGGGACAGGTGACAAATACCTCTGCTTTAACAATCTTCATTCTGCTTTCCTTACTGCGGATGATTTCCAGGAGCGACAATGTGGATGAAATTACATCTGACCCAACTACCATACAAGTATAATTAAGCGAATTTGTCGGACTCAGTCACACTTTGCGCGTGACTTTTTAGAGGAAGTGAATGGCAGGACCGGAAGGAAGCGCTGGGATCAGGTGCGGCCCCAGCCGGCGACGATAATCAGCATGCCGCAAAAGGCAACGGCGGCCCCGCCCCAGTCGTAAACGCTGAGTCTTTCACCGTCGACAAACCGCAGCCAGAGCAGCGCGGTCACCACGTAAACTCCGCCGTAGGCGGCATACACGCGCCCGCTTGCCGCCGGATGCAGCGTGAGCAGCCAGACAAACATCGCCAGTGAACAGGCGGCGGGAAAGAGTAACAGCGGCGAGCCGTTTTTCTTCAGCCACAGCCAGGGTAAAAAGCAGCCGATGATTTCAGCCAGCGCGGTGGCAAAAAACAGCAGGGTTGTTTTGATCATATTGAACTATGTCTGGGATAATAGTGACTAAAAGGCGCACCCTATGGCGCACACGGTTCACGATGGTAATATTAATGGTGAATTCGGGCTTCACCCTAAAAGGAAACTGCAATGAACACAATCCTTCGCAAACGTCTTTCCCAGGCTATTTTGCCTATGGCGTTACTGCTGAGCGCGTTCGCTTTGACCCAGCCGGTTCACGCTGAAACAAGCAAGCTTATCATCGAATCCGGTGATAACGCGCAGACTCGCCAGAATGCCGCGATGGAAAAAGAGCAATGGAATGACACGCGCTCCCTGCGTCAGAAAGTTAACAAACGCGTTGAAAAAGAGTGGGATAAGGACGATGTCGCCTTTGACGCTCGCGACAACTGCCAGAAAAGCGCCAATCTGAATGCTTACTGGGAGCCCAATACCCTGCGCTGCCTGGATCGCCGTACCGGCCGCGTCGTCGCACCTTAATTTCAGCAGCATTAAAAAGGCTTCCTCCCGGAAGCCTTAAACCGTTCGAAGGGAATTTCATGAGTAACGAACTCAGCATTAAACTTCGCCCGCTCGAGCGCGAAGATCTGCGTTTCGTCCATCAGCTTGATAATAACGCCAGCGTGATGCGCTACTGGTTTGAAGAGCCGTACGAAGCCTTCGTTGAGCTTTCGGACCTGTACGACAAACACATTCACGACCAGAGCGAACGCCGCTTTGTCGTGCAGTGCGACGGCGAAAAAGCCGGCCTCGTGGAGCTGGTGGAAATTAACCACGTTCACCGCCGCGCTGAATTTCAGATAATCATCTCCCCGGAATATCAGGGCAAAGGCCTCGCCTCTCGCGCAGCTAAGCTGGCGATGGACTACGGATTTACCGTACTCAATCTCTACAAGCTGTATCTGATAGTCGATAAAGAGAACGAGAAAGCCATCCACATCTACAGAAAGCTGGGCTTTATGGTGGAGGGCGAGCTGATTCACGAGTTCTTTATTAACGGCGAGTATCGCAACACCATCCGCATGTGCATCTTCCAGCAGCAGTATCTGGATACGCATCGCCCCGCGGGAACGATTCTGAAGCCAACGGCGCAGTAAGCGCTTTGCCCTTCCGTACCCGGAAGGGCGACTAATCAATAATAATCAATCGTATTTTCAATAGAATAGCTTTCGGTTTTCGACGGCGTAACGCTTTCATCGGTAATATCAAGCTTGCAGGACAGCGGGTTGAAATGCCCGTCGTAGTCACAGCTTTGTTTGACCTGCGCAATAGCCTTGCCGTTAAGCGTGCTGATCGCCGTGTAATCCAGCTTTTTCTTTTCGTCGACGCCGGCTTTCGCCTCAACCACTAGCGTGGAATCTTTTGCCTTTGTGGTCTTGCCCGTTGGGTAGCCGTCGCCGTCGTAGCGATATTCCACGTCAACGTCTTTGCCCCGCGCGGCAGAAACAAAGCCGTTATCATCGGTGTCGTAGGCTATTTCTGCGGCTGGCAACTCCGCCAGCTGGCATTTTCCCTGCAATTTAACCCGTTTTTCACGGCTGACCGCATCCAGATAATAGTTCGCGTCAAGGATAAGAGACGCGCCGGTATTGTTTTCCAGATCGTGAAATTCGAGCATGTCAAAACATCCCTGCTCGGAAACTTTACCCGCCACGCGTTTGATCACTTCGCCCTTTTCATTCATCAGCGTCTGGCTAAAATCTTTTACTGGCCCGCGAAGCGGATCGAAATCAAACTCGTTGGAGAAGCTCGCCATTTCCGGCGTGTAGGTTAACGGCGCCTCCTGGTTATCACACCCGGTAAGACTCGCCACCAGCGCGCTAAGGATAATGATTTTCTTCACGTTAATTCTGTTCCCCTGTTGGAATGTTCCGACATGATATAAGCAAATACAGATATTTACACTAAAACGGCTATTCTTAGTGAACATCCTCAACATAAGGAAGAGACGATGAAACGATCTGTCTGGATCGGTGCGTTCCTGCTGCTGGCCTCGGCGCCCGCGCTGGCCGCGCAGAGTTCATGCGATAAGGTTAAGGCCGACATTGAGCAGAAAATTATCAACAATGGCGTGCCGGAATCGGGGTTTACCCTCACCATTGTGCCCAACGATCAGGCCGACAAACCTGATGCGCAGGTTGTAGGGCACTGCGGCAACGACACGCAGAAAATTCTCTACAGCCGCACCAGCAGCGGCAATGAAGGCGCTTACGGCTCCTCCACCCAGGACGCGCCGCAAAGCGAACAACAGCAGTAGCTCAAGGGGCGGCCAGCGCCCCTTTTTCTTTCCCGGTAATTTTCCCCGCTTACTGCTCCAATATTGACGAGTATTAATAAGTCATACCCCCAAATAAGTAGAATTATGCCCCAGGGGTATTATTTGCCGGATAACGATCCGCCATTTCCTTCCCTTAGCTGCAATCAGAACACCCAACAAGAAACCTAAAAAAATGACGCCTCCCCTCGCGGGGAAACCAGTCATGGAGTGAGCTATGTCAAACCTGAACAACTCTGGCGGTATCAGCCGCCGATCGCTGGTGAAAACCGGCGCGCTGGGGAGCCTTGCCCTTGCCGCAGGAGGAATTTCACTGCCGTTCGGACTCAAAGCCTCAGCCCTCGCCGTCGGCGAAGCCGTCACCCCCGCAGACAAAGTCGTCTGGGGAGCCTGTTCTGTAAACTGCGGCAGCCGCTGCGCCCTGCGCCTGCACGTGCGCGATGAAGAGGTCTACTGGGTCGAAACCGACAACACCGGCCACGACGTTTATGGCGATCACCAGGTTCGCGCCTGCCTGCGCGGACGATCCATTCGCCGCCGCATAAACCATCCTGAACGTCTGAACTATCCAATGAAGCGCGTCGGAAAACGCGGGGAAGGAAAATTCGAGCGCATTTCATGGGACGAAGCGCTGGATACCATCGCCAAAAGCCTGAAAGACACGGTTGAAAAGTACGGAAACGAAGCGGTGTACATCAACTACACCTCTGGCATCGTCGGCGGCAACATTACCCGATCCTCGCCTTACGCCTCGCTGGTTGCCCGCCTGATGAACTGCTACGGCGGATTCCTCAGCCATTACGGTACCTACAGCACCGCACAAATTTCCTGCGCCATGCCGTACACCTACGGCAGCAACGACGGCAACAGCACCTCAGATATTGAAAACAGCCAGCTGGTTGTGCTGTTCGGCAATAACCCGGCGGAAACCCGCATGAGCGGCGGCGGGATCACCTATTACCTCGAGCAGGCCCGCGAGCGCTCTAACGCGCGCATGATCGTTATCGATCCGCGCTATACCGACACCGCCGCAGGCCGCGAAGACGAGTGGATCCCTATCCGTCCGGGCACCGACGCCGCGCTGGTGGCGGGTATTGCGCACGTGCTGATTAATGAAAATCTCGTCGACCAGCCTTTCCTGGATAAATACTGCGTGGGCTACGACGAGAAAACCCTGCCGGAAGGTGCGCCTGCCAACGGCCATTACAAGGCTTATATTCTCGGCCAGGGCGATGACGGCGTGGAAAAAACACCCGGCTGGGCTTCCGCCGTGACCGGCATTCCCGCCGAGCGCATCATCAAGCTGGCGCGTGAAATCGGCACCGCAAAACCTGCGTATATTTCCCAGGGCTGGGGGCCGCAGCGTCAGGCCAACGGCGAGCTCACCTCCCGCGCCATTGCCATGCTGCCGATCCTGACCGGCAACGTGGGCATTAACGGCGGCAACAGCGGTGCACGCGAATCCACCTATACCATCACCATTGAACGCATGCCGGTTCTGGAAAATCCGGTGAAAACGCAGATCTCCTGCTTTAGCTGGACGGACGCCATTGCCCGCGGCCCGGAAATGACGGCTAAACGCGACGGCGTACGCGGCAAAGACAAGCTCGACGTGCCGATTAAGTTCATCTGGAACTACGCGGGCAATACCATCACCAACCAGCACTCCGACATCAACAAAACTCACGATATCCTGCAGGATGACAAACAGTGCGAGACGATCGTCGTCATCGAGAACTTTATGACATCGTCGGCCAAATACGCCGATATCCTGCTGCCGGACCTGATGACCGTCGAGCAGGAAGACATCATCCCGAACGACTACGCCGGGAACATGGGCTACCTGATCTTTATCCAGCCCGCCACCGCGCCGAAGTTTGAGCGCAGACCGATCTACTGGATCACCAGCGAGGTCGCCCGCCGCCTGGGTCCGGACGTGTACCAAAAGTTCACCGAAGGGCGCTCGCAGGCCGACTGGCTGAAATATCTTTACGCCAAAATGCTGGCGAAAGATCCGGCGCTGCCCTCGTATGAAGCCCTGCGCAAAATGGGCATTTACAAGCGTAAAGACCCGAACGGTCACTTCGTGGCTTACAAAAAGTTCCGCGACGATCCCGCAGCCAATCCTTTAAAAACGCCGTCCGGCAAGATTGAAATCTACTCCAGCAAACTGGCCGATATTGCCCATAGCTGGGAGCTGGAAAAAGACGAAACCATCAGCCCGCTGCCCGTTTACGCCTCAACCTTCGACGGCTGGGACGCGCCGGAGCGCAGCTCGTGGCCGCTACAAATGTTCGGCTTCCACTATAAAGCCCGCACCCACTCAAGCTACGGCAACATCGATATTCTCAAGGCAGCCTGCCGCCAGGAAGTGTGGATCAACCCGATTGACGCGCAAAAACGCGGCATCGCCAGCGGCGATCTCGTGCGCGTGTTTAACGGGCGCGGTGAAGTTCGCGTGGAGGCCAAAGTCACGCCGCGCATCATGCCGGGCGTCACCGCTATGGGCCAGGGAGCCTGGCACGATGCCAATATGTCCGGCGACCGGGTCGATCACGGTTCCTGCATGAACACGCTCACCACGCAGCGCCCTTCGCCGCTGGCGAAAGGCAATCCGCA
This sequence comes from Buttiauxella sp., assembly GCA_036489025.1. Taxonomy (GTDB): domain Bacteria; phylum Pseudomonadota; class Gammaproteobacteria; order Enterobacterales; family Enterobacteriaceae; genus Dryocola. The sequence continues at coordinate 532,559 of DASXGN010000028.1, forward strand.
GCACACCAACCTGGTTGAAATCAAAAAGGCGTGAGGAGTAGGACATGACAACCCAGTACGGATTTTATATTGATTCCAGCCGCTGTACCGGCTGCAAAACCTGCGAGCTGGCCTGTAAGGATTACAAAAACTTAGGCCCGGACGTCAGCTTCCGCCGCATTTATGAGTACGCGGGCGGCGACTGGACGGAAGACAACGGCGTGTACCAGCAGAACGTCTTTGCCTACTACCTGTCGATTGCCTGCAACCACTGCGAA